>CBIHPP010000042.1:0-2524 GCA_966212235.1 uncultured Niastella sp. | reverse complement strand
GGAAATATCAGTTTTTGCAGATCTTCTTTGAGTTGTATATCGCCGGAAGTCCATACCGTATTGAGTTTGCGGCTGAGGCTGATCGCATTTTCCAGGAAAACCGGCAGGTTCGAAATACGCATCGCTCCCGAGCAAGCTTCCAGCCCTTTTTCGATGGCGTCCTTTTCTTCGGTGTACTTCTGGTAAAAGCTATCAAACACCTCTTCAGTGATCGTTTCCAGCACATGGAATTTTTCCAGGATGGTCGATAGCTTCTTTTTTACTTCGGTAAGCTGGCCTTTCAAAAGTACTTCCTGTTCTGCATTGTCCTTATTAAGCTCGCAAAACAAATGTTCCAGTTCATACTGTAAAGCACTGACCAATTCTTGCCTGATGCTGTAACGGCCTAAAAACTCCTGGAAAAGCTGATGTAGCTCTTTGGTGTTGCGATTGCATTTACAGCCTTTGGTGCGGCATTTATAGTAGTAGAATACCAACTCCTTCTTTTCTTTTTTGGTGATCTTGGTTCTTATATAACCAGTAAAGGGGTGGCCACACTGGTCACACTTAACAAACACCTTCAGTGGTAAATAGTCATTTTCGGTTTTATGCGGTACGCCATACCTGGGATTTGCCTGGTGAATACCGTTCGCTTTTAAAAATACCTCCTGGCTGATCAGTTTTTCATGGGTGCTTTCTACTACCTTACCATCTAACAGACCGTGATTGATGATGCCACAATAGAAGGGCCTTTTAAATATTTTGGTTAACTGCTGCTTGTACATGGGTACGCCCATCGCCTTTAGCCGGTCAATGATCTCTTCATTTTTCATGCCTTCAGATTTCCAGATAAAGGCTTTGCGCAGTTTCTTACCTACTTCATTGACCACTATTTTCCGCTCTCCGTTGATTTTAATAATATCGTAGCCCTGCGGTACCCTGGTTACCCAAATCCCTTGCTGAAACTTGTGCTTCATACCAGCGACAGCCTTTTCTTTGCGAAGCTGGTTGTCATACTCACTAAACAACAACTGGATATTTTGGTGCAGTACGCCACTTGAGTTAGTGGTATCGGAAGGTTGAGTAACGGCATACACGATTACCCCATATTTCTCCCGTAGGTCCTGGGCCAGTTTAATAGCCGCCCCGCCGGTACGACTGAAACGGTCAACCGAATACACCAAAACGCGGCTGACCTTGCCTTGGTATTTTTTGATAAAATCCAGCATCCGCTGGAACTCCTTTCTGCCATCGGATTTAGCAGATTCATACGTGCCGCCAAAACTTTCGAGTATCTTCCAGCTATTGCGGTCGGCGCATTCCTGTATGGCTTTTTGCTGGGTTTGCAGCGACATGTTTTTCTCTGCCTGCTCTTTACTGGAAACGCGGGTATAGGCAACGACCATTTCGCTGGTAACCATTTTGGTGACTTTGCTGGCACGATGACCGAAGCCGGAGAATTTGTCTAAACTCATATGGATGGGGTTTATTAGGGTAAATGTATCACGACAATAATATCAGGCAGCCTGTTTCTGGCTCCCATTCAAATATACAATTTGTTGATTATCAATGCAAGGTGGTGGGCTTTTCCGCATAAGCTCATACAACAATTTAGCAAATAAGTGAATGGCATCAACCGTTTCTTGTGCCTGTTCATCACTTAAGGTCAATCCTGAGAGCTCACATAGTTTCTCTTTGGTTAAAGGTTTGTGCTCAGGATTAATTAATCGTACAACTCCGGATTCAGTTCGTTTTTTTTCCATAGAAATTGGCTTGTTATTGCTGTATTAGATTTATAAGAACATATTTATTAAAAAAAATCAAGCGCCCAATTGCTTCAGTTTTTCGTTGACTGCTGCTTCAATCAGCGCTTTAACACTTTTTATGATTTCAGGTTTATTTTTATAATGCGTTTTTAGTGTTGCCTCCAATTCTTTTTTATAGGAACCATCCAGCCAATCAATCAGGGTGGGAAAAGTATAGGTCAGGTAAGGCTCCGGAATTAGCTTACGGTAATGTTCATAAGCAACCAATTCCTCTTTTAGCTTAATAGTTAAATGCTTTTCCCAACCGGCAAACAATAGTTGAGCAGCCTTATACAAACGGGCAACGGTAGCATGCGACTGTTGAAAGTCCAACACAGTGGTTAATTCATCATTGGTTTTGAGAATGGCCAAACGCAATTTGGGCTTCAGGTAATTTTCCAATGCTTCCATTATAGCAGTGGAATAGATCTCGTATTTGTGCTTCAGCCCCTTCAACTCGTAATCGTTTGGCGTTTGGCTGGCTTCGTACTGGATCACTTTACGTAAAGCCTTTTCTTCAAAAGCCAATAACCCTGGCGTTACTTCTTCCAGATTCAAATAATATAACCCATACTTACTCTTCAACTGCATGTTCTTCCGGTTATAGGTAACCTGAATGTATAAAGGGAAATATACTTGGCCTTTATTGCCTGCGGCAGGCTCCAGCAAGCGGTTGAGGAAGAACTTTATGGTAATCTTTTTTTGTTTTTGAACAGGTTCCATAATCCGAATATAAATGT
>CBIHPP010000041.1:0-5447 GCA_966212235.1 uncultured Niastella sp. | reverse complement strand
GCGACACATTCCCTGTTGGCTGCGCTTACTCCGATAAAATTGTATATCCAGAATTTTTTAAGAACAATATAGATTATACAGATCCCGTTTACAGTACTAAACAAGGTGTATATGCGCCAAAGTGTGGATTGCGCAATGTGAGCATGTCATGGGGGCACGATGAGTATGTATACCAGATATTGAAAGATTATTTGCCTGAGCCAGGCTTATATATGTTACGATATCACTCATTTTATGCCTGGCATCGCGAAGGCGCCTATGAACACCTGTTAGATGATCACGATCGTGAAATGTTGAAATGGGTTAAGTTATTCAACCCATACGACCTGTATTCAAAATGTCCCACACCACCAGACTGGAAGCAACTACGACCATATTATGAAGACCTGGTGGCAAAATATCTACCATCTACTATAAAATTTTAGAAACGTTACAACACACCCGAAACTTTATCCATTCCTTGTTTTATAAAAAATGAGAATTAAGCTACGTGGTTACCTGTAGTTTATGAATCAGCACGTGTATATGCTATTTAAAACACAATAGATCAGGTAAGTTGTGTTTTTTTAGAATAATGCATATGAACTAAAGAGTCTTTTCTAATGACTTAAAAAACCAGAAGGATTTAACACTTAACCTAAAACTTTTGTTTATGACATTGCTCTGTCGGTCGCTCCCGAAAGGCGCGGGTATACGCCTATTGCTGCTGCTTTTCTTATTGCCACTCTGTACGCTGGCACAATCCCAGGAAATTACCGGAATAGTAAAAGACTCAACGGGTCGCCCAATGGCTGGGGTTTCGGTAACTATTAAAGGAAAGAAACTTGTTACCACTTCAAAGGCGAATGGTTCATTCAACATCCCTGCGCAAACAGGCGATGTATTGGTATTTAGCGGAGTTTCCCTCGAAGATCAGGAAGTATTGGTTGGAAGTAAAACAACATTTGATGTAACCATGCGCACATCAGCCCTCACTATGACTGATGTAGTTGTAGTAGGTTATGGTAAAGGCTCACGCAAAACCCTTGCGAGCGCTATCACATCTGTTAAACCCGATGACCTGAATAGAGGGGCTATCGGCGATGTAGGCCAGTTGCTGCAGGGTAAAGTGCCCGGCTTGAACATTACGGCCAGCGGTGACCCTAACAGGCCTGCGGCGGTGATCATGCGCGGTGCTTCAACTATTAATAGTCCGCAAGGTCCTTTCTATGTAATAGACGGAATTCCCGGCGGAGATATCAATTCGGTTGCTCCGGATGATATCGCTTCCATCGATGTGTTGAAGGATGCTTCGGCAACGGCTATTTATGGTAATAAAGCCAGTAACGGGGTAATTATGGTTACTACCAAAAGAGGCAAGAAGGGTGCATTACAAACTAATTACAATGGTTATGTGGGTTTTGAATCAGTGTCAAACGGTTTAAACCTGATGGATACCGCACAATTAAGAGAATATTCCCGCAAAAATAACTACACAATAAGCTCCGGTGATGATAAAGGCGCCAATACCGATTGGATGAAAGCCGTTCAAAAAGATAATGCCGTTTCTCATAATCATAATATCTCATTCAGCGGTGGTACCGATAAAAGTACGTACAGCGCCAGCCTGAACTATCTGGATAAGGACGGTATCATGTTGCAAAGTAGTTTGGAAAGAGTGATAGCCCGGGTTTCTGCCGAGCATCATGCCCTGAATGATCATTTGACGTTCGGATTGAATGTGATGAGCAGCAACAGCAAATCATCCAATGTGCCTTTGCAAAACCTGATCTTTTTACAGGCTGTAAAATGGAATCCTACCTCTCCGGTTTATAACAGTGATGGTACTTTTTTTGAGAACCTGAATAACCCTGGCTATTATAACCCGGTGTCGCTTATTAAAAATGCTACGGATGATACCAAATATGGATCACTGCAAGGCGCTTTTACCGTGGAAGCCAAACTGCCTTTTGGATTTACCTATAATATGAATCTGGCTTATCAAAAAGGTACCTGGTTGCATGGTGAATATTACAATAGTTATTACTCTCAAAAATATAACACCGGCAGTTTTTATACCAATGGAGACCCTGGTGGTACCCGCAGTTTGCGTAATTTTTATTCCAATGGTTTGGCATACAGAGGTTATTACCAAAGCACTTCAAAAACGATGGAGTCTTATTTGACCTGGGCTAAACGTTTTGGACTGCATAATATAAAAGCGGTGGTGGGCTATAGCTGGCAAAAAAATACAAGTAACGATGGATTACAGGCCAGCCAAACCAATTTTATTTCTGATTATTCCGGCTACAATAACCTTAGTTTAGGTAACTATCAAATAGTAAATGGATTTGGTGTGGATTTTGGCGGTTCTATATACCAGGAAACCAAATTCCTTTCTGATTTTGCCAGGGTCAATTATGATTTTAACGAAAAGTATTTGTTACAGGCTTCTGTCAGAAGAGATGGTAGCTCTGTATTTGGAAAAAATAATGAATGGGGTTATTTCCCTTCAGTAGGTGTAGCCTGGCGCATTTCACAGGAAGGTTTTATGCGCGATGTAGCGGTACTTAGTGAATTGAAATTAAGAGCCAGCTATGGTGAAACAGGTAATGCTTTTGGTTTGGGAGCTTATTCTGCGCAGTCATTGTACAACAAAACCGGTACTTATTATAATAATGGTGTTTTTGCCTCTTCATTCAGTCGTGTGCAGGGCAATAACCCCGATTTGAAATGGGAAATAACTTCCACCAAAAATATAGGTCTTGATTATGGCTTCTTAAAGGGAAGGATATCAGGTTCTATTGACGTGTATGAAAAAACGACTACCGGTATGATCTTTGGCTATGCGGTAAGCCCAACCATAGATCCCAGTGGTTTTATAATCATGAATGTGGGTAAATTAAGAAACAGGGGTATTGAGTTTAGTGTGAATGTAAATGCTGTTGATACAAAAGATTTCGGTTGGACTACCAGCATGAACATGGCCAGCAATAAAAACGAAATCCTGAATTTAAAAGGACCTACCCAATACGGTGTAAATGCCGATTCTGTTCGCTATACACAGATAGATGGCCCGGGAACTACAGGCAGTACTGTGCAGATCTTTGCGGTAGGCGGTCCTTTAGGTCAGTTCTTCTCCTATAAGTATACCGGAAAAGATGCTGCGGGTAAATCTTTGTTTTTAACAGGCAAAGGTGTTGATACAGACAACCCCGCACAGGTAACAGATTACCACCCGTTGGGAAGCCCGCATCCAAAAATGATGTTTGGCTGGGTAAATAATTTCAGGTATAAGAATTTCGATCTCAATGTATTTATCCGGGGCGTATTCGGTAATAAAATTTTCAATGCCTCCCGTGCCGATCTGTCTTATGTATATACTGCCGGCGCTACCAATATTACCGTAGATGCGATGGATGATGCAAGGAACGATACTAAAAATGGCTTCTATTCATCCCGCTATGTGGAAGACGGCTCCTATATTCGTTTTGATAATGCCACGCTGGGGTATCGCTTCAAGTTCACTAGCCCATACGTTAAACAACTGCGGTTATATGCTACCGTAAATAACCTTTTTGTAATAACAAAATATAAAGGAATAGACCCTGAGATCAATCAGGGTGGTGCGTCGCTGGGGATTGATTATAATAATTTCTATCCCAAGACCAGAACTATGATGTTAGGTATTTCAGTTGGTTTTTAACGATCAAAAAAATAAGTTATGAAAAAATATTTGAGTATATACTTAATCGTACTGGGAGCCGCGGCTACATTTAGCGCCTGCCATAAAGTTACGACTACTCCAAATTCGATGTATACGACAGACGTATTTCCCAAAAACGATGAGCAGTTCCAGTCTGTTATTGGTAACATTTATAACAATTTACGGGGTCATTATCCGCTTACTTTCTGGTTTACGCAGGAGTTAAGTTCAGATGAAGCTATTCTGCCCGCTTATGGCAATAACTGGTTTGATAACTCCGGATATATTGACCTCCATAAGCATACCTGGACAAAAGATCATGGCTGGGTCGGAACGGCCTGGTCAGATGTATCGAGCCTGATAGGGCTTTGCAATCAAACCATTTTTACTTTCAACACTGCACCTGATGGGGATGCTAAAAATGTCGCTCTTGCAGAAATCAGAACGTTGAGAGCATTTGCTTATTGGGAAATGCTGGATATGTTTGGCAATGTACCTTTAGATACTATCTATCCCAGCCCCGGCGTTCAGGCTAAAGCCACCCGTGCGCAGGTATTTAGTTATGTGGAGTCTGAGCTGAAAGCATCCGTTCCATTACTGAAAACAAATACCGGAACTGCTACTTATGGGAAAGTTACCAAATGGATGGCTTTTACTTTAATGGCAAAATTATATTTGAATGCACAGGAATATATTGGTACTGCTAAAAACAATGAGTGTATTGCTGCATGCGACAGCGTGATTAAATCCGGAAATTTCGCCATTGAAGGACGCAACTCCTATTTAAGCATGTTTTATCCAAATAATGGCCCTTCCTTTAAGGAGTTTATATTTGCCATTCCATTTGATCCCTCCACAACCGCCGGATGGTTATATCATGGTCGTTATGATCTGAATAGAAATGTGGGTGTCAAATACCGATATGCTGGTAGTAGTCCCGGCGGCTATGCATATGGTCGAATAACGTTAGGCGGAAAAAATGCGTCGCCTAGCTGGCTTACCTCCGGAAGTGGATTTGCCAATAACAAGCCCAGCGGTCCAAGGGCAACACTTTCCGCTTTCTATAATGATAATTTTAATGATGCTAATGATGTTCGTAAGGAGCAATGGTTAGTTGGTTATCAGACCTGGCCAAATGGCGATACTATTCAGATATTGACAACTAAAAGCGGATATAATCAGTTTGTAACTGGAAGTGGTAGTGCTGATTCATTCAGATATAAATTATTCATTGACTCTGCCATTAAATTGCGTCAGAGTGTTACTAATATGGACCTGGGTGACGATGAAATAGCCTGGAATATGGGTATCAGGAATGTTAAATTTTTACCCGATGCCAATTCTTCTTCCCGTAACCAGAATAATGATGTACCGCTGTTCCGTTATTCCGACATTCTTTTGATGAAAGCAGAAGCGATCCTGCGCGGAGGCACTGCTACCAATGGCCAAACCGCTTTATCGCTGGTAAATAATGTCCGTAGCAATCGTACCACTTCACCGGCATGGACTTCAGTTACCCTGGATGACCTGTATGCTGAAAGGGGCCGTGAGTTTGCCTGGGAATGCTGGCGCCGTAACGATATGATACGGTTTGGCAAATATGAAAGTACGTATGGATTTAAAACCAATTCAGATACTTATCGGCGTATTTTCCCAATACCCACAAGAGCTTTAGCAACTAATAGTAAATTGACACAAAACCCAGGATATTAGGTGTCACGAACAAATGAAAGACTTTTCGAATTAGTTCTTTGAGTTTTAT
>CBIHPP010000040.1:0-23551 GCA_966212235.1 uncultured Niastella sp. | reverse complement strand
TCACGTACGGTTCTCTGAGAACTTAGAGTTGAAATACTCTGATTTACTCGTTGATCGTGAATGGTGAATGGTCAATGGTGAATGGTGAATGGGCGTCTCAATTTTGAACTTCGCTATTATTTTCGAAGCCCACACAGTTGGGTTCTATTCACCATTGACCATTGACGATTGACGATTGACCATTCACCATATTGCTACTATATGAAAAAACAATTGTTTGCTTTATTTTCGATAATATCCCTTACTGCCACGGCGCAACCGGTTCTTGAAACCGGCTCACAGAAACCAATGCCCGATACCTGGATCGATGCTTCTACAAAACATACCGTTGTACGACTGACCAACAAACCCGGTAATAATGCCAGTTTTTATTTTCACAACAACCCTTTCGTGGGTAATAAAATGGTTTTTTATAGTACCGATAGCAATGGCAAACAACTGTACACGGTTGATCTTACCAGCCGCAAACTGGAACAACTTACGCGTCAAAGTTCGCCCATGACCGGCGAGATCGTAAGCACTAAAGGACATAATGTTTATTACCAGATCAAAGACAGCGTTTTTGTAACCAATATAGATAGCAAAACAACAAAGCTGGTATTTGTTTTCCCTGCCGATTTTAAAGCAGGTATAACCACCGTCAATGCCGATGAAACCTTGCTAGCTGGTGCGCGGAGCACCGATGCAGAAAAGGAAATTTTTAAAAATAACCCGGCAAAGCACGATTACTTTCAAAAGATCTACGAGGCCCGTTTACCCCGTACGCTGTTTGTTATAGATATAAATAGCAAACAATTGCGCCCACTGTTTACAGATAGCGCCTGGTTAAACCACGTACAATTCTCTTCCACCGACCCAAACTTATTAATGTTTTGTCATGAAGGTCCCTGGCACAAAGTAGACCGCATATGGACCGTCGATGTGCGTAATGCCGAAAAAGAGAAAGCACGGCTTATGCACAAGCGTACGATGGATATGGAGATCGCCGGTCATGAGTGGTTCTCGCCCGATGGCAAAAACATCTGGTTCGATCTGCAAATGCCCCGGGGCAGCACTTTTTATGTAGCAGGCGCCAACGTAAAAACGCTGGAAGAAAAAAAGTATCACTTGCAGCGTGATGAATGGAGTATTCACTTCACCATTTCACCCGATCAGAAATTATTTGCCGGTGATGGCGGCGACCCCACCCAGGTGGCAAAAGCACCGGATGGCATGTGGATCTATTTGTTCAGGCCGGAAGGTGACCATTTCAAAGCAGAGAAACTGGTGAACATGAAACACCATAATTATAAGCTGGAACCCAACGTACATTTTTCACCAGATGGAAAATGGATCATTTTCAGGGCCAACTTTGAAGGACAGGAAGCAGTATATGCAGTTAAGATCTAATTAGTTATTATGCTAATGTGATAATATGCTAATTTGCTGATACTAAGGCAATCATTCAAAAAGGCAGGGAGAAAGCAGATAATGGCTGGTACGTAGCAGCCTTATTCACCTTTGGGCTTGCAGCTGAAGCCCTTAGCTTGTATATTGCAGCTTTCTTACCTTTAAAATAACACCAGAACCTGATGATAAAACGGATAATCTATTCTACACTCCTGGTTTCTGTATTGATCAATGGACAGGCGCAAATCAAATGGCCGGCTGTTACGCCCGTAACCAAACCATGGACCCGCTGGTGGTGGCCTGGTAGCGCGGTCAATCCCAAAGGACTTACTGCCAACATGCAACAATATGCCGCAGTTGGTTTGGGTGGTTTGGAAATAACGCCGATATACGGTGTTGGCGGTTATGAAGATCAGTTTATAGATTATTTGTCACCCAAATGGATGCAGGTGTTCTCACATACGCTGCAGGAAGCCAAACGATTGAACATGCAAATCGATATGGCCACGGGCAGCGGCTGGCCCTTTGGCGGCGGCCCGTTGATCGGCGATGCAGAAGCGTGTAAAGATTTTGAGTACAAGACCTGGTCGGTAAAAGCAGGCGAAAGCATCAAAGAGCCCATCGCCTTTGAACAGCAACCCTACCTCGATGCCATTGGCAACACACTCTTTAACCTGGAAAATGTATATCCGAATAATCCCCAGGGAGTAGCTATTGTAACTGCTTTGAAAGAGGCGGTTCAAACAAAAGATGCCAGTAAACTGGTTGATCCGGTATATGCTAACAAAAACTTACAGGCGCTGGCCATTGATCAGTTGAAATATAAAAAGAACCTGCCTTTACAGGTGGTGATGGCTTATGGCGACAATAGCCAGCACATTGACCTCACCGATAAGGTGGATGCAAAAGGTAATTTAAACTGGAAAGCACCCGCGGGTAACTGGACGGTTTACGCGCTGTTTATGGGCTGGCATGGTAAAATGGTAGAACGTGCAGCGCCCGGTGCCGAAGGCAATGCCATTGACCATTTTTCTGAATCGGCCCTTAAAAAATACCTCAGTCGTTTCGATACCGCTTTTGTTGGTAATGACCTGAGCCCGTTAAGAGGTTTCTTTAACGATTCCTATGAAGTAGATGATGCACGTGGACAAAGCAATTATACACCCGGTTTTTTTGATGAATTCAAACGCCGCCGGGGATACGATCTGAAATTTTACTTACCGCAACTACTGGCCAAACAACGTGATGAAACCGGCTTACGCGTGTTGTACGATTACCGGCAAACGATTGCCGATCTGTTGCTGGAAAAATTTACCATTCCCTGGCACCAATGGGCGCAGGCAAAAGGAAAGATCGTACGCAACCAGTCGCACGGCTCACCAGCCAATATTCTTGACTGTTATGGTGTTGTTGATATACCCGAAACGGAAGGCACTGAATTACTCAGGTTCAAATTTGCCGTGTCTGCTTCGCATATCTTAGGCAAGCCGCTGGCCTCTGCTGAAGCAGCCACCTGGTTGAATGACCATTTCAAATCGAACCTCGGAGATGTAAAAAGTGCGATCGACAAATATTTCATCGGTGGGGTAAATCATATTGTATACCATGGCACCAGTTATACGCCAATGAATGACACCTGGCCGGGATGGCTGTTCTATGCAGCGGTGCACTTTCAACCTATTCATCCATTCTGGAAAGATTTCGGCACCCTGAATAGTTATGTGACCCGTTGCCAATCGTTTCTGCAAAACGGTAAACCTGATAATGACATCCTGTTATATTTTCCATTCAGCGATCATAACTCAGAACCCGGTCGCGATCTGTTGCACCATTACGATGGTATGAAAGGATTTGAGCAGACCGATTTTAACAAGGTGGCTGAAGACATGCTGCAAAAAGGATATGCTTTTGATTTTATCTCTGATAAACAATTGCAGGGAGTAATAGCAAACGGTGCATTATTGCAAACACCGGGCGGAACCTACCGTACCATTGTGTTGGCCAATACGAAATACCTGCCATTGCCAACGTTGGAAAAACTGGTAGCGCTGGCAAAAAGTGGTGCCCGCATCATTGTGTACAAAAACCTGCCAACCGGTGTACCTGGTTATGGTCAGTTGGAAACAAGGCAGAAACAGTTTACAGATATAACAGCCGCATTGAAATTTGTAGCAGAAGGTTCACTGCAAAAAGCAAGTACCGGTAATGGCATGTTTTTAAAAGGAGACGACATCAATGAATTATTAAAGGCAGGCAATGTTTACCCAGAACCCATGTATGGTTCCGGACTGCAATGCATACGCCGGAATATAAGCGGTGGTAATTATTATTTTATCAGCAATAGTTCCAACGCTGCTGTAGACAAATGGGTACCCCTGGGCAGAAAGGCTGCCAGCGCCATTGTATTCGATCCTATGCTGGAACAAAGCGGCATAGCCCGTACAAGGGTCGTGAATGGGGTAACAGAAGTATATGTGCAACTGCAACCCGGCGAAAGCTGTGTATTGCAAACTTCCACCCTTACATTAAAAGGCAAGTCATATACATATTATACAAAAAATGGCCAGTCGCGTGAAATAAAAGGCCCCTGGACCTTGCGATTTGTGATGGGTGGACCTGACTTACCCAAAACAACAACCCTTACCAAATTGGGTTCCTGGACCGAAATACCCGATCAGGGCGGAAAAGTATTTTCGGGCACAGCGCAATACAGTACTCATTTTGCCAAACCCGCGGGAGCCGCACCGGCTTATTTACTGGATCTTGGTAAAGTAGCCTGGAGTGCAGAGGTAGTACTCAATGGTAAACCCATCGCTACCGTGCTGGGACCGGTTTACCAGGTAACCATACCCGCCAGTGCGCTGCAGGCCGATAACGTGCTGGAAGTTAATGTAAGCAATGGCATGACCAACCGTATTATTGATTTGGAAAAAGGCAATGTGCCCTGGAAGAAATTCTATAATGTGAATTTCCCGGCAAAGATGGCGGAGAACCGCGGCGCCAATGGATTATTCACAACTGCCAAATGGCAACCTGAAACATCGGGCTTGTTAGGACCGGTAACGATTACGACGTTAAAGTAAAACCATCAAACCATTGTTATATGAATAAAAAATTATTTTACCTGATCGTGTTAACAGGAATTATGCATACAGCCATAGCGCAAAGCAAAGATGAAACCGCTGTAACCGCAGCCGTTGAATTTCTTCGCAAAGCCATGATCGATGGCGATAAAGCAGGATTGCAAAATATAACTGCCGACCAGTTAAGTTATGGCCACAGCAGTGGCAAGGTAGAAGATAAAGCCACTTTCGTTGACAACATCGCTTCGGGTAAATCAGATTTCGTAACGATCGAACTTACCAACCAAACCATATCAATAGCAGGTGATGCTGCTATTGTTCGCCATGCATTAGCGGCCACTACCAACGATGGTGGAAACCCCGGTAATGTAAAACTGAATATTTTACTGGTTTGGCAAAAGCAAAAAGGCAAGTGGGTGTTACTGGCCAGGCAGGCTGTTAAGGTGGCTAGTTGATAAGTTAACAAGTTGAAAGGTTGATAGGGTTGATAAAGTTGATAGAGTCACGATTTACGATTCACGATTATGAAAAAATGGATCTGGTTAATAGCAGGCAGTATTTCTGTAAGTAATAGCATGGCGCAAACGGTTGCCATCAACCGCGAAGAAGTCGTACGCAGGCACACCATACATATCAGCAAAGCAGATTCGCTGGCTTCATTAACCGTTGGCAATGGACAATTTGCCTTTACGGCAGATGTAACCGGCCTGCAAAGCTTTCCGGCTTACTATCAAAAAGGCGTTCCGCTGGGAACACAGTCGGAGTGGGGTTGGCATAGCTTTCCCAATAAAGAAAATTACCGGCGCGAAGAAGCCCTGAAAGAATATAACCTGGAAGGGAAGAAGATCACTTATTCCGTACAGGTAAAAGAACCAGAACGCAGCCGGAAGGCGGTAGACTACTTCCGCCAGAATCCACATCGTTTACAACTCGGTAATATAGGACTAGAGATCACCAAAAAGGATGGCAGCATTGCTACAATTGCCGATATCCAAAACATCGATCATCAACTCGACATGTGGACCGGCAAATTGGAAAGCCGGTTTACTGTGGAAGATATACCGGTGACTGTAACAACCTATGCGCATCAGGAACTGGATGCCATAGCCGTACAGATCAATTCGCCGCTGTTGGCTGAAAAACGCATCGCTATACGGTTGCATTTTCCTTACCCGAACGGCGAGTTCAAAGATGTAGGCAGTTTTGAAGGCGACAGTACCAAACACAAGTCAGAGCTGTACAAGCCGTCAACTTTTGGTGGCGCCATACAACGGACCCTGGATACCACAACCTATTTTGTACAATACACTTTAACCAGAGCAGCTTCGGTATCCATGCGCCATCAGCACGATTGTATAATACAACCGCCGGCTGGCGCAACAACGTTTGAAGCTTCCTTTTGTTTTGTGCCAGCCATAAAGCAAAACATGGTTCCTTCATTTACAGAAACAAAAAATAACAGCGGTACGCGGTGGATGTCATTCTGGAAAAGCGGTGGCGCTATTGACCTTTCCGCCAGCACCAATGAACAGGCGAAAGAACTGGAAAGAAGGATTGTATTATCGCAATACCTTACCAAAGTACAATGCGCATCTGCTTACCCGCCACAGGAAACCGGTTTAACATTCAACAGTTGGTTCGGAAAACCGCATTTGGAAATGCATTGGTGGCATGCCGTTCACTTTGCTTTGTGGGGAAGAACGGAGTTAATGGAAAAAAGCCTGGACTGGTATTTCAAAGTGGCAAATGGCGCGCGTTCCCTTGCAAAACGCCAGGGCTTCGCCGGGTTACGCTGGCAAAAGATGACCGATCATGACGGAGAAGAAGCGCCCTCTTCTGTAGGTGCCTTCCTCATTTGGCAACAACCGCATTTGATCTATATGGCGGAGTTGAGTTACCGTGCCAAAAAAAGCAGACAGGTATTGGAAAAGTATAAAAACCTGGTCTTTGGTACGGCCGATTTTATGGCTTCCTTTCCAACATATGATTCCGTACATAAGCGATATAACCTGGGCAAAGGCCTGATACCGGCGCAGGAATGTTTTGATGCAGTTACTACATTCAATCCAACTTATGAACTGGCCTACTGGCAATGGGCATTGAACACTGCGCAGCAATGGCGCAAACGGTTGGGATTGCCGCGTGAAAAAAAATGGGATGCCATTCTCAAAGATCTGGCGCCGTTGCCGCAAGCCAATGGCGTGTACCTCGCTACCGAAAGCACACCTGACTGTTACACGAATGAAAGATATTTAACCGATCATCCGGCCGTGCTCGGGGCGTATAGTACGTTGCCTGCAAGCAACCGGCTCGATACGGCCATAATGAAAAACACTTACAACCATATTTTGAAGGTTTGGAAATGGGAAACTACCTGGGGATGGGATTTTCCGTTAATGGCGATGACGGCTACCCGCCTGCAAATGCCCGGTAAAGCGATCGATGCTTTGTTTATGCCGGTACAAACAAACCGCTACCTGGTGAACGGTCATAATTACCAGGACGACAGATTGACCATCTACCTGCCCGGCAATGGAGGCTTGTTGAGTGCTGTTGCCATGATGTGTGCCGGTTACGATAATAACAAAGTGGCGAACCCCGGATTTCCCAAAGACGGAAGCTGGAAAGTGAAGTGGGAAGGGCTACGGCCAATATTCTAATGCGCTTACTACTTAACACTTACCACTAACTTTCACCGCATGCAGCTTGCAGCTTGTGGCTATTGTCTACAAATAAGTAATTGATGCACGAGTACCATAAAGATGTTCCAAAAGTCTTTTTACTTTATTGTTTTTCTTTCAATCATCATTCCTGCCAAAAGTCAGTTGACCATAAACAAAGGGCAACAGGCAGTTGCTAATAAGCAACCGGCAACAGGCAATGGACAATCTCCTGCTGCCAGTACACAACCACAAACTTCCAGGGAACGTAGTCTGCATTATCGTGCCGAAGGAACAGACTTTGTTACAGTAAATGGAAAATTGCGTTTTAACCGCGCCTTGTATGGTACCAATACCGGGTTCAGGGTTGAAGCCGGCGATCTACCCGAGTTTGCATTATATATGCCGGGTATGGGCGGCAATTTTAAATTTGGTTTAATAGCAGGTAATAACAGCAAATGGCTTACGGAGGCGAAGTCAGTGAAAGCCACTTACCGGCCTGGCTCCATGTTGTACGAAGTAAAAGATCCATTGTTGGGAAATGGTACTATGCTTATTACGGTATTGGCCCTGGCCGATACCGAGGGTATGATCGTTAAGACCCAATTTGTAAATGTTACTACTAAAGCAGCACTGTGCTGGGTATTCGGTGGCGCTTCGGGTAAGAAGTTCTCCCGCGATGGCGATATCGGCGCTGATCCTGAATCATCGTTCTACCTGCAACCCGATTACTGCAAAGACAATGTATACACGATATCCAAAAACAGTTTTCATGTAGGGTATCAAAATCAAAAACATTTATCGGCTATTGTTCCTCCTGCTTCTGTCATCCGCCTAACGGATGCGACTCTACAGGAAAATCCCCTCTTATTATATCAAAGCAATGTATCGGTAACACCGGCTATTGCGGGTAAAATGACTGTCGTAAATGGCGCTTTTTATTTTTTAATACAACCTGCCGATTCTTTATCGATCGCGTACACCGGTTTAGCGCAAACATTCAATGCAGCGGAGGCAGCACGTAAAAAACTGGCGGGTCGCATCAGGGTGGTAACACCCGATCCCTGGATCAATACATTAGGCGGTGCACTCAGTGTTGCCGCCGATGGTATTTGGGAAACACCTACTTATTTACATGGCGCTGTTGCCTGGCGCATGCGATTGCCGGCGTGGCGCGGCGCTTATGTCGCTGATGCCCTTGGCTGGCACGACCGGGCCCGAATACATTTCAGCAGTTATGCTTTATCACAGGTAACAACACCCGCAACAGGTCCGGTAGTATTTGATACGGCATTGCACCTGGCCCGGCAGCTGGAGAAAATGGGTACCTCTATGTTCAGCAGTGGTTATATCTGCCGAAATCCCAATGGCGATATGCGTCCGCATCATTATGATATGAACCTCGTGTTCGTTGATCAGCTGTTAACACATTTTTATTATACCGGTGATTCATCTTATATAAAACAACAGTGGCCGTTATTACAACGGCATTTAGCCTGGGAGAAAAGGAATTTTGATGCAGATAACGATGGTTTGTACGATGCTTATTGTTGTATCTGGGCCAGCGATGCCCTGCAATACAGTGGCGGTGGCGTTACGCATTCTTCGGCGTATAATTACCGGGCCAACAGCGTTGCGGCACAACTGGCGCCCATCGTTGGCGACGATCCTGCACCGTACCAAAACGAAGCAACCAAAATATTCGATGCGGTCAATAACCAGTTATGGATACCCGAATTGGGTTGGTATGCTGAGTATAAAGATGCCCTGGGTGAAAAATTACTACATCCGGCTGCGGGGTTATGGACGATCTATCATGCCATTGATGAAAAACTGCCCGATGGATTTAAAGCATACCAGGCTTTACGGTATGTAGATAAATTCATCCCGCATATTCGCGTGATGGCAAAAGGATTACGTGATACAGGTCATTTTGTATTAACCACTACCAACTGGCAACCCTACACCTGGTCATTAAACAACGTGGTGCTCGCCGAGAATTTACATACGGCCCTGGCATACTGGCAAGGCAACCGTAAGGAAGATGCTTACCGGTTATGGAAAAGCGCCCTGGTAGAAAGTATGTACCTGTCAAGTAGCCCGGGTGGGTTTGAGCAACTTTCTTATTATGATGCCATACGCGGGGAATTGTACCGCGATTTTGCAGATCCCATTGGAATGGCCGCCCGGTCATTAACAGAAGGATTGTTTGGTATTTTACCCGATGCGTTGAAAGATACACTCACCATAAAACCAGGGTGGCCTGCAGCCTGGAATATGGCCACCTTGCAAACGCCGGATATCACTTTTGATTTTAAACGAACAGCTTCTGTTGATCAATATGTATTAAAACCTTCTTTCCCGCGGTCCATGAACCTGCGTTTACAGGTACGTGCCTGGAAGGATGCTATTGAATCGGTGATGGTAAATGGACAACCCGTAAGCTGGCAGGGCATCAATGAAGCGGTTGGCGAACCGGTGATTGACATTGCCGCAGGCAAAGCAAAACAATATACGATCGTCATTAAATGGGCCGGTACAGTTATTCAACCCATGCGCTACGATAGCGTATATGCTATGGGCGCTCAATTAACAGCGGTTACCCCGGCTGGCTTTATTCAATCTATTTACGATCCGCAACAGGTGTTACAGCATATCATGCTTACCAGCAACCAGGTACAGTCAACCATACAGGGAGAAGGGGGGAGTAAAACAGCATTCATCCAGTTACGCCAGGGTGAAATGGTGTGGTGGTTTCCGTTATGTTTTGAAGTAAAGCGACCGGTTGAAATTATTCCGGCCAGTGAAGTCAATGATCAGCATATTCGGTTCCGTATAAAAAATAATGGCGCTGCAGTAAACGGTAACATAATCGTTAATCGGGGCTCCACTGCCTGGCAACAAGCCATACAATTAGCGGCCAATGCAATATCAGGGGACATCAGTGTCCCTGCTGCTTATCTTGTGCCTGGTAGTAACCACATTTGGGTTGAATGGGATGAAGGCCGGTCGCATACAGATACAAGTATGTTGAACTGGAATATACAGGCCAGTACCGCAAGCAAATTTGAAAAGATCGATCTCTCAGGATATTATAATGATAAGGTGACAAATATTTTCAAACAAAGTTATTTGTCACCGCGTCCACAATCAACCACCTTACAATTGCCGGTACAGGGCATTGGTAACTGGTGTTATCCGCTGATACAGCCGGTTATTGATGATGCGGGTTTACGCAAGGCGGCTATCAATAATGAATTTGTGTTACCGCAACATATACCGTTTGCAACACCAACTGATACCCTGGCAAAGAACATTCTGTTCACGTCAAAATGGGATAATTACCGGGATTCTGCGGTAGTGCCTTTAACCGGACATGCTAAACATATTTATTATTTATTAGCTGGTTCAACGAACCCCATGCAAACAAGGTTGGTAAATGGAGAATTGCGGGTACATTACAAGGATGGGTCAATTGATACACTAATATTGACCAATCCGCAAAACTGGTGGCCCATTGAACAGGATTATTTTATTGATAGCGTTGGTTTTACAACTGATGCACCCCGCCCGCTTCGGTTACATCTCAAAACGGGCAAAGTATATACCACTGCTGCAGAATATACTACGATAAAAGGCTTTTCCAACAAGGCCATTGATGGCGGCGCCGCTACTATACTGGATATGCCGCTCGACCACAATAAAGAGCTCCAATCAGTGAGCCTGCATACTTTCGCCAACGATGTGGTCATTGGGCTAATGAGTGTTACGCTGGCCCGCTAATGATATTCTAATATTTTTTTAATGTCGTGCCACTTTTTCAAATTACCCACCGTCTTGAACCGGCGGGAGATTTTGAGATTTCGAAATTATTAAATTTTGAGATTTGTCGACAACTTCAAACCTGGGGAAATCACAAAATCTCTAAATCTCGAAATCAGAAATTGAGAGTTAACCAAAAAGAAGAAACATTTCATGCGGATAGTTACCCTTTTGATCCTGTTATTATTTACAGCCCGGTTTGTTACTGCTCAAAATAAAATAAGCGGTAAGGTAGTGGATGCCATGAACCGGCTTCCGTTGCCTGATGCTACAGTTACTATTATTAATCCTGTTGATTCTGCCGCGGTAGGTTTTGCAGTAGTTGATAAAACAGGATTATTCGAAATTAAGAATCTTGGTAAAGGCAATTATGTGCTTGGTGTCACGTATACCGGTTATAGCCCTTACAAAAAGGACCTCGAAATTACCCAAACACAATTTACGCTTAACCTCGATACGGTGTTCATGTCGCTCGATACTAACATGCTTGGTAGTGTAGTAGTACAGGCGCCGCCGATAACGGTGAAGAAAGATACCATCGAGTTCAGGGCAAGTTCATTCAAGACGAAACCCAATGCCACGGTAGAAGACCTGCTGAAAAAATTGCCGGGCGTGGAAGTTGATAAAGAAGGCAATATCACTTCGCAAGGTGAAGAGATCACGAAGATATATGTTGATGGAAAAGAGTTTTTCCTCAATGACCCGAAGCTGGCAACCAAGAACCTTTCATCGGAAATGGTAGAAGCGGTGCAGGTGTTTGATGATATGAGCGACCAGGCCAAGTTCACCAAGATAGATGATGGCAGCCGCAAGCGTACGATCAATATCAAATTGAAGAAAGATCGTAAGAAAGGAATATTCGGTCGTACCAGTGCATCCATTGGCACCAGCGACAGGTATGAAGGCAGTGCTTCGCTCAATGTATTTAATAATCAACGCCAGGTATCTATACTTGGCGGCGCCAATAACATTAACCGCCTGGGATTTACCAACAACGATCTGATAACCGCTATGGGCGGTATGGGTGGTGGAGGCGGTAATCGTGGAGGGGGTGGCGGTCGCGGTGGACGTGGGGGCGGCGCAAATGCGCCTGCTGCCAGCAATGGCAATACCAAATCGTGGAGTACAGGTATCAATTACCGTGATGAATGGGGCCATAAGGTGGATTTCAGCGGCAGCTATTTTGTTTCACAAACTAATAATGGTAATTACAGTGAGAGTTACCGGCAGAACCTTTTTTCGAATGACTCCGTAGCTTATGCCAATGCTGTTTCCAGTAGCAAAAACATCAATATCAATCACCGGCTTGGGTTTAGGTTGGAATACCTGATCGACAGCATGAATTCATTGCTGATAACGCCAACGTTCAATTTGCAACAGGGCAGTTCGTCGAGCGATAATTCATTGGTTACCCGGGCCACCAATCCCAGGCTGGATTATAAAGCCATTGAAGGTGAAAGTCATAGCTCCAGCAAGCGGGATGGGCAGAACTTTACGAATGACCTTTTGTTCCGGCACCGCTTTCATAAGCCTGGCCGTACGTTCACCCTGGGCTGGAATACGGCGTTGAATAACAGTAATGGTCATGGGTTCAATTACTCGCCCTATCATTTTTATGATTCAAATAATGTAGAAACCCGTTTTGATAACCGCGACCAGCGCAACGACCAGCTTACCCGTTCTTTTAATAATACCGTTAGTACGTCGGTTACAGAAATGCTTGATTCAAGCATGGTATGGGAATTAAACTATGCATATACCATCAATAAAAGCAATAGTGACCGCGATACATATGATTATAATGGTGTTACAAAGGAGTACGACAGTATCAATAAACCGCTAACCCAGTACTTTGAGAATTTATTCACAGCCAGCAGGCTGGGTACCAATATCCGGATCAAGCGGCAGAAGTATGATTACCAGTTTGGCGGAGCGGTGAATTTTGCTTCGCTGGAAAACCTGAGCAACCGGGCTGTTACGGGTAAGGACAGTACGATGCGGCAGACTTACACCAATTTCTTCCCGAACGCTTCTTTTAATTTTAACCCGAAACCCCGCAAGAACCTGCGCTTTAATTATCGCGGTAGCACACGTGCCCCGAGCATTAGCCAGTTGCAGGATGTACAGGATGTGAGCAACCGGTTGAATATTCGCACCGGTAATCCTGATCTGAAGCAGGAGTTTACCCATAATGTAACAATCAATTACAGCACGTTCAATCTTACTAATTTCCTATACCTGAATATCAATGCAGGCGCCAATTTTATAAGTAACAAGATCGTGAACAGCACCAGCAAGCTGGAAGAGGGCGTGTTATTAACAAGGCCTGAGAACCTGAATGGCGCACAGAATTATAGTATGTCAGGGACCATTGGCATTCCGTTGAAGAAAGTAACAACCGGCCGCCGAAGCCCTGTAAACCTGAGCCTTACTACATCTGCGCGGTACAACCGCGATGTGAGCAAGTTGCAGGACACTATTCGATTCAACTATACCAATGGATTGGGAGAGCGCGTTTCGTTTAACTATTTTATTCAGGACAAACTCGATCTGCAGGCAAATGCCAACTTTAATTATAATGATGCAAAGTACAGCCTGAACAAGGCCCAGAACTATAAATATTTTGATCAACACTATTCGATAGATGTAACCTACACCATCCTCAAGCGAATCATGATCAATAACGATTTTGATTTCTATGTGAATACCGGACGCGCCGATGGTTTCAATCAGTCCATTCCTTTGTGGAATGCCTATGTTTCCTGTCTGCTGTTCAAAAAGCAAAACGCTGAATTGCGCATCAGTGGAGTTGACCTGTTGAATCAGAATAAAAGCATTGTTCGCACAGCAGGGGAAACTTATATCGATGATACGTACACCCAGGTACTGCAACGATTCTTTCTCGTTAGCTTTATGTATAACTTCAAGAGTTTTGGCAAAGGTATGTTCCCCGGCCGCGATCGTGGTGGCAGGGAGCAGGGGGGTAGAAGATATTAGAAAAGTTCATAAGTTCGTTAGTTATTCAGTTATTGAGTTAGTAAGTTATTGAGTACTGAATAACTTACTAACTCAATAACTTATAAACTTATTCTTTCATCATTCGTATTGTCAAAGTTTCTTTTTTTCCTAAGAGTTGTATAAGATACAGCCCCCGGGGCAGGTGTGTTGGCAGCTCATACCGGTTTGGTTCGTTACCAGCTTTTATTGTTGTGTATTGCACCCGTTGCCCTGACTGGCTAAATACAGTTATTGTTGTATAGGTATGACCTTTTGGTAATTGCAGGAAAATATATTTGTTGGCGGGGTTGGGATAAATGGCAACCTCCTTCATGTTTGTATTTTCTGTTGGCCGCGAAACCGGTTGTTTATCGGGTACCAGTAATACGGTATTATTTTGAGCATTGGCTGCCGAACCGCAGGCGGAAGTGGTGCCCGTAGGCGCCAGGTTATAGTTGCCGCAGGCGCTACAGGTAAATGCAGCAGGATGCGAAACAAAAGCCGCTGGCGCATCTGTGGTCCATTTGATGTGCGAAGCGTTTTGCGAGGCCGACAACCACCCGTTGACGACACTTTGTATCATGGCCGCATGCACCACCAGGTAAGAAATGCCGGTACTGGTTTCGGTAAAGAACCCGTCTTTATTCAGGTTAAAAGAAGAACATAATTCAATCAGCGACCCATTCCCTATTTTAACAGAAGAACCTGACGCGCCGGCCGTCCATGCCCCGGTTACTTTCATCACTCCAAAATCATTGATGGCGATATTTATTTGTCCCTGCGAGAAGGAACCGATGATGTCGAGGAACCCGCCATTGCATACCACTACATTATCGATCGAAGAAACGGGTGCTGTGCTGTTGCCAGTAAATGTGCCGGTGATCACCAGTTTGGCACCGAATTTTACCCGTATCACACCGGTCTTATTAAGCGTTACATTGCCCACTGTTACCGTTCCGGCTTGTATAACCAGTGTACCATCGACGGTATAATTGCTGGTGCTTAAATTAGTAGTGGTAGAAACACAATACGTAGTGCCGGTTGCAAGGGTGGCGGACCCGGTTGGCATTGTGGTAATAGACCCTGCCGGGCAACCGCCGATACATTGTGCCGATGTGCTGCTGTAAACGCAGACGGCAATCAAAAACAGGACTAAGCCATGAATATATTTCATAGGAACGGATAGTTAAAGGGTAAGCGATTGCCTCACAAATTAGCATACCCATTCCGGTTAACAAATAGCAAAAATCAGAATTGGATATTATACTGTATTGCAGGTGGTATGATTCGCTTTACAGGTCATCAAAACTATTAATTCGTGCTGAAATATTTAGCTGATTAGTAAGGTCTGCCAATAAGCAGGTTGTTTAAAAAGCAAAATGGTGAAATACGCATATGCGTGTTGACCTGTTGAGTATGTTCCCTGGTAAAAAGTCATACCTTATCCAATATATCTATTACTAAAAACGGATATTTGTATGTGTAAGTGAGCAATGAAAGTCCGGTCAGTAAATAAACGCTTCAAATTAAAAGCTAATTGACAATGAAAGTTATAGTGACCATCCTGTTTATTGGTATTTTTTATAGTTCATTTTCACAGCAGGCAACGCCTCAAAAAAAGGATACCTGTGATAAAAGAAAACCATTGCCTTGTAAGAACGGCTTTTTCAAGCTTAATGAACCAATAATTGATTCCATACAGGCAAAACAGTTTATGGCTTTAACCGAACAGTTAGCAAAAAAAATGACTGATTCCCTGGACCTGAATAAGGAAGATGCCAGGGATTTTATTAAAGTAATGAATACGATAGGCTGGTCTGATTGGGATAAGCAAACGGATAGTTTGGAACAATTTCCCGCGCTTGTTACAATAAATAACCTATCCGATACCTATTTAAGTAAAATTCGTTGCCAATATGGTATGTGTCTTGGTCCCGGTTTTTCAGCTTATTACATTAAACTGCAGGTTCAATATATGGGAAAGCCTTTCGTTTGTAACCGGTATTATGTTGCGAAGTGAATTACAATTAGGAATATGGTTCTCTGTTAGTAGAACCTTCCGATAAGCTTATGATCCACGATCATTTTTTTTATTTCGGCGGCATCAATCGGTCCCTGTTTGCCATATACGATCTTGCCACCGGGCTCTACAAGAATGGTATAGGGTAAGGCGCCCTGCCAGGCGGGATCAACCGCTTCAATGAGTTTGTATTTATCATCTGATGCAAACAGGTAATTGATATTGGATGCCTGCTGCTGTTGTAGGAATTTCAACACTTTTTCTTTTTTGGTGGGATCATCGGCGCTGATGCTGATGAATTCAAAATCGCGCCGCCGGTACATCCGGTTGATGGAAATAAATTCCGGAAACTCGGTAACGCAGGGACCACACCAGGTTGCCCAGATATTGATCAGCCGCAGTTTATCAGAATTATTCTTCAGCAATTCCCTAAGGGCTGGTTCTTCTATCGTATTCAGGGTTACAGGTTCTTTGGCCCACTCTTCATTTCCCTTTTTTACCAGGGATGTTTTTTCCGCCCATTTAACGGAACAACCAAACACTTTGGTGGTTTCAACAGGAACGGGTTTGCCTTGTATTAAAGCTTCTATAGCATCACGGGTATTGAGTTCAGTGGGTGTTTTGGTTGGCTTCTCTACATTATCTATCCGGCCCTGGTAGCGGAGCTTGCGTGTTTTATCAAATATAAAAGCATGCGGCGTGGCCACGGGGCCATATGCTATGGCGGTAGCCTGTGCATCACCGTCGTATAAATAAGGAAAGTTATAATGCTTTTGCTTCGCCCGGGCTTTCATTTCTTCAAAAGAGTCACTCAGGTCGGAATATCCTAATTCATCCAGTCGCACCGATTTGGGATCATTCGGGCTGATCGCTACTACTGCTACGCTTTTGGCGCTATAGTCTTTGGTAAGCTGAATGATCCTGTCTTCATAGGCCTGGGCCGTAGGGCAATGGTTGCAGGTAAATACAATCACCAGCACCGCTGCATTTTTAAAGGACGACAAACTATAGGTTTTGCCATCTGCACCAGGCAATTTGAAGTCAGGGGCGGGTGATCCTATGGTGAGTGTTTTGTGGTCGGTATGCGTGGTTTGGGAAAGCGCCACTATTGGTAGTAGGGCAGGCAACAACAGGACAAGCAATCCTTTCATAAAAGTTTATTTACCATAAGTTACAATTTTATAAAAGGTAACCCTTATTTTTAGGTAACACTTTTTTAACCGCGTATAATGGTTTCTTAACCGGTTACCTCCCTGTAATGGAATAAGGTATGTCATTATAGTATCTTCAGTACGAGCATTCAAACAATCCCTGTAATTATTTTAATCATAATTATATGAAGGTGTTATCATTTCTTTTCCTATTCTCACTGCAAACGGCTTTGCTGGCACAACCCCAAACTACCGGTGTTTTCGACTATCAATCAGATGTTGGCAATCCCAAAAAACGCGGTTCCGTTCAATACGATGCCGGTTCGCAAACCTACACATTGAAAGGTGCCGGGTATAATATCTGGTTTAACCGTGATGAATTTCAATACGCCTATAAAAAGATAAAAGGTGATTTTATACTCACCGCCAACTTTGAATTTGTTGGGAAGGGGTCAAATCTTCATCGTAAAATTGGCTGGATGGTTCGGGCTGCAACTGATGCGGAGGCTATTCATATGAGTGCTGTATCGCACGGCGATGGATTAACCGTATTGCAGTGGCGTCCTTTGCGTGGCGCCTATATGCGGGACCCTGAAGATGAATTGTTTTTTTCAAAACGAAGCTTTGAGGTGATACAACTGGAACGAAGCGGCAATAAGTTCATTATGCGGGTAGCACACCCGGGCGAACCGCTGCAAATAGTAGGTGTTAAAGAAATGCCGGAGATGCCGGATTCGACCCTGGCTGGTTTATTTATTTGTTCGCATGATACGGATGTTGTGGAAGAGGCACGCGTATGGAATGTACGCATCGACAAGCCGGTTGCGGAAGATTATAATGCATATCGGCAGGGGTTTATAAAAAGCCGCCTGGAAGTAATGGATGTTGTGGACGGACGCAGAAAGATCATTCATGAATCAACCGGTCGTTTTGAAGCGCCTAACTATATGCCCGGTGGAAAAAAACTGTTGTTCAATGCAGAAGGATCGATGTATACGATCCCGGTAGAAGGCGGCACGCCTGAAAAGTTTGCCGTTGGCGATCTGGATCGGTTAAACAATGACCATGGCATTTCGTTTGATGGGAAGCTGTTGGCGGTTAGTCATCACCGCACCGGTTTGCCCGGTGGCGGTTCCACTGTTTACGTTATGCCATTGGCAGGCGGCACGCCAAAACTATTGACGCCCAAAACACCTTCGTACTGGCATAGCTGGGCGCCCAACAATAAAGAGGTGATTTATGTGGCGCAGCGCGATAGCGGGGTATTTAATCTTTATAAAATGAATGTGAATGGCGGTGCGGAAATTCCACTCACCACCAATACGACCGGGCTTGCTGACGGACCGGAATACGCACCCGACGGCAAGTATATTTATTACAATACCAATATTACAGGAACGATGCAGATCTGGCGCATGAAACCGGATGGATCGGGGAAAGAACAAATAACTTTTGATGAATACAATAACTGGTTCCCGCATATTTCTCCCGATGGAAAATGGATGGTCATGATCTCATTCCCTCCCGGTATCGATCCGGCCGATCATCCTTTTTATAAACGGGTGTTGTTGCGATTGATGCCGCTGACTACTGTGGGCGCCCCGCGTGTTATTGCTTATCTCTATGGCGGGCAGGGCACCATTAACGTACCATCCTGGTCGCCCGATGGGAAGCAGATTGCATTTGTTTCGAATTATTAATCATCCCTCATTTTCCAATTTTGCAAGCACCCCTTGCAAAATTAAGAACCTTGCAGGAGCTAATGACTGGCATGGTAGTACAAAACGGTGTCGGCCGGTTGTCTTCTTTTTTGCAATTGATGTCCGTTAACAAGGCGCCAATTATCATATTTTTGAAGGTTCCTGTTATGGCGTCTATTTTTCCTTCTTTCATAAATCCTTTGGTTTTTTTGTAACTGCGTATCATCGGGTTCCTGGCTTTTTTGAAGTCGTTGTAAGGTAAAGCCGGCCCAGGTGACCTTTATTCATGGCAGGTTCTTTAAAATAAAGTTAAGATGTTTTGACATGTGGCCGTACAGCCTGCGCTACCTAAGTTTTAACGATTGGCAATCAGTTCTGGCCGGTATTTTTACTGCAACCATTCATTCATTAAACCAACCATCATGAAATGTACTTTTACGTTAGTTTTTCTATTCCTTTTATTTTCTTCATATTTCTCCTATAGCCAGGATTCGATCAGGAAAAAAATACAATTCCATGCCAGCTTTGAAAGCAGGGCGCAGCAACAGTTGTATAGTTTAAACAGCCTGGTAAGCATGCCCTACACAATAATGCAAACGCGAAGGTCACAAAGCGGCCTGCCGGTTAGCTTCGATACCATTACCGATAACCCTCTGGTGCATGGCGCTTTTTACGGGGTATTAAAAACCCGTACGGTGGTGAGCGACAAGCTGCAGGTAAATGCCGATCTGTATGGCGAATACAGGGGCTTTTCCTATGGAACATTCAATAAAAATAATACGGTGCTGTTTCCGGTTATTGAAATCAAGGCAAAGGATACGGTGCACATCGGCAAACACCATCTTGTTATCAATGGTAAAATGGGTCAGTTCCTC
Source organism: uncultured Niastella sp. (assembly GCA_966212235.1). Classification (GTDB taxonomy): domain Bacteria; phylum Bacteroidota; class Bacteroidia; order Chitinophagales; family Chitinophagaceae; genus Niastella. The sequence continues at coordinate 3,854 of CBIHPP010000040.1, read as the reverse complement.
AACGAAAAGCTCGATGAAGGTTTGATGATCTATAATATCGACCTGCAGGGAACACAGGTTAAATTCCGTTACAATAATACACAATTAGCGTACACTATTTATGGCGACCTCGTGAACGCCATTGGATTAATGATAGATGATCTGCATTCGTTGTCGCTCGAACAAAAGTTGAAAAATGATTCTGCAATTGTCGGAGCTTCATGGATGCTGGCTACCTCGCCTTATACGTCGGCGCCACCCACTTCTTATTGGAGCATTTTTGGCCATGTGAAGTATGAAAATGGATGGGGACTCTTTGCAGAGATCAGTTATAAACCTCAGTACTATGATTATTACATATACAAGGGACTCGACCGGCAAACAGCCCTGGTGGCTGGTGTGCAAAAAGAGATCAAACAAAAAAAGTGGTATGCGGTGAATAAAACCGAGTTCAGGTATTACGGGCATACCTATAATTTTACCAATTATGACGGTAAATTCCGGTACCGCGATTCTGTTAAAAATGAAGAGGCCATGTATGCCAATACAACCGGTCAGTACTTATATCCATTGCGTAAGTTTGAAACACCCTTTAGTCAATGGGCGGTTTTTACTGAATATGGCGATCGAAGTATTTGGGCGGTTACCTCTGTAGGGGAATTTAATTACGAGGTAATCAAAAAACTACAGGTAGGCATAAACTACGATATTAATATTATTTCTGCGCAGGTAGATAAAAGGTTTGGTGTAGCGGCCGGAGATGAAAGAACATCTTTTTATACATACCCTTTTTTAAAGGTGTGGGTGAAATGTTGCCCCATGAAGGAATACTATTTGTCATTTTATATCTCAAACAGAACAATGAACCTCGATGTGAGTTATCCTACACATTATTTGCTCAAAAAACCGTTTGCCGGAATTGAATTGTTTTGTAGTTTTTAGGTATGCTGCCAATCTATCGGAAACCAAAAAAATCATGACCTGGCTCCTTTTTTTAAACGAGTTGCTTTTAGAAAGGGACGCGTTGCTGCCAATTCCACCACAATCTCAAGAAGATTTTTACTTCCTTTTTGTTCAAACAACAACTTCCCTTGTTTATCAGCCTTTATTTGACGACGATTTTTATTTACAGTTACTAAGTAAGTGGTAAAAGGAATAAGATGATTGATTTGGTATATTACTTTCTTCTGATTAGCCCCCCCATACGTTTGTGTGTAAATCATTTCATCAGCTTCCCATTTTACAATATCGATTGAAAATGGCTCTTTTGACGAAACTTTTACCTGAAGCGAGGCTTGATCGGAATTGCCTTTAAAATACAGTAATTCATTATTATTATCATAAAAACCGAAATCACCTTTGCCGGATATTTTAAAATGATTATCAGATACCGAATATCTGTTCCCACCCAGATCAATAATTAATTGCCGGCCCCTGTAATTATATCTTAATTGGGTGCCAGCCAGATCATTGGTGATATGCGGCGCCAGGTAAAACCGGTTATGTTTCGGATTAATTCCAAAAACAGCCTGATATAATCCAACTACAGCAAGGCTATTTCCTGAAAGGATATCGTCACCTAATCCATCCTGCTTTGCACGACCATACCGTTGAAAAGCTAAACCATCCTGGGCATACCGATCTAAAACATTTCTAATATATTTTAAGGCAATCTCCGGTTTATACGATGCATAGGCGCTCACAGCCACTGCGCCCCATGATAAAAAAATATCCCCGTTCTCATAGTTTGGAAAAGGGAATTGCCAATCATTACCCTCTCCTGGTGCGTAACTGTACAAACAGATCGGCCAAAAGAACAGGCTTTCCTTTTGCATCTGAATCTCTATATCTTCCAGTATCTTACCTGCCCTGTCTTTGTCATCACAGATCCCGTAGGCAATGGCCATAAAGTTAACAGGTGTTACCATGTTATTGCCATGAACAGAGCCATCCTTGTCTCTCCAGTGAATATAACATCGCTTCTCCTCTTCCCAAAAGCCACCTGCAGTGGTTGGCTTATTGAAACTGCTTTTCAATTTTTCTGCAAATGCCTTATACTGCCTTTCTTTTTGAGTACTGCCTAACTGTTTTTCAATATCAGCCCACAAGATGAGTGCATGGAATAGCTTAGCATTTACAAACGCATTTTCATAAGCTGCCCAGATAATATCTATCCAGTCACTTCCTCTTTTTTGTAAATGGCTATCATTCATCATCTCCACAAGTCCATTGTTGTTGCTGTCCCTGCTCAGTATCCAGTCCAACGCTTGTTCACAAGATTCCTGATGCGTTTTTACCCATTCCATGTTACCATTCTGATCATATAACTCCGATACATTTATTACATAATCCGGGTTGGAATCGAGCAGGTATCCCCATTGAGCCTCATAAAATCCTTTACTGGTAAAAGCATTGGGCATTGCATCTTCGTTACTGTATGCCCAACGTGGCCACACTCTTCCATCTGGCCTTATGGCATTTTCACGATAATAATCCAAACATTCCTGGTAGCCTGTATTATACTTAGGATCATTAATTCCAAGGCCCATCTGAGCAATATATTGTTCATGCAGGCAAATGGGTCCATACGGTGTATGCCAGCTATTCCCCCCAAAGTGCTTTTTGCCAATCACTCCAATACGCGCAATGGTGTTTAAAACGGCGCTAACCTGATGCTGGTTAATGCCCAACATTTTACCCCGGCCGTATTTTTTTTCAAAGTCAAAATCAGACAGCGTTAGGGTTTGTTCACTTTTACCGGCGGATATTAATACTGGCGACCATACATCTGTAGTATCCCTTAAAAAGCGACGTCTCCTGGTATCATTATCAAATCTGGGCAGTACTTCTTTAGATGAAGTTCCAATAGTATAAACTAATTTATCATCATTTCCACGGCTGTAGTCCATCACCACCTGTTTACCCGATGATTCAACATTCACAGTAAGTCCATTGCCAGTTTTACTATTCCAGAAATCAGACGAATTACTATAAACACCATATGTGTCCTTTCTTTTATTAAAAAGATAAAACCAGGCAAGGCCACCGTAGTCCTGGTAAGCGCCGTCCCATATCTTCATGTCATTAAAAACAAATACTGGTGATCCCATTTTTTCAGCAATAATTGTTTTTGACATATTTCTGGTGATTTTAAACCGGATATTCCCGGGGCTTACAATGAACGTCCAGGTTTCACGAATAGCCACCGCTTTATCACCGTAAACTATGTTATCAGCAATCACCGTGTTTGCAAAAACCCTGATCACAGGATCAGATGCAAGGTGTAAGGTTGAATACTTGTTGTCTTTGGTACGTATGGCTGAATAAATTCCATTAATTTCCTGCAGCACCTGCAGCCCGTTTATCCTTAGCTGTGATATATTGGCTGTCTTATTGTAATTGAATGTAAGGGTGATCTTTTTGTTTCCGAAAACAACCTGTTTTGCCTTAGGATCATGCCAGATCTTTTCTTGCTGGGCATAACTTTTTAAATTGTGGCTTAGTAGTATGCACAAAATATAAAATGTAAAATGCTTCCCGGGTGACATTATAATCGTAATTTAATTCTTCGTAATCTGTTAACGAACAAACTGTAAATAAACTATTGCCGGAACTATACCGCCATATCCGGGCTGATGGATTCAATGAATATAAAAAAAAACAGCTTACGTTGGTGCGTAAAAACAAATAAAGTAAGCAACGAGGTTCGCTAAACGAACTACATCATTAAAATTTACCTGCACCGTAACTTCATACGGCTAACGTCGGCAGCTATTATTTACATTTATTACATGCTTAATCCGCTGAATTTCACCATTATTTTTCAACGAACCGCTTAAAACAAAGACCACTTTCCACCTGCAGCTGTTTTCTTT
>CBIHPP010000039.1:0-30458 GCA_966212235.1 uncultured Niastella sp. | reverse complement strand
CGGGGTGGGCAATGCGCCGATGGTCGCGTTGGTATTGCCTTTTACGACGGTTACATTGCCTTTATCATCGGTAAACAACTGATCTTTCTTGCTCGATATCTGTAATTCGTGTGCTACGCGCAAACCCAGCAAACCATCCTTTGCATCGGTGAACAACACCGTGGTGTTGGCTTTCAGGGTCGTAATGCGATCGATAATGCGCTGGTTATCTGTTCCGCTGAATTCATACTGCGTGGTTTCTTCCAGCAACACTTCGTTCTTTTGATTAACCCAGTTGGCATGATAGGCCAGCACGCCTTTTGCGCCATCTTCTTTTTTTATAATGCGATCGGTTTTTATGGAACCGTACATGCCCTTTTTCGCTGCAGGAATGGCAAAGGAATTATTCCAGAAATCGAGGCCGTTCACATTTTCGAAATTGAACCATAACCCCACGTGATGCGGATGGTCGGTAGGATCGCCGGCCATTGGGAACATCGGATAGCCGCGGGTTACCATGGCGCCATTGCCCGAAAAAATGGGATATAAAACCGGCTTGGCCAATGAATCGGGGTAAATAAAACGAGTGAACAGTTTTGAACCTACAAATACATTGATCGTACTCTGGTCTTTTTCTGTAACAAGCTTTACCGTTTCTTTTTTCTGGGCATAGGATATTGAAACAAGAAAAGAACCAATTGCCCAAAGGAAGATCTGTTTCATAAAAGGTGATATCGTGTTTTTTTTAGCATTCACTGAGTCAAACTTAATATTTAAACGGCTTACCGCCTACCATTACTTCCTGGGTCTTTACATCAAAGGTCGCTTTCAGGCCAGTGCGGGCGGCCGCATTGGTCATGATGGTGGCAATGGAATGGTTGTAGCCTGCTTCCACCGGCGCATTGGGCTGTTTACGGCTGCGGATGCACTCCATCCAGTTGCGTACGTGGTTGCTGGTTAGTTTGTCGCCGCCGGTATTGGCGCTGGCAATAACAGGCTCTACCATCGATAAGCTTTGCTCGGGCAACAGGTTTGGCTGCATGCCCATATCCTCAGCGAATTTCCTGGTCAAACCACCTTTGGGCGACACCGTATTGGTAATGAGGTTCAATTCACCGCCATTTGAATAGTATACTTCCGATGGCTTTTCATCACCATTGTGCATCCGGCTGCCAAACACCACCTGAAAACCGTTTGTAGGATCATTTTCCGGACCATAATCAAACACGGCGGTGATGGTATCCCAGTTCTTTCTGCCATCTTTCCACATATAAATACCACCATTAGCTACTACGCTGCGTGGGTGGGCAATACCGCTGAACCAATTCACTGTATCTATCTGGTGGCTCATCCATTGACCGGGCAATCCGGAAGAATAGGGCCAGAACAAACGATACTCCAGGTATTTGCGTGGATCGAACGCTTCAAACGGGCGATTCATGAGAAAGCGTTTCCAATCGGTATCCTGTTCTTTGATCTCTTTTAATAAAGGTACCCGGCGCCAGCGACCAGGCTGGTTTACATTCCAGGTAAGTTCTACCATGGTAATAGCGCCGAATTTGCCTGACTTAATAAATTCATCAGCGGCATGATAGTTGGCGCCGCTTCTGCGCTGTGAACCGATCTGCACGATGCGGTCCGTTGCCTTAATGGCTTTAAACGCAGCGCGGTTATCTTCCATGGTTTCGGCGAATGGTTTTTCTACATACGCGTCGCAACCGCCTTTTACCGCCTCAATGGCGTGCAGGGCATGTTGAAAATCGGCCGTACTGATGAACACCGCATCAACCAGTTTCTTACTATATAATTCCTCATTATTGCGGCAGGCTACTATATCATGGCCCATTTTTTCCTTCCATTGGGCAGCGCCTTCTTCCCTTCTTTTGTTCCAGATGTCAGAAACCGCAACGACATCAAAATTCAATTCCTTGTAATGGTTCATAAAACAAGGCATATGCGACGAACGGTGACGGTCTGAAAAACCAACCACCCCAACCCGTACCCGGTCGTTGGACCCTAAGATCCTTCTATAACTTTGTGCTGAAAATCCGGCTTTGGAAACTAATAAACCAGCTCCGGCCATAGAGGCCTGCTGTATAAACCGGCGACGAGAATTTTTCATATCGGCAATTTAATTGGTTGAATGTGAGGCATTAAAATTAAGGAGAAGAATACCATTTTCATCATTAAAAATCAATAGGGATAAATTAATGAGTTTTTGGATAGTATAGCTTAATACCCCCACTCCGCCAACTGGCGGACGGAAGCTTCGGGCGAAAGTAGAGATGTAATTTTTATGCTGAAGGTTGCAGGAAGAATATAGTTATTTAGTTCTCAGTTCATAGTTCTCAGTTGCTGGCGCGCTTTGGTAGCCCCTGCACATCTGCCAGCCCGCATTTAATTTACAAGCCCGAATTGCGAAGCAACCACAAACTGTGAACTGTGAACTGTATTTATTGAAACTGCAAAGCAAAATATTCCAACGGCGTGGTGCCGGAGTTTTTAAGTGCATGCAATGAGTCCGATGCAAAGAAAATGAGATCGCCGGGTGCTGCCGGTTGTGCGCCTTCACCCAGTAACACGAGTGCGGTTCCTTTTCTGATCAATATAATTTCTTCCTGTGGGTGCTTGTGTGGGTTATGGCTTACCTGGCCGGGATTCAGCGATGTTACATGCAGTTCCATTTTTTGAAACGCTGCCGTAAAGCGATCAAACACTTCGCGCCGCTCCCCTTTTACATTTTCCTGAACCGACCAGTTGTCCCAGTCGCCGCAAAAAGAGCCGCCCGTCTGGTTGCCGCGTTCTATATTAAAGGGGGTTTTTGTTTTGAAACGGATCACATAATACACGGTCAATACCTTGCCGGTATTTTCGAAAGTATGTTCATCGCCCGGCATGATCAATGCCACGCCGCCAGGGCCAATAATGGTTGAGTTGGCTTTTGTTACCACTTTCAGATTGCCTTCCTTTACAATGATGAGTTCTTCTACATTGGCGTGCGCCTGTGGCGGGTGTGGCATTTTGCCCGGGTCCAGTTCAACCACCATCATTTCCAGGTTGGCTAAAGTAGCTGTTGGACCATTTGCCATTTTCATGAAATACGTACTGGAATCTTTGGCCACAACAAGGTCATTCCATGCAAACACTTTGGAGGTGATCATTCCTTGCTGCGCCTGTGTAAACAAGCTACCCAAAACAATAATTGTCAGGAAGATAGGCTTCATGGCGCAAATATAACATCTGTTTGCTATAAGACCCAGTTTACAGTATATAACGATCAATAATGGGTATGGATTGTGGATACCGGGGCAATTATAAAATTCCGCCCGTTAATGCTTTGATGGTAAAGCGCCTACACAGGTAAAAAAAAGGCCATCCGTCTGCAGCGGATGGCCTTAGGTTGTTTCGTGTTATCTGTTGCTTATTCTTTCACCAGTTTGGTTGTAATTACCTTGCCATTATGCACCAGTCGGAGGGTATATATACCTGCAGGCAAACGACGCGGTTCAAAGCTGGCGCGGTGACTGCCGGCTAACAGGTTGCCATTCACCAGCACAGCCACTTCTTTACCCGTAACATCATATACCGAGAGGTAAGCATGGCCCGATTGTTCCAGCGAAAACACGATGGTATTGGTTTGCCGGAACGGATTGGGATAACTACTCAACGTAGTACCCACAGCAGCGTCCGTTGTCGTTGACCGCTCTACCAGCGATGCAACCAATGGCGACTTGCTTGTGGTGGTTGAGGCATCGATCACCAATTGTGGCGGATTGTTACCGGCTTCTGCCGAATTCCACAAAATGCGGGGATCAGCTGCCGCGAGGCTCTTCATTGCCAGACTGATCGTTTTACGGCCGGCGGCAATTTCGCTTTTGACGTAATTGGTCACATCCCAGGTTACATAACTATAAGCCGCGTTGGTTACCGTAGCACTTGCCAGTGCGGTAGTACCCGAAGCGGGTTTGTTATTCCAGGTCAATGTATTTTCTGTCCAGCTGGTATTGGCCACAGAGAACACCCCAACCGGTATGCTGGCCACGGTGGTGAGATCTACTTTGCCATATACTTTTAACGTTACGGAATTGATAGTTCCGGTAACAGCAGATGCATCAAACAATAAATAGGTTTCGCGATTATTGCCGGCGGTCGAGGTAGGATTTATCTTGGTTACTAACATCGTGGGATCGGTGGTACCATGGATAATTGTCGCATTGGCGCCGTCGCGTGCATAGGCATCCTGTTGTGGCAATAAGGTGTACAATTGATTATTACCTGTACCGGTCTGGATCTTCACTTCCGTATAACTGTTCCAGGCATTCACACTGTTACCATGGCCTACAATGCGAACATATTTTGCCGAACGGGGCGAGAAAGTGAATGTTTCCAGGTTCAGCGAAGTACCGCTGCTGGTTACGCCGGTTGCAGCGTTCGTCCAGGTCAGTCCATCAGTACCGGTCAACACATCGAATGTGGAAGTGCGTGTATTGCCGCTATAAAAAGCGATTTGCACACCGGATACCGTAGCCGCATTGTTTAAGCAGAATTGGATCCACTGTCCATCGCCGCTGGCCGACCAACGGGTATTGAGGTCATTATCGAGCACATTGGTGGGCAGGTTGCCGTCATTGCCACTGGCTGTAACCGGCTCACAGGTTGGTGTACCGCCTGGGAAATCATCTGCGGGGCTTATCATACGTTCGCGCACCCAGGCGCCGGCCGGTTTCAACCGGGCGGTAGTCCACGGACCGTTTGAACAGGTACCGGTTGTCCATACTGCACCGGAACGGAAATCGTCGGAGTAGTTCCAGTTGGTCCAACTGATCTTTTTATTGCGCATCAGATCTATGAATTGCTGCGCCATGGCAAAGTCGTTCGGCCCATCACCACTGGCTTCCTGGGTACCAAACTCGGTTACGAATACAGGCAATGAGTTAGAAGCCGTATTCAGTTGGTTCAGATACGCCGTACGGTGATCCTTCGCATAGAAGTGAAAAGTGTACATCACGTTCGGGTATGTGAGCGGATTGTTCAGCACGTCCTGCAAAGAACCATCGCCGGATTGGCCAAAGGTGCTCCATCCGTGTGTGCCTACGAGGATCACGGCATCGTTATCAATGGCCCTGATATGCGGGATCATCTGGTCTGCATAGGTTTTGATCTTTGCCCAGGTAGCGCCTGAGTTAGGTTCATTACAGATGTCGTAGATGATGTTGTTTTTGTTCTTGTGCTGGTTGGCAATAGCCGAGAAGAATGTCTTCGCTCTCGAAAGATTGTAATTCGGATCGCCGGGGTCCAACTGATGCCAGTCAACCAATGCATACATGCCGCGCTCAGTGGCTTCTTCGATCAACCGGTTTACCTGGGCGGTAAAACCTGCGGGATCGGTTTCATAACCACCTTCCTGTACGTACAGGGAAATACGCAGCACGTCTGCACCCCAATCGTATGCGAGGGCATCGAGCGAGGCTTCCGTTAAACAACTCCCCCACCCGTACCATTGAATGCCGTGGGTACTCATGCCCCGCAACTGAATGGGATTGCCATACTGGTTTACCAATTTAGTTCCGGTCACGTGCAGTTGCCCGTTTTTGGCTACCGGCGTTTGTGCCTGTGCCGCTAGCAGGCTTACAAGGCACCATAAAAGACAGAGTGTAAGTTTCTTCATTGGGTGTTTCTTTTTAGGTTTTATAAATTAATATGCTAATGTGCGAATAGAATACAGCGCCGCGCGCTTCACGCAATTACTGCCCTTGTACTGTAACCCGCACGCTCCTGGTTTCACTTCCTATTGTAATTCTGGCAACGTATGTCCCTGCGGGTTTGCGCACGGTGTTCCAGTAAACGGTCTGTTCGCCCGCCTGCTGGTGCGTGTTGACGATCTCTTCTGCCTGACCGTTGATATTATACATGGCAATACGCACGGGCGAGGGTTTCAACAAGGTATACCTGATTACAGCTTGTTTCCCGGCTACGGGGTTGGGATAAACCCTGATGTTATAATCACTGGAAGGGTTGGCCTCAGCAGGAACCGTTTCTGTGCGCGCGGTTTCGGCAGCAGCAGCAGAAGGTGCGCTGCCATTTCTATAATTACGGACTCTTCTCCATTTTACAACGGCTTCATCGGTAGTGAGGGTGCCGTAATTACCGTATTTGTGGTAATTGGAAACGGATTCATTATCGGCTATCTCCGCCTTTTTCACCCCATTGATATAGATAATGATCTTATTGCCCACATTTTCCTGCAGGTGAATAACGTTTATCCGTACTTCTTTTCCATATACGTTCGTAGCCAGGGTTTGCCCTCCCCCGCGAATCGATCCGCCACTGGCGGCGTATCCCCGTATCATCAGTTGGGTGGCGCCATCCGTACTACCGAATATCTGCATCAGGCTTTCATCATTCAGGGGCGAAAAGAAAGTTACATAGCCTTCAAACTGGCGGCTGCCGGTGGAGTAATCGTTCTGTAACCTGATCTCGGATCGGTTGGTGCGATTATCCAACAGCCGAAAAGTTTCGGTTTCCGTACTGCTGGCATAGCTGTAGTCGGCACAAACCGGACTGCAAACAGATTTGCTGGCAGTCCAGTTATAAATTTGCAAGCCATCTTCGTTATCGAGGTGGATCTTTTTGGTAGGTGAATATTGCCCCAGCCACTGCCTAATTGAGCGTGGGCAATGGAAGATACAGTTGAAATTACGGTTATATAAATGACGGTACACAGTATCCTGCGTAACAGGTCGGTAACGTTAGGATTCATATAGTATTTTTAAAGGTCTTTATAAGATGTTTTTTATTCTTTTATCATTGATCTCGTAATATTCTTTCCATTATACACCAACTTTATCCAATACACACCGGAAGCCAGTTGCTGTGCATTGAAAAGCGTGCGATGGCTGCCTGCCGTAACATGACCATTCACTAACATGGCTACCCGTTTGCCCATAACATCATATACACTCAGTTGCACCTGTCCATCTTTTTCGAGATAGAATGCGATGGTATTGGTATTATGGAAAGGGTTGGGCGAACTGGTCAGTGTTTCTTTTGAAGACATGCTTTCTTCCATGATCCGTGCAGCCACTGTTGTGCTTTGTATCCTTACCTCCGTATAACTATTCCAGGCATTTACGCTGTTGCCATGCCCTACGATGCGAACATATTTTGCGGTGCGGGCCGTGAAGGTGAATGTTTCCAGGCTGGTGGAAGTGCCGCTGCTAACGCGGCCCGAAGAAGCGGTTGTCCAGCTGGTACCGTCCGTACTGGTTAACACATCAAAGGTGGAAGTACGGGTGGCGCCATTATAAAAAGCGATCTGTACACCTGATACGGTAGCAGAGCTGCTTAAACAAAACTGGATCCATTGCCCATCGCCGTTTGCAGACCAGCGCGTGTTGAGATCGTTATCCAGTACATTCGAAGCCACATTGCCATCATCGGCACTGGCAACAACAGGCAGGCAGGTCACCGGATTGCCACCATTTTGTCCTACCATGGAGGTAGATAATATTTGCGCGATCACCGGTGCAGAAGACGTTTCATCGGCGCCTTTATCCAACGGCGCGGTGCGGCTTTGTCCATCCATATCTACAGTAACGGCACTATATGTACCGGTTGCCGAACCAATGGCGGGACTTCCCGATTGCAAATGGAATGTGCCGGTAGCATCGCGGGCCAGCAAGGGGTTGGCAGTAGTATAACCACCGGAAGGCATGGCGCCGGCCCCATTGGTTTGGTATAACATATTTCCCGACCATACGGCGCCGGTATACGGACCGGCAATGGATGCGGCTGCGCCCCCACCCTGTATAATATTGTTGGCAAAAGTGGTATTGGTAGCGCCTAACCCATTTGTACGACCGCTTTGTACGTAATTAGATGGATTATTGACCAGGGTATTGAAAGCGATCACTACGCGGTCGGGCCGGTCATGCGCTGTCAATGGATCGCCATTGGCCACTTCACCATCGCCATTACCAATGTTGATGGCCGGATTGCAATTTTCGAAGTGATTGCTGAAGATCACATGGTCATCACCGAAGATGCGAATACCGGGCGTATTGATAAAGTAATTGCCATACACTTTACAGAAGTTCCCATGCCGCAGGGTAAATTGCGCCGGACAATTACGAATGGTATTATAGCGAACGGTAACCGCAGAGGCTTTTATGGAGATCATTTCATTTTCCCCTTCGCATTCTTCAAACAAATTATATTCTATAATACTGTTGCTTGAAGACAGACTAAGACCGCTTAAACCAAATTGTACGGTTTCAGCACCATTACCCGTTTGCGGTTGTTGATCTAAAAAATAATTGTGATGAATGTGCAGCCGTTGGGCAATCTGGCTACCCGAACCCCGCACTGTAATAAAACGACCGAGGGCATTCTTATGCTGAAAGGTATTATAATCCACTTCATGGTCATTACCGTTAAGCGAAAGATTCTCCCCATCACCGGGTGTTTGAAAAAGATTGCGCGTCCACCGGCAAAAACTGGTGCCGCTGGCCATGGTAGCCTGCGAAGCGCTGTGGGTAAATTTGAATCCTTTGATAATAATATACCGGGCCGGACTTACAATATTAAATCCGTTGGAACCGCCTATTGTGGCACCGCCGATGGTTTGCGCCTGAATGGTAATGGGCTGGGTGGCCGTGCCCTGTTTGTTGACGGTGATATCTGCACTGGCCGTATATACGCCATTGGCAAGAATAATGATATCGCCGGGCGCCGCATTATTAATGGCAGTTTGCAAGGCAGATAAAGAGGTAACGGTTACGGTAGCCGCAGTGAGGGAAAGCGGTACTACATACAGCATTACAAGCAACAGGTAAAATTTGTTGTTCATCGTTAAGTTGTTTAAAGACCATCTATCAGGCACACAACGATCCGAAGCGGGCTGTGGCTGCCTGCCAAATGACCAGGAAATAAAGGGATAAATGATACACAGGGACCATGCCTGCTTACCTCACCGCATGAAGGGATAAACCCACCTACGGCATGGAAGGCATTGATCTTATTTCAATAGCTATACATCCTGCAGATCTAAAACAAAATTGTGAAGAAGGTAAAAACGTAACTGCGGAATGCTTCAGCATAAATCACACCGCAATTAAGGAATGGGGAAAAAATAAAAAACCAGAAATGCAGGGAAAATGTAACAAAACTTAGTAGTAAGAGTATACGTCGCCGATATACTCAGGCGAGTTTGCTTTTTTCATGTGACAGTGTTTTTAGGTTAATCGTTAATGTATATGAAGAAACGACTTTCTTACATTGGCAACGTTTAAGAAATTATCAGGTGCTTAAACTATATTAACACAAATAGTGTTTAACCCTAATGTTTTTGCATGAAGGGGTTTCTTGTAGTAGAAATGACGTAGTGGTATTGTAGTGGTATTGTTCCCACCTGGCACGACGGCATATTATTCTTTAGGGTTATATAACTCAATACTGCCACTTTTTGCCATGGTGGAGCTGAGCAGAAAACTTTCTTCTTTTTTACCATATATCAAACGCAACAGGGCGGTATTGGGAGGAAAGGTACCCAGGCTTTCGGCGTATATGACCAGCCGGTTGGGATAGCCCTGATAAATGGGGATCTTAATAATAAAAGGCTTTTCTTTTAAACCCAGCTTTTGCACAATCAACTGATCGTTGTAAAATATGCTGATGGTATCGCCATCAACAATCCCATTATCCATCAGTCGTATCTCCGCCGAATCGGCGTGAATCACGTATCTCGTAGCCGTATTCACAGCCCTGCCGGCCAAAAAATCGCGGCCAACCAATGAATCTTTATAAATGGGTTTAATAAAAGTTAAAGAGGTTCCTCCAGCGGATTTAGAAAGCTTGCGGCCCGTAATATCGTTTTCGTACAGGAAGGCCGCTTTATACACCAGCAACGCTACGTTTTTGGTGTAGCGGGCAACTATGTTACAAAGCGTATCGCATCTTCTTTCGCCCTGTAATACCACACTATCACCTACTTTTTCAAAGGTATATTTCATGCTGTCGCACAGGTTGCAATGCTTGGCCCAGGTATATTGGCCCGGTGGGTCCTTGTAATACAGCACTTCCTTTAATTTGGTCATGATGTGGTGATCATAGATCTGGCCGGAGATGCGGGTATGCAATCTTACCGTTGTATCAGCGGGCAAAATGCATTGCACCACCCCTTCAAACTGCGACCCGTTGACCTTTGTAATTTGCAGGCGGGTATCAAACGTTTTGGTCAGTTTGCTTTTCTCACCAAAATAGACCCCATTCCAGGCTCCTTTAAGCCATTGATTATCCTGGCCAAAGCCAGGCAAGGCAGCCACTACACAAACCAGGTGAATAACCAGTAGATATTTTTTCATTATAGGTACAGTTGAACAATGCCTCCCGATAGTTATTGGGAAATATTGAATAAGCATCCCGATGCTATCGGGACTTCTGTACAGTTTAGGATGCCCATTATGACTATGGCACAATGAAACGAGTGGGGTTGGAAAATCGAAGCAATTTAAACCCAAAAAACAACCCGGCAAAAACGAAAATAACGATGGTGATACCCTGTGCATTACGCCGCCGGTATAAAAAAAACGAGGCACAGCATTTAGCCGCACCTCGCCCTCTTAAACGTGTAGTATTCGCGAACTTATTAAAAACGCTTTTTTGCTATCAATTACGCCACATTCAGTACTGCCTCGCGTTGCTTATCGCACACCTGCGCAAACAACTCATCATCGAGCAGGTCCTTTACCGACTTGATAATAAAATCAGGCGCATAGCCAAAATGATCGAGGTCGGCTTCCTGGGTTACACCTGATAATGTTAATACCGTAGTAAAACCCATAGATCCTGCACCCAGGATATCTGTGCTCATGGTATCACCGATCATAATGGTTTCATCGGTTGACAATTGCATGAGCTTACGTGCCATACGCATCATCACCGGACTTGGTTTACCAACGCTAAATGCCTGTTTTCCGGTAGCCATTTCAATCATGGCGACAAATGCGCCACAACCGGCCCGGTATTTTCCATTGCCCACCGGGCAATTGGGATCGAGGTTGGTGGCTATCAATTTGGACCCGTTCATGATCATATTGATCGCCTTATCAACAGACTCCAGCATGATCGTTCTGCCTTCGCCGATGATCACATAATCAGGATGATCATCTACAATAGAATAGCCAACGTTATGCAATTCGTGTAACAAACCACCTTCTCCAATTACATAAGCCGTACCATGCGTCTTACGCGAAGCCAGGTAGCGGGCAGTTGCCATCGCACAGGTAAAAATATCTTCGTCGTTTACATTAAAACCTAATTTGCGCAATTTGTAACACACATCACGGGGAGTACGCTGGCTGTTATTCGTTAAGAATAAAAATGGGTACCCTTTTTCACGCAAAGAATTAATAAACTCAACTGCTCCGGGTATTGGTTCACTGCCTTTGTAAATAACTCCATCCATGTCGATCAAAAAGCCTTTTTGTGCCATAGGTTTAATTTTTTAAAATTTAAAAATTACTGGTTTTTCTAAATGGCAGGCAATCCTTCGACTTCGAATGAGCAAGCGGCAAGCGAAAAATGTTTTACAGGCAAGAAACTGAGATTCAGTGGCAAGAATTGGCAAGAAGTTGAATCAGGGATAGAATGCAGGATGCAAAAAGGCAAGTATTATTAACTAAACGATAAGTTGTTACATTTATTGTAAAGAACGTATACTTAAATGCATGTCCGTTGTGTAAAGAGCTTGGCAAATATACGGCATAATGCGATACAGCAAGTTTAAACAATTATTAATTGTTGAGCATGGAGAGCAATAATAAGTTGGAAAACATGAGGTATGCAAGATTAACAGGAACTAAAACAAAAAAATGATCGATATTTTATTGTACAGATCATATTTTAGCGCATAATACAAGAATATGGAACTTACTTATAACTTAATACTTTTTACTAAAACTTGCTTCTTCCATTTCTTTCAACGCTTTATTATAGCGGTACAACACTTCAACATATTTTTCAAGCACCGGCAATAACAACCAACCGCTCGCTTTTCCATCTACCAGCATAAAATAATACTGTACAGATCGTTTAATATCTTTTTGCTCAAGGCAGATCCACAACCTGATCAGCCAGAAATTGATCACTTCCGATGCATGGTATTGTTCGTACCCGGGCACAGCTTCGCGGATATCGGGATGCGCATATATATTTTCAAAACGTGCATCCGGGCTATGTTGTATCAATGCACCCAAGGCCAGGCTAAAATGCAACACCGGAAAATATTTGTACATCTTCAGCGCATGTTCCCTCACAGCCTGGCACAATGCATCGAGATCAAGCAGGATACCCTGTTCGAAAATGGATTGTAACGCCAATGGATTGTGTGCATACCGGTTGGCAAGTTCAATCATGCCCGTTTCAAATTGCTGCATCAATTGTTCATTGCCGCGATCGATCAATTCAGCCAGGTCATCTGTTTGCCTGGTTACTTCCAGGTGTTCTTCCAGGTGCTCGGCCAGCACATTATTGGGATCGGGAGCGCCATGTCCGATCTCATCCCACATCTCGTGCCACACGAGTTCTTCCGCGGGTGTACAGGTATTTATTTCGGGCGGCAATAACCGCGTGAGCAATTCAGCATGAATGGTTATTTGCTCCATCACCGAACGCTGCTGCACTTTTTCCGTATTGAGCATATCGTCTGAACGAATACTTTGCACATTGCTCAAACTTACTTCTCCGGCCGGAATGGTATCAATCAACAGTTGTTCCGGTTCTTCTTCTTCGCGTAAACGGGGCGGAACGTCTGTATCTTCAATCGTATAATAATAATTTCCTTCGCCGGCATATTGTTTCAGCTTGGCGAGAATATCGGCAAACTGTCCGTTTTTCTCAACGATCAAATGCGGTAACCCATCAGTCCCCAACGGCACTTCCATATCGGGCACTAAATGATCATCTTCTTCCAGTATAAAGCGGGTAACTTCAAAATTATGGTGGGGGTGAATATCGAATTCCAGCGCGAAATCGTGACCGGCATAAATGATATTATGCGCCAGGGCATACTCTATCTCTTTAAAATCAGTCAGCTCCAGGCTGAAGTCGGTCATAAATTCTTCTTCTGAGGTATTGAAAAAAAATACCGTATCTTTTATACCCAGGCATAGCAGATCGACCCGGTACAGGCCAATGGTTACATTACCATTCGTGTGTTTTCGCATTACCGATACATTGGCAATCTGGCTTTCTTCCCAATCTCTATTCACCATACATTTACTCACTGGTAATGTGCGTGCTTTTGTTTGCACATATTTTCGGGGAGAGAGTGTTTGCATACCCAATATGGTTTGTAGTTTGAAGTTTCTGGTTTGTGGTTGTTTCTGTATGACCGGACTCACGCCTTTATGCAGCTTGTATACAGAAGAAAAGGGGTTTAATGGCAGTTCTGGTTTGCTTGTTTTTCTTCGGTTACGTTCTGTTTATTAGCAGCTATCCCAGATCATCAAAGTAAACGCATTTTGCCGGACAACGATATAAAAGTTGTTGTCATAATTTTCACACATTTCTTAACACACTATAAATCCCTGTTTGATATTGCGTTGTGATTGGCAAATTATTTGACATTCATCATTAAATGATGCTAACCCCTTTGTGGTATTGTTATGCCCGTTACAAAACCCTAGATTTGACCCCTGTAACATACTGTCCACCCCTACCCTCGACCCTTTAAATCAACATTATGCTATTGCCAGCGCCAACAAGACCACTTACACTGATATTAATAGTAATACTACCTGTAATCATCTGCCTGCTCCATAGTTGCAGCAGCACCAAAATAATTACGGAATACGATTGCGCCGATGCCTCGGGCGTCAATAAAGACACCACCGTGTGGCATTACTTCTGGGGACTGAAACAATCAAAAGACATTCGGCCGCAATGTGATAAACGTTACAATCACCTGAATAAAGTGGTTGTAAAATCAACGCCGGGCAACGTGTTATTAACGGTTATTACGCTTGGCATTTTTATACCGCAAAAAATTTCCTGGTGTTGTTCGCCACCCAATTTACAACCCGGTCACCTGGGCGGGGGGAATTAAGGGTATTACAATCATTATCATTTCGTATTCTTTCTATTATACACAATTATTTTTATGGCATTTCCTGAAGGCATAAGTTTGCTTCCTATCACCGACTGGCAAAACGGCCACCAGAACTTCTCCGTGTCGTTAACCAAAGATGCCAGCTTTAATATGCGCCTGCCTTTTGCATTTACGGAAACCGAAAAAAATTATCACGCCACTACAAAAAATTTTCAATGGCTTATACAACATGCTATTGATAATAATATCCGCCTGCGCGCCATGGGCAACGGCTGGAGCTTTAGTGATGTAGCTGTTTGTAATGGCGGATTGGTTGATACCCGTGAGCTGCGCACTTTCTTTAGTTTGGGAAATAATTTTTTAAGGCCCGAATACCTGGCAACCGGCAAAACCGCAAAAGACCTTGTATTTACCCAATGCGGCATGAGCATATTGCAAATGAATAAAGAACTGGAAGAAGAAAACGGCTGGCTTCGCGCCTTGCGCGCTTCAGGAGCCAGTAATGGACAAACCATCGTTGGCGCTACGGCAACCGGCACTCATGGTGCGGGTTTTAGAGCAGGCGCAGTACACGATGCCATTGTTGGTTTGCATATTATTACCGGGGCCAACCGGCATGTATGGTTAGAACGCGCATCGAACCCTGTGGCTTCACCTGCGTTTACCGATTGGCTTGGCGCGGAAATATTTCGTGATGATGAATTGTTTAACGCCGCTGTCGTAAGCTTTGGCAGTTTTGGTTTTGTACATGGTGTTTTGCTGGAAACAGAACCTATTTACCTGCTGGAAAAATATACATCCGCCAACATTCCCTATAACGACAAACTGAAACAGGCTATTAATGAATGGAAATTTGAAGCCCTCAATGAATTCCTTCCCTTCCCGCCTGAAAGCCCCGATCGCAGTCTGTACCATTTTGAAGTGCTGGTAAACCCGCACCGCTTTGCCATAGATGATGCGGATAAAGGCCTGTTCTTAAAAGTCATGTATAAAACGCCCTACCGCGCTGATTACCCGAAGCCCGTAGTACCCGGCGGCAATTTTCAATACGGGGATGAACTGCTTGGATTGGTACAAAGCATTCTCGATAATATTGGCAAAAAACTAACCCAGAAACTGGTGCCGCCACTGGTCACTAAAATGTTTCCTTTGGCATTTGCCGCCAATGAGCAGGTAACAGGTACAATTGGAGAAATATTTACCAATACCCGATTCCGTGGTAAAGCAGCGAGTGCCGCTATTGGCATTGACACCGCCAATGCAAGCCGCGCGATAGAAGAGATCGTAGAAATGAATAAAAAAACGCCGTTTCCCGGCGCACTGGCATTGCGTTTTGTAAAAGGCACCCAGGCAACGCTTGGTTTTACAAAGTTCGAGAAAACCTGTGTGCTGGAAATGGATGGCGTTGAATCAGCCGCCAGCCGCCGGTTCTTTAACGGCGTATGGAATCGCTTTGAAGAAATAGGCCTTCCCTATACCTTACATTGGGGTAAGATCAATTTCAACCTCACAGAAGCGCGCATTCGCCAGATGTATGGCGATAATGCCGTGAACAAATGGCTCACCGCCCGCAATAAATTGCTTGACAATGTAACACAGAAAGTATTTACCAATGAGTTTATGGAGAGAACTGGATTGATGTAACCTACACCCTCACATAAATCTTCCTTTTATCCATCCAGTACCCGATGCTCCAGCACAACAGCATATACAGCACAGCCTGAACAAATGCACCGAAATACGGAGAGGCAAGATGGATAAAAATATTATCGTACAACCACCTGAAAACGGTAGTACCGGATTTTAACTTGAATACGCTCCATAAGATCACCAGTACTTCCGACAGCAGGTAAATGAACAATGGGTTCTTACCAAACACCTGGAAGAAAGGTGTCCACGACGTTTTTTGCTTAATATCGGCTATATACACAATAGCAGCAATAATGAGGCAATCGATACCTACCGTGTGCAGTACAAAAGAGCTGGTCCACAATTTTTTATTGATCGGGAAAGAATAATTCCAGAAATGCGCCAGTACCAGGAAGGAAAAACCAACCAGCATTAATTTGGTGAGCGCTTCATAGGTGCCGCCTTTCTGCTGCAGGAATTTGCCTACCCAAAAGCCCGCCACTACATTGCCGATGGCCGGAAACGTACTTAAGAACCCTTCCGGATCAAACGGTACGCCATTTCCATGATATAAATGATCGGGACCGATCAACAGCAGGTCGAGCTTTAAAACGGCATTGCCTTGCAGCGATAACGGATCGGCGGCATCGCCAAAGAAATACAGCACCGGCCAGTACAATAACAAGATGGCGGCGGTAATGATGGCCGTGGTGCGAAACTTCAGAAAATAGATCATTAATGAAGCAAAGCAATAAGCCAGCGCAATGCGTTGTAAAACGCCAAAAACGCGCGTTTTTTCAAAAGGCATGAATCCGTACTCCCCGGTGGCTTCATTCAACCGCACAAAAGGAAACCAGTACATTAGATAACCCAACAGGAATATTAGCAGTGTGCGTTTGAATATTTTGGCAAGTACGGAAGCGGTAGAAGCGGTCTCCCATTTTGGCATTACAAAACTCATGGCATTCCCTACTGCAAATAAAAAGGATGGGAAAACGAGATCGGTGGGGGTAAAACCATGCCATTGGGCATGCAGCAACGGCGCATAGGTAAAGTCACCGTCTGGCGAGGTATTTACAATGATCATGAAGCAGATGGTCATGCCCCGGAATACATCCAGCGCGAGGAACCTTTTTTGTTGTTGCATGTCAGTTTCTAGTTGGTGTAGTAGCAAATACCTGAATGATCGAAAATAAACAATTCAGGCGAATGGGCAAACTCCTTCACCTATTGTTCTTTCCTTTATTGCTTCAATTTGTTTAAGAAACCGGCCAACCCTTTAATACTGTCCGTATTAATGTAATCCACCCGCAGAGAGATCAACTGCAGCCAGGCATTTTCAGAATCAGGGGCGCCCCAAAAACGAACCGGCTTCCGAAGCGCATGCGCGCGCCCTACCACCTGCAGCAGGGTGTCCCTCTGCGGCGCAGGAATATGACCATTCCCCTTCCAGCTTGTGTATTTTTTCAACTCACCGCTCATCATCACAATGCGCGTCAGCGCATCAGCCGGGTATTCTTTGCTCAGCTCGCCATCGAAATTAATAAAAGCAGGATAAGAGGTATAGGTAGACACCTCGGGCCGGTTACCGCTGATGGCAATCTGCAGCGAGGGACATTGCGTAAGTACCGGATATTTTTGTAACAGTTCTACCAGTTTATTTAAAGTAGTAACCGAATCTGTTTTTATATCTATCATCAACTGTAACCGGCGCGAAGGATCTGCATAAATATGCCCATTGTTTTTTTCGATGAATTTCTGCAAAGGTTTTACATACAATTCTTCGAGGGTACGGTGTAATGCCAGTTCCTCCTTGTTATGCGCCACCAGTAATTCGCCATTGTGCCAGAAGATATCCGCTTCAATAGAGCCAAACCGGGCATTATAGGCCGTAAACAATGGAACCGGCTGTTCATAATCATTGTGTGAATGGGCGTTGGCAACAGTGTATGAAGTTGGTTGTGCAGAAGATGCTGTGGTAATGAAAATCGATAAGAATAATAACAGTTTGTTCAATGTATAGTTTTTTAGTTCTTAGTTCACAGTTCGTTGCCTTTTCATAACAAAACCCCGACCCGGTAACACAAAGCTACCACTGTCAGGGTTTTTACTTTTATATTAATTATTATTTAATAATTGCTTTACACACCCGCCTACCATCCGTTGCTTTGTTTAATCACCCCGCCGCTGTTGGCGATCTCTGTTGACGGAACGGGCCATACATTATGCACGGCTGGGTTAAATGTTCTGGCCGGCCAGATGATGGCGCCGGAAGACCCATGCAATGGTTGGGCATACACGGTTTGCGCATCGCCCCAGCGTACCAGGTCGCGGTGACGATCGGCCCACTCACCGGCCAGTTCACACCGGCGTTGTTTTTTCAACTCAGCGATGGTAGCACCGGATACAGAAGTCAGTCCGGCGCGATTTCGGATCGCATTGATCTCAACATCCGCATTTTTGCCCTGCATTAATTTTGCTTCCGCCTTTATCAACACCACTTCTGCATACCGCAGCAAAGGCGGGTTCAATGCAGTGGTAGGATGATCGCCGTTGGGACTTATATAGGTACCGATGGGATTGGCATATGAAAACGGTTCCATATACTTTCTGAACTGGTATCCGCTTAAACTGTTATTGGAACCAAAGATGGTATCCTTACCAAAAAAACGGAACGTATCACCAGGCTTTAATATAGTGACTTCCCGGCGCGCATCGCCTGCGTCATAGGCATCGTATAATTCTTTGGTGGGTGTAAAATATCCCCAGCCATTGTATTTACCCCATCCTTTGTTCTCGAGCATAACGCCGGGCAGTATGCTTCCCCAACCACCGGTGCCTTTTGGCGTGCTGAGCGCGCTCCAGATGTATTCCTTGCTCCAGTTGTTGGCCACTTTAAACACATCGGCAAAGCTGGTCAACAGACCATGCTTGTTACTGCCAGTTACGGAGTCGGCATATTTTTCTGCATTGGCCCAGCTTTTTGTATACAGGTACATTTTCGACAGGTAAGCCCAGGCGGCGGTTTTATGTGCCCGGCCATAATTTTCCACGGTATAGGTATCGAAATAAGGCAATAGCGCCGCTGCCTGCTTAAAATCGCTTTCTATCAATGCGTAATTGTCGCTTACACTCGCCGCACGTGCAACAGCAGCGGTACTCGATGCATTATCTTCCGTAACAATGGGCACACCGGCATTTTCATTGCCATAGCTGTACGCTAATTGAAAATACATGAGCCCGCGTAAGAAATAAGCCTCGCCCGTTATCCTGTTCTTCAATGTGGCATCCATATTAATGGCAGGCACATGCAGTATGACATCATTGGCCCGTTTAATAACAATATAACGCATCTTCCATTGATCGGTCAGGTACGATACCCCGGAAGTGGCGCTGTTAAAGTTCTTTACATTATCGCCCTTGGCATTCGACCGGCCGGTTACCATATCATCACTGGCGTTCATATACCACATGTAACCACGACCGTAAAACTCTTCGCCGTCAAATTGATCATACAGGGCATTGGCCCCGCTGATGGCATCGGCAGATGTTTTCCAGAAATTACCGGTAACGGGAGATCCTTCCGGCTCGATATCCAGTTTCTTTGCACAACTATTCAAACCGATAGCAGCCATGCAACATATAATGATCCTGTTGAGTGACATTTTCATATTTTTCGCTTATACTGTTAGAAATTAACGTTTACACCAACAAATACCGACCGTGCCTGCGGGTAGCGGCCTGTATCTATACCATACGTACTCATGCCTACTTCGGGATCAAAGCCTTTATAATTAGTAATGGTGATCAGGTTATTAGCTGTTACGTATACCCGAAGCGTATTTAACCCCACGCGTTTGGTTAATGTGCCCGGCAACGTATAACCCAGGGTTACATTCTTGATGCGGGTATAAGAACCATCTTCGAGGTACCAGTCGCTGGTAGTGCTGAAGTTGCCATTGGGATCGCTTAATGACAGGCGTGGAATACTGGCATTCACATTATCCGGCGTCCAGGCATTCTTTACATCTTCCAGCATGTTGTAATTCTGGCCGCTTACCCCTGCCTGCATGGCGAGGTATTTCAACCCGTTGAATATTTTATTGCCCCGCACACCCTGCACAAATATGTTCAGATCAAAATTTTTGTAACTCGCATTAAAGCTGAACCCAAACGTAAAACTGGGATACGCGCCTTTTTGAACGACGCGGTCACTATCATCAATTTTACCATTGCCGCTCACATCCACAAATTTCAGATCGCCTGGTTTTGCATTTGGCTGAATAAGGTTGCCATTTTTATTCTTATAGTTATTTACTTCATCCTGCGACTTGAACAAGCCATCTGTAGGCACAACAAAATAAGAGAACAAAGGATCTCCTATCCGCATCAACACCGGCGTGAGGGTGCTGCGTATGTTTATACTGGCTGTTGAGACCGTTTTATAGTTATCGATCAGCGAGATCAATTTGTTCGACACTTTGGTTACCGTAGCGCCTATACTATACTGAAAAGCTGCTTTTGAATTACCTCTGTAATTAATGCCCAGTTCAAAACCCTTGTCCTGCGCCTTGCCCACGTTGGCCCATTTGCCATCGCTTACGCCATTGGTACTGGCCGGCGGAAGCTGGTACAGCATTTTTTCGGTGTTCTTGATGAAATAATCGGCGTTCAATGAAAGACGATTATCCAGCACTGCTACATCGGCCCCTACATTATATTGACTGGAGTTGGCCCATTTCATGTCAGGGTTCGATAAAGCGTTTTCGGCGTAGCCATATACCTGGTTGGGATCCTGTCCCAGGTAGGCTGTCGTTGGCGCCATAGGAACATTCACGAAGTTTACCGGCAAACTACCCAGGTTACCCAATAACCCATAACTGGTGCGTAATTTCAGATTGTTTAACCAGTTAATACCATGCATAAACGCTTCACTGCTTATTACCCAGCCGGCAGAGGCGGCGTAGTAACTTTCAAACTTGTTTTTCGTTGCTACCAGCGAAGAACCATCGCGCCGGCCTAATAACGTAAGCAGGTATTTTTCCTGGTAATCATAGTTCACGCGCGCCAGGTATGAAACAAGCGCCCGTTCCTTTTTGTAGCTTTCGGGTTTAAAAATGCTGTTGGCATTCTGGAAATAACGATAGACTACCCGTTCATCGGTAAAATTCTGCGCTTTGGCATAGGCTCCCTCCCACTTTTCGTGCTGGTATACATACCCCGCCACAGCCGTAAAATGATGTTCGCCAAATGCTTTGTTATAGGTGAGGGTTTGTTCGGCCAGCAGATTACTGTAATTGTCATTGCTGATCGCAAGCTGGTTAAAATCAAAGATCTTTCCTATTTCCAGCACCCGCATATTGAACTCTTTGGAAGTGGAAAAGCTTTTGCCTAATGCAAAATTGCTGCGAAAGGTAAGATTGCGATGCAGCTTTATATCTACATACGGATTGATCAAAATACCATTCACCGGGTTTTTATAATCCAGGCGGTTCAAATAAGCAACCGGGTTTATAACATCGCCATAGTTACCGGCATATAATGCAGGCAAACCGGCATAAGTTCCATCTGCATTGTACGGCGCTACGCTGGGCGGATAAAAAATAGCCGATAATATCGCGCCGGTATAAGCGCTTTGGGTATTGGCGCCATTGCCGTTGGTATATGTATACTGCAGGTTCTCCCCTACTTTTAACCAGGGTTTTACCTGGTGATCGGAGTTAAGCCGGAAATTATACCGTTCTGTATAGGTATTTAACAAAACGCCTTCCGCCTTGCGGTAACCAAAACCCATAAAATATTTCGACTTATCGCTACCGCCATTGATGTTGACGTTATAGTCGTTGATGTGACCGGTTCTGAAAATATCATCCATCCAGTTGGTGCGGCTAATTTGTCCATCGGGGTAGGTCGTTGCATTAAACGCCGGTAACCGGGGTTTGCCGGCATTATCAGCGGCCAGGTTCATCATATCGGCATATTCCTGTGCATTCAAAGGCTGCAGCTTCCGCCACACCTTTTGCGTACCGTACTTTGCATCAAGCGTAATAGAAGCTGCGCCGGCCCTGCCTTTTTTGGTAGTAATGAGAATAACACCGCCGGAGGCCCTTGCTCCGTAAATAGCAGCTGACGCATCTTTTAATACAGAAATATTTTCAATTTCAGATGGATTTACTACCGGTGTTCCATCCGATACCACTCCGTCTACTACATACAACACTTTTTCGCCGTTAATACCACCCAGTCCGCGTATGTCTACTTTGGGTAATGAAGTAGGATCGCCGCCTTCATTTTGAACGATCACACCGGGTGCTTTACCCTGCAGCATTTCGGTAAAATTGTTTACTGAACGCGATGCTGCTTTATCGAGCTTTACGTCTGTTTGCGCTCCCGAAAAAGTTCCTCTTTTTTGCGTACCGTATCCTACAACGACCACCGTATTCAACTGCGCTTCTTCAGGCACCAGCCTGATCAGGTTAGCGATACCGGCCTTCAACGTTACTTCTTTTGATACATAGCCAACATGGGATATGGCAATGGTAATCGATTCGCCATCCGCTTCGAGCCGGAATGCCCCATTCACGTCGGTTTGTGTACCAACAGAAGTACCTTTTATCGTGAGCGTTACACCCGGTAACGGACCGCTTTCATCTGTTATGGTACCGGTAAAAACCTGGCTACCCGATGAATAGCTGATAGAGTTGCCTTCCTGTACAATGCCTGCACCCACCGTTTCTTTGTTCTTTTCCCTGTTAAAGATCACAATGGTGTTGGCATGACTTTCAAAATCGAGACCGGTATTGAGCAATATTTTTCTGAGCGCATCTTCTACCGTGATCTCCTTTTTTTCATGCAACGTTACCGTGTATTTCTTTACTTCATTTACATCAAAAGCAAACTTCACCTGTGTAGCGGCAGCAATGACTGCCAATACTTTTTCAAGAGGTTGCTGTTCAACGTCAATAATGATCGTTCTTTTAAGCGGGTTGGCGGTTTGCGCTGTCAATGGTACTATCAATGCCAGCAGGCAAAACAGCATAGCGGCCCGTGAAAGCAAACAGATTGCTTTCCATCTGTGTACAGAAGGACTCATAAATAAAGCGTTAAGGATTAATTACTGAATGAAGACTATCTGGTTATGTAACGAAAATTGAATGTGGTCTTTGGTTCCAAGCAGGTTCAATATTCTGATCACTTCCTGTAAGCTGATATCCCTTTTAACCTGCAGATAATATTCACCTTTATATTCCGGACGGCCGTTTTTTACAGTAATATTAAAGTGATCGTGCAACCACTGGGTCACTTCATGCAACGAGGCGTTTTGCAGGAAAAGCTCACCCTGGATCCAGGCATTGGCTTCGCCGTTTTGAATAGAATCTATAGTAGCATTTGCCCGCTGTTTTGAAAACCGTAACCGCTGGCCAGGTAATAAGAAGCCGAGCGTATCCTGTTGTTTATGCACCAATACCTTTCCCGTAACTACCGACACTTTAATATCACCGGTACGATCGATCATTTTTACGGAGAAAGAAGTTCCTTTTACCGTGGTGCTTACATTGTTCGACAGCACCGTAAACGGATGGGCCGCATCTTTTTTTACCTGGAAAAAAGCTTCCCCTTTTTGTAATTCAATGGTACGATGACCGGAAAAATTGGTATAATACGCGATCGATGAATTGTCGTTCAACCAAACGATACTACCATCGGGCAACACCTTTTTCTCCACTTTCCCATATGCTGCGTTAACAATAACCTGGCGAGGACGGCTGATCATATATACTACTGTACTGAATACGATCAGTGTAACTGCCGCAGCGGCATATTTTATCCACCGGAAGCGAGGAATGGCTTTCACCGGCGGATTGGAAGCAACAGCAGCAAAAACAACATCGCGCATCCTGCTTTTCAACAACAAGCGCGCATCGTCATCGGCAAACGAGTACGCCGGACCTGCAGCCGATTGTTGATCGAGCCAGTTGTACAATTCCTGCAACTCTTCTTCCGAGCAGGCATTGCGTTTGAATTTTTCCAGTAGTTGATCGATGTGTTCGGGATGGTTCAATGATGATTATTTTTCCGGCTACAAGATAAAGACAGGTAAACCGGAAAGTTTAACCATCCGGCAGTAAAAAAAAATTAAATAAAGTAAAAAATGATCAGGGTGAGTAGTTCCGCCTTCCAAACCATGCTTAATTTCTTAATCGCCGTATTAAGCTGGTTTCGGACCGTTTGTTCGGAATTTCCGGTGGCATCGGCTATTTCAGGGACCGATAAACCGGCAAACTGGTGCAATTCATACACCTGTTTCATTCTGCGGGGTAATGTATTAACGAGGGACCGTAAGGCAGATTCCGTATCTTTTTGTTCGAGCTTTGTGATGGCGGAAAATTCGCTTTCGTCGTTCTGTAAGACGTCGAGACTAATTACCGGGTATTTCTTCTTCGCGAGGTGATTGAGGATACGGTTTTTTAAAGCAGTAAAGATGTAAGCGGCGAGGGACTGCAGTTCGGGTAAATCATGGCGTTTATTCCAGAAATGAATAAAGAATTCCTGAACCACTTCTTCCGCATCCTGCCTGTTTTGCAGCACTTTAAATGCATATTGGAACAACGGCTCCCACCAGGTATCGAACAATACCTGAAAGGATTGCTGATCGTTGCAGGCAATTTTTTGCAGTAACAATTTTTCAACGTTTCCCACGTGCAGTGTTTGATTACAATACCTAAATTAAATAAAGGATTTCGATTTCATGTGAAAAAATCTGCATGCAATTGGCCAACACCCAGAGCCGGGCCATTTAGCCACCATTTAGCAACACCATAAAACCAATCCATACCGGGTACAAATTAAAAAGATATGCAGGGTTATGCCGGGTAACCACAATTAAGAAATTATTATCAAGATAGATAATTTTTAAATTTGTTAATTTGAAAAACGAAAAAACACTGATCCCGAACCCCACACCCATGCCACACATCTGCCTCCGTATTATTATTGTACTCCTCGCCACCACCTTGTTAACCAATTGTTCCAGCCCCATAAAGCCCGGGAAGAACCACAAAATCGGCCTGCAACCCATTGGCCAATACGACCCTGCCCAATTACAATTTATACAGAACGAGCTGCAACAGTTTTATAAGGTACCGGTAATCATTCTCAAAGAAACTGCCATGCCGGCTAGTTATAAGAATATGACAAAGGGAGAACGGTATTCCGCTGATTCCATCATAAAATGGCTGGCGCATACCGCCCCGGATTCAATCACCAAAGTAGTAGGCCTCACCCATAAAGATATTTTCACCACCGTGAAGGAGAACTGGCATATAAAAGAACCGGAAAGTAAATATGCCGTATGGGGCATCTTTGGCCAGGGGTATATGCCCGGCAGATCCTGTGTAATAAGCGATCATCGCCTTAAGACAAACGATATGGCGCGTTTTCATCACCGCCTTCGTACGGTGATCATCCATGAACTGGGACATAATATGGGGCTCCCCCATTGTTCAACAAAAAACTGCATCATGAGCGATGCCAATGAGCGGATACAGACCGTAGATAATAGTGCGGATAATTATTGTTCGAAGTGTAAAGACAGGTTATGATGTATGGTAAAAAACAAGGGGCTGCCAAATAAATGACAGCCCCTGAACGATTATTAATATGTGGGTTATACTGATAATTAACTTAAAATACTGGCGCTTCCAACTTAAAACAAAATGCCTGTATTGGCATCCATTTATTGAGGATCACCCTGAACAGAAACCGGTTCAACAATCTTTACTGACAATTTATTTTCTGAAAATTCAATAGTAAGACCAACGTAAGCACAAACCGGATGTGAATTTTGATTTGCAGGTATCCATTTGATGGGAATGGAAATCAGGGCAGCTTTAACATTATCTTCATATTTAACATCACCTTCCACTTTTTTTATATCAAATAGCTTTGATTGCATGGTAACAATAAAGGTATATGTTATGTTTCCGCTTTTGGGTAAAGCATTTTTCTTTTTTAAATGCCCGGTAAGCGTGTCTTCAAAAGCAGCTTTCCCATTTTTAAAATCAGGCAATTTCTCAACCCGGGTAAACACACGATCATCACATACTTTATAAGCTTCATCACTGCCTGAATCTGTCTGCGCAGAAAGAATTCCGGTTATAAAGATGGTTATTAATGTACAAAAAGCTTTCGTCATCATATAGCAGGTTTTTATAAACAAATATTAAGTTAATATTCTTCAGCCAGCATAGCAAAAAAAACCATGTTGTTTGCAATCTTTCATAACCTGACAAATGTCAAAATCGCCCTGGCAAATTCGGCAGGCGCTTCCTGAGGCAGATTATGTCCTATCCCTTTAGCAACTCTTCTTTCATAACCGCCTTCAAAATAACTGGCATCTTTACCCGTTCCTGAAAATGGTTCAACACCATCGGCTTCTGCATCTAATACGATAGCAGGCACTTTTATGGTTGGCTGTTTCTGCAGCAACTGTTCTATCGTTTCAAATTTGGGGTCTCCGTTTGCTAATCCATATCGATGCCTGTATGAATGCACTACGACTTCTACAAAATCGGGATTGTTGAATGAAACTGCTGTTGCTTCAAAAGTGTCGTCATTAAATTTCCAGGTTGGAGACCAGTTGCGCCATAATAACCTGCATAATTCTTTCCTGTATTTTGCCAACCCCAGACGTCCTCGTTCGCTATGGAAGTAGAATTGATACCAATTCAGCATTTCAATTTCCGGCGCAACAGGTTCTGAATATTTTGCTATGTTTTGAATGTTATATCCCGCCATTGATACAAGACCAACAATACGCTCGGGAAAAAGTGCAGAAACAATGCAGCAAGCCCGTCCACCCCAATCATACCCACCCACAATTGCTTTTTGTATAGATAGCGCATCCATTAATGCAATTAAGTCATTGGCTATTGCAGCTTGCTGACCAGAACGGATGGCATCAGGAGAGAGAAATTTTGTTGGTCCGAACCCACGTAAGTATGGAACGATAATCCGACAGTTTTCAGTCAATAGCTGTTTGGTTACTTCGTCGTAAGCCCTTACGTCGTATGGAAATCCGTGCAGAAGTATAATGGTCGTTCCATCAACATTTCCACTTTCTTCATATGCAATGCAAAGGTCTCCTGCATTAATATGTTTTAATATCCCCATACCAATTCATTTATTTCAATCGTAAAAATTTGTCCATTCATACGGTGGTGGATTTGTTAGATTATAAACAACCTTTTCTCTGTCGGTCAGGCCTTCATAATATATGCTAAATGTCATCAAATAATCTCCGCCTTTTCCCATTCGCCAAAACATATCGTGCGAGTCAACATCTGGAAATTTTGCCCACGGTGGTTGAATAGAATTGTCAAGAAGCTTGAAATGTCCGAATTCCTTTAAGAAGTCTCTGGTTGCCATTAGAGCAAAACCAAGTAAGTTTTGTCCACGCCAGGCATAGATGTTCTCAATATATTTGCTGTCTTGAGATAATCCAATCCCCCAAATTGTGTCTACCGGGCTTGATTCTATTAATATTCTATTCTCTGTCTTTAAAAGGTAATCGGCAAATTGAGGATGTTGGTTGAACTTATGAATGTTTCCAAGTTTCACGATATCAAACTTCTTCTCGTTCCAAATATGGTCATCATAACCCCAAACCTGTCGTCCCAATTCTTTAGCTTCTCCTGGTTTGTCGCAGTTTATGATTTTGTCAAAAACAGTTTTGTCACCGAACATCAGCGCCTTATGAGCCATCATCCAATGTTCAGCAGTTTTGTATGTTATGTTATCAACCGTGAATGGACTTTCAAACCATTGACTAAAACAAAATTTTCCAACTTCTTCATTATGCTTGTTTGTGTGTCCCCAAAAGAATATGTATTTCAAAGTGTCACCACTTTCAAATCTATCGGTCAACCATTTTATGTTATAGTGTGTCGTCATTTACAATTGCAGGTAACGTCCAGGTCTTTCTACTGTTTACTCTTTCTATTTGTTTAGAAATTTTTCAATCATAGGGACCACCAGGTCGCTTTCCTTAAAGCCGGATTTTCTCGTTGCACGATGTCAAAGCGAAAAGTGTCAAGGTAAAAAAAATATTTGTTTCATTTACTGTCGCTTTTACCCCCCAAATTGTCGCATACATACCCCCTATGGCGGCGTATTCCTGACTAGATTTGTATCATAGCAAAATCAAACAGGGCGACGATATAGCAAAAATAAAATTATGAAACTTCTTCTCACTTCCGCCGGCATTAGCAACACGAGCATCCGCAACGCGCTTATTGACCTCCTGGGCAAGCCGATTGCCGAGGCCAGCGCCCTTTTTGTCCCTACCGCAATTTACGCCATAGCCGGTGGCGCCAACATATCACGAAAGGTGATTTGCGGATCATTGGGTGACCCTTTCTGCGAATTGGGTTGGAAGTCGTTGGGAGTGCTTGAACTCACTGCGTTGCCCAGCATCAAACCAGCACTTTGGGTTTCCATGCTCCAGGAGACTGACGCCTTGCTGGTTGGAGGCGGCGACTGCCAGTATCTGTGCTACTGGATGCAGAAGTCCGGACTGGCAGACCTATTGCCGTCGTTGCTGCGCAAGACGGTCTACGTGGGCTTGAGTGCCGGGAGTATGATAATGACTCGCTTTGGAACGACCTACGGTAACCATACGCTGCCAGCCGACAGCGATAAATCGTTAGGACTGGTTGATTTCGCGCTGCATCCACATCTTGATCATGAGTGGTTTCCCAAGAATTCCCTGGCTAACCTGGAAAACCTGGCCGCCACGATACCCGTACCGTCATATGCGATCGACGATCAGACCGCTATCAAGGTGATCGACGGCACAGTCGAAGTTGTTTCAGAAGGACATTGGAAGCTAATTACCCCCTAATGTCACTAATACCGATGTTTAAAAGACTTACGATTGCTGTTCTATTTAAGCCTGTAAATATCTTCATACTTCAGATACGCTCCTCTACCAATTGTATAAACCGGGTTACCTCCGGCATCTTTAATAACACCTTTACTTTCATCATCTGCAAAGGGGAAATTAATAAGATACTCTCTACCGTCACTTAGTTGAATTCCATAAGTTTCAATGGAATTTTCAATTGAAACAGAGTTTTGAGTGTATTCAAATTTGTTGGCCTTACCAGTACTGTCTTTTATTGAAAAGCTTTTGGCGTCGAACGTGATCTCAAGTTTTTCTCCGTTAGCATCAATAGCTTTCCAAAGCCCTCTGTAAGTATCTGAACCACTACAGCTGTATAAAAAAACACTTATTATTCCTAATAAAATGTTTGTCGATTTTCTCATTTGAAAGATTTAGATATTTTTTTAAATGCCAGTAAGATAAAAAATTCAATTAGTAAAATAAGACTTTAAATTAACAATAAACTTCGTGCGTTTTTTATTCTGCCCGCATTATTGGGCTATCATCAAGGTTAACATTCTCTGATCTTTTGTCTGTATGGTGAAGTTTAATTTTAACTCTTACTTTGCCATTTTTGTCTTTTTCACCTACCCTTATCGCAAATGAATAACTATCTGATTTGTCCCAATATTCAGCACTACTGTAGCCTTCTCCAGTTATTTCATCTTCGTCCATCAGGTGATTGACGGTACAGTCGAAGTCGTTTCCGAGGGACACTGGAAGTTATTTACGCAATACTAAAACTTCATTGGTTTTTGATTAATGCACA
Organism: uncultured Niastella sp.; assembly: GCA_966212235.1. GTDB lineage: Bacteria > Bacteroidota > Bacteroidia > Chitinophagales > Chitinophagaceae > Niastella. The sequence goes on along the minus strand of CBIHPP010000039.1, from coordinate 1,031 downwards.
AGAGAACGATACATCAAACCCATTAATATCCTTGAATGAAACTACCTTTCTGCCATAAAAAGTTTCTGGTTCTATATCTATTTTAATGTTATTGCGTTTTAATATTTCAATAATAACATCGACAGAGTCAACATTAAACCAAAGACCTGAGTCTTTTGCCTTAGCGGTTGTAGTTCGTTCATCAGGTCCAATCATAAATGCAGCTTTGTCCCATTCAAGTCTTGCCCAATTGAGTTCACAATCCGGTTCCCAGATTTGATTTGTGGCAGTACAATCAAAGCCGATGCCTTGATACCATTTCATTGTTTGTTCAACGTTTCTCACCTTCAAAAAAGGGACGCATTCTGTCATACTTGCTTCGTTTTATTTGTGAAATCGGTCGGCCGTATCGTCATTAAGCACAGCTATTTTTACCATCCTGGACCTAGCTTTTCCGTTGGTTCAGGCTCAATTATTAACATGTGATTTAACATCATTGGATCTTCACCTCTCTTTATTCGTTTATGCATATCTAATAAAGTTGTCAGGAGAAAATCAATGCCCTCGTTTTGCTTATCATTTTGAATTTTTAATTTTGTCAAAGCACTTTGTGCAGCTTGCCAGAAATAGTCACGATTTTTAGGAGCAAAAACCCTGAGGTCAAGGTTGAACATGATGCTTTCCTCTTTTCTAACAAATCCACCATATCCGTTATATTCGTCTCCATTTTCTTCACGGTATACAAATCGCTCCAAATATTCATAGAAAGCTTCAGCTCCTTTAATTTCTTTAAGTTCGTTCGTGATCAGTTCCAGCGCATACGCCATCCCAGTCCATCGTCTGGCTAATCCTCGTCCGTCTTCAAGTGTCCAAAATGCTGATGCCATTGTTGTGGTATTTGAATATCGTCAGCCTGTGACTGATGCTAAATTTATAAATAAAATTTCATGTTTAATAGCTGAGGATTTATTCGTCAGCCCAGCTTGCATAAAACCAAATGTTGCACTAAACCTTCGGTAGCCTGTCAGGCTGCCTATCCGAAAGAACGTTTG
>CBIHPP010000038.1:0-34471 GCA_966212235.1 uncultured Niastella sp. | reverse complement strand
GTGGGCGAGATAAACTATTAAACGGAATGATCAGGATTCATGTGGGCGCAATAAACCATTAAACGGAATGACTGGGATTCATGTGGGCGCAATAAACTACTAAACGTAATGACCAGGATTCATGGAGGCAATAGCATTTTTTAATGGGCATGCATTTGCCTCGTGTGGGTTTTCCCGAAGATTTAAGTTGCCGCCGCCTTCGGGGGCAATGATCAACCCTTCTTTACGGGCTATTTCTTTTACAGCGGCCACCATCTCATTGTCTGACACAGCCTGCGGCTGGCCTTTCGATTCGCGCAATACTGGCAGTTTTTATTGTTTGAGCCAGCAGGAACCGGACCCCCTTAGCCCCCTAAAGGGGGTATGAGTAAGTAATTAAAAGTAAATGGGTCCCAACAAAAGCTGGGACCCATTTACTTTTTAAAGATCACTATAATTTAATTTTCCAGAACATTAGTAGTAGTCTAATTATTGATCGCAGCTATCTTCTCAATATCATCATAAGTTATCTTTTCCAGTATGGTGTCGAACTTTACGCCAAATGCCTTCTGGTAATATAAGTGGCTAATGACGCATTCATTGGGGAACCAGAAAGAAGAATGAGTAGATACTGTTCTGGTTGCATTGGGCTTGTTGTAACCTATTTTTTTCTTTTCTATTTTGCCGGAATTGAGATCTATGACATAGCAATAATTGTCCAGGGCGCCCACAGAGAAGAGCTCGGTTGAAAGAAGATACAATTTTTCATTTTTAATATAACAGCCCAGGCCTACCGTGGTTTTTGTAAAACTCTGTAGCCTTTTGGGTATAATAATGTCATGTAAAGCGTGCTGCTGTTTATCATATATAGAAACGACAGCAGATTCGCTTTCGTATATTGTTTTTGAACCACTGGTGCTTAAAGTGTTGTCCTGTATTTCTTTAATAAGGATTGTTTTATCCTTCGTAAAAAGTATGTTTTGAGGTTTAAGAAGGAATTGATCACGAAATTTGTAAGGAGATCCTTTTTCCAGCGGAACATCCTCTATTGATACCGCTTTCTTTTCATCGAAATTAAACTGGCAAAAACTGATCCTTAGATTTTTGTCCTTTTGGGTATATCGAATTCCCGTTATAACAGTGTTATTGCTATTCGGATCCAAACCCACCTTGTAGTCATTTAAGTAAGTTTTCTTAAGATTTAATTGAACTTCCAGTTTATTTTCAGGACTGCCGTTGGGGTTAAATTTTTCTACAATCATTGATCCATTGGAGGTGCTGGCCACAAAAGTATTACCTTCTTTGTTTGCCAGAAGGCCAATAAAAAAACCGTTTGTGGCGGCAGTAGGGATTTCTTTTTGTCCAACATTGCCATCTGCCCCCAGTGTTAAAATAGTGAGTTTTTTTGTTTCTTCCGGGTAGCTCTTTCTTGTTGTTCGAATAGACAGGTTAATAAAGTTGCCGGCAAGATCATTGTTAACTTCCGGAAGAATATAGTCGCTTGCTGTATATACAACTTTATCGTTTGTTAGCTGATGCGATTTTAAATCCACAATGGCTGAGTGGATATCTTTAATGTGTTTAAAAGTTGAATTCCATTCGTCCCATTCATCACTATCAATATAAAAAATAATAGCGTTGTCTTTATATTTACCTATCCCCAATATATGCTGCCTGTCAATGGGTATTTCCCATTCGACCTTAGCCATATTATTCACCTTTACAACGCCATGTTGTTTCTCGGAATATTCTGTTACCCCAAGGCCTTCTCCATCGTTAAGATAAACTACGTTTTTAATATGCCATTTACCAGCTTTTTCCGGTTCATTTGCTTTTTGTGCATGTAGGTTGATGCTAGAAGAAATAAGGATAGAAGCAACAGATAGTTTGGTAAACAGGTGCATGACTGGATTTTGTTTTATGGTAGCCACAATAACGAATGCCAGATTGTTTTATTATTCAGATAAAGGCAGCCTATGTATAGTTTTTGATAAGTGTGCAGTTTTGCCAATAGGCGTGCAGATTTTGGCTATAACTGTGCAGGGGAAGATGCTGGGTGGACTATCTGTGCAGAAGGATTCTTGAAATTTATAATACCATCATAAAATATTCTCCAAATACTTATACCCACTCCCTGTATTCAGCAGCAATATCTTCTCTGCACGTTGTACTGTGCCTTCTTTCACCAGTTGTAACAACGCTTTCCATAAAGCGCCGCCTTCGGGGGCAATGATCAAACCTTCATTGCGGGCAATTTCTTTTACGGCGGTCACCATTTCCCAATCGCTGATGGCCAGTGGCTCGCCTTTCGATTCACGCAGCACTTTCAACATCATATCTTCGGCAAAAGGATTGGGCACTGCCAGCCCATTCGCCAGGGAAGGGTAGCCTACATAATTTTTCGCATTGGGTTGCAGGCCTTTCCACGTTTGTACCACCGGCTGGCAATTTTCAGCCTGTACCGCAAAAAGACGGGGTAGTTTTTCGCCGATCCAGCCCATTTGCTGCATTTCTTTAAAAGCCTTCCACATACCAATTAAACCGGTGCCGCCGCCGGTAGGGTAGAGGATCACATCGGGTAATGTCCAGTTGAATTGTTCTGCTATTTCATACCCCATGGTCTTTTTCCCTTCCAGGCGGTAAGGTTCTTTCATGGTTGAAATATCAAAACATTGAATGGATTCTTTCAACTGCGCCACTTTTTTAGCACAATCGCTGATCAGCCCATCTACCAGTATCAGTTCAGCGCCGTATAGTTCACATTCATCTTTAAACACCTGCGGTGTATGACGCGGCATTACCACAATCGCCTTTATGTCTGCTTTGGCGCAATAGGCTGCCAACGCGCCACCGGCGTTGCCGGCAGTTGGGATTATACAGGTATGTATGCCGAATTCTTTTGCTTTTGACACTGCGGCGCTTAGTCCTCGCGCTTTAAATGAACCTGTTGGGTTCTTTGATTCATCTTTCAGGAACAGGTTAGGCAGTTCGTAAGCAGCTTGTAACTGTTTCAGTTCAAGTATGGGAGTCATGCCTTCTCCTAAACTAACTATATTTTCTTCTTCAAAAACCGGTAATACTTCTTTATAACGCCACATGGTTGCAGGCCGGTTGTACAACACCGTTTTAGGCGGTGCTTCAGCCAGATTGTATTGAGCAACCAGCGGTTGCCGGCAGCAGGTTGAAAATGTTTGTGGTTCAAATGCGCTATATACCTGTCCGCATTGGGAACAGGCGAGTTGTGATAACGTGGTAAGTGGTTGTACTGTCTTCATTGCATTGGTATGACATTGTAAATGTAGCAACCTGCTGCAAGGGAAACCATACCGTTTGCTTATACGCTATAACTTTTTGTTATAGTGGTTGGTAGCCAGTTTAATGAAGAGTTGATTAATGCGATCTGCTTCTGACCCCCGCCGTTGCATAAAGTAAAATGCGCGGTGTATTTGTAAACCTGCAATGGATAACCGAACCAGTTCGCCATTCTTAAGTTGCCGGGCAACCGATCTTAATGGCAGAAAGCCGAGGCATACATCATCGAGCAGGAAATTTTTCAAAGCTTCGGTTCCGCCCAATACTATCTTATGCTGTAGGTCGGCGATGCTTAATTTGCATTTTTGAAGCGCTTCCGTAACGGCAGCCAGCGTACCGGACCCTCTTTCGCGTAAGGCTACGGGTATGCTTTTCAGATCATCCGGGGTAATATTCCTTTTTTTAACCAGGTCGCTTTTGGCGCTGCATACGGGTATTACTTCATCTGTTAAGAAGAACTGGTATTTTACCGAGGTAATGGTATTTCGTCCTTCAGTGATGGCGAGGTCAATTTCGTGATTAAGCAGCGCTTTTAAAATATTTTCTGAATTGCGGTTGACCAGTGTTAGTTCAATATTGGGATATTGCTGGTGGAATGCGGAAAAAACGGGCGGGATCACATATAATGATATGGTAGTGCTGGTGCCCAGCGTGAGGGAACCTTTGGCCTGCTGCAGGTTTTTTTGTTTGGTGATGTCGAACCCAAGCTGGCGTTGCAGCTCACGGCCTTTTACCACATACTCGAGTAAGATCTTTCCCTCACTGGTGAGCGATACCGAATTGCCTTTGCGTTCGAACAGGCTTACCTTATAATGTTTTTCGAGCGATTGTATATGCTTGGTAATAGCCGGCTGACTAATGTATAATATGTCGGCTGCTTTGGAAAAACTGAGGTGGGTGGCCACTTCAAAAAATACGTCATGACTATAGCTAAGCATTATTCTTAGTTTGCCAAAAAAGGCGCAGCTTTTCAGCTACGCCTTGATAATATATTAAAACTGCTATTATTCATGAATAGCTACTATAGGAATGTGACTGTGATAGGCCAGTTTTTTGGTATGGCTGGTCTTGAACAGGCCACTCACGAAAGAGCGGTCTTTCGGCACAATTACGATCAGGTCGGCATTTTTGTCTTCAACAAACTGGCTAATGGCATCAAAGAAATCGTACTGCCTGATGAAATAGAATTCAGGCGAATAATTCTTTAACATCGTTTCCAGTTTTGCTCTTTCTACTTTGAACTCATCTGTAAGCTCCACGTAATGTTCGCTGTCGACATTCACAATATGCAGGGCCGGTTTAAACATGTCGAGCGTGGCTTTCAGCGGCGCTACCGGAATGGTGATATCTACTTCTTTAAAATCGCTGGCCAGCACCACATTTTTGATTTTGCGGTATTTTGCGTCTGGCGGAATGATCAGCACCGGGCAAACGCTTTCTTTGGCCATTTCCAGGGTATTGCTACCCATAAAGATCTGTTCCAGCCGTGTAGCACCGGTAATACCCATGATCACCATGTCAATAGCCTGGTGACGAACATACCGGCTAAGCGTTTCTACCAGCGAAGACCCTTTTTCGGTAACGAACTCGATAGGCGCCTGTGCTACGGCCAGCAATTCCTCTCTTAATTGGCTGAGGGCCGCTGTTAGGATAATACGACGGTCGTCATCGTCTTCGGTTAACGGAGAACCATCTGAGCCGCCTGTAATCTTATCAGACACATGGATTAAGATAATCTTTGCATTTTGAATATCTGCAGCCATTTGCACCGCAAAACGGGCGGCATTCTTCGATGTATCGGAAAAGTCAGTAGGAACCAGCAGTTTCTTCATGTATTTGATAGTTTTCGGGAAGTTACAAATTTATGATCATTCAATAAAGAGGATCAATCGTTTACATTAATTTTCCATAATATGAGCGGGGAAATTCCCTTAATTTTAAAACCGTGAAACGTGAAACGTAAGACGTGAAATACAATGCCCGAAATGTGTTGTCCGTTTTTGCCGTTTCATCCCGCCAGGAGCGGGACCGTTTGCCGTCTCATGTTTCCCAATAAAATAATCCTCAAAGACAAATATGAAAAAAATCTGCCTGTTACTTTCCTCCATTTTGATTGGTACCATGGTGATTGCGCAAACCGCAAGTGATATTGCCATTATTCCCCAGCCGGTGTCGCTCGAAAAAAAGAGCGCCCGATTTGTATTGAATAATCAAACCAAAGTAGTGGCCGATGGTAAAAATGCCAATGTACAACGGGTCGTTCGTTCTTTTACCGACCAGGTAAAAAAAGCTACCGGTTTTACGCTGGCGTCAGCAGCTCCTGCCCTTAAAGCCAATGTGATCCGTTTTACACTGAACGGTTCACCTGATAAGGCCATCGGGAAAGAAGGATATACCATTGATGTGTCTGCTACCGGTGTGCAGGTGAGCGCCAACGATGCAGCGGGGTTGTTTTATGGGGTACAAACGCTGTTACAGCTGCTGCCCAAAGAAATAGAAAGCCATGATGTGGTGAAGAAAACAGCCTGGGTTATTCCGGGCGTACATATTACCGATTACCCGCGTTTCGCCTGGCGGGGTTTGATGTTTGATGTGGTTCGCCATTTCTTTACCAAAGAACAGGTAAAACAGTTTATTGATGAAATGGTTAAGTACAAATACAATTTATTACACTTACACCTGACCGATGACCAGGGTTGGAGAATTGAAATAAAATCGTTACCTAAATTAACGGAAGTAGGGGCCTGGCGGGTAGATAAAACCGGTACGTTCGGTACGTTTTCTGCGCCAACGGAAAATGAACCGCGTACTTACGGTGGTTTTTATACCCACAACGATATTAAAGAACTGGTACAATATGCGGCTGACCGGTTTGTGAATATTCTCCCCGAAGTGGATGTGCCGGGTCATAGCATGGCCGCCGTTGCTGCTTATCCCGATCTGTCGTGCACACCCGGAACATACCGGGTTAGCTCAGGTGATAAATTCATGCAATGGACCGATACCGGTTTTTATGCGCTGGTGGATAACACCCTTTGTCCCGCTAATGATAAAGTGTATGACATGCTGGATAAAGTATTTACCGAAGTAGCCCAGCTTTTTCCTTTTGAATACATTCATATGGGTGGTGATGAGTGCGCCAAGAACTTCTGGGAAAAAAGGGATGCTATTAAACAGTTGATGCAACGTGAAGGATTGAAAGATCTGCATGAAGTGCAAAGCTATTTTGTAAAGAAAGTGGAGAAGATCATTGAATCGAAAGGAAAGAAGATGATAGGGTGGGATGAAATACTGGAAGGCGGTCTGGCGCCTAATGCGGCTGTTATGAGTTGGCGCGGTTCAAAAGGTGGGGCAGAAGCCGCCAAAATGCAACATGAAGTGGTGATGAGCCCCAACAATAATACCTACATCGACCTGATGCAAGGGGATGCCGCTATTGAGCCGCCCGTTTATAAAAGCGTGCGGTTAAAAGATTCTTATAAGTTTGAACCGGTTCCTGAAGGGGCAGATCCAAAATATATAAAAGGCGGACAGGCTAACTTATGGACGGAACAGATCTACAACATGCGTCATGCGCAGTATATGACCTGGCCGCGTGCATTTGCCGTAGCGGAGTGTGTTTGGTCGCCTGCAAACAAAAAGAACTGGAATGACTTTATACGCAGGGTAGAAGATCATTTCAGCCGCTTTGATGTAGCTGAAAGGAAATATGCGCCCAGCATGTACGATCCTATCTTTAATGTTAATAAAGAGGGCGAAGGATTGAAGCTGGATATGAGCACAGAAGTAGAGGGATTGGATATTTATTACAGCTTTGATAATTCATTTCCCGATCGCTTTTATCCCAAATACACACAGCCGGTAATGGTTCCCAAAGATGCCGCGAATTTGAAAGTGATCACATACAGAGGCAAAGACCCTATCGGTCGCCAGATCACTATTCCTGTGACCGAGTTGAGAAAAAGAGCGGAGAAGAAGAAATAATCCCGACCAAAGTCGGGACAAGTTGTGATAATTGAAGAAAGTAAAAGGTTCGATGGGCTACGCCTATCGAACCTTTTGGCTATAAATAAAGTAGGAACGCCGGCCGTACTTTTTAATCCTTCACATGTACATAGGCGTTCCCCTGGCAAGAAGAATTTGAAAATAAGTCGCACATATTAAGTAAAATAGGGTAACTATTTTTGTTAATGTTTAGCCAACGTGTTGTATTTCAACGCCCCGGCAAAATACACGCGAAAATCAATTTCACAAATTAACATTCGGGCTTTTCAAAATAATGGCAAAATATTATTTGTCGTAATATTTAATGGGGTGATACTGCTTTCATTTTATATGCACACTTTATCTGCTTCAGTAAAAATGATGTATTGCTTCACCCCGCATCTATATATTTTTTTGCTCAATTATCTAATCATTAACACGTTTACTAAACTGAAGGCGCAACGAATTTATTGCATAAACTGTCAATAAAAACAGATCATCGACCCTGTATAACAAGGTGATGATTAACCGCTAAGCTCGAGTGAAGTGGTTCCTGCATCTATATTTTGTACTTGTTTAGGGTTTAATCAATCATTTCAAAGGTTCCCGATGTATCGGGAGCCTTTTTTTGTAGAAATTAAGTCTCAGTGGGAAGTCATTTGTAGTAATTGGGTGATGCAATCCGGGGTTTATAGTTTTCTTAACAGGAAAATTAAGGCTATGGACCCATCAGGCATAAATAATGCACAAAAACCAATGTGCTGATTTGCTAATCTGCTAAAGTGGGTCAGGTTGTGGTAATGAAATGCAGCAGCAAGGCGAAAGCAAATGCAGAACCCAAAAACCAAGAACTCAATAACTGTCCGCCAACTGGCGGGCGGTAGGTAAATAGGTAAGTTAAGGGGTATTATCATCACAAAGGCTTTCCCGATCAGTTGGGAAGGCCTTTCTTTTTAGGGTTGAACCGCAGCAGATACGGTAACCGTATGGGTATTTGCTCACAGAGGGTTGCACTGGAGTTGCACCAGGGTTGCACTGACCAGAGCGTTGCAGTGCAACCCTGGTGGTAGGGCAGTGCAGAATATTGCCTTATATGTGACCAGTGTCGATACTGTGTGCACCCGGGGTATAAATGAAAGCCCCGACGATACCGTCGGGGCCTGGAATAAATATATAATCAGTTGATTTTTGATAACCTGTGAATCGTACTAACCCATTTTCTTCTTCAGGTTGGTATCGATGGCATCCAGGAATTCTTCAGTATACAGGAAGTGTTTTCCATGTTCTACTTTATTTCCGTGAACACAAACGGCCAAATCTTTAGTCATTTTACCACTTTCAACTGTTTCTATACAAGTAGACTCTAATGTGTTGCAGAAGTCTATAAGTGCCTGGTTGCCGTCCAGTTTACCGCGAAAAGCCAATCCTCTTGTCCATGCAAAGATGGAAGCGATTGGGTTGGTGCTGGTGGGTTTACCGGCCTGGTGGTCGCGATAGTGGCGTGTTACGGTGCCATGGGCTGCTTCAGCTTCCATGGTTTTTCCGTCGGGGGTAATTAATACGGAGGTCATTAATCCCAGAGAACCAAAGCCTTGTGCTACGGTATCGCTTTGAACGTCGCCATCGTAGTTCTTACAGGCCCAAACAAAATTGCCATTCCATTTCAGGGCGCTGGCAACCATGTCGTCAATTAAACGGTGTTCATAAACGATGCCTGCCTGTTGGAAAGCTTGTTTGAACTCGTTTTCAAAGATCTCAGCGAAAATGTCTTTAAAACGTCCGTCGTATTTTTTGAGAATGGTATTTTTTGTACTTAAATACAACGGCCATTTTTTGCTGAGTGCCATGTTAAAGCAGCTGCGGGCAAATCCTATGATGCTTTCATCGGTGTTGTACATGCTTAAAGCCACGCCATCGCCTTTGAAATTGTATACTTCAAAAGTTTGCGGTTCACCGCCATCTTCAGGAGTAAAGGTCATAGTGAGTTTACCTTTGCCTTTGATCACAGCATCGGTAGCCCGGTACTGATCGCCAAATGCGTGACGGCCAACGATGATGGGGGCAGTCCAGTTGGTAACCAGGCGGGGAATATTGTTGATAACGATTGGTTCGCGGAATACAGTACCATCAAGGATGTTACGAATGGTACCATTGGGGCTCTTCCACATTTGTTTCAGGGAGAATTCCTTTACCCGGGCCTCATCAGGTGTAATAGTAGCACATTTGATTCCTACACCATACTGTTTGATAGCATTGGCGGCTTCAATAGTTACCTGGTCATTGGTTTGGTCGCGGTATTCAACACCCAGGTCGAAGTACTTAATATCGACGTTAATGTAGGGGAGAATGAGTTTATCCTTGATGAACTTCCAGATAATGCGAGTCATTTCATCGCCATCCAGTTCTACAACAGGATTCTGTACATTGATTTTTTGTGCCATAAATGCGTTTTTTTGCCTTCAAATAAGGGTGCAAACCTACAGCAGAATGGCCATATGTGCAAAAGGCTTTTTAGCTACCAAACGGCGTACAGGTATGATGTTTTTCCATCGTCCGGTACATAGTTGTACTTAAATATTGAGTCTCCCGGTCAAACACCATCTAATAATTGTTGATAAACTATAACTTGCAGTATGGTTGCTATATTACAAAAGTATATAGACCAGTTTATTGATCTTCCTGCGGAAGAGCTGGAGGCTTTAATCAATTCTATTGAAGTAAGGTCAGTAGACAAAAAAGTTCGACTTACCGATATAAACGAAACGGAGAAGTACTTATATTTCGTTATAAAGGGGTTGGCGCGAAAGTTTTTTTATAAAGGCAAGGAAGAGATAATTACCCAGATTGCCAGAGAAGGAGAGCTGATCTCTTCTTCCGTGTCATATTTTTCAGGATTGCCTTCGGGATACGTGATCGAGACCGTTGAGCCTACTACTTTTTATTCCCTCCACCACGACAGAGCAGAACAGTTATATAGCAAGTACCCTAAATTGGAACGTTTGAGCCGGTTGATCATTACCGAATTGTTCTTACAGAAAGAAGTATGGGAACTGGAACGCATCAGATATAGTACAAAAGAGCGTTTTTTGCGTTTTATGACCGATAATCCCGAATTGTTTCAGCGGGTGCCGCAAAAATACCTGGCATCTTACCTGAACATAAAACCCGAAACATTCAGCCGGCTGAAGCATTTGTTACGAGCGAAAAAATCAGATGCACCTTATCTTAAATGATATTTTTTTATGGGGGATAAAAATATTGTTGCCAGGGAAGTTTACGAGCTGTTACTGGTACACCTGAAGCGGTTTTCAACAATTAGCCGTGAAGGGATTGAACAATTAATTCCTTATCTGGAGATCCGCCGCTTTGAGAAAAAAGTAAAGTTGGTTAACCTGGGCGAAACGGAGGATTACCTGAATGTTGTTATTAAAGGACTTGCCCGTAAATATATACCCTCTTCCATCAAAGGCGAGGTAACCTTGCAACTGGCCACAGAAGGTCACATTATTCAATCAGAAATTTCTTTTCATCGCCGGGAACCATCAGATGTGGTGATACAAACCCTGGAACCTACCGTGCTGGTATCTATACATTACGATCGCATGCAGGAGGCATTAAACCTTGTGCCGGAGGCCGAAGCCCTGGGCCGGGCCATGATCATGCAAATGTTCATTAAAAAAGATGCCCGCTATTTCGAGCAGTTAAATACATCTACCCGCGATCGCTTTCTCGAATACATGAACAATCATCCCCATATGTTGCAACGTGTACCGCAGAAAATTTTAGCTTCCTACCTTAATATAAAACCTGAGACATTTTCCAGGTTAAAGCATTTGTTGTTTCAGAAGAAATTATAAATTAACAACGAGTATCGGGATCTTCAGCTCATGTCTTACTGAGTTAATGGTTTCGCCATACAGCCAATCTTTGATGCCGCTGTGCCGGTGGGCACCAATAACCAGCATATCGGCTTTTGATTCTTTAATGATCCGGACAATTTCGCCGGCCCGGTTGCGGAATCCCAAATGGCTGGTGGCAGTCAGGCCCTGCTCGTGCAATTGTTGTACATACAATTGTAAACGTGCTTCATCATTACGGGTTTCGTAATCGTCGCTTTCTTTTCCTAACAAACGTGCGGGAACGCTTTCTACCACATGGATCAGCAGGTATTCTGCCTGCCCCTGTCCCTGGCCAATGGCATGCGCCAGCAAGGTATCGTCGTGCTCGCCAAAGTCCAGCGCCACGGCGATCTTTTTATACGAGGGGATGGCCAGTTTTTGTAAACCTTCTATTTGCGGGTGCAATTGTATGTCTGCAGCTGCTTTCGACTTTTTACTGAAAAGCGGGTTGAAAATAATATAAGCCAACAACCCGAGGAACAGCGCTCCGCCGGCAATGATCAATATTTCCCAGAATATATTGGTTGAAGAGGCAAAGAACGAACTGGCTTCATTGAGCACCATGCGAATGTTCAGGTATACCAGTGTAGCGGTCACAATCCAGGCAATCACCTGTACGTAGGGTTTGATGGCAAATTCGCCCATTGTTTTTTTATCACTTACAAAGTGGATCAACGGGATAATGGCAAACCCCAATTGCATACTTAAAATAACCTGGCTCAATATCAGCAGGCTATCCACTTCATGTTCACCTGCAATAGCAATTACCAGAATGGCGGGTATAATAGCCAGTAAACGGGTGAGCAGGCGGCGCATCCATGGGTTGATCCGTAATCGCAGGTAGCCTTCCATTACGATCTGCCCGGCCAGCGTACCAGTAATCGTAGAGCTTTGCCCGGCTGCAATTAAAGCCACCGCGAATAGCATGGGCGCCACTTTGTTCCCCAGCAAACGTTCCAACAGGCGATGGGCATCTTTTATTTCTGCCACATTCGTTAACCCGCTTTCAAAAAATACTTTGGCTGCTAATATTAAAATGGCTGCATTTACAAAAAAAGCCAGGTTTAAGGCGATGGCAGAATCAATAAAATTCCATTTTAATGCCTGCTTTATTCCTTCGCGCGTTCTGTCGATCTTACGGGTTTGCACCAGGGCCGAATGCAGGTATAAATTATGCGGCATTACCGTAGCGCCAATGATACCTATCGCAATGTATAATGCATTTTCATTGGCAAAGTGTGGAATAAAGCCGGAAGCGATCGCAGCTGGTTGTGGATTCGCAATAATGATCTCGGCCAGAAAGGAGAGCCCGATGACGGCAATGAGCCCGATAATAAAGGCTTCCATTTTGCGAATACCCAGTTTTTGCAGGAACAATAACAGAAAGGTATCCAGTACGGTGATGGAAACACCCCATATCAATGGGAGGCCGGTCAATAGTTGAATACCGATCGCCATGCCCAGCACTTCGGCGAGGTCACAGGCGGCAATGGCAATTTCAGCCAGCACATACAACATGAAATTGACCTTGCGGGAATATGTTTCACGGTTAGCCTGCGCCAGGTCGCGCCCACGCACAATGCCCAGCCGGGCCGATAAACCCTGCAACAACAAGGCCATCAGGTTACTCATCAATAAAACCCATAGGAGGGAGTAGCCAAACTGACTACCGCCGGCCAGGTCGGTAGCCCAGTTACCGGGGTCCATATATCCTACGCTGACAAGGTATGCGGGGCCAAAAAATGCAAAAGCCTGTTTCCAGCCAATCTTTTTTCTGGATACATCAACCGATTCGTGCACTTCACTTAACGATTCTTCCCCTTTTAATCTATTCATCATATTTCACAAATACGTTTTTTGCTACGTGTTCACTAATAGTAACAGGTGATTGATTTTTTATTTTCAGTTCGATGGAATTATCAAAAGCGAACTTTTTCTTTATTTCCAGTTTTGTTCCGAGTGAAATGTGTTTGTGGCTTAACAATTCCAGTATTTCTGCCGATTGATCGCCTATGCCACTTACTTCAGCCTGTTGATTTACGGGCAGGTTCAGCAGATCTACCTGCCGGGTGAGTGTCCACCGGCCCTGGCTATCGGGAATAGGGTCTCCATGCGGATCGGTTTTAGGGAAACCTAAAAATTCATCGAGCCGGTCAATCAGTTTCTTGCTGCTGATGTGTTCCAGTTCTTCCGCCATTTCATGAACCTCATCCCAGCCAAAGCGCAACTTTTCTACCAGGAAATATTCCCACAACCGGTGTTTACGAATGATCTGAAGGGCTACTTTCCGCCCTTCCGTATTCAGCTTAAACCCTTTATATTTTTCATACAATACTAATTTCTGTGCTTTCAGTTTCTTCAGCATATCCGTAACTGAAGCAGGGCGGGTTTGCATTTCACCGGCAACATCGTTGGTAGTTACAGTACCATGTATTTCCTGCAGGTGAAAGATCGCTTTCAGGTAATTTTCTCTGCTGCTCGAATATTTAGGACCCATAGATAGTTTTTTAAGTCACAGATACCTGCTTTTACTGCCTGCCTAAAATAAAATTTAGACAAATCTAAAAAATTAATTGCCCATTTCCAAGCCAGGTTGATGTTAAATAACACGTTGTGGCATTAGTTTTTAGCTTATATGTGTTTTCTTTTTGAAGTGACGATGAATGCTTATTTTTATCAATCAACAGCCACCGGATATTTTATGAAGAAGTACCTTTTTAGCCTGGGTTTTATCTTGTTATTGTTTGCATGTAAGGAAAAAAAAGCCTCTCTACAAGCGGGTGAAATAGTAACAGCAGCAGATTTTGTTGCATTTTACCCTGAAGTATCCATGCCTTATATGATAGCCGATACCATGCTGTTAAAAAAGGGGAACGACTCAATGGCCATTGGTTTAAAGACCTTTACCCAATTTATACCTGACAGTATCTGGAAAAAAGATTTCGGTAAGAACGCTACGCCAAAGTTTTATGCGCTGGCAAGAACAGCCGAAAAAGGAAAAGAACATTACCTGTTTACCAAAGCGGTTGTAGGTAACAAGCGGGTGGCTTACCTCGCATGTTTCAACAAGGACAATCAATTTTTAAAGGCAATGCCATTGGTGAAAACCGGTTTTGATCATTATACGTCGGCTTATGGGTTGCTCGACTCAAAATTCCAGATAACAACCTACCGGGAAACGAAAAAAGCAGGTGAAGACTTGCTTTTTAAAAGGAATATATATTTCTATGACAGAAACGGGGATAATTTTACCCTTATTGTAACCGAGCCGAATGAAGATATTATAGAGGATGTGGCTAACCCGATAGATACGTTGCCAGCTAATAATAAATTTTCAGGCGACTATGTAGAGAATGAAAAAAATTTCGTTTCCGTGCGGGATGGAAAGAACGCTTCGGAAATTGTATTCTTTGTGCATTTTGAAAAGAATGGCGGCAAATGCATAGGAGAGATAAAAGGGAACGCGCGTTTTATTTCACCCAATGTGGCACAATTTGTTAAAAGTGATAATCCCTGTTCGATGGAGTTTTCGTTTACGAGCGGTAAGGTAGTTATGAAGGAAAAAGGCGGATGTGGATCGTTTCGTGACATCCAGTGCTTTTTTAATGGAAGCTACTGGAAGAAGAAAAAGAAGTTGAAAAGTTGATAGAGGTTGACGGGGTTGATAAGGAGGGTCCGCAGAGTGGGACTTAAAAGCGACAATCAGTAATTGATTTGCTAACGCTCATTAGTTCATGCGACATATAGTAGGCTGCATCTGCTAACCCCGGGATTTGGAATTTGCGTTATATTCGCCCCGTTTTAGGATCACATTCAGTACAATCTATTTAATCAGTACCTGAAAGTTTAAAATGAAACTGTGTATATGAGCTTTACCAATTTTACCGTTCCTTACCCGATAGAAGGGAAATACAGCAAAAGAGTAGCTTATTTTTCGATGGAATTTGCAGTTCATCAGCCATTGAAAATTTACAGCGGCGGCCTGGGTTTTTTATCCGGTTCACATTTACGCAGTGCGTATGAGTTGCAACAAAACATGGTGGGCATTGGCATATTGTGGAAATATGGATACTACGACCAGGCCCGTAACCAGGACCATACCTTGCAGGTAACCTGGCTTGAAAAGAACTATCATTTCCTGGAAGATACCGGCATCAAATTTCAAATTACCATTCATGATCACCTGGTATGGGTGAAAGCATATTATCTGAATCCGGAAACATTCAAAACAGCACCGCTTTTCTTACTAAGCACTGATTTGCCGGAGAATGATCATGTTTCACAAACCATTACCCATCGCTTATACGATGCCAATGTGGCTACCAAAGTGGCCCAGTTTATTTTACTGGGTGTAGGCGGGGCCAAACTCATGGATGAAATAGGATTTAATCCAGACTTATATCATTTGAATGAAGCGCATGGGGTATCATCGGTTTTTTATTTGTACAAGAAATTTGGCAACAAGCTCGAAGAAGTAAAAAAGCGGTTGGTGTTTACCACGCATACACCTGAAGAAGCCGGTAATGAAAAACATGATATTAACCTGTGTCAAAAAATGAGCTACTTCTGTGGCTTAAGCATCGATGAAGTGCGAAAACTCACCGGTATGCAGGATGACTTGTTCAATCACTCGCTGGTTGCATTGCGTTTTGCTCACCTGGCAAACGGTGTTTCAAAATTGCATGGCGAAGTTTCGCGGCACATGTGGGGTAAGTATGAGAATATTTGTCCCATCATTTCAATAACCAATGCACAGAACTGGCGCTACTGGGCCGATAAACAATTGTACCGGGCGGCAGAAGAAGGTAATGACAGCTGGTGGGATGATCGCAAAAAATACCTGAAGCGCCGGGCTTTTGAAATTGTCGCCGATCAAACCGGTAAATTGTTCAACCCAAATGTATTTACCATTGTATGGGCGCGCCGTTTTGCCGGTTACAAAAGGGCAGAGCTGCTTACCCGTGATAAAGCACGGTTTGAAAAGTTATTGAACAATACTAAATATCCCGTGCAGATCATTTGGGCTGGTAAACCTTACCCAATGGATTACCCTGCCATCAATGAATTTAATGGCCTGATGCATATGAGTCGCGGACTTAAAAATGTGGCTGTGCTGGTCGGTTATGAATTAGGGTTATCAAAACGTTTGAAACAGGCTGCTGATGTCTGGTTGAATAATCCCCGCGTTCCCCGCGAAGCATCCGGTACAAGCGGTATGACGGCGGCCATGAATGGGGCTATCAACTTCTCTACGTCCGATGGCTGGATTCCTGAGTTTATTGACCAGGGGCATAATGGTTTTGTAGTTCCTATGCCTGATTATGCCAGGATGAGCGTGCAGGAACAGGACCAATACGACCTGGATAAAATGTACGATATGCTTGAGCATGATATTCTTCCAATGTACTACGAGCGTTACGATACCTGGCGGCAGATAGCCAAGAATGGTATGCGTGATGTGCGCTTTCAGTTCGATTCGGGCAGAATGGCGAATGAGTATTACGAGTTGTTGTATAAGTAGAGGTTAGTTGATAAAGGTGATAAGGGTGATAAAGTTAATAAAGGGAAGGGGGAAGTAATAAGTAGAAAGAAGGTTGTTAAAATTATATTAAGGATCATCTGCGATGCAGGTGGTCCTTTTTTTGTGAATAAGGATATCCTTTATCAACTACATCAACTTTTTAACTCCCCCTTTATGTAATTCCTTCCTGGTGAGCATCTATTCAATAATCACTCACCAAAATGAATTATATGAAGCGTACGTTTATCTTTTTAATATTCTTGTCCCTGATGGCATCTGTACAGGCCGGCGGCGGTGATAAAAATATAGTGAGCGCTGTATTGAAATCGGCCATGGTGTACAGAAACGGCGCAGAATTAACGCATTCGGCCAAAGCTTCACTAAACCAGGGCAATAATGAATTAGTAATAGATAATATCAGCAACCGCATTGATATTAACAGTCTGCAAATAGGCAGTCCCGGCTCAGCCGGGAGTAATGTAACCATTCTGTCGGTTGAATTCTCCACCAATTTTCTCAGGCCCGAACATAAGCTCCCCATCGTAAAGAAACTCGAAGATTCGCTGGAGACAGTCAATGATGAACTGTCGCGGGTACAGGTGGTATTAAAAACCGACCAGGAGTTATTGGATCTTTTGAAAGCAAATAAGGAAATACGCGGCGATCAAACCGGTGTTAGCGTTGTTGAGCTTACAAAGATGATGGATTACTATAAAACCAAAACACTGGAGCTGCAAAATGAGATCAGCCGGTATAAGGAAAAGGAAAAAAAGTTGATGGACCTTACGGTGAAAATTTTCAAACAGATAAATGAGGAAGAGCAGAAAAATAATAAAACAATAGGCAAGCTGTTATTGCAATTATATTCTCCTTTGGCAGGGACGTATGATTTTACGGTATCTTATGTAACGCCTAACGCGGGCTGGAACCCTTCCTATGACCTGCGGGTAGAAAATATCAACAAACCGGTTTCTTTAGCCTATAAAGCCAGGCTGGTGCAAAGCACGGGTATCGACTGGCAGCAGGTGAAACTGGCATTGTCTACATCCATTCCTTCGCAACATAATAATGCGCCGGATATAAAAAGCTGGTTCCTCGCGTATGCCAACCCGGTTAATCCATATGAAAAAGCATTGTCTGGCAGAATGTATGGGGTATCCGTGGCGCCTGCCACTGCTGAGTTAAGTGATGTAGTAGTTCTCGGATATGGAAGCTCAACCAGGGATAGGGATGATGAAAAAAAAGAACAGGCGGAACCGCTGTATGTAGTAAATGGTGCTGTTGTTAGCAAAGCCGAATTTAGCAGGATAGATAAGAAGGCCATTAAAAATACGGAAGTGTTAAAAGATAATGCAGCAACTGCAATTTATGGTAGCCGGGCTTCCGGTGGCGTTGTAGTGGTAACCCTGAAAGAGATGGGCGATTATGTGCAGGTAAAGGATAATCAGCTGAACGTTGTTTTTGATATTGATCTGCCGTATGATGTTCCTTCGAATGGAAAAGAACAGAATGTTAATCTGAAAGATTTCAAGATCCCTGCTTTATACAAATATTACAGTGTTCCCCGGTTAGATAAGGATGCTTACCTGCTGGGTGAAATAGTTGATTGGGAAGCCTTGAACCTGTTGCCGGGTGAAGCCAATATTATTTTTGAAGGCACTTATATTGGCAAAACCTCCATCGATGCAGGTTCTGTGCAGGATACGCTGAACCTTACGCTGGGCAGAGACAAACGGGTTGTAGTGACCAGGGAGAAGCTGAAAGATTTCAGCAGTGTGAAATTCCTGGGAAGCAACAAAAAGCAAACCTTTACCTATGAAATAACGGTACGGAATAATAAGAAAGAAACGGTACAAATGGAATTGCGCGATCAATATCCTTTGCCCACCAATAAAGACATAGAAGTGGAGTTGCTGCAACACGATGGCGCTTCCGTGGATGGCGAGACCGGCATTTTAACCTGGAAACCGCAGCTTGCGCCTGGGGAAATAAAGAAATACCGGATAAGCTATAGTGTGAAGTATCCGAAAGACAGGGTCATTAATCTATAAACAGAAGACTAGTTTATAAATGAAAGCCTCCCGACTTGTCGGGAGGCTTTCATTTATATTAATAAACCTTTTAAGGTTTTACTATCTCTATTAACTCAACGTCAAAGATCAGCGTTGAGCCTTCTTTAATGGTTGGTCCTGCAGGGTTATCACCATAGGCCAGATCAGAAGGAATGAATAACTTCCACTTGCTGCCAACAGGCATTAATTGTAACGCTTCTGTCCAACCGGGAATTACATTTTTTAAAGCAAGGGTAATTGGTTGACCACGTTCAACAGAACTGTCGAACACGGTGCCATCGATTAACATACCATGATAATGTACTTTTACCTGGTCTTCGATGGATGGTTTGGGACCAGTACCTTCTTTAGTTACCTGGTATTGCAACCCGCTGGGTAAAGTAATAATGCCTGCTTTCTTTTTGTTTTCTGCCAAAAAAGCTTCCCCGGCTTTTTTATTGGGCGATGCCTTGGCGCTGCGTGCAGTCTGCATATAATTTACAATGCAGTTATTGACCTGAGTTTCATTCAGCAGTGGTTTTTCAACCTTAGCGTCAGAAAGAGCTTTCAATACTAACTGATTGTTTATATTGTTAATGCCCTGGGCTTTGTAAAAACTAGCGATACTTAGGCCAATGGCATAACTAAATGAATCGGCAGAATTTTTCAATGCGGCAGCAGCAGGCGCAGCAGAGCTGACCGTTTTTGCGGCGGGGGTAGCGGTTTTTTTGGTAGCTGCAACCGGCTTCTTCTTGGCTGTACCCTGGGCCAGCATTACAGTAGCTGGTAAACAGGCTAATGCCAACAGCACATATTTTTTCATTACATAAATTTTAGGCGTCAAAAGTAATGGAATGAAACGAATATATGGGTGAATTATTGCCGGGAAAGCGGTTGTAACCTTGTAGTATCGGTCTTATTTACCGGTTTGGCGGTGGTCCCGTTCTTGTAACGATGCTCGTAAGGCTGTTTGGTCACAATGGCGAACATGTCTTTTTCCAGGGAAGTAACGGGTGATTCCACCACCCGGCCCACCTCATGCCCGTTCTCATATATCAGCAGGGTAGGTACGCGAAGTATGTTCAAACCTCGTTCTTCATGGCCTGGACTTTGTTTATAGGCGGTATCGCTGTTGTTCAAATTAATCAGTTGTATACGTGACAATTTGACCTGGCAATAATCCAGGATCTTATACATACGGGGCACTTCACGCCGGCTATCGCCACACCAGGTGCCCATAAATAAAAAGAACTGTTTATTTTTTAGTAAAGGTTTTATTTGATTGGCCGTGTTGCTGTCAATGGTATACGCTGCATAATTTTTCGTGTACCAGTCATTGAAAGGCGGTTGAGCAAGCCGTTCACGGGTGCTTTTACCAAGCAGGATCAGGTTTCCTCTTTTATCGGTGGCTTCCATATTTACGCGTTGAGCTGGGTGGCTCGCCATCTTTGGCGTGCAGGCGGTAATAACAAAAATGTAAATAGCGATAACAGTTATATGAGTGGTGTACATAAAATTTAGTTGAATGTGGTTATAGATGCAACAGAACGCTAAACGCATAACGCGCAACGCTCAATGCAAAATGCTGTATGCAGGGATATGCTACGCTGAACGCGGAACGCCCAATGCATGATGGCTGGCGCCGAATGCCCGGCGCAAACACCATGCGTTTGCATAATGGAATATGGGTGCATTACACAAAACGTGTTACACAACCCAATTCGGGTTTTCAGTATGTAATTTGGCGTTAAGCTTTATGCTTTAAATCGAGGAGGTTGAAACACAGTGGCTTTGCATGTTTCGGGGATTTCATCAACATAAGCCATTTCATAAATAACCGGTGTGGCAGGAGATTGCCAGCTTTGTATCGCTTCGTGGAAAAAAACTATTTCTTCTGTTTTTTCTTTCAGGGTGGCAGTGGCGTGGTGCGCGGTTTCTTTAGAAGTATCCAAAAGGTGTTGCACGCAATCGCATCCCGTTGAGGTATAAATGGAGGTGAATTTACAATGCCAATAGCTTACCAGCTTGCCGTATTGCAGGGCAAAAAAAGCTGTTAAACAAATGATGGCAGTTAATGAACGCACGTTATACTTTTGATGTTATTGAAAAAGTACTAATAATAACAATAACCCGCTAATTTTAGGGCATTCAATTTAACATATTTTATGAACTCATACATTAAACCTATTGAAATTCGATGGTCTGACCTTGACCCCAACTTTCATTTGCGGCATTCCGTATATTATGATTATGGGGCGTATTCACGGATCTCTTTTTTGGAAGAACATGGATTAACAACGTCATTCATGGTAGAACACCAGTTTGGGCCGATCTTATTCAGGGAGGAATGTTTGTTTAAGCGGGAAGTTCGAATGGGTGATGTAATAACCATTGATGTGCAACTGTTAAAAGCGCGGCCCGATCATTCGCGGTGGACCATTCAGCATCGTATTACTAAAAATGGCGATGAAATAGCTGCCATTGTTACCGTTGACGGCGCCTGGATGGATGTGGTACAACGTAAACTCACCCTTCCACCCGATACAGTAAAACATGTATTTGATAAAATGCCTAAGGCTGAACTGTTTATATGGGATAAATAACCATACGACTTAACAACTTTTTACCATTTAACACGTTACTTTAGCTGAATTATTTTAATGAATATCACTATGAAAAGAATTGTATTACCCCTGTTACTACTTACCAGTGTTGCCTCATTTGCGCAAGGTGGATTGCTGAAAAAAGCGGGTGGATTGCTGAATAAGGCAACCAGTGGCTCCACTTCATTAAGTAATGATGAAATTGTTGCCGGTTTAAAAGAAGCGTTATCAGTAGGTGCGCAGAACAGTGCCAGTAAATTGTCGGCTGTGGATGGTTTTTTTGCCAATGCTGCAATTAAAGTGCTGATGCCCCCCGAAGCCAGGAAAGTGGAAACAGCCCTGCGTACTGCAGGTATGGGCAAGCTGGTTGACAATGCTATTTTATCGATGAACCGGGCTGCTGAAGAAGCCAGTAAATCAGCCGCACCTATTTTTGTAAATGCAGTAAAAAGCATGAGCATTCAGGATGCCCTGGGCATTTTGAAAGGAAGCGATACTGCTGCCACAGGTTATCTGCGTGGTAAAACAGTTGCAGCCCTCACCAGTGCATTCCGTCCGGTAATTGACACTGCCCTGCAAAAAACATCAGCAACCTCATACTGGAAAACAGTATTTGATGCTTACAACAAATTGCCAACAACGTTTAATAAGATCAATCCTGATTTAGCCGGTTATGTTACGGAGAAATCATTGAGTGGTATGTTTTTTCAGGTAGCGCAGGAAGAACAAAAGATCCGCAAAGATCCTGCGGCTCGTGTTTCTGATATCCTGAAAAAAGTGTTTGGCAGTTAATTTTCCCTCGTCTGCTTGGAGATTTATTATAAATTGCATCCCGACTTTAGTCGGGATGTTTTTTTTATAATATAACAGTCACATGATCTCGAAAACGCTTTCTCTGTACAAGAATGCATATAGCGGATTGTCTCCCTCTACATGGTGGCTGTCGTTTGTAATGTTGGTGAACCGCAGCGGCACCATGGTATTGCCCTTCATGACCATTTATCTTACCAGTCCATCCATGGGATATAGCATTGGGCAGGCAGGTATTGTTATGGCCTTATTTGGCCTGGGTGCGGTAACAGGTGGTTTTTTGGGTGGAAAGCTGACAGATCGCCTTGGCTTTCACCCGGTTCAATTGATCACGTTATCGGGTGGCGGTATTATGTTTATGGTATTGGGACAAATGAACTCGTTCCCGCTGATCTGTATTTTTACCTTTTTGCTAAGCATGGTGAATGATGCATTCCGTCCGGCCAACTCTACTGCCATCATTGCCTATGCTAAAGACGATACCCGTACCCGTTCGTATGCACTGAACCGGTTGGCCATAAATTTAGGCTGGGCATTGGGAAGTGCTATAGGCGGAGTGCTCGCGGCTATCAATTATAAATTATTATTCTGGGTAGATGGCGCTACCAATATTATTGCTGCCTTGTTGTTGTGGTATTTTTTACATCCGTCGAAACAGGTTCAACCGGTAAAGAAGGCAACAGTCGCAGACCCTTCGCATTCGCCATACCGGGATAAAATATATTTGTGGTTTATTTTATTGACCATTTTATTTGCCAGTTGCTTTTTTCAATTGTTCACTAACCTGAATGCTTATTACAAAATTGAGCTTCATTTCAAAGAGCAGTTCATTGGTTTAATAGGCGCATTGAATGGGGTCATGATCGCGATCATTGAAATGGTATTGATCTTTAAACTGGAAGGCCGGCGATCGAGCATCTTTTATATTTCCCGCGGCACCATATTGGTTGGCGTTGCTTATATTATGCTGAATGTTTTTCACATCAATCATGTGATGGCTTTGCTGATGATGGTTGTAATGACGTTGGGTGAAATTCTCGTACTGCCTTTTATGAATACCTTCTGGACTTCCCGCAGCGCCGATCACAATCGCGGGCAATATGCAGGATTGTATACCATCGCCTGGTCAATTGCACAAACAGCTGGTCCGTTTTTAGGCGCGCAGCTGGCAGAATATGCCGGGTTTCATGCATTGTGGTGGGTATTGGGTGGGACGAGCATAGCCACTTCCATTGGATTTCTTTGGTTGAAAAAATATATGGTTCAAAGTTCATAGTTCACAGTTCATAGTTCACAGTTCATAGTTCATAGTTCACAGTTCCTGAGTTGCCTTTTCCAATAGTTAACATTTCAACTACCTTCGCGCCATGTCTCCCGAAAAATTTCAGATGTTTCGCAACCGGCTTACCAAGGTGTACCGGCATATAGGAAAGCAGGCACGGCGACAGGGTATTACCTGTTATCGCATTTATGATCATGACCTGCCTGAATTTGCGTTTTGCATTGAACGATATGGCGAAAATATATACCTGGCAGAATACAAGCGGAAATTTGAAATGGCAGAATCGGAGCATGAAGCCTGGCTGGAAGCGTGCATTGTGCTAATAAGCGAGGTGCTCGAAATGCCGGTAGACAATATATACATTAAAGAACGCCAACGTAAACCAGGCCGGCTGGGACAATACCAGCGCGTAGCCACAGAGGGCGCGTTCTTTGTGGTAGAAGAAGCGGGATTACAATTTAAGGTAAACCTGAGCGATTACCTCGATACCGGTTTGTTCCTCGATCATCGCATTACGCGCGGTATGGTACGCGATGAAGCAAACGGTAAGCGGGTTTTAAACCTGTTCTGTTATACCGGTTCCTTTTCGGTATATGCCGCCGCCGGAGGCGCCGCTGAGGTTACTTCTGTTGATTTATCAAAAACCTATTTGCAATGGGCAGAAGAGAATATGCGGCTGAATGATTGCTTCGACTCATCAAAACATCATTTTATACATGCAGATGTGAAGCAATACCTGGAGGGGTTACCGCCTGCTTCTTTCGACCTGGTGATCATGGACCCGCCTACGTTCAGCAACAGCAAACGCATGAAAGATTTCCTCGACATTCAACGCGATCATGCCGACCTGCTGAATAAAACACTGGAGGCTGTAGCGCCAGGCGGTATCATTTACTTCAGCACCAATTACCGCAAATTTGAGCTCGACGGGGATCAGATCCATTCTGACGATATAAAAGATATCACAAGAGCTACCACGCCATTTGATTTTGAAGGGAAGCTGTTCCGATATTGTTACAAAATAAAGAAATAGTACCTATCTTATTTGTCCTCGAATTAACCCTGGTCCATGACGGCGGGAATGCGCATTTACATACATAGCACTACTCTTAAGCTGGGTAAACGCGGCATCATCGAGCGGACTGGATATTTTCAGTACACCAAAATCACTCAGTGCACTACAAAGGAAAATAAGCGGCGACCCATTGGTGCCTGTTGCGCCCGGATGAATATGGGATACCGTTAGCGTATCATTGCTTTCCAGGTTGTTGACCGTTACTTTCGAATACAGTACTTTATCATCAGTAAGCCGAAGTATGGCCAAACCGCTTGCTGTTGTGCTAACGGGCGGTACTTCGTTGGCGCCGGTTAATGCCACATCCATGGCAAATACAACGGTTTTATCCAATTGTCCACGGGCTATGCCTCCCGGTGCTTTTGTGGAATGCACGTTTACATAAACCGGCTTTCCCAGTAAGGTATCAATTTGACCCTGGCGCAAGCCGGTGACCTTACCGGTTGTACCGGCCCCAACAAAGGTGGGACTAAATGGAATAATGACACCTCCGGATGTACCCGCATCGCCTGGATGAATATGGGCATTGGTCAATGTATCGTTTGGTGACAGATTGTGGATGTGAATGGTATATTTCAGGGAATTGTCAGAAAGCAGTTCGATGGTAGCTTCTCCTTCTTCGTTTCTGCCTGCAGGCGCAGGAACTTCATAGATCGCTTTTATTTCAACATCCCATTTTTTAACGGTAGAGGGACCATTGTCAGAATCGTGTTCGCAGCTTTGAAAGATCGCAGCAAGCAATACAATGCCTGCTACCGGCGCCGGCAGTAATCGTATCATAAATAGTGTTTGTAGTATGAATACGACAGGGGAGAAGAGTGGGTTGCCTTAAAAAGATCATAGTTCCAGGTTTAATGGAAAAGCAAAATGCCTAACACCGTGCTTGTATTCAGCGTTCGGCGTTAGGCATTAAGCGTTTAGCGTAAAAAATTAATCCGTAAGCGGAATATCTCTTTTCAACATATCGTTGCGGTTGGCCATTTCCCAGGCGGTGTAAAATACCAGCTGGGCTCTTTTAGCCATCAGGTTGTAATTGATCTTATCGGGTGTATCGCTTGGGCGATGGTAGTCGTTGTGTGTTCCGTTGAAATAAAAAATGATCGGTACGCCTTTGCGGGCAAAGTTGTAGTGATCGCTGCGATAATATATGCGCTCAGGGTCCTTGGGGGCATTGTACTTATAATCCAGTTCCAGTTTGGTATATTTTTTATTCATCGCCTCGCTGATGGGGCGCAGATCGGAACTGAGCTTATCATCGCCAACTACATATACATAGTTGGTGCTATCGCCTTCTTTACGTTTGGGATCAATACGGCCGATCATGTCAATATTCAGGTCAACGGTTGTTTTGGCTAATGAGAACAGCGGATGATCGCTGTAGTATTCCGATCCCCATAACCCTTTTTCTTCACCCGAAACAGTCATAAATACGATCGACCGGCGGGGACCTTTGCCTGCTGCTTTTGCTTTTGCAAACGCCTCGGCCAGTTCCAGCACACTTACCGTTCCGGAGCCATCATCATCAGCGCCGTAATAAATGATTGAATCGCGTTTACCCAGGTGATCGTAATGTGCCGTGATGAAAACAAATTCATCTTTTTTATCGCTGCCTTCCAAAAAGCCGATCACATTGGAGCTTATTAGCTCTGCCATGTTCTTTTTAAAATCAAGTTTTACTTCGGCCTGGTAGCTTTTAGGTTGGGGATTGCCGTTCTTCATCGCTTCTTTAGCGGCATCGTAATCGGCGCCCATAATGGCTTTGGCAACTTCTTCAGAAATATAATACGTATTGGGAAACACGGTTTTTCTAAATCCATTCAAATAAGGAGCGCCTTTAACGATCGGTCCGCCCCGGCGGGGGAAATTACTTTGCACCATTAAGATGGCTGCCGCTCCATTTTTTTGTGCTGCTTCCATGGATGCAAATGGATTAAAGCGGGACCGGTTGCCGGCACTGGTTCCGCCTGATGATGGAGGCGGGGCTTGCAGGATCAATACAATTTTACCTTGTGCGTTTATGTTCTTATAATCGTTTCGGCTGCTATCGCTGATACCGGCGCCTGTAAAAACAACTTCGCTGCAAAAAATAGTACTTGAGTGAGCCATGTTCAGGTTGACGAGGAAATCGGTGTTCATTTCAAAACGCCGTCCGTTCACTTCCAGCGCAGCATTGATCAGTGAATCCTGGTAAATAGGGAAGCCATGCTGAAAATTTTCTTTATTGCCTGGCAGTAATCCCAACGTTTTGAATTGGCTTTCTATATAAGCGGCTGCTTTGCGTTGACCTTCTGTGGCTGTTTCACGGCCTTCCATAGTGGGTCCTGCCACAATGTACAGATGCTTCTTTAAATCGTCTGGCGTTATCGTGTTGGCAAATGACTTGGGGTCAGCTATCTTTTGAGCCGAGGCTGCTGTGGCAGCCGCCATAGCCATAACCAGGAACATCCTTCTCATTGTGTAATTTTTGTTATAGCTCAAAAATAACTGAGTTGATGAGTATTGAAAAAAATACTTGGGTGAGTGGCGGGTAGGGGGTGTCAATGGTGAAAGCTTCACGCTACACGCTTCATGCTGCACGCAATGCTCAGTATTTGCGTGTGGCGCGTAGCGTGAAGCGTGCGGCTGTATTACGCCCCCGCCTCGCTCAATTCAAGCCAGCGCAGCTCTTTTTCATCAACCAGGTTGGTGATCTCGGTGATGCGTGCCGCTAATTGTTGCAATTGATCAAAAGGCAGCGAGCCGCTGTTTAATTGTTCGGTGATGGTTTGTTTTTCTTTTTCGAGGTTGGCAATATCCTGTTGCAGTTGCTCGAATTCTCTTTTTTCTTTATAAGACAACTGTCTTTTTTCAACTTCTTTGACCGGTGGCGCCGCTTTTACTTCGGCTTTCTGTGCTTTAGCTTCTTCTATCTTCTCTTCTTCCTGCTCCTTTAACCATATGCGGTACTGTGAATAGTTGCCCGGAAAATCGCGGATGATACCTTCGCCTTCAAATACAAACAAGTGATCTACCAGGCGGTCCATAAAATACCGGTCGTGCGATACGATCAGCAGACAGCCGGGATAGTCGCTTAGAAAATTTTCAAGCACACCCAGCGTAGGAAGGTCCAGGTCGTTGGTAGGTTCATCGAGGATCAGGAAATTGGGATTGCGGAACAGGATAGATAATAAATGCAACCGCCTTTTTTCACCACCACTAAGTTTGGAGACATATGTGTATTGCTGATCGGGCGGAAACAGGAACAATTGTAAGAACTGGGAAGCGCTTAAAGAACCACCACCAGCCAGGGGAAAACTTTCGGCTATATTTTTTACAAATTCAATCACCCGCATATCTTCTTTTAATATCAGGCCCTGTTGCGAGTAATTGCCGAAAACCACTGTTTCGCCAATATTGATCTTACCGCTGTCGGCCGGTTCAAGGCCTTGCAGCATGTTCAGGAAAGTAGATTTTCCCACCCCGTTCTTTCCTACCACGCCAATGCGTTCGCCCTTTTTAAAGGTGTAATCAAAGCCTTTCATGATCGGTTTTTCGCTGTAGCTTTTATACACTTTTTTCAGTTCGATCACCTTGCCACCCAGCCGGCTCATTTTTACCGCCAGTTCCAATTGAGCGTCATCCAGGCGCTGTTTGGCCTTGGCTTCTACTTTATAAAAATTATCCTGGCGGCTTTTGCTTTTGGTGGTACGCGCTTTAGGTTGTTTACGCATCCATTCCAATTCCTTGCGATAGGTATTGCGGGCTTTATCTATACTGGCAGCATCGCTTTCCATGCGGGCTGCTTTCTTTTCAACGTAATTGGCATAATCGCCTTTGTAAACAAACAGTTCGCTGCCATCCAGTTCCCAGATCTCATCAACCACATTATCTAAAAAGTAGCGGTCGTGCGATACCAGTAGCAAGGTTACATTTTGTTGGTCGAGGTAATTTTCCAGCCATTCCACCATTTCAATATCCAGGTGGTTGGTGGGCTCGTCCATGATCAGCAACACGTGTTTGTGGTCGAAACCGATATCGATGAGTGTTTTGGCCAGCGCCACCCGTTTGCGTTGACCGCCCGAGAGGGTGTTTACCGCTTGTTGCAGGTGATGAATATTCAGCTTGGCCAGGATCTGTTTTACTTTGGCGTCAAAATCCCAGGCGCCCAGATCATCCATCTTTATAATGGCATCGCTCAGTTTGTCGGGATCGCCTTCTTCTTCGCTAATAGCTTCAAATTCCCGTATGGCGTTGATTACCGGGTGATTATGATAAAAGATATTATCCAGTATCGTTCCTTTTTCGTCAAAAACGGGGTCTTGCTCAAAAAGGGCTACGGTTACTTCTTTATTGATCCAGGATGTGCCGTCATCGGGCGTTTCTTTACCGGCGAGGATCCGCAACAGGGTGCTTTTTCCGCTTCCGTTACGGGCTATCAGGGCAATTTTATCTCCTTCTTCAACGTGAAATGAAATGTTCTCAAACAACGGTTTTATACCAAATGACTTACCAAGTCCTTCTACAGATACATAATGCATGGCGCAAAGATAATTGAAAGTTTATGCACGGATTGAGTGCTTTTAACACATTAAAATTTTCGTAATACAAAACATAGTAACTTTTTGGGATATTCTTTATTCACTCCAAAACTAACACATTATGAAATTAACGCATTGCTTGCTGTTTACAGTCCTGTTTATGCCTGTTGTTTTGAATGCCCAGAACTTTCAAGTACCATCTCTTAACGGGGAAAGTGATTTTACCTTCTTTCTAAAAACCCTTGAAAAGAAATCGCCCCTGTTACAAAAAATGCAGACGTCCGCTACCCAGGAAAAAAACATGTCGGAAACCGAAGCCCGTGCATTGGTTGAAAAAAAGTTGCGGGAGTTAAATGATAAAGAGCTCGATAAAACCTATGCGAAACTTTCGGACGACCAACTGGTAAGAGTAGGGTTTATTTTATACCTGCTTATGAACGGACTTAGCGATGTACCGAGTGGTTACAATTATGATTCGAAGATCGGCGGCGGCTTTGGCGTTTTTTTGATGGTTACACTGGCAAATATCATTGTGATGCCTGAATTAACGTTGATGTGGCGGGGATTCGGCCAGGATGCTGGTAACTACGACTATAACGTCCGGTTTACGTATCTGTCCATGGCGGCAACTGTTTTATATGTGATAAGGGCTACGGCTATAAATTTTGTGGTGGGGTTGTCTCCCAACCTGGGCTATGCGTTGGGCGGCAGGGTTAAATATGGTGATGAAAAGGATGATATCGAGTTCGGTGATAACGGGGCCAATCGTATGAATTTTGGTATGGGCATTACCGCTGGTATACTATTAAAAAATGCCATGATGTTGCGGCTGATCTATAATTTCGGATTAAGCAAGTTATATGATAATAGTAATGTGAAATCCTACTTCGTTGCACTGGCATTTTCGATGCCTTTGTGGTCGATGAAATAAGTTGACAGTAATATGTGATCAGTAATAAACGGGTGTGGTGTGAATCGTGTAACTTACAATAGTTACGAAGTGGCTTGCATGTTTATTACTGATCATATTATTTTGGTGCGCTCGAGCCCATGCCTTTTACTTTTTCACCTGCCTGCCGGCAGGCAGGTTTATAATTCTTCATTTTTCATTTCCCTAGCTTTCTCTCCATTTAATACTGCAGCCAATGCTGGGTTTTTGATCAGTTGGTACGGGTTTTCCCTGCACCAGGTGGTCAAGCGCATTGCGTATGTCGGCGCCCGTGACTGGTTGGCCGTTACCTGGGCGTGAATCATCGAGTTGTCCACGGTATACCAGTGACAGATTGCCATCGAAAATGAAGAAGTCGGGGGTACAGGCGGCTTCATATGCTTTGGCTACATCCTGCGCGGCATCGTATAAATAGGGGAATGGATAGTTTAACTGGGAAGCAACCAGCTTCATTTGTTCGGGACCATCTTGCGGATAACCGGCTACATCATTGGAGCTGATGGCTATAAAACCGATGCCTTTACTTTTATAATCGTTCCCCAGTTTTACCAGTTCGGGGTTGATGTGTTTTACAAACGGACAATGGTTACAGATAAACATAATTACAGTGGCTGTTGGGCCTTTCAATGCCTGCAGCGATAGATCCTTACCGCTCACTGTGTCGAATAATGTAAAACCGGGTGCCTTTTTCCCCAGCGGTATCATTACAGAAGGTGTACGTGCCATAATTTAATCTATGAAATGAACGGTTGAAATTTTGTTATGTTCTATTGAATAAAGATAATAAACCATTACAACATGATGGCCGCTTGTTAGCGGCTGTGCATGTTGTTTTACGGTTGTCCGTACCTGTACATCAACCAGCAAATGAGCCCGGTAATAACCAGCATCAACACCCATTTGTATTTGTCCCAGAAATGCCGCTGATTTTTGTTTAGCAGGGCTTGTTCAATATGGGTTTGTGCGGTGGTATCGTCGCCAGCCAACTGTAGCAGTAACTCAACAATGGGCATGAAGTATTTTTTGGGCAATGGCTGGGCGCTCAATAATACACTTTGAATGATCTCCCGGTTAATAGCTGCATCATGGCGTTCACGCAAAATGCCAATTGCATTGGTGGTTAATAATTCCCTGATATGCAGGCTGACTGCATCATAACGAATGTGAAATGCGTTCATGGAGGCAACATACTTTTGAAGCAGGCGGCATTCCTGTAAAATGTTGGCCGGGGTGATAGGGGCACTATCAAACGGTTTGCCGGTGCTGCGCACATACCATCGCTGATAGTGGTATGCTTCCCGCTGTTTGGGATCACTCAATACTTTGTATGCTTCCTGTATTTCACGAAAGCGGGCTGTTGACATATGACTGCCATCGTTTTTATCGGGGTGGTATTGCTGGGCCAGCCGGCGAAACGACCTTTTGATCTCCTGCAGGGATGCGGTAGTGGGTAGTTCCAGTATTTTATAATAGTCTTTAACCTGGTTCATAATTCGTGAAACGGTCCGCCGCGGCGGATGAAACGTGAAACGGCAAATGGCAATCGGGAATTGTCTTATGTCAGACCTCCAACTTCAGACCTTTGATTTTTGTTTTCTCGTTAACGATTGGCAAATTATCACATTATCGCATTGGCTATAATGGTATTTTCTGAAATTTGCTATAGGGTATTGTGTATGACGTTATCGTAAAAACTGCAAAGCTTACGGTAATAAACATTATGTGCAAAAAAAATGGTCTCTGTATAGTACATTCTACAACAAAACGGCGGTTTTGTCCGTTTATGCAATGCCTATTTTACGTAAGTTTGCAACGTTCTATGAAAACATACACATTCCGATCAAAGCCTGAATTTATAGCTATTCTTGTTATTGCTTTTTTCTGCTTTATGGCAGCTAATTGCCATGTCAATCCTTCTGCAAAAGCAGCCGATATAATGGGAACTCCCACACCAGAATTGCCAACGCCCGGAGGCGAAAAATCCGCCCATTCCGCCGCAGCAGCAATGCCTTCCATCGATAAAATCAAAGTGGCTGATCCCAAAACCATTATGGGTCGCCCTGAAGTTCCCATTTTATGTTATCACCAGATCCGGGACTGGAAACCTACCGATTCAAAAACGGCTCAGGCGTACATTGTACCTCCGGCATCTTTTCAGGAACAAATGAAAATGCTGGCCGACAGTGGTTACCACACTATTTTGCCCGATCAATTATATGCCTATCTGAACGAAGGAGCGCCATTACCGTCAAAACCTGTGATGCTCACTTTTGACGATACCGACCTGGACCAATATACCGTGGCAAAGCCCATCATGGATAAATATGATTTCAAAGGCGTGTTCTTTGTAATGACCGTATCCATAGGCCGGCCCAGATACATGACCAAAGAACAAATAAAAGACCTGTCAGATAAAGGCCATGTCATTGCTTCACATACCTGGGACCATCACAATGTGAAAAAGTATCAGGGAAATGACTGGGTAACGCAAATTGAAAAACCTACCAAACAACTGGAAGCTATTACCGGTAAGTCTATCAAATACTTTGCTTATCCTTTTGGTTTGTGGAATCATGAAGCGATCCCTGAGCTGAAGAAAAGAGGCATGATCGCTGCATTCCAGCTGTATGCAAAGTTCGACGAGCAGGACCCCTTGTACACCATCCGGCGTATCATTGTTCCTGCCATGAAACCAGCATCCTTGTATAAATCCATGCACCAGAGCTTTAGTTATAACTAGAACTATCAATTAAGATATTGCTATCCTATAGAGTAATCGTTCCGGCCTCCGGGGCGATTTTTTTTGCGCCTGCCCCAAAGGTTGCATATGCGTTTAGTTAAAACGCAGTTTTAGTCCTTCCTTCACATAAAGTATTATTAAAAGGTGTAAGTAACTGTTCGCTGGCATAGTTATCGTTTTAACTTGATACAGAGGAAATAAGCCACAGGCAAAGCTTCCTTCAACATTGTGTATTTTTTAAAACACACCTAAATGAAACGATTCACAACGATCAGCACTACAGTGATACTATTATTGTTACTGGCGGGTAGTGCGCAAAATATAGCATCTGCACAGGTATCGGTGCAGGTTTCGTACCAGACGTTTTACGACGAACTGGAGCCATATGGAAACTGGGTCGATTATCCCGAATATGGATATGTATGGCGCCCCGATATTGGTCCCGGCTTCAGGCCCTACAGCACCAATGGACATTGGGTTTGGACGGATGATTATGAATGGATGTGGGTATCGAACTATGAATGGGGTTGGGCGCCGTTCCATTATGGCCGCTGGTTCTTTGATGAATATTATGGCTGGCTATGGATACCCGGATATGAATGGTCGCCCGCCTGGGTTTGCTGGCGCACCGGCGGTGATTATTATGGCTGGGCGCCATTGGGCCCGCAATTTAGCATCAATGTCAATTTCTCTTTCGGCCGTTATAATCCACCATCAAACTACTGGTGTTTTGTTGACCGGCAATACATTGCTTCCCCGCGCGTATATGATTATTGTGTAGGCGTACAACGCAACACGACCATCATCAACAATACCACTATTATCAATAATTACCGGCATGAACGGAATGTTTTTGTAACCGGTCCGGGCCGCCGTGATGTAGAACGGTATACCAGGTCGCCTATTCGTTCTTATTCTGTACGCGAAGCCTCGAGGCCGGGTGGAACAAGGATTCGAAATAATAATGAGGTGGCTGTTTACCGCCCGCGCGTGAACCGCGATAATAATCGTTATGCTCCGGAACGGGTGCAACGGTTCAACCGCGACCAACGCAATAACATTACAGATAATAGAGGAAATGGTAACCGGCGGTTCAATAACGATAATGACCGGGGTGGTAATAACAACCGGGTGTTTGAGCAAAGACGCCAACAACAGGATCGGGCAATGCGCGATAGAAATGGAGATGCGAACAACAACCGTGTTTTTGAACAGAGGAGGCAACAGCAGGAGCGAGTAAATCGTGACCGGAACGCCGAAGCCAATAACAACCGTGTGTTTGAGCAAAGACAGCAACAGGAGCGAATGAATCGCGACCGGAATGCTGAAGCTAATAATCAGCGTGTATTTGAACAGAGACGGCAACAGCAGGAACGCGAGGTGCGTGACCGGAATGCAGAGGCTAATAATCAGCGTGTTTTTGAACAGAGACGCCAGCAGCAGGATAATAACCGCGTAATGGAACAAAGACGCCAGCAGCAGGAACGAGTGAATCGCGACCGGATCGCCGAGGCTAACAATAACCGCGTGTTTGAACAAAGACGCCAACAGCAGGATAATCAACGTGTGTTTGAACAAAGACGTCAGCAGCAGGATAATAACCGGGTTTTTGAGCAACGACAGCAACAGCAGGAGCGAATGAATCGTGACCGGCAGCAGCAGCAACCCCAGGTTGAACGGCGAAATGAAAACAGACCCGGCGGTTTTGGCGGATTTCGGGGACAACAGCAACAACAACAACAGCAACCA
>CBIHPP010000037.1:0-44953 GCA_966212235.1 uncultured Niastella sp. | reverse complement strand
GGGATTCGAACCCTCGGTACAGTTTCCCGTACAACGGTTTTCGAGACCGTCCCATTCAACCGCTCTGGCATCTTTCCTAAAGGGGTTGTAAATTAACTGAATTCTGTAAACCGGCAAAAATAGTACGGCACAATAGAGCCAGGATACTTATTTAATTCTTTCATCGTTAAATGGAACAATGAAAAAAGAACAGCAAAAAGAGGTCGCCATATCAGTCACAATAGTGGCTTTTATCATTTTGTTGAGCAGTCTCCTCCCCTGGTTAATAAGCTTATTCGCTTTCCCCCCGTCACGCACAGTAAATCTGACATTCTTCCTGTTTTTCCCGCATGAAGTACTTGGCTTGTTGAAATACGTGCTGGTTTTTTGGACGAGGAGCTATCAGCTTTCCTCAATGCCGCTTTTCTCCATATTGTTTGTCATTTTTCTTTTTATTGCTGTTGTGCAATTCAACAATAAACAAAATAAAAAGCCGCTCGGGATCGCCTGTTCTATCCTGTTGGTATCGATCCTCATTTCGATTCCCGAAACAATAATTTATTATAATAACGCGGTGATAGCCTACAACAATTACAAACCTTCCACCACAAACGAAGGGATCCTGGGTTTGATCGATCAATTTACAGCGATAAGCAAACCGTCGCTGTCATTATTGATCGGGCAGCTGATAATCCTGTTGATCTATATGGGCTGGGCGGTATGGGTAATGAACCGGCTTTATGGAGCAAAATATAAATAAGAATGCTCGTCCAGACTTCTTAAGCGTTGGCACAAATTCCAGGGGTAAAATACAGCTATTCCCCCTTAACGGTTATTAGTATTCAACGGCTTAACCTCCCCCTGGCTGCCCGGTTCACCATTTAACCGGTATAAGTGCGAAAAAACAAATATTTGACTTGCGTCATATATTTTCACTATGGACCCTGTATTTTCCAGAAAAATCACCCGGTTTTGGCATTAAAACCCCGTCTGGTCTTGGTTTTCCATGTCATTTGTCGTAATTTACTTTAAATGATTGTTCACCAAAACATTGCTGTATGAATAAAAAAGTGGCCGATGTGCTGCTTCGTAAAGGAAGCCATATTACAACTGTTACACCGCAGACAACCGTACTGGAAGCGCTGCGTATCATGGCCGAACAGAATATCGGTTCCGTGATGGTTTTGGAAGAGGGCCACTACCTGGGCATTGTTACTGAACGTGATTATTCGCGCAAGGTGGTTTTGAAAGGTAAATCTTCTACCGACACTAAGGTTACGGAGATCATGTCCTCCGATCTGCCACGCGTTACTCCCAATGATTCTATTGATTATTGCATGCAGTTAATGAGTGACAAGAACATTCGCTACCTGCCTGTATTCGATGAATCACAGGTAACCGGCATTCTGTCTATTAACGATGTGGTAAAAGAAACGATCCTGTCGCAACAGGAAACGATCAGCCAATTAAAAGACTACCTGCATTCAAGCTTATAATAGCCGGCAGGCCATACTAAAAACAATTAGCTAATTTGATAATTAGCTAATATGCTAATGGAAATACAAAAACAGCGTCCTGGCTAAACCGGGGACGCTGTTTTTGTATTATAGGCCAGAGCTGGTAAATCGGTTTTTTATGGTGTCGTCATGGACCATAAAGGTTCTTCCTTCCAATGATTTGTGAAGCCTAAGCGAGCATAATTTATAGCTGGATATGTATCGATTAAAGCAAGTAGATGCTTTTTAAAAGAGGAACTATTATTGCAGGTACTGATCATGTGTTGAATGCAGCATAAGACAGCATATAACGTTGCGTGATCAACATCATCTGCTTCATTCAGAAACTTCCGACTTTGACGCTGGGGTAAGGCAGGAGCAAAGTTAATTTTTGCATATACTAATCGAGCATGGTGGGCACATCTGTTCCTGATGAAACTGAAACAATGTAACCAGGATACAAAATGTTTTTTGGTAAGACCGAAATGATCATGAATAGCTGTTTTTTCCGCACTGGGTTTTAGATTTTCAAATAAAATCGAAAGCGTTCCGAAAGTAATAATTTCAACCATCATCCAGGAAGGAGGAAAAAGAGGGTCATAGGTGTCCTTATAGTATTTGAGAAATAACTCATCGGGATTTTTCATATGGCTTTCAATATCATTTAAGAAAGCTTCATGATCAAACGCAATGAGAATATCATCGTCTTTTTTTACATTCCGGATGATTTGTCTTCTTTCTTGTTCGGAAATAAAATGGGTTGCATCTATATACCAATGTGGGCCATAGGCTGCAGCCATCGTATTGGTCAATTGTGTTTTTACAGCTATTTCGATATTTTCTAACGCCTCAAAAATCAACATCTTTATCTTTCTGTCAAATAAATAAAGATCTCTTATTACTTCGAATCTTGTCTCAGGAACATAATTTCCATCACCATTTTTATAGTCTTTAAAACTATACGAATAATGTTTAAACCGAAAATAACTGTTATGGGATAACCAATGTTCCGCTGAAGCCAGGTCTTCAATAATAAGTCCCTTTTCCTGGAGAAGAGTAAGTTGTTGTGTAATGGTTAAAGATGGCAGCTTGAAAAGAGTCTTATCCACTTATCCAATCGTTTCGTTTCTTGACCTATAAAAAAAGAACCTGTCAGAGTTGCGCAGTATTCTTTTCAGAACCCGAGGCTTGACAGGTGTTGTTATAACAAAGTTATATAATATTTAATTAAAAACAAAAGCAAAAGCACAAAACCAGAATCGATTGATAATCAATTTGTTTCGCCGGGCAAGCATTACTCTTCCTCCTTCTCCGTCACCACCACCAAATCATCCACCGACACCGTAATGGGTATTAAACCCAGTTGCACAACCGCTTTTTTACCGCGCAGTTCTTTTACAAACCCTACCTGGTGGTTCTTTTTCATCAGCACCTTAACGCCTATCTGGATCTCCCCGCCTACTTCATCATATTTAGAATTGATCTTCTTTCTTACTTTTTCCGTAGACTGCTTCTGGTGTTGTTTGAACAACAACGCATGCATCTGTTTGATCAGTTCTTTTTTGTCTTCCTGCGATTCTGATTTTTTCCAGTCAAATACCAGCTGCTTTACCTTCCGTTCCATGTCCTTCAGGTAAGCGAGCCGATCTTCGGTTACCCGGTTCTGTTCCTTCAATAATTCTACCTGCTGGCGATGCTTTTCCTGGTTTATGACCTGCTGCATTTCTTTATGCAGCTTTTCATTTTCTTTGATCAGTTTCGACAGTTCCTTTTCTTTCTTTTCAATTTCACGCAGGTCCTGCTCAGTGCGGTTCAACAGTTTATCGAGCCTGAAATGATCTTCTTCCACCAGGCTGCGGGCGCGGTTGATCAGCCGTGCATCGAGCCCTATTCGTTCTGCAATGGAAAACGTATATGAACTACCTGGTTTCCCAATGGCGAGTTTATATAAAGGCATCAGGCTCTGTTCATCAAAAGCCATAGCACCATTGATGATGCCTGGTGTTTTGTTGGCCATTACCTTCAGGTTCAAATAGTGGGTGGTAACAATACCCATCGCATGTTTATGCGCCAGCTCTTCCAAAATCACTTCCGCAAAGGCCCCTCCTAAATGGGGATCACTGCCACTACCCAGTTCATCAATGAAGAACATGGTTTTACCGCTGGCCGTTTCAATAAAATGCTTCATGTGCAGCAGGTGCGAACTGTAGGTACTCAACTCAAACTCGATGCTTTGGGTATCTCCAATGTGGATCATGATCTGTTTGAAAATACCAAACACCGAATTGGGATGTACCGGTACCAGCAAACCGCTTTGTATCATCAGCTGCAACAGACCCACCGTTTTCAGCGTAACGGTTTTACCACCCGCATTGGGACCTGAAATAACAAGGATGCGATTTTTTTCATCCAGCGTTAGATCTACCGGAATGGTGGTCTTTTTTGATTTTTGATGATACAGGTATAATAATGGATGATAGGCCTTCTCTAGCTGTATATGCGCTTTATCATTTATCTGCGGATACTCGCCATTCATATCCAATGCCAGTTTGGCCTTGGCCTGAATAAAATCGTATTCACCCAATACACTATGCCAGGTTTTCATCAACGGGGCATATATCGATAAGCGGGCTGTTAATTGTTGCAAAATGCGGTATACCTCGCGGCGTTCCTCATTTTCAAGTGCGAAAATATCATTGTTCAGTTCAATGGTCTCTTCGGGTTCTATATACGAGGTACGACGGGTATCGCTCTCGCCATGCAAAATCCCTTTTACCTGGCGTTTTTGTTCGGCCACAATAGCCACTACGCGCCGGCCGTTCAGGAATGCTTCATCAATATCTGCTGTATAACCTGCCTTGCTTAGTTTTTGAACGATCTTGTCGAACAGGCGGCGCAGTTCGGTACGTCGCCGGTACAAACTGGTGCGTATACGGGCCAGGTCTTCCGATGCATTGTCCTTTACTTCGCCGCTTTCATCCAACACATCGTCGATCATTTCCATGATCACCTTTTCGTAATAGGTGTCGTCAATCACTTTTACCAATGCAGGATAGGCCAGGCGACGGTCACTGTCGAACCAACGGAAAATACTTTGCATACTTTCGGCCAGTTTACGAACCAGCATAAACTGTTCGCCACTCAATACGCCGCCCGGGATGCCCAGTAATCGCAATTCTTTGGCTAAATTCAGCACGTAATCGTTGGGGAAATACATGCCGTGCAAGATCAGTAATTTATACTCGTGGCTTTGCCGTAACTCCAGTTCAATAAATTCCTTGCGGGTATGAATGCGCAACTCCTGCGATTTGCTTTTCGCATACTCCGTTTTGCAATGCTCTTCAAGCAATGACTTCACTTTATCAAACTCCAGCTGTGATAATGCCGATTCAGGAAAAAACTTCATAAAATAAATCCTCTCGAACCGGCAAAGGTAAAAAAAGTTTGTGGTTTATGGTTTGTAGTTTGGAGGTGCTTCGCAGATTCGGTAGCAAGACCTGATTGGGAAGCCGCCGAATGGCAATTCTTTACTGCCTGCGGATAATAGGCCGTTTTATCATTTGAATTATAAAATATATTAGAAAAATAAACTGAACTGCCAGAAAACAGTATACAGTTACCATTCTAAAGAGATTTCGAGCAATTACCAGATCAAGGTCCGCATCAGTATAGCCGCTCCTGTCTGAAGGGCCGCCCACCAGTCCGGCAACCATAAATACGCCAAATAACAACAGTGTAAGCACTATATACGTAAAGGCAAATTTTGTATGTATTATCACATGCCGGTGCCTGATGATCTTAAAAAGAATGAAAACGATTCCCAGCCACGCTAAAAACCAGCCTGTAATGGATGCATTGGTTATAACATAAAAGGTATCGTTTAAATGAATATCTGTAACCGTACTACTGTATTTAGAAGCTCCATAAAATAATAAAACAAGCACCGGCCAAATCAACCAATTTTCAATCTTTTTCATACAAATTCAATCTAATCGCCATAATAATACAGCACTTGGTTTGATCCTGCAATTCAATTTCTATATATTTATGAAAAACAACATATTAATTTATACCTGATCACCCTTTTTAAACCTTCCCCTTAATAACCCGTCTGATCAACAAATTAATTGTAAAAACATGAAGCATCTTTTACCCGGAGTGCTTATTTTTCTAAGTATCAGCACTTTAAAAGCACAAGCCCAGGATCAAAACCCCGACTCTACCGGTTTACCCGGCGATAATTTCAGCCTGCAAGGCGCCCTTGAATTGTTTAAAAAGGCAGGCTCTCCCGAAGAATTTGAAAAATTACTGAATACAGAAGATAGCAAGGTCAATAACCTCGACCTCAACGAAGATGGTAACACCGATTATATTAAGGTGGTTAGCAAACGTGAAAATGAGGTACAGATCTTCGTATTGCAAGCCCAGGTTTCTGAAAAAGAAAGCCAGGACATTGCTGTTATTGAACTGGAAAAAACAGGTAAGGATGATGCCGTGATCGAGATTGTTGGCGATGAAGACATTTTTGGTGAAGAAACCATCGTTGAACCCGGCGATAACACAGACAATGCTTTTAATGAAAACTTTTCATTACTGGCCGGCGGTCCGAATACGGAAAATACAAATATGATCTCTCCTGCTGGTATTGTAGTGAATGTATGGGCATGGCCATGTGTGCGTTATGTATATGCTCCGTCATATGTAATGTGGGTGTCACCTTTTGCCTGGCGTACCCGTCCCGTTTGGTACCGCCCGTGGAGGCCGCTTGCCTATCATGTATATCGTCCTTACCGCTATCATTATCGCCCGCATTATGCGGTAGTGACCACCCGCCGTGTGGTAGTAGCGCCCCGTATTTACAGGCCAATGCGGGTTACTTCGGTTACCGTTAAAACACGCCATCATGTGGCTGTAAATAATTACCGCGTTACCCGCAAAACAACCACTGTTCGCGGTCACCGTGGCGGCCGGGTTACCAGAACAACCCATACAGTGAGAAGGAGAAGAAGATAACCACCGATGTGATAATATGCTAATTAGCTAATTATATTTTTGAATATCCCACGTATAGCACAACTGCGGTCAACTGGCCGCAGTTTTTTATATTCTTACCTCTTACTTCCTACCTCCTACTTTACCCGCCAACCTTTACTTTTGTATTTTGTTAACATCTGCAATTGCACACCAGG
This sequence comes from uncultured Niastella sp., assembly GCA_966212235.1. Lineage (GTDB taxonomy): Bacteria > Bacteroidota > Bacteroidia > Chitinophagales > Chitinophagaceae > Niastella. The sequence continues at coordinate 38,289 of CBIHPP010000037.1, read as the reverse complement.
CGTATGTAATGTGTTCTGTTAAGTAATTGATAAAAGCCAATCAATGTCGGCCAGCTTGCAAAATAGGCTCGTTTGCCGTTTTAACTTACACGAATGATAACAATATTATGATACATCTGTTAAAACAATATGGTATGAAAGGGCTCTTTACCGGTGTGCTGGTAACTTTGGCAACTTTGTTTTCCTGCGCACAAAAACAAGAAAAAAAGAATATAAGTAAGAATATGACAACGAGTACAAATGTTTCCAACAACACACCTACCGATACCGCAACTTTTGGTACCGGCTGTTTTTGGTGTACAGAAGCGATCTTCCAGCAACTGGATGGCGTTATTAAATCTACTTCCGGGTATAGCGGCGGGCATGTTGACAACCCTTCTTATAAGGAAGTATGCAACGGCACTACCGGTCATGCGGAAGTTATACAGGTATTATATGATCCCAAAAAGATCACCTACGATGAACTGCTGGAAGTATTCTGGCAAACGCACGACCCCACTACCCTCAACAGGCAGGGAAATGATGTAGGTACGCAATACCGCAGTGTTGTCTTTTATCACAACAACGAACAAAAAGAAAAAGCGGAGAAGTATAAAGCTGAGTTGAATAAAAGCGGCGCCTTTAACGATCCCATTGTAACGGAGATTTCGCCCTTTAGTAAATTCTATGCGGCGGAAAACTATCACCAGGATTACTACAATGAGAACGGCTCACAGCCTTACTGTAATTTTGTGATCAGACCGAAAGTGGAGAAGTTTAAGAAGGTGTTTAAGGATAAGCTGAAACATTAGTTGAAAAGTTGATAGGGTTGACAAGTTGATAAGGGGACCAAGCTTTATCAACTTTTTCACCTTTATCAACTCTATTAACTTTATCACCTCTATCAACTACTTCTTAAACCACGTCTGCCTCAACTCCAGCAAATTCAGCCCATTTGGATTAAAATGACGCACATTCGGATGTACTAACCTGATCACTTCATCATACCACAACGGTACCACCGGGGCATCGTCAATCACCAGTTGATCCATTTGCTGATACAATTTATACCGCAGGCTGTCATTCTCTGTGATCATGGCCTTTTCATATAAAGCATCAAACTGCGGATTGTAATAGCGCGTATAATTTGGCGGCGCGGGGTTATTGCTGTAAAAAACGCTCAGGTAATTCTCGGCCTCCGGAAAATCGGCGATCCAGCTTCCCCGGAAGAACAGGGCTTCCGATTTGGCAGTATGCTCCAGCAACAGGCTTTTAGGCACCACTTCCACCTGTATTTTTATGCCCACCTCTTCCAGTTGACGGGCTATAAAACTGGCAATATCGCTGTACGTGGCAATGGTAAGCAGCTTTATTTCCGGCAACCCATCCCCATCGGGAAAACCAGCCGATTGCAGCAATTCGCGCGCCTTGGCCGGGTTATAATGATATCCCTTTACAACGGAAGAATCAAATGAAGGCAATCCCGCCGGAACGAACCCGCTTTCAGCAGGCATTCCCTTCGAATTGTACAGGTACATGATCAGCTTGCGCCGGTCGAACCCGTAATTGATCGCCTGACGTACCTGTTTAATGCGTAATGGGGAATTGTTCACCAGCGGATTGTCCTTTTCCATCAAAATACCCAGGTATTCAGTATTCAGGTAAGAATGCTTCGATAAAATGATCTTATGCTGCCAGTCTTTACGCAACACCCCTTTTTTTGTCAGTATCTCATCTTTAAAAGACGGATCGATATCATTGATAAAATTCAGCTCGCCCTGCTGAAATAACAGGAATTCAGTGGCCTTGCTATCAAAAAATGTGATCTTGATCCCATCGAGGTAAGGCAGGGGCATGCCTGCACTATCGCGTTCAAAATAATTTTCGTTCTTCTGCAGGATCATTGCCTGCCCTTCTTCCCAGGCCTTGAATTTAAACGGACCGCTGCCACAGGGATGGTTGCGGAAATCGGCCCCGTATTTTGTGACCACTTCTTTAGGCACAACAGAACAATATTGCATGCTCAGCAAGCCCAGTATGGGCGCAAAGGGGCTTTTTAAGGTCAACTGAAAGGTAGAATCGTTCAGCGCCTTAAAACCCTGCTTATCTTCTACCCGGTCGTTAAAGATCCAGGCGCCGCTGCTCGCCGTGCCCGGGTCAATAATGCGGTTAAAGCTGTATTCCACATCAAAGGCGGTTAACCGTCGGCCTTTTCCCTGCGGAAAGGCCTCATTATCGTGAAAGAAAACACCGGGCCGCACATGGAACGTATATACCTTGCGGTCATCCGATACCTCCCACCGGTAGGCCAGTGAAGGAACTATTTGCAAGGCATCGTTGGTTTCTACCAGGGTATTATACAATTGATGAACAGCCCAGATGATGGATCGGTTTTTGGAAAAGGCAGGATCAAGGGTAGCAATACCGTCGGCCTCATTGTAATGAAACACCTGTTTATTACCGCTTGTACGGCTACCGCATGCATTCAATAAAATCACAACGGAAAAGACCGCAAAAAATATAACTTTATCTTTCATATATTAAATACAGAAGTGAAAATTAGCAAATTATACAATGTTCCCATGAATGACTTAATGTTCACTTTTGCTATTTTGCATCCCCGGCTTAGCCGGGACTAATTTAAATCATACCATTGTGATTCAAATAAAACAAACCGGCATTCAGCAAGTAACCTATCCTTTTTCGTTTCTCATTCTTAATTTTTTATTCCTCATTTTTATTGCGTCTTCCTGCGCCGCACAACCGTTAAGCGGTAAAAAGCAATTTACCCGGCAGGACACTTTGCGGGGCAGCATTTCGCCCGAAAGGGCCTGGTGGGACGTATTGCGGTACGATATACAGGTTACGCCCGACTATACCACCAAAGCCATCCAGGGAAGAAATCAACTCACCATACGGGTTTTAAAGCCTGCTGACAAAATGCAGATCGACCTGCAGGAGCCCCTGATCATCGATAGTATTATTTTAGGCGATAAAACAAAGCTGTCTTTTGAACGGGATGGCAATGCCTGGTTTGTAACCATGCCCGCACTAACCGGCAATTCGGTACAAACCATAGCAGTGAATTACCATGGAAAGCCCCGGGAAGCCGTTCGGGCGCCCTGGGACGGCGGCTGGGTATGGAGCAAAGACAAACAGGGCCGGCCCTGGATGACCGTGGCCTGCCAGGGTTTGGGCGCCAGCGTTTGGTATCCCTGTAAAGACCACCAGAGCGACGAACCCGATAGCGGCGCCAGTATAAACATTACTGTGCCCGATTCTTTAGTGGCCGTGGCTAATGGCCGGCTGGTGACAAAAACACCCAACAACAACGGCACCACCACGTATGCATGGCAGGTAAAGAACCCCATCAATAATTACAATATTGTTCCCTACATAGGTAAATACGTGACCTGGCATGAAACGTTTGCCGGTGAAAAAGGCAACCTCGATTGCGATTACTGGGTGCTGGATTATGACCTGGAAAAAGCCAAAAAGCAATTTAAACAGGCGCCCACCATGCTGAAATGTTTTGAATACTGGTTTGGTCCCTACCCTTTTTATGAAGATGGTTATAAACTGGTAGAAGCGCCTCACCTGGGTATGGAACACCAGAGCGCGGTGGCCTATGGCAACGGTTTCCAGAACGGTTACCTGGGCCGCGATCTGTCGGGTACCGGCTGGGGCAACAAATGGGATTTTATTCTTGTGCATGAAAGCGGCCATGAGTGGTTTGCCAACAACATTACCAGCAACGATATAGCCGATATGTGGGTGCATGAAGGTTTTACCAATTATTCCGAAACCCTGTTCACGACCTGTGAATACGGGGTAGAAGCAGGCAATGCTTATTGCATTGGCACCCGGCAGGGAATACAGAACGACATCCCCATCATTGGCCCTTACGGCGTGAACCAGGAAGGCAGCAGCGATATGTACCCTAAAGGAGGCAATCTGCTGCACCTGGTAAGGCAGATCATCAATAACGACTCTACTTTCCGCGCCATGTTACGCAGCATGAACAAAACCTGGTATCATAAAACGGTTACCAGTAAAGACGTGGAAGACTATATGAGCCAACAAGCGGGCGTTGATCTTTCAAAGGTGTTTGATCAATATCTTCGCACCACCCAAATACCGGTGCTGGAATATGCAATAAAAGGAAAGGACCTGAAATTCCGTTTTACCAATTGTGTTAAGGGGTTTGGCATGCCGGTAAAAGTGAAATGGGGCAATGAAGAAAAATGGGTCCGCGCCAATGAAGAATGGACCATTATTTCGGGCAATGCCAATACCAGCAACTTTAGTGTTGACAAGAACTTTTATATCAATGTGAAGAAAATGCCGAACGCAGAACGCTAAATGCCGAACGCTGGCTTTGCGTTAAGCGTTATGCGTTTCGCGTTAAGCATTCCAGTGAACTTAGAACTTAAAACTTAGAACTTATAACTTAATGAGCATACGGCGGCAAAGTATTGTTTCTTCCATTATCGTGTATATAGGACTGGCGCTGGGTTTTTTAAATACCTACCTGTATACAAAAGGATTTGCCGAAGCAGAATACGGACTTGTAGGCGGCGCATTTGTAGCCTTTGGTAATATAATGTTCTCATTCTCCAATGTGGGCATTATCTTTTACATCTATAAATTCTTCCCTTATTATAACGACAATCTGCCGCCGAAGAAAAATGATATGGTAACCATATCACTGGTGATAAGTATTACAGCTTTTATTTTTGTAATGATCAGCGGAGTCGTATTTAAAGATTTTGTGATCAGGAAATATTCGGCAAACTCCCCGGAGGTAATTGCCTATTATTACTGGCTTTTCCCCTTTGGCTTTGGTCTTTCCATATACTCCATCCTGGAAGCATGGGCCTGGCAGCTGCGCAAATCGGTGCTTACCAATTTCCTGAAGGAAATCATGTTCCGCCTGTTGGCCACCATACTTATTGTGCTTACGTTCATGGGCGTCATTAAAGACTTTGACCTGTTCATCAAAATATATGCGTTTACCTATATAGCCATTGCGTTGGTGCTGCTGACTTATTTAATCAGTACACGCCAGCTGCATTTTACTTTTACCATAAGCCGGGTCACCCGGAAATTCTATAAAAAAATAATAGGCGTCGCTCTCTTCATCTGGAGCGGCAGCCTGGTATACAATATTGCCCAGGTATTTGATACCCTGGTAATAGGCGCTGTGGTAAAGAACGGAATGGCCTCTGTTGGCGTTTACACGCTGGCCCAAAATATGTCGAGCCTGGTATACGCACCGCAAAGAGCTATTGTAGCAGCAGCCCTTCCCGCTTTGGCACAGGCATGGAAAGACAAAGATCATGGGAAGATCAATCGCATTTACCAACGCAGCAGCATTAACCAGTTGATATTTGCGGTGGCCATATTTTCATTGATATGGCTCAATTTTACCGACGGCGTGCTCACCTTTCATTTAAAGAAAGGATACCTCGATGCAAGGACCATTTTTTTATTCATCGGGTTCACCAAAATAATCGATATGGGCACCGGTGTAAATGCACAGATCATTGGCACAAGTATTTATTGGAAAGTGGAATTTGTAAGTGGTATTATATTACTGGCCCTTACAATGACATTGAGTTATATGCTGACCACAAAATACGGCGCGGTAGGAACTGCCATTGCCAACCTGATCACTTTTACAGTGTATAATAGCTTCCGGTATTTTTTCTTATTGAAGAAATTCAACATGCAGCCTTTTTCGGCAAAAACAGCATACTCAATATTATTAGGCGGCGTTTGTTTCATTATTTGCTATTTCCTTTTCAACGCCTACCAGGGAATAGGTTGGATCTTCCTGCGCAGCAGTGTATTTGTTTTGCTTTTTGTAACCGGTGTTTTGTTTCTCAAATTATCTCCTGATGTATTACCGGTATGGGAATCCGTACGAAAACGTTTTCGTAAAAAATAAACGACTCGTTAAACATGTACACCACTACTGGCTAATAAAATTTCCCTTATACGAAAACGTTTTCGTAAGAAATAAATGTTCAATTAACAAGTCACTTAATTGCCACTATACAAAAGGAGCAAGCCCATACATTCAAATTCACCTGTATTTACATATAATTAACATTAATTGTCAATTACACGTTGTTAAGTGTCGCACCGCCTTTTAAAACACAAAAAAGCTGTAATCATTACTTATTACAAACAGTGTGTTTTTACATAGAAACCTTTAGTGTGATTTCATGCTTTAGTATATTTTCACCGAGAACAATCGATTGCGTGATGCGTTCGCCTCTTTTATGTCGTTACTTTGATACAGCATTAAAGAATGCAGGAGTCCTTGCTCAAGTCCCTGAAGTAATAGCAGATCGTAAGCACCGAAAAAATAGCAGATCCGGAACCTGATTGAAAATAGCAGAATGTAGCTCCAATGTCCGTTTTTAGTTCGTACCCCTGTGAACGCTGTTCGTATCCCTTTGAATGCTGTTTCAAATTTGCTCACAATTAAAGTTCCAGTTATGAAAAGCTTGTCATTCACCCCCAACGCCTCACCCGCCATTACACAAACCAGTACTTCAACAGCCGTATCACTTCACCAACTCGTAGATCAGCTGATGAACAGTTTTATTCCGCTGGCAGTACACCAAAAAAGTTTTATTATTAACGATGTAGACGATTCATTTCAGCTGCAGGCCAATGAGCAGGTATTGGCTTTTATAGTAGGTAACCTGTTAAACACTGCCATCTGCAGCTCGGAAAGCATATGTATTCGTATCGAAGCGGTAAAGGAACCTGCAGGGATCCAGATCCGTGTGCGCAATAATGGAACGCATTTTTATAGCACCGTATCGCATGGTTTTTCTGATGTGGTAGCAGCCGCCCGCAGCATGGGTGGAAATATCAATATCTATAACCAGCGTCACGAAGGAACGGTTGTTACTTTGTCGATGGCTGCATAACTCTTCCGCCGCTGACATACCTGGCTTTATAGTAATCTTCATCGAGATCGCTGATCATTACGCCACTGCTGGTAGCAGCATGTACAAACTTATTATTGCAAAGGTAAACGCCCACATGTGAGATACCGCCTTTGGCGCCACGGGTTTTAAAGAATACCAGGTCGCCCTGTCGTAATTTCTTCTTTTTAACTCTGGTGCTTTTCAGGTATTGATCTTCCGATCGCCTCGGAAGGGTAATATCTTCATACGAGAGCATAAAAGCCCGGGTAAATCCACTGCAATCAACCCCATCGCGGCTATCTCCTCCGAATTTATATTTGGTCCCATACCAGCTTTCGATCAGTTCCAACAATTTATTATCGTTGATCATCTCCACAGGTACATCCAGTAAAATGGCATATTTAAACTGCAAAGGTGCACTCAGTTCAATACCTATGGCTTTGAGATTTTTTTTCCGCGGCAGATCCGAGATCATGTTCTCTTCACTGGGTGTAAGTGCGGCCAGCTTTTGGGTGGGACTGGTAACTCGTTTTGTTTTAGCGACGGAAGTGGTGGAAGTGCTTTTGGAGGTTTTAGCGGTCCCTTTCTTTTTGGCGTTGCCATCCTGGTTCATTTCATCATCTGATCCCGAACCTCCGGCAAATATGCCTTCAATAAATTCAGGATCGCCCACCGGGGTAACAACCGTATCAACCGCCACCCTGGCTGGGTAAAACGGGTAATGCGCTGCTGCCGGAAAGGAATGCGCCAACAGGACGGATATAATAATAATCAGATACTTCACAGGCCTGGAATTTTAGTTTGCTTTCTCCACCTGCCGTAACCTAAGCATGACCTGTTTGGTCATGATATTAAGGTCATAGCATTTCTAGCAAGGCTTCAAAAATAGCAAATACATTGCCAGTAATGCCATATAATTTGTAACACTTTCCAATTCAGGCAGTTGGCCCAATGCGAAAAGCTTAACGCAGAACGCAAAACGCTTAACGCGGTACCAGACATTCGGCCTGTACCTGCTACCTTGAGCGTTGTCCTTGTACCTTGTGCCTTGTCTCTTAGGCCTTTGTTTTTTGGCTTTCAGCGTTCGGCGTTGAGCGTTGAGCCTTCAGCATTCAGTCATAATTATTTATTCAGAAGCTGTGGATAGAAAATTATTCCGTTCGCTTTTGATTAAAGAACTTTATACCACAATTTCGTGTTTTATAAGAGGAGTTTCCTATTGTAAATGAACCGATTAAGTATACAAAGAAAGATCCGCACATCCAGTATCCATGATACAGCCAGGTATCAACAAAAAAACAAATAAACTATAGAACTAATTCATGTGTAAATTTTCTCATTTACATGTACATACCCAGTTTTCGTTGCTCGATGGAGCGGCGTCGATCCAGGCATTGTATAAAAAGGCCGTCAAGGACAATATGCCCGCCGTTGCCATTACCGACCACGGTAATATGTTTGGCGCTTTTGAATTTGTAGCCGAAGCCTATAAACACAAAAATGACGATGGCAGCCTGAAAGTAAAACCCATTGTGGGCTGTGAGTTTTATGTGGTGGAAGACAGGCACCGCAGAGTATTCTCCAAAGAAGTGAAAGACCAACGTTTTCACCAGGTACTGCTGGCAAAAAACAAGATCGGTTATCAGAACCTGGTCAAATTAACCAGCCTTGGTTTTATAGAGGGTATGTACAGCAAGTACCCCCGCGTTGATAAAGGCCTTATTGAAAAATACCGCGAAGGACTTATTGCTACCACCTGCTGTATCGGCGCCTATGTGCCGCAAACCATTCTGAAAGATGGCGAAGAAAAAGCCGAGCAGGAATTCAAGTGGTGGCTCGATATGTTTGGCGAAGATTATTTTATAGAAATACAACGGCATAATATCAAGGAACAGGAGATCATCAACCAAACCTTGCTGAAGTTTGCCAAAAAATATAATGTGCCGGTTATCGCTACCAACGACAGCCATTATACCGACCAGGACGATTACAACGCCCACGACATTTTGCTGTGTATTAACACAGGAGAAAAGAAAGCCACGCCGGGTTACGATGACTTTGTGAACGACGATACCAATGTAAAGGACCGCCGGTTTAAATTTCCGAACGATCAGTTCTACTTCAAGACACAGGATGAAATGAAGAAGCTGTTCAGCGATATTCCCGAGAGCATCGATAACACCAATATAATCGTTGACCGGGTTGAAGTGCTGAACCTGAAAAAAGACATTCTGCTGCCGGCCTTCCCGTTACCGAAAGAATTCCAGGTGCATGAAGACAACAACCTGAACCAGTGGGAATTTCTAAAACACCTTACACACGAAGGCGCCAAAATGCGTTATGGCGATATTACACCCGAGATACAGGAACGCCTCGATTTTGAGTTGTTCACCATCAGGACCATGGGTTTTGCGGGTTACTTCCTCATCGTGAGTGACTTTATTAAAGTCGGACGCGAAAGGGGCGTATTTATAGGCCCTGGCCGTGGATCGGCAGCGGGTAGTGTGGTGGCCTTTTGTACCGGCATTACCAACATAGACCCCATTAAGTACAACCTGCTGTTTGAGCGTTTTCTGAACCCCGACCGTAAGTCGATGCCGGATATTGATACGGACTTCGACGATGAAGGCCGGCAAAAGGTGATCGATTACGTAGTAGATAAATATGGCAAGAACCAGGTGGCGCAGATCATTACCTACGGTACCATGGCTGCCAAAAGCAGTATCAAGGACGTTGCCCGGGTACTGGACCTTCCCCTGGTAGAATCGAATGCCATGGCCAAAATGGTACCTGAAAAACCGGGTATTGAACTGGGCCGTTGTCTACATGCCCCGTTAACTTCTAAAGACGGCGAAAAATCGCTGGAAGAAAAAGAAGGCATTGGGCCCGATGAAATTGAAATTATAAAAAAGCTGCGCGAAATATACAATGGGCAGGGTCTTACCGCTACGGTGCTGCACGAAGCAGAAAGGCTGGAAGGTTCCGTTCGAAATACAGGTATCCACGCGGCGGGTATCATCATTGCCCCTACCGATCTTACCAACCTGATACCGGTTTGTACCGCCAAGGACTCCAGCTTATGGGTTACCCAGTTTGAAGGTAATATCATTGAAGACGCCGGTGTAATCAAGATGGACTTCCTGGGTTTAAAAACCCTTACCATCATCAAGAACGCCCTGCGGATGATCAAGGAAAATCATGGTGTTGTGGTTGATATAGACACCATACCGCTCGACGATGCCAAAACCTTCGAACTGTACCAGAAGGCCGAAACCATCGGTACGTTCCAGTTTGAAAGTCCGGGTATGCAAAAATACCTGCGCGACCTGAAGGCTGACCAGTTTGCCGATCTCATTGCGATGAACGCATTGTACCGGCCGGGCCCGCTCGCTTACATTCCCAACTTTATTGACCGTAAACACGGACGTGAGGTCATCTCCTATGATCTTCCTGAAATGGAAGAATACCTGAAGGAGTCTTACGGGATCACCGTTTACCAGGAGCAGGTGATGTTGCTGGCGCAAAAGCTGGCCGGTTTTAGTAAAGGAGATGCCGACGTACTGCGTAAGGCGATGGGTAAAAAGCAAAAGTCGGTGCTTGATAAAATGAAAGCCCAGTTCGTGAAAGGCGCCACGGAGAAAGGCCACCCTGCCGATAAACTGGAAAAGATCTGGACCGACTGGGAAGCATTCGCCCAATACGCCTTCAACAAATCGCACTCTACCTGTTATGCCTATGTTGCATACCAGACAGCATATCTCAAAGCACACTACCCTTCTGAATACATGGCGGCGGTGCTGAACAACGCCGGTAACATAGAAAAGATCACCTTCTTTATGGAAGAGTGTAAACGGATGGGAATAGATTGTTTTGGACCAGATGTAAATGAATCGAAAAAAGGGTTCTCGGTCAATAAAAAAGGGCACATCCGTTTTGGATTGGGTGGTTTAAAAGGTGTGGGTGAAGCTGCCGTAGAAAGTATTATTGAAGAACGTGAGAAGAACGGCCCCTATGTGTCGATCTACGATATGATCAAACGCGTTAACCAGCGTACAGTGAACAAGAAAACGCTGGAAAGCCTGGTATATGCCGGCGGGTTCGATTGTTTTCCCGATCTGCACCGGGCCCAGTACTTCTTTACCCCCCAGAACGATACCAGTTCAGGGCTGGAAAAGATCGTTCGGTTCGGGAATATTTACCAGGCGCAAACCACGCATGCCAGCAATACCCTGTTTGGCGACCTGCCTGCGGTCATGGACATACAACCGCCAAAGATTCCACCGTGCGAGCACTGGTCATTGACCGATCTATTGAATTATGAAAAAGAAGTAACCGGTATGTTCCTGAGCGGTCACCCGCTCGACCATTTCCGGTTCGAGATAAAGCATTACGGCATAACCACCATGGCCGAGTTCAATGAAATAAAAGAAACGCTGGCCCTGCAACCTAATCCTGGCCGAAGTTTCCGCCTCGCCGGATTGGTGACAGACGCCCAGCACCGGGTTACCCGCACCGGCCGCCAGTTTGGTTCTTTTTGGATAGAAGATTACAGCGGCAAAAGCGAGTTTATGCTTTGGAGTGATGACTATATGCGTTTTACCAATTACCTCGAAAAAGGGAAGAACCTCTTTATAACCGGGCAGTTCAAACCCCGGTTCAACAAGGTGGAGTATGAGTTCAAGATAGAAAAGATCAGTTTATTGGAGAGCATTAAACAAAATCTAACAAAACAGGTTATTATAAATATTGAAGCCAGGTTCATCAATGAAGAAATGTTGCATTTCTTCGAAAAGAACCTGAAAACCTTCCCGGGGAGTTCGATCCTGAAATTCAATGTGAAAGATACAAAGACCCAGTGCCGGGTAAGTTTGCAGAGCGTTGAGAAGGGATTTGAAATGAATGACGAAATGGCGCTTTTTTTACAAAGCCGCCCCGAATTGGATGTACAGGTTGTCACGGCATAACAGGCATAAAAGCTGGCTGCTCAATGCATTTCAACAGCAGGAATAGAAAGAAACCTGACAGGATTGATGAAAACATGGAATGGCATAGAATTCGACAATACTATAATACTTTTTAAAGTTTGAAACTTTGGAAAACGTTTAAGGAATTATTTATAAACTTTACACACTAAAATATACATATATGGCTTTAGAACTCACAGACACAAACTTTCAGGACAAGGTCCTCGATTCAGATAAATTAACAGTGGTTGATTTTTGGGCTGAGTGGTGTGGTCCTTGCCGCGCAATCGGGCCGGTAATTGAAGAATTATCGAAAGAGTACGACGGTAAAATAAACGTAGGAAAAGTAAACGTTGACCATAATCCACAGTTATCTATAAACTATGGTGTTACTTCTATCCCTGCTATCCTTTTTATTAAAGGGGGCAAAGTGGTAGATAAGCTGGTAGGCGCACAACCTAAAAGCAACTTCGTAAAAAAGATAGAACAGCATATGTTGTAGAATTGCTTTCAAAGGATTTTATCAAAAGCGGTCTGCCATGGCGGACCGCTTTTATTTTAACATTATTACTACCTGCTTCTCACTCGTACATGTACATAACTTTATATATCTTACAAGCCGAATCAGAAACTCATTAAAATACGTACATGAAATCACCCTTTTTGTTTTCGTTTTTATTACCAATCATTGCCCTGTTTATTTCAGCTGATTATCAGCCGGTAAACAATGCAACTCCTGAAAATAGAATAGCCGTTATCAATGATAGTAAAGGCGGAACTATAGAATTTACCGATGCCAACTTTCAGAACAAGGTGCTTTCTTCCGATAAATTAACCCTGGTCGATTTTTGGGCTACCTGGTGTGGCCCCTGCCGCACAATGGGTCCGGTAGTGGAAGATCTGGCCAAAGAATATAGCGGTAAGGTAAACATAGGCAAGCTGGACGTTGACAATAATCCGAACGTTTGCGGCAAATATGGCATTACCTCCATCCCTACCATTCTTTTCATAAAAAACGGGAAAGTGGTAGATAGAACGGTAGGCGTTTACCCCAGGAGCAAACTGGTTAAAATGATCAAAGCGCATATGTAAGTGGTTCATCTGCTTGCAAATTGTACAATAGCGTCCCGTCCCGGTTGAGCCCGGGACGGGACATTTTTTTGGTGGTCCCAACCATCACGTTCCCATCTGCGTAAGTTTATTTACCTTAGGGTACGTTAACCAATTAATAGCCTTCAGCCATGAAATCAACCCTTACCATTGCATTTTCGGCTATACTTCTAGCCCTGCTTATTACTATCAGCTGTCAGAAAACAAATAGTGATCTACCCGATGATCCTGATGATCAAAACCCACCACCCATCGAATATGTTACAGCCAGTATTTCGGGTCGTGTATTAGATGATAACAACCAGCCTGTGAATGGTGCAGTCGTTAAAGCCGGCACCACTTCCACTACTACAGATCTCAACGGTTATTTCAAGATCAACAATGTAAGCCTTAATAAAGATGCCGGTCTGGTGAAAGTAGAAAAAGATGGTTTCTTCCAGGGCAGCCGTACCATCGTCGTAAATAAAGGGGTGGTTAACTACCTCTCTCTCCAACTTATTAAAAAAACAGTGTCTGGCACAGTTAGTGGCAGCACAGGTGGAAATATCACCGTATCGGGCGGTGGCAGCATTGTGTTTACCGGTAACAGCTTTGTAAATACAGTGAACGCCGCTTATACCGGTACCGTATCGGTAAGTACATTCTTCATTAACCCGGCAGCGGCCAATTTCAATGACATTATGCCTGGTACATTGCGTGGCATCACCATGTCTAACGAAGAAACTGCATTGCAATCATTTGGCATGATGGCGGTAGAATTAAACGGCGCCGGTGGCGAAAAGCTACAACTCGCATCCGGCAAAACGGCTACTCTTACTTTTCCCATACCAACCGCATTACAGGCAAAGGCGCCACTAACGATTCCCTTATGGAGCTTTAATGATACCACCGGTTTATGGAAAGAAGAAGGCACCGCCACCAAACAGGGAACAAATTATGTGGGCACGGTAGGCCATTTCTCGTTCTGGAATTGTGATTATCCATTGGGCAGAGTGGTAGATTTTAAAGCAGTGATCAAAGATCAGAACGGGAATGCATTATATCCGGCACAGGTAATCATGAAGATCAGCACCGATTCGTTTTCATCGGTCGGGTATGGATATACCGATACCACTGGTATGGTGAGCGGTAAAGTACCCGTCAATAAAACAATTCATTTAAAAATATACGGCAGATGTAATCAGGTTATCCATTCCCAGGATATTGGTCCGTTTACCTCAAATATCGACATGGGCGTCATTACCGTAAACGTGTCGTCATCTTCACAGGTTACGGTATCCGGCACCGTTGTAAACTGTAACTCAACTCCTGTAACCAATGGCTTTGTTGATATTTCCATTGACAGCATTCACAATCGCGCTGCTGTTACCAACGGTAGTTTTAGCATAACCATAAGCCGTTGCAGCGGCACACCCACTACCGCCGCTATCACCGCCTATGATATTACGGGCAACCAGAATGGCACTGCTACCAATGTTGCGGTGAATTCAGGGACCGTAAACGCCGGGCAGCTGATTGCCTGTGGCATTTCGAGTAGCCAGTTTTTAAATTATACCATGAACGGCACCACCGTCAGCTATGTTCCGCCCACAGATTCTCTTGGCCTTGTTGGTAGTGGTAACAACCAATATACCATATATGCCAGGCGGAGCCCTAATAACGGTGAACAGGTTTCCTTATCATTCACGGCCACTGGTACCGGAACCGTACCGGTTAATTATTTGAACATTTTTACAAACACTAATAAAGTGTACTCGAAACAGGGAACCATCAATTTAAACATAACCGAATTTGGTCCGGCCTCCGGAGGTTATATCAGTGGTACTTTGACCGGCAACGGGGTAGATAGTTTCTCCGCCCCTAGTTCCACCAACGGGGTTTTCAGAGTAAGAAGATAATTGGTTTTCAATACCTTTTTAAAAGCGACCCGCCGCCGGGTCGCTTTTTTGTTGGCTGGGTATTCATCTATTTTATCTATGATCAATTTTGTTTATCTTTCGCCCCAGTTGAAAAATTAACCGCCCGAAGCCCATGAAATCAATTCTTTCCTTTGGATTTTCAGCCGTTGTAACGGCTCTGCTAATTATCATTAGCTGTCAAAAATCGAATAATGACGCACCGGATGATACAAGTAAACCAATTGAATATGTTACGGCCGGTATTTCAGGTCGTGTATTAGATGATAACAACCAGCCGGTGAACGGCGCGGTTGTTAAAGCCGGTACCGCATCCACCACGACAGATATGAACGGTAGTTTCAAGATCAGCAATGTAAGTCTTGATAAAAATGCCGGTTTTATAAAGATTGAAAAAGACGGTTTCTTCCAGGGCAGCCGTACCATTATAGTAAATGCAGGCGTGGTTAACTACGTTTCCCTGCAACTTATCAAAAAAACAGTGTCTGGCACAGTTAGTGGAGGCAGTGGTGGTAATATTACCGTATCGGGTGGTGGCAGCATTGTATTTACCGGTAACAGTTTTGTAAATACAGCAGGTAACAGCGCTTATACCGGCACCGTTTCAGTAAGCACGTTCTTTTTAAACCCAACTGCTTCCAACTTCAATGAAATTATGCCGGGTACGCTGCGTGGTATCAATACCGCTAATGCGGAAACCGGTTTACAATCTTTTGGTATGATGGCAGTAGAATTAACCGGCGCTGGTGGCGAGAAGTTACAGTTGGCGCCGGGTAAAACTGCTACCCTCACCTTCCCTGTTCCAACCGCTTTACAGGCGCAGGCGCCAGCTATTATTCCCTTGTGGAGCTTTAATGAAACCACCGGTTTATGGAAAGAAGAAGGCACTGCCACTAAACAGGGAACTAATTATGTAGGCACAGTAAGTCATTTCTCATTCTGGAACTGCGATTACCCATATGATCTGGTTGATTTTAAAGCATTGTTAAAAGATGACAATGGAGATGCCGTTTATCCTGCTCAGGTAGTGATAACGGAGATCACCGATTCCATTTCATCTTTTGGCTATGGATACACAGATACAACTGGTTTAATAACCGGGAAAATACCATTAGGAAAATCGCTAAAAATAAAAGTGTATAACAACTGTAAAACACTTATATACAGCCAAAATATTGGACCTTTCCCTGCAAATGCCGACCTGGGTACCATTTCAATGAACGCTGCAGAAGCTACCCGCATGACTTTATCCGGTACCGTTATAAACTGTAATGCTTCAGCCGTTACCAATGGTTTTGTAGATATTATGGTAGAGGGAACGCAGCATAAAGCCACGGTAACAAACGGGAGCTTTAGCTATACCTTTAACCGTTGCAGCAACGCCCCATTCATTGCTGTTTTTCAGGCGTATGACCTGGATAAAAATCAAACGGGCCCCGCTACTAATATTACGATAGCATCCAGAACGGCCAATGCCGGACAGGTAAGCGCTTGTGGCAATACCGTTAATGAATTCTTCAATTACATACTGGATGGCACACCCGTCAGTTATGTGTTGCCGGCAGATACTTTTGCCTGGTATTCCGGTACTCCGCCATATCTGGATGTTTTTGAGGCCAGAAGAAAAGCCAACACCAAACTGTCTGATGATGTATGGATAAGATATGAGCCAACAGGTGTCGGAACTATTATCCCACAAACTTTTTCCATTATTACGCCCAACTCGAAAACTTTTGTGCAACGGCATAACTCCAAAATAAACATCAACATCACGGAATTCGGCGCACCCGGTGGTTATGTAGGCGGCAATTTCTCTGACAGTCTGATAGACAGCTTTACAAAAAAAATTGTCTTACCCATAAATGGGGTATTCAGGGTAAAAAGAAAATAAATAACCCGTATTTGAAACTTTGTCAAAAGCGATCCACCGCGGCGGATCGCTTTTTTTCATAACGCGACACGCTGAGCCCCGGCCCTGCATGTAAAACTTTGTTTTTACCTGTAGCTTGCGGCGTGCAGCCCTGTTTTTGTTTATTGTCAATTAAAATTTATCCGTTATATTGCTTTTCATACCCTTTTTGCTGGCCATGGTTCGCGTATATTCTGCCGAAGCGGAATAAACACGGACCATTATAAATTTAATACCCGAAAATACACACCAAAAAAACATGATGACCCCTGTACTTGAAAACATTCTCCGTGGCGCATTAGGTATGTCCTTTCTTATAATGGTTTGTTTTGCGCTCAGCAATAACAGGCGTGCCATCAACTGGAAACTGGTGGGAATGGGTATTTTTGCACAGGTCATGTTTGCCATGGGCGTGCTGCATACCACAGCTTTTGGCCAGCCGGTGTTCTGGCTGGCGTTTGGAGCGATCCTTATTTATACCATCTTCAATAAATACAAACAACTTCAAAATAAAAGCAAGCCCCTTACCTGGGATGGCCGCAGCATTGCCCTGGTATTGGCGTGGCAACTAGTCTTTGTTGTTGGATTGATATTAGCGCCGCGCATTTTTAATACATGGTCGGGCCTATCCATATTTATCAGCTCCATCGTTGTACTGGCGATCATATTCCGGGTTGGAAAAACGCATGGAGAACTGATGAAATGGTCTATTCTGCTATCCTGCGTTATCATAACAGCAGCCGTATATAGCAAAGTGTGTCCACCTGATATTTTTAAGATTATTCTGCAATCGGTATCAGATGTTTTCGTTTCATTGATCAATGTAAGCCATAAAGGAACGGAGTTTTTGTTTGGCAACCTGGCCGATCCCAGTAAAAACTGGGCCTACGTTTTTGCCATACAGGTATTACCCAATATCATTTTCTTTGCAGCCCTGTCGTCCATACTCTATTACCTCGGCGTACTGCAGATCGTAGTATATGTATTTGCCTATTTGCTCAACAAACTCAAAATATCCGGGGCCGAAAGTTTGTCTACCGCCGCTAATATCTTTTTAGGGCAAACAGAAGCGCCGTTGATGATCCGTCCTTACCTCGAAAAAATGACGCGGTCAGAGATCCTGTGTATTATGATTGGCGGTATGGCCAATACGGCCGGTAGTGTACTGGCTGCGTATGTCGGCTTTTTGGGCGGTACAGATATTGATCAGCAACATTTCTATGCGTTGCACATGCTCAGTCAATCTATCATGAGCGCACCGGCAGCCATCGTATGTTCAAAAATATTATTTCCGCAAACAGACGATCATCTTATTTCAAAAGACCTCACAGTTCCCAAAGAAAAACTGGGCGATAATTTTCTCGATGCCTTATCATTGGGTACCACCGATGGGTTGAAGCTGGCAGTGAATGTAGGCGCCATGCTCATCGTTTTCACCGCCATCATGTGGGTGGTCAATGAACTGATGGGCTGGGTAGGTAATATTACCCATTTGAACGCTCAAATTGCAATAGCTACCGGTGGTGCTTATAAAGAATTGTCCCTGCAAATGATCCTGGGGTATGTTTTTGCCCCCGTAGCCTGGTTGATCGGGGTAAATAAAGTGGATATGATCTCCATTGGCCAGTTGTTGGGTTTAAAAACCATTCTGAATGAATTTGTAGCTTATATAGCATTGGGTGATATGAAAGCCAGGCATGCCATCCAGGACCCAAAATCATTATTGATAGCTACCTATGCCTTGTGCGGCTTTGCCAACTTTGCATCCATTGGTATCCAGATCGGGGGTATCAGCCAGCTGGCGCCCAACCAGCGCCGCAACTTAACCGAACTGGGTGTAAAAGCATTGGTAGGCGGTACCATTGCCTGTTTAATGTGTGGGACTATTGCCGGGGCGCTTGGGTAACCCCCCAAGCCCCCTAAAGGGGGAGTAAGTTACCTCCCGATAGCTACAGGTTACCTGATACTCGTTGGACCCAGGCCAGTTATCCTGTCAACATGTTAACTTGTCAACCTTTCAACCTTTCTTCATTCCTTTATCAACTCTATCAGCTTTATCACCTTTTCAACCCAATCACTTTCCCTTAACTTTGTGTCCGTTTATTTGTTCCACATTACAACGGAAGTAAAAATCCCTATCAAATGAGTACTAACATTCAGCAGGTTATAGCAGCAGAACAGGACCCGGCCCTTCGCACCATTGCAGAAAAGATAGTCAACAAGCAACGCATTACCCCCGAAGACGGCCTGTTATTATTCGAAAAAGCAAGCCTGCCCTTTGCAGGCGCACTGGCTAATTTCGTACGCGAACGCCTGCATGGAGATACCACTTATTTCAATCGTAATTTTCATATAGAACCTACCAACGTTTGTGTATTTGCCTGTTCATTCTGTTCTTATTCGCGGCTGTATGCGCATCGGGAAGAAGGCTGGGAACTGACCACGGACCAGATGCTTGACATCGTAAAAGGATATGATGGCAAACCAGTAACGGAAGTACATATTGTTGGTGGCGTTCATCCCAAACTGACCCTCGAGTTTTTTGCCGACCTGTTACGCAAAATAAAAGCGCACCGGCCCGAATTACACATAAAAGGTTTTACCCCCGTTGAGCTGGATTACATGTTCCGCAAAGCCAAAATGAGTGTGGAAGATGGGATGAAACACCTGCACGAGGCTGGACTGGACTCCTTACCAGGCGGCGGTGCGGAGATCTTTCATCCTGAGGTGCGTGAAAAGATCTGTGCCGATAAAGTAGATGCCAACGGCTGGCTGAAAATTCATGAAACCGCCCACCAGCTCGGTATGCATACCAATGCCACCATGTTATACGGTCATATTGAAGAATACCGCCACCGGGTTGATCATATGGAGCGGCTGCGCCAGTTGCAGGACAAAACAGGTGGGTTTAATACGTTCATTCCGCTTAAATTCCGCAATAAACAAAACGACATGAGCAATGTGCCGGAGTCTACTGTTATAGAAGATATGCGCATGTATGCCATTGCCCGTTTGTACATGGACAATTTCCAGCACCTCAAAGCTTACTGGCCTATGCTGGGTCGCCATAATGCACAGCTTACCCTGTCGTTTGGCGTAAATGATATCGACGGCACCATCGACGATTCTACTAAAATATACTCCATGGCCGGTTCTGAAGAGCAAAACCCCGCTATGACCACCGCACAACTGGTAACCCTGATAAAACAGGCTAAAAGAAAACCGGTTGAAAGAGACACGTTGTATAAAGTATTACACGACTATAGCGACATGGACGTTAACCAGATTGATGTGAATCCGCAGATGAATTAGCCCCCGGCCACACCCCCGTCCGTCAGCTGGCGGAGGTTGGGGGTTAGACTAACCCGTATTAACATATGTCAAATTCCGGTAAACATATTATAATAAATTTGCTATTAATAAAATTTTAATATAACCTTGTGCCCTGTTGAACTAAACACCCTAAGCCCGTCCCCTCTATTGATCACCCCAATGTTAATCATGGTTTCCCCCTGAGCAGTATCCGTTGTGTACCGGATAAACTGTTTATTATTTTCCACCCTTATACCATCAAAAGGTTTTGCTGGTAGCGATGGTCACGACATGGAACACCTGTAGCCAGGCGTCTGTGAAGGACATCTTTATTTTTGCGATTGAAACATTTCAACTGCATGGTCAATTTTATTGCGAAACGCTCGCCCATATCCTGGTGAATTTCCATCCATTTCATTACTCATATCAGCATGAAATGGGATTCCGCTATCAGCATTTACTGAAAAACCATCTCTTTTACTCTATTATTCTGCGTGTAATTCGCAGCAGGGCTTTTTTTGCCTAACCTGTACTTGACCGGCCCAATACCTTTTATGAATAAATGATTAAAATCCATCAGCATAATTTATAAAAGGCCGCTCATAATTGAACAGGAAAGGACCCAATGCGAAGAGCTGCAGCATGTTTCTGTGAACACCTCATTGCAGGTTTATTGATGTTATTACCCGTTTTATAGCCTCAGCGGAAATATCATTAGTACGGCTGTAATGCAGGTTTTGCAGAGCGAAAAGCATTTAGGAATTCCTTTTGGAAACTTTCAAAAAAACAATTTATGAGTACACCAGGTTTACACATTAAAAAAAGGTGGTGGCACAAAACCAGGGCATACTATCTGCCATATGCAATAGTGGTAGCCTTGCTTGCCTTATTTCGGCCATTACCTGTAAAAGCACAGAACATCTCGGCCAACCTCGACCAGGGTTCTAACGACAAAAGCACATCGCCATTAAGCCCGGTAAAATGGGTGAACGGCAACCTGAATGAAAATTCAGCACACTTTCGCGAAGGACATTCTGTTCCTTACCGCGCGATATTAAAAGGCCTCACCGTAAACCAAACATACACGCTCGTAATTGCGTATGATGTTAAACATGGCGGCAAACAGGCGCTTGATTACCTTACGCATTTTCAGCGACTGGACCCCCATGCTCTTTTCGGGCACGCTGCCGAAACAGTAAATCCTAAACTGGATATTGCTGGTTTTTCAGAGGCTTATTTCACCACCACAGACACCTACCCCATCCCTCCGCCGTCGAGCGCCGGTTCGCCGGTAGCGGGAATGCCAACCGCAAGCTTTAATGCGTTGCCTGGGGCAGAAAAGGTAATTACCGGTTACAATGCCGATATAACCGCCATGACCTATGTTTCGAATGGCGATTTAAACGCAGCCCAGGACGAAACGGTAATGAACGTTACGTTCAAAGCATTGAAGGAAACAGTTGTTTTATCCTGGGGCGGTCATATAGCCAGCGTTGAAGACTGGGGCATTGACCCTGCCAACGGTGAGCCATTTTCGGCTACTGGCATCAGTGGTTCGCCCTACCATATGCGGCTGAAAGAATGGATCGTAGATGGAGAAGTGATCAGCATCGGTAACCAGGACAGGTCGTTGAAAACAGCAGCGGTATCTGCACCGCCTGAGGTAGATGTTACCGGCCCCACTAAAGCATGTGCCGATGTAACATCGCTTAACTACTCGGCAACCGCTAGCGGCGATACCATTGGTATTACATACGCATGGAACTTTGTTACCAATACTACCAATGCTGTTATTGTTAACCCCACACTAAAAAATATAACCGTACAACCATCATCGGGTAGCTTCACTGCCGGAACGTTTACGTTGCGGTTGATTGTTACCAATGGACATGGTTTAAAAGACACCGCCTGGCTGAATTCGAATACAGCGCCGGGCAACCTGGTTACCATTACCAAAATAAATGTAAATGCAACCGCCACGCCCGATCACATCGATCTGGCTATATCGAACACTTCGCAGTTAAATGCGGTAGCTTCGGGTGGTACGGGTGCGTATACATATAGCTGGTCGCCGGCAACGGGTTTAAGCAGTACCACTATTGCCAATCCCGTATTTACAGCGCCAGGCGCCGGCAACTTCCAGTTTATTGTAACTGTAAATAATACCGAAACCGGTTGTACGGGAAAAGATACGATAAACATACTGGTAGCAGCATCTCAAATGCCTTGCGATGTGAGCGGGCCTTCACCGGTATGTCCGGGTTCATCCAATGTATACAACGGACCAGCCGATCCCAACGGACTGATCGGCTCCTACAAATGGGTTCTAAAATCAACCGTGGGCAGCACCATCCCGGGCGCCACTAATCAATCTTCTGTTACTGTAAAAGCAGGTACAAAGTGTGGAATTGATACCCTGTTCGTGATGTTGACTTCACCCAGTGGTTTGTTGCACGATACCTGCCACAAGGTTATTGTGATAGAAGATGTAACAGCGCCTTCATTATCGGGTGTGCCCGCCAATACAACCGTAGCATGCGCCTCGAATGTGCCTGCGCCGGCCAATGTAACGGCATCGGATAATTGCGGACTGGTTAGACTGAACTTTAGCCAGGTAAAACAGGACAGCACCTGTGTAAACAAATTTGCTATCGTTCGTACATGGAAAGCCACCGATTCGTGTGGAAATACAATATCGGCTTCGCAAACCATTACGGTGAACGATAACATCAAACCCGTAATCACAGCCAACTTCGAAAAGGACATATCGGTACAATGCGTAAGCCAGATACCGGCTGCACCAACACCAACCGCCAACGACAATTGTAGCGGTAATATTCAACCGGTATTCTCGGCCATTGGCTCTGGTAGCGCCTGCGACAGCACCATCACCCGCAAATGGGTATTTACCGATGCGTGTGGTAATAAAGATTCAGTATCGCAGGTGATTCATGTGAAAGATAACACCAAACCGGTTATCACCGCCAACTTCGAAAAGGATATATCGGTACAATGTGTAAGCCAGATACCGGCTGTTCCAACGCCAACTGCCAACGACAATTGCAGTGGTAATATTCAACCGGTATTCTCGGCCATTGGCTCAGGCAAAGCCTGCGACAGCACCATCACCCGCAAATGGATATTTACCGATGCGTGTGGTAATAAAGATTCAGTATCGCAGGTGATCCGCGTGAAAGACAACACGGCGCCTGGGCTGAGCGGTTCAGCGCCCAATGGTAGCTATGCATGCGCCAAAGATGTGCCTGCCAAGCCAACTATTACGGCTACCGACAATTGCGACGCCAACCCGGTTATGACTTACAGCCAGGTTACCAGCGACAGCACCTGTGTAAACCATTTCACAATAACCCGTAAATGGTATGCAACCGATAAATGCGGTAATGTAAGCCCCACCTTAACACAGGTGATTATGGTAAACGACAACACCAAACCGGTGATTGTGTTTAAACCAGCCGACGCCACCGTTGCCTGCACCGTTAATCCTGTATTTGGTACTGCTGTATTCAGCGACAATTGCGGTACACTGAAGATAGATTCTGCCACCTGGATCGAAGGCGCCAGCTGTCCGTATAAACACATACGCAGATGGACCGCAACCGACGCCTGTGGTAATGTTGAATCAACAAGCCAAACCATTACAGTGAACTGCTGTCTCATTGCCTGTACTTATACGCAGGGCTTCTACGGCAACACAGGTGGGAATGGCTGTACTCCGAACGGAGGTTCATCTACAGCAAAACAAAAGATGACGGCAGCAGTTGATGCCCAGGCAGGTGATTCAGTTTACTTTGGTTTGAAATCGACCGGTAAATTCTTCACCCTGTTCCTGAGTGATATTACCAGCGATAACATTTTCAAGCTGTTACCAGGTGGTGGTACACCGGCTGCCCTGAAAGGATATGCTACTTACAGCAAAACAGGCACATGGTCGAACGTTCCGCTCGAAACCAAACAAAACCAGTATGGTAAAATAAAGAACAACCTGTTGTCACAAACCATGGTATTGTTCTTTAACATGCAGGGAAGCGGCGGTCTGCCGGGAATGGCCATCATGAGCGATTCGCTCTTTACATCGAAACAAACAAGCTGTGGAAGCGGTGTAGCAGTTGCAAAGGTAGATACCTTTACATTGCCTTCAAATGTGGTGCAATACCTGCAAACGAACGGAACGGCTACCGTTCAGGGATTGTACGACCTGGCAAACAGGTACCTTGGCGGACAAACCGTTTCAGGCATTTCAGCAGCAGATGTAAATAATGCAGTGGATGCAATCAACCGTGGATTCGACGAGTGTGCATTACTGGCAGGATGGGGTAAAAGCTCAACTGTTGTTAACGGCATAACCGGCCGTTCGGCTACTACTGTTGCCGGTGACAACAATATCACCACCACAGGCAATATGCAGCTTTCGGTATTCCCCAATCCTTACGGATCGGTCGTTAACTTCCGATTCAAAACAGCCGTATCGGGCAGGGTTGAACTGGCTATTTACAACATCGTAGGCGCCCGCCTCGCAGTGATCGATAAAGGATATATGCAGGCAGGAACATGGCAAACAATTCAGTACCATGTACCGGCAGGAACACATCCTACATTGATTTACCGTTTATTCACTGGTAGCAAAGTAATGTCGGGTAAGATATTACCAAAGCACAATAAATAAACAGCTTCTTAAACAGTTTCAAAAACTGAAATCCCGTCTCGGCTTAGCCGAGACGGGATTTTTTATTGGTTGAATGCACTTGTTGTTAATTCATTACATAAGCTTCATACGAAATAACCGGCAGCAGGTTATAATCGATCCAGAGATATCCTGCATCACCCCAGGTGGCGCCCCAGCTGTTCATTACCTTGTAAGCATGTTTTGCATCATCATAGCCACATATTACCATGGCATGCGATCCCGAAAATCCTGAGTAGGTAGTCCACACGGTACCTGCTGTATAATTTTTAAAATTATAATCGGTATTGCAGGTAAACGGTATCGCTTTTTTCGAAGCGATCATTGTTTTGATAGTTACCTGATCGTTGGGATATACGCGTGCATACGAAGATATTTTATAACCAGAGGCCTCGCTTGTTAGGGCCGTAGTTGGTAGTAATGAGCAGCCGTTCGCAGCACTGTAAGGCATGCTTTGCCAGGTACAAACACCCTGTTTCACCAACAGGTCCATGGCATCCGTCATTGCGGATGCACCACAACTTGTACTTAACTTTATTTGGTTGAAAACATATTCAGGACTAAAAATATTACTTGAATAACTATACGAAAAAGCATTGGTGGCATAATATTGTTTGCACGAGCGGGCTGCATAAGCAGTGGCCCATGCCACACACGAACCTTCATAACCCTGATTACCAACCGGAGGCATGATCAAACTACAGCTTGTTGGAATGGTGGTAGTTGGCGGCGGTACCGTAATAACAGTATCAGTTGGCGGCGGTGGCGTTGTGGTCGTATCTGTAGGAGGAGGAGGTGTTGGTGTGTTGGTTCTTCTTTTACGAGCAGTGGGCGATCCATCACTTACAACTAAAACGGGTATCCTTCTCAGGGCAGCTACATCTGCTAAAACAGCTCCTTTGGCTGCAGGCTCAACAACCTGTGTATTGTTTTCTTGCAGGTTGGCAGATTCTTCTTTCTGACAGGCAGTTACAAATAAGGCACAGGTAAGGGCTGCAAACAGCACAGTTTTCATGTTAGTGCGCATAGGTTTCTCAATGGATTGTTATTGAATTGGTTTTCATAATTACGGATCGGCAGGCATTATTCATTCCCAACTGAGGAAAACGGAATACACGCTTACTTTTTCCTTTTTCCGGAATCAAACAAGGTGAATAAGTACCATAAAAAAAGCATTAAAAGAATATCAAATATGATACCAGTTACTTTATTTATTCCTGCTATATAACGATGAATAATAAGCGTGCAGTGCCGCTCCCAGCCTGCGTTTCAAAGGACTAGGAGGTTTTAATAAGTGCCAATAAATATTTTTTACTAAGGGTAAGAGTAGTTAAGCAACGGGAGTAAGTAACTGGCAACTGGCAAAGGTATAGAGCCATTGAAAGTATTAAGTGGTAAGTGATAAGTAAATACAGTAGTGTTTTGTATTTTACTTAAACCTTATAACTTATTACCTACAACTTTCTTAGCATTCAGGCAAACTCAACGGTATATTCACGGCCAGTCCGCCTTCGGCAGTTTCCTTGTATTTATGGCTCATATCAATGGCTGTGTCCCACATGGTTTTTATAACAGCATCGAGCGATACTTTGGCAAAATCGGGTGTGCTTTGCAATGCCAGTTGAGAGGCAGTTATCGCTTTAATAGCACCCATGGTATTTCTTTCAATGCAGGGGATCTGAACCAGTCCGCCAATTGGATCACAGGTCAATCCCAGGTGATGCTCCATCGCAATTTCAGCAGCCATCAGGGATTGCCGTTGACTGCCACCCAGCACTTCGGTAATGCCCGCAGCCGCCATGGCAGAGGATACGCCTATTTCGGCCTGGCAACCGCCCATAGCAGCAGAGATGGTAGCGCCTTTTTTAAATATGCTCCCTGTTTCAGAAGCGGTCAGCATGAACTGCATGATCTTTTCATCGTTATATCCATCGCAGAAAACGACAAAATAATGTAATACTGCAGGTATTACCCCGGCCGCCCCATTGGTGGGCGCGGTAACTACCCGGCCAAATGAAGCATTTTCTTCATTGATGGCCAGCGCAAAACAACTCACCCAGTCAAGAATGTATTTAAAATCGCTGCCACCGGCCCGGATGGCTTTTATCCATGAATCATAATCCTCATATGGCTTGTCCTGTAACAGCTTTTTATTAAGGTCAGCGGCCCTGCGTTTTACCTGTAACCCGCCGGGGAGCATACCCCAACTATGACAACCGCGATACATGCATTCTTTCATCACCTGCCATATTTGCAATAAACCTTTGCGGGTGGCTTCTTCACTACGCCAGCTGCTTTCATTTTCCATCACCACCTCACTGATGTGCAAACCTGTTTTGCGGCACCAGTGCAACAGGTCATCAGCGGTATTGACCGGGAAAGGCAACTGCACCGCATCTGCTGAAGCCTTATCGTTATTTTCCTGTTGTACAAACCCTCCGCCTACCGAGTAATAGGTGGCGGCATACTGCTCGCCATTGACGAGGGTGATCATAAACGTTAAGGCGTTGGGATGGTATGGCAGGGATTCGGTAAACAAAAACTCAATATTCTCCTGCGGATCGAAGTCAATTTCAAACTTACCATGCAGCAACAGCTTTTTGGAGTTGCGGATACGCATCACTTTTTCATCGAGTAATTCAACTGCACAGGTAACCGGGTCTTCACCACTTAAGCCCATTAATACCGCCAAATCGGTACCATGCCCCTTGCCGGTTTTGGCAAGCGATCCATATAACAGCACATGCAGTGATTGTACCTGTAAAAGTTGATGCTTTTGTTCGAGCGATTGTAAAAATAACTGCGCAGCCCGCCAGGGGCCTAAAGTATGGGAACTGGATGGACCTACGCCAATTTTAAAAATATCGAAAACAGAAATGGCTTCGTGTGGCAAAGACTATAGGTTTTGGGGCAAATGTAATTCTTTAGTTCGTTAGTTCGAACGTTCGTTAGTTTTTGAGTTATGGGCGCCTTTCCGCGACCGAGTACATCGTGACGCAGTATATGCTTTCAGCCTTTGGGCTTTCCACTAATAAAACGTAGTCAGCGAAATATCAAATATCAGTATGGAATTGGCAGGTATGATCACTTTGCCACCGCTGTCTTTGATCTCTTTGGAGCCATATGCCAGCGAGGGCGGAATATATAATTTGATGTGACCGCCCTTTTTAATGATGGGAAGCCCTTTTCTAAACCCTTCAATGGTAGAACCCAGGGTAAAGGCAGTGCTTGCCTGTTCAAATGTAGCTCCACTGGTGAGTTTACCGGTATAAGACAATTCTACCTGGGAACATAGATTGGGACTATTACCATCTCCATCTTTAAAGACTTCATAATAAAAACCAGCGGCATCTTTGGTAGCGGAATAAACACTATTGGAATCGAGAAAAGCTTTTACAGCCTGTTGTTCGCTTACAGGAGCCACAATATTTTGATCGCTGTATCCACAACCAGACTCTTTCTTACAACTATAAAAAAGAATAAGGCACAAAAAACCCAAAACAAGATTTCTCATTAGAAATTGATTTGTTGATATTACCCACCTAAAAGACAATGGTATAAAGATGATAGCTGCTTACCCCCACCCCGCCGCGGCGCGGAGTAAATGCACATTACCTATTGCTGATTATCCTTCTCCTCCATTTGCTCCTTTGCCTTCAGCTCAAGATATTGCTGTTCCCGCTGGTCCCATTGATGCCGTTTGTAAAAAATAGCAACAAACACCGCAATACATATTACAGCAATCATTAGTACGACCGGGCTACTTTGGCTGTTCGCCTCCATATTAGCCCGCTGGTACCAGAATTTACCGGAAAATAATAAAATTAAAACGGGAATTGCAAACAACAACCCGATCGGAAGGCCTAATAACAGTTGTTTATTTACCTTTTTTTCGCGCAAACGATTCGTTTCCCAGTACTCCAAAAACCGCTTTTCTGATTCGGTAAGCATACGTAATAAATTAATCCACAAACGAATAAAACCTCCGGCAAAAATAATAACTTCACCCCAACTGTATTGTGGTACAGGCAAATAATGATTAACTTACGCCAAAAATCCTTAATCTCTTGAAAATTTCTGTATTAGTAGCGCAGTATTTTTACCAGCACAGGGTATTAAACTTACCAGGTATAGGAAGCTTTTACCTTGATGATGTGGTAGACGTTGAGAGTATTGGGGATAGAAGCTCCCGCGATGTGGTAGAACACATCCATTTTGCACAAAAGAACATCGCCCGCCCGGATGATGAACTCATCGATTTTATTCGCAAACATACCGGTAAGATCAAGCCCCTGGCAGAATCGGACCTGGATACGTTTGTAGCGGATGGCAAGCTGATGCTCAATATTGGCAAGCCCTTTCACATCGAAGGCATAGGCACTTTACATAAAAACAAAGAGGGCGTTTATGAGTTTACACCCGGCCTGCCGGTTGTACAACGCCTGGAATCACCCCCACCGATCGCACCGCTCGAGCGCGACAATGAAATGCCCAAAAGGAGATCGGTTTTTGATGATGATCCCAATGAATCACGCAATAAATCTTTCCGCCGCGCAGCTATCGGCATTGGCGGGGTAATTGGAATAGGCATTATACTTTGGGGTGGCTACAGTTTATTCTCCTCAAAAGTAAAAACAGAAACAAATACCGTAACGACAGTTGTCAACACGGAAGAAGATACCTCACAGGGACGAACATCGACATATCTGCAAAATATTAACGACCCCAAGAAAGCGCTGGAAAATGTGATCAGGAAGGACAGCCAGATTATAGCCAATGGGGCCGATTCCGGCAATGTAGTCCGGACAAACCAGCTGCCAGTACCCGCAACCACACCAGTAGCTACCGGTCCTTCAAAGACGTATAAATTCATATTGCAGACAACGAAGTTGAGGGCTACAGCCCTGAGCATGTATAACAAGTTAAAGCCACGGGTGAATATGGAAGAAGTTGACAGTACCCACTTCAAAATTGTTATTTCTGTACCCGGTACACCGGCAGATACTACCCGCATGAAGGACTCTTTACGCTTTTGGTACTGGGGCCCGCGCCAGGATAAGCAGGTTACAATAGAACAATAAAAATACCGCAGAACGCTAAACGCTGAACGCCGAACGCAATCTCCCGACTTTTAGACTTTATTGCCAAAGCGTTAAGCATTATGCGTTAAGCGTTAAGCATTTAAGTATGAGTACACGAACAGCGGAGTACTGGATCAACCGGTTACAATTGACAACCCATATTGAAGGCGGCGCGTTCAGAGAAATATACCGTTCCCCGGTTTCGGCGCCTTTGTCGGCATTGCCCTCCTCATTTACAGGTGACCGCTCCTTTTGTACCAGCATCTATTTTTTATTGCAACAGCACCAGTTCTCGGCATTCCACAAGATCAAAAGCGATGAAATATGGCATTTCTATTATGGAGATCCATTGATCGTTTATGAGATCGATCAACAGGGCCGCCTGATAGAACACCGGCTCGGATGCGACCCCGACAACAACGAATCGTTTCAATGTGTTATTATTGCCGGCAACTGGTTTGCAGCCAGGCTGGCGCCCGGTGGTGATTATTCCCTGGTTGGTTGTACGGTTTCACCCGGATTTGATTTTGTTGATTTTGAACTGGCCAATCGGGCAGTACTGGCGGCGGCCTATCCTCAGCATGAAGATTTGATCAGACAATTGACGATAGCTTAAGGTTAACAAGTTGATAGCGTTAATAAAGGTGATAAAGATGATAAAGGATTTCCCTTTATCAACTTGTCAACCTTATCAACTTTTCAACTCCCCAGTCAACTTCTTCCTCCTATAATACAAATACACTGGTATTCCCAGCGCCGTAACCGATAACCCTAACAATGAATTGATAATGGGCACCCGGCCATTGATATAATTGTTCACATCATTCCAGATGGTACTTACCAGGTAAAAAGAGGCAAAAGCAATAAACAGCCAGGGCACTACCGGATAGCCCCATACTCGGTATGGACGCGGTTGATCGGGCATTCTTTTTCGCAATACAATGATCCCGATGGCCCCCATTAAATACGCGGCCCAGGTAACAAACGTGAACATATCTGCCAGCATATCGAACGAGCCGCTGATGATAAGAACAGTAGCCCATATGCCATGCAGCCATAAGGCATTACCCGGCGTACGAAAACGGGGATGTTCTTTAGCGGTCCAGGGAATAAACAATCCATCCTTAGCCATTGCATAAGTTACCCGCGAAATAGCCATGGTATTGCCATTGATGGCGCCAAACGTGCAAATAACGATCAAAGCCGCCACGATAGCGCCGCTGGTTTCCCCCAGTGCTACGGCAATAGCATCGGAAGCCACTAAGGGCGATGTCGCCATTTTATCAATCGGCAATACGTATAAATAGGCCTGGTTCACCAGCAGGTACACCACTATACAAACAAATACACCAGTCACCAGGCTACGAAACATGTTTTTTTGCGGATGGCGGATCTCACCGCCGAGAAAAGTAATATTGATCCAGCCGTCGTACGACATAAAAGCGCCGGTTAATGCGGCGACCAGTCCACTGGTTAAACTCCAGCCCTGTAGCGGATGTGAAGATGGATTTACAAAATTAGCCGTAGTTCCATTACCCGAGTAAAAAATACCGGCCACCAGTAAGGTAACAACAATGACCTTTAAAACGGTAGAAACCAGTTGCAATTGACTGCCGGCACGCACGCTGATATAATTTACCAGGGTAAGTCCCAGCACCAGCGCTATTGCCATTAATTTTACGCCGAAATTATCTAACGGATACAAATTCCCTAAGAATGGAAGATGCCATACGACAGACTTTTCAATAGCAGCATCGAACCGCGGGAAGTGGGCAAAGTAATTGGCATATTGCGCACAAACGAAGGAAATGGCAGCTACGGAAGCTGTATTAATAACGGTGAAGCCTGCCCAGCCATATAAGAAAGCAACAAAATTACCGTACATGTGGCGTAAGTAAACATAGAGTCCGCCTGATTGAGGAAACATACTTCCCACCTCGGCAAAGATCAATGCCCCAAACAAGGAAAAAATGCCTGCAACAATCCATACCACCGTGAGCCATACGGGTGAGCCCACCTGTGCTGCCATAACAGCCGGCTTCATAAATATGCCGGAACCGATGATGCTGCCTACGACAACGGCTGTTGCGGCCTTGAAGCCGATTGATTTTTTATCTGGGGGTTTTGAGATCATAGTGGAGGTGAGTGGTAAATAACGTTGTTCGCACATTCAATTTCTGATTTTGAGATATTGAGATTTCGGGATTTTATTATGCTTAGCTTATTTATAAATCTCAAAATCCAGAAATCCCCAAATCAGCAATCCTCTTTCATCATCTGAGATATGATCCTATGGAAGTGATGCGTCCCCTGTTCCCTGGTTACCGAATACCGGCCATGCTGGTAAAACCGCGATCGTATACCTTTCTGAACGGCTTCAACAACTTCTTCATCTTCCATTTCTACCTGGTTCAGATCGGAACCGGCTCCCCGGTTAAACAATTCCTCCTTCCACACGTACGTCAAAAACGACACTTTACATTGCTGTTGCGTAACCGGTTTTACGATGTTGATGCTTAATCCCCAGGGATAAAAGTTGAACATCATATTGGGAAAAACGAAAAAATAATAAGCAGCTACGGGTTTACCAAAATCAGGTGAAGAAGCAGGCAGTTCAAAAACATCTTCGCCATCTTTGGCAATGCCCAGTTGCAGGTTGCTGTATGGGAACAATTCGGTAACATAATTGCCAAAGTCGAGCACCGCATTTAAACCGGCATGCACAAACGGAATATGAAACCCTTCCAGGTAATTTTCACAATACAATGCCCAGTGCGCTTGCACCATATAATCTTTCGACAATTCAGGCCGAAAAACAAATTCCTCCATGGGCAACCACCCTACCCTGGCCATCATTTCCTGTAAATAAAGTTGAGGCGCCACCCTGTGTTGCAGCGAGACAAATAACAGCGGCCCCCATTGAAAAAGCGGCAACCGGGTGAGATTATCATCAGGCGATGGAAAGTCTTTTACTTCTTTAAACTCAGGCATGGAAATAAAATGACCATCGAGGCCAAATTGCCGGCCATGATAACGGCATCGGAGATTTACCGTCTTACAGGGTTCCTTGATAACAAGGGTACCCCTATGCGTACATACATTACTAACGCAATGAATGTTATTTTGGGAATCGCAAGTCAGCAGCAGAGGCTCATCGAGGTAATTGTCAAGCAGGGTAAAAGGATAGCAACGACCCGGTTCATGTACCATACCCCTATCACCAATAAATTGCCAGCTGCCGGAAAACAGTTTCTCTTTGGCCCCTTCAAAAACCGCAGGGTCCGTATAAAAATCAGTAGTCAGTGTTTTGGCCCTGGAAATATCAGGATCTACATAAAAACGCGACATGCAGTTTGATTGATAAGGTGATAAATTAAGGTAAACTGCTAATAAGTTAGTAATTTAAATCAACAAAGTATTCATCCTTGTTACCTTGTTAATCTTTCAACTGCCAACCAACAATTACACATGAAACAATTACTGCTCTTTTCCGGGATTCTCCTGCTGACCTTCAACCTGGCGGCTCAAAAAAGCATGTCCCTTTTCAATGGGAAAGACCTCACCGGGTGGATGGTGCACGGTACCGAAAAATGGTATGTAAACAAAGGAGAACTGGTGTGTGAAAGCGGTCCGGACAAGGAGTACGGCTATTTGAGCACCAATGAAAAGTATAAGAACTTCGAACTCACGTTACAATTCAAACAGGAAGCTAACGGAAACAGTGGGGTATTTTTTCGCTCCGGTATTGAAGGCGTAAAAATCAGCGGCTGGCAGGCAGAAGTAGCTCCGTTGAATGGGCATACTGGTGGTATTTACGAATCGTATGGCCGGGGCTGGCTAATTCAACCGAAGCCCGAAGACGAGCGCTGGTTGAAAACGGGTGAATGGAATACATATAAAATTAAAGTGGTCAATGACGAAGTAACTACCTGGCTGAATGGCCACCAGATGGTTTACCTGAAAGATGAAAAAATGGGCCAGGGCGAAGGATTTATTGCCTTGCAGATACATTCAGGCGGAGGCATTAAGGTGAGGTGGAAGAAGATCAGAATTAAGGTGATCTAATAGTCTTTGAAAAAGGATCGCCTACCCGCAACTTATCAACATTTATAACCTCCATACAACGGCGTGGAAACATTCCCCGTCATATTATTTATAGCTACCAGCTCCCTTTTTAACCCGTTTTACATCCGAATTGGGTAATCGTTGAGACCACAGGCTCAACGAATTACTATTCATAAGGATGGGCACTTTGCGGCGCCCAGCCTTTTTTTATTGCCGTAATCATTTGGGTCCCAACCCCTTCTATTATTCCTCTCAACCTTTCTTTCCTTATACTTTTTGCCTTTTAAAGCAAACCCTTCCAGGAAAAGACGTTTCCTTCCGGGAAATCATGATCCCTTACAGGGAAAGAAAAAACCTTCCAGGGAATCAGAAAGCGTTACAAGAATCATCGAAAACATCCAGGAAATCTTAAAAGCGTAAGGGAATCGTCAAAACTTTAAAGGAAATCAGAAAAGCTTCAAAGAATCGCGAAAAGTTTAAAAGAATCACCAAAACCTTAAAGGAATTCAGAAAAGTTGTAAAAAATATAGAAAACCCTACAAGAAACCAGAAAAGTTTAAAGGAATCCCAAAAACCTTAAAGGAAATCAGAAAAGCTTCAAAGAATCGCGAAAAGTTTAAAAAAATTAGAAAAAGTTGTAAGGAATTTACAAAACCCATTCATAAGTCGCTGAATAATAGCCTGCAAATGGCCTAAGTTCTAAACTTACAGTGTAAAACAGCGATGTAGTCACTTAAAACAAGCAACAAGCGGGTCAAACTTGCGAAGTTGCCACTCAAAACACACAACCTGGGGTGAAAATCACCATATGGGGCTCTCAATTTGCCCAACCGGCCCTCAAATTCGCTTAATGACCGGTGATATTCATTCAACCTTGAGGTAAAATGAACAAACGGAGCCACCAATTTGCACAACCGAGCCTCCAATTTCACGTAACGAATAAAAAAATGAGAAAACGCCTTAGGATATTCCTTCAATATTTAGTAATCTCGGAGTCAGGAGATCGTTAGGTTAACATCTATGCGCTCTTGTAGTATTCCATAGGTTTTGATTAGTTGCCATGCTGTGACTGATATGGCGAAGCTGTGTGTTGAACATGTATTGTCATCCAAAAGCTAAAAACCAGGAATATGGATACGGTTGTAATAAAACCACTTTTTCACAGGAACAGGAAATGTATAGGGTTATATTTTGATAAAAATCAGGCATTGAATGTATTGATAAGAAGGATTACCGGTATGAATTACTAACTGTCATCAAAAATATGTCTGCAGATAAACTGACACCAGACATGCTTAAACGATACCTAGTTTATTGCTATGAAAAACTGGGATTAAAAGAGAATACATTACATAGCCGAATTAACGCAATGAAGTTTTATTATGAAAATGTTTTAAAGAGAGAAAAGTTTTTCTGGGAAATACCAAGGCCCAAAAAACAATTGATATTACCCAAAATATTAAGTGAAGATGAATTGGCCAGGTTATTTAATGCATTAAACAATTTGAAACATAAAGCCATGTTGTTTACAGCATACAGCGCGGGGTTAAGAGTAAGTGAAATAGCAGCGCTAAAAATAAAGCATATAGATAGTGGCCGGATGCAGATATTTGTGGAAAATGCGAAAGGAAAAAAAGACAGATATGTAAACCTAAGTCCTGTTCTGTTGGATATATTGGGGTCTTATATAAAAAGTTATAGACCCCAGCCCAAAGAATATCTATTTGAATCGGAACAAACAGGAACCATATATCCTAGACAATTCAAAAAATATTCCAAACAGCAAAAGACAAAGCGGGAATAAAAAAAGAAGTCGGTGTACATTCGCTCAGACATAGTTTTGCCACACATTTACTTGAAAAAGGAACAGATATCAGATACATCAAGGATTTGTTAGGCCATTTTAACATTAAAACTACCGAGCGCTATCTGCACGTCAGTAAGAAGGCACTCATTAGTATTGAGAGTCCTTTGGATGATTTGTGGCGTAGCGGCAAGATTGAATGGTAATAATATTTATTTTGTATTTACGCCGTAACAATGAGAAAGGCGAATACTAATGCTTTGATTATCAATGCTGATTTTTTTAGACCAAAGCCGATGAACGGCATATATTTATGCGTTGGGCGTCATTTAATCGAACCCTAAATCATGAAAGAGCTTTTAGAAAAATATCTCATAACCATTGACAAGTTAGGCGGAGACAACAGAAAGTTAATTTTTGAAAATCCTGCGAACGAGGCAGACATTCTCGAAATAGAAAACAAGCTGAGTTATAGGTTACCTAATGATTTTAGAAATATCTTATTGACAGTTTCTTCTCACTGCGAATTCAAATGGTTTTTACCTGACAATTTTCCGGTGCCAGACCAACTACGACAAATTTTTTGTGGTGAGTTACATTGGGGCATTGACTTCATATTACAGTTCAATGAAAGTAAGGACGGTTGGATTAAAGAAGTATTTCCAGATATTGAAAATGAATATGACAAGGTTTGGCACAACAAATTTGTTTTCCAAGAAGTTGGTAATGGCGATTATATCTCTATTGACTTGACACCTGATAATTATGGAAAGATTGTTTATCTAAGCCATGACGATGGAGAAGGGCACGGCTTTATTATGGCAAATTCATTTTATGACCTTCTTAGAAACTGGACAAAATTGGGTTGTGTTGGTGGAGAAGATTGGCAATGGCTTCCTTTTTGTAAAGACAAAACAAGCGGTATTGACCCAGACTGTGAGAATGCACTATTATGGTATAAAACTATAGGACTGACATAAACGAACGCCCAACATTGGGTTTTATGCAAGTTGGGCTTGACATTGTAACATCAGCTAATTGCAAATCCCAGCTTCAGTTCCATCAGACGAATATCTATCAACTTTTGTATTTAACTTCATCAACATAATTTCAATCAGCAGCGGTCACGGGCATACGGAATTCTAATTCCTAACCTGCATAAAGCCCTGTCCGTTGGTAGCAATGCAATGACAGTCCTAAACGACATAACGAAACTTGACAACTACGAAGATGAAGACATCTTTGACGTAGTGTTTAAACTTGAAAAGTCGTTCGGCTTGAAGTTTGAAAAGACTACTTTTTATACCGTTAAAACATTTGGCGATTTGTGCGACATAATTGCAAGCAAAGTTCAAGGTGACAATTCTAACGACTGTACAACACAACAGGCATTTTATAAAGTTCGTAATGCCATTGCATCGACACAACTCATAGAAAAAAACTCAATATCGCCAGACACTAAACTACAAGACATTTTTCCAAAGAATCAACGTAGACAAAAGATTAAAGAACTTCAGATTGAATTAGGTATTCCCTTTGGTATTTTAGATATTAAATCTTGGCTTGATTGGACAATATTTATCGGCATTGTTGCTTCTCTAATTGCGTTCTTCTTTAAGTGGCAGTTAGCGTTAGGTGGTCTGCTATTTTTCATCGCTGTGGGGTTGACAGCAAACAAGTTCTTCGCAAAGGAATTTGAACTTAAAACAGTTAGACAATTGACAGAAAAGCTTGTAAGAGAAAATTATGTTGACATTAGACGAAACAAAGGAACAATTAATAGAGAGGAAATTGTAAAGGTTATCATTGACACATTTAGTAAC
Organism: uncultured Niastella sp.; assembly: GCA_966212235.1. Classification (GTDB taxonomy): domain Bacteria; phylum Bacteroidota; class Bacteroidia; order Chitinophagales; family Chitinophagaceae; genus Niastella. The sequence continues at coordinate 677 of CBIHPP010000037.1, read as the reverse complement.
GACCTCGATATAGACAAAGCATATTTAACAAAAAATGATAAATTCAGTTGGCCATTATGACAAATCGAATTTTAGACAAATTACTTTCTCATTCCAAAAAGACAAAGACAGTTATTGGAGTTAGAAAATATAATGACGGTGACGACTTTTATGTTGGTTACATTGTTGACTTCAACGACACATTAATTGTACTTCAACATATTTCTAAATTTGGACTTGAAGACGGACTTCTTGTTGAGAAAATTGAAAACATTGAGTCATTCGAGACAGAGGACGATTATGTAAAGTCATATCAATTGCTTTTTAAGAACGCAAATAAAATTGGTAGGCAGACTGTCAAAAATATAAAGCTTTCTAAAGACGAAAATTGGCAGTATGAACTTTTAAAAAGCAAATTTGACAAAGGGAAAATTGTAACTATTGAGTTGAACAATGACGATTCACTAACTCACGGTTTCATCCTTGACTTTGACGAGAGACATTTTCACTTTAAGCCGATAAGTAACCTTGGTGTTGACGAAGGAGAAAATGTTTACAAATTGTCTGACATTACTTCTTTGACTGTTGACAAAATTGAAAGTAGGAAACGAGCCGCTTTGTATGAGATGCGGAAGAAAGCCTGACAGCCAACAACTAAGCTTCGTCGGGTGCGAAGCGCCAACGATGAAGCTTAATGT
>CBIHPP010000036.1:0-51722 GCA_966212235.1 uncultured Niastella sp. | reverse complement strand
TTAATATCTGGACAGGTGAGGAAATAAAGCCACTTTTAGTTTGCGCATAACAAAAAGTTAGCTGGTATTTTATTGGACACTTTATTACTATTAACAGTCAAAATGATTAAACTATTTTTTTGTTTAGGTTTCCTTGTAGTTGTGACTAGCACCAAGGGACAGAGTATTGTTCAAAATAATTCTGACAATCGGACTGAAGACACTTTAAAAAGAAAGTTTGACTTTTCCCGACTTAAACTTGCAGACCTACCCAGTCCGAACTCTGGAACTTTCACTTACGAACAAGCTGGAAAAAGAAAAAACGAGATTTACAATTTGCAACTTACACCAAAATATTTTGGTTGGAAGAACCCAACTTCTGGTGGAGCTGTTCATATTAACAAAAGAGACGAAATAGAAGTTTATCAATTTACCATAGGAATACTGGAGAGTGTGACTGATTCCACCGTTAACTATATTGACGCACCTAAGGATACTTTTGTTGTTATTACGAACCCTAAGAGTTTGCTCTATTATGTAGGTGGTATTGGTGAAGGAAATCCGGCAAGTGTTTTAATAACTTCTGAAATAAGGCTAGACAAATCCGAAGCAATAAAGAAAATTATGCAGGAACTATGGGTGCCTGGTGTCCAAATTTACTATCTAACAAAAAGGAAATAAAACGCCAGCTAACATTGGGTTTTATGCTAGTTTGGCTCGACATTATAACATCAGCTAATTACACAAACCGCAGCCTGGATTTGTCCTGGCCGCTGACCGCCAGTTGGCGGTCGGCTCAAAATATTTAATTTCAACAGAATTAAACTGCAAATGCCAGTACCTTCAATTTACCTATAATTATAGATAAGAGATAATAAACGTTCTCAGAATAACCGATTTCCAAATTAGGAGTCCCTTCTTCATCCATCACCTGAGCCTGAGTGGGCGTGAGATTTGCGCCTTTCACTGCAATTGTTTTATAATACATATTATTTATTTCCCCAAAACTCATCTTCTTTAAGTTGGTCTTCCGAAAAAAGCCATACCTGAACTATTTTTCCATTCACTACTTCATATAAGTCGTTCCCTGCCATATCCACACTTTTATTTTCACTTTTCGCACTAAACTGTACAGGGCAGGAAACGAAATTACCATTAACCATCATGGCACCCGCAGGTTTAATAACCAGTGTGCCTTGCGTGGCAACCATCATGTCCGAAAGCATTTTACCAATTTCGTCTAATCCGCTTTTAGTACCTGAAAATTGATTGTTTCCCGGCTGATGCCATTTTGCATCCGGACTAAAAAACGAAAATGCTTTTGGAATGTCTCCTTTTGAGAGTGCTACTGAATAAGCTTCTACAACTTCTTTTGGGGTCATTTTTTCTTCTGTTTGACTATTATTTGTTATTACTTGCACGAAGGTATGTGATCACGTACCTTTGTACAAGTACTTACCCGTTGGTGGAGTACTAACCTTTAGGTTAGAAATATTGATTATCAAATGGAAGAAAATCAAAAAAACATTTCACTGTCAGATGAAAACTGTCCGGTCAGAAGGTCATTAGCCATGTTAGGAGGCAAATGGAAATTATTAATTCTGTTTCAGATAAATGACAGAATAATAAGATACGGTGAGTTAAAAAAAACGATTCCAGGAATTAGTGAAAAAGTATTGATACAGGAACTGAATTTCCTGGTTGAAAATAAGTTCATTTCAAAAAAATCTTATCCCGAAATCCCCCCAAGAGTAGAGTATAGTTTAACAGAACTCGGATTAAAAACGTTGCCTATCGTTGATAAACTGGCAGCGTTTGGTTTGGAAAATTTAATATGAATACATTAAATGCTCTTTAACCAGACTAGTGCCCCTGGCTTTTTTTACCCGTTTTATCTAACGCAGCCCTTAAGCCTTTTGCAAGTTGTGCGGCAGGCGCCACACCCCAATAATGCAAAAAGAAAATGCGGGGTTCTTCATGTACCATATGATTGTGCACGGCCACCACTTCAATACCATTTTCAACCAATGCTTTGATAACGGGCGCTACTTCATTTTCCAACATGGTAAAATCTCCGGCTACAGCCGCCTTTTCCGGTGTACCCTGCCAGGCTGCCCAGGTATTGAAGCCCATAAAGCTGCTTACCGGTATGCCATGTTCCATGAGCTGAACATCTGGGCGGCCGATCGTATACTTGTATACACCTTTGCTTAATTCACCTTTATACCCGATCATGGAATCCAGCAAAGGAATATTCAACGTACTTACAACACTGTCTGCCTTCTCCCCTTTCGGGTCTTTTCCTCTTACTTCTTTTACCTTGTTAAATATCGCTTTTACACCATTTGAGAGCGTAGTAAGATCTGATGACCTGTCAATATGCATATACATAACATTCGGCCGGTTGCGCAAAAAATGATTATGTATTGCGGTGATGGCAAACCCCTGTTTGATCACTTCCTGTTGCACCGGTTTTAGATCTGTCTCCGTTAAGATAATATCGCCCATCACCATGGCGCTGTCTCCACAGGGTGTAAACGCTGCCCAACTTCCCAAACCCATAGGTGGAATTATTTTAAAACCATCGACCACAATTTTAAGATCGTTCTGTGGCACCGTGATCTTATACTCTCCGTTCTTTTCAACACCCTTCATGCCGGTGATCTGTTCAATTTTTGCTACATCCAGTTTACTGCCCGGCGGACATACAATGATGTTACTTTTTGTTGTCCCTGCAGCCGTTGTATCTGTGGTATTTTCCTTATCACCAGAACCTGCAGACTGATTACAGGCAATAAAGAGAACGGACGCAATCATTAAAACAAAAATGAATTTCATATTTCTTCTATTAATATTACCTGAAAGTAAGTTCTTTTTAGCTTATAGCCACGTTTTCAAAACGAGTCCAAGGATAGCAGCCACCAGTATAATAAGCGGTTCCTGGATCTTTTTAAATTTCAGTAATACCCCGATCGTAACAATGGCGATGGCAACCGAAATTACATCCGTTAATTGCCTTTTAGCCAATACTAAAACCGCGCCGGCAATAGCTCCAATGGCTGCAGCGGTTACCCCATCAACAAATGCTTTAATGCCTGGGTGTTTTCCGTATTTTTTAAAATAAGGGGCAGGAATGATCGTAAAAAGGTAACAGGGCAAAAAAGTAGCGAGTGCCGCCACACAGGCGCCGGGAACGCCGGCGACCAGGTATCCTATAAACCCTACAGTAATTACAACAGGGCCGGGTGTGATCATGGCTACCGCCACCGCATCTAAAAACTGCTGTTCGTTCAACCATTGATATTCTTTGACTACGCCACCGTATAAAAATGGTACAATGGCCAGGCCACTGCCAAATACAAACGCGCCAGCTTTAAAAAAGAACCACCCTATTTGAGTCAATTTTTCGTTCGTCCAAATAATACCTACCTGTAATAAAATAGGGAAAAGAAAGATCACATTCACCGACCTGCTTAATTTGGGTGGTGATTTGTATAACCATACAATGACACCGGCAGTCAATATTAACCAAAGGATCTCCTTTTCCGTTATAAACGTTGCCACTGCTAACACGATGGCAATTCCCCACAACAACCAGTCTTTACCAAGACTTTTTTTCGACAGCTTATAACTACTTATTGAAATGATACCAATGACCGCTGCCCCAATGCCATAGAATACAGCCTGCATCCAGGGCAGGCCGCCGGCTTTTACATAAGCATAACCCAATACTAAAACCATTAAAAAAGAAGGAATAACAAAAGCAATTCCTGCCAACGTTGCGCCTATAATGCGGTAATGAACATATCCTAAATAAATTGACAATTGCGCTGCCAATGGTCCGGGCGCTAACTGAGCAAGCGCCAGTCCTTCTTTATAATCTTCTTCCGTAATCCATTTACGCTTTTCAACCAGGTCGCGGTGCATATAACCAACCAGGGCTACGGGGCCGCCGAAACCTATTGTTCCCAGCTTCAAAAAATACAGGACCAGGTCTTTTAATTTATAGGAAGCTTCCATTGGTTATCGTTTATTACTCCACGTATGAATTTCTTCTTTGGCATAGGTAGCCCAGCTATACAGCGCGTCATATATTTTCATGCCTGTTTCCAATTGCTCATGATCGTTTGTATAATTAACAGACAGACCCGCTGAGATCGCCCACAATCCGGCTGCCTGCGGAGCAAGGTCAAAACGGTGTGTATCTGCACCACGCACAATCAAGGCTATTTGAAGAATAGCGGCATCGGTTAACTGATGCTTCTTAACAATATAATCAAATGTACATTCTTCGCCGTAATGAGAATATTCGGCACCAGGTATATCATATGGGATGGCTTGCTGCTTTTCTGCTTCGTCAAAAACCTTTTCTTTAGCCACGTATATGAATACTGCATCCGGGTCAACAAACCGCCTGATCAGCCAGGGACAGGCTATGCGGTCGATCTTTGGTCTTTCCCTTGTAATCCATTTCATACAGAAACATTTATGATGAACGATCAATTCCCTAAAATGCGATTCCGAATTGAAAGCCTACAGTAAACGTTGCATCGTGGTTATTCCCAAACCGGAAAGGCAGCGGGATAGCTATAAAGTATCCGCTGTTTTTGTTCTTCTTAACGATCTTATTCAAAACAGGCGTGAATCCATAACGGCCGCCGGTTTCAAAAGCAGCACGGCCGGCAAATGTCCAGCTTTTACCTAACGCTACCAGGATGCCCGGGTGAAACAGAAAGTTATTCATTTTACTGCCGGTAGAATCTGCCCTGACAAACGGAACAAATTCCGCCGAAAAACCTATTTTTTTAGTTTTCCAAATGTTAATGCCGGTGGGCATACCAACCACGTAATAATCTTTAAAATTAGTAACTGTTTCATTTTTACTAAATGTAACGATGGGATGCAGGATACCAACATACCCGGCAATTTTGGGATAGGTGTCGGTTGCCTGTTGTGCCTTGCCATAATGAAAAGTCAATAAGAAGAGGGAAATGCCTAAGCTTGTAAACAAAGCCTTATTTACCATAAAAAACAATAAATTTTACGGCAATACTACGTGATGCGGGCCTCACCAAATTGTACAGAAATGCCTACTTGTACAGAACTTACTTTTGGGGGCAATTTTTTGCGGTATGCAGAGGGATTTTGGCCGGTATGCTTTTTAATTCTGCAGGGATCGCAGACTATCAGGCGCCCACTTTATTGATCAGCACTTTATCAATCTTCGGCCCATCCATATCCATAATTTCAAATTCAAACTCCTTCCATATTATCCTTTCTGCTGTTTTAGGTAAGTAACCCAATTCATGTAAAATAAGCCCTGCTATGGTGTTATAATCACCCTGGGCATGTTCTGCATCGTGAATATTAAAATAATTTAAAAATTCGAAAAATGGATAGGCACCGTCTGCCAGCCAGCTGTTGTCGCTACGCTTTACAATCTGGTATTCCTGCTGATTATATTCAGTAACATCACCGATCAGGGCATCGATAATATCGTCCATGCTCACCATTCCCTGTACCGACCCGTATTCATCTATAATAAAAGCGTAATGCATCTTATTCTCTTTGAATCTTTCCAGCACTTTATACACTGGCGTATTTTCAGGCACCATCACCGGCTGTTTCAAAAAACTGGCCAGGTTAAATTCAGCATTTTTGAAATCCTTTGGAAAAATATCCTTTACAGATACCACGCCTACCAGGTTATCCTGGCTTTTTTTAAAAACAGGATAAACAGAATGAGGCTCGATCTGTGTTCTTTGCTTAATGGTATCAAGATCATCTGTAATATTAAAACACAACAGATCACCCCGGTGTGTCATCAGTTCGCTTACTTTTATATCGCCCAACGCAAATACCCGGTGAACAATATTTTGCTCAATTTTTTGTATTTCGCCGCCACCTGAAGCGCTTTCCTGCACCATCGCTTTTATTTCCTCTTCACTTACAAATTCTTTCTGCTGATTTTTCAATCCCAAAATGGCGAGGAACAAATCGTTTGTTTTGGTCAATAACCAAATAAAGGGTTTGGTTATGATTGAGATCATTGTCATGGGTCTGGCGACCAATGACGCTATAGTTTCAGGAAACATTAGACCAATTCTTTTCGGTAATAGTTCACCAAAAACAATGGAGAAAAATGTTATAACAATAACAAGAACCGCCACGGAAACGGATTGAGAATAGGGACGCAGAAGATATACCCTTTCAATTACAGTTCTTAGATCATCTTCAATTTTCTCTCCGCTAAAAATACCCGTAAGAATGCCGATGAGCGTAATGCCGATCTGCACAGTAGATAAAAAAGTATTTGGATTGTTAGCCAACGCCAAGGCTTTCCGGGCATTGCTATTGCCTTTTCTGGCGGAGCTTTCCAATTTGAATTTTCGGGCAGACACTAATGCGATCTCGCTCATGGAAAATATACCATTGAGCAGAATCAAAAAAAGGATGATCAAAATTTCCATATTGCTTAAGTTGAAAAGGCATCCCGAAAAGTCGGGACGCCTTTTATTGAATGCAAGTTACTGTAAAATAAACAATTGGATCCAGGTCTGGTTTTATCTCCACCAATGAGTCAGTTGTTTCTATGGCTATTAGCTAATGTGATAATTTGATAATTAAATACAAATAACAAAAGAGGCTGTTCGCGTTGAACAGCCTCTTTTATGTTACTTTACTTTATTACAGATTAGAAACGCTTTTCCCCGTTAATGATTACTTGCTTCAATGTAAAATTTTCTACCAGTGATGTATCTATTATCAAATTGTTCTTCGCTGTGATAGTCAGGTTCTCAAATGTGAAGTTGGACAACTTATAGGTGAAAGCATTTACATTCCCGCGATTTTCTGAAGCACCGACGTTAAAAAAGTTATTACAGTTTAGTTTGATATTGCGCATGGTGATGTTGCGACTATAGGAACTCCTTGTCGCTTTCTCCCCTTTGAGGTCGAAGAACTGGGTCCAGGGGCGAATGAACAGGAAATTACCAATATCAGTGCCTTCAATGTCTTCTACCAATACGTATTCATAATCCTGTGGGGTATCAGGACGCATTTTGAGCCAAAGCAGCCGCTCGGCGTTGTTTATTTTGAGCCGGCGCAGGATGATGTTGCGATTATGGATCGACTCGCTTCCCAGAGTTAGTACTCCGTGGCAGAATCCGTAAGTACAATCCTCGATGATGATGTTCTGGTTGCTTCCGTTTTTTTCATCCTTGTCGGCAAGCGGTCCTTTACCACCCTTCAGCGCTACCGCATCGTCGTTCACCGACATATAACAATTTTTGATCAGGAAGTTTTTGCAGCCATCGATATCAACCGCATCGGTACTCGGCGCTTTTACGGGCGCTTTCGGTGAAGAGATGGTCAGGTTGAGCACCTTTACGTTCTCACATTTATAATAGTGCGTCGTCCAAAAAGGCGAGTTCATACAGGTGATTCCCGAAACCTGAACGTTCTTGCTGTTGGAGACATATAGCAGCCTCGGCCGCATTTCATCCATATTGGTACAGTTGGGATTGAACTCCCTCCTTAGCCAAAACGCTTTCCAGTACCGAAGTCCGTTACCGTCTAAGGTTCCCTTCCCGGAAATCGTGAATCCGTCGAGGCCATCAGCATTCACCAACGCTGCAAAATATTTGAGTGATTGTCCCTCCATGCGGGTCATAACCAGTGGAAAATTGCTGATGTCATCGCTGCCTTTTAGTTTGGCGCCTGCTTCCAGGTGCAGGTGTGTGCCCTGTTTGAAAAACAGCGAGCCGCTCAGGAATGTTCCTTTTGGAATAATGACCACTCCCCCGCCGCTTGCAAAGGCTTTGTCTATGACAGCCTGTATCTTTTGTGTTTGAACGACCGTGCTGTCGTTTTTCACGGTATAGTCTGTAATGCGATAACGCTTACCCAGTTTATTGATGTCGGTCGGTGTGTTTTGCCTGAACCAATCCGGGATAGGCGTTCCGTCGGGGAAAACTTCCTGGGCAAATGCATGCCCGCTTAGCGTAATGGCAACCAGGAGCAACCAGGCAAGCTTGAATTTTTGTATGATCATAAACCTATTTAATGTTCTCGTTAGAAGGATGGCAAAGATTATTCGAATAATTCGTTTCCCTCATCCTGCCCTGTCCTGATATCCCCCCACCCCCTAATTATTTATACCCATCATTTTGATTTAACTGTGGAGACAGGTTCATGACGGCCTGACCAATGGGATAAATTTTGGTGTGATCATCTACATCCGATTGTTTGTCCCACCAGGTTCCGGTATTGAACACGCCCCAACGTATGAGATCGGTACGGCGCCGTCCTTCTGCCAAAAACTCACGTCCCCACTCATCCAGCATTTCGGGGTCGGTCAACTGGCTTCCATCGGTTTTGTACAGGCTCGATGATCCCGCCGGATAATTACGGGTCCGCACTGCATTTAATAATACGGCAGCTGCAGCTTTATCGCCAGCCCGGTACTTACATTCTGCCAAAGAATAATACACCTCGGCCAATCGTATCTCGGCAAAGGATGAGGCGATCGTATTTGGATCACCGGTTGGATAGATGGGATATTTTACCGGCCAGATACCGGAGTTATCATCGGCATGATTCATATTGGATTCCTTATCTGCAGGTACCTGACCGGGCGGCAGACCTTTGAACCAACCTACCTGGTCACGGGCAAAAATGGTATAACCTCTGTTGCTTTTTACCAGTTGATTCGGGTTATTGTAATAAGGCAGATAACCGTACAAAAACATGCCCTCCCGTTTACTGTTACCTAAGTTCTTATATTTTTTCAGGCGCAGGTCATCGGCATACTTTTGAAATTTAACGAACGGTTTACCCAGGGTGAATGTGTATTCCACACTATCAACATCTCTTCCAGGTTGCAAAGCAAACCGGGTATTCATATTGCCAAAGCTTGTAAATCCAAAATAGTTTTGCGCCTGGTGCGGCGCCATCCAAAAGTACATATCACCGGTATATTGCCAATGCGTTTGCGCAAGCGTGGATGGAAAACCGAAAATAACTTCGGGCGATTGTGCATTGTTATAATCGAAGGGTGCATCCCATCGGCTTTCCAACGCATAGCTACCATATTTCCCATTAATGATATCCTGGCAAACAACGGCGCATTCTGCATATTTATCCTGGCCTGTATACACTTTCGCATTCAAATACAAACGCGCCAGCAATGCGGCAGCACCGCCTTTTGTCCACCGGCCGATTGAATAAAGACCAAGGGATTGCCTGGTGGGTAAACCCGGAATCGCTTCCAGCAGTTCCTGTTCAATAAAATTGAACATCTCCTGCGGTGTGGCCTGTAGCGGTGTTACGCTCTCCCCTTTTATTTTAGTAACGATCGGAATGTTTCGGTATAGATCAAATGCCCGCAAATTAAACCAGGCCCTGTTGGTTCGTAGCTCTGCAATAAAATCTGCTTTATCAGCTTCTGTCAAATTGAATTTGGCCGGATCGATGGCCTGAATATCTTGCAGTGAGTTTGTTGCCAGGCTGATCCCCTGAAATAAAGCAGTCCACATATTGCTTGTAAAATTATCCTGCAAGGTCCAGGTATGATTATGTATGCGCTGATACAGGCCACCATCGAACCAGTCCCCTTCCCTGTTAGGGGTCATCAATTCATCGGTAGGTAATTCCTGTGCATAAAATAACCCGCCGCCCTGTATGGACCAATATCCATGTTCGAAGGACCGCAAAAAGTCCCTGACCACATCATCTTTGGTTTGTAAGAAATTTTGTGAGGTGATGCGATCATACAACGTTTCATCGAGTTTGGTACAACCCACCGCAAATAATATAAGGAAACAGCTAATTACTATTTTGCTTTTGTATGTATGGATGAATGTCATTTTTTTTCAGATTGGTAGTTAAAATTTGAGTTGAACCCCTGCAACGATCTGTATGGCGGAAGGATAGTAAGATAAAGAAGCGTTGATACCAGGAGTTAGTCCGTTTACATTTATAGATTCTGGATCACCTGTTGTAAACTTTGTAAACGTATACAGGTTCCTCCCTGTCAGGTATAACCTGCCGCCATCGATGTATTTGACGGGCGATTTGAAATTGTAACCCAGGGTAACATTGTCGATCTTTACAAAATTTCCTTTTTCTAAAAAGTAATCAGAAAGGCTTGAATACGTTGCAGGATTCGTAAGCGCCGCATATTTGCCACTACCATATGCGGTGGTCAATACATTGGCGCCGCTCTGGGTAACCGGTGTGCCGGCATAAAAAGCGACCGTATTAAACAGATCATAACCAAACGCGCCACGTAAGAACACACTTAGGTCCAGGTTTTTCCAGGTTACTGTGTTACCCAGACTTGCGGTGAATTTGGGCAGGCCGTTCCCTACAAATTGCTTGTCATCTGCCTTGGCCAGGTTTCCGGGAATAGCCTTTCCGTCTTTATCATAAACCAGTAATCGTCCTGTATCATCAACACCTGCAGCATGCAGCATAAAGAAACCGCCGATGCGCTTTCCTTCCTGTAAACGCTGGGCCGAACCGGGAGATCCGGGCGAGGGCAGATAAACCTCATCGCTAAAACTTTTTCCCCTGTAGATAGCGTTTGAAAATGATACAAACTTGTTATCATTGGTAGCGCCGGCGAAGGAAATACTCCAGGTAAAACGTTTATTGCTTACAGCAGCGCCATTCAATTGAATTTCAAGTCCTGAATTTTTCATAGTACCTACATTGGCATATGTGCTTCCCTGTACGTTCGGAGGCACGGGAACACTGTAATCGCCTAATAGGTCTTTATTGGTTCGCACATAATAATTCAGGCTCCCTGTTAGTTTATGATTGAATAATTCAAAGTCTAAACCAGCATTGAAGTTTTGCGCTTTTTCCCATCTTAGATCATAATTGGTATTCTGGCTTGGGCCCCACACCTGGTAATTGGTACCATTAAACGAATAATATCCATAACCACCGTATGTGTCTAATGAAAGATAGCTGCCAAAATCCTGGTTACCGGTTTCACCATAGTCAACCCGCAGCTTCAGCTCATCGAGCCATGAAAGTGCCGGGAAGAATTTTTCTTTTGACATCATCCAGCCGGCAGATACGGCCGGGAAATTCCCCCATTTATTTTCGAACCCAAACTTTGATGAGCCTTCACGCCGAAGGCTGGCAGACAGATAATACTTTTTTCCAAGATCATAGTTCAGCCGTCCAAAGAAGGCAATCAATTTTGAATCGTTCTTATAAGTACCTACCTGTCTAAAGGTAAAATCACCGGAAGCGCCATTGGTAGGAATAGACAAATTATAAACACCGGTCCCCAGGTTATTATAGGTTAATACATCTGATGGAAAATTCTGATTATCGGCGCTTACGCCGGAATAATTGAAATAGTTGTAAGAATAGCCACCCATTAATTTAAAAGAATGCTGTTTTACATCCAATGAATAATGGCCGATCCATTCAAATGTTTTTTGATCACTTTTATTATAGTCTCTTCCGGCCGAGTTTCTGCCGGCATTTCCATTGATAGCGCCTGTATTATAGGAAGGTGTAAAACCAAAATCAAAGAAATCAGTTGTTTGCTCACCTAATGTTACCTGTGTATACAGGTTCTTCAGGATGTTCAACTTAAATGAGGCACTCCAGTCTAAATATTTACCTTCCGTTCCGCTTAATACCGTTTTCAGTTCCTCTACCGGGTTATAGGCGCCTGAAAAGCCGGTATTGATATAATTATACTTTGTTGGGTTGGCGCTATCCATAACAGGGAGAGTCGGGTTCAGGGTAATGCCCTGGCTAAAAGCGCCATAACTTGCATTATTCGTATTGAGATACCGGGGCGCAATATTCACCGCCACCGAATACAAATTATTGGCTGAAGTGTGGTTTAAATTGAGCCGGGCGCCATATTCTCTTTTTGTCGATCGCAGATCAAGTCCTTTGGCATCGCGATAGTCGAAAGAAACGATGTAATTGGTTTTTGTATTACCCCCTGAAAACTGTAACGTATGTTTATGTTGAGAACCAACATCCCTTCTTACGGCATCGAACCAATCCGTATTGCCGCCATAGTCCACGCCCCTGTTGTGCGCTAAAAACTCATCACGACTCAGCACTTTTATTTGATTGGTGGGCATGTCAATACTGGCATATCCCTCGTAAAAAGCTTTGGGCTGGTTGGCGCCTTTTTTTGTAGTAATAATGATAACGCCATTACCGCCACGAGTGCCATAAATAGCAGAGGCAGCTCCACCTTTCAGCACATCAATGGATTCAATATCGTTTTGATTCAGGTTATCAATATTTCCTCCGGGAATGCCATTGATCACATATAAAGGGCCTGTAGCGCCAGTGCGTGAAGCAACACCCCGGATCTGAATATTCGGCGAAGCATTTGGATCGGCTTGCGCCGTGTTGGTAATACTTACCCCGGCCACCTTTCCCCGCATGGAATTCAACGCGCCATTGCCTGCAACCTGAAGCAGATCTTTAGAAGAAAGGTGCGTGATGGCACTGGTCACTTCTTTTTTATTCAGCGTTCCATAACCAACGGCTATCACTACAACATCATCCATGGATGCTTTGGAGGGTTCCAATGTAATATTGAGGTTGGGAGACGCGACAATAGCGCGTGTTATTTTATATTCAACAGGTTGATAGCCGACAAAACTGATCATCAGCACATCGCCCGCATTCGCCTCGATGGCGAAGAAGCCGCTGGTATCGGTAGCAACAGAAACATTTGTATTCTTATTGGTGACATTGGCAAAAGCGAGGGGTTTACCGATCTCATCTTTAATGATGCCCCGGATGGTGGTGGCTGGTAGAAGATCATCCAACGCCAATGATCTTAGGTGCCGGCCGTATGATCTGGCATCGGCCGTTAGCCGGGTTATAAAGATTGTTTTTCTTTTGATGTAATATCCTAAAGACTGGCCTCGCAACGCCTGATCGAGAAAATCTTTCAGGGGGATATTTTTAACATCCAGCGTAATGGGCGTTATGCTTTCCAAGGCGCTGTAATCAAAAAAAACAACATAGTCTGTTTGTTGCCTGATCACTTTGAACACTTTCTCCAGGGACACTTCTTTGCCCGAGAAAGTGATTGTTTGTGAGGTTCCTTTGGCAGAAACATGCAAAGCAGCAACCGTTAGTAAAATAAATGTGAGCTTCACTACTAATAGAGTTTTGGTAATACAACCCGAAACACCCCGGCGAGGGTGCTTACAAAGAGCCGTTTTTTTCATACTTTAGCAATTGTTTGAGTGAATGAATAATAAGCAGTCTGTGAGGACTCATTTTTGTTCAAAAATTACTCAAGCGCCGGCCGGGTCCCGCCCCCGCGGGATCCGCCTTTTGTTTGAGCTTTTGTTTTTGGGTTCTTTTATTTGGTTCTTGTTTTTTGGTTCTTGTGATTTTTGATATTAAGGAAGAACTATTAATTTTTTTCCTTCTATTCGAAAATGAATGCCTGTTTCTTTAAGTCCCTCCAATACTTCTGATAAATTAAGGTCCCGCTGAATTTCACCGCCAAATTGTTTTGGTTTGATCACTCCCTGATACACGACATCCACATCATACCATCTTGCAATCTGTTTCATCACATCCTGCAGGGAAACCTTATTGAAATTGAACAGTCCGTTTTTCCAGGCCATTACTTGGTCGATGTCTGGTGAGTGGTCAATGGAGAGTGGTGAGCCTTGCCTGCCGGCAGGCAGGTTGGCTCGCGACAATACAGCTTGTTCGCCTGGTTTTAATATTACCGATGGACTACCTGCCTTTTCGATGCGTCGGGATCGGGGATTCACGATTGACGATTCACGATTCACGATTTTCACCGATCCCTCAAGCAATGTTGTTTTTACTGCTACCTCATCACTGTACGCATTCACATTAAAATGCGTTCCGAATACTTCCACATCCATCTCATTCACTTTTACATGGAAAAGTTTTGATTTATCCTTTGCCACTTCAAAATAAACCTCACCGGTAATCGTCACAGTTCGTTCTTTCCCAACAAAGGCGGTTGGATATGTAATAGAAGAAGCGGCGTTTAACCAAACATTTGTACCATCCGGTAATTTCAGTTTAAACTGGCCGCCAGGCGGTGTACGCAGCGTATTATACATCACTTCAGCGGTAACCTTACCTTCAATGTTATAGGCAATTTGACCATCGGCCAGCTTTACGATGTTCGCGTTGCCCTGTGTTGCCAGCGATCCATTGGCTGCACTATCGAGCATAATTGTGTGACCATTGGCTAATTGTAAGATGGCTTTGTTACCACCGGGAAGAACATCATTGACAGTTGATTGAACGATAGCCGGTTCAACGCCTTTAGATGGCCGGTCGGTAAATAGGAACACGACGGTGGTAACAGCGATCACCGATACGGCTGCTGCCATCCAACGCCAGTGGCCTGCCGGCAAACGGAACAATGGCTTTCTTTCACGAAGGCTTACCTGTGTGTCAGCAACTACAGCGTCCCCGGCTTCATCTTCCTGAATGGCGGCCAACAATCTTTCTTTCATTCGTACACTGACCCCTTCAGAAAGATCGATATCACTGTTATAAGCCTGTTCGCTTAATTTGTTTTTTATATCCTGGCTATTCAGCAATTGATTATACAGGGCAGGCTGCGATTGAATAAATTCCAGCAACTCATTCACTTCGGGAAGAGAAATGGTATTGTCTATAAACCCCGCCAACAGGGATTTGTAATATGCTTCTTGCTTTTGCATGTTACAATAAGACTGTAAACCGGAAAATCGGGGGGATGGAAAATCAAACTTTTTTTAAAATAAATGCGCCATCACGATACAGGCCAATGAAAACTCTCCATTTTGGCGAAGGAAATCCCGAAGCGCGGAAAGGGCGTAAGACATGTGTTCTTTTACTGTGTGCGTAGAAATTTGAAGCTCATTGGCTGCTTCCTGGTAGCTTTTCCCCTGCTTTTTGCAAAGTTCATATACTTTACGGCGCTGGGGCGACAATGAATTTAATGCTTCTTCAATCAGGTTATCGTATCGTTGCAGTTGTTCAAGCGTGTGCGTTTCAACAGTAGATAAAGTGTGGTAGTAATGTAATAACTGATTTTTAAGTATACGTTCTCCGGCTATTTTTTTGGTAGTATCTGCAGCCTTATTGTGACACATCCAGAACAGATAACCTTTAAAATTCTCCTTTATTTCCAGTTTCTGCCTGATGTCCCACAGTTTGAGAAATATTTCATGCACCAGGTCCTCTGCGATTTCCGGAACCTTAACCAGGCTGATCAAATATCTGTATATGGGCTTATGGTACCGGTTATAGCATTCCGCAAAGGCCATTTTGTCTCCATCGCGAAGAAACACAAGCAATTCGCTATCACTATATGTAGAATAGGAGTTGATCCCCATTTTATTTGCAGCTGTAAAAATAACAATTTAGCAATTACCATTAATATATAACTAATTGTTAACGTGAGTAACTGCACAGGGTTGGCGCCTCGTTACTATTTTATAAATCTAACACGTTTACTTACATGACGAAGCCATTCCCTGGCCATTAATTCATGGCCTGCAGGCATGGGATGAATACCATCCCAGATCCAGTATTCCGCCGGCGCTTTGGATAATGCCTTATCAAAAGCAGTCTGAAAGGGTACATGAATAGCGTTATACTGCGTTGCCAACTGTTTTACAACCGCCTGCCTTTTTTGAACTCCGTCAAAATATTCGGTCCATTTTTCTTTCACTTTTCCAACAGGCAGGATAAAAGGTTCGCAGAGCACCAATTGTATATCAGGTAAAAATTGTAACGTTCTTTCCAAAATGGATGTATAACCGCTTTTGTAGTTTTCAGAGGTGAATTCCTGCCTGCCTTCAATAGAGGCAGCCACATCATTGATCCCAATTAAAATACTTAATAAACCAGGTTTAATATCCAATGTATCCTGCTGCCAGCGGGCTTGCAGATCTGTTACCTTATTGCCACTGATGCCCCGGTTGAAAAAATTGAACCTTTTAGCCGGGTGATCGTACCACAATTTACTGGCAATAATATACTGGTAACCGTGTCCCATCACATGATTCCAGTCGGTATTACGGGTACGGTTACCATCAGTAATGGAATCTCCCTGGAAGAGGAAGGTGTAACCATCGCCACCTTTGCTTTCATTACCTGAAATTGCGGCTATGCTGTCGGGTATTATACCGGCCACCGCGCTAAAGGCTGCTATCTTTTTTATAAATGTTCTTCTGTTATTGTTCATTGTCTGTCAACTTCAATAGTAAATGATTAAGACTTTATTTTATACAAAGCCGACCTTTTTGAATCTACCACAAAATGGCGGGACCTTAAAATTCTCGCACCTTCAAAAAAAGCTGTTGAACCTTCAACCAGGTGGACAAGAACACCTTAAATTTTACCGGCTGGGATTCGACAAATTGTAAAAACAAATGATTATCAAAATTTTAGTAAATCGGTGACCTCATTTTTACAGTTTAAAACGACCCATTTAAAACTTTTTTCACCCCATTTACTGACAGTAAACACCCCAAAATAAATTTATTTCACCCCATTTACTGATAGTAAACACCCCAAAATAAGTTTTAAACGACCCATTTCCAGCTTTTTTCACCCTATCCCCAGCTTTAAACGACCCATTTAAAACTTTTTTCACCCCATTTTAAGCTGGAAACGACCCAAAATAAATTTAAAACGACCCATTAAAAACTTTTTTACCCCATTTTGAATTGGAAATTAGGCGCTAAAATTGTTTTTACCCCGTTTGTAATTGCAAATAACACCCTAAAAATTATTTCAAATCCGACCTAACGCCATTACGAAAAAAAGCAATCATATTTGGATCACCGGTTGGATAAATGGGATATTTTACCGGACAGTTTCTGTCATTCTTAGTGCGGAAACGATTTCCCGGACCAATACAGGCAAAGGTCTTCCATTCCTTCCTCTTTTTTTAACACATATTATTTCATTCCGGCAGCAGCAAAGCATAACTTTATGAGGTCATATCAATATTACTGTTAGCCAAATATTACTGTTTATGAAAATATTATCTACACTCTTTATCTCTTGTTTATTGTGTTTCACCGCCATGAGTCAGGGTCTTAAATTTACCGGTGGTTACAGCCTGGGTTTACCGCAGCAGCAAATGGAGAGAAACATCCAGGCGATTCATAGTATAAATATAGGCGGCTTATACCAGTTGCCAGGCCAATTAAAAAACCTGTCTGTAGGGCTTGAACTGGGCGTGGGTATGTATGCTCATAAAAAGATCACTCAGACGTTTAACTTCGATGCCAATACTTCAACCGATGTGCCGGTGAATTACAACAGCAATGTGTGTAACGCCAACCTGCAAACAAGATATCAGTTTTTAGATGAAAAAAAACATACGATCGTTCCTTATATCAACGCCAAAGCAGGCTTGTATAATATTTATAGCAATGTCAATATCGAAGATCCGAATGATCCCGATGGCTGTCGCCCGCTTGATAAGAAAAATTTGATCAACGATAGAACAATGTACTGGGGCGCAGGCGTCGGTTTTCAGATCAACCCTTCGCTATTTGCAAAGCGCAAAAACGACGGGCCGGTTAAGATCGACCTCAGCATAAACACCATCTACGGTGGTAAGATTGATTATATCAACACAAGACACCTTAATGACGAGCAGGATATTCCTCAAACAGGAGGCAAACCGCTGTTGGTGAAATTTATGAATGTGAGCACGCAGGATATTCATCAACATAAAGTTGCACAGGTATATACTTCAGCATTACGGATCCTTGAAATTAGAGCCGGAATCATTTTGAGCAGCGATATACTGAAAAATTAGTTTGGCACTATAATACTTATGATTTTAAAAGGGGTCGGCTTCTACCGGCCCTTTTTTATTGGCAACGCATCATTATGTTCTACATTATAATAATCCATCTTTAACGTTTGATTGTCAATTTATTTTTTTTGATATTCCGTACAAAACGTTGCTGGTACTGGGATGCATAAGAATCAGGATCCCTGAAGCACAGTGCTGTGTCAATACAAATCATAATAAAGTCCATCAAATCCATCTTTTTGTCTATTTACTTTCGGTGAACAAAAATCCACTTTTGTTAAGCGTTTACGACCTGCTACATGACAGTACCCAATCAGAAGTTCAATAAGGGGTACATACTACAGTATTTAATTGCTATCATTTTTTTGCGACCCATTCAGGGGTTCAGCGCTATTATGCTATGCGAATACAGCGATAGCTAATAAGTGTATCTGACAATTATTGTCTATTTATTTTAATAGTGCTATCTGTTGTTATGCTCGGATGCCCATGTAATTCACATCGGCATTACTTGCCAGGCCCTTTCATTTCTATACCAAAAAACTAACGGTGCGTATGAAAAAAATGTCCATCAACATCCCCTTTCTTTCGTTGCTTATCGTTCTCTTTATTTCCTGTACAAAAGAAGATAAAGTAACCGTTTATAAACCTCCAACGACATCGATCCATTTCAGTAATGTGTCTGATCTAATTGTCGATAGCCTTGGGAAAACCATTTCTGTTAAAGCGCAAATAACTGCCGATAATGGGATACAGCAGGTTGCAGTGATCTATGATCCATGGAGTTTAAATAAAGTGATCACCAGTTTCTCTGATCCTGCTAAATATGATCTGAATGAAAAAGTAGTTATACCCCAAAACGCCGCGTTACAGGTACATTCATTAAAGGTTGAGGTTACCGATAAAAAGGGCGATAAAAGTGTTGTTGAAATAAAGGTGGGATTACAGGACCTGAATTACACGACCTTATACCTGTCAGATGCCAGGTCGCAGGCAGATCTTGCCGGCAATCTTTTTGGTGTTCCCATCGCCATGGATAAAATTTCTTCCCACACTTACCAGATAACTTATTATGCCAGGAACGATAATACGCAGGTACGGTTTATTCCCAACCCCGCCTCGCTCACGCCGGTTGCCATTGGTTTAGAACCTTCTGGTAATGCAAAACTGACAACGGATGCTACGAAGTCACAACCTGTTGTGCTAGCCACAAAAGGGTATTACAAGATCACCGTAAATACGCTATTGCTAAGTTATTCGGTAGAACAGGCAGCAGCCACGGGAACTGCGTTTGCCCAGGTGGCGTTGGTTGGAAGAGGTTTCTATGATTTTCCAAACATGAACTGGCAGAACGCCCTGCCGGATATCATCCTCCTTGATAAAAGTGCTACAAATCCTTTTTTGTTTACAAAGACGATCAGGTTGGGCACGCCTCCTGGTCAAACCTACACCACAGCGCAATTTATTCTTACGACAAACAATGGCTGGACAGATTTCTGGCGATTTGATAAGGCGGTAAATCCGGCCAAAGCTGTCTGGAATGGAGGAACCAATACCGATATCCCAATTACAAGCACGCCGAAAAGCTATCTGTTTGTGTTTGACAGTCAAACAGGCATCGTTCAGGCACTTAAACCGTAACTCAAATAATTACAGTATATGAACTATTTATTTGAAAAAACATTTTCAAAGTTGACGTTTATTTTCTCTTCTATAAAGACTTTTACCTTGCTGCTTGTCATGACTTTACTTTGGTCGTGCCAAAAGGACAAGGATTCTGTTCCGGATGTTAAAAATGCGCCCCTCGTTTCTTTGACCAATGAAATTATTGTTACTACACTGGGAACAGAGTTCTATCTGGAAGCCAATATAGCAGATTCAGCGGGCATCAAATCCTTTACGGTTCGCTATGATGATTGGTACCTGTACAATACGGTCTCTTTGAAGGATACGAACTCGAACTATCCACACACCTATCATGTGAAGTATAAATTCAAAATGCCGGATACTGCAGCAAACAAAACGCACAGTATTGATTTAACGGCTACCAATGTGGGGAATAAAGAAACGACTGCACAGTTCAAGGTGTTATTAAATGCTGATTTCCCGAAGATGTATATTACAGAGTCGTTAGATGCTACCCTATTAACCAAAGATCTGTTCGGCGTACCGGCACTTATTGATAAAGTTTCTTCTTATAATTATTCAGCGACGTACTATGCTGCACAGCCCAATACAAAAATTTGGTTTATTCCAAGCAAAACGACCGTAAAACCCTTTGCTTACGGGTTAGATCCAAAAGATCCGACAAAGCTTTCGGGCGATGCAAACAGTGCGCAGCCTCTTGTACTAAGTGCTAAAGGATACTATTCCATCAAATACAACACCCTTAATTTAAGCTATAGTATTACAAAATTGTCTGATCCGGATCCTTCGAAAGCTTATCCGCAGGTTGCTTTAGTTGGACGTGGATTCTTTGATTATCCAAACATGAACTGGCAGAATTCATTGCCGGATATCATTCTCTTTGATAAGGACCCTGTAAATCCTTATTTGTTTACCAGGACAATTAAAGTAGGAGTTCCTCCCGGTCAATCGTATAACACGGCTCAGTTTATTATCACAACAAACAACGGGTGGGCAGACTTCTGGCGATTTGATACCGGCGTTGATCCGGAGACCATCGTTTGGAATGGAGGGACAAACACGGACATTCCTATCACGAGTTCTCCTGTGACTTACAAAGTAACAATCGACACCTGGTTGAACCGTGCCAAATTTGAAAGACAATAATTTTAAATTATTTTTTATGATGACGAGATTCAGGCTTTGTATATATATGTTTTCTTTCCTGGTCGTAACAATAAGCCATGCTTTTTCACAAACAACCATATTTGTGAAAGGAGAAATTAAGTCGCCCGAGGGCGCTCCTTTATCAGGCGCAAGCATTAGTCAGAAAAACGGGTCAGCCTCTACTATATCAGACAAGCAAGGCTTTTTTTCTATCAACGTTCCGAGTGGCGCCACATTGGTATTCTCATACGTGGGTTTGGAACCTAAAGAAGTAGTTGCTTCAGAAAGGATGCAGGTAACACTTACGCCCCAGGCTTCTAAACTGGAAGAAGTTGAAATTGTAGTAGACAAGGGTTATGGAAAAAGCAGAAAGATCGCTGTTTCCTCTTCCATAGCATCTGTTAGTGGAAAAGATATACAAAATCAAACGGCCTACAATGTAGGCACCTTATTGCAGGGCAAGGCAACCGGTGTACAGGTAACCAATACCAGTGGCGGCTACCCTAAAATATTGATCCGGGGTTTTACCACCCTGAACACCAGTACAGATCCTTTGATCATTATGGATGGGATCAATTTAGGAAGGGCCAACCTGAACCTGGTTAATGTGAATGATATTGAAACCATAGATATCTTAAAAGATGGTGCTGCTGCTGCTATTTATGGTAGTGATGCTTCTGGTGGTGTCATTGTGATAACCACAAAAAAAGGAAAACCAGGAAAGTTGCAAACAGATGTAAATGTTAACTATGGAACTGAGTTTTATAAAAATCCAAAGTTGGCAGATGCCAATGAATACACAGAAATTCAAAAAAGAAGGTTCAGTAATTATACAACGCCTACCTGGGCAACGAATACCGATTGGTGGAATGCGGTCATAAAGCCAACCAATGTGATAAACGCAAACATTGGCATGAGCGGTGGAACCGATAAATTAACCAGCTATGGAAGCATTGGATTTTACCGCACCGAAGGACCCTTTTACAATGGATTTACACAAAGAGTAACTGCGAGAGTAAACCTGGATTACAAACCCAACAATTATATCAAAGCAGGAACTACGCTGTATCCCCGATTCGAAAACTGGCAAGGTTCAGGGTTCGGGGGAGACCTGATGTCTGTTATGCGTACTGAACCCAACTTACCCATCTACGTCAACAGGCCGGGGCAAAATGAATATAGTCAGTTCTCTGCTTCCTTTATTGAACGTAATGTGAATCCAGTTGCTTACCTCGCAAGAAGCAAGAACAATTGGAATTATTTCCTCGCATTGATTGGTGATGTGCATGTGGAAATTACACCCATCAAAAATCTTACGTTGCGTACGCAGGCGGGTGTAAATGCCGGAAACGGATTTTCACGATCTTATTCACCGCCTTTTTACAACAATGCGAACGGTGCAAGAGATCAGAACTATGACAGTGTAGCTTCAAACGCCGATCAAACAAAAGACAATTACCTGTATGCGTCAAGGGCTTACTCCAGTTCTAATTATAATATTGACTGGCGATTGACCAACACGGCCAATTATTTCTATGGAATTGGCACCACGCACCGGTTTAATTTATTGATCGGTTATGAAACAAGAAAAGAAAGCGGTGCAAGGAATAATACAGGACGGGCTTATATTCCGGTTGACCAGCCCGGTTTATGGAATCCGGATAATGCCGGCACGCCCATCTTAGCTACCTCTCCCAATAATTTCATAAATGCAGATGGAAGCCGGTATAATGAAACATGGCTTTCCTATTTCAGCAGGTTCAATTATGAGTTTGATAATAAGTATTTCCTGGAATTGGCGATCAGAAGAGACGGTTCATCAAGATTCCCGGCAAATAAGC
Organism: uncultured Niastella sp.; assembly: GCA_966212235.1. Taxonomy (GTDB): domain Bacteria; phylum Bacteroidota; class Bacteroidia; order Chitinophagales; family Chitinophagaceae; genus Niastella. The sequence goes on along the minus strand of CBIHPP010000036.1, from coordinate 29,282 downwards.
AATACGGCGTATTCCCTTCTGCATCGGGTTCATGGGTAGTGACAAACGAAAAATTTGCACAACACCTTGGCAAACTCTCCTTTTTAAAATTCCGTGCAGGTTTTGGTACCGTTGGTAATGCATCGTTTAGTGATCCTTCCGTGGGGCTCGATCTGTTAAGCCGTCGCATTGTAAGTTATGGCGGCCCGAATAACTACGCCGTTATAGGTGGTGCTCCTAATAATATCCTGGCGCTGGGGCGACCTGGTAATCCCAATTTGATCTGGGAAACCACGCAAGATAAAAATGCCGCTGTTGAGTCGTACTGGTTCAGGAATAAACTATACATCAATTACGAAATATACAATCGCCAATCAAAAGATCTTTTATTCTTTGATGATGCAGGACGCCCCGATCTGGGTATTCGTTCCGGTTCATGGTACAACTTAGGCACTATGGAAGTAAAGGGTATGGAAGGCATTGTTGGCTATAAGGATAAATTGCCGAATGGACTCTCGTATGACGTTAGTGTGAACATGTCACGAAGCAGGGTATACCTGAATAAGCTGGGCACCAATAAAGTTCCTTTATTATCAAGCCCGCAAGGTAATTACAGAGTGGGAGAAGATCTGGGTGGTTCTATCATCAAGGTTGATAAAAATGGCGGAGCCTTGGGAAATTTCTATGGATACCAGGTGGAAGGCGTTTTTCAAAACTGGTTTGAAATCAACGGATACACAGACAAGAACGGAAACCTGATCCAGTCCGGTGCAGTGCCCGGAGATTTCAAATTTGCCGATCTAAACCATGACGGCGTTATTGATGAAAAAGATAAAACCACATTAGGAAATGCCTATCCGAAGCTGGAGATAGGTTTGAATTTAAAAGTAGAATATAAAGGATTTGATCTGGCTGTTACAGGTTATGGACGTTTTGGACATAAAGTTTTTTGGGTAGCTAAAAAGTGGATGGAAATGGGCGCTTTGGGATCAAATGTTTTTAAAGGTTCTTTGGGTAAGGCATGGAACGGCGAAGGATCAACCAATGATTATCCACGATTTATTAATGACGCCCAGGATGCCAATAAAAATTTAAAAACGTCTAATTCGTGGTTTATTGAAAATGGCGACTATTTCCGGATCAATAATTTACAGGTCGGTTATAAGTTAAGCAAAAAGTTGACTGATAAATACCACATAAACCGGTTACGTGTTTATGTGAGCCTGCAAAACATTGTTACCATAACCAAATACAAAGGGCTTAATCCCGAAATATTTAATAACGATTTTGGTTTGCTGGCTCCGGGGTTTGATCTGTCGCAGGCGCCTGTTCGCAAAGCGGCAACGCTTGGACTTTCGCTTGGATTATAAGTTTTCAACTTTTAAAGAAAAATCATGAACAAAATAAACAGACCAATAACATATATGCTATGGTTGTTTCTTATAACCATAGCAAGCTGTAAGAAAAGTTTTTTAGATAAAGAAATTATCGGCGTAAACACCCAGTCCGGATCATTGGATAATGCGGAGAATGCCAGAGCTGCCATAAGTGCCTGTTACGCCTATGTGAACGGAGGAGATTGGAACCAGTGTTTATTTCCAAGGCTTTTAATGGAATCAAGTACCGACAATGGCTGGGGCGCCAATGATTACCAGGACAGGCCGGCTGAATTAGGTGTTTGCGATTTTACAGGTGTGAACCCAAACATTTTTTATGTTGAAAACTTCTATAAGAACATGCATGAGGGTATTCGTAACTGTAACTTTGTTATAAACGGCCTGGCAACTGTGACAACGATCGCAGATAACCTGAAAAACCGATATATAGCAGAAGCCAAATTTCTTCGTGGATACTTTTATTTCGAGCTGGTAAAGAATTTTGGGGATGATGTCGTCAACAACGATTTCAAAGCCAATGATGCCACTTTATTCCTGGCACGTTCACCCCAGGCGGATATTTACAAGCTGATCATCAAAGATCTCCAGGAAGCTGCCGCTGCCTTGCCCGAAAAGGGGCAATATGGAAGCGCTGATATTGGCCGTGCCACAAAAGGAGCAGCATTGGGTTTCCTGGCAAAAGCATACCTTTTCAGCGGTGATTATCCAAATGCGGAAAGTACAGCCCTTCAAATCATTTCATCAGGAAAATATTTCCTGGATAATACTTTCAGCAAAGTTTTTGAACCGGAAAATGTAAATGGAAAAGAAAGCTTGTTTGAAGTGAATTATACCAATGCGGTAGGTTTCGGAAACGGGCCTTTGCCTGCCGAAGTAACCGGTGCTGCTTCTGTTGATGGCGGATGGGGCTGGTTTGGATTAACCAGCGATCTTGAAAATGCATTTATAAAAGAGGGTGATGATGTAAGAAGAAAAGCCACTATTTTAAAAGCAGGTGATGTGGTAGATAATGAAACCCCGTCACGCATTTATCCAAAACATTTGGTGGGCGGTAAGCCGGCACACACCTCCTGGCGCTACTACCGGAAGTTTTACGTTCCCCTGGCAAAAAGGGTTGGAACCCCCTGGCAGTATAATGATATTAAAATGCGTTATGCGGAAATTTATTTAATTCACGCAGAAGCTGCGGCATTCAATAACAAATCAGCAGATGCGCTGAATTCTTTGAACCAGGTTCGCCGAAGAGTTGGCCTGGCAGATAAAACAGGGCTAACCGGAGATGCTTTAAAACAGGCTGTGTGGAATGAACGGCGCCTGGAATTATCGGGTGAAGGCACCTTTCGCTGGGATGATATAAGAAGAATAAAAATAAATGGCAAAGCATTGATCACATCCCTAATGGGACCGAATGGTTCATTTGTAAAGTATAATACAACCATGAATACAGATCCCGTAGAAACAGCTACACACAGGGAATCGTTGAATAAAGGTTATTTTTTCAAAGAAGGTGTTAACGAACTATGGCCCCTGCCTGCAAGTGCCGTTAATAGCAACACAGCTATGAAACAAAACTTTGGGTATTAATTCTTAATTAAATAGTAATTTGATGGTATTTAGCATATTAAAATCCGAAAATAAAATGTTAGTTGTTTTGGTTACACTCCTTCTGGTTTCATGTGGTAAAGGTGGAGCTCCGGCTCCACCTCCACAACCGTCAAACCCTTGCATCGTTAATGGAATTGACACCTGTGCAGCATCAAAAGCAATTAAAGTCAGTATCAATTTGAATCAGGCATACCAAACCATTCATAGTTTTGGTGCTTCAGATTGCTGGACGATCAAATACATAGGTAAAAACTGGCCTGTAGCAAAACGAAATGAAATCGCCGATCTGCTGTTTGGTAAAGGCTTTGATGCCAGTGGTAACCCAACCGGCATCGGCCTTTCGATGTGGCGCAGTAACATTGGTGCAGGAAGCTTTGAACAGGGTGTAGCCAGTAACATCAGCTCCGAATGGCGAAGAGAAGAATGTTATTTGAATAGTAACGGAACATACGATTGGACCAGGCAATCGGGCAATCGTTGGTTTTTAAAAGCTGCACAGGATAGAGGAGTACAAAACTTGCTGCTTTTCTCCATTAGCGCCCCGGTGTCGATGACTAAAAATGGATATGCATTTGGACCCGACGGAGCTGAAAAAAGCAAATTGAACCTGGCAGCAGGTAAAACCGATGCATTTGCCGATTTTTTGACCGAAACAGTAAAACATTATAGGCAGGATGGTTTGCTGGTAAATTATTTAAGTCCTTTGAATGAACCACAATGGGACTGGACTGCTAATTCATCGGGCCAGGCCTCACAGGAAGGTACTGCTGCCACGAATGATGAAGCTTCCCTTTTGATAAAAGCAATCGATCAAAAAATAACAGCTAAAACATTGCCCGTTAAAATTACCGCGGGTGAAGCAGGTCAATTGAACTACATGTATCAGACTGTGAGCGGTAACGCTTCAAGAAGTGATGTAGTTAATTATTTTTGGAATTCAGGCAGCAGTGGATATATTGGCAATTTGCCTTCCATGGAAAAAGCCATTTTAGGGCACAGTTATTTTTCCCAACCTACCGTTTCCAGTCTTGTTTCCAACCGGGTCTCATTGCAAAACAGGATCAGCGCTGTGAACCCCAACCTTGGTTTTTGGCAATCTGAATATTGTATTCTTTCCGGTGAAGACAATACAGCAGGAAACGGAAGAGATCTGGGTATTGAGTCCGCGTTGTATATAGCAAGAGTTATACATACTGACCTGGCATTGGCCAATGCAGCATCGTGGAGCTGGTGGTTAGCGGTGAGCCCTGCAGATTATAAGGATGGATTGGTGTATATTTCCGATGTATCAGGCAACATGGGTGAACTAGAGGCCACAAAGACAGATGGCATTATTTACAAATCTAAAATGCTTTGGGCCGTTGGCAATTTCTCCAGGTTTATACGACCAGGCATGAAGCGGGTTAGTGCTGCACCTGACACTTACTCAAATTCGGAAGACGCAGCCAGGAATTTAATGATCTCAACGTACAAAGATGAGGTCAATAAACAGGTTGTCGTTGTTATCGTCAATATGACGACTGCGGCTCAAAACATTAATCTAACGGGGGTCAACTTTGTATCAGGATCTGTAAAATCATATACCACTTCAAGTTCAAAGGATCTAAGTTTTTCATCCGTTCCCGATATCTCAAAGATCCCGGTAGAAGGAAAGTGCATTATTACACTGACAGGCAGTTACCAGTGATATTGAACAGCTCCTGTATTGACTCAACTACCAGATTACAGCATTTTCCGACAACGCCCGCCAGGAATATTCCTGGCGGGCGTTGTTACATTGGTGCTATTCTATGATGGCCAGGGCCCTGGAATTGGATAAATGTGTTACCGCTCGAGCACCGGGTTGAGCCATACAGACCAGCAGTGGCCATTGTTCATTCTTATGCTTTCCGCTTTCAGTTCAAGAATATTTACCTGCCTGATGTCTATTTTAACGGGAGCCTGCTGACCGGTTGTTAAAACAGGTGAAGTATAAAGCAGTTTGCCATCGCCCCATATCGTAAATCGCACAGATCCTGCCTCAATAAGGTCATCCCGGCAGGCGGCGAGTGCCGAGAATGTATGCCATTTTTTGCCCAGGTTAAAAGAATAAACTGATGGAGCATGCGCAAAAAGTCCTTTTTCATATATTTTTCCCTGGTTCTCCAGGAAGAAAGTGCGTTCCGATTCCCTGGTATAATAATTCCGGGCAGGTTCCTGCCAGCCTACCTGTGCGATTTCCCATTTGGCATCAGATAAAAATAAACGCTTACCAGTAGCAGTTTGAGGATCGTACGGCGAAGCGGGATTTATAAGGGTCTCCAGTATTTTCAGCTTTAGTGCAGTTTCCTTTGTTTGCTCTTCTTTAAGGAGGCGGTCGTGAAAAGCCTTGATATTTACATCAGTAACCATGGGCAGTTTGAGCGTTTGAGCAATACCATCGCTGTTGACGAAGAAAATTTGTTGGGTAAACCGGGCCGCCCCATTCGGATATATAAATACAATCCCTAACTGGTACATGCCACCGGGCAATTTTCCGAACTGGATATTGAGTTCGTTAGCCGGCCCCATGAGCTGAATGGAACTTTTGTTAAAGTATTCGATAACATCGACTGTACGAAGCAGTGTGTAGCAAGCGTAAGGGAGGCTTTGGGGAGAGATAGTGGTTTTTATTAATACGCCCTTATCATTATTTTCATAACGTAAAGTATCATAATTAGATTCCGGTATATCATTCAGGTACCTTACAGACTGAGTAAACACCGGATGACTGATCAACTGCATAATACCGGCGGCAGAGATGCTTGAGCTTTGCTTGTCGCCCCACAGGTATCCTCTGAAATGCCGGCTTCCATATTGCCCCATCAATGAGATTTCTGATGAAGCCAGCTCTGTAGGATTACCATTGTCGTGAGGCAATCCGAACATATGCCCCATTTCGTGGGCAATGCCACCAATGTACCAGCTATTGAATTCGGCTACGCCGCATTCTTTAAAGGCTATCGCCATTTCAGAGAATTTCATTCGTTGAAGGGTGTCGGTAAGCAGTTTTGAATCCAGTAATTCACAATCTGCTACCAGGCATAACCCACGTTGAGAAAAGCCAGTACCCCAATATGGAGAATGAAATACATAGGTACTATCCTCTCTTTTGTAGCACAGTCCGTTAAATACCAGTACGTGATCTTTAGAGAGATCGATCTTTCCTTCGGTTTTTTTACCGATCTCATCCTGGATCGTTATACCTGAACCTATGCTGTAGCCCTTTGACGGAAGGTCGCCTTCTACAACTGTAATAACATATTTGTCGCCTGATTTTTCAAAAGGAACTCCATTGGATTTGATGCCGTATTTACTGAATTCTTCTTTATAGTACCTGCTTACATCATTCAGGGTTCTGTTTAAGCGTTCTTCCCAGCGGGGCAATGGTTGCATGTCTTTGCCATGGAAGTAAACCACTTTTACTACTTTTCGGGCTGGCTCAGCTCCGGCGTGGTATGTTTCAATAACCTGTTCTGCGGCCAGTATGGCGTCTTTGGCAAACAGGCTTCTCAATGGTGTGGATTGCCCATAACTATTACCAGCCAGAAGTACAAAAAGGACACTTGAGGTAAAAAATTTCACATAAAAAGGTTTAGTATAGAGAAGGGGGTTAGCATGGTTAGAAGACAAATAGACTTCCGTTTCAAATGTATTGATTAACTAAACTATTTCGGCATATTAATGCTGCCGGGTTCGATATTATCGATCTTTTAACACCTGAATAGTTTTTCGGCTCCCTTCAGGGTTACCCAATTTCATGGCGTCTTTTCTTTGCTTACTTTTGATCCTTGCTGAACATAACATTAAACAGTTTTATATGAAAAGCGAGATTTTCACTTTGATCGATATATTAGGAACTGCTGCATTCAGCATTTCAGGTGTGTTTGCAGCCATGGAAAAAAAGCTTGATATTTTTGGAATTTTTATCATCGCCTTTATTACTGCCATCGGCGGCGGAACCATACGTGATGTGCTCATTGGTGATTTTCCCGTGAACTGGATGCGTTCTCATAATTACCCTATTGTAATTTTTATCAGCGCTGCCATTGCCATATTGTTCTTCAGACTGATCAAAGATCTCGGCAAGATCTTACTGGTGTTTGATTCAATAGGCATTGGTTTTTTCACTATACTGGGACTCCATAAAGGAATTGAATTTAATTTCTCTGCGGGACTGTGTATTGCCCTTGGAACTATAACAGCCTGCTTTGGCGGGTTGATAAGAGATATCACCTTAAATCAAATTCCACATATCTTTCATAAAGAAATTTATGCCACGGCCTGCATTTTTGGCGGGATCCTGTACTTTGTTCTACGAAAAACAACTTTGCCGGAAGTAGCCCTCGATATAATATGTATTTCAACAATATTCCTTATTCGTTTACTGGCCGTAAAATACAACTGGAGCCTCCCTGGCATTTATCGGTTTACTGAAAAGAAATAATTCGTACACTATTACTTCAAAACAAAAGCGTCTGCTAGCTAGCGGACGCTTGTTTATTTAACCATTGCCGGAAAACATCTCAAATGTGTTTTCTCTGGCGAATATTTATAATGCCCAGTATCAATAAGGGTAACGTAAGGAAAAGCGCATAATACCAACTTCCATCGCCGGTATAACCATCCTTTATTACAACAACGTTTAATATTACAATTATAAGAATTATAGTTCTGCTTACTGGAATCGAATTTTGATTTCGCATAATAATAACCTCCTTTTATATTACGGCCTGGTTACCAATGGTCATTGAGCCAATGCCTCTTTCTTTTGTTCTTTTTTTATTTTGCCTGTTTGTGATCCTGTTAATTTGGAAAGGATCATCTGCCAGTTTTTAGCGTTTCTTGCTAACCTGGGCAAGTTCTGCGGACCATCTCCCCCGCGATTATAAAATGGTAAACAAACTGTTCCTTTCTTATTACTGTATTCAAACTGCAGTTCAATCGTATTTATAAACTCTTCAATCCCTTTATAATTTAATTCTCCTGGCCTTATACTGCTGTAGGTCTTTATCACAACGACAGCGGCTATTTTATTCAAATCAATAATGTACGATTCGTTGTTCGATTCTAAAACCAACAGGCTTTTCTTTATTCCATCCAATGCAATTAATTTATTGCCTATTACCATATGACTGGAAAAAGATAATTCGAACCTTGACCCGAGTTTACTTAATTGCTGATATTTATCGCTTGCAAAAGTGGCTTCCATCTTGCTCATGCTAATTAAATTTTGTGCAATAGCATATCATCCCACTGCCTTCAACGAGCGGCAATAGTTATTATAGATAGCCATTGAAAGATTATAAATATTTTTTTTGTACGCCCGGAACCGGCAGGCATTGACATAGTATAGCCACAACATCTGAAAGGTCAGCATGCGTGAAATCGTAATAAAAGTTTAGCTATTCATTGCCCACCGATGGCTGTGCAGTAAACAACCCAAGTCCTGAAATATCAGGCTTGGGGAAGCGTGTTAAAGTCTTTGAAATTGGAGAAGTAATATAACTTGATGCAGAAAGGAAAGAATTCTGTAAATGAACAGGTATAAGAATCTGTCATATCAAGCACAACGTGCTTTTTATGAAGATTGATTGGAATATATTTAATAATACCTGTCATGTTTCCAAATATACTAATAAAAGATGGCAAATTTGCCAATGAAAACCTAATTGTTTGCCGGTTCCGAATTGAATTACCTTATTGTTGTAAACTAAAATGCCCCGAATATATTTCCGGGGCATTTTATCACTGTTTTACCCATTACTCAACTTTAATGGCTTTAGATACCTGCTTTGCTTTTTCATTTTTAGGCAATGTCACATACAGAATACCGCTTTCATAATGCGCGGCTATGCCATTTGTGTCGATAGCATCATTTAAATGAAAGCTACGACTGAATGAACGTTTTCTGTATTCCTGTCTTACCCATCCTTCCTCTGTATTGTTTTGTTTATTCTCATTCTTTTCCTCAAAGGAAACGGTCAACATATCGCCCGAAACATTCAATTGGAAATCTTCTTTACGTAATCCGGGTGCTACCAATTCCATTTCAAAACCGGTGTCGGTTTCCCGTAAATTCAGGGGCACCCTGGTGCTGTCTGCCTGGCCGCTGAAACCCCAAAAGGAATCATCGAAAAATCGGGATAAGTTATTTTGAAAGATCTGGTCTACAACACTTCCAAAATTTGCCGGTTGGCGATTGTTTTCTTTTTTTAAGATGTTTGCCATAACATCCTCCTTTTTTTACGTGTTTTTTAAATATTATAATAGCAGGGAATACCTGCCTTAATGAATTTCAATAAATTATAAATGGGTTGTTAAACTGGTTATCGTCTTCATCTTTTTTCAGGATGCGTTTGATCAAACTTTTTGTATATACTTTAAAGGGCATCCAATACTGATTGTACCAATTACTTTCAAATCTCATTTTACCGCGGGTTATAAGGTTATACAATTAGTTATCTGACGATGTATGCTACATTTCAATGCACGGCCAGTAAACATTCCTGTGCAATCTGGGTTTCGCCAGGAGGAGGTTTTATTACAACCCGGTAATCGAGTGGAGTTGGTTTTAAATTGTTTGCCATGGTATTATGTTTTTGAATGGTTATAAACAAACCCATAAAATGGAAATACAATTCTTTAAAAGCCTTTTATCAAGTAATATGCCATTGGCCGGTGTCATTTCTTCTTCTAAAATTTTGTCACTTTTTATGAAAAAAATGCAGCCTTCCTTGAAATTTTGGCAGTGATTTTATTGAAACGAAACTTTCCTGGTTGCTCCCGCATTGTTCGTTATGTCAACAAATGAAACAGCGGCGTTAACGGAAATAAACCGGGAAGACTGGGATAAAAATGAAGTTCCATAATAAAATTCTTCTTTCCGGGTTTTCCCGTTCTTATAATGGATGATGGCCACGCGGTCATCGGGATTGGTTTTAACAAGCTGTGTGCCTGTATGTAGTTCAAATACTTTTAGTGCATCCTTATTCTGACTTGCAGCAACCAGGTACTCCCCTTTTCTTCCCGCCAGCTTCACGAATGCTTTTCCATTGCCCGGAATGTAAATGCCGCTTTGCTGAATCGAAAGCGGCGTAAATCCGCCATTGCCATCCCCTTTCAGCAACAGGCCATTGAACGCATCATAGCGACCGATGGAAATATCAGTACCAAAATCGTTTCCATTCATCAGTACATCCAAATGGCCATCTCCATCGAAATCATCCGCGATCATTCCATTGATAACAGATACCTGTGCCGCTGCCGGCAGGGGTATCATGGTAAAATGACCATTACCATCATTTTGGAGAAAACAACTTTGCAGCATATTGGCCTGTAACCGCAATGCTTTCGTTCTTTTATCCGCAGGTACAATATCATTCATGGTTGCTACTGCAAAAGTCTTGTATTGCTCATACTTCTTTTTGATAGCAGGCCATCGCTCCGCTATATCATCGCGGCCATGGGCGGGAAATTCTTTCAGCGCTCCATTTTTATCAGGCAGGAATAAAGACGGTATGGCCAGATAACCTCCATTATCTGCAAAATCCCCAGCCGTTATACAAACCGGGTGTTGATCGCTGGCATTATAGAATGTATTGAGTCCAACATTGCCCACAATATAATCGATGCGGCCTATATGCCGAAAGTCTCCGGCCACAATAGAACTCCACAAGCCTGTCTTGTTCCCTATGCCTGTACTACCCGTAACGTTTTTAAAATGTCCGTTCTGGTTCTTTAAAAAAGTCACCGGCATCCATTCTCCTGTTAATACCAGGTCGGTATTATTGTCGTTATCAAAATCGGTGAACAGGGCATCACATACCAGTCCGATGTTTTTTAATTCAGGGGCCACGTCAGCGGTTACATCGGTAAACTTTGTATGACCATTTTGTGAATCGTTCCTGTAAATAAAGCTGCTTACCGGTTTGGGATAGTGGCCGGGATCAACACGGCCGCTTACAAACAGATCGGGCTTTCCGTCTTTGTTATAATCAAATGCCCTTACACAGAGTTTACTGGTATAATTTGCAGGCAAAGCGGTACTGTCGTGTATAAAATTTCCTTTGCCGTCGTTCATGTATATTCTATCCTGGTAGCACGTATTGCCTGAAGCGTTATGAAAACCGCCGCTGGCCACATATACATCGGGTTTGCCATCGGCATTGGCATCAAATACCAGGATGCCCTGATCTTTATAATTACCACTTCCGGGTGTAGCCGGGTATAGTTCTTTTTGTACAAAGGAACCATTGGTTTGTTGTAAAAATACCTGGGCCGGATAGGCTGCATTGCCGCCAACGATCATATCATCTAAACCGTTTCCATCTACATCAGCCGCGGCGAGGGCGGGACTGTATTCCGAAAATTTGTGCGGGAGAATGGATTGCACATTAAAATCAACAAAATCATAATCCCTGTGTGCGTATTGCATACCCAGCGACCGGGTTACATTGTGAAACAGGGCCGTGGAATGGTTGGAAGGTTGTTCGTGTTTGTAGGGTTGATCCGCATCGGTTATACTGACTGTTATAACCTGGTTGGCTTTTATATGCTGCACTACCTGCTTTTTACCGGTATTCCATTGTATGACGGCAGAGTCAACGATCGTGGTTTTACCCAGTCCGAAATGGGCTATGCCCTGCATCGTGGACAGGTAACCGCGGTAAGGATTGTTTTCATATGCCTGTACCTTGCCGCCATCGTAATAAATGGTTACCATGGCGCCAAGTCCGTTTATATTTTGCGGTCCGCCTTTACACCTGATCTGCAGGTAATGATTGCCATCCGTATCCTGATCACGCGCCGTGTTCCTGTACAACATGGCCTCGTCATTAATGTTGTTGATCACCATATCCATGTCGCCGTCATTGTCAAAATCGGCATAGGCGGCGCCATTGCTAAAAGCAGGCAGCTTCAACCCCCAGTTGCCGGTAACATCGCTGAACGTGAGGTTGCCATTATTATGGAAAGCGAAATTACTCAGCTTTACCTCCGGTATCTGCTTAATTAATTCCGATACGGGCAGCAGGTTGGTGCTGATCTGCCGGTAACTTACGAAGTCGTGGTCGCTTACATCTTTGGGGAAACCGTTGGTAATAACAATATCGCGGTAACTGTCATTATCAAAATCGGTTACCAGCGGCGCCCAGCTCCAGTCTGTTTGCGAAATACCGCTCATGAAACCAATATCACTAAACGCCGGGGCGCCTAATGAGTCATTATCTACAAGTCTTGGTCCCCTGTTCAATGCGAGGGTATTGCGCACATACTGGTATTGATACCCGTAATTATCGAAGTTCTGGTAGGTGACATAATTGGTGGTGGCTGTCATCAGTTTTTTACGATAATTATCCGGCGGGTTCATGTCCAGCTCTATGACATCGGCCAGCGCATCGTTATTGATGTCAATAACATCCTGGCCCATGGTATTGAAAGAAGTGTGTTTGAAATATTCTTTGACCTGGTTTGAAAAGGTACCGTTCTGATTGTTGATGTACAAAATATTGTTCGATAAGAAATCATTCGACACATAAATGTCTTTCCACCCGTCGTTATTCATGTCGCAAATAGTAGCCCCATGTCCGTAACCATGCTCTTTGATCCCGGCTTCTTCAGACACATCATGGAAAACAATCTGTTTTGATGTTGAATCCAAATCATTGCGGAACAGCCGGCCGCGGTTGGGGCCCGTGTTGCTCTTATTGCGTTCCAGGAAAACAGAGGAGTTATAACCGTTTGAGGCTTCATTAACGGTGAGGTACATGTCGAGATCACCATCGTTATCATAGTCGAAAAAAGCAGCCATGGTAGATTGTACGTGAACATCCAGTCCGTATTCGGCTGCCTTATCTTTAAAATGCGGAACACCTACGTTATCCGTTCCCTGGTTTATGTATAAAATATTTCTTCTTCTGAGCGAATCTTTATAGATCGTATTGCACACGTAGATATCCATGAGGCCATCGTTATTGATATCTACTACGGCTACTCCCCTTGCCCACCGGCCCATTCCTTCAACACCTGCCTGGGCCGTTATATCTTCAAACCTGAGATCGCCTTTATTAAGGTATAATTTGCTGGGCACCATATTGCCGGTAAAGAAGATATCGGGCAAGCCATCATTATTAAAATCGCCAATACCGGCACCACCGCCATTGTATATATTCACCACGTTCAACGGGTTGATGGAGTCGTTCTCAATAATGCGATTATTGAACGTAATGCCTGAGCGCTCCGCTGTAATGCGTTCGAATAATGTATGTTTCGACTGGCAGGCCGTTATGCAGAACAACAAGGTCCCAATAATCAGTAATGCAGAAAACCTGTCAGGTCCGTTTAACGACGCAAACGGACCTGACAGGTTTTTTGGAAAGCTCAATATCATGGGTTCGGTGTTAAATTCGGATTCAGCGAAATGGCTACCTGCGGTATCGGCAACAGGGTTTTTTCCGGCGTCAACGACGTATTGTACAATCCATGCTTTTGACCGTCGTGCGTTGGGCCAGGCGCCGGGTTGGGAACGGGATCATAACTGCCATCTACCGTACCATTGGCCTTTTTTATAAAAGCGATGGCTTCGTTGGTGCCAGCCCTGCACAGGTTATAGAACAAAGAATATTCGCCGCTTAGTTCATGCCTGTATTCGCTTAATACCATTTGCAGGGGGTCGGTAATGGGTTGGCCCGGCGTGCCGTCGTAATTGGCGCTGTCTTTCATAACACCAGGCGCTGTTCCGCCCCAGGCTCTGTCTCTTACCAATTTCAGGTCGGCCATAGCGCCGGTTACATCACCGGTGCGCACTTTACATTCGGCCCTGCTTAATATCACTTCAGCATAACGCATGAGGATCTGGTTCTGATCGCCAAATATCTTTTGCGGCCCATAACCACCGGTCAAATTGTAATCCCGCCATTTTTTGGCGCAATAATACCCGGTGCGGCCATTGTCGCTTCCATACCAGGGCCTTGTTTTAGTGCCCACGGTGTTTAAAATGGTGCCGTCATCGGCCTTATATTTTTGATTGCCGCTGGCAAAACCGTCTTTAACCGGAATATACCCTTTTATTCCGCCCCACACCCTGATAATGCCCGGGCTTACGTTAGGGTCGCCTGGCCCCACAATGGTCAACAGTTTGCGTTGGTCGCCTTCCTGAAATGAATTCCACAATGCAGGGTTGCCATAATCATAGCCCTGCTGGGTTATTTCCTCGGGCCAGCTGAAACTATCTATCCAGCCAATTTCACCACCAGGCGGATTCCAGCTTCCGCCCCAGTCCTGTGGATCGCCCTGTTTCACGGCAAACTGAACTTCAAACAACGACTCATTATTGTTCTGGTTATCGTATTCATGTACATCGGCAAAGTTCTTCAGTAACGTATAGTTATTAGAAAGCTCCGGGTTATTGAAAGCAGCCAACGCGCCGGCATAATCTTTCAGCCACATGCGTGCAGCGCCATCGTATGCATAGGCGGCTCCTTTGGTAGCCCGCCCAAGGTCGGCCTTTGGCAGATCTTTTTTCGACCACAACAAAGTTTCAGCCTGTTTCATATCCGACACCACCTGCATGAACACAGAGTCACGTGGTGAACGCGGTCTTAAGCCCAGGTTTGTTGCACCCGTTGTATCAATCTCCAACGGCACACCGCCAAAAGAAGCTGCGAGATAATAATAGGTCATACCGCGTAAAAAGAACGCCTCCCCTCTTAAACGATCGGCTAAAGAAGTTGTGATCACCCCTTTTTCCCGCGCTTTTGTAATGACGATAAATACAGAGTTGGCCCGGGCTATACCAATATAAGATTGGTTCCATAAAGTTGAAAGGCCGCCAAACGTAGAGGGTATCTGGTAGTTATTCCAGAATACGTCTGCCCCCCAGTTGAAAAAATCATGGGCGCCGAAATTAGCCCTGTACCAGATACATTTTTTCAGCAGGTCACTGTTCTGGTACGTGTCGTAAATGCCATTTACCAGGCCAACAACAGCTTCCCGTTTAGTGGAAAGCGCATCGGCATTTGACTGAAATGTATTTTCCTGGTCCAGAAAACTTTGTTTGCATGCCAGTGGCATGATCAAAGCAATGAGGGCCGCTTTCATAATATTTTTATTGCTACTTGTCATATAGCTCGTTTTTCAATCATTAAAACGTGAGGTTTAAGCCCAGCGTAAAATACCTGGATGAAGGATAGGTCCCGTTATCCACCCCATATTGAGTTGGATTAGGCGGCATATTAGTGCCTCCGCTTGAACCGCCCTGCATACCAATTTCAGGATCGAGCCCTGAATACTTTGTAATAAAGAACAGGTTTTGAGAAGAAACATATACTCTTAGTCTTGAGATGGTGAACCTGTTCAGCAAAGTCTCTGGTAAGGAATAGCCAACAGTCAGGTTTTTTAATTTCACGAAGCTGCCGGTTTCAACCCATACATCAGAAGGAACACTATTGAGTGTATTGTCGTCGTTGGGCAGGGCGCGGGCATACCGGTTCGAAGGACGATCGGACCGCCAGTAATTTTCATAATATTTCTGGCTCACGTTCTGTACACCCTCCGAACCTCTTTTCTGAAAGCTCTCGAGGTGACTTTCTATATAGTTCATAACCTTGTTTCCGAAACTTCCATAAAAATACAGGTTAATATCCCATGCTTTATAGGAACCGTCGAGGTTAAGGCCACCGAAGACTTTAGGTTGCGGGTTGCCGATACTTGTGCGGTCTTTTGCATCTACCACATTATCGCCGTTTAGATCCGCAAAGTGACGGTCGCCCGGTTTGGTAGCAGCGCGATAATAGATGCCATCCGGTGCTTTGGCATTAAGTGCGTTGATCTCGGCCTGGGTTTGAAAAATGCCTAAAGACTTATAACCAAAGAATTCACCAACAGGATTGTTTACATAAGAACGGCTGAACTCGTCCCAGCCCTGCCCTACTAATGTAACACCGCCGAAGTTGGTAACGAAACTGGTACCAGAGGTGATACTGGTCAACGTATTTTTGATCCTTGACAGGGTGAGGCCAGCTCCATATTGTAAGTCTTTACCCACATTGCCCTTGTAGTTTACGGCTATCTCGATGCCTTTATTGTTCATGGCTCCCACATTGCGGGTAATGAAATTGTAGCCTGTTTGTGCAGGCGCCGCCAGTGTTAGCAGAAAATCTTTTGAATCCCTTTTAAACCAGTCAACCGTTAGCGTAAGGGCTCCCTTCAGGAACGCCGCATCCAATCCTATATCTGTTTGTTCGTCGGTTTCCCATTTCAGGTCGGGATTTGCGGGCTGAATCTGTCCGCTGCCGTTCTGGTATACTTTATCAAACGGATAACCAAAGTTGTCTTTAGGCGGTGTACCACCATTATAATTGGCAGCAAAATTTCCAACAAACCAGGCCTGGTATTGAAACAACCCGATAGGTATTTGATTACCCACTTTACCATAGCTGGCTCTCAGTTTCAGGTCGGCCAGGAAATCAACATCTTTCAGGAAATTTTCATTCTTTATTCTCCATGCTACAGCGCCTGAAGGGAAGGTGCCATATTTGTTACCGGCAGGGAATTTAGATGATCCATCCCTTCTGATGGTACCGGTGATCATGTACTTGTCGGCAAACTGATAAGTGAGCCTGGCAAATTCAGATGCGAGCGTACCGGTTTGTTTGCCGTTACCGTACTGGTCGAATGTGATGTTGGAAACCTGGGCCAGGTCCCTGGTGGTATTATTAGGCGGAATACCACCCGCTCCCATCAGGGTGTAAATATTTTTTTGAGCAGAAACGCCAGCCACAAAATTAATGGCATGATCGCCGAATGTTTTATCGTACGCTATTGTATTCTCCCATAACCATTCAAAATTATTATTCGTGTTCTGGTGATAGTTTGCGGCGGCAATAGCGGCTGCCGGGTATTGGGCATTGGCCCGCGCGTCTTCGGGCTGAAAAAAGGAGCCGGAAAAATTCCGCACATTTACCCCTGCATTGGTCTTTAGCTTAAGGCCGTCGAATACAGTAGCTTCCAGTGAAGAAGTAGCCAGTACATAGTGCGTAATGTTTTCATACTCGTTCGTCTCCACCGTGTAAACAGGATTGCTGAATTTAAATACATTGGGCTGAATGGGATTGTAAAATCCATAATTGCCCTTGCCGTCTTTTATCTCATAAGTTAACCGGTTGCCGCTATCCAGCGTAGGCGGATTGATCACTAAATTAAACAGTTGTCCGGTTGGAAAAGGATTACTGGCATCCTGGTAGCTATACTTGATGCTGGTGGAAGATTTAAGCCATTTTGTTGCCTGGTAGTCGAGGTTTATGCCTGTTGTAAATCTTTTAAAATAAGAGCCCAGTACGATGCCTTTTTGGTTATAATAACCGAACGAAACAGCCGTTTGCACTTTCTCATTGCCGCCTCTTATACCAATGGTGTAGTTCTGCGTAAGGCCGTTGCGGTACATCGCATCCTGCCAGTCTACACTGTGCAGGACATCGGGTGTTTTCCAGATGGGTAAGCCGTGATAGGTATGCGTTGAATCGCCCGCTTCTACCACGTTCGACAGGGTAGCCCAATCGCGGGCATTTAACAGGTCGTATTGTTTTGGTTTACGTTGGAAACCGGTATAGGCGTCAACAGAAACCTGTGTTTTGTTCTTTAACCCTTTTTTGGTGGTGATGATCACTACCCCGTTGGCCGCGCGTATACCATACACCGCAGTGGCAGAAGCGTCTTTCAATACATCTATAGTGGCGATATCATTCGGGTTGATATTATTGATGCCTTCGTTCGTGGGATAACCATCTATTACATATAAAGGAGCATTTCCTCCCGGGGCCAGGCTACCGATACCTCTGATCAGTACGCTCATATTGCCGCCCGGTGAAGCATCGTTATTAATGATTTGCACGCCGGCCGCACGTCCCTGCAAAGCCTGGTCTACCGTAGTGACCGGTACTTTTTCGATGGTTGCAGCGGTTACCGAACTGATGGCGCCGGTAACGTCTTTTCGTTTTTGTGTACCATAACCAATGACCACCACCTCATTCAGATCGATGCCGAGGATCTTTAACGAAACCGCGATATTTCCCTCTCCATTTATGGGAACATCCTGCGTTTGAAAACCAATGGAACTGATCGTCAACATTTTTTCATCAGTAGGTACCGGGAACGAAAAAGTACCATCGATCCCGGTTACAGTTGTCAATTTACTTTTCTTTGCCGTAACAGTTGCTCCGGCAACAGGCTGATTGTCTGCACCATTGGAGGTTACTTTACCAGTTACTCTTTTTTGTTGCGCAAAGGCTGCGGCTGAAATGACAAGAAGAAGTGTCAGGCAGGCAACTGATCTAACGATCAACTTGTTGACAGTTGTATCATTTCTCATATAGCAGGTTATTGAAGTTAGCGTATGAATGACAGTTATCTTGAAACCAGTATTAAAATTACTGGTTCTTTATGCTCGAACACTGATACTTTTTTATCAGGTCATCGCCATATTTATTCAAAAGCTGTTCATAAGACCGGGGGAGGGATTCTTTCAAGCTATCTCATCAGGGGGATAAAGCAGTTGTTCAGAAAGCAAAGTTACATTATTTAATAGATGGGAACACGTTGCGATGGAGAAGTATTGGCAATGTTTATTAATGTCGCAACGGCAAACATTTTCCATCGGGAGGAATGAAATGGTATTGTCGTTTGGGAACAGCAACCACATGCTAAAAAGTTCGCCAGGCCCGGAAAACGGAATGAACATTTCATTTAACGAAAAGGGATTTGCATTAAATGGATTCGACTTTTCATTTAACGAAAAGTGTTTTGCATTTAACGGGATTGACGTTTCATTTAACGGAAAGTGTTTTGCGTTAAACGGATTTGGCTTTTCATTTAATGGAAAGTGATTTGCATTTAACGGAATTGACTTTTCATTTAACGAAAAGTGTTTTTCATTTAACGGAATTGACTTTTCATTTAACGGAAAGTGATTTGCATTTAACGAAATTGACGTTTCGTTTAATGGAATTAAGCATGCTTTTATAGAAACGAATTGATTTACAGGTACATAAGTCCGACTGAACGATTTATCCCAATAAAACATTGGTTCATGCCAGGCTTTGATCAAACAAATGCGTACGCACTACCAATTATTTTTCTCCAATAATTGAGACTCTCCATTCATAATGACAGCTGATTAATCAATAATCGCAGGTCAGGCTTTTTAATTTGTAACATACCCCATCAAAGTCTGATTTCTCTACCTGTTTTATAACTTTTTTAAAAATTCTTCTCCTTCATAATCATTGAGTTAGGAGCCCTAGTACTAGGCTAGTAGGTTTACCCCGGTTATTTGTTAACGTATGTTTGCAATGTCAAGCGATTCACAAATGAACAACGATGTATAACCGAACAGATGGGTACTTACAATTGATGAAGTTCGTTATGGTTCTTGCTCCACAAATTTACTAGCAGCTTGCAATCGGAAACCATTGCATCTGCTAACCGGTAAATCGGAAACCAGGATGCAATGAACGCAATGCGACTCCCACTTGTGAAAAGTACTTTGGATCCAACAACTGATGGTAATGCAATGCCTTCATTTGTCACGCACTTTATTGGCCAATAAAGTAATGGGCTTTGGCTTAGTCCCGCCCCAGCGGGACAGGTAGCTGGTATTTTTATCCTTTAATCTTTAAATTTTTCGACATGAAAAAGCAGATAATAATTTTCCGAAACCAACGCGACCTGGTAACCATCAGTAAACGCGTTATAGAAAAAATGAAAAGCAATCCGGTGTTCCCTAATTCGCCGGCGGCTTTGGCAGAACTCGAAAAAGTGCTACCTGAATTTGAGGGCGCACTTGTGAATGCCCAAAGTCGCGACAAGGAAATGGTGGCTATTAAAAACAATAAGAAGGCACTTATTCTGGCATTGCTGGAAGAACTGTCCCAATTTGTGATTGCCATTTGTAAAGGCGACCGGGCGTTGATCTTAAGCAGCGGCTTTGATGTTACAGATGAACAAAGCAGCCGCACGGTAACTGCTATCGAAATCCTGGAAGTTGAATTGGGTGCACCCGGTGAAGCCACCGTGCGTGTTAAAAAAGCAACAGGTAACGTCGCATTTGTGTACCAGTATGCTACCGAGATGCCGGGCTCAAATACGGTGTGGGTCAACGAAGAAACGACCAATCGTGATCACACGTTCAAGGGACTGGCTTCCGACAAACGGTACTGGTTCCGCGTGATTGCCATCGGCCGCAGAGGCAAAAAGGCCTATTCGACGGTTGTTTCCAAATCGATACAGTAATCGATCCAGAAATATCTTAATAGTGAACCCCGCCCACCTTTGGGCGGGGTTGTTTTTTATGAAATTGGGAAATACGTGTTTTGATGAGTCTGAATCAAAACCCAAACCCGACTCTCAATTTAGGTTGTGCAGCCTGCCGATAATAAGTAGCCAGATCAATAGAAGAAAGTTTTGTGAAGCCAGCCTGGCGCAACAGGGTTACTAATTGTCCCCGATGATAGGTAGAGTGGTTTATGATATGAGAAAATGTTTGCCAAAATTCCATTCGACCTTCACCGCCCTTTGGATATCTGAAAGTGATGGGTTGCAGAAAGTTTTCTTCCGGATATTTTTCAACGAAATCTTTCAAACCGGCTGATGCCTTTTTCCAAATTTCTATTAACTCATTTTTTGAGCCTTTAAATGCTACAGATAAATAAACCGGATCAGGAGCATTATGCCAGAAGTCGATCCAGATCTTTTCAGCACTGGCAATATGAATAGCCGTTTGTTTAATACTGCTGAAACTGCTGGTGATAATTTGGTTCCATTGCTCATCACTGATTTGATTCAGCCATTCAATAGCCATATTATTTGCCCAACTATTGTAATCAGCTAACTTAATAAAATAAATCTTGTTCATCATCTTCTTCGTTTTTTGTTTGGATTGTCAACCAAAGGTAAATTCGAAGAAGAGCAGCGGACGATGGGGCAACGTTCAAAAACTGTTGCTAAACGTTCAATTTGACAACTGATATTGCCTGGGTGTTATACCATGAACCTGTTTAAAGGACTGGATAAAGCTGGACAGGTTCTCATAGCCAAGTTCATAGTAGATCTCGCTTGCCTTGTATTTACCCTGCCGAAGCAATTGAGCGGCTTTCTGCATTCTTTTTTCAAGCAGCCATTTATTTGGAGAAGCGCCGAAGATTGTAGCAAACTTCCGCTTGAACGTTGATAAGCTGGTATTGCATAAAAAGGCAAGCTCCTCAACGGTGATATTATTATCTATGTTAGCCGTTACAGCCTGGCGTATCAACATATCCCCTGCTGCCTGCAGACAAACGTTCTGCAATTTTTGAATTTGTCCCGGATGATTTTCGCTCAAATAAAGCAACAGTTCTTCCAGTTTGATCCGCCGCATATTGTCAGAAACCCGTTGGCCAGATGCCAACATACAACCCAGCGATTCCGTGAAATTGACCAGGAATGCGTCTTTTTCAAAGAGCAGGAAAGGGACTTCCTGCATCTTGCCCAAAGCGGCTTTCCCAACCTGCGGATGCCGGGAGAAAAAGTCAGCGAGGATACTATTATCAAACGACAAAAGAATGCTGCGGTAACGCCCCCCTTTAGTTGCCATTTTTTCACTCATTAAACAATTGCCGGCAGCCAATAACAAAAACTGATGAGGTTTGATGTTTGCCTGGGTTCCAGCATAATGAACGGTCTTCTCCCCTTCCAGCAGGAAACTAAAGAGATTTTGCTGCAATTTTATTTTGGCTTTGAGGCTGGGGACATCTGAATTGTATTGAAAAACAGAAACGGGATCTGGTATTTTCCGAGCATTGGAAGATCTGAGATTGGTTGGCATTGTACAGGCGTGGGAGTTTCTTTTTCTGAGGGCAAATTTATGCAAACTGCGTCTAATGGACCCGGAGTTAGCAGAACGGCGTACTTTTGCCAGATGGAGATCAGTGAAAAACAGCTACCGATGTGGCGCCGGGTGTGGAATATTATCAGGAGGGTAATACTGCCCAAAAAGAGTTGTTGCAAGTAAAAGATGGGGAATACCACAAAAAAACTACCGGGGATTTTGGACAGGAATTATCAAATCCGTAATATTGCCTCCCGTTTTGAATGGCTGGGGTTATTGATCATAAATCACTAATTGTTAGCTTTTTAGAGTTGTCTACGCCCAGATGGCGGAATTGGTAGACGCGCTAGACTCAAAATCTGGTTATCGCAAGGTAGTGCAGGTTCGATTCCTGTTCTGGGCACGAAAAAGAAAAGGCTTTAAGTCGTTGGACTTGAGGCCTTTTTAGTTTAAATCAATTTTTGCTATTTGACTACAAAATATTCAAATCCGTGACTTTGATTTATTTATAAGGTTCGATTCCTAATGCGGGATGCTGAGAATACATTTAGAAGGCGTTGTAACGAAGTGTAAAATCCGAAGAGTAGTGTTACTCAAATAAGAAAGCCAATATCAAGTATTTACTAAGGTATAGAATCCATTGATTGTCCAGCCTGGTTGCCAATTTGAAATATGTTCTTGAAGTTATGAACTAAAGCCGAACATTGAACGTCGAGCCTGAACCGCTACTGATGCCTGCAAATAGTTGATGTTAGAATGTCTAACCTTGTTTTTTGCAAATACTTTTGCTGGTTGAAGTTTTATTATTATTATTGCCTGGTAGCTTGATGACGTTCTATTAGAAGGGTGCTTGATAATGCTGCGAAAGCGGTGTGTAAATCAGTGAAATTGCTAATCATAGTTTACACGAATAAATTTGCACCTTGCATTGGGCTACACTTTTTTCCAACTACACGTTTTTAAAACTACTCGTCTAAGTATTTTTTGAGATAGTTGAGGCTCATACTGCCAGTTTTTGGGATAACCGATTTCTTCAAGTAATTTTACTATTACTTTACCATTTACTCCGGTATTGATTTTTACATTTTCGTACGAAAGGACATGTTCATATTGGCAAAACTCAAAATCTTTTCTTGAGTATTTTGAGAAATTATTTATCCAATGTCTTGATGGCTGTTGACCTAAGATTTGTCTTAAATAAGGAATGATATATAATGAATCAGATTTATAACTCCTCATTCTTGATTTCCGAAACATGTGTTGCCAACCCAATTCAGTTAACTCAACTTCTCCAAACAAGGGATTTATTATAGAATTGTATAAATTGTATATTGATTTTATAAGCTTTCTGTAAACATTTATTGGCGTTTGAGCTTTGGTAAAATTCATTATAATACCACGCCCTCCTCTTTTGTTAAAGGAGTGAAGACGAGTTATATTTCTAGCAATCTCAAAGCGTATGCAAGGATTTACAATATGATTAGCTCCAAACTGAGTCAATTTAACGTTTGTGTTTGGATGAAGATAAGCCCAATAGGATTTCCCATCTGTGTAGTCATTCCATATTAAGCAGATATTATTCAAATTTCTTTTTACTTCAAGAAAGCTGCGTTTATACAACTTAACTCCGGAGCTATTTGCAGAACCATATTGGGAACCACCCTTTACCTGAACCAATAAAATTATTCTATCTCCTTTACTCCAGGGATGGTCGTAAGAAATGAACATATCAATTTTACTATTATCTTCATTTCTGCTACCCCATCGAACTTCTGCGTTAAAAGCATTTATTATACTTGAAGCTGATAAAATTTCAGAATCATTCCCATTTTGAACACTTAAACCGTTTGTAACAACTGCGGTTGGTAATTGCGCAGAAGATGTTAACTGATTATTCATATTGAATTGATTCCTTTATTAGAAAAGTGTCACTAAAATTTCAACCAATATTCAAGGCTTGATGCAATGCTGGGATTTTATAACGTCCTGGCCTAAACTGAAACTTAATAAGGTTATTGATTCTGAAGTTAAGAACAAAAGCAAAATAGAATTCTGTCTACCCGAACTTCTACTGACAATGAACAAAAGATGAGAATTTATATATCACCCAGCTATATTGCCAATGCAATGCTATATACCTTATTTCTACAAACTTAAAACTCTTGTCAATAGGGATTCCATCTCCGAAATAAGATTGCTTACATCTCCTTCTGTCCGAGGGTAGCTACCTGCACTATGTAAATGAGCATTTCTAATATCAGCAATCGAACGTTTATATCGGTTACATTCAGTCTGGAACATTCTTCCAAAAGTTGTATGAGTATGGTTATAAAACTTATCTATTAATGGCCCTAAAGAATGAACTGTGCCTAAATGATGATGACTGACTATGCTTTTAAGCGTTGTATCTAATCCTCTAGTTGAGTGCAACACTTTCATTAAATTCTTTCTGGTCATTGGTGTAATACTGTTGACCGCTATAACCTGTTCAAACTCACCTTTTAATATCCTGAAATTTGCACGTGTGATAGCTGTATTTGAATTTAGTAATGCTACTATGGTATTTATTCTGTCTTGCTGATTTGCCATGTTAGCTATTTTCTCTTTTGGGGAAGCCTGTTTTCAATTTCTTGTAGGTTATTTGAGTTGCTAATTAACCAACCAAATAGACTTGCAATTCTTAGTGGCTTAAGAGGGTCGTATTGGGTTTTTGGAATATCATTTAAGTTAAGTATTTTTTTATATAAACGTTCATAATAAGGTACGCCATTGTCAACATTAAATTCCAAGTTTATTACAAATTCATAATATGGTTGTAGCTCAACAATGTCGGAGTTTCCTTTAGAGAGATTTTTTATTCCAATAATATGATCATTATGTAAAAATATATTAGCTCTTGCTTTTGTTTCTTTATCAGTAAGTCTATCTCTATAACTTACTTTTTCCTTTAATTCATTTTTATTAATAAGACCACTTTTCTTGAAATTTATCTTCTTGATATATTCAATATTATTTTGTTGAACTTGAGATTGTATGGCAAATAGTTTCTTTTGAATATCCTTTATCTTTTTGATTTCATTCTCAGATTTTTTGTCTTTTATTAGTGACCTTGCTCTCCTAATATCTTTAAGTTCTATAAACTCATTAAAATAGGACTTCCAGAATTGTGTTATTAAAGTTGATGGTTCCGTCTTATCGTTATATAGAAGTAACATTTTTGTCGAAGCTGGGTATGCAATAAGAGCATTTGTTAGTCTTGTGAATAGTTTATTTGGGTTCTTATTTTCGTTTTCTCGAATTTCAAAAATTGCAAGAAGGCCTTTACTTTCCGATAGAAGTGTATCTGGGCCATCAAAAGCAAATGGATGGTCGGGGTTGTCAACCTTAATTAAACCTTTTGGGATATTTGCAGACTGTATCATTTAATATGGCATATAACGTTTGCACAACCGCTATAATACGCATATTTTTTACAACAGGCAATTTTTATAAACTATTCTTTTGAGGCTACTTAGCTAAAAATACGCGGATTTTTATATGATAGCGTAAATGCGACATAAGTTAGTTTTAAATTATCCTTAGAAGATTTTGTCATTATTACTATTAGATAAGCTACCTGGAACTTATCGGCTTTCTATTTGATTCGTTAAAAAAGCGCCTATAAACACTCGCATGTAACTTAAAACCAATTACTTAAATGAGTATATAAGTTTCATTTTTTTTCCTCTGGTTTGTTAGTTCTCCAAGATAGCCTACATATTTATATATGAGATGTAAGCTTTTTAACCGATTTTGAATAAAAATACCACAAAAAAGGTGCGTTGTTATTAAATTAGGGTATTGGTAACAGAAAATAACCCTAACTAACGATTTAACGCTTATGAAATTAATTAAGGCTCGAGTTCAGAACTACAGGAGCATAATAGACACAGGAGAATTTGAAATTGAAAGGTTAAAAACAATTTTGGTAGGTCCTAATGAGGCTGGAAAAACCGTGTTGCTGCAGGCCTTGCAACAACTCCATAAGCCGGCAGAAATACCAGGCTTTAATTATCTACGCGACTACCCCCGTTCAATGTTAAATGACATTGACACCGGCAAGGTTAATCCGAAAGATGTTACGGTTGTTACGGGATTTTTTGAGCTAGATTCCGATGATAAATCTGTTATACCGCAAGAATTTGAGGCATGCATTTACAAATTTTATAAGAATCTTGATAACCAACCATATCATTCTCTTATCGGTGGACCATCCAAAATCAGATATAAAGATATAAAGGATGACTTCTTACGGTTCTTAGGCCATATTGACAGACAGTACAGCGCCGATCAGCCAGCGGATGAACTTAAAAAACCAAGTGTTCTCGCCAAATCAATAACATCTGATCTCAATGATGACAGCCTTATCAATGATGCTCTGTCAAATTCTTTACACTTACTTTTAAATCAGCATTTCGCTTTAATTGAGGAAGGAAATCAAAAAGAGGAACAGCGTTATCATAGATTGTCAGAACAAATTCATCTCAATAAAAAGTATGACGATGTACTTTTGATATTGATGAAAAGGTTGCCGGTATTTATCCTATTTAATAACTACTTTAGAGTTAAACCATCGGTTCATCTTGAGCATCTTGCAATTAGGACGGAACAAAATATACTTGATGACAAGTCTTACGACTACGGAAATTTATGCCTTTTAAAGCTCCTTGGGTTTTCAGCACGTGATCTTTCGAATTTAGGAAAAACACAAAGTCCTGATATAAATCAGCCTGACGCATTAAGGGATTACAAAGATGCTCTGGATCGGAGAAGTTATAAACTAAATGCGGCAAGTGTTACACTTACTAATGAAATCCGGACGGTTTGGCTACCAAACCCAAACCGTCCGGAAGCTGACAAGTTGAAAGTTGTTGCGGACGGCCAGTACCTCAAAGTAGTGGTAGAAGATGATCTCGGCGTTGAGATAGAACTTGACCAACGCTCAGAGGGTTTTCAATGGCTTGTATCGTTTTTTGTTGTTTTTTTCGCAGAAGCGATGGATAAACATAAAAATGCAATCTTATTATTGGATGAGCCAGGAATGAGTTTACATGGTTTGAAACAGCGTGATTTTCGGGAAACTATTTCAAGACTCGCAGAACACAATCAGACTATATATTCAACACATTCTCCTTTTTTAGTAGGGCCTGACGAATTAGACTTAGTAAGAGTTGTCGAATTGAAAGATCGGAAAATTGGCACAAAGGTTCATACTACTATCTCCAGCAGTGATCCTGCGGGTTTATTGCCTTTGCAAGAAGCATTGGGATATGATTTAGCACAAAGCCTTTTTTCTCAACAGCGCAATTTGGTTTTAGAAGGACTGACTGACTATTGGTATATCGATGCTTCCTCTCAGTTACTTAATAACTCAGGTATAGAAAGCTTAAATGAAAGAATAGCACTTGTCTTTGCAAACTCTGCCGGGAAAGTCGTATATTATGCAACTATACTATTTGCACACAATTTAAAGGTTGCTGCATTATTAGATTCTGATGCTGCCGGTGATCAGGCTGCAAAGCAAGAACACTTGGTACATACATTAGGAAATAAGAACATACTCCGGACAAAGGATTTCGTTTCTGGAATACCTTTGGCTGAGATTGAAGATTTATTACGCCAAACTTTGATCGAAATTGTAAAGAATGAATTCGGAACTGACGTCTCTACCATTGCTAATTCACAGGTAAGTCGTCCAATAGTTGATATCTTCACCAGCGAAGTACCAGGGTTTTCAAAATATAAATTAGCTAAAGCCTATATCCGTTGGACAAGATCACATGAAGCTAAGGATTTGCAAGCGGACGAAATCTCTAATTTTAAAAAGCTTATTCAACATATAAACAAGGTGCTTAAGTAGCTAAGATTAAACGGTTATATAGAACCCAATTCTGCTAAAAATTCGCAAATGGCCCTAAGAATATTCAATGTAATTAAGGATCATTGAACCAACAACTATCGTCTTTGTCTATATATTGATACGTATTAGTATGACAAAAGGTTATTGATTTACTTTTTACTATATAGCCAATGCACATCACTATGTTCTAATCACGACCAAAAAAGTCATATAACCTTTTACGTATTTTGAAATAAACTCTTAAAGATTAATGGACAAAAACGATCTTATCGATTTCATGCAGTCTGCCACAAATGACATGGCTGAGGAGTATAAACGTATTCAAAAGCGATCTCGAGAGGACCCAGGAACAGCTGGAGATCAAGGAGAAGAAAACTGGGCTACACTGTTGCGAAATTGGCTACCACCTACATTTCAAATCGTTACCAAAGGAAGAATAATTAATTATGCAGGTGATACAAGTCCACAAATTGATATCCTTGTGCTAAGGCCGGAATATCCAAAACATTTATTAGATAAAAAACTCTACCTAGCGGGTGGCGTTTTAGCTGCATTAGAATGCAAAGTAACTTTGAGAATGGAACACTTGTCACCTTTTTTTGACAAATCAATTAAAATTAAAAAATTACCAGTAAAAAGAACTGGCACGCCTTATAGAGAGTTACATAGCCCTATTTTATATGGATTGCTAACACATTCGTATGACATTTCCAACACTAAACTTAACGCAATTCAGAACATATCAAATAAAATCAAAAATATCAATGATGAAAAAATTTATACTCCACTACTAATGCCGGACTTCATTTGTGTGGCTGACTTAAGTTATTGGTCAGTACATAAAACTGCAGTAAACAACCCGATATTATACATTGAAGAAGACGGCACTCCAATTATTGACAAAGAAAGATATTGCCAAGCGGGATACATGAATTATGAGTTCTCTAAAAAAAATGAGATTACATTGACACCAATTGCAGCACTAATTACAGATTTTCTCCGTAGACTATCATTTGAGTACTCACAGCTTAAATCTATAGCACACCACTTTTATATTTCTGGGTTAATTCCTTCTGGAAGTGGCAAAATGAAAACTTTTGATCTTGATTTTTTGTCAAGGGAAGTTAAAGATTGGCTGATTGAAAATTCTCATGACAGGCAACAAAAGTGGCATGAGTGGGATTTGACTTTTTAACAAAATAATGGATGTGCTATGGTTTGCATTAATCATCCCTGCAAATCCGCCAAAGTCATCACATCAATCACCAACTGGTTTGATAATTTTCCTGTTCTGGGCACGAAATAAAAAAAGGCTTTAAATCATTGAACTTGAGGACTTTTTAGTTTCAGATCTGTATCTCTTCTTTACCGTCAAAAGCGCAAGTTATTATACCGAAATACTTTATATGGTTCGATTCCTGACGCTGGTATCGAGTGTAATATTCACCCGCCAGCATAACAGAAAACCCCATGTTGCACTAAACCTTCGGTAGCCTGTCAGGCTGCCTATCCGAAAGAACGTTTG
>CBIHPP010000035.1:0-53015 GCA_966212235.1 uncultured Niastella sp. | reverse complement strand
TTTTCCACAGTAGCTCCCCCCGGCTAAAAATTTTTAGCTAAATCAAAATTGGTTTGAAATATACCGGCGGCCCGTGCCGGCTCAGCCGGCAGGGGACGCCTTTTATGTATATCTTCGAACTATCTGTCTAACTCATGCGCAAAGCCTTTTTACAATTACACATGGCGGTTTTTCTGGCGGGATTTACCGGTATTCTCGGCCGGCTGATCACCCTGAACGAAGCCCTGCTGGTTTGGTATCGTTTATTGATCGCCGTACTTACGTTATGGGTATTGTATTTATTGCAGCGCAAACTTCACCGCATATCACTGGCCGGGGTAGCCAGCATCATGGGCGTAGGCGTTATTGTGGCCTTGCACTGGGTAACATTTTATGGCAGTATTAAATATGCGAATGTATCGGTGGCGTTGGTATGTTTTTCGGCCACCGGCTTTTTTACCGCTATATTGGAACCGCTTATTACCCGCAAGCCATTTAATAAAAATGAATTACTGCTGGGGTTGTTGGTAATAGGCGGCATCTCTCTCATCTTTCATTTTGATCCCCGGTTCAAGACAGGGATTATATTAGGGATCGTATCTGCATTGCTTGCCAGTTTATTTCCGGTGTTTAACCGAATGCTGGTGCAGGCGCATAAACCCGAAACAGTAACGCTGTACCAGTTAAGCGGCGGGTTTTTATTTTTAACCATCCTGGTACCATTTTATCTTCATTATATACCCGCTGATCATATTATCCCTACGGTTTCAGATCTCGGATGGTTATTAGTGTTAGCGTTGTTTTGTACTGTATGGGCATTTAATTTATCAATGAACGCCCTGAAGAAAATTTCTGCCTTTACCGTAAATCTCACCTATAACCTGGAACCGTTATATGGAATAGCGCTGGCGTTTATTGTATACCGGGAATACAAATTGCTGTCCAATACATTTTATATAGGATTATTATTAATTGTGTTATCAGTTTTTTTGCATTCGCGACTGGTGTACAGGAGCAAGGGAAAATCGTAAATATAATCTCTGGAAATGCAACGGTAAGAATTTATGGGCTGTCAGATAATGAAAATTAAATCACATGAGAAAGCTTCTACGTATTCTACCAATCATTTTTTTAATGACAACGTTTTTGGCCTTTAAAAAAGACAATGGCCCTTTCACACCCCCGTATATGAATGGTCCTTTTACACCCCCATATACGTTTGGCCCTTTTACTTTTACGCCCCCGTATTAAATGATACTAGCCAGGTCTAAATCACATGAAAGCTTTAACCTACTTATAATTAAATCGTGCAACGGTAATTACGGAGTAGATGTCAAACAGGCAAACCCCCTTTTACATGAAAACGGTTCAACGCATTGTTCCATTCATTTTTTTGATGACCCTTTTGTTTGCCTGTAAAAAAGACAAGGGAAGTGATACCCCTACGGATTTGGAAGGTGGCTGGGAGCTGGCAGAATCAACTGTATCAATTACGCCGACGGTAACCTATCCTTCTGGCAATGGAATTAACCTGTCATTTTATAATGGTAAGTATGCTTATTATGAGCATGGGAATGTAGTAAAGGAAGGTTCTTTTACAACTATGAAAGATAACACGGTAGAACAAAGTACCTGCCATGGTAATCTTGCAGATAAATTTACCAGGCGAATTGTGTTTGACAACGATTATTCATCGAATAAGGTGTTCTTTTCTACAGCCGACGGCAAACTCTCCCTGATCTCGGGTTGTTTTGCTGTTGATGGCGGCCAATTGAAAGTTTACCGGCACCTGTATATCATTGATTGAATGGGG
Source organism: uncultured Niastella sp. (assembly GCA_966212235.1). Taxonomy (GTDB): domain Bacteria; phylum Bacteroidota; class Bacteroidia; order Chitinophagales; family Chitinophagaceae; genus Niastella. Next base: position 51,223 of record CBIHPP010000035.1, on the reverse strand, counting down.
AATTAGCAAAGTGTAAACCGGCTTGCAGATTACGTTCAGCAAGCCGGTTTTGTTTACACTACAGTATCATATAATTTATAATATATGATTTAGTATTCTATAAGCGGTTTAACGACAGGATAATAATTGTCGAAAGAACATTGATTGGATTAATTTTATTTATTAACCGAGATCAATGAGAAAATTATTCCCTATTGCAGTCTTGCTGCTGACAGGCCTGCACGTAGCCGCTCAAAAAAAGCCTCTTACGCATTCCGTATATGATGGCTGGCAAAATATCAATGAACGCTATATCAGCCCCAATGGAAAATGGGTTGTTTATACGATCACTCCCCAGGAAGGTGATGCTACTTTAATCATTCAGTCAACCAATAATGCTTACAAAAAGGAAATACCACGCGGGTATGCGGCTGCTATTACCGAAGATAACCGGTTTGTAATTTGCAAGATCCGTCCACTTTTTGCCGCCACCCGCGATGCAAAGATCAAAAAGAAAAAGCCCGAGGATATGCCCAAAGACAGCCTGGCCATTGTGGAATTAGGCAAAGACAGTGTACAGCGCATTCCCCGCGTAAGATCATTTAAAACACCTGAGAAAGGTACCGGGCAATGGATGGCTTACCTGCGGGAGAAATCGTTGCCAGCACCTGCTGCCTCAAAACCGGATTCGTTGGCCCAGTTAAACAATTTGTTGCACATGGCCGATAGCCTGGCCCGGGTGGTCGATAGCCTCCGCAACAAAGCCAATGAAGCAAAAACAAAAGGCCTGGAAGCATTGAAGACGCCGAAAGCAGCCATAAAACCAAAGTCAGGAGAGCCTGCTGAAGAAGGCACCGAATTGATACTCCGGAATCTATATACCGGAGAAGAAAAGCATTTTCCACTGGTAAGTGATTACTACTTCAGCAAACCCGGAAATGCATTTATCATTGAAACTACCCGCAGTAATGCGGATACGTTGTTAAAAGCGGCGATCCTTTGGTACAACCTGGCTACCGCAAAAACCGATACGGTAATACGTGGGTTCAATGATGCAAAAAGTTTTGTTGTAGATGAAGCCGGAACACAACTGGCTTTTATTGCCGAACGCGATAGCAGTATCAAAGCCCTTCAAAAATTCTATAAACTATGGTACTACCGGGCTGGTATGGACAGCGCCCGTTTGCGGGTTGACAGAAATGCGATCGGCATTGCGAAAGAATTGACTGTGAGCGAATCGTTACTACCCGAGTTTAGTAAGAACGGACAAAAATTATTTTTTGGATTGATGCCGGTGCGCAAACCCAAAGACACCACATTGGTTGATTTTGAAACAGCCCGGCTAGATATCTGGCATTATAACGATGACTATTTACAGCCACAACAGTTGGTTCAGCTGAACACAGAATTACAAAGAAGCTTCAGAGCTGTATTGAATGGAGATGATAACAAAGTGATTCAACTGGGGGCTGAAGATGCAGAGAATGTAACCCTGGTCAATGAAGGCAATGCTGATTATGTGCTGGCTACTTCAAGCAAGGGTAACCGCAAAGAATACCAATGGCTGGGTTTTATCAGGTTCAATGCATGGATCATTTCCACCGCCGATGGCTCCCGTAAGTTGGTAAAGGAAAAACAGCGCGGCGCGTTTGGTATTTCACCAAACGGCAAATATGTTATCTGGTACGATACCAAAGAAAAAAATTACTTTACCTATACCGTGAAAACCGGTGTTATTACCAACATCACCAAAAGCATCACTGTTCCATTGTATAATGAAGACGATGATCAACCCGATGATCCACCGGCGCATGGCATCATGAAATGGCACGAAAACGACAAGTACGTTTATGTGTACGACAAGTATGATGTATGGCAGTGTGATCCCGAAGGTAAGGTGGCTGCACATAGCCTCACCAACGGCTCGGGACGGTTGCACAAGATCACTTACCGGTATACGTCGGCTAACAGAGAGGAAAGATTTATTACCGATACGCAAACAGTGGTCTTTAAAATGCAGAATGAAGTGAACAAGTATGGCGGATTGGCTTTCCATAACATGAAGGAAAAACATTTTCCGCAATGTGACCAGGTTGGACCGTTTCAGGTTGGCTTCACGGTAATAAAGGCAAAAAACAGTGATCAGTATATTTATACACGGGAAAGCTTTAATGTATCACCCGTATTAATAACTGCAGAGATCCGGTCATTTGATGTAGCTAAGTTGAGAAATTGGGACGTTGAAAGTAGTAAAATACTATACCTGGATTCCCTGGTAGAAACCCCTTTATACGCAACCAACCCCCAGCAAAAAGACTATAACTGGTTAACGGCCGAGCTGGTAAGGTGGACCATGTTCGATGGCAAAAAATCAGATGGGTTGTTATATAAACCGGAGGATTTTGATCCAAAGAAGAAGTACCCCGTCATCTTTTACTTTTACGAGAAATACAGCGACGAACTGTATACATATCGCCCACCGGCGCCCAGTGCTTCTACGGTTAACTTCTCATACTTTGCAAGCAATGGTTACCTGGTGTTTGTTCCTGATATCTATTATAAAAAAGGGGAACCCGGGGAAAGCGCCTATAACGCCGTTGTATCGGCGGCGAAATTTATGGCAAAAAAGCCATGGGTCGATTCAACTAAAATGGCCATCCAGGGACAAAGCTGGGGCGGCTACCAGGTGGCTTACCTGGTTACGCGCACCAATATCTTTGCTGCTGCAGAAGCCGGCGCCCCTGTATCGAATATGACCAGCGCATATGGTGGCATCCGCTGGGGCACCGGTTTAAACCGCCAGTTCCAGTATGAGCGGTCGCAAAGCCGTATAGGCTATACTTTGTGGCAACGCCCTGATCTGTATATAAAGAATTCACCCTTATTCAGGGCCGAAAAAGTAAATACACCCTTGCTTATTATGCATAATGATGCCGATGGCGCCGTGCCCTGGTACCAGGGGATCGAACTCTTTACCGCATTACGCCGGCTGGATAAAAAAGTGTGGATGTTGCAATACAACGGGGAAGATCATAACCTGATGGAAAGAAGGAATCGAAAGGACCTGAGCATAAGGCTATCACAATACTTTGATCACTTTTTGAAAGGCGCCCCCGCGCCGCGTTGGCTGGCAGAAGGACTCCCGGCCACCTCGAAGGGGATTGAGTGGGGAACTGAATTGGAGGAGAAAAAAGGTTTTTAGTTTATAGTTTGTTGTTTATGGTTGCTCCGCGCTTTGAGCAGGCTTCATTATTTTGATATTCAAAAGTTTTGAACCACAAACCATAAACAACAAACTACAAACGGTTTATGCCGCTTTAGAAATATATCTTACTAAGCTTCGTTTTGCTACCGGTAACAAAGTCTCCGAAATAGGGAACGATAATTCTGTTTCAATGGAATATACCGCAGGGTTAGGCAGGTCTTTTTTGTTTCGCAATAATTCTGCCTTTATATTCTCGTAGGTATTCACCATGTTGCGTTCCCAATCACTCACAAATTCGGTTCTGATGGCCCGGTATTTTTCATCGTGTTTTTCAAAAAAACTTAACCGGTATTGATACACCATCGTATTGCGATGAGTGCCTTCACTTAAAAAGAAATACCCTTCATTGGTATCGAGCGGAACCAAACCTACGGGGAAGATGTTCAGCTTTTCTTCTACAAATTCATAGATCTCGGTTCCGTTGCTGATGGTTGTTTTCAATTTTTCAGCTGAAAAGTTGATGATCTCTTCCAGCTCCTGCATCATTTCATCATCTTCAATGATCTGCTCGTATAGTAACTGCAGCTTTTCTATTTGTATACCCGTTAATTTTTTAGGGAATTGCTCCTGTAAGAATTTCTTGTTTTCTTTTAATGCCTGCAGATTATTGTAATGAAAAATGACATCTGATAATTGCGGGTACAATTTAGATTCACTAAAGCAGCTGGTGACTTGTTGAAGGTAGGCGAGAAGCGTATATTTCTTTAACTCGAAATCAATATAGCCTTCGGCAAACCATGTTTCGGAAAGCGTCTTCATTTGATTACGTTTTTGAGTTTAGAATAGCGACCTGTCTTAAAATCATTGCTCCACAGGCAAACAACCCGGTTTGTCGTTATTATCAATGTACAAAAAAAAGACCATGCCAGGAAGAGATGGTTTAACTTTTTTACGTTAAAACGGTCTTTAAATTAGTGCAGGCGCTTACAGTAAGGCTATATAGAAAACGTGTGTTTTGGCAGCTTAGTATGTAGAAAAATAAACCCCGTCACGGCTGAGCCGAAACGGGGCTATTCTTGCTTTGTATAATGGCAAGCAATCGTTATAACGTTCTATCCGAAGAAAAGTTCTCCAGTTCTTTGGCGACGGCATTCAGGAAGGTAGAGCCCAGCGCGCCATCGATAATTCGGTGATCGTACGATAGCGACAGGTACATCATGTGGCGGATGGCGATGGAGTCGCCCTGCTCCGTTTCTATCACCACGGGTCTTTTCTTAATAGCGCCGGTAGCGAGAATGGCTACCTGCGGCTGGTTGATGATAGGTGTGCCCATGAGACTGCCAAAAGTGCCTACGTTGGTCATGGTAAAGGTACCGCCCTGGGTATCATCGGGCCGTAACCGGTTATTACGCGCAGCCTGCGCCAGGGCGTTTACCTGCCGGGTTAATCCAGTCAGGTTCAACTGATCGGCATTGCGTATTACCGGAACGATCAGGTTACCGGAGGGCAGGGCAGTGGCCATGCCTATATTGATATCTTTTTTTACAATTAATTTATCACCGTCGATGCTGCTGTTCAGCCAGGGATATTTTTTAATGCAACGGATAATGGCTTCAATAAACAGCGGGGTAAAGGTGAGTTTTTCACCTTCCTGCTTTTCAAATTCTTTTTTAACCTTGTCGCGCCACATCACCATATTGGTTACATCGCACTCGGTAAAGCTGGTTACGTGCGCACTGGTCTGTTTGCTGCGGATCATATGATCGGCGATCAGTTTGCGCATCCGGTCCATTTCAATGATCTCTACATGGCCGCTGTACGTTTGTATCTGGTGACGCTCTTCCTGAACAGGTTGATGAACCTGGGGAAGGATGGTAGGGGTAGTTTCCTGTGGTTTATGAACTGGTGTTGAAACGGCGCCGGTGTTGCCTGCTTTGCCGGCTTTTTTATTGGCTACATATTGCAGAATATCTTTTTTGGTAACCCGGCCTTCATTTCCCGTACCGGGAAGGCTTTCCAGTTCGCTCAAACTTACACCCTCACTGCTGGCAATGGTCAATACCAGGGGAGAATAGAAGCGGGAACCATTTTGGGAAACAGGTTGTGTAAATGACTCGTTTGTAACCGGCTTATAATTCAGGTCATTCGAATATGGGCGGTGTTCTGCTACTTCAAACGCCGGACTTGTAACCACCGGTGTATTGGTTGACGCTGGTTCTGCGGCATTTGACCTGATGCGGGCGATCACCGTACCTACCTGTACGACATCGTTCACATTGAAGAAGGTTTCTTCTAACACGCCTTCCGCTACAGAAGGCACTTCACTGTCCACTTTATCAGTGGCAATTTCAAGAACCGCCTCATCCATCTTCACTGTTTCTCCGGGATGTTTATACCACTTCAGGATGGTGGCTTCCGTAATACTTTCACCCATTTTAGGCATCACCAGGTCAACTAAAGCCATATGCAATTGCAGATTTTATTCCCGAGGTCGGGAGGTTTACGATTACGCTTTCGGTTCCGGATTAACAACTGAAGCTGCGAACTTATTAATTAATATGCACAACACAATATCCTTCATCTTCGTTCAGCTCAAATTCCCTCAGTCGCGAAGATAGTGATTTACTAACAATCGTTTGCTTTACGCGTTTTCAACGATAAATTTCCGCAAAAGATTTAAAGCCTGGGTAGCCGTCATTTCAATATTTCTATCCCGGTCGAACCGGAACAGAAATTTTTGGGTAACCAGTTTATTCCGGTCACCGGCTGCCACCCATACCGTACCTACCGGTTTTTCGGGCGAACCACCATCGGGTCCCATAATGCCCGATACGGCCAGGGCATAATCGGTATTCAGTTTGGCCAGGGCGCCGGTTGCCATTTCTTTCACTACTTCTTCGCTTACGGCGCCCATTTTTTGCAATGTAGCAGGCGATACCTGCAGCGCATTGATCTTTATTTCATTATCATAACTTATGATACTGCCTTTATATACGTTGCTTGCGCCTGGAATGGCAGTAATAAGATGTGCAATATACCCACCCGTACAGCTTTCGGCAGTAGCCATTGTTTTGTTCTTTGCCCGCAACAATTTACTCAGTGCCATGGGCAGGGTATTATCCTCATCAGTAACCAGCCATTCCTGTACCAATATTTTCAATTGTGCAAATTCGGTATTCAGCTCGTTCTCCAGTTGCCCCATATTAGCGCTCCATCCGGTGATGCGCAACCGTACCATACCATAATTCGGTAAATAAGCCAGCTTCAAATGCGCGGGAAGCCGTTCTTCCCAGGCCATTATTTTTTCCGCAATAAAAGACTCACCAACACCTGCGGTGAGTAAAGTTCTATGTGCGATAAAAGGCATGGTGAATGCCTGTTGCAGCCGGGGCAACACTTCGGTGGTGATCAACCCTTTCATTTCATGCGGCACGCCCGGTAACGAAACAAACACCTTTCCTTCCTTTTCAAACCACATGCCCGGCGCCGTACCGCGGGCGTTGGGCAGCACGGTACATACATCCGGCACTTCAGCCTGTTTCAGGTTGCGTTCTATTACAGGCCGGCGAAACACCTGTTCAAAAAGATACATCAGGTGTTTCAGCACATCTTCATTCACCACCAGTTTACCACCGAAATATTCACACAGCACCGGTTTGGTGATATCATCGGCTGTAGGTCCCAGTCCACCGGTTATGATTATAATATTGGTATCGCGGCTTTCTTCGTTCAGGGCGCGAATGATCTCATCTTTGCTATCACCCACGGCCACTCTTCGTTTAACCCATACACCAATTTTATTCAATTCCTGTGCTATGAAAGCACTGTTGGTATCAATTACCTGGCCTATCAGCAATTCATCACCAATGGTTATTATGGAGGCAATTATTTTTTCCATACCGTTCAATTCACAACAAATGTAATGTGAGTTTCATTAATTTCCCGGCTCAAATAGTTCATGCATGAAGAAGATCCTATTGCTGTTCTTTGTTTTTATACAGCTATCTGCTGGAATGGCGCAAACAATAGCCGTAAAACTGGCCAATGCCATAAAGAAGTTTGAAGCAGATCCCCAAATGCAACATGCTATTATTAGTTTATATGTGGTAGATGCGAAAACCGGTAAAGCGGTATATGATCACAATGCACAAATTGGTTTGGCTGCTGCCAGCACCCAGAAGCTGTTTACGAGCGTTGCCTCCTTTGAATTGCTGGGCCGCCAATACCGGTATAAAACAGTGCTGGGTTATGATGGTAAAATTGAAAACGGGATATTAAACGGCAACCTGCACATTAACGGATATGGAGATCCTACGCTGGGCAGCTGGCGATGGAACGATACCAAAGAAGAAGCTGTTTTTAAGAAATTGCTTTCGGCGCTTCAAAAGAACAACATAACAAAAATTACAGGTAATGTACTGCTCAGTGATTCGGTATTTTCCATTCAACCCTTACCTGGAGGTTGGATATGGGACGACATTGGTAATTATTATGGCGCAGCCTGCTGGGCTATCAACTGGCATGAAAACCAATACGATGTTCATTTAGAACCGGGAAAGAAGGAAGGCGACACAACCAGGATCGTAAAAACAATTCCCCAATTACGGTCAGCTACACTCATCAATCAGATCACAACAGGAAGCAGGGGGAGTGGCGACAATGGATATATTTATTTGCCGCCCTATTCACAAACTGGCTTTACCCAGGGTACCATTCCGTTAGGCAATCAACCATTTGTTATATCCGGTGCTTTCCCCAATGGGCCATTGCAGTTCGGTTATGAGCTGGAACAATTATTAAAAAAGCAAAACATTGCGGTCGCAGGCAGTTTCAAAACGTATTCACAAAGCAGTGCAGATAAAGCGGAATGGCCAGCTATGCAACAGGTATTAAGTACGCTATTGTCGCCGCCGCTTGACAGTATCAATTACTGGTTTCTAAGGAAAAGCATCAATCTGTATGGCGAGGCTTTGATAAAAACGATCGCGTATGAAAAAACAGGACTTGGTACAACCGCAAAAGGCATTGAACTGGTGCGCAATTTCTGGAGTGATCTGGGTATTGATAAGGGCGCTATCAATATCATGGATGGCAGTGGCTTATCGCCACAAAACCGGGTAACTACCCATGCCGAGGTGAGGGTGTTGCAATATGCCAGAGCACGTTCATGGTTCACTGCATTTAATGATGCCCTGCCCGAATACAATGGCATGAAAATGAAAAGCGGCTCTATTGGCGGCGCACGTGCCTTTGCAGGCTATCATACCGCAAAAGATGGCAAACAATATACGTTTTCGATCATTGTAAACAATTATGAAGGGTCTTCAGGGGAGGCAGTGAAGAAAATGTATACGGTGCTGGATGTGCTGAAATAGGAGGGGATTTGGAGATTTTGATCCGCTGGCTAGCGGACCAAAATCAGAAATTGCTAATTCTTAAAGAATGGTTTGAGTTTATCATATAACTGTGCCGGCATAGTCGTCTTCTCCATACCCTTGGCGGTAACAAAATACAGAACCACACGACCTACCGTTAACAGTTTTTTATTTTCGTTGAACACTTCCTGGTGAAATTCAATTTTGTGATCGGTGGGCAATTCTTTCAGGGTTGTTTTAACAGTAAGCAGGTCGTCGTAATGAGCCGTGCGCAGGTATCGGCAATGCATTTCAACAACGGGCATAATAACGCCCATCGCTTCCATGTCTTTATACGTAAACCCCAACTGGCGGATAGATTCGGCGCGGCCTACTTCAAAATATTGCGCATAGTTACCATAATACACGACAGTCATCTGGTCTGTTTCGGCATAACGAACACGTATCTGTGTTTCGGATATGAACATGGGAGTGGTGGGTTGTGAGTGGTCAGTAGTGATTGTTTGTGATAATAGTGGGTGGTGAAAGGGAGTAAAATGCCAAAAAATGGTTAAAACTCACCGTTCACCACTCACCATTCACAACATTATTTTCCCATAGCTCCATCGATGCTGTATTTGCCCGATCCCATTAATAAAATGCTAAAAAATCCGGCGAGATAAAGGACGCCCATTTCCTGGCCCGGCGCCCGGTATCCTTTATTAACGATGAAAACGACCACCAGAAATGTGATCACAACGGGTATGGCCATCAGGCGGGTAAACAGACCCAAAACAATAAATACAACGCAAAATACTTCTGCAAACAACACCAGCATCAGAGATGGTGTGACCCCAATGTGAAAGGGATCGCCAAATTTGTGTTGCAGCGTAGCAAAATTCTTTAATTTATCAATGCCATGATTGATCAGGAGCATTAATCCGAAAGTGACCCGTAATAGCAAAACAGCGACATTAAAGGATGTTTCGGAACAGGCAGTGCTCAGTAGTCTTTTCATGAGTTCGTTTTTAAGGTTGCCCAAAAATAAGGGTATTTGGTTTTCACATTTAGTATTAAAAAGAATTGTTAATCCTGGTACTTATCCACATCTGTTTGGAACGATAATTGGTTTAAGGTAAAATAATTAGAAACTTCGCCTCGTTTTACCTATCACCTTAAGGATACTTTGGAATGAAACAAACGACAGCCTTCATAACCCTTTTAGGTCTTTTTCATTTTTCATATGCTCAGCAAACCCGTGTAATAACCGACCCTCAGGCTACATTCAAGCAAGCAAAAGAATATTATCAGCGGGAGCAATACAGTCTGGCATATCCTTTATTGAAAGACCTTCAGTTACAGCAAAATTCAGCCGATCGTAGCAACCAGGCCATCACCTACCAGGAAATAAAGTATTACACTATAGTGTGTGCGCTCAAACAAAATGAAGAGGGCGCCGTATTACAGGCACGTAAATTTATTGAACTGGAAGATAATGCCGCCCGGGTACAGATGATGAACTTTCATCTGGCAGAATATTTTTTCCGGAAACAGGATTATGCCCAGTCGGCCTCCTTATATCAAAATGTTAAAATCGGCAACCTGAGCAATCGCGAAATAGCCGATATGAAGTTTCATCTCGGTTATGGATACTTCATCGCCAAACAATTTGATAAGGCCAAGCCAATGTTTGACGCCATCCGGCAAATGAAAGATGATCCCAATTATGCCGATGCCAATTACTACTATGGGTTTATCTGTTTTTACGAGAAGAAATACAGGGAGGCGCTGGACGCCTTCACCATTGTGGAAGATCACCCGAACTATGGCAAAGTTGTTCCCTTCTATATAGCTGGTATTTATTATTCCCTCGGGCAAAAAGACAAAGCGCTGGAATATGCGGAAGCAAAACTGAAAAGAGGCAATCTCTATTACGAAGCACAAATGCGCCAGATAGTGGGGCATGCTTATTTTGAGAAAAAGCAGTTCAGCAAAGCCCTGCCTTATTTGGAGAGCTATGTTAGCAAAGCCGATAGCGTAAAACGGGAAGATATTTACGAGCTGTCTTTTTGTTATTATGATGCCAAAAACTGGAATAAAGCGATCGACGGATTTAAGCAAATTAGCGGTAAAGAAGATTCGCTGGCGCAAAATGCCATGTACCTGCTGGGAGATTCGTATTTAAAGACCGGTCAGAAAGCCAATGCACGCAATGCTTTCTTAATGTGTGCCCGCAACAGCAGCAATCAAAAACAGCAGGAAGTTTCACAATTTAACTACGCCAAACTTTCATACGAACTCGGTTACCAAGACGTAGCCTTATCAGAATTGCAGGAATTCCTGAACAAGTATCCGCAATCTGATTACAACAATGAAGCAAAGGAACTGCTGGTGAACATGCTGGCCAGCACCAACAACTATAAAGATGCTCTGACCTTGCTGGAAAGTGTAAAATCGCCATCGCCCAATGCCAGGCGGTTATACCCGGTTGTATTATATGGCCGGGCCACTGAATTAATAAACGATGGTATGCTGGTTGGCGCAGGTGATCTGCTTACAAAAGCAGAAGGGGATGCCAATAACACCTCGGTATTACCCATGATACAATTCTGGAAAGGGGAGATCTCTTACCGGTTAAATAAAACGGATGATGCCATCCGGTATTTTTTCGAATACCTGAAACGGCCTGTATCCTATATAGAAATAAACCCGGCCAATGCCAATTACAACCTGGGTTATTGCTTTTTGAAGCGGGAGAACTATAACCAGGCGCTGGGCTTTTTTGAGAAGGTGATCACCAACCCAAAGATCAATGCCAATCCGCTGGAGCAGGACGCTTATGTACGCAGTGCCGATTGTTATTATATGAACCGCGATTTTAAGAAAGCGCTCGCGATGTATGACAAAGTGATCGGTTATTCCTGGGCTTCAGGCGACTATGCCACTTTTCAAAAAGCCATGATAACCGGTGTAAGCAACGACAAGGAAAAAGTGACCTTGCTCGCCAGTATTGCACGCCGTTATCCGCAATCGAACCTGTCGGCCGATGCGAATATGGAAGTGGCCATGACCTACATTGCCAGTGAGCAGTTCCGCGAAGCAATCCCATATTTGAAGAATGTGATCAGCGATCCGGTTTCATCGCTCAAGCCCAAGGCTTATTTAAAAATGGGGATCGCTTATTACAACCTGAATAATGATAATGAAGCGCTGAAACAATATACTACCGTACTGCAACAGTTCCCCAATTCACCGGAAGCAGAAGCAGCGCTTGAAAATGCACGCCTTATATATGTAGAACAGGGTAAAACCAGCGAGTATGTAGCCTTTGCCCGTTCAATGGGTAAAGAAATTACGAACAACCAGGAAGATGAGCTGATGTATCAGCAGGCCGAAGTGCAATTCAATAATGGGAATTTCCCCGTTGCCGCTAAAAAATTTGAGGAATATCTTACCCGTTTCCCCGATGGCAAATTTGCACTCGAAGCATTGTATTATAAAAGCGAAATATTTTTTAACCAGAAAGACTGGGCAAAAGCGGTGGAAGGATATGAAAAGTTGAGTGACCTGGTGCCTAATAAATTTGGCGAGAAAGCATTGGTGAATGCCGCCCGGTTGAATTTCTTTGAGTTGAAAAATTATGAAAAAGCGGAAAAGTATTTTAGCAGGCTGAAAGAATTTGCCAGCTCGCAGGAAAATAAACTGGAAGCAATGCGAGGTTTGCTGCGCAGCCAGTTCCAGTTGCAGAAATGGAATGATGCAGTGACCAATGCCAAAGACCTGCTGACGCAGAAAGGTATTGGTTCCGATGATAAAGTGATAGCGAATATGGCCATTGCCAAGTCGTTCCAGACGGCTAACCAATGTGAACAGGCCATCAGTTATTACAGACAGGTAGTTGCTTTGAACAAATCGGCTTATGGTGCAGAAGCCCGGTATGAAATAGCCCGTTGTTTCTTTGTGCAGGATCGCCTGAGCGATGCAGAAAAAGCAGCCTTTGAAGTGGTAAACAAATCAGGTTCATACGAAACCTGGGTTACCAGGGCCTATCTGTTGTTAGGAGATGTATACCTGAAACAGAAAGATTATTTCAATGCCAAGGCTACTTTCCAGAGTATAGTGGATAACGCCAAGCTGGAAGACCTGCGTCAGGAAGCAGATCGCAAGTTGAAGCAAACGCAGGAAGAAGAGAGGAAGAATAGTAAAGTAGGGGGGTAACCCCCAACACCGCCGCGGCGGGGAGCAGTTGCGAGTTAGCAGGTTGATGAGTTTCGGGTTCCAGGTTTGAGGTTTGAATTAGAGGAACCCATTCACCATTGACAATTCACCATTCACCAAGAACACAGTTTTCAGATGAATAAATCAAGCATAACCCTTTTTCTTTTCAGTGGTTTTTTCGGTGCTGCCACCATGGTACAGGCGCAGGAGCCCAACAAAGGAAAAACCATTGATGTAACCTCTACATTTAAACCGGTTTTACGCGAAGCATCAAAAATTAATTTCAATGCTACCGAACCGGCCGTTGATACAACCAAACCCAGGCTTAATTATAATATACCCGCGCAGAATTTATTTTTCACGTATCAACCGGCAGGCGTGCACCCGGTGGCGCTTCGGGTTGACTCGCTCAATGCCTGGCAATACAGCAATTATATAAAAGCGGGTATTGGTAACATACATCAGCCTTTTGTAAAAGCAGGATTCAGTTTTGGCGATGGTCAGCGCACCTTCTTTAATATTTTCGCCAACCACTATACATCGAAGGGAGAATTAGACTTTCAGAAGAACAGCCAGACCAGTGTGGGCGCGGCAGCTACTTATAAGACCACCAAAAACATGGAATGGAATGGTAGTTTAGGCTTTCGCAGCGATGATTATTATTTATACGGGTTTAAACCCGATTCACTGGCAAAAAGTTTTAGTAAAGACGATCTGAAGCAACGTTTTCAAACCATTGAAGCAAAGGTTGATTTCCGCAATCTCGCGCCAACTGAATTTGGGCTCAATTATCATCCCAGTATAAGAGTAAGCGGCTTTAGCGATAATCATGACGCCATCGGAAAAGGAAGTGAGACCAACACGGTTGTAAACCTGCCGCTCGAAAAAACCTTTGGTGAAAAATTTGCCTTTAACATCGGCGCAATTGCTGACCTCACCAACTATAAAAAAGGCGATAAAAATGATAAAATAAGTATTCAGAATAATCTATACCAGGTTGCAACAGCTGTATCGGTAAAAACGAATAACCTGTATTTGCATGCCGGTATACTGCCATCATGGGACCAGAAGAAGTTTCACATGTTGCCAAACGTGATGGCCGACATTACCACCAACGACAAAAAATTCACGCTGCAATTGGGTTGGGTAGGCTATTACAACAAAGGATCCTACCAACGCTTTGCGTCCATCAATCCCTGGCTGGCGCAACCCGATTCGCTGCTGAATACCCGGGCAATAGATATGTACGGCGGAATTAAAGGATCATTGGGCGATCATTTCACGTATTCAGCTAAACTGGGTTTAGTGACCTATCATAATATGCCATTATTTGTAAATGATACGGTTACTGCCCAAGGTGGCAAATCCTTCAGAATACTGTATGAACCCAAGATGAATGACCTGCAATTACACAGCGAAGTCGGGTATACCATTGGCGAGCAGTTCAGTGCAACGGCTGGATTGACCTTCAATAGATATTACAACCTGGAAAGGGAAATAGATGCCTATGGACTGATTCCCATTGAACTGAATGCCGCCATCCGCTGGCAGTTGCTAAAAGACCTGTTTTTATATAGCGAACTGTGGACCTGGACAAAGCCCAAGTATCGCACCAAGAGCGGAGACAGCTTTAACGGGGATAATGCGTTCGACCTGAATGCAGGCGCAGAATTCCGGATTACTAAAAACTTTAATCTGTGGGTACAACTTAATAATTTGTTAAATGATAAATACCAGCGCTGGAACCAATACGAGGTTTTTGGCTTTAGTATACTGGGTGGCATAACTTATTCGTTCAATACGAAGTAAAGAACAGGGAAGAAAGTGGATAAAGGTTTTAGGCCTTTTCTGTTTTCATTACGGGAAAATTTTTGTTCTTTGCAGAGTAAACTAGGGAAAATATGAATAATGTGCTGGTAAGTTATCTGCTTCAACATAAAAGCATCAGTATCCCGGGTTTGGGGTCAATGTATATTGAGCGCATCCCGGCGCAGACTGATTTTGTGAACCGTCGTATTCTGCCACCTGATTATCACTTCCGTTTCGATAAATATTTTGACGCTCCGGATAAGGATTTTTTCACCTATCTGGCTAAACACCAGAACATAGCCGATTACGAAGCTATTAAATGGTATAATGAATGGGCCTATGAGTTACGCAGTAAATTGCGTGAAGGGCAGGTGGTGGAGTGGGCTGGTATAGGATCCCTGAAGAAAGACATATCAGGAGAAATAATATTTGAATCGGCAGGACGAATCCCCAGCCTGCAGGAGCCAACGCCGGCCAATCGCGTTATTCATACCCACACACAACATACCATGCTGGTGGGTGACCAGGAAGTGACCCGGAAGATCTCCAATTTGGACAACAGCGCAGAATCAGACAGTAATGTTATTCCTGGCGAAGAACAGGGGCCCGATTTTTATGAGGAACCACCCAAGAAAAGGGGTTGGTGGATATTTGCACTGGTTATAGCCGCCCTTGCGTTAAGCGTGATTTTTTTCAGGGTGTATAAAAGCGGTTTTGTAACATCCGCTGCAGGAAATCACCAAACGATCAACGCGGCTCCCTGATATTTTTCGCATAAACAAACTGATTTTTCTTTTCTTTGCAGGTCATAAATACCTGATGTCATCACATATTATACATTATACTTCATGCCCTGCCTGCGATTCGTCGGACATTCGTCGTGTATTGGCATCAAAAGATTATACGGTTTCGCAAAAAACATTTGATATTTGGGAATGCGGGCGTTGTACCTTGCGATTTACACAGGATATACCCCAACAGGCTGATATAGCTGCTTATTATAAGTCGGAAAACTATATTTCTCATAGCAATACCAGTAAAGGACTGGTGAACAGGTTATACCTTCGTGTGCGTGAACGTAGTTTGAAAAATAAAAGAAAATTAGTACAATCGTATTGCAATGCCGAAAGCATGCCCCGTTTGCTCGACGTGGGCTGTGGTATTGGCTCATTTATGGATCATATGCGGCAACATGGCTGGTTGGTAGAAGGCGTTGAGCCCAGTGAAACAGCCCGTGAGAACGCCGTTAAACAGTATGGTTTATTTGTATATCCTCCCGATAAATTCTTCGATAACACATTAGGCGATTTTGATATCATAACCATGTGGCATGTACTGGAACATGTACACCAGTTGAATGAATACATGGAGCGGCTGAAAGCATTGATGCGGCCGCAGGGAACATTATTCATAGCAGTTCCCAACTTTACCAGCTACGACGCCACCAAATACAAGGAACATTGGGCGGCATATGATGTGCCCCGACATTTATACCACTTCTCACCGGAGTCAATGCGCTTATTGCTCGAGAAACATGGCATGACCTTGAGAACGATAAAACCCATGTGGTTTGACAGTTTTTATGTGAGCATGCTAAGTGAGAAATACAAAACCGGCAAGGAAAGCGTATTGAAAGGCGGCATAATGGGCTCTCTATCCAACCTGAATACCCTCTTTCATAAGGAACAATGCAGCTCCCTCATTTATGTGATCGGGAAGTAATTACTGCAGCTTGATCTCATACACAAACGGCCATCTTTTTCCGGTGACAAGCATTTTGCCGGTAGCGCTGTCGTACGCAATACCATTTAAAACATCAGCGCCGGGACGCAGCGAAGACGCTTCTTTCTGCAGGGTTTCCAGATCGAGCTTGCCAACGATCTTACCCGTTGCAGGGTCAATTTTCAGAATATAGCTCGTTTCCCACTGGTTGGCGTAAATGTAGCCGTTGATATATTCCAGCTCATTGATATTGGCAACCGGACCATTGTTGTCGGTTACCCGAAGGATGTTTAATAATTTCTGCGAATCGGGCGATAGGTAATAGAGGTTGCTGCTGCCATCGCTCATGATCAGGTGGGCTGTATCATGCGTTAAACCCCAGCCTTCTTTCGACGGCAATTTGAATTCACTTATTTTTTTAAATGTATTGGCGTCATACACAAAACCTACCTGGCTGGTCCAGGTGAGTTGATACAGTTTATCTTTGAAAAAAGTAATGCCTTCCCCAAAGTGTTTCGTTTTATCGAGCTTCACCTTTGTTTCAACCTTGCCGGTTTTCAGATCACTGATACCCAGTTCAGAAGGGTAGGGACTTTCATCGGCATTTCCGCCCGAGCTTTCAAAAAGCTGGCCTTTATAGAACTCGAGGCCTTCGGTGAAATAGGATGTATCGTGCGGGAATTTATTAACCAAAGCATATTGAATAGGCGGCGGCGCCACAGATACGTTCGTATTGGTATCGCCAGGAGTAGCTGTCCCGGCATCATTACAGGCAGCGAGCGTGATAAAAGTTACAATAGCTGCATAAAGTACTTTCTTCATAATAAATGGGTAAACTGTCAAAAATACGATCGGAAAGATAAGCAAAGCTAAAAGAATTATTAATTTTTGAATTTATTGGGATTTTCTCCAGATTGACCGTTCCCTCAGGTGTTTATCTCTAGCGCCTGGACGATTTTAAATTTCTTATAGAGGGAATGATAAACTTTTTATTTTTAGAAAGTGAAGATGAAAGAATGTTTCATAATGACCATTTACATATTAATTCATTACGAAAGCCAAATATCAAAATTCTGATGCAATTACTGCAATGTGGAATTATCCTCCCAATTGCCCTGCGCCAGTTTTTCCTTTAATATATATGGAATGTTTAAAGGCAGAAGAATGTAGGGGCTTTCTAAAATTGGAAGATGTGATTTGGGACATCGATTTTGTAGGATATCCATTAAGTGGTGAAGATATTCTGATCGATACTTTGGGACGGGTTTTTGATCTGAAGTTTGATGAATTCTTATATCCGAATGCAGTTATTGCAATCATGTCTGAAGAGGAGCTTAAACGGAATATAATTCCTTCATTAAAATACAGCGGTAATACAGAATTTGAAAAAGAAGTTTTGAATGAAAAGAATTTAACTGGTATCATTAGTAAAATGGCAACTTTTTTTTCGTGGTAGTTTCATTATAAATGAATCATCTGAAGCTGTCTATTTTATTTTAAATTCCATTGCTAACTATTAACTTACAACTCAGGCGTTGTTTTTTTGTACCACAAATGATTATTCAGTCGCTCCCCTGATTTTTCCGTCATCATTTCATGCATCCAACAAACTGTTTTTGATCTCAACGCAGCGCTTTTATTATTTCAATAGTCTGCAACTGTATAATTGACCTTTTATCGGCAACAATTAAAAAACTAAATACAAATTTTGTTGATATAGTTTTTTTAGCTGAAATTACAATAGCGTATAAAACCAGAACTTGCCATTTTGAATGATCCCAATCATATCAGATCGCTCAAGGAGCGTATTGCTTTATATGAGGATATGCAGGCCTATCATGCCTTGTATGACCTCTTCTTTCCTAACCTCCATCGATTTTGCTTTTCGTTTGTCAAATCATCCGAAGCCGCAGAAGAAATTGTTTCTGACGTGTTTATCAAATTATGGCAGATCAGGAACAAACTGCCGGAAATAGAAAATCTGAAAGTGTATCTATACCAGATCGCAAAGAACTTTTGTCTTAATTATATTACCCGTCATTTTAAAAATCCGGTTGCCAGTCTCGACGAAATAGATATTGAAACCGCTATCAGCCTGGATAATCCGGAAGAACTGTGCATTTCTGCCGACATCATCAATACCATACAGCAAACCATCAGGCAATTACCACCACAATGCCGGCTCATTTTTCAAATGGTGAAGGAAGATGGCATGCGCTATAAAGAAGTAGCTGATATTCTGCATATTTCCGTGCTAACCGTTCGCAACCAGGTGGCCATCGCTACCCGCAAGATTGCCGAAGCCTTACCTGCCTATATAAGTAGAACATATCAAATAGGGAGTAAGAAGTAACGGGTTTTTCCGATATGGGACCGGTTTGGGTTACAGGTTCAAGTGTCAGCATTTGTATTTCACTGCTACATTCAGTATACATTATTGGTTTCATTTTTTGTTTTTAATTTATTTTTAACTTCTTTGGTACATTTCTCTCCCTCGCCTTGTCTTAGTATGTACAGCCTATCATTATGAACGAAGAAAGAGTCTGGTATCTGTTAAGTGTACAGCTTTCAGGCGAAGCCACCCCTGAAGAACTGGAAGAATTAAACACCTTGTTGAAGCAGCATCCTGAATTGGGAATGCGCACAGAGATCATGCGTAATATATGGCGTAGCAGGCAATCGCGCCCTCCTGTTACTACCAATCATTTTGATAAACACCTGCAACGCTTCAGCAATCATTTGGCGCAGCCCGCCTTGCTGTTTGAAACAGAAGGAAATGAAAACGGTTCTGCCAATGCAGAACTGGTTCCACAGCGCAGCCGGGTACGGTGGCTTTGGCTGGCTGCCAGTGTAGCGGCATCGGTGCTTGTCTTTTTCCTGATCTTTTCACCAACAGTAAAAAAAGAGAACAACCCGGTTGCCAGTAATACCATCAGCACCCGCCCCGGCTCAAAATCAAAAGTGGAACTGCCCGATGGTACGCAGGTTTGGCTGAATGCAGACAGTAAATTAACCTATGGCCAGCATTTTTTGGGTAATACCCGTGAAGTAACCCTTACCGGTGAGGCTTATTTTGATGTAGCTCACGCTACTTCGGTTGAAACCGGGCAAAGAATTCCTTTTATCATTCATACCAGTTCCATTGATATAAAAGTATTGGGTACCGCATTTAACGTTCGTTCCTATCCCGGAGAGAAAACAATAGAAACCGCGCTGATACGGGGTTCTGTAGAAGTAACGCTGCACAACAACCCCGATAAAAAAATAGTGTTGAAACCAGATGAAAAGTTGATCGTCAAGAATGATAACGCGACTGTTGTCAGCACCAAAGCCGAACAGACGGACAGCGCCGCCGTCAATATCGATGAACCTATGATTACGCTGAGTAAAATACGACCTTATAAAGAAGATACTTCCGCCCACTATGAAACCATGTGGGTTAAAAATAAACTGGCCTTCGAGAACGAATCATTCGACCGTATGCTACCTGAAATGGAACGGTGGTATAATGTAACCATCCTGATAAAGAACGAATCCCTGAAAGGCCTGCATTTTACCGGTGTTTTTGAGAATAAATCACTGGCTGATGTCATGGAAGCGCTAAGCATTTCACGCAGCTTTCATTATGACATTCAGGGCGCTCAGGTCACCATTTGGTAAAGTACGAGTACTGTATATACGAGGTATTTACGATTGTGTAACCAAAACGATTTGCAATGAAAAGAGTAACCTGACGACTCCGTATAACAAAAACGGAGAATGTTGACGCATTCCCCGTTGAAGTTAAATTCTGACAACCTTCTTGCTTAGAGAAATTCTCATCCTTTAACTATTCAAAACTAAGTTATGAAAAAAAACGGATGTAGGGCATTCTCATGCCTTACCCCTGTCATCAAATGCTTGCTGCTGATGAAAATGACTGTTCTGCTTATTTGCTTTTTTTCGCTTCATGCTATGGCGTATAATGGATTTGCCCAGGAAAAGGTTACCCTTAAACTGGCAAACGCCTCATTAAGAACTGCATTTAAAATAATCGAGCGGCAAACGTATTTCAGGTTTGTATACAATGAAGAAATATTACCGGCCGAACAAAAGATCAATATCAACGTACAAAGCGAACCGGTTGGGAATGTATTGAAACAATTGCTGAATAAAACCTCCCTTACTTTTAAAATCGTAGGCAACGACCTGATCGTTATTTCAACAGAACAAAAGGACGCTGTGCAAGAACGTACGCCAACGGCTTTTGATGTATCAGGCCGGGTTTTAGATACCCGCAATACCCCGCTGCCAAACGTAACCGTACAGGAAAAGGGCACCAGCAATGGCACGTCTACCAAAGAACATGGTAACTTCTCATTCAATGTGACCAGCGAAAACGCCGTGCTTGTAGTTAGTTCAGTGGGTTTCCTGGATCAGGAAATTCCTGTGCAAGGCCGGCATACAATAGATATTGTGCTGCAGGCAAACGTAGCCGATCTGAATGAGGTGGTCGTAGTGGGATATGGCACACAAAAAAGATCTGATGTAACCGGTTCTGTGGTATCTGTTCCCAAAGCGCGTTTGTCTGAATTACCAGTGACCAACGTATACCAGGCAATGCAGGGTTCGGTAGCTGGTTTGAATGTTACCCAAAACTCTTCAGTGCCCGGCAGCGGCGCCACTGTAACCATACGCGGTATTAATTCAATTAATGCCAATAGAACGCCATTCATTGTAGTGGATGGTATTCCGTTCAGTACCACTGGTGGTAATATCAATGATATTAATTCCAATGATATTGCCTCTATTGAAATATTGAAGGATGCTTCTGCCGTAGCTATTTATGGTACCCGGGGCAGTAATGGCGTTATCCTCATCACTACGAAAAGAGGTATTTCAGGCAAACCGGTGATCAGGTACAGCGGTTACACCGGTTTGGAAAACCTGGCGAATACCATGGAGCCCAACAGCCCGGAAGGCTATGTTAAAAAATATGCCGATTGGTGGAAACAGGTGAACCCCACACAAACACAAGCCACTGTGTTGCCCAATGCATATGAGATCGCCAATTATAATGCAGGTAATACAGTAGATTGGATAAAAGAAGTTACGCAACAGGGTATCATTCAGGATCACAACCTGAGTGTATCGGGTGGAACCAAAGATGTGAAATACTATTTATCGGGCGAATACCTGAAGCAGAAAGGCGCCGTAAAAGGGTATCAATACCGCCGGCTCAGTATTAGGTCGAACCTCGATGTAAACCTAACCGATTTCCTTACGGTTGGTACATCCTTATTTTTTGCGAATAATAATTATGATGGCGGAAGGACCAACTTCTACCTCGGTGCTATTATGAGTCCATACGGTACTTTGCGTAAGACCAATGGCGATTATGAGATCTATCCCATGAACCCTGAACTGTTATACGTAAATCCGTTGCTGGGTTTGTATAATGATCGCATAAGCCGGGGTAATAACCTGAATGGTAATTTTTATGTTGAAATAAAACCAGCCATTGTACCGGGATTGAAATACCGCGCCAATGCGGCATATTCCTATCTGCCGGGCAGAAACGCCCTGTATGTTGGCAGAAAATCAAACGATCTGTTAGGAACAGCCACGGTGGGTAATACCGAAAACAAGAACTGGCTCTTTGAGAATATTCTTACCTATACTAAAGACTGGCAAAAACATCATATAGATTTTACCGGGTTGTACAGTGCTCAACGGAACGACTTTTTTGGAAACAGCACTATAGGGACCGGCTTTGTAAACGATGAATTGTCATTTAACAATTTAAGCGCTGCTGCTACTTTGAGTGCAGGCTATGTCGGTAACTTCAATGGTGCGAACGTTAATGGTTCTTACCAGAATAAAAGCACCCTGATCTCGCAAATGGGCAGAATAAATTATAATTACGACAGTCGTTATATGTTAACCGTTACTGCCCGTCGTGATGGTTATTCAGCGTTTGGCGTCAATACCGATAAATACGGTCTTTTCCCCTCATTTGCGGTGGGTTGGAACATTACCAACGAAGATTTCATGAAGACAGTTGATGTGGTCAATAACCTGAAGCTGCGGGTTTCTTATGGTAAATCGGGTAACCAGGCCATAGATCCCAATGGAACATCCGCTACCGATGCATCTGTTCGTTTCCCTTATAATGGGGTAAGTACGATTGGTGTTGTGAGCACCAGCGGGATGGGTAACAAGGAGCTGCATTGGGAATCAACTACCGGTTTTAATGCCGGCATTGATTTTTCTGTGTTGAACAGCCGCATTACCGGTACCATAGAGTTTTATGATACAAAAACGACAGATATTTTGCTCAAGCGCAATCTGCCTGCCGCTACCGGGTATACAACAGTATACGATAACCTGGGTAAATTATCCAATAAGGGCATTGAAATAACACTGAACACCATCAACGTAAAAGCCGGAGACTTTAAATGGGAAACCATGCTTAACTTCTCCAGGAACAGGAATAAGATCGTTGATCTGTATGGCGATAAGAAAGACGACCTGGGTAACCGGTGGTTTATAGGCCAGCCATTGTTTGTAGTGTATGATTACAAAATGCAAGGTGTTTGGCAAACCGGGGAAGATGCCTCGAGCCAGGATCCCGGTGTTAAACCTGGTGATCTGAAGTTTGAAGACAGGGATGGCAGCAAAACCATTACTGCCGATGATAAACAAATACTGGGTTCTACACTTCCCAAATGGATCGGTGGTTTAACCAATACCTTCCATTATAAGAACTGGCACCTGAATATCTTCATTCAAACCTTCCAGGGTTCTATAAAGAACAATCCGAACCTGACTTTTGCCGATGAAGCTGGCCGTATGAATACCGCAAAAGAGATCGGTTACTGGACGGAAGAAAATAAAAGTAATTCAAGACCTTCTTTACGCTATACCAACAGCCGCGGTTATGGGTATGCTTCAGATAATAGTTATACCCGCATCAAAGATGCTACCTTAAGTTACACAACACCGCAAAAGTTATTAAATCATACAGGGCTGGGTAGCCTGACCTTCTATGTAAGTGGTCGTAACCTGTATACATTCACCAATTGGGTAGGCTGGGACCCTGAAAATGATTTCACGTTCAGGGGAAGTAGCGGCTGGGAAACCAACTACCCGCTTGTTCGGTCATTCATTTTTGGTGTTAATGTAGGACTTCGTTAATTGATCAACTTAAACATTATTTCAAATGAAAAAGAATATAGTCACAATATTGTGTGTGTACCTGGTTTTGCAGGGTTTGTATTCATGCAACAAAAAATTTCTCGACGAAAAATTATATTCCTACTATGCGCCGGAAACGCTGACCGATTCTTTAGGCTTTGATGCGGCAGCTATCGGGTTGTATTACCAGGTGGGATTATTTTTCTCAAAGAGCGATGCACAGGGCTGGCCCAGTGTATGGAATGCCGGCACGGACATCGCTTATGTGCCACCTACCCAAAAGCAGGGTATTGAAGTGCCTTACTACGATTATACACAACTGATATCAACGGATGGGGCTGCTTCCTTTACCTGGAGCTGGGCCTACCAGCTGATCAATAATGCCAATAACATTATTGTAAATGCGGAGAATCCTGCCGTCACCAGTTTGTCGGACGCGGGCAAAAACGCTATCAATGGCGAAGCCCGGTTTTTCAGGGCATATGCCTATAACATGCTGTCAACCTTATTTGGGAAAGTGCCGCTGATCGTTCAGCCGCTCGCCAAACCAAAAACGGATTTTACAAGAGCATCACTGGATTCAGTAAACGCACAGATCGTGGCCGATCTTACTTTTGCCGCTACTTATTTACCTACGATCGATAATTTAAAATCGAATTCAAAAGGCAAATTGTATGGCCGTGCCAACAAGGCTATGGCGCAGCAGTTACTGGCAGAAGTGTATTTGCGTATGGGTAAGAACGATCTGGCAGAAGCACAATGCATGGCCGTTATCAACAGTGGTAAATTTAGTCTCACTAAAACGAGGTACGGGGTAAAGACCGGTCAGCCCGGCGATCCGTTTTCCGATATGTTTGTGTATGGCAATCAACGGTACGGACAGGGGAATAAAGAAGCCATCTGGGTAATGGAGTTGGAAAATACAGCCACGGTTGTGGGCGGTTACAGCGGTGCACCGCAACAACGCCGTAACTGGGGCGCTGCTTATTATCAGATCACCGATATGACTATTTGCGATTCCCTCGGTGGCAGGGGTATTGGAAGAATGCGCCTGACTGATTGGGTGGTTTATGGATTATATGGCGCAAATGACATGCGTAATTCTGAGAATAACCTTCGCCATAAGTTTTATTACAATACGGTGGGCAAACCTAATTATGGCCAGTTGATACCATATGCCGGCGCCGATACTGTGTTTAAGATTGCGCCGCATACTACCAAATGGTACCAGTATGATCCGAACGATGCATTTGGATTTGCTATGTTCAAAGATTTTATATTAATGCGTTTGGGTGAAACCTATTTGCTGCTGGCAGAAGCCCAGTTCAAACAAGGCAAGACAGGCGACGCGGCTATTTCATTGAATGCGATCAGGTCAAGGGCCAATGCCACGCCGGTAACTGCCGGCCAGGTAACTATGGATTTTATTCTCGATGAAAGGGCACGGGAACTACTGGCCGAAGAGAACCGGCGTATGACCCTGATGCGTACCGGTACGCTGGTCGACAGGACCCTGAAATACAATACCCAAACCATCAACCCCGTAATAGGATTAAATAGTAAACACCTGTTGTTACCTGTTCCGCAATCAGAAAGAGATCTGAATAAAGATGCTGTATTGGAACAGAACAACGGATATTAGTTCGTCAGTCTTTAAGTTCGTTAGTTTGTTTTGGTTAAAACAGGAGGCCTGAAATTACAATCAGGCTTCCTTATTAACTTACAAACTCAATTACTAAGAACTATTCATTATTTTCGACGGAAATTGACGCCATCCATGAAACTAACTGTTATTGTTCCAGTTATTTTAAGTGTACTGATAACAGGCATTGCCTGTGAATCTCAAAAAAAAACCATCTCCGGAACCAGCGATCCTCTTTTGCAAACCATACAAACCGATTTTGAAGATGGAGCAAAGCAATACAAAGTATTAAAGGCTACGCTGCCGCCCGACCGGTTCCCAAAAACATTCGATCCTAAAACCGGCAAAGCCGAAACCAGTGGTTCAGGATGGTGGTGCAGCGGCTTTTATCCCGGCACGTTATTATACCTGTACGAACAAACCGGCGACACGGTGCTGTACAATGAAGCCGTACGCATCCTGTCTGTATTACAAAAAGAACAATATAATACAACCACCCATGATCTGGGTTTTATGATGTATTGCAGTTTTGGCAATGCCAACAGGATAAAACCACAACCCGCCTACAACGAAATATTACTCAATAGCGCCCGCTCCCTTAGTACCCGGTTTAATGAAAAGGTAGGGTGTATAAAATCATGGGATTCCAAAGACCCAACCGATTTCCTGGTGATCATTGATAATATGATGAACCTGGAGCTGCTGTTTGAAACAACAAAGGCTACCGGCGATTCTTCATTTTATAAAATAGCTGTTACCCATGCCAACACCACCATGAAAAATCATTTCCGCCCTGATTACAGTTCTTATCACGTATTGAATTATGATGTTACAACCGGCGCTGTTAAGCAGAAAAAAACGGCGCAGGGCGCTGCCGATGCATCTGCCTGGGCCCGCGGACAGGCATGGGGATTATATGGATATACCGTTTGTTACCGGGCAACCAAAGATGTGCATTACCTGCAACAGGCACAACATATTGCGGCCCTCATTTTGTCGCATCCCAATATGCCTGCTGATAAAATTCCTTTTTGGGATTTTAATGCGCCCGGTATTCCCAATGCCTTGCGCGATGCCTCTGCCGCTGCGATCATGGCGTCGGCCTTCATTGAGTTGAGCCAGTACACCAAAGGCAAAGAAGCCCGCGGATACATGCAGGTGGCCAAAACCATGATTGAAAATTTGTCCACCACAACTTATAAAGCCACGCCTGGCACCAATGGCGGGTTTATTTTACAACATGGGGTAGGGCATATGCCCAATGGTACCGAGATAGATGTGCCATTAACCTATGGCGATTATTATTTTATAGAAGCGTG
The DNA here is from genome assembly GCA_966212235.1 of uncultured Niastella sp. GTDB lineage: Bacteria > Bacteroidota > Bacteroidia > Chitinophagales > Chitinophagaceae > Niastella. The sequence goes on along the minus strand of CBIHPP010000035.1, from coordinate 24,799 downwards.
TAAAAGGTATAAGGAAGTTGTAAGTAAAAAGTAGTAAGTGATAAGCAACCTGTATTCTACATGTACGATATGTCATCAACCAATCATATGAGATCGTTATTTCTGATTGCTGTTTCTTGTTTGTTTGCTCTTGGCTATGTGCAGGCGCAAACGCCATTGATCACAGACATCGCTGCCCGAAAAGCAACAAGCCTCAATGGCACCTGGCAATATATAATTGATCCATATGGAACGGGGTTTTACGATTACCGCTATATGGAGAGACGTGAGAATGACCGGGAAGCCTATTGGACGACCGACGAACCGGTGAATAAAACAGAACGCAAGGAACATAAATTCACAGATAAATATACGTTACAGGTACCGGGCGACTGGAACTCACAGGCCGGGAAGTTCCTGTATTACGAAGGGATTGTGTGGTATAAGAAAAGTTTTGATTTTGCAAAGAGTAACGCGGCCAATAAAGTATACCTGTATTTTGGCGCGGTAAATTATGAAGCCGATGTATACCTCAATGGTAAAAAGCTGGGCATGCACAAAGGCGGGTTTACGCCATTTAATTTTGAAGTGCCCGATACCGTTTTAAAAACGACGGGTAATTACCTGGTAGTGAAAGTTGATAACACCCGCCATAAAGACGAAGTACCTACGGTAAACACCGATTGGTGGAATTATGGCGGTATCACCCGCGATGTACAATTGATAGAAGTGCCACCGGCGTTTATTCAGGATTACAGCCTCCAGGTAAAAAAAGGAGCATCGGTAAAAACAACAAAGAATATTCCGGTAACAGGATGGATACAGATCAATGGATGGCAGGGTGTCAAAGAAGCGATCGTTGAGATCCCGGAGTTGAAAATTAAAAAAGCATTTCCGGTAACCGGCGATAAAGTAGCAATAACATTCAATCTGCCAACGGTACAGCTCTGGTCGCCACAAACGCCCAAACTGTATAACGTGGTGATCAGCACCAGCACCGATCGTATAGAAGACAGGATTGGTTTTCGTACGATAGAAGTAGTGGGTAAGCAGATACTGTTGAATGGAAAGCCATTGTTTATGCGCGGTATCTGTATGCATGAAGAAATACCGCAGCAGATACGCCGGGCATACAGCAAACCAGATGCCTTGCAATTGCTGGGCTGGGCAAAAGAGCTGGGATGTAATATGGTACGACTGGCGCATTATCCGCACAACGAAAACATGACGCGTACCGCCGATTCCCTGGGTATACTGGTATGGTCAGAAATACCTGTATACTGGACTATTGACTTCACCAGTACCGAAGTGTTTGATAAAGCCCGCACACAACTTACTGAAATGATAACCAGGGACCATAACAGGGCCAGCATCATTATCTGGTCTGTAGGTAATGAAACCCCGGTAAAGCCGGCACGAACGGCCTTCATGCGTAATCTCATCAATGCAGCGCGTTCGTTGGATTCTACCCGCCTGGTATCCGCAGCACTGGAGGTAAATTATCAGACCGGTGTTAATCATATCGACGACCCTTTGGGTGAGTATGTTGACATTGTATCTTTTAATGAATACCTGGGTTGGTATGCCGGTTTGCCCGACGGGTGCCGCACAGCCAACTGGCAGATTGCTTTTAATAAACCCTTCTTCATTAGCGAAACGGGCGCTGAAACGCTATATGGTTTTCATGGCGATTCGTTAACCCGCTGGAGTGAAGAATACCAGGAATGGTTTTATCGCGAACAGATAGCCATGTTAAAACGGATGCCTGATAATTTTGCCGGCCTGTCGCCATGGATCCTTTGCGATTTCCGTTCTCCACGTCGCAATAATCAAACGTTCCAGGAAGGCTGGAATAACAAAGGGCTCATTGATCAGCAGGGGCGAAAGAAGAAAGCATTTGCCGTACTAAAAGCATATTATGATGAGATGAGTACCAGGTAATAAGCGCCGGGTTTCTTGTTTTGTTTCCAGACTTTTGTGATTTGTCATTTCTACCTTTCACCGTAACATGCACGTTATAGGAAATTTACGAAGCCTTGTATTGAAAAAATAAATATCTCATATCAGCTGTTGTTCAGGCATTGATCGCTTTTAGTTTGGCATGGTTCTTTCAAAGTAAAGGATGGTTTGATTGTTGACCGGGAAACAATTACAGGCTTTTGTTACCGCTGTATCTAACCGCACATCAATGCTATTGGTGTTTATATTTTGTTCTTGTTTTTGTCATTTGGTTCTTTTTATTTGTTTCTTGGATCTTGGTTCTTGTGATTTGTTTTTTGCCCATTGCTTATTGCCAGTTGTCCATTGATTATCCGCACGGCCGCTTTTCCCGCCCGTTTATATGCACCTGTTTTAACCACTTTATTAAGTAAGTTGTTCGCCCTAAAAGGTGTGTAAGTTATTGACTATGCACCACGCCACGGCGGGCACGCATTGACTATGAGATACACCATCATTGTGAAAAAAGTAATAAGAGAGATTGTAGGGCTTATTACGATCGTACTCTTTATTTATACCTGTACAAAGGTGAGAACGACGGCCGGTCGTAAAAGAGCAGCTGCACATGATACTATTCGTACCGGCACGGCAGTTGGTTTAGGATGGCCTGTACAAATAGCGGGGCATCATCGCTGCTGCCCCGGCCATATGATAAAAGAATATTCGGTACCGTCAGTAAAAGTACAGCAAGCTGGTACTTCGCCACTTGCTCGTATCCGGCTAATCTGGGCGCGGTCGATCAGGTAATGAGGTAATTGGTAGCTTTTAAATGACAGGCACCTTCATTGAGTATATAGCCATGGCAAGCCACAAACCTTCACACTGTTAAAGGTATTTGTTTTAGGGAAAGGCAAGCGGGATGTCACAAGTGATCTGGCAACTCTCCGGTTATGTCCTGTTTTTAGTGGTGGTTCCTCCTCCGGGGAGCCGCCTTTTTTTTAAGCCTATTTCAGATTATCGGGGTTGGGAATGAAATTCAGGAAAGCATGGAATTGTGAGTCGTAGCGCCGCTTGTCCAGCTTATAATAGAAGGCGCCTTTCTTGGAACCCTCTTTTTCTTTTTCTTTTTGCTTTACAAGCAGTTTGGTGGAAAGTATTTTACGGGTGAAATTACGTTTGTCCAGCACTGTGTCATATACGCCGGTGTACAGGTTATACAATTGGGGAAGTGTGAATTTATCAGGTAACAGTTCAAATAAAATGGGGTGGAAGGCGGCTTTATAACGAAGCTTTTCCTGGGCCATTTTTACCATCCGGGTATGATCGAAGATCAGCCTGGGTATTTTTTTCAGCGAGAACCATTCGGCATGAAAATCATCGCTTATTTGTTTCTCGTATTTGTCAATATCGATCAGGGCAAAATAGGCAATGGAAACGGTGCGTTCTTCGGGGTCACGGTTAGGTTCACCGAAGGCGTATAGCTGTTCAATGTATACATTTTTAAGACCCGTGAGCTGTTTCAATATGCGGGCGCCTGCCTGTTCAAAATCCTCGTCGGGTTGAACGAAGCCACCCATGAGGCTCCATTTGCTTTTTTCGGGTTCAAATCCTCTTTGTATGCACAGTAGTTTTAGTTCGTGTCCATCAAAACCAAAAATGATACAGTCTACTGCAACAAGCATGCGTTTTTGCTTGGAATAATGTTTCATATGAAGTGAATCGGGTCCATTTGAACTATTAAAATTAGCTGATAATTAAAATAGTGGAAACGGAAGAATTTTGGGTTAAAGTAATAAGAAAACCTGAACAATAATATAACTGTGTGATGAAGATAGCTATTTTTTTTAAAAAGGCATCAGCGGGTAACTGCTGAGCCCTGGCAAGTGGCCGTTTTTTGCCAGCAGCTGCGCCTTCCGCCAACCATTATCTACAATTACTAACGGAAATACTAACGATGATCAGGAATTGACCCCTTAAATGAATATTCGTGTGCCTGAGAAGCTCTCCCGGAAATCTTTAGGAGTACAGCTTTTTTTCTTTTTAAAAATGCGGTTGAAGTTGGAAATATTATTAAATCCGCAGTGATATGCAACTTCGGCTATAGACTGGGTCGTGTCGATCAGCATCCTGGAAGCGTGGCCCAGCCTGATCTCTGTAAGACTATCTATAAATGTATTACCTGTACGTTGTTTAAAAAAACGGCTAAAAGCTGCATCAGACATATTCGCCAGCCGCGCTACTTCGTTCAGGGTAATGGGTTTGTCGAAGTTCTGGTTCATGTATTCCAGCGTTTTTTCAATGCGCCGGCTGTTGTAGGTATATTGTTCGGTGTTATTAAAAGACGCATCAGACAAAATGCGCATATTTCGGGAAATAGAAAGGTCGTGTAGAATAGACATTAATTCAAGTACCGAATCGAAACCCTGCATTTGGTTGAGTTCCACAATGCGGGGAGCTAACTGCTGTGTGGTTTCTTTTGAGAAGAGAATACCGCGTAACGACTTTTCCAGCATGGTACGGATAAAGCTCAGTTGGTTACGCCGCAATAATTTATCATCAAACAGGTCTTTGTGAAACTGGATGGTAATTTCCCTGATCTCCCTGCCTTTGCAATGGTGGGTAAACCAGGCATGTTGCAGGTTACTGCCTACAAGCACCAGTTCCAGCTCATCAATATCTTCAATATGATCGCCAATGACCCGCCTGGCGTTTTTGGCGTTTTGAATAAAATTCAACTCAAATTCTTCATGATAATGAAGCGGAAAGTCGAATTCCGATTTGACCCGGGAAAAGATGGTAAAACAATCACTTTGGGTGAGGGGCGTTATTTCACGCAGTAAAGTGCTTTTCATATGCTGGCATTGTATCGTTATTATGATCAAATTTATACAATTAACGGTATAATTAATACCATTAAAGTAAATCAGTGATGTTTTTATTGAAATGCAGTACAGTTAACGATTTAGTGACTATGTGTGGTTTTTAAATGCAATGTGTTTATGAAAAAACATAAAAATGGGTCAATATAGTATTATATATGTATCATAATTCAGGCATACATTTGAAGTATATTGTAATTGCTGTATGAGAAAAAAAGTACTCTGCCGGGTACTCATAACTTTTTTATGGGTATTGGCATTAACCATTCCTGCGTTTGCCCAAACCAAAACCATTTCGGGCATCATCTCCGACCAAACCGGAGTTCCGCTTCTAAAAGCTACCATAAAAGTTAAAGAGGAAAAAGTTTCAACTGTTTCAGATGCAAACGGTCAGTTCAGGCTGGTTGTTCCGGAGGGGGCAACCGCATTGGAAATATCGTATGCAGGCATGAAACCGACGACCGTTTCCATAGCCGGTAAACAAACGGTGCTGGTTATCCCTGGTGCGCAGGATGAAATGTTCTTTTTTGACGATATCCTTCTGGTAAAATAAGATATATAAGGTCCGTACCCCTTTAGATTCATTATGAACATGTATGTAAGTAATATAAAATTTCTTTTACTGCTGGCCGCACTGTTGGGGGCTGACTGCTCCTCTGCCCGGCCGGTAACAAAGGAATTACCTGCCGACAAAAACGCTACTGTACAAACGGTGAACCTGTATAACAATTTAAAAAAAATATCGCAGAAGGGTTTCATGTTCGGCCACCAGGATGATTTGGCCTATGGGGTAAACTGGCGATATGAGAATGGTAGAAGTGATGTAAAGGATGCTGCCGGCGATTACCCGGCCGTATATGGCTGGGAGTTAGGCGGGCTGGAAGCCAATGAAGAAAAGAATATCGATGGCGTTCCGTTTAAAAAAATGCGTCAGTACATTAAGGAAGGATATGAGCGCGGCGGGGTGATCACCATCAGCTGGCATGCCCGCAGTCCGTTTGGTGCGCCCAAAGGCGCCTGGGATACCACGCATGGCACGGTGGCCTCCATATTGCCAGGTGGCGCAAATCATGTACTGTTTAAAGCCTGGTTAGATGAACTGGCAAAATTCTTTGTATCATTAAAAGGTTCTCAGGGCGAAACCATACCCGTATTATTCAGGCCGTTTCATGAGTTAACGGGTAACTGGTTCTGGTGGTGCCGTAACGCCTGTACACCAGAACAGTTTAAAGTGTTGTGGCGGTTTACGCTGTATTACCTGCGGGAAGAAAAGAAAGTACATAACCTGTTGTATGTGTATAATACCTCCGGCGATTTTAAAACAAAAGAAGAATTCCTGGAACGCTATCCCGGTGATGATATGGTGGATATGATCAGTTTTGATACCTATCAGTATGATGATCCGGCAAAAAGCGACAGGTTTGTAAAGAACACCAATTTTCAGTTGGGCCTTATATCAGCCATTGCTGCTGAAAAAAATAAGTTGACAGCATTGGCTGAAACAGGGTATGAGCAAATTCCATTTGCCAGCTGGTGGACGGAAACTTTATCTAAAGCAATAGGGCAGCACAGGATCTCCTATGTGCTGGTTTGGCGCAATCATGGATACAACCAATCGATGAAGAAGATGCATTATTACGCACCGTATAAAGGGCATAGCTCGGAAGCTGATTTTATAAAGTTCTATCAGCAGGATAACACTTTGTTTGAAAAAGACGTAGCAAAAGAGAAGTTGTATATTGAGTAGTTGATAAATTGACACGTTCACTTGTCAACTCATTAACCAGTTAACTTGCCCGGAACTAAAAACCAAGAACTAAGAACTTGAAAATAACAATTTTAGACGCATCAATCGTATTCCTGTACCTGGCTACCATGGTAGTGATAGGTTGGATGTTACGCAAAAGAGCCCGGAAAAATAAAGAAAGTTATCTGTTAGGCGGTAAATCACTACCATGGTATATGCTGGGTTTAAGCGATGCCAGTGATATGTTCGATATCAGCGGCACTATGTGGATGGTTGCCCTGTGTTTTGTGTATGGTATGAAATCCATTTGGATCCCCTGGTTATGGCCTGTATTCAACCAGGTTTTTATGATGATGTTCATTTCGAAATGGGTACGACGGTCAAATGCCAGCACCGGTGCAGAGTGGCTGGTTACGCGTTTTGGTTCAAGCGGCAGGGGCGTAAAAAGTTCACATAACGTAGTAGTGGCTTTTGCGCTGTTAAGCTGCTTTGGATTTCTGGCCTATGGCTTTGTGGGACTGGGCAAGTTCATTGAAATATTTGTACCATGGAATATGGTTCAGGGATATGTGCCGTTTACCGTGGCGCCTGAATATGTGCCGCATTTGTATGGCATTGTGTTTACCCTGTTTGCCATGTTCTATTCGATATTAGGTGGTATGCACAGTATTGTGCTGGGCGATGTGATCAAGTATGTGATCATGACGGTGGCTTGCATTTCCATTGCAGTGATCGCTATGATGCGTTTACATACGACCGGTACGGTGTTATCTGTTCCCGAAGGCTGGACCAATCCCTTTTTCAATTGGCATTTACAGCTCGATTGGAGTAATCATGTACCCGATGCCAATAAAAAAATTGCGGATGACGGATTTGGGTTGTTCGGATTTTTCTTTATGATGATGTTGTTCAAAGGGATCTTTGCCAGCCTTGCCGGGCCGGCGCCCAATTACGACATGCAGAAGGTATTGAGTACCCGTTCACCGAAAGATGCGAGTAAAATGTCGGGATTCGTCTCCCTCATATTGTTGCCGGTGCGTTATTCCATGATCATTGGTCTTACCGTCCTGGCTTTATTGTATTATAACCAGCTCGATCTGCATGGAGCTAAAGGAACCGATTTTGAAAAGATATTACCGGCTGCCATTAATAATTTTCTACCGGTAGGTATTTTGGGATTGGTGCTTACCGGTTTACTGGGCGCGTTCATGGGCACATTCTCAGGGACCCTGAATGCAGCGCAGGCATATATAGTGAATGATATTTATTTAAAGTATGTAGATCCCCATGCAAGCACTAAAAAAGTAATAACGGTAACTTATCTCGTAGGGATTATAGTAGTGGCCATAGGCGTAACCCTGGGCTTTTTTGCAAAGGACGTGAACAGTGTATTACAATGGATCGTAGGCGCTTTATATGGCGGATACATTGCAGCCAATATGCTTAAGTGGTATTGGTGGCGGTTTAACGCCAGTGGATTTTTCTGGGGTATGGCCGGTGGTATTATTGCCGCGCTGGTATTCCCCTATATTTTTAAAAATACCTTACCTCTGTATAGCTGGCCCCTGCTGTTTTTAATTTCCCTGGCCGGTTGTTTTATCGGAACCTGGTCGGCCCCGCCCACCGAAGAAGCAGTGTTGAAACAATTTTATAAAACCGTAAAGCCCTGGGGTTTTTGGAAACCTATACAGGCAAAAGTAATGATTGAAGATCCGGCTTTTACACCAAATAAAGGATTCAGGACAGATATGTTCAACGTAGTATTAGGGATCATAGGGCAGTTGTGTTTAACCATATTGCCTATGTACGTAGTATTATGGATGAAACTGCCCTTGTTGATCACCGTTGCCATATTGCTGATCATTGTTTTTATTTTAAAAAGAACATGGTGGGATAAACTGGAAAACTAATCAGACTTTAAAATTGAAATGTAATGGATAAGAATTTTTTGAAGCGGCTGGAAATGCTGAAAACATCGCACGAAAAAATAATCAATCGTACCAACGAAAAAGTAGAAGAAGAGAACGGTATTTATTGCCGGTATAAAAACCCGGTGTTGACTGCAAATCATACACCTTTGTTATGGCGTTATGATTTGAATGCCGATACAAATCCCTATTTAATGGAGCGCTTTGGTATCAACTCGGTATTGAATGCGGGCGCTATTAAACTGCATGGAAAATATTATTTAATAGCCCGGGTGGAAGGCGTTGACCGGAAATCTTTTTTTGCCGTAGCGGAAAGTAATAATGGCATAGATGGTTTCAGGTTCTGGGATTACCCGGTATTGATGCCCCAGACAGAAACAGAGGATACGAATATCTACGATATGCGGGTGGTGCAGCATGAAGATGGCTGGATCTATGGATTGTTCTGTACCGAACGCCGGGACCAGCATGCACCTCCTTCCGATCAATCTTCAGCTATTGCACAATGTGGTATTGCACGCACAAAGGACCTGAAGCAATGGGAACGGCTCGCCGATCTGAAAACACCTTCACCCCAGCAACGGAATGTAGTGCTGCATCCTGAATTTGTTGATGGGCAATATGCATTTTATACCCGTCCGCAGGATGGGTTTATTGAAGCAGGGACTGGTGGCGGCATTGGCTTTGGGTTAAGCAGTTCCATGGAAAATGCCGTCATTCATAAAGAAGTAGTCGTTGATAAAAGGGTATACCATACCATATCAGAATTAAAGAACGGATTAGGGCCGCAGCCAATAAAAACAATACATGGCTGGTTACACCTGGCGCATGGCGTAAGAAATACGGCTGCTGGTTTACGATATGTATTGTATGTGTTCATGACCGACCTGACCGACCTGTCGCACATCATTTATAAACCTGCCGGCTATTTTATAGCGCCGGAAGGTGAGGAGCGGGTAGGGGATGTATCGAACGTGGTGTTTGGTAATGGCTGGACCGTTGACGACAACGGACGGGTGTTGATTTATTATGCTTCATCTGATACGCGCATGCATGTAGCCGAATCAACCCTCGACCGGCTTGTAGATTATGTGATGCATACGCCGGCAGATGGCTATACTTCCGCCGCTTCTGTGCGAACCCTGTATAAAATGATTGATAATAATAAAATGGTGCAGCAGGATATTAATACCTACGAATCAAAAAAAGTGCTATAATCATTTTATGGACCAGTCTCTTCTCAAAAGCGAATTGCAACAGGAGTTGCAAGCTATACTGGAATACTGGGTGCAACATACCGTCGATGAAAAGCAGGGCGGTTTTTGCGGCCGGATCGATAATAACAATATCGTTTATCCTGATGCGCCAAAAGGATGCGTGCTGAATGCCCGCATTTTGTGGACGTTTTCCGCAGCCTTTCGTCATACGGGTAAGCAGCAATACGCCAACATGGCCCACCGGGCGTTTGAATATATTCAGCATCATTTTGTGGATGGCGAATACGGCGGTGTATACTGGAGCGTGACCAACCGCGGCGAAATACACGACGCTGAGAAGCAGCTATATGCGCACGCTTTTGTGCTGTATGCCTGTAGCGAATATTACGGAGCGTTTAAACAGGAGCCGGCTAAAAACCTGGCTATTGCGTTATATGAATTAATACAGGAAAAGAGTTTCGATAAAGAAAATGGTGGCTACTTCGAGGCATTTTCGCGGAGCTGGCAGCCAATAACAGATCAGCGGTTGAGTGATAAAGATGCCAGTACAAAGAAGACGATGAATACGCACCTGCATATGCTGGAAGCTTATACCAGCTTGTACAGGGTATGGCCTGATGCACAACTGGCGCAGCACATCATTTTATTGCTTAACGATTTTGACCATCACATCATCAACCAACAAACAGGTCATTTGCATTTGTTTTTTGATGAACGCTGGCAGGTGAGATCTGATACGGTTTCTTATGGGCACGATATTGAAGCAAGTTGGTTATTGTTGGAAGCAGCAGAAGTGATTGGCCATTCGGCATTGATTGCAAGCATGAAAAGCATTGCCATTAAAATGGCAGAAGCGGTGATCATCGGGCTCGATACCGATGGTGGGTTATGGTATGAGTATGAAGTGACCCATAACCGGTTGATCAAGCAGAAACATTGGTGGCCGCAGGCGGAGGCGATGGTGGGGTTTTATAATGCCTGGCAGATCAGCGGCCGGCACGAATTTCTGCAGTACACCTTGAATAACTGGAACTTTATTAAGAAATATATCCGCGACAATAAAAACGGTGAATGGTTCTGGGGCGTTAACGAAGATCATTCCATTATGCAGCACCAGGATAAAGTAGGGTTATGGAAATGCCCGTATCATAACGGAAGGGCCTGTATGGAAATTATCAGGCGGATCACAAAGGAAGCATAAGTATTAATCCAGGGTCATATAAAATAGGAAAGAGGGAGAACCCTCTTTTCCGTTTTTATCTATGCCCTCAAAGCATAAAAGCAGTAAATGAATTGTATGATGTTCAGCCAACGGCTGTAATAGGCTGGATGTGTGTATTGTCAAAGATACATTTAATGAGGCAGAAAAAAAACCGCAAAAACCATAAATGATCTGTTAATAATATTTTTATCCTGATTCGGTAAAAACATATTATTCGCTGCCTATATACATGTTATACAGCCATTGATTGCAGTAGATCGGCTGACGCTAAATTGATATAGTCTGTTATGTATTCAATAATATTATTGTATGGGGCAAACTCCTCTTTATCATGTAGCAACGTAAGCACTACCGACGGCATTCCCGCATTTTGCGCCGCTTCCACACCTTTGGGCGCATCTTCAAAAACCAGACAATTACCCGGTTCAATATTTAAGAGCTGCGCAGCTTTGAGGTAAGTTTCCGGATGGGGTTTGCTGATATGCACATCCTCACCACTGACAATGGCTTTGAAGAAATGCCTGATATTCAGATTGTCTAACGCAAAATCAATATTAAACATAGTCGCGGCTGAGCCAATGGCCATCGGAATGTTCAGCGCATGCGCTTTCTCTAAAAATTGATGTAAGCCGGGTATCAGCTGCAGGTATGGCTTATATTCCTGTTGGTAACGTTTTTCTTTTTCTATGGAAAGGCGGTCCATTTCTTCCTGGGTAAACCGGTCCTTTCCAAAAATGCGGATCAGTAACTCGCTGTTTTTGCCATACATGTGGCTTTTTACTTCCTCCCAACTTAAATTGGCGCCCAAATCATCGTTTAAAATGTGATACCATGCCTTTAAATGAAATTGCATGTCATCTATCATGGTGCCATTCAGATCGAACAAAAAAGCCTTATTCATAAAATTCCCCCTGTGCTTTTAATAAAAAACACCGCAAAAGTAAGGCATCAGCCTTGTTTTACGGTGTAAAACACAAAACACTATTTTTTATGCCTTATACTGACAGTTGTTCGTGCTGAAATGTTTTGGTTATCAAATGGTAAAACTTACCTGCATTCTGCAACCATTGCCCGGCGATGAATCTATTGTTACCCGGCCATTGAAAAGTTCGGTACGGCTGATAATATTGGTAATGCCAATTCCCTTTCGTTTGTGGGTGGTGTCGAAACCTTTGCCATCATCGGCAATGGTGATCCGTAGCAAACGGCTGCTTTGCATAATGGCAATTTGTACTTCCGATGCTTCCGCATGTTTTAACGTATTGTTCAATTGTTCCTGTATGATCCGGAAAATAGTCATTTTAAGTTTATCGTCCAATCGTTGTTCATCAGGTACAGAAAATTGCAGCATGATGTTACATTTTTGCGCCATCCTGATATTTTCGATCAGGTCGTTCAGCGATAATTCCAATCCCACTTCCTTGTGAAATGTTTCTATCATTGATTTTGACAGGCGCCGGATCTCTTCTATCGCACTGCTTATGGTTTCAATGCTTCGATTTATCATATTTTCCTGCATGGCCGGCGTATCGCGGGCACAATTGAGATACAAACGGGCTGTCGTTAACACCTGGCTTATATTGTCGTGCAGTTCGCGGCCCAGCGTTTCGCGTTCGCTTTCCTGGGCATCGATAACGGCTTTGGCAATTTCCTGTTGCCGCCTGATCTTTTCTTCTACCAGTTGGTTCTGCAATTGTATCTTTTCTGTAATGTCATTGGCGATCACCAGCCAGGCATTCCTGCCTTTATAATTGATAGCGTGTGCCAATACTTCTACAAAAATGGTTTCATTATTCTTCTTAACGTGTTTTCTTAATATCGAAGGGCGGTTGCTGTGGCTGGCTTTTGACAATGATTGCTGTAACTCCAGTTTCTCTTCCGGCGACATAATATCAAATGCCGTCATTTTCATAAACTCTTTGCGGGTATATCCGTATAACTGTACAGTGGCTTCGTTCACTTCAACGAATTGCAAATTGCCGGCTTCGCATACGCAAATAGGGAGCGGACTTTTATAGAACAGGTTCTTGTATAAATATTCCGATTCCTTTATTAATTCTTCCGCTTTTTTTCGTTCGGTAATATCCCTGAAATTTCCCACCAGCGCATTGATGCCGGGCGTTTGTAGCATGTTCGATGCCAATCCCTGCACCCATCTTTCATTACCGGGTTTGTCAAAAACTTTAAGGTCGATGGTGAACAATTTATCAGGATGGGCTACCAGGTTTCCCAACAATTCGGCCACGGCCGGCAAACTATCGGGATGTATAAACGAACATACATGGCGACCCATATAATCCGCTTCCTCGTACCCGAATATTTTTTTGGCAGAAGGTGAACCGTAAAAGATATTGCCTTCTTCATTCGCCATAGTGATGATGTCGGAGCTGTTCTCGATCAGCGATCTGAATTTCAATTCGCTTTGTCGTAAAACTTCTTCCCCATTTTTTTGTTCGGTAATATCCCGGGCAGAACAGGAAAGCGCGATGGTGTTATTGCCTTCCCAAACCGGGTTAACCGAAATGTCGAAGAAAACCGGTTTGTGTTGTACGGTGATCTGGTGGGTAAACCGGCTTCCTTTGCCGTCAAATGCTTCCTGGTAAATGGTTGGCCAGGGTAATGTTTGTGAGTCATCTAACAAGCCAATACAATCTATTACCTCGTTTCCTGGGAACACATCCTTGCCGGTGAATTGTTTTATGGTATTTCTCAGCTGAATATTACAAACTATGTACTTCAGACCTTTATCAATGATCCACGTATATCCCTCCGTATTTTCAATGACGCCATTCAGAATGGCAGCAACTGCAGATGGCCTTTTAGGACTAACTGATGCCTGCATAGTATCACTACGCGAAACAGATGAGGTTTGCATAAAATAGTAAGTATTATAGTGTCAACAAAACACCTTGCTTTCATGGATTGTCATGAAAACATAGTACTGGTTTGGAAGGGATTAATGCTGCTACTAGTCAGAGAGAATGAATGGGTGGTTGGAAAGTCACTGAGCCTATAGAACGTGTGTATCGGAACGCCGTTCTGTAAATTTAAAGAAATATATTAAACAGACTGCATTAACGACTATAAATCTTAATCTATTGCTTCTTTGTCAATTTTCTTATTTGTACTATCGGCCTATTATACGCATATGTTACAGCGCTTTGTACGTGTGTATTTGAATGATGGTTGTTTAAATTTAATGAAATTGATGCAAAAATGTTTTTGTGACGAGATCGCTTACTTCCCAGTAATTTTGGCGGCATGGATACTTCGCTTGTGCAGCCTGTAATTTCAAAAAGAGCGGCCCGGTTGTCGATAGGGGCGTTCTTTTTTATTGCCGGTTTATGTTTTGCCAGTTGGGCTTCACGTATTCCCGATATAAAATCGCAATTGAAATTGAGTGATGGGGGACTGGGTGCCGTTTTATTTGCACTTCCGGTAGGATTGATGGTTTCGCTGCCTTTTTCAGGATGGCTGGTGCATCGGTTCGGGAGTCGTAAAATGGTTTTGCTCTCGGCGTTGATCTATCCCTTTGTATTATCGACTATTGGCCTGGTGCAGGAAACCTGGCACCTCGTGGGTGTATTGTTTGCATTTGGATTAATGGGTAACCTGTTTAATATTTCTGTAAATACGCAGGCGGTTAGCCTGGAGGTATTGTATGGCCGGTCGATCATGGCTTCGTTCCATGGCATCTGGAGCCTGGCTGGCTTTACCGGCGCCTCCATTGGTACGCTAATGATCAACTTTCAACTTTCACCCTTCACCCATTTTTGTATCATCACCGGTACGGCTTTATTATTGATCAGTTTGTTGTACCGCAACACATTGCAGCAGGATATCAATGCCGATACCGACCGGCCTTTATTTGCAAAACCCGATGCTACATTGCTAAAGCTGGGGTTGATCGCCATGTGCTGCATGGTTTGCGAAGGCGCCATGTTCGACTGGAGCGGGGTATATTTTCAAAAGGTAGTGCAGGCCCCTAAAGGGTTGATACCCCTGGGTTATACTGCTTTTATGAGTACCATGGCCGGTGGTCGATTTTTGGGTGATAAACTGGTGACGCGCCTGGGTACTTTGCGCATGCTGCAAATAAGCGGGTTGGTCATAGCCAGCGGTTTGGCCATCGCTATTGCATTTCCTGCTATTGTTACTGCCACACTGGGTTTTATGTTGGTTGGAATTGGTGTATCCTCAGTAGTGCCGCTGGTGTATAGTGCTGCCGGGAAATCAACCGTTTTTTCGCCCGGTGTAGCTTTGGCGGCTGTTTCTACCATTGGCTATTTAGGTTTCCTGGCGGGGCCGCCCATGATTGGTTTTATAGCCGAGGCGGCGAGTTTAAGATGGTCATTGGCTTTAATAGCAGTGTTGGGGTTCATGACGACGTTGATTTCATCAAAAACGAAGTTCAACGCATGAGTTTCGCCACCTGCTCCCCAATAATAGGAGCAAGCGCAACACCCATTCCACTCATTCTTACGGCACAGAAAACCTGCGGCGATACTTCTTTTACGATCGGTAATTTTTCATTGCCCATGCCCATGATGCCGCTCCAACGGTCAGTGATCTGGTACGTATAACCAGGCAGGATATAGGTTTTTAAAAAATGTTCCAACTCCTGTTGAATGGTGTCGGTGATCGTGAGCTCGGTGGTGGTTTCTTCGTCAAATGCTTTATTGCGGGCGCCGCCCAGCAACACGCGGTTACCCAGGTTGCGGAAATAATAATACCCTGCATCATAATGAAAAGTGCCTTTGAGTGGTAATCCCTCTATGGGGGTTGTTACCAGTACCTGTCCGCGGGCCGGAACAATATTCAGATCGGGCAATAATTGCCTGGCAAAGGCATTGGTGCATACAAGCAGTTTGTCGCACTTCAAATGAATACCCTGATTCGTGTATAATACAATGTGATCATTTACTTTTTCAAATCCGCTGATCTCCACTGCATTGAATACCGTTACACCCATCGATTGCACGGCCTGTAATAAAGCCTGGCAAAGTTTGCCCGAATGTAAATAGCCTTCGAGCCTGTTCTCTATTAAATGAGTTGCCTGGTGTAAACCTAACGGGTTTATCTTTTTATCAGCCTGTTTAAATGTTCTTTTTTTATCTGTTATGTCGTGTAGCAATTTATTCAACCGCTCTGTTTCATGTTGCAGTTCACTTATTTGCTGATCATCTTTATCGGTGAACAGTTCATAACCACCGCACAGTTCAAAGTCAATAGTATCATCTTTAAATATTTTGCGAATGCGTTGCAGGCCTTTGTAACGCATTTCAACCAATTGCAGCATGTTATCTTCTCCATACCAGGCCGCATCTGCAATCAGTTCGGTAACGCTGCCAAAGCAGGCAAAGCCGGCGTTGCGGGTGCTGGCGCCAGTAGGAATGATTCCCCGGTCTACAATGGCAATGGAAAGGGATGGATCGTTCTTTTTTAGGTGCCAGGCGCTCCATAAGCCAACAAGGCCGCTGCCTATGATAATAATATCTTTGGGCGCATAAAAACTTTCTTTTTCCCAGACTGATATCTGCATTTTTTTAATTTTACGGCTTATTCTAGCATAAGGCTTATTCTTGCATAATATAATCAGTAAACAAGTGATGATGAAAAAAATTATCCAATTAGTATCCTTTGTATTACTACTGACCGGTTGTGAAAGTACTCAACAAATTCTTAAAACGCTGGAACCGTATGCGGCCGGCGCCAATGGCCAGTTAACCAGTGCTGAAATTGCATCCGGGTTAAAACAGGCCCTTGAAGTGGGGGCTCAAAATTCTGCCAATCAGTTGTCGGCCCTCGATGGATTTTTTAAAAATGCCGCTATAAAAATATTGTTACCGGCCGAAGCGCAAAAGGTAGAAAAAACATTGCGTGATCTGGGTATGGGCAGCCTGGTTGATAAAGCCATTCTTTCGGTAAACCGGGCAGCTGAAGATGCCGCTAAATCGGCTGCACCTATTTTTATCGATGCTATTAAGACCATGACCATCCAGGATGCGTTGGGCATTTTAAAAGGCGGTGATTTTGCCGCTACCAATTACCTGAAATCAAAGACTACTTCGGCCCTCACGACAGCCTTTAAACCGGTAATCGACAATTCGTTGTCAAAAGTGGGCGCCACCAAATACTGGTCAGATGTTTTCACGAACTATAATCGTTTTGCTACAAATAAGATCAACCCCGATCTGTCGTCTTTTGTGACCGGCAAAGCGATCGATGGTATCTTTTTACAGGTAAGCCTGGAAGAACAAAAAATAAGGAAAGATCCGGTGGCGCGGGTCACTGATCTGTTGAAGAAGGTGTTCGGCAGCAAGCAGGCGACTGGACAATAGCCCCCGGCCCCACCAGTTGGCGGACCGTTTCACGACATAAAAAAAGGATCACCTGGTTACCAGATGATCCTTTTTTATTACAATGGTATTTCAATTAAATATGAATCGCTTCGCCATACGCTACTTCAATAGCTTCTTTAATATTCTCACTCATGGTTGGGTGGGGGTGAATGCTATCGAGTACTTCGTGGTAAGTAGTTTCCAGTTTGCGGGCAACTACAGTTTCGGCGATCATTTCAGTTACGTTGTAACCGATCATGTGCGTGCCGAGCCATTCGCCGTATTTAGCATCGAAGATAACTTTTATGAAACCTTCGTTGTGTCCGGCAGCAGAAGCCTTACCAGCGGCGCTTAACGGGAATTTACCAACTTTAATTTCATAACCGGCATCTCTAGCCTGTTTTTCTGTTAAACCAACAGACGCAATTTCAGGTGAGCAATAAGTACAACCTGGTACATTGCCGTAATCGAGTGCTTCAGGCTGGTGATTGTATTTCTTTTCGCTGTAGGCAATGCTTTCTACGCAAATGATGCCTTCTTTTGAAGCCACGTGCGCCAAAGCCTGACCAGGAACGCAATCGCCAATAGCGTATACGCCGGGTACGTTGGTTTTGTAATATTTATCTACAGTGATTTTACCTTTCTCCGTTTTTACGCCGAGTTCTTCCAGGCCAATACCTTCAATGTTAGCGGCTACACCCACAGCACTCAATACTACATCAGCTTCCAGGGTAACTTCACCATCTTTGGTTTTTACTTTGGCTTTAACACCATTGCCACCGGTATCAACACTGGTAACTTCAGCGCTGAGCATGATCTCGATACCATTCTTCTTGAAGCTCTTTGCCAGTTCTTTTGAAATGTCTTCATCTTCAACCGGTACAATGCGGTCCATGAATTCAACGATGGTTACTTTAGTGCCCAGGGTGGCATAGAAATAACCGAACTCAACACCAATGGCGCCACTACCTACCACGATCATGCTCTTGGGTTGCTGAGGCAACACCATCGCTTCGCGATAGCCAATGATCTTTTTACCATCTATTTTCAGGCTGGGCAGTTCGCGGCTGCGACCACCGGTTGCCAGAATGATATGTTTTGCTTCAACGATCTGCGTTTTGCCATCGGCAGCTTTCACTTCAATTTGACCTTTCGCTTTCAGTTTTCCAAAGCCCATGATCACATCGATCTTGTTCTTCTTCATCAAAAACGTAACGCCCTTGCTCATTTTGTCGGCTACACCGCGGCTGCGTTTTATCACTGCCGAAAAATCAGCGGTACCAGAGGCTTCGATACCATAATCCTTTGAGTGCTGAATGTATTCAAAAACCTGGGCGCTTTTCAGCAGGGCTTTGGTGGGAATACAGCCCCAGTTCAAACAAATACCACCCAGACTTTCTTTTTCAATAATTGCGGTTTTTAATCCCAGTTGAGATGCCCGGATAGCTGCCACATATCCGCCGGGGCCGCTTCCGAGAACTACTACGTCGTATGCCATTTCGAATTACGATTTTAGATTTTACGATTATTCTGATTCTTCCGGCAGTATTCTATTACTGACTTTCTTTTTCTAGTAAAGACCTGCGAAGCTACTCGAAAATGAGAAAAGAGCAAAAAAAAGGGACTATCCCCAGGCCGGAGCTTATGTAATAATTTTTATTGTGTTACATATGTCATTTTTTTGCACAGGCTTCAGGAAAATAGTTAATAACCAGTTATATGGTCCCTGCAGGTGGGTTCATTTTATTATCTTCATTTAACAAGCCCTGCTATGAAAAAGTTTATTCGCGTTTTTCTATACGTTTTGCTGTCAATAATTGTTGTTTTTTCCGCCTATGCGGTTGTTTCGGGCAAAAAGTATTTGTTTGAAGCCGTCTGGTACAATTTTGCCAATATTGATGATTATAAAAAATTTACCAATAATACTGTAGTAACGGGTGTTCCACAGCCCTGGAACCTGAGCAATGATTACAATAAGAACCCTTTGCCGCGCGATCTGAAGAACATGCTTGAAGAACTGGAAACCATTGCGGTACTGGCTATTAAAAATGATTCTATTGTGCAGGAGTATTACTGGGACGGGTACAGCGATTCTTCTTTGTCGGGCTCCTTTTCCATGGCAAAAAGCATTACCAGCCTGCTGATCGGCGCTGCTATTAAGGAAGGAAAAATACAATCGGTAGAAGAGCCTGTAGGGAATTACCTTCCTGAATTCAAGACCGGTGACAAGGCCAAAGTGCGCATTGCCGACCTGCTAACCATGAGCAGTGGCAGCAACTGGGATGAAGCATATGCCAATCCTTTTTCGGTTACCACCGAGTTATATTATGGACATAATGCCTATAAAACGGCCGTAGGGGTTTCCATCATTAAAGCCCCAGGCACCCTGCACAGTTATAAATCAGGCGATACCCAGTTGTTGGGGCTGATATTGGAGAAAGCCACCGGTAAATCGCTAAGCGCCTATTCTTCGGAAAAGTTATGGCAGCCCCTGGGCGCCGAACATGCGGCCTTATGGAGCACCGACCATATTGGCGGTATTGAAAAAGCCTATTGTTGTTTTAATTCCAACGCCCGCGACTTTGCCCGCCTGGGCCAGATGATGCTCGATAGCGGCCGGTGGAAGGGCAATGAAATTATTTCCCGGGATTATTACCTGCAATCCATAAAACCCTGTATGATACCTGATGACACTGGCCAACCCTGTAAGTATTACGGGTACCAGTGGTGGATCATCCCCAGCCAACCAGAGATCTTTTATGCCCGCGGTATTTTGGGGCAGTATGTAATTGTTATTCCTTCCCAAAAAATGGTCATTGTGCGGCTTGGTAAGAAGCGGGGAGAAAAGAATATTGACAATGTTTCGGAAGAGGTGGATGCGTTGATCAGGTGGGGCGCAGGGCTGTATTAAGTTTAAACTTTTAAGGTCAACATTTGTTTATATACTGCTCCCGGCGGTTTTTAACCCCGGGACACGGTAACATTCGTTTGCCCAATTCAATGGGTAAACTACAAATTGCAAACTCTTCATACATTTGCGCAATTAATTAAAGCTATGAAACTGGATTTACTGGCCATAGGCGTTCATCCTGATGATGTGGAACTGAGTTGTTCCGGTACGCTTCTCAATGAAGTAAAGAGAGGCAAAAAAGCCGGTATTCTCGACCTCACGCAAGGCGAATTAGGTACCCGGGGAACCGTTGAAACCCGTTATGCCGAGGCTGCCAAAGCCGCGGAAATAATGGGGGTGCATGTGCGTGCGAACCTGAAAATGCGGGATGGCTTTTTTCGCAATGACGAAGAACATCAGTTGAAGTTGATACAGGCCATCAGAACATATCAGCCGGAAGTGGTATTGGGCAATGCCCTGGAAGACCGCCATCCCGATCATGGACGTGCCGGTCAGCTGATCTCCACGGCCTGTTTTTTATCAGGTTTGGCGAAAATTGAAACCACCGATGCAAACGGGCAGCCCCAGCAAAAATGGCGACCCAAATATGTTTTACATTATTTGCAGGACTGGTATCATGAACCCGACCTGCTCATAGATATTACCGATGTTTTTGACCAGCGTATGAAGGCCATTGAAGCCTATACCACCCAGTTCTTTAATCCGGAAAATGGGCATAATGGTCCACAAACCTATATTTCATCACCTGATTTTCTGGATAGCGTAACCGGCCGCGCCCGCATGATGGGGAAACGAATTGGCGTGAAATATGCCGAAGGATTTATTTGTGAGAAGAAGATAGGGATCAGGAACCTGGATGCTTTGTTGCAGGTGGAGACCTAGGAAATATTGAATGTAGAAGTGAAGGCGGGGAAATGGAAAATGAGGAATGAGAAAGTAAGTCTGGAAAAAAATAAGAACTCTGAAATTTTGAAATCTTTAAACTCTCCGCCAGCTGGCGGATTGGGGGGTATAAAATGAGTAAAGTAAAAATAGGATTGGTGCAAATGAGTTGTACCAATAATAAAGAGGAGAACCTGCAAAAAGCGATTGCTAAGGTACGTGAGGCAGCTGCCAATGGTGCGCAGATCGTTTGTCTGCAGGAATTGTTCACCTCCCTGTATTTCTGCGATGTGGAAGATTATGATAATTTCAAACTGGCAGAGCCCATCCCTGGCCCTTCCACCGAAACGTTGAGTAAAGTGGCCGCCGAAACCGGGGTGGTGATCATTGCATCTTTATTTGAGAAAAGAACATCAGGTCTTTATCACAATACGACTGCCGTGCTCGATGCCGATGGTACTTACCTGGGTAAATATCGCAAAATGCATATTCCCGATGATCCGGCGTATTACGAGAAATTCTATTTCACGCCCGGTGATTTAGGTTACAAAGTATTCAAGACAAAATTTGCCACTATCGGGGTGTTGATCTGCTGGGATCAGTGGTATCCTGAAGCAGCCCGCATCACCGCTTTGATGGGCGCAGAAATTCTGTTTTATCCAACGGCTATCGGCTGGGCTACCGCTCAGGATACAGCTACCAATACCGAGCAATACAATGCCTGGCAAACCATACAAAGAGGTCATGCCGTTGCCAATGGCGTGCATGTAGTAAGTGTGAACCGGGTGGGGTTGGAGCAAAACGGCGCCATGAAGTTCTGGGGCGGCTCTTTTGTGAGCAATCCGTTCGGCAGCATTTTATACCAGGCCACGCCTGATCAGGAAGAAGTGCATGTGATAGAACTGGATACAAATTTAAATGATCGTTATCGCACACACTGGCCGTTTTTGCGCGACCGCAGGATCGATTCGTACCAGCCGATCACCAAACGGTATATTGACGAAGACTAAGCAGAATGTGATAATATGCTAATTAGCTAATATGCTAATGAATACAGAATGTCAATAAAGAATTAAGAATAGAACTTAAGAGAATGAAATCTTTTCAACTTCCGGATAGTCCAACACCCAAAGAACTAGGTTATTATTTTCCTGCTGAATTTGCGCCGCATACAGCGACTTGGCTGAGTTGGCCGCATAAGGAAGCATCGTGGCCCGGAAAGATTGAAAGCATTTATCCATTTTATAGTCAGTTTATAAAGGAAGTAGCGCTGGGTGAAAAAGTATGCATCAATGTGATTGATGAGGCCATGAAAGCGTTTGCGATCAAATGCATTAAAGAAGCGGGTGCTGATATGAGTAACATCCAGTTATTCCTACATCCTACCAACGATGCCTGGTGCCGCGATCACGGGCCGGCTTTTTTGATAAACCCTAATGCCGACAACAAAAAAGTAATAGTTGACTGGAACTACAATGCCTGGGGTAATAAATATCCGCCTTTCGATCTGGATGATGTAATCCCCACTTTAATCGGCAAACATTACAATATGTCGGTTTACAATCCCGGTATTGTTATGGAAGGCGGCTCGGTAGAATTTAACGGTCAGGGTACGTTGCTTACGTCTACTGCCTGTTTATTAAACCCTAACCGTAATCCGCATTTGAACCAACAGCAGATTGAAGAGTACCTGTGCCATTACTATGGTGTGGAACAAATATTATGGGTTGATGAAGGTATTGTTGGCGATGATACAGACGGTCATATTGATGACACGGTGCGTTTTGTAAATGCCAATACCGTATTGACGGTGATTGAAGAAAATAAACAGGATGAGAACTACGAATTACTGCAACATAACCTGCGCCAGCTGCAGCAAATGCGGTTGTTAAATGGACAGCAACTGAACATCATTGAGTTGCCTATGCCCGATGCCGTTGTTTACGATGAACAACGCCTGCCAGCTTCTTATGCCAACTTTTATATAGCCAACGCTGCGGTTATTGTTCCTACCTACCGCTGTGCTAATGACGATAAAGCTTTACAAATCATTCAGCAAAGTTTCCCCGATCGCAAAGTGATTGGGATCGATTCCACAGAAATTATTTGGGGGCTGGGCAGCTTTCATTGTTTGAGCCAGCAGGAGCCGGCGGTGTAGTTTATAGTTCCTGGTTCGCAGTTAAAAACTTATAAATTATAAAGCAAAACCCGAATGATATATTTCATTCGGGTTTTGCTTTATGTAAAGGACGTTTTTAAACTATAGGCAGAGATTGCTGAATTATAAGTGGGATATAGAAATAAGTTGACCATAATCAAGCCCGTTAGTTTTGTAATTATATATTGTTAGTTTAGCTTTACTAACTTATTTAGTTATTTTGGAACTAACGTGCTTGTGTGAAGTATGAAATATGAAAGATATCAAATTAAAGTAGGGGAGAAATTTATGTCCTATGATTTCGAAAGTGATGGGCCAAAGGGAAAAGTTACAAAGCTCATTCAATATATTGAAACCGAACTAAAAGGTTTTTATAATCTGGGATTTGGAGATAAATGTCATATTACCGGTGAAATTGATGATTATGTTATAACTAATAATGGAGACAGTAAAAAGGTACTTGCAACAGTAGCCTCTACAGTTTACACATTTACGAATAATTACCCTAATTCGTGGATATATGCTAAAGGCAGTACAAAAGCCCGTACAAGGCTTTATAGAATGGGTATTGGCAGTAATTTAATAGAGATAATACAAGATTTTGAAATTCATGGTCTTAAAGATAGCTCCTGGCATATTTTTGAGCGAAATGTAGACTATGATGCGTTTCTTATTCGCCGAAAATCATTAAATTCGTAATATGAAGAAAAAAGATTTAGATAATATAAAAAATCCAGTTATTATCATTGACAAATCCCTTGATAAATATAACGGCAAAGTGATCTTTAAAGAAAAATTGGATGAAGCCAATAGAACGCTTAAAACTTATGGCGTACCTAAGTCTGCGCAGAAGCCTTCCTGAAAAAAAATCCTCAATGATCAATGAAAGAGTTCGATAAGTCATATATGCCTATTATTCACATTGATAAATCCCTGGATGGTAAGTATAAGGGAAAGGTTATCTTTAAAGATAAATTGGATGAGGCCAACAAGACACTTAAACGTGTCGGACTTCCAAAACCAAAAGATAAGAAGTAGTATATACTTCTACAGGGTAAGCTTATAAAATATTCTCCCAATACTTATACCCGCTCCCCGTATTAAGCAGCACCATTTTCTGCACATTGTACTGAGCTCTCCTTCACCAGTTGTAACAACGATTTTCATAAAGCGCCGCCTTCAGGGGCTATGATCCCAGGAATAGAACATTTTCTACTTAAAAACAGGATAGAATTCCTGAAATGTTATCATTTCTTCTGAAAACAACATCCATTTTCATGAATTCCAGTCGCGCCCCATTTGGGCGATATAAATTTTGATAAAGAATGATCAGGATCCATTTGGGCGCGATAAATTATTAAACGGAATGACCGGGATCCATGTGGGCGAGTTAAATTTTGATAAAGAATGATCTGGATCCATGTGGGCGCAATAAATTATTAAACGGAATGACCGGGATCCATGTGGGCGAGATAAACTATTAAACGGAATGATCAGGATTCATGTGGGCGCAATAAATTATTAAACGGAATGACCGGGATTCATGTGGGCGAGATAAACTATTAAACGGAATGATCAGGATTCATGTGGGCGCAAT
>CBIHPP010000034.1:0-59627 GCA_966212235.1 uncultured Niastella sp. | reverse complement strand
CAGCAAATAAGAAAATTATATATTGAATATAAAAAAGTATCCCGTCCCGGCTCAGCCGGGACGGGATACTTTTTTATACAGGTGTTTGGGTAGAAAAATTTCACGATTCTCCGGATCATTATTGTTATATGCTTTTGCTTTAATGTCTTATTCATTTCAAATAATAGTCATTTAATGGTAAGTGAAAACCCTTAAATGGGTTAGAAACGCACTAATGACTGTTGGCATAAAGCAGCTTTTAAGTATTTTGTATAAGTATTTACATGTAAATAACACGCTAAAGCGCTTCATGTATTAAGGAAAAAAGCTGTATGTTAAAACAGTCAAAGAAATCCATTCCTGAAGTTAGTCCTGATTATACCTCCCTTAGCTTGCAAACAGATATGGCAGGTATTATCTTATCAGCTTCAGCTGACATGCTTTCTTTTACTGGTAAGCATCATGAAGAACTTATAGGTATATCCTTCAAAAAGATTATAGATTCTGCCGATAAACCCAAACTCCAGGCCATACTCAACACCGGTATTGATGCCGGCATAGTTATACAACTTGCCATAAAAAGTAAATCGGGTGTACAACAAATTGGGTTCACCACTAAATATCAAAAAAGCAACGACAAAACAGGTGATGTAATAACCTGGAATGCCATTCCTGAATTGAACCCTATCGGGCAGGAAACAGCTAACATACAGCCTAAAGAAAATAAGGTAGCATTAAATGACGCGCTCAGGGAACTGGAAGATGTTCGTCAGCAACTGCAAGCCGTTACTGAACGTTATAAAGCATTAATACAGCAAAGCTCAGAGATCATCTGGCGTTGTGAATTGCAAATACCAATAAACATACATGATCCCGAAGAAAAGCAGTTAACGCAATTGTTTAACGGGTACCTGGCCGAATGTAACGATCAGATGGCGCATTTTTATGGATATGAAAATGCAGCCGGTGTAATTGGAAAAAAAGTATCGGCTTTCTTTGATCCCAACGAGCCCATTACCCGGCAGGTTGTAAAGGAATTTATTCAGCAGGGGTATAATATATATCGCCGGTTGTCAATGCATATTGATCACCAGGGTAATAAAAGATTCTTCCTGAATAATCTGGTTGGGGTGATAGAGGACGGACAATTATTGCGTATTTGGACTACCCAAAATGAAATTACCCAGCTACGGACAGCTGAAAAAGCAAATCGCTATCAAGCCAATGTGCTGGAGAATGTTTTTGATGCAGTAATGTCTTCTGACCCGAATTACCTGGTGAAAAGCTGGAACCAGGCAGCGGAAAAATTATATGGTATAAAAGCAGCTGATATATTGGGTCATACTGTGCAAGAGTTTATAGATTTCACCTACCCCGATACCACGCATGAGAAGCTGCTGGAAGAATTATATGCAACAGGCGCCTGGAGCGGTGAAATTTCCTTTATAAGGCCAGTAGACGGAAAGAAAATTGTTTTTTGGTCAACCGTCTCATTGTTGAAGAATAAGAAAGATCAGATCACCGATATAATTGCCATCAACAAAGACATTACAGAACGAAAGCAGGCAGAGCAGGCAATTCGCGAAGGGGAAGAAAGGTTTCGGCAATTTGCCGATGCGGCGCCTGTTATCATTTGGGTAGCTGATGAGTTTGATAATACGATCTATGTAAATAAGTGTTTTGAACAGTTTACCGGTCTAACGTTATCTGAAGTGCAGGGCGACGGTTGGGAAAAAGTTGTTTACCGGGCCGATCTGCCAGTTGCAATAGAAAAATATAAAAGGTATTTCAAATATCGTGAGCCGGTAGTACTGGAATACCGGTTAAAAAATAAAGATAATGAGTACCGCTGGGTCCTTGATCATGGCGTACCCCGTTTTTTAGAAGACGGCACGTTTGTAGGGTACATCGGGTCAATCGTTGATATACATGATCGCAAACTGGCCGAAGAAAAGATCCGCTTCCAGGTACAGGTAATGCAGGATGTATCCGAAGGCATTATTTCAACCGACCTTGATTTTAATATAATATCATTTAATAAAGCGGCTGAAAATATTTATGGCATACCAGGTCAGGAGATAATTGGTAAACGCCTGAATGATTTTATTAACCTCTCTTATATTTCAAATACCTGGGAAGAAGCGTTGCGCGAATTGCATGAGAAAAGCAGCTGGGAAGGTCAGGCTTATTATAATCGCCACGATGGCAAGCGCATTTATCTGAATTGTTCTTTGTCTTTTGTAAAAAATGAACGGGGAACCCGCATTGGGTTTGCTGGTATTTACCGTGATATTACAGAAGCCCGCCAATCGCAGGAAGACCTGCGTATTAATGAAGAAAGATACCGGTCGGTAGTGCATGCGTTGGGCGAAGGCATTCTGATGCATGATAAAAATGGCCTGATCATTACCTGCAATCGAAGTGCAGAAATTATCTTAAATGTACCCTGCCATATGCTGATTGGCAGAACTACATCGGGAACAGAAAGTATATGTATTTATGAGGACGGTTCGCCGTTCCCGGCCGAGCAACATCCATCTTTGATCACTCTGAAAACCGGCCGGTCACTGCAAAATGTGATCATGGGTATTCAGCGCTCAGATGGGTCGTTGGTTTGGATATCGATCAATACCGAACCAGTATACTATACACAGCAAGGGGTGCATCCTGATGCGGTGGTATCTTCGTTTGTAGATATTACCCAGAAAAAAGCAGCCGAGATAGAATTAAAGCGCAGCCAGCAGCAACTTACGGAGTATTCTGAACGAATTACAAATATCCTTGCTAGTATAACCGATGGGTTTATTGCCGTAGATAAAAACCTGAATATATTTTTATGGAATCATGCCGTAGAACATATTACGGGTTTAAATGCAAAAGATGTTATTGGTTCAGGGGTTGAAAAGATATTTCCCAATTTTGCCGGTACTACCGAGTATCGTCAATATATAAAAGCCATCAACCAGGATACTTCTTCAAATTTTGAGCATTTCCTGCCTGTATTTAATCGCTGGCTCGAAACAAGTGTATATCCTTTTTCACAAGGCGCATTTATATATTTCAGGGACATCACCGATCGTAAAAAGCAGGAACGGTTACTGGAGCTGGAAAAGGAAGTGCTGGAAATAAATGTGCAACCTGCCGCTTCGCTAAAAACAACCATCGATTATTTCCTTGATGGGTTGGAAAAAACGTTTCCCGGAATGATATGTTCGGTTGTTATGCCGAGTGATGACAAACAATCCATCATGCATTTGTCGGGGCCCGGCCTGCCTGAAGCGTTTACTGCCGCCATAAACGGTGTAAAAATAGGACCGGCTGTGGGTTCCTGCGGAACAGCCATTTATAGAAAAGAAAAGGTAATCACTGTTGATATAGAAACGGATCCTCTGTGGGTCGATTACCGGCAACTTGCCAAACAATTCGGATTGAGATCATGTTGGTCGTTCCCCATTTTGAATGCAGGTAACGATGTGCTGGCAACCATTGCCGTTTACCACCGCCGTCCGGCAACGCCAACCGAAAGCGAACTGAATTTATTTGAGCGGGTCAGCAGCCTGCTGCGGATAATCATTGAAAATAAAACGGCCGAACTAAAGATCAGGCTGAGTAATGAGCGGTATTTGCTGGTGACCAAAGCCACCAATGATGCCATTTGGGATTGGGATGTAAACACCAACACGCTGTATTGGGGCGAAGGCATTTATACTCTTTTTGGTTTTAAACCCGGATATATTGATAATTCATCGAATTTCTGGGAAAACTGCATTCATCCTGAAGACCGTGACCGCGTAGTAAATGGGTTAAATAAGTTTATAAAAGACGGCACCTCGAAAATATGGGAAGATGAATACCGGTTTATAAAACCAGATGGCGAATATGCGCTGGTGTTTGACCGTGGTTTTTTAATTTTTGATCATTCCGGCAAAATTGCCCGTATGGTGGGATCCATGCAGGATATAACTGATAAAAAAGAACTGGAAAGGAGATTATTAAAACAGGAGCTTGATAAACAAAAGATAATTGCCCAGGCAGTGGTAAATGCCCAGGAAAAAGAAAGGGCTGAAATTGGCAAGGAATTACACGATAATGTGAACCAGATTCTGTCAACTGCAAAATTATACCTTGAATTGGCGCAAACGGATGACGATAGCCGCCTGGATCTTATTGGTCGCAGCACGAATAATATTTCCGATGCCATAAATGAGATCCGGACCATCTCCCGGTCCCTGGTACCACCAAGTATTGGCGACCTGGGTTTGATAGACTCTGTGCAGGACCTGGTGGAAAATATAAAAGCCACAAAGAAATTACACGTTGAGTTTTATTATTCCGGAACGCTTGATAATATACTGGATGAAAAAAGAAAGCTGATGCTTTTTCGCATTATCCAGGAACAGGTGAATAATGTATTAAAGCACGCTTCGGCCAAAAACCTGGTCATAGAATTGATTGCAGATAGCGAGGGCCATGCAATAGACCTTACGATCAGTGATGATGGTAAGGGATTTGAATTGGATAAAGTGAGATTGAAAAAAGGAGTTGGTTTGTCGAATATATCCAGTCGTGCCCAGTTATTCAATGGTAGTGTGCATATTGTTACGGCATTGAACGAAGGATGTAAACTAAAAATAAATGTCCCTATTTCAAATATCTAAACCCCCTTATTGATTATGGAAAAAATTAGTGTTCTCATTGCAGATGATCACAAATTGATACGGGAAACCTGGAGTTTTATTCTGAATAATGATCCCCGATTTACAGTAGTAGCTGAATGCGGTGATTCAGAACAGGCTGTGGAAATGGCCAAGAACAAAAAGCCCCAAATAGTGCTCATGGACATTAACATGTTGCCCATTTCGGGGTTTGAAGCTACAGAGAAGATCAGAAAGGTATCACCTGCTTCCCGCATCATTGGCATTTCAATGCACTCGCAGCCGGCTTATGCAAAAAAAATGTTGCAAATAGGCGCCCGTGGCTATGTTACCAAAAACTCCAGCAAAGAAGAAATGATAAATGCCATTATGGAGGTACACAGCGGTAACAAATACATCTGCGATGAAATCAAAAATAATATTTCAGAGTTGGTGCTTGAAGAGAACAAAGATGTGCCTAATGTAAATGCATTGACCGAGCGGGAAATTCAGATCATTAACCTGATAAAAGAAGGGCAATCTTCAAAAGAAATTGCCATGAGCCTGAATATTTCGTTAAAAACCGTTGAGGTGCACCGGCATAATATTTTGAAAAAGTTAAAATTAAAGAATTCAGCCTCGCTCGTAAATTTCATAAATAACGTGGCAACCAGCATGTAATTGGGGTAAATGCAATCATTGTATACCACGACATTAGGTATACAACTAATATTTATTATTCAGTATGTAAGGGATATTAAATAGTCAATTTGGGGGACAAGTAACACTCATGTAGGGGTAAACCTTTATTCCTGGCTGAAAAAATTCATTAAGTGTTCAAAAGACATTGAATAATTTATGATTTCTTTCGGAAAAATTATCACCTTAGCAGTACCAATATCTCTTGAAAGCAAGAAAAATCCAACGTCCGTAATCCAGATCCTAACGAAAGCCGAACCGTCCAATGTCTGTTTAAATTTAAAAACAAACAGGCGCAGATAATTGATCCAATGTCCTAAAGAGAAACTACCCCCTACCTATGAAGACTGGGGGTTTTTTCATTTTTTAACTTCTGCTCTTCTCCACTTTCTTCTTTATTCCTCAAATTCCATGTAACTTTGCGCTTTCTTTTTATAATCGGGAGTTATTCATGAGTGATGAAATAAAGCATGAATGCGGGTTAGCATTCATTCGTTTAAGAAAGCCGTTCTCCTACTATTTACAGCAATACGGTACAGTAATGTGGGGTCTTAATAAGCTGTACCTACTCATGGAAAAACAGCATAACCGTGGCCAGGATGGAGCTGGTTTAGCAGCTGTGAAACTGAACGTTGAACCCGGTTACCCTTTTCTGCAACGCATCCGCAGCAGCGCTCCCCAACCCATTGCCGATATTTTCAGACAGGTTAGCCTGGAGGTAAAAGAGCTGGAAAAATACCAGCCGGATGTAATGAAACACCCTGGTTTAATGAAAGGGCATATTTCCTATTTGGGTGAATTGTTGTTAGGGCATTTGCGTTATGGCACCCAGGGGAAAAATAACGCAGAATTCTGCCATCCTTTCATAAAGCGCAATACCATTCCCGCCCGCAATATGGCATTGGCAGGTAATTTTAACCTGGTCAATACCGACGAACTGTTTGATCTGATCAATATTGAACCCGGCGAATTTCAAAAACAAAGCGATCTGGCCGCCATGATGGAGGTTATCCATCATTTCCTGATGAAAGGCGATGAACAATCGCCCGGCGATATGGATGTGCTGGATGTCTTAAGGAAAGCAGTGCCGTTGTTCGATGGCGGTTTTACCGTTGGCGGCTTACTGGGTAATGGCGATTCTTTTGTATTCCGGGATGCTTATGGCATTCGCCCTGCGTATTATTATATTGATGAGGATGTAATAGTGGCTGCCTCAGAACGGGCCGCCATACGTACCGTATTCAATGTTGGTGAAAATGAAGTGAAGGAGTTGATGCCGGGTATGGGATTGATTGTAAAAGCCGATGGCGCTATCACTATCGACAAAATTGTACCGCCCCAGGAGCGCCGGGCCTGTAGCTTTGAACGCATTTATTTTTCACGGGGGAGTGATGAGAAAATTTATCGCGAACGAAATGCCCTGGGTTATAATTTGAGTCCGCAGATATTGCAGGCTGTTGACTACGATCTCAAGCACACCATTTTTTCATTTATACCCAATACAGCCGAAGTTGCATTTTATGGGTTACAGAAGGGCCTGGATGATTATCTGAAACAGGTGAAAATTCAACGTATTTTATCGTGGGGCAACGACATTACCGAGGAGAAGTTGTCAGAAATGATCAATCGTAAAATACGGGTTGAAAAAATTGCCATTAAGGACGTTAAGATGCGCACATTTATTACGGAAGATGTAAGCCGTAATGAAATGGTGCAACACGTATATGATATAACTTACGGAACGGTAGAAAAAGGTGTTGATACCCTGGTGGTGATCGATGATTCTATTGTGCGGGGTACTACCCTTAAAGAAAGCATTGTGCGAATGCTGGCACGACTTGAGCCAAAAAAGATTATTATTGTATCGTCGGCGCCTCAGATACGCTACCCTGATTGCTATGGAATTGATATGAGCAAGCTGGGGGATTTTATTGCTTTCAGAGCGGCCACCGAGTTAATGAAAGAGCATGGCAAGGAAGATTGTTTGAAGGAGTTGTACGAGAAGTGTAAAGAATTGCAACGTTTAGGCCAGCTACATACGGAAAACGTGGTAAAGCACGTTTATAAACCATTCACAACCGAACAGATCTCAAATAAAATTGCTGAATTGATTACCCCCAAAGGGCTTGAACTGCCGGTACAGGTAATATATCAGACAATAGAGTCCCTTCACAAAGCATGCCCAACCAATACAGGCGACTGGTATTTTACAGGAAATTACCCGACCCCCGGTGGAAACCGTGTGGTAAATAAAGCGTTTATTAACTATATGGAGGGTAAAAACGTAAGAGGGTATTAAGCACGCTATTAGATTGAAAATTACACGGTTATTAATGCATTTTTAAAATATAGTTTGCGTATATCAGAAAAAATGCTTAATATCAGGTACGGGATTATATGTAACTCCTTCTATACCCCACAGAAAACAACGGTATAAGACTCATCCATTAGTAGTTGTACAAAAGGTCTAGGGCAGCCTTGCTGTCTTCTCGTGCCGTTGTGCAGATAACAAGCTCATTCACACACTACTGAAAAAAAAATCGTATGAGTAAAATTACCATCATGATTGTAGATGATCATACCTTGATCCGCGAAACCTGGTCTTACCTGTTAGGTCGGAATGAAGATCTGGAAGTTATTGCGGAACTAGGGGATGGTCAACGCGCCATTGAAATTGCACGGGACAAACGACCCAATATTGTACTGCTTGACATTAATATGTCACCGCTGAATGGGTTCGACATTTTGAAAATGATCCGTAAGCTCTCACCAGGTTCAAAAGTTATTGCGGTATCCATGCATTCGCAGCCGGCATATGCCAAAAAAATGTTGCGGCTGGGAGCCCGGGGCTATGTAACCAAAAATTCGCCCCGCAAAGAGATGCTCGATGCTATTCATCAGGTTTGTGCCGGCAATGTATATATATGCCAGGAAGTGAAAAATATCCTGTCGGAACAGATGATGAATGAAGAAGAAGGCGGTGGCGATGGCCTGAATCAGCTCTCTGAACGTGAAATAGAGGTGATAAATCTTATCCGTAATGGGATGTCGTCAAAAGAAATTGCCGATAAATTAGCCATCTCCATAAAGACCGTGGAAGTTCACCGCCACAACATTCTAAAGAAATTAAAAGTAAAAAACACAGCATCATTGATCAATTATATTAATTCAAGCGGGCTGTAATTCTCCTCTCTAGTGTTCATAAATACACGTAATTAAATCGTATTTTTCCCCATACGGCAGTGCGTTTGGCAAAGTATTTGCGGCAAATGCACTGCCGACCGTTTAGCTTCCTATGGGGAACCAATTTTAATAACAGGCCTGTTAAATTTCTGATTCCTTTGATCGAACTCATTATTTTTAGGGGGATTAATCCCCCTATTATTTTTATGAACGTCCTTCCCGATTAAATCGGGATGGTAAGTCCCATCTGGCCAAAAACAAATAATATTGTCAGATGAAATCAGTTATAATTATAAGGCACGCTAAGAGCAGTTGGGATCAACCCGGGGTCGATGATTTTGATCGTCCTTTGAATGATCGCGGTAAAGAAGATGCACCCAAAATGGCTAAAAGGCTGTTAGAGCGTGATATCAATATCGATGCTTTTATTTCAAGTTCAGCTAAACGGGCCCGCAAAACAGCGTCTATCTTCATAAAGGAACTCGGTGGCCAAAAAGACGATGTTATTTTAATATCCGAGTTATACCTGGCCGGTCCCGAAGCATTCTACAATGCAATTGCACAAGCACCTGATTCAGCCAGCACCATCGCCCTCTTTGCACACAACCCGGGAATCACCGAATTTGCCAACGAACTAACCGATGTACGGATTGACGATATGCCAACCTGCGCCATCTTTGCGGTAAAGGCTGATATTCAGGACTGGTCAGCATTTAAAGATGCTGAAAAACAATACTGGTTTTTTGATTTCCCCAAAGCGAAATAAGCTTTAAATGGATGAGCTGAATTGCGCTATCATTTCACGAACTACCCCCCTGTATTCTTCCATCGGTAATTCAGGTAACTGATAGGTAAATGACCTGGCATTGGCCAATGCTTTTGACAGGGAGAAATGAGCCTGTGAAACGGTATATGCCAGCTGGTTTTCGAACAAATGAGCAGCTACATATTCCTGCTCCACCTGACCGGGGGTTGGTACCAGGATGCTTTTTTTGCCAAGTTTCAGTAGATCCATAACGGTCGTATATCCAGAACGGCTGATCACAAATTCCGAATTACATATCAGTTTATTGAGCAGGCTTGCCGCTGCATGATTGTATATCGTGAGGTTATCTGCTACGGGTACAGTACTACCGGTTACTCCCGGCAATCCTCTTACCAATACTATTTTACCCGGTTGGTATTTTAATGCTTCTAATAACAGATTCTCAAAAATGGTGCGTTGCGGTTCGGGACCGGAAAGAATGATCAACAGATCTATGGATGCTGTTTGTTCCTGGCAGCTATTCAACCGGCTTAGGCCGCCTATATAATGCACCGGAATGGCTGGCATTTTACCGGGGTGTGATAATTTTCCCGCCAGCGTTTTTTCCCCTTTATAATCAGGAACCCAACAGGTTGAGAATCGTTGAATGCTTAAATAGTTTAACCATTGAGTAAGCCGGTCTGTGATTTTGCCTAATCCGGTTTTGATGTATAACTGGTGGGTTATGAAAACTGTATGAACACCAGGTGTGTGCAAACCAAACCGGTTGTCAGAAATAATGATATCAACAGGTTGCGATTTAAGGAAAATATTTAGCCAGGTATTTTCGTTATTGATTTTGATCAATATTTTTGGTGTCTGGAGGATGATCCGGACTACTGTACCCCACCTCTTTTTTCCGTATTTCAAATTATACCCTGGTAAATGCACGTAAGTAAGCTGAGGAAACTCCTGGATCAATAAAGCTTTTTGCGTTGAATTACAGGCTATAATAACGTGACAACCCTGATGTAGCAACTCGTGGAGAATGGGAATACAACGGGTGGTATGCCCAAGGCCCCAATCCAACGGCGATACTAATACGATGGGTTTTTTCGATGTGGTGTTAAAATTGTTGCTTTCGGGCAATATCAAATACTAATTTGTTCGTAAAATAGTTTAATTTAGTAAGAACCAAGTATATGAAGAAAGTAAGTTATTCTGTGATCTTTTTATTAATTGTTAGCCTGGTTATTGCCAGTTGCAGTTCAGGTAATCGCATCAGTGGCGGTTCATCCAAAAAGTGCGGCTGTGGCCTAAACAAAGGATTTGTAGGTTATTAAAGTCGATGCAGACAATGAAAAACTCTAATCGTGATTTGCTTGTCCTGGTAAAGGATGCCTATACTGACCAAGAAGCTATGCAACAGGAGCTTCAACAGTTGAACTTATTATTGGTGAATTTTGAAACACTGGAATGTTTTTGCATAGCGCATGAAGTATTTGATATTCAAAAGTATCGCATACTTACAAAAAAATCACAATTACAGAAGATCATCGAAAAGGAACCATTAAAGCCTTTTGTATTTATCTGCAACAAGAATTAGCCATTAATATTTTTATTATAAAAAAAGAGATAAAGAGAAAATTTTCCCTTTATCTCTTTTTCTTTTATACCTGTTTAGCTTAATTGCTTCAGCGCATTTCTGAGTTGCTCTATCATTTCAGGGATCTCTTCTTTTTTACAGGTGCCAACACTTAACCGGTACCAGCACGAAGATTTATCGGCCCCAAACGCATAAAATGGAACTACCGCCAGTTTGGCTTCATTCAATAAATAAGCGGTAACATCACTTTGCTGTAGCAACTGGTTGCCGCTCTTTGTTTTTTTACCAACCAGGTCAATTTTTATAGTAAGATAAATAGCAGCCTGCGGAGCGATGGCATCAACTGAAAAACCTTCGTTCTTTAATTGCTGCAATCCATCATAGATATTCCGCAAGCGAACTTCTACTTCGGCCTTGAAATGCTTCAGGTAATTATCAATCTCCTCTTTATTGTACAGGAAACGGGCAACGGCTTTCTGTTCAGCCATAGGCGCCCAGGCACCTACATGGCTCAGGATAGTCTTCATTTTATCGAGGACAACCTGCGGGCCAAAAGCCCAGCCCACCCTTACGCCGGTAGCTGCAAACACTTTGCTTATGGCATCAATAAAAATAGTGTAAGGCTGCATAGCAGGCCGCAGGGAAACCGGATTATAATGCTCAATGTCGTCAAACGTAAGTTGCCAGTACATTTGATCATACATTACAAATAACTTCTTTTCACCGTCACTGCGGCGGCTGTTTTCTTCCAGCACCATATCGCAGATCGCTTCCAGGTCGTGCTTTGTAAACGTAGTACCGGTTGGGTTTTGGGGAGAACACAATGCCAGTAACGTAGCGCCTTTCAAATGCGGAAGAATATCCTTGGCAATGGGCATAAAATTATTTTCAGCTCTGGCCTCCACCACTACATGTTCAGCACCTACAAAATGCGTATAATGGTTATTGTTCCAGGAAGGAACGGCATAGATCACTTTGTCTTCCTTATCGCAAATGGCCCTGTATAACGAATAGATCAGCGGCCGGCCTCCTGAGGCTACCAGTATTTCGGATGCCTTATAGGTCAGCTGCTCCTGTTCTTTCAAAAAAAAGGCAATCGCTTCGCGAAGATCCAGGTTGCCCTCTGCGGCCGGGTAATTGGTAAAATGGTTCCGGTAAGCAGTAATGATCTCTTCTTCCAGTGCTGAGGGAATGGGGAAAATAGCAGGATCAAAATCACCGACAGTAAAATTATAGATCTTCTCTCCCGCACGGATCTTATCGCGTATTTCGCCCCCCAGTTTTACAATTTCCGATCCAATCAATGTTTCTGCAAGATGGCTAAGTTTCATCTGTAAATATTAGTTGTTTGTTGGCCTGATTTCCGCCTGGCGCCCGCCCGGATGACCAGTCGGACGGGAATTTTACCATGACGAAATCTTTAATGATTGATTTTGTCATGGCCGATTCATAGCGCAAAAGTAAATTATCGTAATCAAAAAGGGGTAGTAATCAGGCCAACAGGGCCAATTGTCTGCAAAATCCCGGTTATTTGGTATCGGAGGAAGGTGTTTTTACAGGAACATATTAATTCTCCCTTAATGTGCTTATTTATATACCGTTAACTTTACAAGGAATTAACAACTTAAGCGTTTTAATTTTCAATAATTCAGCTATTTTTCTGTTATTGCAACACTATGAAAAGAATTTTATCGCTGGCTATACTGCTGATAAGCTGTACGTTCGTTGGGGCACAATCCGGTTATAATATTCCTATAACGCTAAAACCTTATAAGAATGCCTATATCTACCTGGGTTATTACTACGGGAAGGTAAAGGCCCTGGCCGATTCGGCATTACTCGATGACAATGGTAAAGGCGTATTTTCGGGAAAAGAACCGCTATCTGGTGGTATTTACTTTGTGGTTTCGCCACGCAAAGAAATTTTGTTTGAAATACTGATCGATAAACAACAACAGTTCTCCGTTACTGCCGACTCTGCAACACTGCCCAATAACATCGTGTTCACCGGCTCTTCTGATAATTCCCTCTTTCACCTGTATACCCGGTTTACCAATCAAATGGGGAGTGATATCAATAAGACCAATGGAGAATTCAGCGCGGCAAAGAATGCAAAAGATTCAGCAAAGCTGAAAACACGCTTAAAGCTGCTTACCGATAGAATGCAGCTTTATCGTGACAGTATGATCGCTAAAAACCCGTCTTCGTTTTTAACAGCCTTGTTCCAGGCTATGAAAGAACCGGTAATACCACCTGCTGCGAAACACCCGGGCGGAAAGTATGACTCCATGTATGCTTACAGGTATTATAAATCACATTACTGGGATGGCATATCGTTCAGTGACGGCAGGCTTGTGCGAACCCCTTTCTTTGAAGCAAAACTGGAAAAATATTATAAAGAACTGGTAGTACCACAACCCGATTCAATAAAGCAGGAAGTTGATCACATGTTGTTGTATTCAAGAAGCAGTCCTGAAATGTTTAAATTCCTGTTGGTGCATTTTGTACAGAAATATATCAATCCTGAATACATGGGCCAGGATGCCGTATTTGTTCATTTGTTTGAAAAATATATAAATACCGGACAGGCTGACTTTTTTACCCAGCAGTATAAAGATTTTATGTTCAAGCGGGCCTACAGCCTGATGGCTAACCTGATTGGGCAACCGGCGGCCAACCTTGAAATGGTAGATACGCTCGACCGTCCAACAACTTTATACAATGTTAAAAGTGAGTTTACGGTGATTTGTTTCTGGGATCCTACCTGTAGCCATTGTAAAGAAGTAGTTCCTAAAGTGGATTCCATCTTTAAAGCCAAATGGAAAAATGAAGGTGTTACAGTATATGGGGTAATGGTCGATGGCGGCAAGGACCTCTGGAAGAAGTTCATTAATGATAATAAATTAAGCGGCTGGATACATGCATATCAACTGCCTTCTCAACAGAAAGAAGAGGAAGCAGCCGGAAAACCAAATTTTCGTCAGTTATACGATGTATATCAAACGCCTATTTTATATTTGTTAGATAAGGATAAACACATCATAGCTAAAAAGCTTTCCTATCTGCAACTGAATGAAGTGATAGATCTTAAACTTAAAAATAAAAAATCCAACTAGCATTATGACGGTTATCAGTAAAGCGGCGGTTGCTACATTATTGATCTTCATTGCTGCCACCGCAGACGCCCAGGTATTGTTTACCTATGGCGCCAAGGCGGTTACAAAAAATGAATTTTTAAAAGCATATAATAAGAATAATTCGGACAGCAAGCCTACCGAAAAATCGTATAGAGATTACCTTGAGCTATACGTTCGCTTTAAATTAAAGGTGCAGGCTGCCCTGGATAAGAAACTGGATACCCTTAGTAACCAAAAAGCCGAATTAACCAGCTTTCGCAACCAGGTGATAGATAGTTATGTTCGGGACGAAACCAGCATTAATGAATTGGTTACAGAATCAATTCTCCGCAGTAAGAAAGACATTCATCTGGCACATATTTTCGTAGCACTAAGGAAAGAGGCAACTGCAGAAGAAGTAAAGAAAGCGCAGGAAAAGATTAATGCAGCCTGGAACCAATTACAAAAGGGCCAGGATTTTGGAAAGATCGCTGCTGAATTTTCAGAAGATCCCTCCGTTGCAGAAAATAAAGGCGATATCGGGTATATTACATCATTAGTGCTTCCTTATGAATTGGAAAATGCCGTGTATACTACACCGGTTGGTAAATATGCCGCTCCCATTCGAAGTAATGCAGGGTTGCACATTTTAAAGAACCTGGGTGAAAGAGAAGCATTGGGAAGAATGAAAGCCGCTCAAATATTACTTACCTATCCCCCCGGTGCAACCAATGAGCAAAAAGAGGAAGTTAAAAAAAGAGCTGATTCTATTTATTCCGTATTGACCAAAGGCAGTGATTTCAAGATACTGGCTGCCCTGTTTAGTCACGATAACCTTACCTGGCAGGTAGGGGGCGAAATGGTGGAGTTTGGCGTTGGACAATTCGATGTGCCGTTTGAAAATGCAGCTTTTGCACTTAAAAAGGATGGCGATATAAGTCAACCCGTATTGACAGGTTATGGATACCACATCATAAGGCGATTAAAATACAAACCGGCTGTTGCCGACACCGCTAATACCCAATTAAAAGACGAATTCAAGCAGCGGATCATGCAAAGCGACAGAATGCAGGTATCGATGAAAATGTTGCTGAAAAAAGTATTACAGGTCACTGGCTTCAGGAAGCAGGCAATCAACGAGCAACACCTGAATGTAATAGTTGACAGTATTTTGCAAAATAAACGTTTCCCTGCTTTTGCTGATATCAATGCGAAAACACCGCTGTTTTCATTTGCCAAAAAAACGGTCACCGTAAAAGACTTCCAAACCAACCTGGAAACTATACGTAGTTACGAGAACATGAAAACAGGGAAGACCAACCAGCAATTACTTGAGGAGTTTATAGAAACAAGCGCCTTTGATTATTACCGCCAGCATCTGGAAGAATATAATAAAGAGTTTGTTTACCAGATGAATGAGTTTAAAGAAGGAAACCTTTTGTTTGAGATCATGCAGCGTAATATCTGGGACCCGGCTTCCATTGATACGGCTGGTTTGAAGAAATATTATACATCGCACAAAGATAAATACTGGTGGGAAAGCAGCGCCGATGCCATTATTTTAACAGCAACCAATGATAAGGCATCAGAAGAATTCAGGACTAAAATGAAGGATAATTATAAGGACTGGCAAAAATATATCAATACCAGTGGCGGGCAATTACAGGGCGATTCGGGTCGCTTTGAATTAGGTCAGATACCCGTTGTTGACAGAACAAACTTTACAGAGGGTTTGATCACTGCCAACGTGAAAAATGAAACTGATAATAGCGTTGCCTTTGCATACATCGTTAAATTATATCCCAATCGCGAAGTACGGGGTTTTGCAGATGCCCGTGGTTTCGTGATCAACGATTACCAGGTATATCTTGAAGAGCAATGGATAGCAGCATTAAAAAAGAAGTACCCGGTTAAAATAAACGAAGCAGTGATTAAAAGTCTGTCCAATTGATGTGAACCTGGCGCCGCAGTATTTTTCTTTTCTATATAAAACGACGAAGGGTTTAGCGAAGCATACAGCCTGGCTAAACCCTTCGGTATTAATAGATCTTTTGCCTACAATAGCTGCTTCACTGCATTATAGATCACTTTAGGTTTTCCGAGTGTATAGTAATGTAACACCGGAACACCTGCTTTTTTTAATTCCTTCGATTGCAGTAACAACCACTCTGTTCCAACTTTTTCAACATCAGCATCTGTTTTGCAGTTCGTGATCTCGTTGCTGAGGTCATCGGGAATATCAACATGGAACGTGCGCGGAATAACCGACAATTGTTTTTTGGTAGTAATGGGTTTTAAACCAGGAATAATTGGGATGGTAATACCGTTTTCGCGACAGCGTTTTACAAACTCAAAGTATTTCTGATTATCAAAAAACATCTGGGTTACCACGTATTCGGCGCCAGCGTCTACTTTGGCTTTTAAAAAGGCCAGGTCGGTTTGCAAGTTGGGCGCTTCAAAATGTTTTTCAGGATAACCGGCTATACCAATGCAAAAGTTGGTACGAAAGCCATCCCGAATATCTTCTTCCAGGTAAATACCGGTATTCAGGTTCTGCACCTGTTTTAACAGGTCAAGTGCATACGTGTTGCCACCTTGCTCTGGTTCAAATACGGTTTCATTTTTGGCAGCGTCACCACGCAAAACGAGTACATTATCAACCCCGATAAAATGCAGATCGATCAGGGCATCTTCTGTTTCCCGCTTATTAAAACCGCCACAGATCAGGTGCGGAACGGCATCAACGCGGTAGTGGTTCATTAAGGCAGCGCAAATACCAACAGTGCCGGGGCGTTTACGCACTTCTACTTTTTCAAAGGTGCCGTCTGCCTTCTTCTTAAAAACATGCTCACTGCGATGATAGGTAACATTAATAAAGGCCGGCTTGAATTCCATCAATGGATCAAGATGCTCGTATATCGAATTGATGGTTTTGCCTTTTAAAGGCGGTAATATTTCAAAAGAAATAAGCGAATCTTTTGCCTGGCGGATGTGATCGATAACTTTCATGTAAATAATAACAGTTTTTCAAAGGCCACACCATAAATTAAGCAGTTTACAGAATGCTGGTGTTCCCCTGCAAGTATTCTTTATTGTTTAAGCGAAATAAGACATTTTCCGTTTCATTGAAAACAAGCACATTAGCTAAAATGGCCCATTTTACGCCGTAAAATCCGGCCTGCAAACATAACGCAGGAAATCCGGATGGCAAATACCTGTTAAATTACCGTATCCAGCGCTATGTATTTGAATTAGTTCTGGTATTTTTGCCGGAAACCTTAATTACAATTGATCAGCGAGATTAATACAAAGGAACTGGTAAAAATTTACCGTAACCGTACCGTGGTAAATCATGTTTCGGTAAACGTAAAGCAAGGTGAAATAGTAGGGTTGCTGGGTCCCAACGGAGCCGGTAAAACCACTACATTCTATATGGTAGTGGGTTTAATAAAACCCGATGAAGGCAAGGTTTTCCTTGACCAGGAAGAGATTACCAAGTTGCCCATGTATAAACGGGCCCAGATGGGCATTGGATACCTGCCCCAGGAAGCTTCCGTATTTCGTAAATTAAGCGTGGAAGATAATATCAAGGCGGTGCTGGAAATGACAAAACTTACCAAAGCTCAGCAACGCCAGAAACTGGAAGCCCTCCTCGATGAATTTCGGTTACATCACGTTCGCAAGAACAATGGCGATTCGTTGAGTGGTGGCGAACGCCGCAGAACTGAAATAGCCAGGGCATTGGCCGTTGACCCAAAGTTCATTCTTTTGGATGAACCCTTTGCAGGGGTTGACCCCATTGCCGTTGAAGATATTCAGGCAGTGGTTGCCCGCCTGAAATATAAGAATATCGGTATTTTGATCACTGACCATAACGTAAACGAAACGCTCTCCATTTGCGACCGGGCATATTTGCTCATTGATGGGAAAATATTTCAACATGGAACAGCTGAAGAGCTGGCAGAAAATGAGCAGGTGCGTCGCTTGTATCTTGGCCGCAATTTTGAATTGAAGCGTAAGGATTATTTGCATGAAGAAGCGCTCAAGGCCATTGACGATGCAGCAAACAAATGATGTGTGAATGAAGAGCCCGGCCAATTTGTGTTATTAATGCCGGTTTATCATGCAGTTATTAATAAATAAGGTCATATAATGGTCAGTTTACAGGTATATATATGCTCACCCATTGCATCCCTGACTTTTATTCCCTCAAATACATTATTTTGCCGATAGTGAAATTCAAACTGTGAGACTATTATCGCCTGCCATATCATCATTGGCCCGCATGCGTCTGTGGCGTATTGAGGGATGGAAGAATAATCCGGTAGATGCCCAACGGGAGGTGTTACAGGATTTGGTAACTTCTGCCCAATACACGGAGTTTGGCAGAAAATATAATTTTTCGGGGCTGTTCAACGTGAAAACCTTTAAGCAAACGGTCCCTATTCATGAGTATGAAGACCTGCAGCCATACGTTCTACGTATCATGCAAGGCGAGCAGAACCTTTTATGGAATACACCCGTATCATGGTTTGCCAAAAGCAGCGGAACTACCACCGATAAAAGCAAATTCATTCCTGTAACAGAAGAAAGCCTTGAAGACTGCCATTATAAAGCAGCTAAGGATGTGTTGACATTATACTATCAATTCAACCCCGAGTCGGACCTGTTAACCGGTAAAGGATTGGTAATTGGCGGCAGCCATACCATTAATCCGGTAAATGCAGAAGCGCAATATGGCGATCTGAGTGCCGTATTGCTACAGAATTCTCCTTTCTGGGGCCATTGGTTACGTGTACCCGATCTGAGTATTGCCCTGATGGATGAGTGGGAAAGCAAGATTGAGAAACTCGCATACAGCACCATAAAAGAAAACGTTACTTCTATTTCAGGAGTGCCAACCTGGACGTTAGTCCTATTCAGGCGTATATTGGAGCTAACCGGTAAAAAAAACATGGCCGAAGTGTGGCCGCACCTTGAATTATATATGCATGGCGGCGTATCATTTACTCCATATAAAGAACAGTTCCAGAAATTAATAGGCAAGCCTATACATTACCTGGAAATGTATAATGCCAGTGAAGGTTTTTTTGCAGCCCAGGACAGACCCGGTGAAGAAGGCATGCTGCTGTTTACCGATCATGGCATTTTTATGGAGTTTATGCCTATTGAAGAATATGGGAAACCAAACCCTGAAACCATCGGTTTACAGGAAGTGGAGTTGGGTAAAAACTATGCTATGGTAGTTAGTACCAATGGCGGCTTATGGCGGTATTTATTGGGTGACACCGTTCAGTTCACTTCTTTACACCCTTTCAAAATAAAGGTGAGCGGACGGGTAAAACATTTCATAAACGCATTTGGTGAAGAAGTGATTGTTGACAATACCGACAAAGCTATAGCCGTGGCCAGTGAGAAAACAGGCGCCATAGTAAATGACTATACAGCTGCACCGGTATACTTTAGCGATAGCGGCAACGGCGGTCATGAATGGCTGATAGAATTTGAAAAAGAGCCCTCCGATATAAATCATTTTGCCGTTGAACTGGATAGCGCCCTGAAAAGTGTGAACAGCGATTATGAAGCAAAACGATATAAAGACATTGCCCTGCGCAAACCCGTGGTAAGGTCCTTATCGAAAGGCGTATTTACTACCTGGTTAAAAAGTAAGGGAAAACTGGGCGGCCAGCACAAGGTGCCCCGGTTAAGTAATGACAGAAAATACATTGAAGAAATACTTGCTCTGTAAAGGCATCTTCAAAATGCCTTATTTTTTCAATTGTCTCATTGGCATTTCCTGTACTTTTGCTCACCCAAATACAATACTATGAAATTATTAGAAGGGAAAATTGCTATTGTAACCGGTGCAGCCCGTGGCATTGGCGAAGCTATCGCTTATAAACTGGCTGAACAAGGTGCGCACGTAGCATTTAGCTATGTTAGTGACAGCAGTGCCGAAAAGGCCGCTCAGTTGGAACAAAAAATAAAAGCATTGGGCGTTAAATCCAAAGCCTATAAAAGCAATGCCGGTGATTTTGCTGAATGTGAAGCATTTGTAAATGATGTGATA
Source organism: uncultured Niastella sp. (assembly GCA_966212235.1). Classification (GTDB taxonomy): domain Bacteria; phylum Bacteroidota; class Bacteroidia; order Chitinophagales; family Chitinophagaceae; genus Niastella. The sequence goes on along the minus strand of CBIHPP010000034.1, from coordinate 39,595 downwards.
AAAGAATTCGGTACGGTAGATGTTTGTGTAAACAATGCAGGGATTTCAAAAGATAATTTGTTGCTGCGTCTTTCGCCCGAACAATGGGATGATGTTATGAATGTAAATCTGAAGAGCATTTACAACATGACAAAACAGATCATTCGCCCCATGATGAAAGCGAAAAAAGGTTCTATCATAAACATGAGTTCGATTGTAGGGGTACGTGGCAATGCCGGGCAAAGCAGTTATGCGGCCAGTAAAGCCGGTATTATAGGGTTTACCAAATCGGTAGCGCTTGAATTGGGAAGCCGTAATATCCGTTGCAATGCGATTGCGCCGGGTTTTGTTGAAACCGATATGACGCACTACCTGAAAGATGGCGAAGGCGCCAAGGCATTTCTGGAGAAAATCCCTTTAGGCAGGTTTGGCAGTGCAGAAGAAATTGCCAATACAACCTTGTTCCTGGCTTCAGATATGAGCTCGTATATAACCGGCCAGGTAATAAGCACCTGCGGCGGATTAAATATTTAATGCTGGTTTCATTTTTGACTATCAACTCAGCGTTTTAAAATAGTATCTTTAAATTCAGTGCCTTCCGTAAAGAAGGCATTTTTTTTACCAATAAAGCTACTAATGGTCGCAGTTATACTTATTGTTTTTATACTTGGTTATGCCGCCATCGCCATGGAGCATGTTATCAGGCTGAATAAAGCGGCTACAGCCCTTATCACCGGGGTACTGTGCTGGACGGTATATATTCTGTATGCGCCAGATAAACATATAGTAAATGATCAGCTCACCGAACATATGGGTGAAACTGCCGGTATCCTTTTTTTCCTGCTCGGGGCTATGACCATTGTGGAGTTAATTGATGCGCACGATGGATTCGAGGTAATTACCAAAACCATTAAGACCTCTAAAAAATCGCAACTCTTATGGTTGATATGTGGGTTGTCGTTTTTCCTTTCCGCCATATTGGATAATCTTACTACGGCCATTGTAATGGTATCGCTGATCAGAAAGCTGATCCGTAATAAACAGGCCAGGTTATTATTTTGCGGAATGGTAATTATTGCAGCCAATGCCGGCGGCGCCTGGTCGCCGATAGGTGATGTTACCACTACTATGTTATGGATCGGTGGTCAGGTTACTACCAGTCAAATTATTGGAAATGTATTCTTGCCCAGCATTGCCTGCGCTGTAGTGCCTTTGTTATTGATGACCGCTCGCATGCGTGGGACCGTTGAAGTTGGCGGGACGGAAGAAGCTAAAACATCCAGGCCAGGAACGCCTGTCCGGGACCGGAACATCGTATTTGTATCAGGCATCCTGATCCTGTTGCTGGTGCCGGTATTTAAAACGGTTACCCATTTACCGCCTTTTATGGGTATGTTAATGGGGTTAGGTATTATGTGGGTGATTACAGAGATCATTCACCACGAAAAAGATACACAGGACAAACATTTCCTGTCGGTTTTATATGCCTTGCGAAAGATCGATACACCAAGCATTTTATTTTTCCTGGGTATTTTGATCAGTGTAGCTGCTTTACAGTCTATAGGCGCATTGTTGAATGTTGCCCATTACCTTGATCAGCAGATCGGCAACCCAACTATTATTGTGGTTATTATTGGTGTTTTATCATCCATTGTAGATAATGTTCCGCTGGTAGCAGCTTCCATGGGGATGTATAGCCTGGAGCAATATCCTATCGATCATTTTTTCTGGCATTTCCTGGCTTATTGTTGCGGAACAGGGGGCAGCATGTTGATCATTGGCTCTGCGGCAGGTGTTGCGGCTATGGGTATTGAAAAGATAGAATTCTTCTGGTATTTAAAAAGGATTGCCTGGCTCGCGTTGGTGGGATATGCGGCAGGAATATTGGTATTTATGTTGCAGCAGATGCTTTAGGCTCTCGGGATTTAGCGATTTCGGAATTTTGAGATTTAAAAGAAATACTGAACTAATGTAAATCCAAAAATCTCAAAATCATAAATTGCTTATAATTTAATGTTCCTTGTTTTTATATAATAATGCCAAAGCAGCATCGCGGCGATAGACCGGTACGGGCGCCAGGCGTCTGCCAGCAATAACAGATCCTGCCGGGTGGTATGAGCCGGTAATTTTTTTACTTCTTTTAGTGCATTCACCATAGCCAGATCGCCTATAGGGAAAATATCAGTGCGCTGTAAGGCAAATAACAGGTACACATCGGCTGTCCAGTCGCCAATGCCTTTTACCTGTTTTAAAAAGCCCCGTACGTCTTCATCATGAGAGGCGGTGAGTTTATTCAATTGAATTTTCTTTGAAATAAAAGCTTCTGCCAGATGTCGCGCATACACTGTTTTTTGCCGGCTGAAATAACAAGCGCGCAGTTCTTCATCTGATAATTTCAGTACCTGGGCTGGCGTAATAGTTCCCAGCTTTTCTTTTAATTTATTAAATGCGGCTTTTGCCGAAGCCAGGGACACCTGTTGTTCCAGTACAATATGTATCAGGGTAGCAAAACTGGCCGGACGTGTCCACATGGGTGGATAGCTGTGTTGCAGCAATATATCTTTAAAGATTAAATCCTTTTCGGCCAGGTCGTGACATAACTGGTGAAAGTTATCGCTGGTAAATTGTAGCATGTTACATCCTCTGCATTAAAGCCACTAACCCAGGCGCGGGTGTTATACAATGGCCGGATTATTTTGTTTTTGCTTTAAATTTTTCAATAGCATTCCGGGTAAAAGCGCCTAATACCAGCCTGCCGCTGATGGTAGCCCTTTGCAACAATAACTGGTCCCAGTTTTCAGTTCCCTTCCAGAACATTTTTTTCATTTCTTCCATAGCCTGTGGATTGCTATGCGACAGGTTATATGATAAACGTTGAACAGATTCATCCATGTCATCAATGGAAGCATGCAGTTCAGAATATAATCCTTTTCTTTTTGCCCATTCGGCATTGCGCCACATGGTAGCATCAATGGCCAGGTTGTTAAAAGCAGCAAGACCTACTTTACGTTCCACGGCGGGGCCTACAACAAACGGCCCAATGCCAACCGCCAGTTCACTTAATTTAATATCAGCGCCTTCAGCCGCAATGGCATAATCGGCTGCAGCGGCAATACCTACGCCCCCACCTACACATTTGCCCTGAATACGGGCAATGATAAACTGCGGACATTTGCGCATGGCGTTAATTACATGGGCAAATCCACTGAAGAATTGTATTCCTTCATCGTGATTTTTTATAGCTACCAGTTCATCAAAAGAGGCACCGGCGCAAAATACTTTTTCACCGGCCGACCGCAGCACAATTACTTTGGTTTCATCATCATTTCCCGCGCCATGAATGGTTTGTGCCAGTTCTTCGAGCAATGTACCTGGCAGGGAATTACTTTGCGGATGAAAGAACTCAATGGTGTTAACACCATTATGATCAATATGGGATGTTACATATCCTAAAGACATACAATTTGTTTTAACAAGCGAGTGATAGTAAGGTGTCGGGTGTCAGAAGGGTTTCGTTCTATAAAGTTATAAAATACTACTTTAATAATGAACCCGGCTGGACAGCCGGGTTCGTTATTTTCATGTTATTGTATCTTTTTAGCGACCATGGTGAGTATGGTTGCCACGGCTACCGGTTCACCCGTTTCATCGGTAACCTGAACCAGCCATTTTACAATCCCTTTGGCAATGTCATTGTCGTCTTTTTTTTCCTGTTCAATTTTTTCTTTACACGTAAGCTGTACGCCAATAGTAGCTCCGGCATATACCGGCTTCATAAACCGGCATTCTTCCAGTCCGTAATTTAACATTACGGGCCCTTTTTTGGCATCTACAAACAAACCGGCAGCGGCGCTTAAAATAAAGTAACCATGTGCAACCGGTTTTTCAAATATGGTTCCCTGCAGCGAGGTATGATCGGTATGCGCATAAAAATGATCCCAGCTTACGTTGGCGAAATTCACAATGTCAGCTTCGGTAACAGTTCGTTTATGTGTAATGACCGTGTCCCCGATCTGCAACTCTTCAAAGTATTTTCTGAAAGGATGTTTTTCTTCTTCGCGGGTTTGAGCGCCGGGTTGATATACATTGGTAATGGCAGTGATGGCAGTTGGTGATCCTTGTAAGGCTACACGTTGCATATAGTGATGAACGCCGCGGATGCCACCCATTTCTTCCCCGCCGCCGGCACGCCCCGGTCCACCATGTACCAGTAGCGGTAACGGCGATCCATGGCCGGTACTTTCTTTGGCGCATTCATTATTCAATACCAGAATTCGTCCGTGGTGAGTAGCAGCGCCCAAAACAAATTCTTTGGCAATGGCATTGCTTGCGGTAACAATGGAACAAACCAGGGACCCTTTTCCTTTTTTGGCCAGTGCAATGGATTCGTCCATATTGCTATATGGCATAATGGTGCTAACCGGACCAAATGCTTCAACGCTATGAACCGCTTCGTTGTCAAAAGGCTTTTCATTCATTAATAATAATGGACTCATGAACGCACCTTTTTGTGCATCGGCATCCACTACCTGCACACTGTCGAGCGATCCGTAAACGATTTGGGAAGAAGCCAGCAGTTTTTGCACCTGGGCTTTTACTTCTTCGCGCTGGCTTTGTCCGGCCAGGGCGCCCATGCGTACCTTTTCATTTTCCGGGTTACCGATGGTTGTTTGGCTGAGTGCTTTACCCAAAGCAAGCCATACGTCTTCCATTTTATTTTGAGGAACAAAAATGCGCCGAATGGCCGTACATTTTTGCCCGGCCTTGGTGGTCATTTCCTTACGAACTTCTTTTATAAAAATATCCCATTCGGGCATGGAGGGTGTTACATCTTCACCCAGCACAATACAGTTCAATGAATCGGCTTCCATGGTAAAGGGAACGTTTGCTGAAAGGATGCTGGGTTTTGATTTCAATTGCAAACCCGTTGAGGCAGAGCCGGTAAAAGTGATCACATCCTGTGATGTAACATGATCAAGCAAGTCGCCGGCCGAACCACATAAAAGTTGTAATGATCCTTCGGGTAGAATGCCCGATGCAATTATTTCCTGAACCACGGCTTCGGTAAGATAAGAGGTGATGGTAGCCGGTTTTACAATGGCCGGTATGCCGGCCAGCAAATTCACCGCAATTTTTTCCAACATGCCCCAAACAGGAAAATTAAAGGCATTGATGTGAACAGCTACACCTTCTTTGGGCACAAGTATATGCTGGCCTATAAAAGTTCCGCCTTTACCTAACGGTATGGCTTCGCCATCAATACAATAGGTTTCGTTGGGGAATTTGCGGCGCAGGGAGGCATAGGAAAATAAATTACCAATACCGCCTTCAATATCAACCCAGCTATCGGCTTTGGTAGCCCCGGTTTTATAACTGATTGAATAGAATTTGTCAAGATGGTTACGCAGGTGTAAAGCCAGGGCACGCAGCATAAGGCCACGTTGGTGAAAGGTGAGTTTACTTAAGGCTGGGTTGCCTGTTTTTCTTCCGTATTCGAGGATGGCTTTAAAATCAAGACCGCGGGTGGTAGCATAGCCAATCGTTTCACCGTTTACCGCATTATACAATGTCTGCCCATCCCCGTCACCAGTTATCCACCGGCCGGTTACATAATTACCCAGTTTTTTCATGCAAAATGTAGTTTTTGTTTTTTTCAATGGCAATTCAACGTGAAACGTCAGACGGCAAACGGCAAATGCAAAGTCTTGAGAAGTCTGCAAGTTTTTCAGCCTTCTGTGTTTTGCATCACCGGGCTACCGGCTCGAAGTCATCGGGATTTGGCTCGGAAAACAAAACTGTCGGGTTTTAATTTTCACGTTTGCCGTTTCACGTTTCACGCCTTATTTTATAATGATCGCAGCTGCTAATGTAGCATATCCCCGGCTAATACCATCATACCGAAAGCCGGTATAAGCTACCTGTACATTCAGGCGGTTGGTTTTTTTAGGTAGGTTGATTCCACTGGCAACACCGTACCCAAATCGCACACGGGCCGATGACATATTGTTTAACAAAAAATATACAGCGCCAGTTCGCAGTGAGGCATACACATTAGAGAGCGGGTAAGCCTTTATCCCGGCGAGCACCGGGATGGCATAGGACTTATTTTTAGCATCAACATAAATAACATTATCGCCTGTAAAGTAACTGTAAGCGGCTTCGGCTTCGGCAGCAAAATATTTAGTGATCATTTTTTCAGCGCCAACAAGACCCCCTATACCAACGTTATTGGAAGTGATTTTTGACAATCCAAACGAAACTGTTGCGCCCAGTCTGACAATAGGCCCCGGTTTTATTTGAGCAGAACCGGTTTTTGCAAAAAGAAGCAATGCGAAAAAGGTAAGCCGGTAACAATTTGCCATTGTTCTGCAGGATTAATGGTGCGAAATTAGTTAAACCCGATTATAAAACGGATTTAAAACAGGCTGGCGTATAAAAGTGGCTAACTTTGATCCGATTTTTTAAATAATAAAAATAAGCATGTTTATGTCGCGGTTAATTATAGCACTTATAAGCCTGGGCCTGTTTACCATGGCGTGCAATAACGAAGCTTCGCAAGGTGAAACAACTGATCGTAAGGATGGGTTTACCCCTGTTTTGAAAACCCAAGAAGATTCTTTGTACCATGATGTAATGAAGGGCCACGATGCCGGAATGGCCAAAGTAGGCAAACTGCGTAAAAATATAAATGAAACACAACGCCTGCTCGATAGTCTTAATAAGCTGCCTGCAAAAAATATAAACGCCTCGTATAAGCAATCGTTGACAGACTTGAATACCGCATTGAATAATGCAAATAATGAAATGAACACCTGGATGGATGGATTTAAAGTTGATTCGGCTACCAATAATACCGAATTGCGTATTAAATACCTGCAGGAGGAAAAGGCCAGGGTAATGGTGGTAAAAGATTTGATCTTTTCTGCCCTTAGCCAGGCCGATTCACTTTTGAAACCAATGACCAATAAGCAATAGACAATTAACAATTGGTCCCAGGTTTTGTTACCAGCTCCCCGTTACATGATTTTTGTTCTTGTGATTTGGCATTTGGTATTTGTTTTCCATTATCTCATTAGCAAATTATCATATTATCACATGCTGTTTCTGCCTTCCTGTCACAAAATACTTCTGGTAAATAATTTGCCGGGTTTACCCCATGCAAACGATTAACACACCTGTTCAACTAATACAGCATACCGACCATAATCTGTTGGATGCTTATTCCAAAACCATTACCGGCGTTGTAGGTAGTATTGCCGAAGCCGTAGTACACATTGAGGTTTCCAAAAAAGCGATGGACCGCCGTACACGGCAGGAGCGCATGACGCAAGGCAGTGGTTCGGGCTTTATAATTTCTTCTGATGGGTTTATTGTTACCAATCATCACGTTATAGAAAATGCAGGCGATATAAAAGTATCTCTGGCCGATGGGCGAAGAGTAACTGCCGAATTAAAAGGCAGCGACCGAAGCACTGATATTGCTGTTCTTAAAATATATGAGAATGGCCTGAAAGCCCTGTCTTTTGCCAATAGCGACCAACTGCAGGTTGGGCAAATCGCCATTGCTATCGGTAATCCGCTGGGTTTACAACACACGGTTACAGCGGGTGTGGTAAGCGCCCTGGGCCGAACCCTGCGTGCTTCTGACGGAAGGTTGATAGATGATGTCATTCAAACAGACGCTTCGCTAAATCCCGGTAATTCTGGCGGTCCGCTGGTAAATTCCCTGGGCCAGGTTATTGGCGTTAATACCGCCATGATACCAACAGCCCATGGCATTTGTTTCGCCGTATCTTCTAACCTGGCGGCGTATGTAAGCGGCAAGCTCATTATGCACGGTAGGGTAAAGCGCGGTTACCTCGGCCTGGCCGGGCAATTGGTAAACCTCACCGAACGGATGATCGCAGCCAACCGGCTGCAGCGTAACACTGGTGTATACATTTCAGAAATAGATGCCGATATACCAGCCTATAACAGTGAGCTGCACACTGGCGATATCATCGTTGGGTTTAACGATCATCCCGTTGCTACAATCGATGATCTGCATAAACAGTTAAACGAAAAAACCATCGGGCAAAGAATACCCGTGCACGTTCTCCGTGGCGGACATAAAACTACCATTACCGTTATACCAGGAGAGATGCGATAATCGAACTGGCGCTATTAAATAGCAAAGCGTGCTACGGGTTGCATACGTAGCACGCTTTGCGAATATTCGTTGACTGCTAACGGCTTTCCGCTCGCAGTGTATTATTTCTTGTCAAATTACCTATGCCGGCTGTTTGGCTTCAATTTGAGCACACAACGATTCAAAAATGTCCTCAATGCTGCCTTCGCCTTTCACTTTAGCCACTTTATCGAACCGGGCATAGTAATCGGCCACCATAGCCGTTTTATTTTCATATTCCACCAAACGCTTGCGGATAACAGTTTCATCGCGGTCGTCGCTGCGGGAAGATGTTTTACCTCTGTTCAGCAGGCGGGCAACCAGTTCTTCCTGGCCTACCTGCAAGGCAAGCACCAGGGTTATTTCACTGCTTTTTCCGGCCAGTAAAGCATCCAGGGCTTCAGCCTGGGCAACAGTACGTGGAAAACCATCGAACAGAAAGCCTTTGGCAGCAGGATTGGCATCCAGGGCAGAGCCTATCATACCAATAACCACTTCATCGGGTACCAGTTGACCTTTATCCATAAAAGCCTTGGCTTCTAAGCCAAGTTGGGTGGCATTATCAATTTCTGCACGCAGCAAATTGCCGGTGGCCAGGTGGATCCAACCAAATTTTTCTACTAGCTTATCTGATTGAGTTCCCTTTCCGCTTCCGGGAGGTCCAAATAATATAAGATTAAACATGTTTTGTCAGTCCCCTTTATGAGTCGGCAAATATAATTCAACAACAGAAATATTCCCTTCAGAATATAGGCTTTCCAATTAAATATTATTTAACGGGAATGGTATTTTTTTGCTATGGATGCCGCCCCTGCCCGGGATTGGCTTGTTTTTCATCAATAACGCGGTAAGGAACGACGATACAACCATACTATCAACGAAATGTTAAGTCCTTGGGTAGTGTCGTGTAACAGACATCCAAACCGGTAACGACCTACGTACATTTGGGAAACATAATCAATTTTTATGAAGCGCATACTACAGAGCCTGCTTTTGATGATGCTGGCCGTAAGTTTACAGCAATGCTCTTATTCTCAATCAAATACAAAGAAAAAGGAAGTTATGGATACATCAAAAAAGAACCCGGTATATTCCCGCACCGACTCATCAAAGTTGAATATCAGCGATGAAGAATGGCGGAAGATACTGCCTGCCGACATTTACGCCATTGCGCGGGAAAAAGGCACCGAAAGACCCTGGACCAGCAAATTTGAAGATTCGAAGGAGGTGGGAACCTATTACTGCGCCGCATGCGGCAACCCGCTGTTTAAGAGTGATACCAAATTTGAAAGCGGATGCGGCTGGCCCAGCTTTTACCAGCCTATTAGCAAGGGAAGTATCATTTACGTCCCCGATAACACGCATGGAATGACCCGCACCGAAGTGGAATGTGGCCGTTGTAAGGCGCATTTGGGCCATGTTTTTGAAGATGGACCGCCTCCGACCGGTTTAAGGTATTGTATAAATGGGGTGGTGCTGGATTTTGAAAAGGCCAAAGCCGCAGAGAAAAAGTACAATGAAGGCGATCAGCAAAACAAGGAAACGAAAAAAGGCGAGTAATTGGCTGGTTATCAATTGAAAAACTTATACGGATTCCTGGTAAAACAAGCGTTGCGCCCTGAGCGGTAAGGGTATTGTTCATTCATTGTAAAATAATAAGCAAAAATCGAAATAACAGCAACCTTATATGGCGGGTTATTGTTATAAAAATATCGACTGTGGTTGTTTAGCCACGGGTCTATTTTTGCTTGTAATAATAGCGTGAAGGTGGCAGCCCTGGAAACGGGGCTGCCTTTTTTTAACCCCACTTCCATTTATCTTTGCGCCATGAATAAAAAGAAGATTGTGTTACAACAGGTGACTGTTGAAGATTATGCGGCGGAAGGTAAGGCGTTAAGCAAGAAAGACGGCAAAGTGATCTTTATTGAAGGCGCCGTTCCAGGCGATGTGGTGGATGTACAGTTATCAAAGAGTAAAAAAGAATGGGCCGAAGGAAAAGCCATTCATTTTCATTCCTGGAGCGCCGACCGGGTTACCCCGTTTTGCGATCATTTTGGCGTTTGCGGTGGCTGTAAATGGCAAATGTTGCCCTATGAAAAACAATTACAATATAAGCAGAACGAAGTAGCTCAAAACCTGCGGCGCATTGGGAAAGTTCAGCTTCCTCCCATTCAGCCCATTATAGGTTGTACCGAAACGGCCCGGTACCGCAATAAGCTGGAGTTTACATTCAGCAACCGCCGGTATTTATTGCCTCAGGAAATTGCGGCAGCAAAAGATACGGTCATTGATCAGGAAAATGCCCTGGGTTTTCATGTGCCCCGTTTGTTTGATAAAGTAATTGATATTACCACCTGCCATTTAATGGCAGAACCGGTAAATGCCATCAAAAACACCATTCGCAATTATGTCTGCCAGCACAACCTTCCTTTTTATGATATCAGGTTTCACCAGGGCTGGCTGCGCACATTGATCGTTCGGGTGGCCACTACCGGCGAAGTAATGGTAAATCTGTGTCTGGCTTATGACGATGAAGCAGAAAGAATCCGGTTATTCGACCATTTATTACAACAGGTTCCGGGCATTACAACATTATTATATACCATCAATCCTAAAAAGAACGATACTATATATGACCTGCAACCGCAGGCTTATTTTGGAAAAGGATATATTATTGAAACATTGTCTACAGGGCCAAATGGAAAGAAATTACAATTCAAGATAGGCCCCAAGTCATTTTTTCAAACCAATACCCGGCAGGCAGAGCGGTTGTACCAGGTTACCCGCGAGCTGGCAAATTTAACGGGACAGGAAACGGTCTACGATCTGTATTGCGGAACAGGCAGTATCGGGTTATTTGTAAGCGACAAAGCCCAAAAAATAATAGGGGTTGAAACGGTGCAGGAAGCCATCGTAGATGCACATGAAAACGCAAAGCTCAACCATATTGAACATGCGCAGTTTTTTGCAGGTGATGTCATTGACGTATGTACCAGTGAGTTTTTTCAGCAGCACGGACAACCTGATGTTGTCATTACCGATCCGCCCCGGGCCGGTATGCATGAAAAGCTGGTGCGTAAAATACTGGAAACCGCTGCACCGCTGGTTGTATATGTTAGTTGCAACCCGGCTACCCAGGCAAGGGATCTTAATTTGCTCGATGAAAAATATGAAGTCACCAGGGTGCAACCGGTAGATATGTTCCCGCACACACATCATATAGAAAACGTAGTACAATTGAAACTGCGGCATTCCAATTCCTAATAATATTGTTAAGATGTCCGATAATCGGTGAAACATACCGAAATTCACGTAATAAAATTAGCAGAATGGCAGATATGCGAATGAGGGGCTTTCAGGGTATTCCACCTGTTATAAAGAACCTGGTTATAGCGAACGTTTTGTTCTTCCTGGCTGAAATGACTTTTGGCAATCCGTTTACAGGACCGCTTGCACTGCATTATTATGATCATCCTGATTTTCATTTCTGGCAGATCGCCTCATATATGTTCCTTCATGCAGGGTGGCAACATATTTTGTTCAACATGTTTGCATTGTGGATGTTCGGAAGCACAGTCGAAGATGTGTGGGGTGGTAAAAGGTTCCTGATCTTTTACCTGATCTGTGGCGTTGGCGCCGCTTTGTTCCAGATGGGCGTCATGGCCATAGAATTGAATGTGTTGTTGAATAAGGTAAATGCAGGTTCTATATCAAAAGAAGAATATCTGGCTTACGGCGGAGATATATATAACATGACAGTTATAGGTGCCTCCGGCGCCATCAATGGGGTAATGGTCGCCTTTGCGTATCTTTTTCCTAATACGCCCATGTTTATTTTTTTTATTCCGGTTCCCATAAAAGCAAAATATATTGTTATAGGGTATTTTTTAATTGACCTGTTTGGCGGTATCAATCCGCGTAGTGGTGATAATGTAGCCCATTTTGCGCACATCGGCGGCGCTATAATTGGTTTAATTTTAGTAATGACAATGAATAAATCGAACCGGCGAACCTTTTATTAACCTTATACAACTTTAACAGCCCTTTATCTGTTAAATTAGCGGGACGCTGAGTAAGTTAATTTTAAGGGAAATAAGTCCTGAGCGGGTACCTCGCGTAAGGCGGGAAGTCGAAGGATTTTGTAAATTCACTAAAATTTATTCCGTGCTAAGAGAAGATAGGTATAGGAAAAAGATTGGATTGGGCCAGGAAGGCAATTCCCTGGTCATGTTAATTGGCATTTTAGCCATTATCTTCTGCGTATTTAAATTCATATGGCTTGTTTATAATATCGCTGAAAAGGACCTGGCCGCCTATGACAAAAATATCTTCAACTGGTTGGTGATACCCGGTGATATTGAAAAAATGATGACCCGTCCATGGACGCTCTTGTCGTTTATGTTCATGCATTATAATCCATGGGAAGTACTGGGAAATGTACTGTGGTTATGGGCATTCGGGTATATATTTCAGGATCTCACCGGTAATAAAAAGCTGATCCCCCTGTTTATATATGGTAGTGTTGGCGCGGGTTTATTTTTTCTGCTCTGCTATAATCTGATCCCAAAGTTGGTGCCTTTTGCTCCTGGTGTTACCCTGGTGGGCGCTTCTGCAGGCATAACGGCCATTGCGGTAGCCGCTACTACACTGGCACCTGATTATCGCATTTTTCCCATGATCAATGGCGGTATTCCTTTGTGGATATTGACAGTACTTTATTTGATCATCGATTTTTCACTCATCGCAACTGATAAGAGTACGCCGGGGCACTTTGCCCACCTGGCTGGGGCCGGCGTTGGATTTTTGTTTATTTACCAAATGCGTCGTGGGCGCGACTGGAGCGACTGGATGAACAATTTCTTTGATTGGATAAGCAATCTGTTCAACCCCGACCGGCAAAGCTGGAAGAAAACCGCCAGGACTGATCTGCATTACAACGCAAAAGGAACTCAACCGTATAAAAAGATACCAAATATCACCCAGAAAAGGATTGATGAAATATTAGATAAAATCAATCAACAAGGCTATCGTTTTCTCACCGATGAAGAAAAAGACATTCTGAAACGGGCCGCAGAAGATGAAGAATTGTAATTTTAACTATGGCCCGGTTTGTTAGAACTTTTACAAAGCGGTTGAGCATTGTATTGAACGCGGTTATCGCTGGTTTGTTCCTGATAGCTTGCGCCAATGCCTGGCTGCATCCTTCTAAATGGTGGGTTTTCTCCCTGCTCGGACTGGGCTTTCCGGTACTTTTTCTCCTTTTAATTTGCTTCCTGGTATTCTGGTTAATATTCCGGTCAAAATGGGCGCTGCTATCTGGCTTCGCACTGCTTATCGGGTTAGGGAATATCCGCGTATTTCTGGGTTTTCATTTTGCTACCTCCTTTAAACAGGAAAAGCCAAAAGGCTCGCTGCGCGTTTTAACCTGGAATGTGCACTGGTTCGATGAACATAATAAAAAAGATAAAGACCATAAGGACTACCGCAAAAAGATGATCGCTTTTATTAAAGAGCAGAATGCGGATATTATATGTTTCCAGGAGTTTCTGGAGTTGGGAAAATCATTTGCCTACAGCAATACCAATGCAATTGTACAGCTTAATTATCCATACTATTACCGGGTCATTGATTACGGGCAGGCCAGTGGCGGACGCTTTCAGGCCGGGGTAGCCATTTTCTCCCGTTTTCCGATCATTGACACCCAGCGTGTATTGTATCCTGATCCTGAAAAGTTGCGGGCAGCTGAAAGTCTTATTAGCGTTGATGTACAGGCAAATGGGAAAAGGGTGCGGGTATATACCACCCATTTGCAATCGGTACTATTTCAGAAGAACGATTACCGGAACCTGGAGATCATTAAATCGGCCGATGACAGCATGGTTACCGCCTCCCGTTCAATTTTGAAAAAACTGAGGATGGGGTATACTTTCCGGGGGTTCCAGGCCGACCTGGTACGCAACAAATTAGACAGCTGTCCGTATCCCGAGATTATCTGCGGTGATTTTAATGATGTGCCTAATTCTTATACTTATTTCAGAATAAAAGGCAACCGCCAGGATGTTTTTGTTAGAAAAGGTAGCGGCCTCGGTCGCAGTTTTACCGCTGTATCGCCTACCCTGCGTATTGATTATATTTTAACCGATAAAGCATTCGACGTGCTGCAATACAACCGCTTTTTGGTTCCCTGGAGCGACCACTACCCGATAGTGGCCGATTTAAAATTGGCTGAAGATTAGACTGGTGTTAATTCGGTGCTAAGGGCCCCCGACTTCGTACGCATAAATTGGCCAAAATAACTATATTTACACCATGACTCGCTTCATTTTTCAATCCTGTTGTATCAATTGCGCCGTTCTGGCGGGATAAATTTACTTTTGCATTTACAGGTTTACTTTTAACTATCATCAGACTGATTTATTAATGTTTTTTTATGAATGAACTGAAAGTCCTGAATTCATATACAAGGCAGAAAGAAGTATTTACACCTATAACGCCCGGCCATGTGGGACTATACGTGTGCGGACCCACCGTAAGCGGTGAAAGCCACCTGGGACATGCGCGCCCGTATGTAACTTTCGATGTAATATTCCGGTACCTGATGCATCTGGGTTATAAGGTTCGGTACGTACGGAATATTACCGATGCCGGTCATTTTGAAGAAGAAGGACGCGAAGCAGAAGATAAAATAGCGAAGAAAGCCGTACTGGAGAAACTGGAACCCATGGAGCTGGTTCAAAAGTATACCAACCTGTTTCATTGGGGTATGAAGCAGCTCAATAATCTTGATCCAAGTATTGAACCAACTGCTACCGGTCATATTGTAGAGCAGATTGAAATGATAAAAAAGATCATCGAAGAAGGCTATGCCTATGAGATGAATGGCTCGGTTTATTTTGATGTAAAGAAGTATGCTGAGCATTATCCATACGGCAAGCTCAGCGGACGTGTAATGGATGACCTGTTAGAGACTACCCGTGAACTGGAAGGACAGGAAGAAAAAAAGAACAAGCAGGACTTTGCCTTATGGAAGGCTGCGCCTCCCGAACATCTTATGCGGTGGGTAAGTCCGTGGGGCGAAGGGTTTCCCGGCTGGCATATTGAGTGCTCTGCTATGAGTAGTAAATACCTCGGTACCGAGTTCGACATCCATGGCGGCGGTATGGACCTGCAATTTCCGCATCATGAAAGTGAAATAGCACAAAGTACTATCTGCAATAAACATGTACCTGCCCGGTATTGGATTCATAACAACATGATCACCATTAATGGCCGTAAAATGGGTAAGGCTTATAACAATGTGATCAAACTAACGGAGTTGTTCAGTGGTGAACATCCCCTGCTCGAAAAAGCCTATACCGGACAAACCATTCGCTTTTTTATTTTGCAAACGCATTACCGCAGTACGCTCGACTTTAGTAACGAGGCTTTGCAGGCGTCTGAAAAAGGAGTAAAACGGTTGTGGGAGGCGTATGAAGTGTTGCAGAAGTTAGATGTAAGCGCGCTGAAATCAGAAGCAGCTAATCCGGAAATGGATGAAAAAATAAAGAAGCTGTTGCTGGAGCTGGATGAATTTATGAACGATGATTTCAATACCGCCAAAGTGCTGGCCAATTTGTTTGAACTGGTGCCGGTGATCAATTCAATAAAGGATAAGCATATTTCACCCGATGCCCTGAGCGCCGGTACCATGCAATTGTTTCAGCAATATTTTAAAAAATATGTTGAAGACATACTTGGGCTGGCAGGCGATGCAGAGAAAGAAGATGGCAAACTGGAAGGTGTGATTGGACTGCTGATTGAAATACGTAAAGAAGCCAAGGCAAAAAAAGATTACGCCACATCAGATAAGATTCGCCAGCAATTACAGCAAATGGGTATTTTATTGAAAGATGAAAAAGATGGTGGTATAAGTTATTCGTTTGCGTAATACGCTTTATGCAAAACGCTTATCGCGGAACGCTTTTAGGCGAGTCTCGGTTTCAAACCGTGACTCGCCTTTTTCGTTAGCATGCGGCTTTCGGCTGTATTTAGCTTGAAGCGTGCGGCGTGAAGCGTGTGGCCTTTTCGGCTCTTATCATTTCCCGCTTACCCGGAGGGCCGGGTATATTTTCTACACGGAACCCCGCGGCCAGCAGTGCCCGCCGAACGATTCCCTTGCTGCAATAGGTGACCAGGATGCCGCCCGGCGCCAGTAGCGCATGCAATTGTTGAAATACCGGTTCAGTCCATAATTCAGGTTGTGCCGCCGGAGCAAACGCATCGTAATAAATAATATCAACAGGCTGCCCGGTTGTAAAGTTGGAAAGAGACGAGTGTACCTTTCTTAATGTAAAATTGTTCGTAATCGCGATGGCTTTGTTCCACTCGTATTGATGCAATAATTCAAATGCCGGTTTCAGATCGGGACGGTGCAACGCGTCGCAATAATTCAGTTGCTGAACGATGGATGTTTCCAGCGGAAAGGCCTCCACCGTTTCATACATTATTTTTTGTTGTATTTGTTCTGCGGCCATCAGTGTGAGCAGGGCATTAAGACCGGTACCAAAACCCATTTCAAATACCACACAATGACTGGCTGCGGTTTGTTGCGCCCACCAGTAACGCCAACCAGATTCAATATATACGTGCAACGATTCAGAAATGGCGCCGTGTACCGAGTGATAGAACACCTGCCACTCCGGTATGGCCACCGAATGCGAACCATCTTTTGTAACGATCAAATTTCGTTGCATACAAACAAAATTAACGGCTAAATTGCAATGAAGCCAGAATCGCCAAATGCCATTTAACCGGTTATGCCGGAAATGATTTTGGCGGTTGCAACAAATTAAAAATAATATGGCCAGCGAATATCATTTACACCTTTCCAAAGACAAAAAAATAAAAAAGCTAATTGATAACAATGGCATATTCACATTAAAAAAACAGAAGAATGTGTGCACTTACCTTTGTGCATCCATTATGAGCCAGCAGCTTTCTACCAAAGTGGCCGATGTGATCTATCAGCGATTTTTAAACCTGTATGCAGGTAAGCAACCAACGCCCGATCTGATCATTGCCACCCCGCCGGAAACGCTGCGAGCCATCGGGTTGTCAAATGCGAAAGTGAGCTATGTGCAGAACGTAGCGCGGTTTTCGCTGGAGCAGGGCATGGATCACGGCAAGCTGCATAAAATGGACGATGAAGAAGTGATCGAATACCTCACCCAGATAAAAGGAGTGGGCCGCTGGACGGTTGAAATGCTGTTAATGTTTGCGCTAAGCCGCGAAGATGTATTTGCCCTTGACGACCTGGGTATTCAGAATGCCATGATCGCGCTGTACAAACTGGACCGTACCGATAAAAAACAATTCCGGGAAGAGATGCTGCGCATCGCAAAAAAATGGAGCCCATACAGGACCTACGCCTGCATGTATTTATGGCGCTGGAAAGATAACCCGCCGCCATTGAAGAATCGATAGGCAATATTTTTTTAATGCTGACAAATTCGCGTCTGATCCATCCCAATCCGGCATTCATCTATCCAAGTCGCCGGTTGAACCTGTTTTCCTGCCTCGTTATTGATTTGTAAAAAGCGGTTTCAAGGCCGGTGGGCTTTAAACCTTTTGCCTGAAATGGCTTCCCATGCATAAAAACATATGCGAAAAGCAATACTTACAGGGCTCATACTGGTGGCCTGTTTTTATGAAAGTAATGCCCAGTATGGTGGCGTGTACGGCAGAAGCCGTGACCGTGATCGCGAATATCGCCGGGACCGTATAAGGGAACTACAAACCTTCAAACCTTCCCTGGATGTTTCTGTCGGCTATGGCTTTCCCAATCTCGATAAATATTTACTCGCTGATTTTTATGATTATTATTCCGGCAGCGGTACCCAATCGGGTCCCATCATCGCCAGTGTTGATTATCATTTTACACCACGCATGGCCATTGGCGTAATGGTTAATTATGGCAAGGTAAGCCGCCCTTATTATAGTTATTACTCAGGCGAGCAAACGTTTACCGGCAGCCTCACCAATACGGCCGTACTACTGAATTTTACGCGGTATTTGGGTATGTCGCAAAAGATAATGCCCTATACCCGTACAGCCATTGGCATAAACACCGGCCGAAGCGAATACCTGGCTTCAGACGGATCAAAAGCAGCCGATGCGGATGATGCAACCTCCCTGGCTTATCAGGTAGGCCTGGGTGTTAAATTCAATGCAGGAAAGCACGGTGGATTTTTTGTAGAAGCGGGCTATGGGAAATATATTTTATCAGCCGGGTTATCGATGAAGTTCTAGAATTATTTCCTCATTAAGTTTTTATAAGGCAGCAAAGCCTTCAGGTAATCGCCTGGGGGCTTTTTTGTTTTTAAGCATTAGCCAAACCGTTGAGACCTCCATCTTGTAAGCCATGGATCTGCTCTCGCGTTATCAGTCACGTGAATAAAAATCTTAGTGTATCCTTTTGGGTTAAAATAAATACATATAACCCAAATGCATATGTTAACATAAAAATTTTATCAGGTTGATTTCAGAAAATGCAAATCGAAGAAAGGGAACATCCTAAATTTGCCCTGCCTGCATTTCAATTAACCAAAAACTTTTTCGTTATGAAAAAAACCTTAACCTTCTGTGGGCTATTGCTCACCCTTTTCGCAAATGCGCAAAATGCTTTCTATTTCAATTCTACCAACAACAACACACGCCAGGATATAGGTGTTACCAGCGGTGTTTTAACTTTTGCAAGATTATCAGGGGGTACGCTGTTATGGACCGATTCCATAAGAGTAGGTATAGGAGTAAACGCACCCACCAGTACGCTCCATGTACAGGGGAAATTCAGACTTGTTGATGGTAGCCAGGCAAGCAATTTTGTACTTACCTCTGATGCTAACGGTCTTGCCACCTGGACAAATCCTTCCCTATTGGGTGGGGGAGATAAAGACTGGTTTACTGTAGGAACTACCACTGCGCCACAAAGTATTACTGCTAACAAGTATACGCTTGGTAATATTGGAATAGGTACTACCAACCCCGGTGTTAATAGATTGGCGGTTGATAGCGGCATGGTATATATCAATGGCGGCGTTGCTGCCAGTACACTTGCTTCCGGTACCAATTTCTTTAACGGTGGTCCTGGCAGTGGATTGCAATTGCAGAATGAATCGGATTATGGTGGTTTGGTAATGTCCCGTAATGGTAGTGATGATGCAGACTTTACACTTTATTTCGGCGACAACCCTGGTGGTGGTGGAAACGATATGCGTTTTTGTTTTGCCCAATGGAACGGATCGGTTCACCAGTTTAATGAGTATATGAGACTTACCAGAGGCGGTAACCTGGGTATTGGCACCAACAACCCCACTGAAAAACTGACTGTTTTTAACGGAACCACTACCGGCACCTATACGTCCAGTGGCTGGGTTCATTCATCTGATGGCCGGTTGAAAAGCAATGTACAATCAATTTCCAATGCCCTGGAGATTGTCAATAAACTGAACGGTGTTTATTACGACTGGAAGAATGATAAAAAGGCCGGACGCCAGGTAGGTTTTATTGCACAGGATGTACGTAAAATATTGCCCGAGGTAGTTACCGGAAAAGAAGGCAGCATAGAAAAAGGCGAAACACTAAGCATGGCTTACCAGAACATTGTGCCTATTTTAGTAGAAGCCATTAAAGAACAAACTGCAAAGATCAATGAGAAAGATGCAGCTATAGATGACCTGAAAAAACGGATTGAAAAACTGGAGTTACTGCTTACAAAAACTTCGCAGGAAACAAATCCCGATTTTAGTCTTGACCAAAATCAGCCTAATCCATTTAATTCATCTACTAAGATCAGCTACTCGATCGATAAGCCTGGTGTGGTATCGCTGAATCTGTATACTGCAGATGGACAAAAGATTAAAACACTTGAAAACAATTTTAAAGAAAAAGGCAGTTATCAATACGGTCTTAATGGTTCCGGTTTAAAAGCAGGGACTTACATTTATACGCTTCTTTTAAACGGTCAGCAAATAGCAAAAAAAGCAATTAAACTATAAGTGTAACACTACATTTGAATAATTGAATGTTTCAACCCTTATCAGCGCAGGCCTGGTAAGGGTTGAAGTTTTTATAGCTCCCGTGGTCTGCCTGCAGCATGACTGTATTTTAATTCCCAACAAACTATTTCAAAGATCAACTGCCTGTATATTACCTCCTTCTGCGCATGAACGAGGTAATGGGCTAATGATAACCGAAGCTGCTACCCCATCGGTTACAACTCAAAAGTAGCATTCAGGCCAATTCATATTTAAAATTTGTGACGGTCTTCGGAAAGTGATGTGACGAACCGAGGAAAACGGTGTGACGTTTGGTAGTTTTTCCTCGAAAACACGCCGGTTTTTGGGACGGTGTTCGAAGAACGGTGTGACGAACTGAGGAAAACGGTGTGATGAATGACACTTTCTCTTCGGGTTGACCTCGGATTCTCCTCAGAACCACCCTTATGCTCCCTATGTGGGGCCTCGATTTCACCTCGGAGTGACCTCGGATTTCGAGGTCCTGTCCCCGGATTCTCCTCTTTGGGTCCTCGGAATCTGAGGAAGCAAAGAGGACCCAAAGAGGAGGGATCAAGGTATCATTGAGGTCGCTGTTACAAGGTTAATCACGGAAAAATAAGCGTGACAATTTATGCACACCAGGGGGAGAGATAAATTAGAGAATTTGAATAATTGGCCTATTTTAGACCCTCCTGTAACCAGAAAACTATTACAGGAGTTGTGACCATGAAACAGGAAGAAATATTGTTTTTGTTGACCGCCAATCCTGCCATACAAATGCTCCGCTCCAGGAGCGCCCGGTGGTGTTTACCCTTTTTATACCAGGTATTTAAGGAAGAGAACAGGTTTGTTATAAACGAAGAAACATTAATTCAATTATTGACGGAAACCTTATCGCACCAGGAAGATGGGACGGAAGACTTTGAGGAAGCCAAAATCATTTTTGGAGAAGATGAGGAAACCCGCAGCCGCAAATACATTTTAAACTGGGTACAAAAAAGAATTCTGCAGGATTTGCAGGATGCCGAAGGCAATATTCAGTACCAACTTAGCGCCCATACGGAAAAAGTATTTCAATGGCTGCTCACCCTGCAGGCCCGGAACCACGTGGGTACCGAAAGCCGGTTTAAGTTACTGTTCAACTCCCTCCAGGATATTGTTGAGAAAACGGAAGACGACCGGCCAAAGCGGTTACAAATGCTAAAGGACCGGCGCGCCGAGATCGATAAAGAGATCAAAGCGATAGAATTGGGTGTGGCGCCCGATAATTACAGCAATGCGCAGGTACAGGAACGCCTGGAATTGTTTACCCGGCTTTGTTATGAACTGATCAGCGATTTCAGGGAAGTGGAAGATAATTTCAAGCAAATACACCGCGCCATTGTTGAGCAACATACAAAAGCGGAACAGAATAAAGGCGCCATCGTTGGTTTTGCCTTTGCCGCTTATGATGCCTTGCGCAATAGCAACCAGGGCAAAAGCTTTTATGCTTTCTGGGACTTTTTGATTTCCCGGGCCGGTCAGCACGATTGGAAAGAACTAACGGAACAACTGCTCGACCTGTTAAAGGACCGGGGTATAGAGGCCGACTCCGCCTTTTTGGAAAACATCAAATCCTTATTATTAGAGCAGGGCAAAACAGTATATGATGCCAATGATAAAATGGCCGAAAAACTCAGTCGCATTATTTCTGAAAAAGAAATTGCCCGCCATAAGCGCCTGCGTCAGCAGATCGGTAACATCAAAGAACTGATCTTTGACCTGATGGATGAAGATGTTAACGGCGGCATTACTTTGGATGAAGGCGTAGAGATTAGGATGTTGATGGAACGTAAGCTGCAATTTGAACAAAAGAAAGCGATCGTATCTGTAAAACAACCCGTAGCCGCCAGTGAAATAATTGCTGATCCCGAAAGGTTCAGCCGGATGGTGAACACGACTCATATAGATAAAAAAAGATTATGGCAGAAAGTGGAATTCGCATTAAAAGAAAAGCAAACCGCCACCCTGAAAGAAGTGCTGGAACAACAACCATTGGAGAATGGCATTGCTGAAATTGTAAGTTATTTTGGTTTTTTACGTGATAAAGCAAGCCGGGTACAGGTGATCCATAATACCAGTGAACATATTCCGTTAAATGAAGCCGCTACAAAATTTGTAGAGGTGCCTTATTTATTATTCAGCAAATAACCAACATGAGCAGCCAGTATAAAATATTACCATATACGTCTGTATTTATAAAATTGTTAAAGGGACCCATTGAGTATGTTGAAAAAAGCACCTGGGAAAAGCTGATACAATATAAATCAGAGCTTACCCCTTTCTTACAACAATTGGGTTTAACCCTGGTGCTCGATGAACAGGACGGCTACGCCTATGTAAAACATTTGCAAACAGAAGAGGAAGAAAACCCGGTTACGTGGATACAAAGACGATCCCTCACCTATGAAGAAAGTGTGATGCTGGTGTTGTTGCGTGAAATGATGGCCGAGTTTGAAGTAGGAGAAGCAACCAACCGGGAGCTGATAAAAAAGCGCCGTGAAATAAAAGAATATGCCGAGCTATTCTTTAAAGAAAATGCCAGCCGCGTTAAATTCCTGAAAGAAATAGACCGGCTTATTGATAAAGCCGAGGAAAATGGTTTCCTCGATAAAACAGAACACCATGACCTGGCAGACGAACAAAAATTCCGGATAAAGAAGATCATCAAAGCAAAAGTCAACAGCGAAGAGCTGGACCAGTTCTATCAACAGTTACAGCGAGTGAAAGAAGTCAGGGAAAAACATCTTAGCCAGGAAGAACACCTGTAAGGTCAAAGGCCCGATGGAACAAGTGTTGTGTTAGATTCAATGTAAATAAACTGATCATTTACCATTATGCAGTTAAACGTTTTTAGTACAGATAGTCAGAAAAGTGGATTCCGGTTACAATACGTAGAGATATTTAACTGGGGCACGTTTGATGATGTGGTGCACAGCATAAGGCCAATGGGAGAAACGAGTTTACTGACCGGCGCCAACGCCAGCGGTAAATCCACGATTGTAGATGCACTACTTACCCTTATAGTTCCGGAAAAGAAGTACCGTTTTTATAATCAGAGCAGCGGCAGTGATAAAAAGAACGACCGTACCGAAGAAAGCTATGTACTGGGTGGTTATGGTCATATAAACAGCGAAAGCACCGGCGCTGTTAAAACACTTTACCTGCGCGATAATAAAGAGGAGGCATATAGCATTCTGCTGGCGCATTTCGCCAATGAAACCGAGCAAACGGTTACCATTTTCCAGGTCAGGTATTTTTCGAATGGCGATATGAAACGGGTTTTTGGCATTGCCCATAAGCCATTGCGAATTGATGAGGATTTTAAGCCATTTGACCTGGGTGGTAATTGGAAACGAGCACTCGACCAGCGTTATAATAAAGGCAGTCGTAAACAAATAGAGTGGTTCGATGCCGCCAGCAAATATGCCCAGCAACTGGTGCATGTATTAGGCATGCAAAGCATGCAGGCATTGCAACTGTTTAATCAAACGGTTGGTATTAAAGTGCTGGGCAACCTCGATGAGTTTATTCGTACGCATATGCTGGAACCGAGGAATATGGAAGAATCTTTCCAGGACCTGAAAAAGCACCTGGCTACGTTACTCGATGCACAACGGAATATTGAAAAAGCAGAAGAACAGATACGATTGTTACAGCCCATTGAACAACACTTTACCGCATTTAATACATTAAAGACAGACATTGAGGTAACAGACCAATTATTACAAACGGCAAAGATCTGGAACAGCTATACCCGGAATGAATTATTGCACCAGGCCATTGAAGAAAGTAATTCAACGATTAATGATATTCAACAAAAGCAGCAGGTTGTAAAATTAACGTATGACCAGTTGCAGGAGGAAGAGCGGGTAATAAAAAACCAGATCGACCAGAACAAGGCCGGCCAACGTATGCAGCAGTTGGAGAAAGAGGCGCAGGACCTGGAATTAAAAAAGCATGAGGCGACAGAAAACGCGACGTTGTTTACCAGTTGGTGCGATGAGTTGCACCTGGAAGAGAAGCAGTCTGCTGATGAGGCCGCATATCAGCGGATAGTGAAAGACGTGAACCGTAAAAGACTGGAGCTGGAAACCAAGCAACGGCTCAATGATGAAGATGAATATGAGGCCAAACGAACCAAGGAAAGATCTGAAGGCGAGAAAAAACAGGTAGAGGATGAACTGAATAATTTATTGCAAAGCAAAAATAATATTCCGTCGCATCTGGTCAGTGTGCGTAAACAGTTATGTGAAGCATTGAGTCTTGATCAAAATGATCTTCCTTATTGCGGCGAGTTGATGCAGGTACGGTCAGATTCCATGGAATGGCAACCCACGCTGGAAAAACTGCTGCGCTCTTTTTCGTTACGGTTGCTGGTGCCAGATAAATACTACAAAAAAGTAAACCGCTATGTAAACAATAACAACCTGCGTACCCGGCTGGTATATGAACATATAGTAGACAATCCGCTCATACAAAATCCGGAAAAAGATACGGTGCATGAGAAGCTTGAATTTCACCCGGATAACAAACTAGGCAAGTGGGTAGAGCAACAGATCATGAGGCAATTTGATTATGTATGCCTCAACGACGAAAAAACGATAGACCGCTATGATAAAGCCATTACGCTGAACGGATTGATCAAAAACAGATCAAGGCACGAGAAGGACGACCGGGCAGATAAAAACGATCCCGGTTATTATGTAATGGGCTGGAACAATGAAAAGAAAAAAGAATTTCTGATAAATAAAAGAAATCAACTGGCCGATCTGGCAATGAAGGCCAATGAAACATTAGAAAAATGCAAGACTAAATCAGACAGACTGCAAAGGCAGTTTTATGCTATTACCCGCATTCGGGAACATAAAGGGTTTGCGGCTTTGGATGTAATGGGTATTCAACGTGCCATACATAAAATTCAGGAACAAATAAACGGATTGCGCAAAGCCAATAAAGAGTTGGATAGTTTAAAAGCGCAATTGCTGGATATTCAGCAGAAAAAAGACGATGCGGAAAAACAGCGTGGTCAGTTATTGATTGATGAAACCAGGTTAAAAGACCGAATTCAGCAATACGAGCAGCAACGGGAAGCGTTACAGCCCTTGTTGCAACATATTCAGGAAGTTGACAAGGATGGACTTTTACAATTCCAGCAGCAACAAGCCACTTTGTTATCGAGTATAACTTTACTGAATATTGATGAAGTATACGATAGGCTTAAGCAGGAGAAAATGCAATTGCATGAAAAGCAGAAAGACGAATTGCATAGGGAGGAAACGCAGTTGAATAAATGTATCAACCGCATCAAGAACCCTTCTTCTGAATTAAAAAACAAATTCTCTCCCGAATGGGATGGCGATGTGCAACACCTGCCCGAAGATGCTGCTTATGCCAATGAATACATTGACTGGTTGGCCAAACTGGTGCATGAGAACCTGCCAAAATATAAACGCGATTTCGAGAGTTACATCAACGATACTATTACCTATAAGATCGGCAGCCTGAATGAAGAAATGGATAAGTGGGAACGGGATATCAATAACAGTGTAACCCGGTTGAATCAATCGTTGAGTGGTATTAATTTCAACCGCCTGCCCGATACCTATATTCAATTGGGAAAAAGACCGGTGCCTTCGGGAACGGATATCAAAGAATTCAAAGGCCGTTTAATGGACGCGTTGCCACAGGCTGCCAACTGGCAGCAAAGCAGTTTTGAAGAAAAGTCACGGCATTTTACCCAGAAAGTACAACCCCTGATCGATGATCTGGATAAAAATGAAAATTATCGTAATAAGGTAATGGATGTGCGCAACTGGTTTGAATTCTGGGCCGATGAAAAATTCCGAAATACGGATGAGATAAAGAAAACATACCGGCAAATGGGGCAATTGTCGGGTGGTGAAAAAGCACAGTTAACGTACACCATTTTGTGTAGCGCCATCGCTTACCAGTTTGGTATTACCCGCGAAGGAAAGAACAGCAGGAGCCTGCGCTTTATTGCAGTGGATGAAAGCTTCAGTAACCAGGACGAAGAAAAGGCAACCTACCTGATGGAATTGTGTAAACAGCTTCATCTGCAACTGCTGGTGGTTACACCAAGTGATAAAATAGCCATTGTACAGAACTTTATCGCGCATGTGCACCTGGTACAGCGCGTGAACAACCGCCATAGTGTGTTATACAATATGACCATTAAGGAATTGAAAGAACGGATCGAGGAAGGAAATGTAGAAATGGCGCAATGACCGGGCACATCTATATAACACAACTCGAAAAGTATTATTCCTCCTACTTAAAAGGGATTATACAGGGATTGCCTTTTCAGCCAATCGTATTGCGGGGTGGAAAAAACAAACCCGATACCACAGTAGCCCTGCATGAGCAGATCAGGATATTTCAGGCCTTTGAGAAAAAGGAAAACAAAAAAGGCTGGACTATTGAGTGGGAAGAATGGATCAGTAAAAAGCTGGGCAGGCAACAATGGCCAGCTGCTATAACGGTAAACTCAGCGGAAGACCTATTATTTCTTTTAAAAAAGGAAAAGGAGGCCCTTGCATTCAACGAACAGCTGAAACTGTTGTTGCAATGGCGGTCTGTCATAAAAGATTGGCTGGTGAATAAACCGGCGCTGGTGTTGGAATTAAGCAGTAGCTGGGCAGGCATATGTGCTGTGGTCGATTACTTGTTGAACCATGATGTAAGCCACTGTTATTTGCGCAGTATTCCGGTACCGGTTCATACCAAGTTTATTGAACAGCATAAAAAGATCATTTATTCTATACTGCATTTTTTACAAAGCGATCAATTTCCTTTGCCCGATACAGATCTGGAAGAAGCATTACGTTTAAACAGGAAGCCATTTTTATTTACGGTGCGTTGGCTTGATGACAACCTGGCTGTGCGTTTTACCGCTGGAATAGACCTATTAGCGGTACCGGTTCAATATTTACAGCAACAGGTATGGAGCATCGAAAGGGTAATACTGGTTGAAAATGCCACTAACTTATATCTTTTTCCTCCTATACCAGGAACGTTGATGATCTGCAGTACTGGGAAAGCCTTGCATTTATTAAAAGAGATACCTTTTCTTCAAAATACCGCATTATATTATTGGGGCGATCTGGATGAAGACGGATTTGTAATGTTGAATGCGATCAGGAGTTACTACGGTCACATAACAAGTCTGTTCATGGATGATATCACCATCACCTGCCATCAGGCTGAACTTACCGTTAAAGGGATATCATATCGAAAAAAAGAGCTTGGTTTATTACAGCCTCACGAAAACAGCGCTTACCAGTTATTATTACCCGGGAATCTATGGCTTGAACAGGAAAAGTTACATCAGTCGTATATACAGGCCGGCCTTAAAAAATGGATCCCTGAAGAAATAAAATAAAAAGCGGTTGCTCGTGATTGAGCAACCGCTTTGATAATTATTTGATATTAAAATATCAATCAATGCCCGAGCTTGAGCAGCTTGATCGTTTCTTTACTATTACCTTGTTTTACTTCTAAATAATAAATACCGGGCAGGTAATTACTACCCAGGAAGAATAAGCCGGCAGCCGGTAAGCCATTCCTTTTTTCAACCAGCTTTCCGGCGTTGTCCGTCACGGAAATACTGAGTGGTTTGGGCGATGTGCTCAGTGTCATGATGATGAACTGGCTGGGTGAAGGATTTGGAAATGCTTTCACCGTTAACAGTCCATTGTCTTCGTTCGGGAAGCAAGGCACGGTAACCGTAGTTGATTGCGTGCTTGCATTGCCCGCACTATCGGTTGCAGATATGGCAATGGTATATATTCTATCCTTATTAAAATATGAACGTTCTGCGCGTAATTTAACATGATGGTTATCTACAATGATCCAGTCGGGCTCATGATTGCCGGCTGCAGGTTCATTGCTGGTAACGGCCAGTGAACTGGTAACGGCACCGCAATTATCAGTAACCGTATAGTTAATGGTAACATCATGCAGCTTGTGATTTGGGGGCCATAGTTGTGTTGGATTTGCAGATACGTTGGTGATCAACGGTGCTTCATGATCAACCGTTCTTACGTGGAATGTGCAGGTATCGGCATTGCCCGCAACATCGGCTGCTATCAACGTGATCGTTGTATCCTGTTGACCGTTTATGATACTACCTGCGGCGGGGAACTGTGTTATGGTAACCGGCGAAGAAGTCTGTACGGCAACTGCCTGGGTGAAATCGGGTAACTCAACTGTACACATTGTATTCAATACAAACATCGTATCATGAGGGCATTCTATGGCCGGTGGCAGTGTGGAAACCGTATTAGAGGCGACGCTCTCATTATGAAAGCGATCTGTTGTGGTTACCAGATAGTAATAGGTGGAATCGGCAGTAAGCAATCTGTCGGTATAACCCGTAGTGTCGTTGGCGGTAATGTATAAAATATTTTCAGCAAGGCTGATATCAATGGCCGGGTTGGTTGACCGGTAGATCACGAATTGCCATGCTTTATTTAATTCATCTGAAGTAACAACCTTATTCCACTTCAATACAACCGAGTCATTACCATATTTAACTGCTGTTAGATCGTAAGGTTTATCAGGTGCTATACTATCGCGCCAGGGCATATTGGGTAGTAAAGCCGGTTTGTTATAAAAATACAGGCGGAGTGAATCGCGGAAACCAAGCTTTGTGGTGCTGCGCAAACTGTTGGTATTATAAACTGCTTCTCCATAGATATTCGGTAACGACCGGTTCATTCTTACTTCATTGGGGATCATGGAGGGGTTGGCCCAGTTGGTACCTTGTGCGGGATCGTTTACCTTATATCCTGCCAGGCCGATATATATGTGGCGGCCAAACGAATTATTATTCCACCAGGGTACTACTACACCATAATTAGCGCCGGGCTGTCCGATATACCAATATACCTGCGGACATAAATAATCCAACCAGCCCATTTGTAGCCATTTACGGGTATCGGCATACAATGTGGTGTAATGTTCGAGCCCGCTGGTGGCGGAACCGATAGCCGGGTTGGTGCTGTTCCGATAAATACCTGAAGGCGATACGCCGAATTTCACCCAGGGCTTTATGGTTTTGATACTATCATATAGTCTTTCTATCAGCAGGCTCACATTATCTCTGCGCCAGTCGGCCCGTACGGTAAATCCCCGGGAATCGGCTGCAAACGATGAGTCGTCATTGAATGGGGTAACACCGGCGCCGGCTGAAGGCGGATAAAAGTAATCGTCGAAGTGAATGCCGTCGACATCATAACGGTGTACAATATCTGTGATAACGCTTGTAACATAATTGCGTACGGCGGGTATACCCGGATCAAGGATGCGCAACGTGCCCTGGCTTAACAACCACTCGGGATGCGTTTTGGTAACGTGATTGGCGGCAAAAGATGGAATGTTGTTTGAATTACCGGCAGCGCGGTAAGGATTTAACCAGGCATGAAATTCAATGCCTCGTTTATGGCACTCATCGATTGCGAATTGCATGGGATCCCAAAAAGGATCAGGTATCTTGCCCTGTGTGCCGGTAAGGTCAGCCGACCAGGGTTCTATACCACTGGCATACATGGCATCGCACTGGCTGCGCATTTGGATGAACAAAGCTGTTAGTCCGGTAGCTTTGTGATGATCGAGGATGGTAATTAAAGCAGCACGTTGTTGTGCGGGTGTTTGGGTGCGATTGGGCCAGTCGATATTCGTGTACGTGGCAATCCAGGCGCCCCTGAATTCGCGTTTCGGTGCATTTTGAGCCTGTCCCGAAAAGCAGCATAGTATACAGGTTACATAAAGAACAAGTAAATGTTTAAGCATGTTGGTTATTTTTGCAGGTATTGCCGAATTTACAGCCTCTGGTGCAAAAGCTTGCCATATTTCGAGACTTTATAGCCGCAAAAAGCCGCAGTATAGGGCATTTGATAATTATTTCATGCAGCGGGTTAATTTTGCGAATAATTAATAGGTGCAGGCGAGCCGGTTTTGGCGAAAAGCCTGTCGGTGGTATAAGAAGAATAAGGAAACAAAATAATATGTATCGAAAAAAGATTGATGTAGATGTTATCAGCGATGTGTTGAAGGCGTTAATGGAAGCGCAACCACATTCTACGTTTGTACAAAGTTTATTTCAACAATACCAGGAGCGGGGCGGATTAAGCAAAAAGCAACTGGAAGGATTGTATAATAAAGCATTGAAGGTAAGTACCATTCCTGACAGTAAACTTGCTACGCTGGAAGCGGTGATCCTGAAACGGCCTACCCGGTATAAATCAACGCCGCCACCACCGAAACCGATGTATGAAAAAGATGAGCGGATAGGGCAAATGATGGAAGCCATATTGGTTAAGTATCCGCAGCACAAGCGAGTGGTATTTTTAAAAGCGAAATACGATAATAACGAAACGCTTACACCTGCTGAAGTGTTGGAGGTGGAACGGTTTAATAAAGTGTTGAAATAGTTTGTGGTGGTCGTTAACTTTCTTCTTCGAAGAACAGTTTGTAAAATTTCTTACCGCTCATTTCATCTACCCCTTTTTCGATCAGGTCGCGGCGGCCATGAATATAAATATGGAAGTTCTTGTCGAGCTTTAGAACGGTTTTAAATGCACGCTGTTGTTGTTTTACAGCCGATACGTGAATGGCGAACTCGTCTTCTATTTCAAATTTGCGCGATGACTCAAAGTTCTTTTTATAGTCCATGAATGAATTCACTACTTCCTCGTGGTGAATGACCTCATTGGTAAACTCCTCCATGCTGAAATTCTCCTTGGTTTTAAAGTATTCCATGGAGCGGTTCAACATGTCGATCTGGTCGCTTTTTGATACGTCGAATTTCTCAGGGTATTCATTGGTGATAAAGCTTTTGCAGAGGCTCAGGTATTTGTCGGTGTGGTGGTAACTGTCGGCATATGGTACTACCTGTAAAAAATCGGTGACCCAGTATTGCGCATCGTTTTGTTTGTTGGTAGCATCTACCACACACACTTTGTATCCTTCATTTGTATTGGTGTGAAAGATGAGGCAGCCTTTGTCGAGTTTATTGATGTTCACGCCTTCTTCCTGTATCACTTCCCAGCTTGGACCATGCTGAAATACTTTCAGGAAAGTTTCTTTGGTTTCTGATTTGAACAAACCCACTGCCCGAATGAACTCCCCTTCAAAAGGTACCTCATCGAACATGACTACGTAAAACTCCCCTTCCTTTACTTTTACATGGGTTGATTTGCTGTACAGGAATTGCGCCAGTAAAGCGGATTGTTCGGTAAAACTCTCCCTGTCCTCGAAGATCTTCCGCACATAGGTATATACCTCATTCATTTGTACATCGCTCAGGTGGGTGAAGTGATAGGATTCGTTTTCGTTAAAGGGCCCCAGAAAATATTTGGTGAGCAAGGCCTTTACCATATCATCGTTCAGGGTGAGCGGGTTAACAGAAAGCTTTAAGTCTTCGCCCCGGGAAGGATTACCAACTTTGTGAACGATTACCTGCTGCAACTGTACGCTGTCAATTCCGGTCATAACCTGTTTTTTGAGGCCGCGAAGATAAGGGAGAAGATAAGAAAATGAGGACCGGTGGAATGGGAAAGTTGTACCCAAGAAAACCTGGAAGTTAAAAACAGGGCCTCACCCCGGAATATGTATAAATCGCTTATTTAATGTCAAAGTCAATTACCACTTTATCAGTACGCGGGTGGCTCTGGCAGGTAAGAATATAACCAGCATCCACTTCCTCCTGCTCCAGGGCATAGTTGGTGTCCATGTCAACCTTGCCTTCTATGAGTTTGGCTTTGCAGGTGCTGCAAACACCGCCTTTACAGGAAAAGGGCAGATCGGCGCCTTGCTGCAGGGCCGCTTCCAATACGGTTTCACCATCAAAGGACAGCTCAAAGTCAAAGGCAATGCCATCAAGCTTTACCGTAACCTTGCTTTTTTCAGTAGTTCCTTCTTCTTTCCCTGCTTCTGACTTCCGACTTCTTACTTCTGTTTTCTGCCCCGGTGTGGTAAACAGTTCAAAATGTATTTTCTTTTTATCAATGCCTTGCTGCTGCAGCCAGTCCATAACCGTAAAGATCATTTGTTCGGGCCCGCAAATGAACGTATCGTCCATGCCATGCACATCAATTAACTTTTCACTCAGCTGGTTTAATTTACCGGCATCAATACGTCCCGAATAAATAGTGGCATCGGTTTGCTCACGGCTTAACAGGAAATGAATAGCCAGTCGGTTGATGTATTTGTTCTTTAAGGCTTCCAGCTGTTCTTTAAATATAATATTGTTCCGGTTCTGGTTACCGTACACCAGGGTGAATGTGCTATTGGGTTCGGTGAGCAGCGTGGATTTTATAATAGATATCACCGGTGTGATACCGCTGCCAGCTGCAAAGGCCAGGTACTTTTTTTTGTGGGCAGGGTCCAGTTCAGTATAGAATGTACCGGTAGGTGGTAATACTTCGAGTACATCCCCTTTTTTTAACATGTTATTGGCCCATACGGAGAATTTGCCATAGGGCGCTTTTTTTATAGCTACGCGGAGTTCATTATCGGCAGGGCAGCTGCAAATGGAATAGGAACGGCGGACCTCTTCATTATTCATTACTGTACGTAGCGTGAGGTTTTGTCCTTGCTTGAACAGGTAGGCGTCTTTTAATGCAGCGGGCACCTCAAATGCGATAGATACACAATCGGGCGTTTCTTTTCTGATATCAGCAATCGTCAATTGATGAAAATGCGTAGCCAAAAGGGCAAATTTTTAGTGAAAAACTATACTTGTTTACGGAGTCCGTCTACCAGTATTTGCACCATATTATCCTCCAGGAGTTCACCGGGGATCTTCTTTTTACTGCGATGCCATGATTCTATGCCGCTTACAGCATGTAGCATGATCAATACCGCGGTAGGGGCATCTATGGGTTTGATTTCTCCTTTGCGAATGCCTTCTTCAATGATCAAACCAATGCGTTGCCGGTAGGCTCTGCGCTGGCTTTGCATGTTGGATAAGTATGGATCGGTAAGGTGCTTCCATTCGCGGTCGCTTACATATACCTCTTCATAATTATCCACCATTTGCTTAATATGAAAACGAAGAATGGCCTGTATCTTTTCAATGGCGGTTTTATTGGGCGTGGCATCCACTTCCTCAATATGCGACATGAAGTTGTTAGCTGTTTTGAAACAGATCTCCTGTAGTATCTCCGCCTTTGAGCTAATGTGATTATACAAACTGGCTGCTTCAACACCTACATGTTCGGCCAGGTCGCGCATAGAAGTGGCGCTAAAGCCCTTTTCGCGAAATAACTTGGCCGCTTTGGCGATGATCACGTCTTTTCTTGTGCCGTTTCTGTTCCTTTTAATTTTTGCCATATGAATCGGGGATCAAAGATAATAAAATGCTAACAATTGTTAGCGTTATTTTAGGTATTACCGGTAAAAAATTAAAAATAGTTTACTAACGATTAATTGGCAATAACACTAAGTGGGCAGTAATACTGAAAACAGGGCATAAACATGGACGCCGTATAAAATGCGTACAAATAATCAATGTAGTTTCGTGTAGTATGTGTGAACACATACAGCCAGCAATCGTAAAAACAAGAGGCAGCAAGTTAATAAATAGTCAGCCAAAACCACCTGGTTGTTTCAACACTTCCAAAATTTCGCGTACGTTTGCACGCCACCTCAACCTGGTCCTTTGGGCACATGGTTTTAAGAGGTTATCATCTGATTCCTTCATTAATAATTAAATAGTCGCCCGGGGCCGTCTTTTATGGATTGGCCGGAAAGGGTTAAAAATTTGCTTATGTCTTTGATCGTTGTGGGCACCATGGCCTTTGATGCTATCGAAACGCCTTTTGCCAAAATAGACCGCATCGTTGGCGGTTCTGCTACCTATGTAGCTCTTGCAGCCAGTAATTTTATTAAGCCGATCCAACAGGTCTCTATTGTTGGTTTCGATTTTCCTAAAGAGGAAATGGACGAGCTGAAACAAAGAGGGGTTGAACTGGAAGGCGTAAAAGTAGTACCCGATAAGAAATCGTTTTTCTGGAGCGGCCGGTACCATTTGGATATGAACAGCCGTGATACCCTGGTGACTGACCTGAATGTTTTGCTTGATTTTGATCCGGTAGTTCCCGAATCATATCAAAGTGCCGAGTTCCTGATGCTGGGTAACCTCGATCCGAAAATTCAAATGAGCGTGATCAGGCAAATGAAAACCCGTCCCAAGTTGATTGTGATGGATACTATGAACTACTGGATGGAAGCTACCTTGCCGGAATTGGAAGAAGTGCTGAAAATGGTAGATGTGCTGATGCTGAATGACAGCGAAGCCCGTCAGTTAAGCGCCCAGTTCTCCCTGGTAAAAGCAGCCAAGGAAATAATGAAAATGGGTCCCAAATACCTGATCATTAAAAAAGGTGAACATGGCGCCCTGTTATTTCATAATGACCAGGTGTTTTTTGCACCGGCATTACCACTCGAAGATGTATTTGACCCCACTGGCGCCGGTGATACATTTGCCGGCGGGTTTATAGGTCATATCGCCCGCACAAAAGATATTTCATTCGATAATATGAAGACAGCCATTATTGTGGGATCGGCCATGGCTTCGTTTTCTGTAGAAAAATTTGGTCCGCAACGCCTGAAAGAAATCAGCCGCGCTGATATCGATGCCCGTATTCAACAGTTCGTTGACCTGGTGAATTTTGATATTGAACTGGTTTGAAGGTCGAATCCGGATCGGAAATAAATAGCTAAACCCTGTATCGTCCCGGCTCAGCCGAGACGATACAGGGTTTGTTTTTTCTGCTACCTCCTCGCAAGCGTTACCGCCTGTTTAAATTTTTTCGTTTTCCCCTGCAGATTAAAGATCTCCGTAAACACCACATAGATACCAACCGGTAATTTATGCCCGTTGTCATCCAGGCCATCCCAGCGAAACCGGCCCGTTGCAGATAGCGTAGCATTTTGAACCAGGCGGCGCACGTTATGACCATTGGCATCAAAAACGCGGATGTTGGCAACGTAACCAGGTTCGGGCAGTTGACAATCGATGGTGGCAAAATCATTGAACCCATCGTTATCAGGAGAAAAAACGGCCGGTGTTACGGCTACCTGACCTTGAAGACCTGCATCGGCCATAAGTTGCGAATTGGGATAACCCGGGGTGCCAAAACCTGCTGTTGACGCTGCCGAAGACCAGTTTGATGATTGCTGTGTGGGCTGGTTATAATTATGGCGTTCCAGGGCAATGCCTTCTTCATCGCTGATAAGACCAAAATGCCAGGTATGATCATACTTTAATTCATCAATAATTTTACCCTGTGCATTCATCAACACAACTACTCCTTTATCGTCGGGTAGTGAAGGCAGGGCCGATAGTTCAACTATGAAAGATGGGTCGTTTATCAGGTATTGCTGTTGTAACCACAGGCTGTTTTCGGTAAGTACCCGGTATTCACCCGGAAAAAATAACCAGGAAGCCGCGCTGGCCGGTGTAATACCTGTTAGCTGGCCGGTGGCATTACGGGTAGCCAGGTACAGCTGCTTCAGGTCGATGATCCTGTTACTGCGGTTATATAATTCTATATAATCAAAACCCTCGGGTTTTGGATTGAATAATATTTCATTGATAACGATCGTCAGGCTATCGGCCATAACTGGTAAACCTGCTTTTGCAGTATTTAACCGGTTGATTGAATTACCCGCACAATCCTTTACGTTGTTTACGGTTAACTCATACACGGTTTGGTTATTCAGGGGGGCTGGGAACTTTAAAACTACTTCTGTACATAACGGCATTAGAACCGAAGCGGACGCAGGATGCGCTACGCCGTTATTCATAGAATAGTTACCAGGAAAAGCAGCCGAAGCACTGTCAAGAGGTTCATCGAACAACGCTGAAATAGTGAAGTTGTCTGTAGTGGAGCTCCGATATAAAGCCGGTGGTTGTTCATCGGCATTGTTGTCATCCACGGTGTTTTTTCTACCAGGAGAACCGCCGGTAGTATTGGTACTGGCTTTCCAGTTGCTCATACCGGCACAGGGATTTTTAGTATCGATCATTTCAAGCGACCATCCTCCATCGCTCTTGACGGCATTTTGATACCAGCTGCTATTATAACTAACAGCGTGTATCAATCTGCCTTCGGCAGTGTACAGGGAAATTACATCGCCCTCATTATTCAGGGATGGAAAACTGCTCACGCCTATTGCCTTTCCAAAAGGGGCAAAGGTAGATACGGCGGTATTTGGACAGATGATAACAAAGCTATCGGGTTGTAACACGAAGCTGGTAGTTATGGTAGTGCTCGTACTGCCATCGCTCAGTTTCCAATTACGTATATTATAGGCCGTGGCAGAAACATTTTTCAGCTCAATAAATTCAGTATTGGGTAGTTGAACGGGTGGCGATGGGTCGGGAAGCAATTCATCGATGACCACATCGAAGCGGTTGGCAACCTGGGCAAAGGAGCCGGCCATAAAAAATAAGCAGCAGCAAGCCACCAATAAACGGCGAAAAACTGGTAGTACCATCGTTTTATGGATTTATTACTACCTAAGCAGAGCTAAACCTGAGGGGAGCTCAAAAGTATTGTATATTAATGTAATATTAAAAAGGGGACTGTTTTGATCTTACTTTTTTGATAAATGTTAAGTTTATAGCGCCATTTTCTTTCATCTGGGGCAATAAAATTAAATTTGGGCATAATGCATTTGCAGACTAATTTTGGCCTTCGAAATGCAAAACATAAAGAAATATACAAAGGTTACCAAGACATACTCCATACACGGGGAAGGTTAAGGACTTTGTATACCAACATATTCAGGAGCCTTCCCACAGAACGGGAAGGCTTTTTTATTTTAACACTCTACCTGAAAAGGAGTGTTCAACCAAAAAAAACAAAAGGAGCAAACAATGAAAGTCGCGGTTGTAGGTGCCACCGGTTTAGTGGGTACCAAAATGTTACAGGTATTAGCCGAACGAAATTTCCCGGTTACAGAATTGATTCCCGTAGCCTCTGAAAAATCAGTAGGGAAAGAGGTGGAATACAGAGGAAAGAAATTTAAAGTGGTTAGCATGGCAGATGCCATTGCCGCAAAACCTGCCGTGGCTTTGTTTTCAGCCGGTGGCAGCACCTCCCTGGAATGGGCCCCCAAGTTTGCAGAAGCAGGTATTACCGTTATTGATAACTCTTCGGCCTGGCGTATGGACCCTACCAAAAAATTAGTGGTACCGGAAGTGAACGCGCATGTACTGGGCGCAGCCGATAAGATCATTGCCAATCCCAATTGCTCTACCATTCAAATGGTTGTGGCTTTACAACCTTTGCATACAAAATATAACATTACCCGTATTGTAGTATCAACCTACCAAAGTGTTACCGGTACCGGTAAAAAAGCGGTTGACCAAATGATGGGCGAACGCCAGAAAGCGGTTAAAAATGCCAAAGATGAATATCCCATGGCGTATAAATATCCCATTGATCTGAACGTTATTCCCCAGATCGATGTTTTCCTCGATAACGGGTATACGAAAGAAGAAATGAAAATGGTGAACGAAACCAAAAAGATCATGGGTGATGACGCTATTCGCGTTACCGCAACCACGGTGCGTATTCCGGTTATGGGAGGGCACAGTGAAAGTGTGAATGTGGAGTTCACCAAAGATTATGAACTGAATGATGTAAAACAATTGTTGCAGTCATCTCCTGGTATTGTAGTGGTAGATGATCCTGCCAACCAGCAATACCCCATGCCTATGGATGCGCATGAAAAGGACGATGTGTTTGTTGGCCGGTTACGCCGGGATGAGACCCAGTCGAATACCCTCAACATGTGGATCGTTAGCGACAACCTGCGTAAAGGCGCAGCTACCAATGCGGTTCAGATCGCAGAATACCTGATGGGGAAAGGACTGTTGAAATAAAAAATTAAGAATGTAGAATGAGAAATGAAGAAGTATTTTACTTCCTCATTTCTCATTTTTTATTTTTCATTCCGCGAGCGCACGGTTAATAAATTGTATCATTGGCTGCAGGGTCTCAAATGCCGCTATGGTTTTTTTAACGAGGTCCTTTGAAGTGAGGTCGGCATCTTTCAGCGATTGCATGGCAATCCAGCTTTTGAGTTTTAAATACTCCGCGGCCGCATGGTCTTTATCGAACCCCTGCGGCACCCGGCTTAAGCTCATATCTTCTCCTTTATACAGATCTCCGTATACGTTGGTGAACTTCTTTGATTGAACGATCTTTTTGAACTCATCGAAGCAATAATCGATTTCCTGCCGCACTTTTTTCATTTCCGGGGCCATGGGCATCCATATGCCACCGCCTACAAAACTTTGTCCGGGTTCGCAGTGGAAATAGTAACCGGCAAAAACAGATTTACGGCCACCCCGGTTTATGCTGGCGCCCATATTGGTCTTATACGGTGTTTTATCTTTTGAGAAGCGGATGTCGCGGTTAATACGAAAGATGCATTTTTTTGCTTCCTGTTCGCGTATGGTTTCATCTTTTTGGCCATACCGGTCAATAACAGCCTGGATAAACGTTTCAAAATCTTTTTTGGCTGCTTCGTATTGATTGCGGTGGGCATCAAGCCAGGGCTTGTTATTGTTTTTGGTGAGATCTTTCAGGAACTTTAAAGTGGAGGGTTGCAACATAACGATGATTTTTATGATCGGCAGTTATTCACGATTGCCGCTAAGTTATGTGCAGGAATGAGATAAAAAAAATAAGTGGTGTGAAAGCTAGCCTTAGACCTTCACACCACTTATTGTCTGCATCAATTACCGGGCACTATTTAATCCTGCCCCAGTTTTCACCACTTTTAATGCGGTACATGGTCATCTCGGAGACGCCAAATTTTTCCGCTAATTTTTTGATGGTGATCTTCCGGTTCTTGTCAGTGAGGATCTTTTTAATGCCTTTGACCTGAGTAGCATTCAGCTTCAGACCTTCGGTTCTGTTTGCCTGTACTTTTTTGTACGCAATCTTAGCCGGGCTGTGTTGCTGATGCTCGATCATTTCTTCGAGTGTTGCCCATTTCAGGTTCTTCACCGCATTATCAAGCTTGTTGTGATTGATGTGAATCACATACTTGTTTTTGGGTGAAGCTTTCTTGAGAAATAATCGGGCAATCTCACGGTGAATGTACAAAGTACCGTTGTTGCCTGGACGATGGAGGTTCAAGGTTCTGTAACCGGTAGTCAGAGACCCTTGAAGCAACTTACCGTCTTCAACAACGTCGTTTGTGTAGCTGGCTATGCGTCCCATTGAAGACAACGCATACTTTTTACGGAGGTGTTTCCAGCCTGGAAACTGCAGTGGTTTCCACACCTCGTTGGGGAGTTTTTTTATCATCGCCTTTTCCTTTTGGCTAA
>CBIHPP010000033.1:0-62175 GCA_966212235.1 uncultured Niastella sp. | reverse complement strand
CTGTTCTACCAAAAGCAATTAACCCTTACCAGGTTCCGCAGGGATACTTTGAAGGGTTAGCTGATAACATTTTGCAGCGGGTGAAAGCAACAGCAACTGATAATGCATCTGATGAACTGGAAATAATTTCGCCTTTCCTGAGCCAGATCAATAAGAAGATGCCTTTCAGCACACCGGCCGGTTATTTTGATGAACTGGGTGAAAATGCAATAGCCGGAGCACAGGCCATTGACTTTGTGAATGGCACGCTCGAAAACCTGTCACCGTTAATGAGCGGCCTCAGAAGAATGTATGTATATGAAGTGCCTGCCGGTTATTTTGAGCAACTGCCTGGTGAGGTTTTGAAAGCAGTAAAAGCACAACAACCAGCCCGCGTAGTATCTATGAGCTTTACGCGCCGGGTAATACGGTATGCAGCAGCCGCTGTAGTAGCAGGCCTTATCATCACCGCAGGTTGGTTGTATGTAGGCAATGGGAGTATAACTGATCCTAACGGACTTCCTCCAAAGGATTTAGCCAACATCAGCGACGAACTACTGGAAAAGTACCTGGAGAACCAAACACCTACTGCTGCAGAAACAGCCATAGCCGCTATTGATAACAATGATGAAATTGATGCCAATGATATGAAAGATATGTTGGCCGATGTATCAGATGAAGATCTGCAACAATACATCGAAAAGTATAGTACTGAAAAAAGTATTCAAACGAACTAATAAAGTCATGAAAAAAATATTACTCATAATTGTGATTGCGTTGAGTGCATCTCTTGTGTCCGTTGCACAGGATGACGACGGAGATAAACACAACGGAGGGCGTCTGGAAGCGATGAAGATCGGGTATCTCACTAAAAAATTAAACCTGAGCACAGATGAAGCGCAGAAGTTCTGGCCAATATATAACCAGTATATGACAGAGATCAGGAAGACCAGGATCGATGCGCGTCAGAACAAAGAGGGAGAAATTCCTACTGAAGAAAAGCTATTGAATATACGTAAGAAGTACAATGGTGAATTTAATAAAGCCCTGTCTTCTGAAAAAGTAAATACATTTTTTAAAGCCGAAAAAGAATTCGGGACCGTGCTGCAAAAGGAACTGATGGAACGTCGTCAGCAACGCTTGGAAAACCGGAAACCTTTCAGGCAGTAATGCATTCAACTAGGTGTTTTTCATAGGTTAGCAATGGCCGGCTCTTTTTAGGGCAGGCCTTTTTTGTGTAATTGAGAAATGAAAAACTATCAAAATTCCCATATGGGATTCTTCACATCGTGATAGAACAAAAACTTCCATCGCTCCTCTTCACCTTTCTTCCACCACTGTTGGCGAAGCTCCATGCTCTTCTTTCCGTCGTAATCGTATTTGGCTACAAAACGGCTGCGCATCTGCTGCAACTGCGGCGCATCGTCGCCACCAAAAAATACAGTTTCTCCGCCATCAACGATCCAATATGCCTGGTGGAATTTGCTGTGCGCCCCGGTTATTTCATATTTAATGTATCCGTCAATAACGCCATTGCCATTCAACCACTCCACCTGTGGCGCGTTCTTTAAAATATCCAGCTCTTCGGGTATATATGAGGGAAAACCCTTTTCATATACATAATCCATTTCCTGCTTCTGAATATAATAACGGGCTTGTGGAAAGCTGAGCGTTCTTGCTGAACCTGTTCCACTGGCTACCCCGCCGGAATGGTCTTTATGCAGGTGTGTCATCAATACTTTGGTTACTTCACCGGGATTGATGCCATTATCCATTAAGTTCTGATGCAATTGTAAGCGGCCATTTTCGCCGGTAAAACCCAAACCGGTATCCAGCAACAAAACATCTTCTGATGTGATGACTACAAAGGGTTGAATTTCCACCAGTAAACTCCCTACAGGCCGTTGCTGCAGATCGTCTTTATCATTATCAAAAGGAACAAACTGCTTTGTTTTATCTATCGTAAACGTGCCTTCACTCAGCGGAATAACTTTCATGATCTTGATTATTTGAAAACATACGGCCTGCCTTTCATTAGCAAATTAGCTAATTATCACATTAGCAAATTATCTGAGCACCATCTGCCGGTCTGCATCCAGGCGAACCAATATAAACAACATGGTAGAGAATGAGATCAGCGAAGTACCTCCATAACTTACAAATGGTAATGGAATACCGATCACCGGCGCCAAACCAATGGTCATACAAATATTGATAGCAATATGAAAGAAGAAAACAGAGGCTACTCCATAAGCATAACACCGGCTGAACACACTTCGTTGCCGTTCGGCAATATTTACTATGCGCAACAATAAAAAGACATAGATCACCAGCACTGCCAAACAACCTAAAAAGCCAAAGCCTTCACCAATGGTACAGAAAATGAAATCGGTACTTTGTTCCGGCACAAAGTCAAAACGGGTTTGGGTACCTTTCAAAAAGCCACGTCCTACAAAGCCACCGCTACCAATGGCAATTTTACTTTGCCGCACGTTATAGTCGGTATCTTTTTTAACAGCTACCGGCTCATCGCCTTCTACTGTATTTATATTGGCATATGGGTTTTCACGTCCGATCAGTGAGAAGATACGTTCTACCTGGTGCTTTTGTAACACCTTCGTAAATATAAAGGGCACAGCAAACCGCTGTACGCCTACACAGGTAGCCCATATTATGGCAACCATGATGATCAATTCACGGCGTTGCCGGGTAAAACGCCAACCCAAATATATGGCCAGCAGGGCTATAGCTGTCAATACAATAGCCAATACGTTTTTATCGATCAGCAAGGTAGCAACCACCAATACCGCCAATGAAAAACCAATGACGAGGTACCCAGCTGGTAACCCTTCCCGGAACATGACCAGGAAGAAAGCCAGGAATACCAATGCCAATCCTGTTTCCGATTGCGCCACAGTAATCAGGGCAGGTAAAAAAACAATGCCCGCCGCCATCAGCTGCGAACTTGTTCTACTGAAATCGGTTTCTACCCGCGACAGGTATTTTGCCAGGGCCAGGCAAACAAACACTTTCATAAGCTCGGCAGGCTGCAGGTTGAAACCGCCTAATTTGATGATGGATTCCGTTCCTTTTACATTGGTATGAAACGGGAACACCAGCAGCAACAGCAGAATGCCAAATGCATACCAGATATTAGCGGTGGCCGTAAAGAATTTACTATCGGTGAGCAGTATGAATAAACCGATCAATAGC
Organism: uncultured Niastella sp.; assembly: GCA_966212235.1. Lineage (GTDB taxonomy): Bacteria > Bacteroidota > Bacteroidia > Chitinophagales > Chitinophagaceae > Niastella. Next base: position 58,983 of record CBIHPP010000033.1, on the reverse strand, counting down.
GAAGCGGCGAAAAAGATCAACTGCTTGCTGTAATTTGTTTTAAAGTTCAGGAAACTCCGCAGCACTTCATCCCCTTCGTGATAGGTTACTGAAAAAATGCATAGCAAGCCGATCGCTACCAGGAGTAAATACAGCCAGATAAGGGTTGAATCAACCCCTTTCGATATAGTTGGATTACGCTGGTTGTTCATGGATTACTTTTATCGGTCGTTGATCGTTTTGCATATAAATTCTTGTTGATCATCACACTTTTTTCCGGTTTCACGGCTACAGGCGCCGACGGCTGATTTGCCTTTTTAGCATTATGCCGAGGCAAATACTTTTTAATATAATTACTATCGTTGGTGAGCTCAAACCATTTATAAGCCCTCACGGAATCTGTTTTAAATTGTAATCTTGGCAGGTACTCAGGCAAAATATTCGCCTCAGCTATCCGCTTGATCTCGGGCATTCTTTCTGCTCTGATAGAATCGGTCAAATATTTTTCTAACATCAATGAACCAATTGGCGCTGCCCAGGTAGCTCCATATCCCCCGTTTTGTATAACTACTGCTATACAGATCCTGGGATTTTCACGAGGCGCAAAGCAAACGAACATCGAGTTATCTTTCAGCTGTATCACTTTACCATCCAACACCATTTTATTTTCGGCTGTACCGGTTTTTGCGCAAATATTGATACCTGGTATCGCAGCAACCCGCGCCGTACCATGTTCCACCACATCCTGCATACCTTCCTGCACTATGTCATACACATCGTTAGGTATATGGGTTAATACCTCATGTTTTTGCCGGTATTTCTTCAGCACAGTATCCTTTTCGGTTTCATTTTCGAAATTCTTTACAAAATGCGGAATATAGAAATAACCTTTATTGGCAACGATAGCCATGGCGTTCGCCATCTGCAGCGGGGTAATGGTTAATTTATCCTGGCCAATACCAATGGTGACCATAGTACAGGAGTTCCAGGAACGGTGGTATTCCTTATCATACTGCGTGGTATCGGGCACGTTGCCGCCATCTTCACTGGGCAGGTCAACGCCAATCCGATGGCCCATTCCAAACTTATGCATATATTCCGTCCATTTAACCATTCCTGTACGGGCACTATGGTACTCGGGATTATCAATTGTTTTTCTGAACACATCTGAAAAGAACGAGTTGCACGACCAGGCTATGGATAAACGCAGGTTGGCAGAGTGCCCTTGCCAATGTTCGGTACATTTTACCGGCCGGGCACAGCCATAATATGCACCGGTGCAGCCAATGCCACTTTGAGGTGTAATAACGTTTTCATCCAAAGCAATCAATGCACCCAGTGGTTTGTAGGTAGAACCTGGCGGATACATTCCTTTAATAGCGCGGTTCAATAAGGGTGCCGATACATCGAGCACCATGCGGGAATAGTTCTTTTGTTTATTGGGACCGGTCAATGTGTTGGGATCGTAATTGGGGCCCGAGGCCATGGCCAGGATACCACCGGTTTTAGGATCAAGCGCTACTATAGCGCCCAGTTTACCGGCTATTAATTTTTCGGCCAGTTGCTGTAATTCAATATCTATATAGGTATGCAGGTTACGCCCCCGAATGGCCGATGTATCGAAGCGGCCTTTTTCATAATTACCCACCAACCTGTTTTTGTTATCCTTAAGCAGGAACTCTACACCGCGTTGCCCCATCAACACCCTTTCATAATATGCTTCCAACCCGTTACGGCCCACATAGTCACCCATATGGTAAAAACCGCCGGAGCGTTTAATAATGTTTGAGTCTGCCTCACCAATATAACCCATAATATGCGCTGCTGCATTATATGGGTATACGCGTACCGGACGTTCAACCAGGGCAAAGCCGGGGAATTTCCAGATGTTTTCATCGAGGCGGGCCTGTAATTGCGGTTCTAACAGATCTTCAAAAATAGAAGGACGATAGGGTCCGTTTTTCAAGCGGGCCTCTATAATGCGTTTTTTATATTCGGCGGTATCGATGCCCAGTATTTCACAAAGGCCGAATGTATCGGTCTTCTTTGCTTCATTGGGAACCACCACCAGGTCGTACATGATGGTGTTATTCAGGATAGGCCGGTTCTTGAGATCGTAAATAATACCCCGGTCAGGATATTTTACCTTGGCAAACACCGCATTATCCATGGCCATTCGCTTGTATTTGCCCTGAATAACCTGAAGATTAAATAACTGAACCAGAATAATGAGGAAGAGGCCAAGGAATATCAGGCGTATTATATTACTTCTTGACTGGTTAAATACAGACATAGGACTTAAAGTACATTACAGCACTAATTACCAAAGAAAAATTGATTAATATATTGCAAACGAAGTTAAATCTTTTTGTGCCACGAGGTGGCCGGCCTACGCTGTATTCGTCCGGAATTTCTCTTTCCGGAAGAATAGCAGTTCGGTAATAAGAATTAACATCAAACTAATGCCAGATGTTGCCACTACTTTTCCAAGGAAGAACAGGAATGATCCAAACTGCAGCCATTCCAGAAATACCAGATAGATATGATGCAGCAATGTTAAAACAAGCACATACACTGCATATGGCGCCCACCCCATACTAACCGGAGAAGGGGATTTATAGTTTTGCTCGGCGCCTTCCTGGGGAATCAGGATATTCACCACAAAGCCCCGCAGGTAAGCGATCATAGTGCAGGCAGCCGCATGCAAGCCTGGCGTTTGGGTAAAATAATCCAGGGTAAGACCAAACAAAAAACTAACCAGCAGCAGGCTCATTCTGCCCATGCTAAAAGGCAACCAAAGTACATACAGGTAATATATATACGGCACTACAAACTGATGTAATGGCCGTATCTGAAACAATACATAATACTGTACCAGGATAAACAATACAAAACGTACCGTATTCCGTACTAGGTCACTCATTGGTTTATTTTATTGGTTTCTTCTTCCAGCTTGGCCTGTTCATCTTTCAGCAGGTTCTCCACCACCGTAACATACTGCACATTAAAAAAATTGGTAGCCGGTTTTAACCGTAATATGTAAAAACTGCTGGTTTTGTCGTCAACTATATCCATTACAGTGCCAATCAATATACCTTGCGGAAAACGGTAAGAAGCAAAGGCACTTGTTACCACCGAATCGCCCTTTACCACCTGGGCACTTTTAGGTATATTCTTCAGGGTGATATAGAGCGGACTGTTACCATCCCAAAAGACCTGACCGGTCTCGCCCGTCTTTTTCAGACTGGCGTACACCTTCGATTGGCGATGTAACAGGCTCATTACCACCGCATAATTGCTGCTGGTGTTAATAACTACCCCTACTACTCCATTGGCGCTGATAACGCCCATATTCTTATGCACCCCCTGGTTTTCGCCCCGGTCGATGGTAAGTGTATTATTGGGAAGACTTACAGAATTATTCACCACTTTGGCAGAGCGCCATATATATTTTCGAAAATGACCCAGGGTATCGTATGGAACAGAATCCGTTACCATTTTCTGGGTTGTATCGGGCCTTGTGAAGTTGGAAAACATCAGGTTACGCAGCTCTGTGTTTTCCTTGGCCAGTGCGTCGTTGGTGGTTTTAAGATGGAAGTAGTTGGTAACGTTGCTGTATTTACCACCTACATTTCCTGTTAATTCATTGGCCACGCCAGAAAAAACAGCTTCGTGGAACTTGTTATAATGAAAAAGGATGTACAGGGCCGCAACCTGCAGCACCACGAAGAATACAAAATTGAAGTACCTCCTGATGAAGAGAAAAATATTACGCACCTGCAGAAAATTTTGAGAAATTACAAATTCCAGCCTTCTAACTCACAAGCTCCTGATTGAATTGAGGTCTTATTAACGCATCACAAAAGGATAGCGGTCATAATTTTTCAATGCCAGACCGGTACCGCGTACAACACTCTTTAACGGATCATCCGCCACATGCACAGGCAATTTAATTTTTTGGCTTAAGCGTTTATCCAGTCCGCGCAGCAGGGCTCCACCGCCGGTAAGGTATAAACCGCGTCTGTAAATATCGGCAGCAAGTTCGGGAGGGGTCATTTCAAGCGCTTTTAAAATCGCTTCTTCAATTTTAAAAATGCTTTTATCGAGCGCTTCGGCAATTTCCTGGTAGCTGACCATGATCTGCTTGGGAATACCGGTTACCAGGTCGCGACCGTTAACAGGAATATCATCGGGTGGGTTATCCAGATCTTTCATAGCCGCACCGATGTTTATTTTGATCTGCTCGGCAGTACGCTCACCGATCAGCAAGCTATGATACCGGCGTAAGGCTTCCATAATATCGGCCGTAAATTCATCCCCTGCAATACGGATACTCTGGTCACAAACGATACCAGCCAGGGCAATAACGGTAATACCCGTTGTACCACCACCAATGTCAATGATCATGTTACCAACAGGTTCTTCAACATCAATGCCAATACCCAGGGCAGCAGCCATGGGTTCATGCAGCAGGTAAACTTCTTTGGCGCCGGCTTGTTCGGCACTGTCACGTACCGCTCTTTTTTCTACTTCGGTAATGCTCGACGGAATACAGATCATCATCCGCCAGCTTGGGGGGAACAATGGCTTTTTGGGATAGATCATTTTGATCATTTCCCGGATCATTAATTCAGCCGCGTTAAAGTCAGCGATCACGCCGTCTTTCAGCGGGCGAACAGTGCGGATGCTTTCATGGGTCTTTTCATGCATCATCAACGCCCGTTTCCCTACTGCCAGAACCGTTTTAGGGTTATTTCGGTCCAGCGCAACAATACTCGGTTCATTCACCACTACTTCGTCATTATGTATGATTAGGGTATTGGCAGTGCCCAGATCGATGGCAATCTCCTGGGTGAAAAAGTTGAATAAGCCCATTTAGAAGGTCAGATTTTGGATTGAATGTAATGCATGCAAAATTGAAGCAAATAATTCGAATTAACAAAGCACAACCTTTACTGGATCAAGTATTTTTTTTCTGGTACAAAATTCGCTTATCGTTGTTGCTGATTTCCGCTACAGTTCTGGCGGGGAAGGCTGTGTATTGCTATTCAGTATTATATCCTGTCCTGCGTATTTACCTCTTTTCTATAACACATAAACCGCTGGAAAAGTTATTCATCTAACGTTATACTGAAACGTTAATTGTTACTTATGGTTTAAATTGTTTTACAACCTGCGTTCATGCTGGTTGAAGATATTGCATTCCCGATAAATCACCCGTCGTTGCCGACCTGTTTTTTTATTAACTTACTTGTTACCGCCGTATTATTGACATACTTCCGTAATGCGTATTATTACCCGAACCATGTGGATTTTGTCATTGGTAAGCGGCCGCGCCATGGGCATTGTAGCCGATAAGCCGGGGAAGAAAAAAGTGTTCCTGTTTGGGTTATTGCTGTTCGTTCTTGTGTATGGGGAATTTGTTTTTACTCATGAAGATTAAAGATGCCTGAATATCGTTACCAGTTATCCCACAAAACCCAGTCTCTTTTCCATCTCCGGGCTTAATACGGGTAGTTTTCTTCTTTCGATCAGGAAACTGGTAAGGCGGGCTATATCAGCGAAAATATAGTGTTTGTCCAATGCTCCTTTCAGGTAATCGCGGCCAGTGCTGCCACCGGTTCCTATGCGGGTACCGATCATCCGGTGTACCATGCTCATATGCCGGTACCGCCACGTGCTCATTTGTTCGTCTATTTCAAGTAAGCCGTTCAGTAATTGAAACGGTAATTGCAAAATGGGATACCCGCGATATAACATGATGAACATCGCCGCCCGGCAGGCTCGCGGCGAAAGTTGCCGCTCTCCAACAGACGCATCGGAAAATACCGAATCAAAAAATTGGAGGTTGTTTTGTTCGGCTTCGGCCAAACCACTGGAATAAATATGACGGTAATCGGTCCAGAAGGGACCATTTTCAGTCGTTGCTGATGCAGGTAGGCCACTGACAGACTGGTAGTTTTTCCAGTTCTCCCCTTCTTCAAAAAAAGGCATGCGTTCGAGCCAGGCGTTGAGCAGTTCAATGAATGACTTTTCTTTTTCGGCCTGGCGAATAATATCTATTTGTTGCTGGCGCAACTGTGAAATGTAATACTCCTGGGCATGACGGTTCTGGTATTTCAGGCCCAGCTTGGCTTCTACCAGTTTAAACTGCCAGCTTTGAAAACCCGAAGCCGGCCGAAGCATATCCCTGAAATCGAGAAAATCCATCGGCGTCATGGTTTCCATGATATCGATCTGGTGCACGAGTACCTTCAAAATAGTTACCATGCGGTTTAACCGGTGAACGACGGTTTGCAGCTCGGGAGAATTATCGTTCACGGCAGGCTTTTGCATGATCGCCGCCACAGAATCTATTTCAAACAACAATTGCTTAAACCATAGTTCATATGCCTGATGTATAACGATGAACAACATTTCGTCGTGGGCATGTTGCTGCAGCAAATCGCTTTCTAAAGTTTGAGCATTCAGTATTTTATCGAGTTGCAAATAATCGCTGTAGTGTACTTGTTTCATTATATACGCTTAATGCCGAACGCGGAACGCGAAACGCTAATACCCTTTGCTTTGAAGCCGGCGTTAAGCGTTGTGCGTTGTGCGTTCCGCGTTTTATTCAAATTCAAACCCAATATCCTGGCGGAAATACATGCCGTCGAACGAGATCTGTTGCAATACTTCTTTCGATTTTACCACGGCCGAGCTCACCGTTTTACCATAGGATGTTACTGTAAGCACGCGGCCGCCGTTGGTAACCACATCGCCCTCCTTTTGTGAAGTGCCGGCATGAAAGACCAGGCTGTCTGCTGGCAGGGGTTTATTCAATCCCTCAATCACAAAACCCTTTTCGTATGAACCGGGATAACCACCGCTCACTGCCATTACGGTACAGGCATAGCGGCTATCCTGTTCAATTTTTATATCGTTAAGCCTGCCCTCTACTGTGGCCATGAAAAGGTCAACCAGGTCGGTTTTCAAACGGGGCATCACCACTTCAGTTTCCGGATCGCCCATGCGGCAATTGTATTCAATAACATATGGTTCGTTTCCCACCTTGATCAATCCAACAAATACAAACCCTTTATAATCGATCGCTTCTTCATGCAAACCACGCACGGTAGGTTCTACAACGGTGTCCACTACCTTTTTCATAAAAGCGGCATCGGCAAACGGGACCGGACTTACCGCTCCCATACCACCCGTGTTTAAGCCGGTATCGCCCATGCCAATCCTTTTGTAATCTTTTGCCTCCGGCAACAGCACATAGTCCTTTCCATCGGTGAGCACAAAAACGCTCAGTTCAATGCCGGTTAAAAATTCTTCCACCACTACTTTCTTACTGGCATCGCCAAACTTGCTATGGTGCAACATCAGTTCGTATTCGGCAATCGCTTCTACATGCGACTGGCAAATAAGCACGCCCTTGCCGGCTGCCAGTCCATCGGCTTTCAGCACAATAGGCAATGCATGTTGCTGCAAATAGGCTATTCCTTCTTCATAGTTCGATTCATCAAACTCGCGGTAAGCGGCCGTTGGAATTCCGTGGCGGATCATGAATTTTTTTGCAAAAGCCTTGCTGCCTTCGAGCTGGGCGCCATATTGCGAAGGACCGATCACGGCTACCTGTTGCAGCTGTTCGTCTTTTTTAAAGAAATCAGTAATTCCTTTTACCAGCGGTTCCTCGGGCCCTACGATCAATAAAGTAATTCCCTTTTCGAGTACAAATTGTTTAATGCCGTCAAAATCGGTGATCGATAGATTCACATTGACGCCATACTGGGTCGTTCCGGCATTACCGGGCGCAATAAATAGCTGATCGCATTGGTTACTTTGCGCAAGTTTCCAGGCCAGGGCATGTTCCCGGCCACCAGAGCCTAAGAGTAAAATATTCATGGTAAATAGTGAAGTAGTTTTTGCCGCGGCGAATTTCGGTATTGTGGGGGGATTTGTGAATTTTAATTCTCTTCACTTATAGCTTTTGTTTTCTTACAATAATGAAAACATGCTTCTGTAAACGATTGATAACTACTGCATAAAAGTACCTTTACTACCCATTGGCTACCCCGGAGCCGTATAACACCATGATCTACAATACAGTAGAAACTGTTTGACTACCCATTTACTACCCAATGGCCATTTCTGCAGTTTATAACCTGCTCATTTTTAAACAATAAGGCATTTTTTTATTGTCCTTCAACTACCCATTTACTACCCAAACACTACCTAAACACTACCCGTTTACTACCCATTTACTACCCTTTCTTCGTTCCTGCACTACCCTTTCTTCGTTCTTTGACTACCCATTTACTACCCCCAGGGGTAGTAAATGGGTAGCCCGGGAATAGCCCAAATACGGATCAGGAATAGTACAGGTATTCAAAAGAGTGGTCAACCGATAGTTACAGATAGCTTCATAATTTCCAGGGACTGCTTTACCACAAAACCTCTGGCCCAACTACTACTTGAGCATAAGCTCTTAACGAAATGCTAAAGTTGGCTAAAGCACCGGCCACTCTCTTATTTGCGATTTAGAATTAATCGCTATTTTGGGTCGCTAAATACTGCCCTAACGGATTGCTTGATTTAAAAAACAAAAACTACATGAATGTATGGCTCAAACTGCTACAATTAACCCCGATGTAATTGCTAATGAAATACCGCCGTCCAAAGGACATCCCAAAGGTTTGGGCGTACTGTTTGCCACCGAAATGTGGGAACGGTTCAATTTCTATGGTATGCGCACCGTACTTGCCCTGTTTCTTTCCCAGGCGCTTTTGATGGGCGATGAAAACGCTTCTATCATTTATGGCGGCTATCTTGGCCTCTGTTACCTGACCCCCATGCTGGGTGGCTATATTTCTGATAAATACCTGGGCAACAGGAATTGTATTTTATTAGGAGGTACTATTCTGGCCATAGGACAATTGATCCTTTTTACCAGCGCCAGCACTTTTGGCTCTAATCTTGAAATGGCCAAAACCCTCATGTGGTTATCGCTGGGTTTACAAATATTCGGGAACGGTTTCTTCAAACCGAACATTTCTTCTATGGTGGGCCAGCTATATCCCAAAGAAGAAAAAAGTAAGCTCGATTCTGCCTTTACCATATTCTATATGGGCATTAACCTGGGCGCCATTTTAGGCCAGTTTATTTGCCCGTTGGTTGGCGATGTTAGCCACAAAATTGCACAGGCTGATGGAACAGTAAAGCTCATACGCGACCTCACCGCTTTCAGATGGGGTTTTCTGGCAGCCGGTATTGCTATGATGCTGGGAACGATCATTTTCTTTTTCCTCAAGAACAAATATGTAGTTACGCCAACCGGCCAGGCCATTGGCGCCAAACCCGATAAACACGCCGTACATGAGGGAGAAGCTACCCACGCCAAATTCAGCAGCACATCGGTTGCCTTGCTTTTCGGACTAATGGTGATCTTTTATTTCGGCATTCAATACATATCATGGGATTCTATCAAATATCCTATAGCAGAGGGCCAATCAGGTCTTGGCGCTTATTTCAGCGCACTGGGTCTATCGCCTATTAAAACATATGTTTATCCCTTTATTTATGCGGCCGGTTTAAGCCTGGCCATATTTATATTAACCGATAAATCGCTTACCAAAGTTGAAACCCAGCGGATATTGGTATTATATGTAGTCGCATTTTTCGTAATCTTCTTCTGGGCGGCCTTTGAGCAATCCGGCTCTTCGCTCACTTTCATCGCTGACAGACAAACCGATACCCGCATACTCGGGTGGACTATGCCTCCCAGTATGGTGCAGATCTTTAACGGGTTGTTTGTGGTGCTCTTCGCCTTGCCTTTCAGTGTTATGTGGCTGAAATTGCAGAGGAAAGGGTTAGAACCGATCTCTACTGTAAAACAGGCCATAGGCCTTGCCCTGATCGGATTGGGCTATTTTATCATTGCTACCCGGGTTAAAGGACTTGAGATCACCGATAAGATCAGTATCATCTGGCTGATTGTTTTATACCTGTTACATACCTGGGGTGAATTGTGCCTGTCACCAATTGGCTTGTCACTGGTGGCCAAACTGGCTCCCAAACGTTTTGGTTCTTTATTAATGGGGGTTTGGTTCCTGGGCAATGCGGCCGGTTATGCATTAACCGGAACCCTTGGCGCGCTGTTGCCTCCAACCGGCGAAAAATTTCAAAAGGCAGCTGAAAAAGGCATCAACCTGCAAGGCGTTCTGGACAAAACAGCCCAGCCTTCTGCGGAACAACTGGCCTTCCTATCTGAACAAAAGATACCCATCACCTATCCCACTTTTGCCGGGTTTACCATCCATAACCTGTACGAATTCTTTATGGTGTTTGTGATCCTTTCCGTGGCTGCCGCCGCCTTATTATATGCGCTGACGCCGTTGTTGAAGAAGATGATGCATGGAGTGAGATAATACAGCCTTAAGCTGTAAGCTTTAAGCTAAAAGCAATACAAAAACCAATTGAAATAAAAAGGCATTCGTCAAGTGGCGGATGCCTTTTTTGTATTATATAAGTTTGATTGTTTCTCCGGGAAGCTTACAGCTTACGGCTAATAGCTTACAGCTGCATTTAATTCATTTTGAAAGGAACGATCATCTCAAATACCGGAATGTTTACGTCGAAGGAAGTCTTGTTCACCAGGTTCTCCATGAGGTAAGTGCCGTGCATTTTACCCATTTCGCTGCGCAAGTTGCAACCACTTACATACTGGTAGCGTTCGCCGGGTTGCAGGGTGGGCTGAACACCAACGACCCCTTCGCCTTCTACTTCGCGGTTTGTACCGTTGCTGTCAATAATATACCAGTGGCGGCGGTGTAGCTTAACAGGAAAGTTGTTGTGATTTTCAATGGTAATCCGGTAGGCAAACATATATTCGCCCGATACAGGGTTGGAGTAATCGGGCTGATAAAACGTTTCGACACTTATTTCAATGCCTTCGGAAATCTTTGAGACCATTCACTATCAGTTTACGATTTAAAGATAATCAAAAATAAAAGCCAGTCATAGCAAATATTCATGTTTTAATATGAATTGTTAGGGGGGATGGCTAATTTTGCCCCGGATTTATACACATCGAACAATTTTTAATTTTCTAACGAGTGCTAATCGTGATAACCTATTCATTATTATACTAATAATGATTTAAAATGATCATGATTAATTTGCCTGGCTTTCATTAAAAAAACAAAAAACTATACACATGAAAATTGCAGTGGCTAAAGGCGACGGCATTGGACCGGAAATTATGAGTGCTGTTTTAAAAATATTTGACGCCAACAAAGTGCCCCTTGAATACGAAATGGTCGATATGGGCAAATGGGTATTCGACAAAGGTTTTTCAAACGGCATGACGCCCGAAGCCCAGCAAACCATCGAGCGATTGGGCATCTTATTTAAAGGCCCCATGGAAACCCCCAAAGGCAAAGGCGTTAAAAGTATAAACGTTACCGCCCGTAAAACCTGGAACACCTACGCCAACAAACGCGTTTTTCAAACCCTTCACGGCGTTGATACCGTTTTTTCAAAAGCTGGCATCCCCATCGACATCACAATAGTTCGCGAAAATATAGAAGACACTTATGGTGGTATTGAACATATGCTTACCCACGACGTAGCATTGAGCCGCCGTTTTATAACCCGCCCGGGCAGCTTACAGTTGATCAGGTATGCTTTTGAAATGGCACGTCAGAAAAAAGCACGGCGTATTACCTGCAGCCACAAGGCCAACATCATGAAAATTACCGACGGACTGTTCTTAGACTGCTTTTATGAAGTAGCTAAAGAATACCCCGAACTGAAAGCTGATGACGTGATCGTGGATGACCTGTGTATGAAACTGGTTACTCGTCCGGATACTTTTGATGTGGTAGTACTTACCAACCTGCAGGGCGACATTGTTAGTGACCTGTGCGCGGGCCTGGTAGGTGGTTTGGGCTTTGCGCCCAGCGCCAACATTGGCGATCACATTTGTATTTTTGAAGCAGTGCATGGTACAGCCCCCGATATTGCCGGTAAGAATATTGCCAACCCCACAGCTCTGTTATTGAGTGGATTCGCCATGCTTCGTCACCTTGGTCTTACTGAAAATGCGGCTGTTATTGAAAATGCGTTGCTGTATACTCTCGAGCAGGGCGTACACACCGGTGATTTTGGCGATAAAAATAAACCCAGCTTCAATACCACGCAGTTTGCCGAAGCCATCATTGGCAATTTTGGCAAAACGCCCGAGTTAAATGCTAAAGCATTAATACCTAATAAACCAGGTACGCCTACTCCTTTGAAGCTGGAAAGTTTCACCATGCTGGAATCAAAAGAAATAGAGCAGGAAAAGCTCATCGGCGTTGATATGTTCATTGAAAGTAATGAGCAACCAGACGCTATTGCTAAAAAATGCCAGCGGCATGGTGGGGTAAAATTCAATCTCATTAACATCAGCAACCGCGGTACGCAGGTATGGCCTACCGGCTCGAAGTATACAAACCTCGTAAACCAATACAATGTGCGGTTTGAAAGTATTGACAACTATCCGCTGAACCAGCAGGATGTAATAGGTTTATACGTTAGCTTAAGCGGCGATTTTAAGATCGCTTCGCTGGAGTTGCTGAATATGTGGGGAGATAAGAAGTCGTACAGTTCTGCGGCTGGACAATAGTCAACAGACAATATGCAATTGGCAAAATAAAAAGGTGCAACGCTTTAAAAACGTTGCACCTTTTGTATAATAGCTTCTTTTTTTAGAGAATCAGTCTTTAAAAGAATGTAGAAACACCAGGATTATATCAAGGATCAGGTACTTACAAACTATAAATAATACAATGGTCAAAATCAGACATTTAATACCTGTAGCCCCTTTGTTTGGATCCTGGTTCCAGATTCCCATCCCAATGTAAACTATAGTTGCAATCAGCGAAACTATCATTGCAACAATCAAAAAGAAGCATACAAGCCCAAGGAGTATGGTCATAAATAGCTATTATTTATTTACTTCCCCCTTGCCCGTTTCTGGTTAGCAATTGTTCATTAGCTCAGCCCGCTTTCTTACTATTTTTATATCCATTCTTCAGCAACCACTGCATTACTTTTTCGCGTTGATCGCCCTGAATTATGATTTCGTTATCCTTGGCAGACCCGCCCGTGCCGCAGGCGTTTTTCAATTTTTTACCCAGGTCTTCCAGATCATCGTTGGTACCAACAAAACCCGTTATCAATGTCACCGCTTTACCAGCGCGCTGTTTGGTATCTAACCACACCCGTAACTTTTGTTGCTCAGGTGGCAGGGTGTGAAGGGCTTGCTGCTCTTCTTCAAATTGAAAATTGGGATCGGTGCTGTATACAAATCCCTTGCTATCGGGCTTATTCTTTTTACTCATAGCAATATTAAATTATAACGGCTTTCAAACTGAGGTCAACACTTACCGCCTGGTGAATCAGCGCACCCACACTTACATAATCAACGCCGGTTTGGGCAAAATCGGTAATATTATCCAACGTAATGCCACCGCTGGCTTCCGTTTCAAACTGACCGTTTATTATTTTCAATGCCTGCGAAAGCATTTCAGGTGTAAAGTTATCCAACATAATGCGGTCTACTTTTCCAAAAGCCACTACCCGCTTCACATCATCGAGACTGCGGGTCTCTACTTCAATTTTTAATCCGGGTTTAACCTGCTGCACATAAGTATAAGCGCTGTCAATGGCTTTTTCCAATCCACCCGAGTAATCGATGTGATTGTCCTTTAACATGATCATGTCATACAAACCCATGCGGTGATTATGGCCGCCGCCAATACGAACGGCTTCTTTTTCGAGCAAACGAAAACCGGGAGTTGTTTTACGGGTATCCAGCAAACGGGTGGCATATCCTTTTAAACGATCGGTATATAAGCGGGTCAATGTAGCAATACCACTCATGCGTTGCATGCAATTCAATACCAGCCGCTCGCATTGTAATATGGTGTGAACCGTAGCAATTATTTCAAAAGCATTTTCACCAGCCTGCATTTGATTGCCGTCTTTTTTAAAAGCAACAAACCGGGCAGCAGGTTCTTTATACCGGAAAATAGCTTCGGCAACCTGCATACCGGCCATAGTACCATCCTGTTTGATCTTTAACACAGCTTTGCCTTTTGCATCGGCAGGTATGGCTGATAATGTAGAATGGTCTCCATCACCAATATCTTCCTGCAGAGCAGATTCAATTAAATGATGCAGCTTTTCGTTGAATGTGAGCATAAAGCAAAATTAAGTTCTAAGTATTAAGTTATAAGTTTTAAGTAACACAATTCTGCCTTACTACTTAAAACTTATGACCTATAACTTACAACTTCTACTCCATCACCTCAAACCCTATCTCCTGAACAACCTGCTGGTCGCCCTTTTGCTTCATAAAAAATTTTGTGCGGAAGTTTCCATTTTTGGTTTGCAATAAACCGATGCAGAACTGGGAGCCATTTTGCTCACCTTTATGTTTTACGATGAAGTTTTTTACAGAATTGTTGGCAAAAAAGTCTTTTAAGATCATTTCAGCCTGGCTTTTGCTGTAATTATCGCTTTTACCTGGTAAAGAAAGATCCACCCGGCTATCAAAATATTTTGATAATTGTGTGGCATTACCGGTACGCATGGCAGAAACTACGTCATCAATAGAATAAAGGGGGGCAAAGGATACCAGGGTAAGCGAAATGGCTACAATCGCAAATCCCAGATACTTTTTCATAAATGTGCATTTTTTACTTTTCACCGCTAAATTCGCTAAAAATATGCCAAAGTAAGAATGGCGGCAAAAATAACTACTACCGCCCTCATTGCCTTACCTTTGCAGTTTTCTTTATCAAACCAAACATAATCACTTTGTTATATGCAAACTAATAAAGCTATATTAGTCATCATGGACGGTTGGGGCCTTGGAAAGGTTAAATCTTCAGATGCTATTCAAAACGCTAATACTCCCTTTGTCAGTTCTTTATACGCAAAATATCCAAATACAACTTTAACAACCTGCGGTGAATTGGTGGGTTTACCCGATGGCCAAATGGGCAACAGTGAAGTTGGCCACCTGAACCTGGGCGCCGGCCGTATCGTTTACCAGGAATTGCAACGCATCAATGTTGCCGTACGCGATGGCTCGTTCTTTAAAAATGAGGTTTTGTTAAATGCTATCCGCTACAGCAAAGACAACAAAAAACCCTTACACCTGATCGGTTTGGTAAGCGATGGCGGCGTGCATTCGCATACCAATCATTTAAAAGCCCTCATTACCTTATGCGCCAAAGAAGGCCTGCAGGATGTATTTATTCATGCATTCACCGATGGCCGCGATACCGATCCTAAAAGCGGATTGGGTTTTGTGACCGACTTACAACATCATTTGAACGAAACCACCGGTAAAATAGCAACTGTCAGCGGCCGGTATTATGCCATGGACCGCGATAAACGATGGGAACGCGTTAAACTCGCCTATGATGCCCTGGCAAATGGCATCGGCGAAAAAGCAACCGATGCACTGGCGGCTATCGAGCAATCGTATGCCGGCAATGTGACCGATGAATTTATAAAACCAACGGTTATTATTGGTTCCGATCAAAAACCACTGGCTTCCATACAGGATGGGGATGCCGTCATCTGCTTTAATTTCCGTACCGATCGTTGCCGCGAAATAACGGAGGTTCTTTCGCAAACCGATATGCCCGATTTCGGCATGGAAAAATTGTCGTTGAACTATACAACCATGACGGAGTATGATAAAACGTTCAAAAACGTGCATGTGGTTTTTGAAAACGACAACCTGAATAACACGTTGGGCGAAATACTGGCCAACAATGGTAAAAAGCAAATTCGTATAGCTGAAACAGAAAAATATCCGCACGTATCTTTCTTTTTCAGTGGCGGCCGCGAAACGCCCTTTGAGGGAGAAAGCAGGATCATGGTCCCTTCGCCCAAAGTGGCTACTTACGACCTGAAACCTGAAATGAGCGCCGTTGAACTAACAGATGCCATTGTACCGGAAATTGAAAAAGAGACAGCCGATTTTATTTGCCTGAATTATGCGAATGCAGACATGGTGGGTCACACCGGTGTGTTTTCAGCAGCGATAAAAGCCGTTGAAACCGTTGACAAATGTGTTGAACGTGTTGTTACAGCGGCCCTGGAACATGGGTATACTGTATTTTTAACGGCCGACCATGGTAATGCCGATTACCTGATCAACGAAGATGGTACGCCCAATACGGCCCATACCCTGAACCTGGTTCCGTTATTCATTATCGATAAAAATTTCAAAGGCGCCATAAAAGCTGGTAAGCTGGGTGATATTGCCCCTACTATTCTTACTATGATGAAATTGCCCATTCCTGCTGAAATGACGGGCGAGGTGCTGGTGTAAGAGATCGAAGTAAGAAGAGAATAAAAAGGTGAGCTCGCTATTATCAGCAAAGCTCACCTTTTCTGTTTTCAAATTTCGTTTATGAGTGTCGAAGAATAGTTCTCTTCCTACCTCTTACTTCCTACTTCCTGCCTTTCCTTCTCCCCCACCGGCTCTGTTTGTGGTATAAAACTCCTGTCATCTTTATCATAATCGTATGGCCAGCGGTGCACTTCCGGTATTTCTTCTTCCCAATTGCCATGTGGTGGTGTAATGGGCGTGGTCCATTCTAGCGTGTTGGCTTCCCATGGATTCAAACTTTTTACCTTTCTTCCCTTGATTATTGAATAAAAGAAATTGAACACAAAAAGCAGTTGCACGCTAAACACAATAATCGATGCAATGGTAATGAACCTGTTTAATCCTTCAAACTGATTGAACGATTGCCATTGGGAATAATCCAGGTAACGGCGGGGCATCCCGGCCAGCCCCATATAATGCATAGGCCAGAAAATACAATAAGCCCCGGTTATGGTTAGCCAAAAATGAATATAGGCCAGTGTCGTGTTCATAAACCGGCCATACATTTTAGGGAACCAGTGATAAATGCCGGCAAACATACCCAACATGGCAGCCACCCCCATTACCAGGTGAAAATGGGCAACAATAAAATAGGTATCGTGCACATGTATATCGATGGTTGAATTACCCAGCCAGATGCCCGTTAGTCCGCCAGAGATAAACACACTTACAAACCCGATGGCAAACAGCATGGCGGGGGTAAAACGGATATTTCCGCGCCACAGGGTGGCCAGCCAGTTAAATACTTTTATGGCCGATGGTATGGCAATTAGTAAGGTTAGCAGCACAAATACCGAACCCAGAAAAGGATTCATACCGGTTACAAACATATGATGCGCCCATACCAGGAACGACAATACGGCAATGGCAAACAAAGATGCTACCATAGCCGAATAGCCAAAAATGGGTTTTCGCGAATTGATGCTGATCACTTCCGATGCAATGCCCATGGCGGGTAAAATAACAATGTATACTTCGGGATGGCCCAGGAACCAGAACAGGTGCTGATATAAAATGGCATTGCCGCCTTCATTGGGCAACGCTTTATTGGTAGCGCCAAGGAATATATCAGTTAAATAAAAGCTGGTGCCCCCATGCCGGTCGAACAACAACAGGATAAAGCCCGACAGCAAAACGGGGAACGACAACAGTCCCAATATGGCTGTAAAAAACAATGCCCAGATCGTTAACGGTAATCGCGTCATGGTCATCCCTTTCGTGCGGAGATTCAGGATGGTGGAAACATAATTGATGCCGCCCAGCAACGTGCTTACAACAAACAGGGCCAGCGCAATGAGCCAGTAGTCCATTCCCTGGCGCGAACCGGGCATCGCATCGCCAAGGGCACTTAATGGCGGATAAGCAGTCCACCCGCCACTGGCCGGACCCGTCTGTAAAAAAAGGGATGAGAACATAACGATGCTGGCCGCAAAGAAGAACCAGTAGGAAAGCATATTTAAAAACGGAGAAGCCATATCCCGTGCGCCGCATTGCAGCGGGATCAAAAAGTTGGCGAAGGTGCCGCTTAAGCCTGCAGTTAATACAAAAAAGATCATGATAGTTCCATGCATGGTGACCATGGCGTAATAAAACTCCGGCTGTATGATGCCGCCTTCCCCCCAATGCCCCAGGATGGTTTCCAGGAAGGCAAACCGTTCTCCCGGATAACCCAATTGTAGCCTGAACAGCACTGAAAAGGCGGCGCCTATTATTGCCCATATCATGCCGGTGATCAAAAACTGCCGGGCAATCATTTTATGGTCCTGGCTAAATACATATTTGGTCCAGAATGATTGTTTATGACCAGCATGTCCGTCCCCATTATGATTTGTTTCAATAGTTGCCATGCCGGCATGGTGCACATTCTCCTTATTGGCCATGATCGTATATTTAAAACACTATTTTGGAAAAATTTCCCGATCAACAGGTCGGCTTCATGGAGTTGTTTTCAGAGATACCATAAAAGCAGCAAAACTTACGCCACCCCGCTGGTATAACGCGTATAAACAATCGAATAATAAACAGGGGTTCAACATTGTTCATTGTGAAGCAGGTGCATCTGTAGCAATAAGGATCGTCAATCTGCTAACCTATGATTTGAAAGTTGGCTCATTTTCCGGTTTAATAAGAAATGAAAGCCCTTAAACGGCTTCATATATATAATCAAGTGAAATTCATAGCGAACCTGTTGCAGAGGGCTCAAACGCCGCAAAAAACCCGTCGGACGGAGATTAAAATTCATACCAAAAAGCGGTAATTTTTTATATATAGCGCAGCTATTACTTCAAAAAATTGTCTAAATTACAGGGCAACCAAACGGTTAATATGACCGATGACGCCATTTTACAAGGCTGTTTACGTAACGACACAACCGCCCAACGGGAATTGTACAACCGGTATAGTCCCAAAATGCTGTCTGTGTGTTACAGGTTCGCCCACCACCGGGAAGATGCTGAAGACATGTTACAGGAAGGGTTTATCAAAGTGTTTTCACAGATACACACCTTTCAGAACAAAGGAGCATTTGAGGGTTGGATACGGCGAATCATAGTTCATACCTGTATCAACCATCTCAAAAAGAACAAGAAGTTCAACGAAAGCGTCGACATCATTCATGCAACCAGCGTCCAGGTGCGCGAAGAATCAGTGCCTTCGATAGTACAGGCCAAACAGGTAGTGGAATGTATTCGTTTACTACCAATAGGTTACCGTACAGTACTTAACCTGTATGCCATCGAGGGTTATTCGCACAAAGAAATTGCCGAAATGCTGGATATTGAAGAAAGTACCAGCCGTTCGCAATACACCAGGGCCAAACAAATGCTTGAGGACATATTGGTGAAGAAAAAAATCATTATGCGGCCCAAGGAAAAGATCAACTGGTTAGGTGTAGCAGCAGGAAGATAAAACCAAAACATCTCACTTTACAGATACGTATTTAACCCTATGAAAAACGTACCGTACAAACACTAATGATATGGAGCGAGGATTTTACACTGAGGATATTGAAGAACTGCTGAAAGAAAAAGCTGACCAGTATAAAATGTATCCTTCTGACAAGGTGTGGAAAGGCATTCACCGTTCATTACACCCAACCAGAAAGTGGTATTGGTTTAGTTTGATTCTCTTTCTGTCTGCTGTTGGTTATTATACATTCATTGAATTTATTACTCCATCAACAGCCAATAAATCTATTAGTGAAAACAATGCTGCTTCTACCGTTTCCAAACCTACAGAAACGTCTGAGACCAATACTACAAAAGCTGTTATAGTTCCTTTTGGCAATTCCAATAAACAAGCTGGTAATACTACCAAACAAAGGCCTTTTGTGCTCAATCCTGAAAACAGCGTTGACAATACCGGTATAGTGCTCAATATGGATCAACCGGTAACTTCGGCTGTAACCGGCAATACCAGTGTGCCAGAAACCAACTCAACACCTGCCCTTAACAATGAAGCGCCGGTGTATAACCTGACTGCCTGGCCATCTAAAAAAGGTTGGCAACATGAACCGGCCGATAACCCGCTGCTTCTGGCAGATAATCCTGCTGAACATCCTGAGCAGTACACACCACAGGTTCCGGCTTCACTATCTTTAACAAATCCTACTTCGGTCAACGAATCAATACTGGCGGCTAACACCAACGATGCAGCAGAAGATGGCAAACGCCTTAACTGGCTGGCGGAAAATGCCGTGTATGAATTAGCCGTTCCAAAGCAAAACCGGCTAAGCTGGCAGATCTCCTTTACGCCAACGATGAATTACCGGACGTTAAACAGCAGGAACTACCCATCTTCCAATGCCAATGTAAAAACACCCACGCCAGTACCACAGGCGCCATATATACCAGGCGATCCTGAGCAACTGGTAAATCATAAACCGGCCCTGGGTTTTGAAGTGGGTTCAAATATCCTGTATACCGTAAACAAGACAGTAACCCTGAAAACAGGTTTGCTGTTCAATTATGCCCGGTACGATATTCAGGCCTATAGTTCTTCTATTTCTGAACCGGCAGTTATTGCCCTTAATTCGAGCTATGGCATTGCAACCGGACAGGTCACTTCCTATACCCGGTACCGCAACTTTGGTGGCGAAGCAGTGGAGAATTTAAACAACCAGTATTTCCAGCTTTCGGTTCCATTAGGTTTGGAAATAAACCTGCTGGGTAATGAGAAGCTGCATATAGGTGTTGGCGGAACCGTTCAACCCAGTTATTTATTGAACCGGAACGTTTACCTTATCACCACCGATTACAAATATGCTACCGAGCCATCACTGGTCAGAAGATGGAATATCAATACAAGCGCAGAAGCATTTGTATCATATAAGACCGGCGACCTGAAATGGCAGGTTGGTCCGCAGTTACGTTATCAATTAATGTCAACCTTTATCAAAGAATACCCTATTCGCGAGAACCTGTTTCAATACGGTATCAAGATAGGCGTAACCAAAACTATCCGCTAACATTTGAGGCTTTCTACATCTAAAATAACAAGCTGCTGTTATTAAACGGCAGCTTGTTATTTTTTGAACCGGCCGGCCGTATTGACGGGATTATGATTTTTCGTTGCGCTCACAACATCGGAATTCAATAATTTTACCCGATGAAGCGGATAAACCTTTTATTTCCGGCCCTTTTTTTACTGGCTATTGCCTGTAAACAAAAACCCAAACAACAGGCCGGCACCGATCAGGCAGTGCAGGACTCCCTGGAAAACACCAATTTTTTACCGGTAGCCGATTTTATCAGGAATGATATTTCGAAGGTTGATTCCTTCTCGGGCGGCATTTTGAAAAAAGTGACTATCAACGGTAAAAAAGATTCAGTCTATATTCAGTTACCGGCATTTCATCAGCTGGCCAACCAGTTCCTGGTACCTGAGCTGGACTCGGCCTCGTTCAGGGCGCATTTCAAAGAGCACTCACTGATGGATGAAACTACTCAAATGTTAAATTTTATTTATACCCAGAACCAGCCCGACTGGCCTTTGCAAAAAGTGATGGTTTATATAAAACCCAGTTTGAGCGATGATAAAGTGAACCGTGTTTATATGGAAAGGGAGTTTACCAGTGGCGATACCGTCATTCAACAAAAACTTACCTGGAGGATGCAGGAATATTTCTATATCATTTCCATGCGACAACCAAAGACCGGGCCGGCTGTTACTTCTATGGAAAAGGTGATCTGGGACCCGCAGTTTTTTGCTGAGTAATAGTTATTATGACATCACAGGAATTTCAACATATTGCCGCTACTTTACCGGTTGATCCCGGTATATATAAATATTATGATTCGGCAGACACGCTGCTTTACGTAGGAAAAGCAAAAAACCTCCGCAAGCGGATCAGTTCGTATTTTTCAAAAACGTTCACTTCTTACAAAACACATGAGCTGGTTCAGCGTATAAAGCGCATAGAGTTCACCATTGCTCCCAGTGAACAAGATGCCTTTCTGCTGGAGAACTCCCTGATAAAACAGTTTCAGCCGCGTTTTAACATCAATTTGAAAGATGATAAAACGTATCCCTACATTGTAATCAAGAAAGAAAACTTCCCGCGCGTTTTTCTTACCCGCCGGAAAATCAATGATGGTTCCGAATACCTGGGTCCATTTACCTCGGTAGCCAAAGTGCGCGAGCTGATCGATTTTGTAAAGACCAATATTCCACTTCGAACCTGTAAACTGAACCTTACCCCGGCCAACATACAAAAGGGAAAGTTCAAGGTATGTCTTGAATATCACCTCGGCAATTGTAAAGGCCCCTGCGAAAACCATCAAACAGAAACCGATTATGGAGAAGGCTTACAGCAGTTACGGAATATTCTGAAAGGTAACCTGGGCCCCGTGATACAACATTTCAAAAAAGAAATGAAGGCTGCCGCAGAAAGCCTGGAGTTTGAAAAGGCCCAGATACTGCACAAAAAAATAGAACACCTTGAACAGTACCAGGCCCGCTCGGTGATCGTTAGCAGGCATTTGGGCAATGCCGATATTTTTTCCATCCTGCGCGATGGGGATACCGCTTATGTTACCTACTTCATGATGCAAAGCGGCACCATTGTTCAAACCCATACTTCGCAATGGGAAACACACCTCGATGAACCCATTGAAGAAATATTGTCCTTTGCGGTAGCGCAACTCCGCACAACGTTTAACAGCCTGTCGGCGGAGATCATCGTTCCTTTTGAGATCGAATATGCCGAACCGGAAATTGTTGTTACCGTACCTAAAGCCGGCGATAAAAAGAAGCTGCTGGAAATGGCTGACCTGAATGTGAATTATTTCAAGGAAGAGATCAGGCAGCGGAAAATGCTGAAGCTCGATGGCAAGGATGAATCAACACGCCACAAAGTACTGGAGCAATTACAGCACGACCTGCAGCTACCGGTTATGCCTGTTCATATTGAATGTTTCGATAATTCCAACTTCCAGGGCAGTTACCCGGTATCGGCCATGGTATGCTTCAGAGATGGCGTGCCGAGCAAACAGGACTATCGCCACTATAATGTAAAGACCGTAGAAGGCATTAATGATTTTGCTACTATGAAAGAAGTGGTTACCCGGCGATACAAACGGTTACAGATGGAACAACAACCTTTTCCGCAACTGGTGATCATCGATGGTGGTAAAGGGCAATTGAGTGCTGCACTGGAAGGCATATACGAACTGGGATTGCAGGGCAAAATGACGATAGTAGGGCTGGCAAAAAATGAGGAGGAGATATTTTTCCCGGGCGATCAGCAATCGGTAAAGCTGCCTTATAATAGCGATAGCTTAAAACTGATCCGCTCAATACGCGATGAGGTGCATCGTTTTGGCATTACATTTCACCGCAAGAAACGCAGCCAGGGAACTTTTAAGAACGAATTGGAACAGATAAAAGGCATTGGTCAGCAAACCGCAGAACAATTGTTGAAAGAGTTCAAATCGGTAAAACGTATAAAAGAATTAAGTATTGAAGAATTAACGGCTGCTGTAGGCACAGCCAAGGCGGCACTGATCAGGAATTATTTTAATACTCCTCAACGTCCGCCAGTTGGCGGAGAAGAGGTTACTTAGTACCATTTTAACTTGTAGCATTACCTTTCACATTTGACGCTTACCGTTTCATCCGCCAGTTGGCGGAGAAAATGCTACTTAGGTCGCTGGTTATTTAGATCCTGAATTTCCTTTTTGCTTGTAGCATTACTTTTCACCTATCACCAATTGATCCGCTAGCCGGTGGACCGTTTCATTCCCTCACTCATGACAGGTATAAAAAGAAAAAGGGGCCAGGATAGATATCCAGCCCCGTTTTTAAAATCCAATATCCTATGAAAAACCATTGTAAAAATAGTGAATCGATAGCACAAAACAATACCTAAATGTGGGTATTTTTAAAAAAATTCCTGATATAATGTTTATACAGCGACTTCATTGAATAGGCGCTATCAGAATTGCTTCAAGGCATTAAAAAGCAAAAAGGGTATCGTAAAATTACGATACCCTTTTTAGTTATGTTGTATTCAACTTTATCTTAGTAAGACCACAGATCCTGTTCGTAGTTAAATATCCGTTCCTTCATGTTGTCGCCTTCTAACAGGGCGAGGATAGGATCTTTAATATACTGGTTAATGAACTCATCATTGGGGTTGTTTACAGTTGATTTGATGATACGGCTCGCAAACATGCGGCTTTCAAACAACTCTTCCCAGCTCATACGGGCGCCAAAGTTTTTACCATTGTACACCTCGTGTTTAGCAAAGATGGGTCTCAGATCAGGGTAGTAAACCCAGAACACCGGGGTAACGCCGCGGAAGGTTCCGTCTGTTTCGGTGATCGTTTTCAAAGGGGCTATCCCCAGAATACGCACCTGCATACGCGAAGATTCCTTGTCAAAAACCCAGTCTTCCTTGATCCAGAAACGTTCAATTTTATCAGGGTTGAATTCGTCTGTGATAACGGTATCTCTCATTAACCCTTTAGAACCATCCGGGTCCATCACCATATCAGGAACCTGAATACGGCGTGGTTTGGTAACCAGGCCATTGATGATCTCCTGGAAGGTCATGGGTGTTGAGAACCGGTCATCGATGGGATTGAAGGCTGTGATGCTGTCGTTTTTAATAGCATTCAACAGGATATAAATGAACCGTTGGTTACCCAGGTCACCTTCCGCTTTATAAACGAAAGGCAGGTTCATTTTTTCGTGCACATCAATTTCGCGCCATACCCGTTGCATGTAAACGGCATCATCTTCCCGTATGTGTTCGTATGCTAACGGAATCCGGTCCTTAACCAGGTTACGCTCGATGGCATTGTCATTACGCAGCGATCTTTTGATCGGAGGTATGTCTAACATTGCCTGTGGCTCAACTGGTTTAACAGTGTCTACCGGCGGAGCAACTACTGCTGGAGTAGGTTTGTTCCTGCTTCTGTTGGCAGTACTTTTCTTCGCGGTAGTCCGTTTTGCGGCTTTCCGGACAGGTTTTTTATTCTGCGCTTCTACTGTTGTGGCAGTAAAGGCCATCACAGTCAGCAACAAACACAGTTTAATAATACGGTTCTTCATTTGTTCCCTGTTTATTTAATTTTTTTACTTAAGGCTGAATTGCAAACCTGGGATCTCTTTTTGTTTCTGATCGGGACCAATTACAACGATATTGTCGATAAATACCCTTGTACCAGGACCAACACGAGAAATAAGTTGAGCAGCATTGCCAGTCCAACGATTGCCTTCATTAGTAGCTTCAGAGTAGATATTGATTGGTCCGCCTACAGCGCCTATTCTATAGCTTACTACTCTATGGGGGGCTTCAAAATCAACATCTTCGAGTTTGGCTATTACACCACCCATGGCTTTAAATTCGGCAGAAGACATGTTACCACCTTTTTTAGTACCAACAAATCCTGCTGGTGGCGGTAAGTATTTTAAACGCATAGGGAATTTGAAACTCTTCCCGTCTGCAGTTACAATAATCTCGCTCATACCTGGTTTGCTTGGCTTGGCAATGTAACGGTCACCGCTGACTCTGTTAATAGAACCACCACCAAAACCAACTTTTACTTTTTCGCTACCTACACTACCACCAGAGATGGTAATCGGGTTATCAACACCAATGTACATTACGTTCATTTTCTCAAGGAACACTGATGCACCTGAAGGAACGCCTACTGTGTATTTAATGGTTTTCGGGATACGTTCAACAGAACCATCAGGTTTATTAAACTCGATTACCACGTTTACTGCATGTTCACCTGTTCCGCTGGCGGTTGTTTTAAACAAAGCTGTACCATCGGCAGTTAAAGGCATTGCCTGGCCATTGATCGTGATCTTTGGCTTCGCGGCATCGCTGAAAGCACCAACACCGGCAGTAATTTCAACCGGATCGCCAGGCATAGCGTATGTAGTATTAGAGGTAGCAATAGCCTGGAATTTATTATATACCAGTTTCACTTCTCCAATCTTTGTGTGGCAATAATCAACGATTTGAGCTTCAGAGCTCTTTACATCGTTCT
Source organism: uncultured Niastella sp. (assembly GCA_966212235.1). Taxonomy (GTDB): domain Bacteria; phylum Bacteroidota; class Bacteroidia; order Chitinophagales; family Chitinophagaceae; genus Niastella. The sequence continues at coordinate 33,063 of CBIHPP010000033.1, read as the reverse complement.
GGAATTTGCTCAGAATTGTCAATGCGGCAATGGAAGGGGTCATGTGGAAATAGCTTTGTGTCCAGCCATTAACATCATTACCATATTTATTACCGGATTTAGACTCAGGCACATTCAGATCTACAGGAATTGAATGATTGAATTTTTCAATATCCTTTCTTAAAGTTTCCTGCTCTTTAGGATTGTTAGCAAACTCTTCGGGTTTTAAAACGCCGATGATGTTCTTTTTATATTCGGCGAGCTTGGCATATAATTCTTTGCCCTTTCCTTTGGTATCCATTAAACGGGTAGCAGCATCGAGGTTATCGGCATTCATTTCTTGCTTGCCCTCATGCTCAAAGGTTCCGGCTTCAGTCTTCAGATCAGCTTTCAGCTGTTCGATGTAAGCAAATAAATCAGCAGATAATTTTTTTGCTTCCAGCGCTTTAGGCGCCCAAACTGCGGCTTGCGCCTTTGTTTGCTCATCGTTCATTTTATCTTCGAAAGACTGATAAGTCAATTTATTTTTATCAGTAATTAGATCGTTCGATTTAGTAATACTGCTATTAACTGTGACGAAGGCATTGAGGATTTCTGATGATACGTTGAGTGCCAGCAGGGCTGTCAGCACCAGGTACATCATGTTGATCATCTTCTGCCTAGGCTCTTTAGGTAAAGACATGGTTTAGGTTTTTCCAGTTTAACAATTTTGTTACACTAATCTGATTGCATAGTTACTCATTGGGTAACAGGATATGGAAGTACCGCCCGATTAACGACCCTGCATAGCAGTGAGCATGTTACCATAAATGGTATTCAGATGGCTCAGGTTACCTGCCAGTTTAGAGATCTGTTCGTGTGCTTTTTTAGCATCGTCTACGCTACCTTGCATGGTTTGAGAAGCTTGCACCAGGTTACCGTAGAAGGTGTTCATAGCTTTCAGGTGGTTGTTGGTATCCTGTAACTCCAGTTCATAAATAGCATTCAGTGAACCTAAGTTTTTGGTCAATACCTGCACTTGCTCATGGAAGTGCTTAGTGCTATCAGCTGCAGAATTGAAGCTGGAAACTGTAGAAGCAGCGCCCTGATAAACGGTTTTCATTTGATCCAGTGCAACAGTAACTTCTTTAGTTTTTGATGTGAATTCGTTGGTAGTTTTAACTACATCAGATACATCAGCTATATTATTAACAGTAGATCCTAATTTTTTGAAACCATCGCTTAAACGGCTCAGGTTAGCAGGCGTGATATCAGCATCATGGAACATTTCGTCCATTTTAGCGATAGCAGGGTTTCCAGAATGGCCACCGGCTAATTTAGGTAATGCTTCAGCGAGGGCATGCATTTCTGATCCGGGAGGGGGTAAGAATGCATATACAACGAAAATGACAGCTTCTGTAATAAGACCTGCCGTTAAGAAGAAGTCAGCAAGGGCCTGGTGTGTAATTTTTTGCCAGGCACCGAAGATAACGACAGCAGCACCCATACATACGATTACGTTTACCAGTCTTTCAGTAGATTTAGAAACTCCAGCCATAACTTTAATTTTTAATTTTTAGAAAACGGGTTTTCAATAGGGATGAGAGAATAAGATACCGATTTGATTTTGTTGTTAAATCAATCTCTTATAAAACGGATTAGCCGTTAAAAAATTTTACTCTAAAACAAAATTTTAACGTTTCTTCTGCATAGCCGGTAAATCAATTACACAGCGGAAGCCGATGTAAGACTTAGCCGTATCCATGTATTCATAACTACGGGTGCTCGTTTGGAGGAAGAAACCTACATCTTTCCAGCTGCCACCGCGAATTACCTTACGTTTCATACGTGGAGGATCATCGTCTTTGGCATCGAAACGGATGTCAGGATTCATATCATGTTGGAAGTTGTAAGACCCTTCATAATATAAGGAAGAAGTCCACTCCGATACGTTTCCGGCCATGCAATACAAACCAAAATCGTTTGGCCAGTAAGCATCTGCACGGGCAGTATAGAAAGCGCCATCTTCTGGGTAGTTACCACGGCCTGGTTTGAAGTTGGCCAGTAAGCAACCCTTTCTGTTTCTCAGATAATAGTTACCCCAGGGGAACATTGATTGAGAACGACCGCCACGGGCAGCATATTCCCACTCAGCTTCTGTTGGTAACCGGAAATCTGATTCAGAAGGTCTTTTCTTGGATTCCAGGAAAGCATTCAGGTAGTGAGTTCTCCATTCGCAGAATGCAGCAGCCTGTTTCCAGTTTACACCTACAACGGGATAGTTACCGAAGGCAGGGTGAACAAAATACCGTTTGGTCATGGGTTCGTTATAAGAATAACTGAAATCACGGATCCAAACCAGGGTATCAGGATAAATAGCTACATCCCTTTTGGTGATGAACTGAGAGCGGGGTCTGCCGGCATTTTCTCTTTTGGCAGCTTCTTTCAGCTCAAAGATCTCAGAATGGTATCTTAATTTGGAAGGATCGATCTCCTTTTTGCCAAAAACCCGGTTTTCGGGAGAAAGGATCAGTTGATCGATTTTCTCAACGGTAGACTTATCGTCCCATTTAATGGTTTTGGCCTTTTTCCAGTCAACCTGGAAGGTGCCATCCACTTCTTTACCATACTGAAGTAATGTGGCGCCAATAGAGTCGCGTACCCACTGCACAAACTGACGATATTCGTTGTTTGTGATCTCGGTAGCGTCCATCCAGAAGCCATTAATAGAGATTTGCTTGTTCCTCGCGGTGTAAGCATAGTTTACATCCTCATCACTGGGACCCATGTGAAAGGTACCTGGTGGTATATATACCATGCCTGGAGGCTTGGACATATTATACTTGGGACTAGCCGATACGCCATGTAGCTGGCCGTCATTGGGCAAGCCTTTTGAGGATTTTCCTACTTTGCCACAACCAGTAGCGATCATGGCCACCAGCGCTGCTAAGGCGGATAGGTTCTTCATTTTCATAATATTAAAGGGTATTGGGCAAAAATAATGTTTTACCGACTTCATCACAAGAATAGAATTTATTTATTAAAACTGCAATTACGTGATATAAGCTCTCATGTAAACGAATCCGGAAATTGGATTATTGTATCGCCAAAATTTTAAATTTTACACATTTTTCAGAAGACGGATCAAATCCCTTACTTTATCTACTGGCGCACTACACTGGTAGTTTTTACATAAGTAAATTTGCGTATACGGGGATGATGGTTTACTGGCAAGCAAGGGTAAATCACTATTCGCTTCGGTAGCGGACTGCAGTACCCTGAACGGGATAAAATGCTGTAAAAGCTCCCGTCTGACCGCTTCAACGTCCTTTCCAATAATGGCTATTTCTGCAATTCCCCCTACAAATGAAAGTATCATTGTTGCCCATACGCCAAAAGAACCCGGATACCGGTGCACAGCCTGTTCCAATCCTGCACACATCTTTAAAGCTCTTTCTTTCCACCCGTTTATGTCAAAAACAACGCCTACATACTGCAAATTAAAAGCCATTATTGCGTTTCCGGAGGGAATGGCGCCATCATATACTTCTTTTTTACGCACAATTACATCCTGCTGCTCTTTGTTCGTATAAAAGAAAAAGCCGGTCTCCTCTTCGCTGAACCGATCAATTACCCATTGTATTAATGATTTTGCCTTATACAGGTAGTCGGCATTTCCTGAAACTTCCTGCAAATGGATCAACGCCTGTATTAAATACGCATAATCGTCTAAAAAGGCTGGGTATCTGGCTACTTCTTTTTTATATGTATGAAAAAAATTCAACCCGTCATTAGTAAACCGTTTCCAGATAAAATCCATGTTTTCCCTGGCCACCGTTTCATATTGCGGATTTCCGAATGTGCTATATGCCTTACTGTAAGCACTATTCATCAACGCATTCCAGCCCAATAATATTTTATCATCAAGCAATGGCCTGATACGCTTTTCCCGCTGCTGTAAGAGTTTTTCCCGGCTTCGTTGTAACAGATCCTGAAGTGTTTCTTCACTAATATCTTTTTCAATGGCGAAGAGAGACAGTGGCTTACGTATATTCAGAATATTTTTATGTTCCCAGTTGCCGCCTTCAGAAACATCATAAAATGCACAGAACAGGCCGGCATCTTCCTGTAATATTTGTTCTATTTCCGCCTTGTCCCACACATAGAACTTCCCTTCTACCCCTTCGCTGTCGGCATCCAGGGCTGAATAAAATCCTTTTTCGAGCGCATACAGCTCCCTTTCTACAAAGGCCAGGGTTTGTTCAACTGCCTGTTTGTACAACGGTTTTTGCGTTAATTGCCACGCATCACACAGGGCCATTACCAGTAATGCGTTATCGTACAACATTTTTTCAAAATGCGGCGCCAGCCATTCCTTATCTGTTGAATACCGGGCAAAGCCGCCACCGAGGTGATCGTACAAACCACCCTGTATCATTTTATCCAAACTCACACAGGCCTGCTGTAAAGCCTGCTCGTTCTTCGTTTGATGATAGTAGCGCAGCAGATACCCAATTGTAAATGTTTGTGGAAATTTTGGGGCATTCCCAAAACCGCCATCCTCTTTATCGGCGGTGCTCATGATGTTGGTGAACATCGTATCGGCTTTCTCCCTCGAAAAAAGTTCTTCTAAATTAATATTACCTACGGCCTGTTGCCCGAACGTGTTGGATTGGTTAATATATCCGGTTAAATTGGTTGCCTGCGCATCTATATCGCTTCGTTTTTCGGTCCAGGCATTGGCTACGCCTGTCAGTACATCTTTCCAGGAAGGGCGGTTCTGAAAGGGTCTTGGCGGAAAATAGGTACCGCCATAAAAAGGCCGGCCGTCGGGAGTGAGGAAAACGTTTAATGGCCAGCCGCCGCTTCCGGTCATTGCCTGAATGGCGTCCATATATATATGGTCCAGATCGGGCCGCTCTTCGCGATCGATCTTGATATTAATAAAGTGTTCATTCATGAGGGCGGCCGTTTCCTCATCTTCAAAACTTTCCTTTTCCATAACATGGCACCAGTGGCAGGCGGCATAACCGATACTTACCAGCAAGGGTTTATCTTCCTGTTTTGCTTTGTTCATAGCTTCATCGCCCCAGGGAAACCAGTCCACCGGGTTATGGGCATGTTGCAAAAGATATGGGCTTGTTTCCTGAGCCAGTTTGTTGGTATATTTTGCCATAAGAACACAAGGTAAGGAATCGTGAAACGGCAAACGTGAAACGGCAAACGGCAAACGTGAATGGCTTGCGAATTTTAAATATAATGACCGACCCTGGCCTGCCAAAAATTTATTGCCCCCGGATTCTCCGCCAGCTGGCGGATTCGGACAGGCAAGGATTGCCAGTTACAGGAAACAGGCTATATGAATCGGCAACTGATTTGCCGTTTCACGTCTTACGATTCTTATTTCTTCTTTAAAAAGGCAGAGAGGTATTGTTCCAGAGCGGCCACCATGGAGGGCGCCTGGGGAAGTGGAGCTTTTATATCGAGGGTTAAGCCGGCTTCTTCAACAGCGCGGGAAGTGTTGCTTCCGAAAGCGCCAATGCGGGTGCCGTTTTGCTGATAAGCGGGAAGATTATCGAACAGGCTTTTTACACCGCTGGGGGTGAAAAAGCAAATGATATCATATTCTGTTCTTGTGATCAGGTCTTTCACATCATTGCTGATGGTGCGATACATGAACGGAGTGGCAAATTCACAATTGTTTGTTTTGAGCCAGTTCACGATCTCGTTATCCTGCTGGTTTTCGGAACAGGGGTACAGGAACTTTTCGTTTTCCTTATGTTTGTTGATCACATCAAACATACTCTTATTGGTACTATCGGCTCCATAAAACACCTTACGCTTGCGATACAGGATAAATTTTTGCAGGTACAGCGCAACAGCTTCTGTTATACAAAAATACTTCGTGTCCTGTGAGATGTTAATTTTCATTTCTTCGCAAATGCGAAAGAAGTGATCAATAGCATTACGACTGGTGAAAATAACGCCTGTAAAATTGGCTATTTCTATCTTTTGTTTGCGGAACTCTTTAGAGGGAATACCTTCAAGACGTATGAAGGGCTGGAACTCCAATTCAACACTATACTTCTTTGCTAATTCAAAGTACGGTGATTTATCGGTTTCCGGCCTGGGTTGCGTAATCAGGATTTTTTTAATGGTTTGTGTAGCCACTGCTACGTTTTTAGCCCCGTTTTTAACCATATTACCTACGTATGGATTTGCAAAGTTAATAACTTCTTTCCACAAAAATCAATAACACCTTGTAAATCAATAAAAGGGGTGCTATTTCGAAGGCGCAAAGGTAAATAAAAAAATGGAATCTTGAGAGTTTAATCTCATTTCTTACTGGCCTATATGCTATTATAAACCGATAAATAAATAATATACCGATAAAGACATATGTCAAAGTAATTAGAACAGTCAAAAAAGGTGGTTTTGCAAAGGCCATTAACAGTAATGCCGGTAATAAATAGATCCCCATCATCTTGTTTACGAGAAACACGATGAAAATGTAGGTATCCGCCGCTATTCTGATATTGAACATCCAGCCAATCATCTTCAGCATAATGAACTTACCCAGATAAATGGCCGTGAGCAGCATGCAACAATAAAATAACAATAACCACCGGTTCATGCCGGGTACTATATTATGATAATCGACCGCAAAACTCAGGAACAAACCTGCAGAGATGATAAACAGGATATTCAGCATCAAAGATGGCAGGGGCGATTGCAGTACCTGGTCGCGGATCTGTGCCTGCCGCATGGTAACCCTGAAAAATAAGGTATTCAGGTTATCGAGGTACTTCATGAATACGATGCGGATGAAACCAAAGTAGAACAATAAGGCACACAGAAAATAAAACATGCTTTCGTCACGACTGGCCTTTTTAAGCTGTTCGGTGATCTTTACCCCCTGACCATAAAAATTGAAGTATGGATGATTGCGTAACGCTTTATGAAACCCCTGCATGGAAGGTTGAGGCTCAGGCATTGAGGGGCCTTTTGCTACAGATGCTACCGGTATATCCGTATCGGGCCGGGAGGTAACAACCGCCGGTTTTGTCGCCGTAGTACTATCGACGGCCTCCGGTACGGTAGTAACCGCACTCGAATCGGGTAATACTTTCACTGCCGTGTCTTTTACGCCGGGCGTATCGTGCTGTTCCCGGACCGGAATAGTATCCTTTCCGCTTTGCGCAAGCGACACAATGAATAAACAACAACTAAAAACGAGTAGTAACAGTTTCTTCACAGGGAACATTTGGTTTGCAAAAATATTGTAGTGCCGGCATTGACTGAAAAGAATTTATCATCAAAAATAATTAACGTACCCAATATGGATCTTTGATTGCCTCATGTTGAATTTAGTATCATCCCGTTTACCTACCGCATACGATAAATTAAATATACCGGCTTTGGTTTCAAATGCCATCCCCAAACCGGTGCCCCAATAGTTGTTACCCGACCGGGCGTACCCGGCGCCATTCTTCGACCAGCCTCCATCTACAAAATAAAACAGGTAAGAGTTACGGCCTACCAGATACCGGTATTCCAGCGTACCTATCGCGTATTGCGATGCAAAAATGCTTTCTTCATCAAAACCACGCAATAATTTATATCCACCAATTTGAAATAATTCGTTCCGGTAAATAGCCGGACTTTCAAACCAGCCCCCATTTACAGCAGCTTTAAGGGTTGAAGCCCGGGTCAATTTAAAATAATGCGCCAGAACGCCTTTTAACCTGAACTGGTAACTATTCAGGCGTACCGTGTCGTACAGGCTGTTGAAATCGAAGGCGGGGTCGCTTTCGTCTTTCAGCCCCACGATCACATTATTTTTTTTAATCTTCTTTGACCCCGCAGACACACTTATCTGCCACTCATTTCCCTGGCGGGGGTTTAACCGGTAATCGGTATTGAACCACTCGTAGTTTATACCCAGGTTCACTGACCTTATATCGGCCTGCTCGGGCAAACTGCGGTTACTCTTTGTATACAGCGTATCTACCGTTAATACATTGGTTTGAAAATTCTGAATGAACACACTACCGCCCTGGCTCGAAGAAAGGGAATATTGCGCACCCAACTGCATATTAATATTAACAAAGGAGGAATCTTTCTTGAATAAATTGAAACTGGCATTTACCCCAAAAGGCGATCCAAACAGGTAGGGTTGCTGAAACGACAGATCGAGCCGGGGTGACTTTATTTGCAACTGTTGCCAGTTAAGTCCAATACTTTCGCCATTGCCTAATGAATTCCTCAAATGAACGGTCGCTTCGCCGGTTATCTGCAGTTTATTATTTTCCGTTTGTGTGCTGGCTGGCAGAAAACCCACCAGTACATTGATTTGACTGGCGCGTTTGGGAACCAGGTATACATTTAATATAGATCCCGTTCCCAACATCGTTAAATTCCAGGGTTGCTGTTCCTGCACATATGCCAGGTCGTTGAGTTTTTTGCTGATGGTTTGCAATCTTTCTTTCTTGTAAAAGCTGCCATTGAGAATGCCCAGGTAGCGCTGTAAGAACGTGGAAGAAAGTTTCGCCGTTCCAAAATTGCGGATGCTGTCAATTTTATAAAGGGGTCCTTTATTGATGGAGAGGTTAGCTTCCAATTGCTGGTTTACGAATGAAATGCTGTCGAGTTTGATCTTTGCAAACGGGTAGCCGTTGTTCTCCAGGTAATCGAGCAATTTTTGCCGGGCAGCCAGCACCTGGTCAAAACTCAATGCCTGTTTATGTAAGGTGCGGGTGTTCCAGTTAATGGCATCGAGCAATTTTCTATCGGCCGAATCAACGCGCAAATGCGCCCATTGAAATGTTTCGCCCACAAATAAAATGCACACGGCGCCCAGGGAATCAAATAAAACAGTATCGATGGAAGCAGCCGGATAACCTTTTGTCTGTAACAAACCAGGCAGACTGGCAAGATATTCCTGTGCCAGCGCTTGATTCTTAAAATTTGATTGTAAACGCAGGGTATTATAGATGAAAACAGAGTCTTTATCGACCGGTTTTATCTGTACCCGGTATTGGGCGGACAGCAAAAACGGAAAACCCAGCCAAACGGCAAGTACTATCCCTAAGCGTGTAAGGTTATATACAACTACCTTTGCCATTGAGGAAACGTGCTGGATTAATTAAACTGTAATATTCGAAAAAAATACGGAATACGATGGCAGGCATTTATTTACATATCCCGTTTTGCAGGCAGGCCTGTCATTATTGCAACTTTCATTTTTCCACTTCATTGAAGTTAAAGAACGAATTTGTAGCGGCTTTATTGAAAGAAATAAGCCTGCAAAAGAATTATCTGCCGGCAGAACCGGTGAACACCATTTATTTTGGCGGAGGCACTCCTTCCCTGCTCACGGTTGAAGAACTGTCAGGCATTCTGCAAACTTTACGGGACCATTTCTCCCTGTCACCGGATGTAGAGATCACTCTCGAAGCCAATCCTGATGACATCAACGAGCAAAAGCTTAACGACTGGAAACAAGCGGGCGTTAACCGGTTAAGTATAGGGGTACAATCTTTTTTTGAAGAAGACCTGCGCTGGATGAACCGGGCGCATACGGCTCAACAGGCAATAGACAATCTGCAACTGGCAAAGGCGCATTTTCCCAACATGACCATCGATCTTATTTATGGCACGCCTACCCTGCCCGATGAAAAATGGCAACACAACGTGCAACAGGCTATTGCGTTGGGCATTCCGCATGTATCGTGTTATGCGTTGACCGTAGAACCCGGCACGGCACTGGCTTCCATGATCAACAAACACAAAACAACCGATGTAAATACCGAGGACCAGGCGCGGCAGTTTTTATTATTGATGGATTGGATGCAGGAAGCCGGTTATGAACATTATGAAATTTCCAATTTTGCACTACCAGGTAAGCGCAGCCGTCACAACAGCTCTTACTGGCAGGGTACTTCTTACCTGGGATTGGGACCTTCGGCCCATTCGTTTAACGGTGCTTCGAGGCAATGGAATATTTCGAACAACGCGCTGTATATACAGTCGTTACAAGACGATAAAGTACCTTTTGAAATAGAAACGTTGACCGATACCCAACGGTTAAACGAATATATTATGACCTCGCTGCGCACAGTTGAAGGGTTGGATGTACAATGGGCGGCCAGCCGGTTTGGAGAAAAAGCCGCCGAACAATTGCAAGCCGCCAGTAAACGCTTTATAGAAGCCGGTAACATGCAATGGCATAACAATCATTTACAATTGACCAGGCAAGGGAAATTGTTTGCAGATGGAATGGCGGCGGAATTGTTTTTTACCACACCTCCTACCCCCTAAAGGGGGAATTGAAACTGGCCTTTCGAATACCCGTCTAAAGGTAAAAAGCGCTCAATGCATCATTGGAATATAAGGCACAAAAAATGCGCCCTAGCGGGGCGCACTAAGGATAATCAATACTTTATAGAATAATTTAGACCGAACGATGGTCTTTTTTGACAAATTTTATAACCTCATTAATGATCACAATACCGGCCAGCACCAGCATTGCAGTAATTCCATATGGTCCTAATGAGAATGGCATATTAATACATTGGTCGCCCGAAGACTGTTATTATTACAATTTAACCCTTTTAAAGGTTTATTACAACCTTTAGACCAGTGTTTTCTCAACAAGATTAAACCCTTTGCGCGGTTTAACATTTTCCCACAGAATGCGGTAAACGGTTTCGGCTATGGGCATTTCAGCGCCTATCTGTTTATTTACGAGATAGATACATTTACAGGCGTTGTATCCTTCGGCCACCATGTTCATTTCGAGCTGGGTAGCCCTTACCGAATAGCCTTTACCGATCATATTACCAAAAGTGCGATTACGACTGTACAACGAATAACAGGTTACCAGCAAATCGCCCAGGTACACAGAAGCGGCATAATTGGGTGTTTTGCGATGCGTTACCGGGTCTTCGCCATCATGCACGCCTACATCCATATGTTGAATACCTACTTTCTTCAGAAAACCGGCCATTTCATCGGCACAATTCGCAATTAATACGCTTAAGAAATTATCACCGTATTCAAGTCCATGCGCAATACCTGCGCCCAGGGCATAAATATTTTTCAGCACTGCCGCGTACTGTACGCCGTATACATCGCTATTAACAATGGTATTGAGATATTCGGTTGTAAAATATCCGGCAATTTTTTCAGCCATCGCTACATCAATACCCGAAAAAGTAAGGTAAGATAGCTTTTCAGAAGCCACCTCTTCTGCATGACAAGGTCCCATTACCGTGAAATAATCTGACAATGGCAGGTTGAAAACATCCTTCAGGTAATCGTTCAGCAATAGGTTATTGTCTGGCAAAATACCTTTTACCGCCGAGATCACTTTTTTACCTTCAAAAGCATTTGCGGGAAGATTGCTGAGCGATGGCGTTACATAAGCCGAAGGAACGGCGATCAATACGCAATCACTGGCCGCAATGGTTGCGGCAATATCGGTACCCAGGTTTAATAAAGTGGTATCAAAATATACGGAACTTAAATAACCGGGATTGTGATGCCGGTGCTGTAAGTGATTCACAATTTCTTCGGACCGAACACACCAGTTTATGGATTGCTTATTATCTGTACAAATTTTTGCCAATGCTGTAGCCCAGCTTCCACTACCGATAATTCCCAGTTGCATGTAGTTAATGTTTGCCCCAAAAGTAAGGAATACGGCTTAAAGCCATAAGCAGTAAGCTATAAGCAATACAGAAAACAGATTAAAAAAAGCCGCCCGCATAAAACGAACGGCTTAAAGCTTATGGCTTATAGCTTACAGCTATTTCTTCACTTCAAACAACTTATCCTTCGGTACCACTTTTACCTTGGTGCCATCTTTTAATGTTTTGCTGATGACATTATAAGGAGCCACAATTATTTCATCACCCACTTTTAGTCCCTGCGTAACTTCTATATTGTTTATATCCTGGATACCGGTTTTCACAACCACCTTTTTAACTTTGCCATCGGGTTGCAGCACAAACACCACTTCATCGAGATCGGTTGACGTTGTTTTGCCTTCTTCCTTCGAACTGTTCTCTTTATTTTTATCCTTATCCTTGTCTTTATCATCGCCACCAACTACTTTATCGGTCCCTTTTTCGCGGGTTGAAACTGCATTGATGGCTGCAGACAGCACATTGGCTTTTGTTCGCGTTTGAATATCTGCGCTGGCATTCATACCGGGGCGGAAGGGAAAAGATTTTGGACGATTGGGATCGAACAGATCATTATATGATTCACGCAGCAACCGGATGTGCACTTTGTAATTCGTTACATCGTTTGATGTTGAAGCAGAACTGGCAGTGGTATTACTGCTGGCTATCTGGGTAACAAGACCTTTAAATTTCCGGTTGTTATAAGCATCTACCTCTACCAGGGCCGAATCACCGAGTTTTACTTTAGGAATATCATTTTCACCTACTTCTACCTGCACTTCAATAAGGCTCATATCGGCAATGCGCATCATTTCAGTACCAGCCATCATGGAGTTACCCACTACCCTTTCTCCTGCTTTTACATTCAGCAACGATACCACGCCGCTCATGGGTGATAACACAGCCGTACGGCTCAGGTCTTTATTAGCTCTGTCAAGACTGGCACGCGAACCGGCAATTCCTGCTTCACCGCTTCGAATGTTTTGTAAAGCCCCATTATAATTGGCCTGCGCTGCTTGTAATGTATTCTGCGCCTGTTCAAATTCTGCTGTTGAAATTATTTTCTCAGCCAACAGTTGCTTTTGCCTGGCAAAGGTGTTTTTGGCCAACTCAAGCGCAGATCTTAAACTTTCCAACTGTGCCTTGCTGTTATCTACCATTGCCTGCTGGCGGTTTACTTCAGCGGCAGCCTGGTTACGCTGGGTAGAATAAATATCAGCATATATCTTCGCCAATACCTGTCCTCTGCGAACACTATCCCCTTCTTTTACCTGCAACTCAACAATTTCACCAGATATATCCGGACTTACTTTTACTTCTATTTCGGGATACACTTTTCCACTGGCATTTACGGTTTCGGTTATGTTACGCCGTTCCACTTTTTCGGTGGCCACTTTCAGGCCTTCTTCCTTTCCAATAACACCGGCGCTTTTAAGGCCAACCAGGCCTATTACCAAAATCGCAAGGATTATGATGATCCACAATATTTTTTTCTTCTTCATACTGAATGGTTGTCTCGGTTTAGAATCTCGTGTACAATTTTATAGTTTAATGCCCAGTCCTTTATAAAACTCCAGCACCTTCATTTTAAACACATAATCAAACTGCGCAGTGGCCAGATCATATTCAGCACGGTTCATGTTGTTTTGACTGGTGATCAAATCAAACGAATTTAATAAACCCAGGTCAAATCTCTTTTTTGCAAAGTCATACGACTTTTTGTTTATCGCAAGCGTCACTTTAGCGGCATTGAATTTTTCCAGGGCAGCAGACGCATTGAAATAGGCTTTATAAATATCGTTCTTTAAAGTTTGATCTATCAGGGATTTGGTAACCTGTGCATTTTTAAAATCGAGTTTCGACCGTTGATAGCTGAACCGGGCAGCGCCACCGTTATTGATAGGCACCGCTATACTAAAGCCAAAGCTTTGCCGGAAGTTATTATTCATTTGCAGGCCCCATCCATCCCAGCGTTCACTAAATGTTTTTTTACCCTGGCTGATCTGTACGTCGGGGGAATACACGGGATATTCAGCACCTGATAATCGTACTACGTCTCCATTGGGGTTATAGCCCAATAAAGAAACACCGGTTATTTTTCTATCAGCACTTGAAAAATTGGTACCCAGCGAACCACCCAGCGAAATGATCGGATACATCTGAGCTTTGATGGACCGCAAAGAAGCCTCGATCGATTTAAGCCGCAGATCATTGGCTTTTTGCGCAGGCTGATTATTCATAGCTATATGAAAAACCGCTTCGGGTTGCAATTGTAAAATAGGTTCTACCGGAATTTGCTCAACCGGCGGCGTGGCAATATCAAAAGATTTACCGGCATCAATATTCAAAACCTGTTTTAACAGCAACAGGTTTTGATCGGCGTTAGCCCTGGCGGTCATATAGTTTGAACTATCAGTGGCGTATTGCGCTTCGATGGTGAGGGCATCCAGTTCAGGCGCAGCGCCGGCCGTCACTCTTTTGCGCGCTACCTGCAATTGTTCGGTTGTTTGCCGCATCTGCAATTCGGCTATATCAATTTGTTTACGTGATAATAATACCTGCAAATAATAGGTTGCTACGGTCAGCGAAATATCGTATTTGATCTTTTCAACATCCATTTTAGCAGCATCGGTTCTCAAACTGGCTGCCGCGATATTATTTCGAATGCGGTGCCAATTGAAAACAGTTACGCCTGCACTAAGGCTATATCCCTGGTAAAGCAACTGGTTACTGGTAAACTGGTTGGTAGTGGGGTCAATTGACCGGCCCCATTGCAACCCTGTATTGGTGCTAAAATCGGCATTGGGGTATTGCGACCACTTGCTTTGCTTTTGGTCTACTTCGGCTATCTGCGCCTGTATTGTTGTTTGTTGAACGGATAGGTTGTTGGCCAGGGCATATTCAACACAGCGACGCAGATCCCATTTGTCCTGCGCAAATGCACCCAGGGTAAGGCAGCATATCAGAAAAGGCATGAGTAATAGAACCTTGCTTTTTTTCATCTGAAAATTTAATTTGTTTTTTGGCCAGATGCCCGCCCGGATGACCGGTCGAACGGGAACTTACCATCTTCCAAAAGTAATTGTAATGAAAGGCGAATGATGTGGTTTTTGATAAACGGTCAGTTAAATTATTGAAGCACTGGTTCCGGTATGAATCACTCATACAATAACATACCCTATGCTGAAGATATATCCTTCAACATACGGTCTCCCCGATCTCACACGGTACCGGGATCCAATAAATTTATTCACTATATTTTCCTATACGCCACCCTGGCCTACCTGCTAAAACGGGAGCAAAACTACCGGCTGTTAGCAAATGCCTGTTCTATATCGGCTATCAGGTAATCCGGATCATCCAGCCCTACATAAAAACGGATCATTTTATGCGCGCGGTTGCCCGCATCGAACTTATCCGGTTCTATGGATGCACACCGGGGTATAGCCAGGCTTTCATGGCCGCCCCAGCTTACTGCAATTAGTATGTGTCGCAAAGATTCGCAGAAGGTTACAATCTGTTGCATTTTTTCTGCCTTCATTACCATGGTAAACAATCCACAGGCGCCGGTCATTTGTTGCCGGGCCAGGTCATATTGCGGGAATGAGGGATCGAAAGGGAAGATAATTTCTTCTACCTGGGGATGTTTTTTCAGGTAGTCTACCACTTTGACAGTGGAGTTTGAGATCCGTTCCAGCCGGATGGGCAGGGTACGCAAACCGCGAATAAGCAACCAGGCATTAAATGGCGTTATGCCATTGCCCATGTTCAATAATTCGTTGTCGAATATTTTTTTCATCATCTGGCGGGTACCGGTCAATACCCCGGCCACCACATCGCTATGGCCGCCTATATATTTGGTAGCCGATTGCAATACCATATCAATGCCCATGGCAAGCGGTTTTTGATACAACGGCGTGCAATAGCTATTATCACAAATAGTTATAATATTTTCAGCCTTACCCAACTCAGCCACCGCCTGCAGGTCCTGCAAAGCAAAATCCCAGCTGTTGGGCGATTCCAGGTACAGGATCTTTGTATTGGGTAAAATAGCCCGTTCAAAATTTTCTATATTGGTACCGTCTATGTAGGTAGTAGTTATGCCAAACCGGGGCAGAATATTATCAAACATTTTTTGCGCCCAGGTATAGGGGCTGCGGACCGAAACAATATGATCACCCGATTGTACATTCGAAAAAACAGAAGCAAAAATAGCAGAGGCGCCGCTGTTGAAAACCAGGCAGTCTTCCGCTTCATCCAAAGCGGCCAGTTTCTGACGCAGGATATCAACAGTTGGATTTAAACCGCGGCTATAGAGATAGGTGCTAAATTCATCCTCAAACACTTTACGCAGATCTTCCACCTTTTTAAAAGCAAAATTGCTGGTTTGCATAATGGGCGGAGAGATAGCCCGGAAATATTGGTCCCGATCTTCACCTAATTCATTTAAAATGTACGAAAGGTCGTTCATGTGACTTAGTTTGGTTGAGGAGATTTCTTGAATACGCGTAACAAAAAATACAAAACAAAAAATATAGCAAAAACCAGCGCACTTACCCACGCCGCTTTTGGTGAATTGATGGCAATACTGGTACCTACAAAAAGATACGCAGCAATAAAGATCAACGGCAACAATGGATAAAGCTTCATTCTATAACTATTCTTTATATCGTTCCCCACAGCTCTTTTCCTTAAAATGAAAATAGTTGCAGCCGAAGTGGCCATGCCAATGGAATCTAAAAATATAGTGTGATCGAGAATCTCATCAAAGGTTTTACCATAAAACAACGTAACAAGAGAAAGAGCAGTAAAAGCACTAAGCGACACCACAATAACATTTCTTTTTGCTGTTACTTTTTTAAATACAGCCGGTAATACACCTTCGTCGCTCATTGCATACATAACCCGGGGATTGCTCATCAACAACACGTTTACATAGGCGAGCACAGACAGGAATAATAGTACGGATAGAATCGTAAACCCTTTCTCCCCAAACAATTTACCGGCAAGTATGGCGGCAATGGATTGTGCTTCTTTTAAATTCCCAAAACCTATGACTTTAATGTACGTGTAATTAATTGTAATATACAGCAACATTATGATAGCTATGCCAAAAAATATCCCTTTTGGTAAAATTTTCGAAGGATTTTGCACCTCGCCGCCAAAATTTATCGTTTGTTGGTATCCGCCATACGTAAAACTAACGGCTACCAGGCAGGCGCCAAAGGCTTTTAAGGTGCTCATGATACCCGGTTCAGCAACGGGAGCCGGAATAAACGTGGTGGCATAATCGCCGGTGAACAAAGCGCTGATCAGGAATATCACCAACCCAATTTTTATCACCGTTAGCACATTTTGAGTACGGGCGCTCATTTTTAATCCCAACAGGTTTACGCCATAAAAGCCGATCACCGCAATGGTAGAGATCACCAGTTTAATGGAATTGATATTCGTATGTCCTTTAAACAATACATTAGCCAGGTATTCGGACCCGATGAGTGCCACGCCGGCCAGGGAAGCGGCATTGGAGACCAGGATGATGCAATTAATGGCAAACGCAATGGAAGGATGGTAACAATAAGAGAAAATTTTATAATAGCCCCCGGTTACCGGTAATCTCGAACCAATTTCGGCATAGGTCAGCGCGCCACATAAGGCAATCAGGCCGCCGATGATCCAGGCTATAAAAAACATATCTGCCGAGCCTGCATGCCGGGCTACATTTACCGGCGCACGAAAAATGCCCATGCCTATTACCAGGCTTACGACGATCATTGTAAGATCGAACAAATTTAAACGGGAAGATTTCATTAGCGGAAGTTAATAATATTTGCATTTACCTTTATGGTTAATTCACTCTTTCTGATTATGAAAACCTGGTTGCTTATTTCGTTGGCCCTTTTAGCAGTTATATCCCTTCATGCACAAGCCGGTAAACAACCCGATACCACCCGGGTATTGCAGGAAGTAGTGGTAAAGGCATACGAGCAAAACCGGCAGTTAAAAGAAGTGTCAGCGGCCATTAATGTCATAAACGAAGCGCAGATGGGGCGATATAATAATACCAGCCTGTTGCCTGCGTTGAATGCCACGCCTGGCGTGCATATGGAGGAACGTTCACCCGGCAGCTACCGGTTAAATATACGCGGCAGCACCCTGCGGTCGCCATTTGGCGTTCGCAATGTAAAAGTGTATTGGAATGGGATCCCATTCACCGACCCTGGCGGCAATACCTACCTGAATCAACTTGGCTATTATAACGTAAATAACATTGAGATCATTAAAGGACCGGCCAGCAGTTTATACGGCGCCGGCACCGGTGGGGCGGTATTGATCAACAGCCAACAAAACACCAGACCGGCTGGCATAAACCTGCATTATGCTACCGGCAGCTTTAATCTGCAAAACATCAATGCCCAGGTTACATTGGGCAATGCCGACCACAATAATACATTCGGCTATACTCATCAAACCAGCGATGGTTATCGCGACCATACCCGCATGCGGCGCGATGTGGCCACCTGGGAAACACAGATAAAAGCAAATGATAAACAGCAATTGTCGGCTTCCGTGCTTTATGGCGATCTTTCTTATCAAACGCCCGGCGGTTTAACCACGGCTCAATACAATGCCAATCCCCGTTCAGCCCGCCCGGCGGCAGGTGTATTTCCCAGTGCCGAAGATGCCCGGGCTACTATATACCAGAAAACATTTTTAGCAGGCATTACGCATCAATACCGGTTTACCGAAGATCTGCAAAATACTTCGGTCGTTTATGGCGCTTTTTCAAACATAAAAAACCCTACCATCCGCAATTATGAAAGAAGGAGCGAACCGCATTTTGGCGGCCGCACTGTTTTTACGCTACATAAACAACTGGACCAAACCAACATTCAAATAACCTTTGGCGGCGAAGGGCAACGCGGGTTCTTTAACACCAAAACATTCAGTAATGTGGGCGGTAACCCCGATACCATACAAACTGACGATGATATTGATAACTACATTTATTCAGGTTTTATAAATACGGATATACAATTGCCGGGCAATTGGGCGGTAAGTGCGGGTGTAAGCATTAACAAATCATCTGTTACTATTACGCGGCTTACCGGTTCCGAAACCGGTAAATTGAGGGCATCATTTAACAGTGAGTGGGCGCCCCGGATAGCGCTTTCAAAAAAAATAATCCCCGGCATGCTGATGTATGCCAGCGTTTCGCGCGGCTTTTCTCCCCCGGGGACGGCAGAAATATTGCCTTCTACCAGCATCATTAATACCACGCTGCAGGCTGAGCATGGTTTGAATTACGAAGCCGGTATAAAAAGCAGTTGGTTACAACAACGGCTATACGTAGAAGTAAATGCATTTTATTACCAGTTGCGAAATGCCATTGTACAACGGCGCGATGCCAGCGGGGCCGATTATTTTGCAAATGCCGGAAGCACCCGGCAGCGGGGTATTGAATCACAGGCTACTTACCAGTTGTTACCAAATAGCAACCGGTTCATACGCGATGCCCGCATCTGGGCCAGTCATACCTATAACAGGTTCCGGTACCAGGATTTTAAAGTGATCGCCAATGATTATTCCGGTAACAAGCTGCCAGGGGTTGCCACCCATATGGTAGCAGCCGGTGTTGACGTTACTACGCGCCCCGGCTGGTATGTAAACCTTACCTGGTTTTATAGCGATCCCACTGCATTGAACGATGCCAATACCGATATGGCTACTTCGTACAATTTAGCCGGCGGACGCACCGGTTGGCGCACCTCATTGTGTAAAGCCGTCGTGATGGATCTGTTTGCGGGAGTTGATAATATGTTCGATGTAAACTATAGCCTGGGTAACGACATTAACGCCACCGGTGGCCGGTATTACAATGCAGCGCCTGGTGTTAACTATTATGGAGGCGTATCGTGGCGGTATACCTTCTAAGATGAACAAACAATTGATTAACAGCTTTATACTTCTATGGTTTTCTTTCCACATAGCTGCTAAAAAAATTATATTGGAAGAATAACAACTCCACCTATTTTTGCCGCGTAATTGGTTCCACCCCCGGCTAGCCGGGACGGATGAAAAGGGAAACCGGTGAAAATCCGGTGCTATCCCCGTAGCTGTATGTTCTTCGTGAATCGTGCATATTACCGGTTTACGATTGTTGAATACCCACGCCACTGCCCCGCCTTAAGCGGGATGGGAAGGCATTCAGCACAGAACGAGCCAGAAGACCTGCCAGTTTCAATTTTTACATCAACGAGCTTTCGGGTGAAAAGCCGGGATGAAATCTGTCTTACCGCGGAAGACCGTTTCATTTCTGTTTGTATTTCATTATTACCGAAGGTTCATAGTTAATCAAAACAAAACTATGACCATGTTCAAAAGGCTACCCACGCTATTGGTGCTGTGTTTAGGTGTTCATTCGTATGCACAGGACACAATCAAATCAAAACAACTGGATGAAGTTATTGTAACAGCCAATAAGCTGGCCCAAAAACAATCTGCAACCGGAAAAGTAATTACTGTTATTTCAAAAGATGTGATCGAAAAAAGCAGTGGCCGTACGGTGGGCCAACTATTAAATGAGCAGGCCGGTGTATCTGTCAATGGCTCACTAAATAATATCGGTACCAACCAAACTGTTTTCATGCGCGGCGCTGCATCGGGCAGAACACTGATACTGCTTGATGGAATACCGGTTTATGATCCATCGCTCTCAGGTAATGAATTTGACCTGAACCTGCTTTCCCTGAATGATGTTGAGCGAATAGAAATATGCCGTGGCGCACAGTCTACCCTATATGGCAGCGATGCAGTTGCAGGCGTAATTAATATCATTACCGTTAAACAAGGTGTTACCACACCCATCAATGCTAAAGCAACGCTCAGTGGCGGCAATTATGGAACGTTCAGAGGCAATGCACAGCTATATGGAAAAACCGGTAAGATCACCTATAGCGCCCGGTATGCCCGGTTAGCGACCGATGGTTTTTCAACTGCCTACGACAGCACCCATAATAAGGGTTTCGATAAAGATGGCTTTAAAGGAAATGTAGCCAATGCTTCTATGCAATTTCAGGCAACAGCCGCACTGCTGTTCAGAAGCTTTATACAATACAGCGAAAACAAAACAGATATTGACGATGGCGCTTATAGTGATGATAAAGACTATACGCTTAAAAATAAAAACCTGATTGCCGGCGGCGGATTTAATTATCGCAAAACCGGACTTAGTATTACTGGAAATTATCAATACAGCGAAAACACCCGTAATCAGGTAAATGATAGTACCGATGCACCAGGTTTCGCGAAGTACGCATCATTTGATTATGTGGGACGTGCACAGTATATAGAAGCATATGCCAATATCAGCCTGGGCGATGGTTTTAGCTGGTTACAGGGCGCAGACTACCGGTTCAGCAGTATGAACAGTCAAACCCTTTCTATCAGTGCCTATGGCCCTTTTGCTGATAACTTCAAGGATACATCTCATAGCCAGGCATCATTGTATTCCTCTTTATTTTATAATGCGCCCAATGAAAAATTGAATATTGAACTGGGCGGCCGGATGAACGTGCATTCACGCTATGGAAGCAATTACACCTACACGTTTAATCCGTCTTATAATTTCAGCAGGCAATTCAGGTTATTCGGAAGCATAGCCACGGCGTTTAAAGCGCCCACTTTATACCAGCTTTATTCTTCTTATGGCGATGCCGCGTTACAACCCGAACGATCCACTACTTATGAAGGAGGTGCGCAATATACCAATAGCCTGTTAACAGCCCGCGCCGTGTATTTTCACCGCCGGATCAAAGATGGTATCGACTTCGATTACATAAATTATAAATATTTCAATTCAGCCAAACAAACGGTCAATGGCATTGAATTCGAAACGTCTGTAAAGCCGGTAACCGCTCTGACGATCAGTTTAAATTACACCTCCCTTGACCCGAAAGAACAAATACAAAGCCGGGAAACATTCAAGGATACGGCCTACCATTATTTGCTGAGAAGACCAAAGCATAATTTAAATCTAACTGCAGGTTACCAGTTCAACAATGGTTTGTATATAAGCGCTTCAGGAAAATATGTAGGCAAACGCTATGATGTTGGCGGATACCAGATGCCTGATCTTGCTTTGGCTGATTACTTTTTATTGGGCGCCTATGCAGAATTCAAATTCTCGAAATATGTAAAACTGTTTGCAGATGCCCGCAATATAACAGATAAGAAGTTTTTTGATATTCAGGGCTACAATTCCATGCCATTCATGTTCAATGGCGGAATAATTTTAAATTGGTAAAAAAGAAACAGCGTGATGCTCCCCATCACGCTGTTTCTTTCCATATATTCATATACTGGTAAAATATAAAACCCACGAGCATGTCATTGAAACAAATCAATCCACGGAATGCCGTTTTACTACTCATCATTGTGGTAACGGCCATTCTGCGTTTAGCTTCATTTACCGGCTGGGGGCCGCTGACCGTATTCAGTCCCATTGGGGCCATGGCGTTGTTTGGCGGGGCTTATTTCAGCGGTAATGTAAAACCATTTGCATTTCCTTTATTGACCCTGTTCATCAGTGACGTGGTATTGTCGCTCACCATTTTTTCGGATTCGGAATACCGTCAGGGTTTGCTGTACAATGGCTGGGTATGGACCTATGGCGCTTTTGCCTTAATGACCATTGCCGGCAAATTGATCATCAGAGAGACTTCTGTTAAAAATATTTTTATTGCAGTCATCGTTTCAACCCTCATCCATTGGCTGGTCAGTGATATTGGCGCCTGCATTGTTGAAAAAGAGTTTACTTTCTCCTTATATACGAAACGATTGATAGATGCCATCCCGTATGAATGGCGCTTTTTAGGAGGCACTGCTATCTACAGCGCTATTTTATTTGGTTTGTTTGAGTGGTTGCAGACAAAATATACTTCGCTGAGACCCGCTGTTTCTGTATCGCATTAAGAGGTACAAGACACAAGGCACAAGAGACAAGAGACAAGGCAACATAGAGAGAATTTTGCCCTCCTTTTTCATTCCTTATTCTTCATTTTTAATATTTCATTTCCATGACTGCTTCATCCTTTCTCCCCGCTGCTACACAAATGATATACGATATGGGTCTGCAGCATCGGTTGCAGGGCGTAACCTTTGAGTGCCCGCCACAGGCGCTGGCTGAAAAACAAAAGGTAGTACGCTGTGTATTGGAAGGCCATCACTACAGCAGCATGGAAATTGATAAAATATTTTCCGCTTCCAAGGCCCAGGGCAAAAGTTTATATTATGTAGATGACAGCCTGCTGCAAAGCATTGCACCCGATATTATTTTTACCCAGGATGTTTGTGAAGTATGCCAGATCGATACGGCCTGCACCTCGGCCGCTGTCGCCAAACTGGAAAAACAACCCCAACTCATTGCGCTAACGCCCAATACGCTGCACGATGTTTTTAATACCGCTGTTACCATTGCAACAGCGTTGGGTAATGAAGAAGCAGCCTACACCTACCTCGCTGGTTTACAAAAAAGAATTGATGCCATTATAGATGGTTTACGTTTGCATAAAGCACCGCCTAAACGGGTGATGATCATGGAATGGATGGCGCCGGTTTATAATTGCGGCCATTGGATACCCTACCAGGTAGCTTACGCGGGCGGTATCGATATGCTATCGAATCCTGGTGGCGACAGCATTGTTACCCCCTGGGAAAAGATCGTGAAATATGACCCTGAAGTACTGGTGATAGCTCCCTGCGGTTTTACTATTTCCAGAACGATTGAAGAAATTCATTTGCTTACGCAGAAAAAGGAATGGGCTGATTTGACCGCTGTGCGCAATGATGCCGTATTTATGGCAGATTATGATCTGTTCACGCAACCCAGTGCCAGCACATTAACAGATGGCATTGAATTACTATCGGCCCTGTTTCACCCTACCCTGTTTACCGTACCCGTACATTTGCAACATAAGTACAAACCACTTCATCAATCATCATTGGCCTATGTGCAAGCATGAGCAAAAGATCTGTCCACGTTGCCAGGCGCCCTTTGAATGTAAAGTAGGCGACGTCATGCATTGTCAATGCAATGGCATTACTTTCACCAATGAAGAAAAAGCATTTATAGAAGAACGCTATACCGATTGCCTTTGCCGCAATTGCCTGCTGGAACTAAAACAACGGTATACTTTATTTAAAGAAAAATATTTTCAGAATGGTAACAGATGAAAAAGTGATTGCTCCTTCCCCGGAAGGATTAGAGAGGAGCCCCGGGCTTGTATTCATCACCGGTGGTGCCCGGAGCGGTAAAAGCCGCTATGCGCAGCAACTGGCTTTGCAATTAAGCAATAACCCTGTTTACCTGGCAACTGCTCGTCACTGGGACGATGATTTTGAAAAACGCATACAACGCCACCAGGCAGAAAGAGATGAACGGTGGACAAGCATAGAAGAAGAGAAAAATATCGGTGGTTTGTCCTTATCGGGTAAGGTGGTCGTGATGGATTGTGTTACCTTATGGCTCACTAATTTTTTTACTGATACCAAATATGATATCGATGCCAGCCTGGAGCAATGTAAAGCAGAAATAAACAAGCTGGATATCACCAACAATACATTTATTATCATCAGCAATGAAATTGGTATGGGCATGCATGCCGATACGGAGATCGGCAGAAAGTTTACTGATCTGCAAGGCTGGATGAACCAATACATTGCAGAAAAAGCGAATAAAGTAATATTTATGGTGAGCGGGTTGCCGATGGTGGTGAAGGCCCCCTAGCCTCCGCCAGCTGGCGGAGGAACAATACTCCGCACACCAAAATGAATAAGAAATTTTCAGCAGTATAAATGAACAAGAATATTCAACCAAAATCGAATGAAGAAGTTCCAATATCCCCCCTTCAGGGGGTTAGGGGGTATATGAACTGGAGTGGAGGAA
Organism: uncultured Niastella sp.; assembly: GCA_966212235.1. Classification (GTDB taxonomy): domain Bacteria; phylum Bacteroidota; class Bacteroidia; order Chitinophagales; family Chitinophagaceae; genus Niastella. Next base: position 8,472 of record CBIHPP010000033.1, on the reverse strand, counting down.
AGGACTCATCGCTTTGCCTGCATTATATACAACAGGATGACCGGTATAAAGTAGATTGCCTGCTTACCAGTGTGAATGCCGCGCATGACCGGGTTTCAATGCATGGCGTACGGCGGTCGTTACTGGAAGCGCAGGCCGCGTCAATAGGGCTTCCTTTGCAAACTATTGAACTGCCCGAACAACCAGGTATGCAGGAATACGAGCAGGCAATGATGAGCAAGGTCACTTCTTTAAAGAACAATGGTTACAGCCATGCCGTATTCGGCGATATTTTTCTGGAAGACCTGAAACGTTACCGGGAAGAAAAACTGGCTGCGGTGGAGATTCAATGTATATTTCCATTGTGGAAGATCTCAACCACACAGCTGATGCAGGAATTTCTACAATTGGGTTTTAAAGCGATCATTGTTTGTGTAAATACAAAATTCCTGGATAAAAGTTTTTGCGGCCGGTTGATCGATGAATCGTTTGTACGTGATCTGCCTGCCAACGTAGATGTATGTGGAGAGAACGGTGAATATCATTCCTACGTTTTTGATGGCCCCGTTTTTAGCAATCCAATACCCTTTACCAAGGGCGATATCGTGTATCGCACTTACCAGGCTCCGCAACAGGCACAGGATACCTGTAACCCCATGAACCAGGCTTCGGAATATGGGTTCTATTTCTGTGACCTGTTGCCGGGGTGACCACAAACAACAAACTACAAACCACAAATAACAAAACATATTCATGTCGCTTACATTACAACAACAATTACAGCACCTCATCGATACCAAAACAAAACCGCTGGGTGCATTAGGCCGGCTGGAAGATATAGCTTTGCAAATCGGTCTTATACAAAATACAACGCAGCCGGTCATTCAGCAGCCACATATCATTGTATTTGCCGGAGATCACGGGATCACCAAAACCGGATTGGTAAATGCATTTCCGCAGGAAGTAACGGCCCAAATGGTATTGAACTTTTTACATGGCGGCGCAGCCATCAACGTTTTCTGCCGGCAACACAACCTAACATTGAAAGTGGTGGATGCAGGCGTAAACTTTGATTTTACTTCAGTTCCTGCTGACCTCATCAGCGCAAAAATTGGATACGGAACAAAAAACTATCTCGATGAACCAGCGATGAGTGTAGCGGAGGCCAGGCAAGCCATTGAAAAAGGAAGAGCGATCGTAGCGCAAACCGCTGCTTCAGGATGCAACTGTATTGGCTTTGGTGAAATGGGCATTGGCAATACTTCCTCTGCGGCATTGATCATGAGCGCCATAACCGGGTTGCCGGTGGTATCATTTACCGGAAGAGGCACGGGCTTAAACGATGAGCAGTTGCAAACAAAGATCGACACGTTGCACCAGGTTTATGAAAAACATGCGTTGAATGAGTTGCAAGAAAAGCCCATTGAATTATTGGCGCGAATAGGCGGTTATGAAATCGCCATGATGGCCGGCGCTTACCTGGAAGCCGTGAAACAAAAAATGATCGTAGTGGTAGATGGGTTTATAACCACCGCCGCATTGTTGATTGCGAATGCCATCTTTACCTCGGAAAAACAGCAATCAGCAGTACCTGGCTTTACAACCCTGACCGATCATTGCATTTTTGCACATACCAGTCACGAAGCAGGTCATGAAAAAATACTAAGACGCCTGGGCGTTACACCATTACTCAATCTGTCGATGCGGTTGGGCGAGGGAACAGGAGCCGCATTGGCTATGCCGTTGATACAATCAGCCGTACTATTCCTGAACGAAATGGCCAGTTTTGAAAGCGCCGGTGTAAGTAATAAGGATACGCAAAACGCAGAACACGGAACGCTTAACGCTTAACGCGGAACGCCTAAACAGCAATCATGAAAAAAGAGCTGCGCATATTCTTTACTGCCATGATGTTCCTTACACGGATACCGGTGCCTCGATTTACCGATCATTCGCCCGATTACCTGGAACGATCGGTAAAATATTTTCCGTTGATGGGCTGGATAGTAGCCGCCATCAGTGGATTTACCTTCCTGGTTTTAAATAAATACATCAGCGAAGACATTGCAATAGCAGCTTCTATCATTGCGGGCATTTTAACAACCGGCGCTTTTCATGAAGATGGATTTGCCGATGTATGTGACGCCTTTGGCGGCGGTTGGACCAAAGAAAAGATCCTGATGATCATGAAAGACAGCCGGCTGGGATCGTATGGCGTAATTGGTATGATGAGTATCCTGCTCTGCAAATTTCTATTACTGAAAGAGCTGCCTAAATTCATGCCCGACCTACAGGCGCCTTCCATAAATATATTCTATAATTACCGGTACTTTTTACTCACCCTGTTCGCAGCCCATGCCCTAAGCCGGCTGATGCCTGTATTGGTTATGCGTTTTTATGATTATGTAACCGAGCCCGATGGCAGTAAAAGCAAACCGGTGGCTACCCGCAAACCGACCTTAGCGGTCCTGATAATACCCATTATTACCGCCCTGATCCCATTTATATTTATGAGTTGGCAGTTTTTACTGGCGATTGTACCGGTTGTGTATGTGGCCTTCAGCCTGGCAAAATATTTTAAAAAATGGATTGGCGGTTACACCGGCGATTGCCTGGGCGCCATTCAACAGGTAAGCGAGCTTTGTTTTTATTTAAGTACGATCATCATCTGGCGGTACATACTTTAATTGCTGATTTTGGGATTTTGAGATTTTGGGATTTTACTAGCTCCGGCTCTCCGCCAACATTTTAAGATCGCTTAACCCATAAATCGAAATCCCGAGATCAAAAACCCCGAAATTCGCTTTTATGGGAATCTTTCTGATCCGACATACTACACCACTTATTGAAAAAGGCATCTGTTATGGACAACTCAATATAGATGTAACAGAATCTTTTGAAGCAGAAGCTGAACAAATACAAAAAGCCCTGCCAACAGAGATGGTACAGGTATATAGTAGTCCGCTCATACGATGTCATAAACTGGCCGGTTATTTATTTCCCCATCAAACCATTCGCCTGGAGCCCGACCTGATGGAATTGCATTGCGGAGAATGGGAAGGCGTGCATTGGGATGCTATACCACCCGAAGTGATTGATCCCTGGATGAAAGATTTTGTAAACGTATGTATACCCGGTGGAGAAAGTTATGTACAAATGCACAGCCGGGTAACGGAATGCTTTACCAGGATCATTGAAGGCCCTAAACCGGTGGCGATCGTTGCGCATGGTGGTGTTATTAGAAGTATCCTGTCGCATATTACGCAGACGCCATTGGTAGATTCATTTGGCGCTTTCAAAATTCATTACGGTTGTGTGATGCAATTACACGCCACACCAACCGGATTGCAATACGAAACATTGCATAACATTACTACAGAAAAAGAGCAACATAAACCCAGTAATTTTAAAAAGTAATAAGCAGGCAACCTATTGGCCCTTTATCTTTTGCAGGAATTGGTCCTTATACGAGCGGCCTATGGGCAATTCTTTCCCATTGTGTAGTTGAATGGTTTTACTGTTAAACCGATCAATAGCAGCAAGGGCAATAATATAGCTTTTATGAATGCGAATGAATTTATCGGCAGGTAATTCACTTTCCAATGATTTAAGCGCCGCCAGAGTAGTATGGGTCTTTTCACCGGAATAGATCTTTACGTATTCACTTAAACCTTCAATGTATTCAATATCATCAAAAAGCAATTTAATGATGCGGTAATCAGATTTGATCATTAAAAAATTCTTACCCACATTCTTTTGTTCATTCCATACCGTACGATATTGTTTGAATTCAAGCGCTTTCTGAATGGCTTTTTCAAACCGGTCCTGCGAAATGGGTTTTACGAGATAATCCAGTACATCCAGTTCATAGGCCTGAACGGCAAACTCATGCCGTGCGGTGGTAAAGATCACCATTGCTTCCTTCGGCAATGTCTTTACCAGGTCGAACCCGGAGAGATAAGGCATTTGAATATCGAGCAGGATGAGATCAACCGGTTGTTGCTGAACAAAAGTGACTGCGGCCCTGGAGTCGGTAAACGTTTTCAGTACTTGCAAACCGGGGATGCCGGAAGCATATTCCTCCAGTACCTTAATAGCCAGGTATTCATCATCAACGATTATACAGGATACACTCATGCAACTACGATAGAAAGGGTTATAGAAAAAGATTGTTTATTCTCCCCGATGATCAATTCATGTTTATCGGGGTATACCAGTTGCAATCGTTTTTGAATATTCACCAGGCCAATACCACCCGCTTCCTGTAACACCGGCGGATCGGCTTTGGTATTGTGCAGGTATATTAATAGTTTATTCTTCTCCGGCATCGTCAGTTTCATAAAGACGGTAGCCTGCGGCTGAATGCCAAAGGCAGAATGCTTGAGAGCATTTTCCAACAGTGGTATCAGCAACAGGGATTCTATATCAACAGCCCTGCTGACCTCATTTACGATCTCTATGGAAAGCTTTTGTTCGAACCGTAACAGATACAACTCCACATATGCCTGCAAGGCTTCCATTTCCTTTTGCAGGGTTACTTTACCGGTGCTTTCATACAACATATAACGCAACAGGCCCGATAATTTCATCAGGGCTTCCGGAGCCTTATATGACTTTAACAGCGTAAGCGAATAAATATTGTTTATGGTGTTAAACAAAAAATGCGGGTTCATTTGCGCTTTCAAAAAACGCAATTCTGTTTGCAGGTGCAGGTTTTCCAATTCCACCATCCTGGATTTCTTTTCTTCATTACTAACCGCCAAACGCAATAAAGAAGCAACCGCCGCAATAAAGATCTCGGAAAAAAGAGCAGCCCCTTTTCCCCGGCGACCATTCATAAAACGCGCGCTAAAAGCTTCGGTATTATTAATAAAATGGTGATCGATGAAATTCCGAAGTGGCGTAAGTACCATTAACAGAATCAATAAACCGGCAATGGCTGCCAGCCGGTGTCCTTTTTCATAATACCGGGGTATCAGGATGCTATAGCAAACATAAAAGTTGATGAGGTGGCATGTAACAATAAGCAGGGACCGGGGTACAACGGCTGACGGCGCATAATTAATAACCGATACATAAGAGACCAGGAAAAAAGTTACCAACCAGAAAATAACCTGTGTAATAACAGCAAATGATAAAAACCGGTTACGGCGGGTTAACTCCATACTCAAATTTACAAAACCGCACATGCGGAACAAGTTTAAATGCTTTTGGCTGAAACAAACCGGTCGTTCGTTGAAATTACCTTTCCGGCCATGAAACCCGGTGAAAATAGTTCGGTCTGTAAACTGTTAGAAAACCGAATCACAAAAAACAAAACAGTCCCTTTTAAAATTTTTAAACGAACAACCATGAAACAAAAGTTAGATTCTATGAAAACCTTTGGAAGTATAGCCCTGGCAGCATTGATCACATTTTCAGCCTGTAAAAAAGACAACCATGATAACAGCGATGCTGATACATCAGCAACCCTGGCATCATCAGGCAGTATATCGCAAACTTTGTACGATGACGCTTTTGACGTAATTACCACGGAGGGAGAAGCCAGCAGTGTAAATGGCCGGGTAGAATCCTGCGCCACAGTAACCCTGTCGCCCGCCGATACCGTTACTTTTCCTAAAACTATGACCATTGATTTTGGAAGCGGTTGTACCAGTGCCAATGGCATTGTACGCAAAGGAAAGATCATTGCCACGCTGAGTGGAAAGATCAGGAAAAGCGGTACCACCACGGCGGTATCTTTCAGCAACTATTATGTAAACGATTATCATGTAGAAGGCACTTATTCCATTACTACCAATTCAGGTAATGGGAATGGGGTAAACTTCACGACAGCAGTAAGCGGTGGCAAGATCACTTACCCCGATGGCGCCACATATTATAACTACAGCGGAACACATACCCTGGCCCAAACCGGTGGTATTGGAACGGTTGCGATTGCCGATGATGTGTTTAGCTGGACAGGCGGTTTTACCACCAGTTCATCGGCCGGCAAAAGCTTAACAGTGAGCATTACCAGTCCGCTGGTAAAAAGCATGAGCTGCAAAAACATCATTTCGGGCGTGCAGGCATTCACTTATAATGTTGTTTCCGGAACCATAAATTATGGCGATGGCACCTGTGATAACCAGGCCACGCTGACGGTAGGGAGTAAAACGCAGACAATTACGCTTCCACGTTAACCTTTGTATAGGGTTTTTGATGAAAAAAGGCTCCTTTGGGGGCTTTTTTTCGTTATTATAGCATTAATTATCAACGCTGAGGAGATTTGGCAATTTTAATGTAAATTTGCCGCCCGAACTTAGGTTTCCTGTTCTTTGGGCAGGGGCCAGGGCTGAAAAAAGGTCTCGTAGTACAATGGATAGTATGCAAGTCTCCGGAACTTGACATCCCAGTTCGATTCTGGGCGAGACCACTCTCACATGTTCAGTTCAAAGTAACGAAAAGCATTAGACCCGTATAAAATCTTGATTTTGTACGGGTTTTTTGTTTGTGGGGAAACAGATACTAAAATATGCGGTATTAATCCTTTATAGTAGGCCGGCGGTTTGGGCTTCCAGGCGCCAGGGATGGCAAATATTTGACCTCATACAACAGTTGAGCTTGTATAGGTTTCCCTTTAAAAAATGCCGGCTTCCAGCTTCTGGAGGTTTGTTGTATTCGTTCAATGATTGTTTGATCGTATCCAGGCGAAATGCCTTTTATCAACTGAACATTTTCAATTCTCCCTTCTTCCGTTACAACGAACGTGATCAATAAATTGTCAGGCTGCATAACATTATTTCTATCAAGGCCTTCCTGTACCATATACGTGAATGAAGTGTGTTTTGAATAGCGGGGCGTTATAAACTTATTTGCCAGATATAAAGGCTTGCCATTGAACGCTCCCAGCGAAATGAGATTTTTATCCTGGCTGCTCAGGTATTCTTCTGATAAAAATTCCATGCGTCTGAATCCCGCCTGGGCGATGGTTAAAGAAGTATCCGTTAAAGTTTCAATAGTATATGTTGTAAATCCGATTGTCAATTGATCACCACTGATCGACCACTCCTGCTTATGTGTATCCCAAGCAGGATTAAAGCTTATATGTATAGTCGGCCCGTCGAAGGTATAACGGATGTATAAAGTATCAGTTTCTATTTGTGGTTCTTTACCGGTCAGGTTTGTGACAGTTGTTTTAATCCATGATCTTTGGATTTTTTTCCGGTTTTGTGAAAATGCAATTGTTGCCATCAGGCTTCCAACAATTAATAATAAGGTTGTTCTCACTACTATTATGTTTAAAAAAAGAATACAAAAATGTTAGGTATAACCTTATCGTGTTGATCGCTTAATTCTTTGTTCTACTTCCTCACCCATTTTTATGATTCCGCCTTTATCAATTACACCCGTCTTTGAGTAAATAAATGTTGAATCGCTGTTGGGAGAATAGTTGCCGGCGCTATCGCACATACCTTCATAATGCGCAGTATCGGAAAGTTTGATGGAAAGTTTGTTATCTATTCGCGCGGAGTTGGAACAATACTTCAGACCGCAGTCACTGCCACAGCCACGCAATAACAGGCTGTGTTCACTTAGCTGTTGTCCGCTTTTAGAATAAGTTATCAGCACCGGGTAATTATCATCGGCCGTTGCAAAGTAGATCAACGAGTAAAAACTTGACGTATCGGCCAGCATGCCATAGCCATATACGGGAGTGTCATCCCTGAATTCATAAAACAGTGTGTCGATAGAATTTCGCTTCAATTCGAAAGTCTGGCGTATGTAACTTTCGTTCTGCATCCAGCCCAAATAATAAAATGGAAGTTGAATGATCCTGAACTTCTTTATAAAATCTTTTATCGGCAATGTGGGTTGTTCATGTTGTATAACCACATGCGTATTTGAAGGTTTGGGGTTATTACCACAGGAAAATAATATGATCAGGAAAACACTGATTAAAAGGATTTGTCTCATAGTACGTTGATCACGTAAATATATTCACGGTAATTAGTATTTACTAATTTTTATGGTATTATTAGTTCCAGCGTTAGTTTCATACAGTTCAATGAAAAGAATTGATTTTCGATTCATCAAAAGAGTCATATAAGTTAATTCTATTTGTTAAACCCATACTCAATTGTATATTTTCATTCAATTTTTATATAATTAACCTGCCCAATTATATATTTTCACTCCATTATTATATTAAAACCATACTGAATTATATATTTCTAGTCCCTTTTTATATAATTATCACACTGAATTATATATTTTCATCCCGTTTTTATTTAAAAGCCATACTCAATTATATACTTCTATCCCGTTTTTATATAATCACCATGCTCAATTATTTAATTTGCCCCCCTTATTACGTAATTATCATACTCAATTACATAATTTGATCCCATAATTACGTAAGAACCATGCAATTAATTATTTTGACTCCTTTTAATTAGATTGCTGATCTCTCCATTAATAATCCTGTTTAGCATACTTTGACTTAAATCAAAA
>CBIHPP010000032.1:0-63918 GCA_966212235.1 uncultured Niastella sp. | reverse complement strand
TCTATCCCCTCAATCCCTTCTCTTCTACCCTCTTAGCTCCTCTCTTTTCTTTTTCTCTCGTCCCGTTTTTGATTGGGTTTGCAAAGGTAGTGTTTCTGATTCATTGCATCCAAATTTTTTCTTTCTTTTTCACAATTTCTTTTTTCGTGATTTTGATGCAATATTAAGAAAGAGCTTTCGTTAAAACCGGGCTGCAAAGATAAGGTCATTTCACTTTCACCTCCAAACTTTTTTTCATCTTTTTTCTTCTCTTCCCGATGCTTATTTTATCTGCAGCTGGTAAACTTTTTATGTAAAGAACTTCGTGTGATTTGCTTTTTTGTAAAGCGGGCCGCAAAGATAGGCCGATTCAAATTCTTACCAAATATATTTTGCTTCTATTTTCTGCATTTCGCTGAAATTCACGCCCCGCAAGGCTTTCAAAACAATAATTATTTTTAGCGTGATTTTACCTGACAAAACACCTTCGAAATTTTACTACGATACTTATTACTACTATCCCACTAACATGTTTAACCGATTTTAACATTTTCAGTTGCTGAAAAGTAATGTGCCGGATACTCTACTTTTCTTAAAAACAAACCATGCCCGGGTACTGAAAAATCGGCCTGCGTGCAGTCCTTCGCTTCGATGATTTGCCTGAACTGTTGCAGCGTTATTTTGCCGCGCCCAACCTGCATCATAGTGCCCACCAGCCCCCGCACCATGCCCCGCAAAAAGCGGTTGGCTTTTACCCTGTAAACACCGCCCTGAAATTGCTCCTTCCACTCACTATGGGCTATATTACAATTAAAGGTAAATACCTGGGAATTGCGCTTTGCGAACGAGGTAAAATCGGTGTACTCCATCAGTATGACAGCAGCCGATTGCATGCCGGCCCAATCGAGGGTATAGGGATAATACCAGGCCCTATCCGTCTGGAACGGATCCTTGAACCGGTAGATAAAGTATTCATATTCACGGGCTGTTGCATCGAACCGGCAATGGGCGGTAGCAGGCACCGGTATGATCTGCTTTATGGCGATATCGGGCGGTAACATGGCGTTGAGGTTATATATAGCCCTGGGATTTACCGGGGCCGGGAGATCGAAATGGTAGAAATTCTGGGTAGCATGCACTCCGGTATCTGTGCGGGACGAGCCGGTAAGGGTCAACGGCTCCCTGAAATAGGTGGCCATCGCCTTTTCCAGCTCAAACTGAACGGTTAATGCATTGTGTTGCACCTGCGACCCGGCATAGCGTCCGCCATGATATGCCACTTCCAGAAAATATCGGTTCATCGGGCAAATATCGAAGGAAATGTAGAATGAGAAATAAAAAACAGAGAAATGAGGAAGGAAGACTGTTTCGCTTCGTACCAGGTTTGTACCATGTTCGTTCTTTGACTACCCAAACACTACCCCTTTCCCAGGGAAACACTACCCATTTACTACCTATTTACTACCCATTTCCCTAGGAAAAGGGTAGTGCAGGTACGGCCCAGATACGGCCCCAGAACGAACAAAGGGTAGTGCAAGCAGTATTGCACATGCTAACATGATCGCCTCTACTGTATCCTCACCAGTTTCTTAAACTTCGTTACATATATTTCATCAGTTAACAAGTTGTGTAACTCCTTGAAGTTGGCTGTGTCGGCCGCAAAGGGGTAAGCCAGTTCCAGGAACTTGTACCGGGCTTCATCGGTGGGGAACAATTCTGACAAAGCCTTTACTTGCCTGGCATATAAACACATGGTTTTGAAAAACTTATTAGCAACGGTCAGCTTCTTTTGCAGGTCGGTTTCGGGCAACATCTTTACCCGCATTTTGTCTACATCGTTATCAGTGGCCAGCTTTACACAATCTGAATTGATCATAACCAGCTTACTGCCTGTTTCCGCTTTCTTTTCCGGTTCAACCGTCTTAGGCTTTTCCGGCTCGGCTGGTTTGGTTTTCGTAACCGCAGGCTGATTGTCTGGTTTCACAATTGCTGTATCTTTTTGGGTAACCGGTTCTGCTACCGTCTTTTTTTCAGCATCTACGGCTGGTTTGGACTCTAAGACCGCTTTGGGAGTTGGTTGTTTTACCGGTTCTTCTTCTTTATTATCATTTTTAACCGCTACCGGCTCATAGGCTTTTTGTACAGGGAAATCAGCCACCACCGATTTTACAGGTTCCGTTTTAACCTGTTTTTCCTCCATGGCCGGTTTTACGGGCTCCTGCTTCACCACCTCTTTTTCTTCCGTAACCAGTTTTGGGGTAACGGTTTTAGGTGCTTCTTCCACCACCTGCCTTGCAGGGGTAGTTATTTGTATAACAGTCGTATCAGGCGGCGCAACAGGTTTCTCTACTGCTGGTTTTGTTTCCGATTTCGGCCGGTACAAAGGTTTAACCGCTTCATCCGCAGACGTAACGCCGGTTTTCATTTGCCGCGATTCCAATATGATGGTTACTGTATCGGTTGGTGAGGCTTTCTTTTCATTAGCCGACCGCCAGGTTTCTTTCTTTATTTGTTCTGCAATTTCTTCTTTAGATACAGCGGGCGTAGTCTTTTCAGTATTCCGGGCGATGTTCTCTTCCTTTTTTACGGGCTCTGCTACTTCCAGTTTGGCCTGGGGTAGCGCTTTAATAACTCTGCCAGAATCCTGCAACACCGGCTCCTGCTTTGCTTCCGGTTTCACAACAGCGGTTACCGGGTTATTGTCTACGGGTGGTTGGGCCGGCGCCTGGGTTGAAATTGCCGCCTTGTCCACAACAGGCTTTTTTTCGTCTGCTATATAAACGGTCACCACATTGGCCGGCGATTCACTGCTATCTACAAACACCATTTTGGTTTCGCCGTCTTTGGTCTGTTGTTGAATTTTAACGACTCCATCCTTTGGCTTTTCCGCCTTTTCATTCAACCCTTTTTCTTTAGGGTCATATTTTGTCACCAGGGCGGTATCACGGGCAATGGGTCCTGTATTTACCTGGCTGGCCGTTTCAACAGGCGGGGGTGGCGTGGTAACGGTAACCGCTTCCACTTTTTTCACGCTTACTGCCGTATCTATGGTTGGTATCAGTTTCTCTTCAGTTTTAACAACAGGCTGCTTTTCCGGCGACTTCGTTTCGGTATTCGTTGCCAGGGTAGGCACCACATCGTCTTCCTTTTTTACTATAGATGTGTACAAAACGGCAGAATCATTTACCACGGCAGCCATCAGGGTGGCAAAAGCATCATCTTTTTTGCGTTCGCCATACAACAGGGAACTGTTTCCTGCTTCCTTCAATGGTTTTATGGTTTCATCGGACTGCAGATCGCGCAGGGCCCAACCACGGGAACCGCTTTTAACAAGTTGAAAACCATGATCTTTATTACGCAAGGGGATCGAAAATCGCTGAGGCTGAGCGGTATGCTGCGGAAAGCCGATCTCGAAATTACAGGTATTATCGGGCAGGCCCGAAATAATAAGGTGTCCTATGGGCGAAGAACTATACACCTTATCCCCTATTTGCACATAGAAAGGTTGCGGGTTTTCCGTTTGCAAATAGACGAATAAAGACTGCTGTGCCAGTGCTGTTGTACATGAAACTATACAAAACCCTGTTACAAAAACAAGCAGTTTTATAACGCGGTAAGGATTGTCCATAAAAGCAAATCTAAACATTTGCCTTTTTACTACAGCCACTTATACTAATTTTTACATTTATTAAGCACCCTCCCTCCTATCTTTACGGTCTTAAATTTTAATTTTTAATATGAAGAAGCTTTCATTAGTCATACTAGCCTTGGGAATACTGCCCGGCCTGTGGGCACAACAACAGGAGGAGGCGACCCCGGACACAACATGGAAAAAAGTGTACCGGGAAAGTTACCCACGCATTAACGACCTGGTTCATACCAAACTGGATGTTAAATTCGATTTCAGCAAATCGTATATGAACGGAAAGGCCTGGATAACCCTGGCCCCCCACTTCTACCCTACCGATTCGTTGACATTGGACGCCAAGGGTATGGAAATTCACAAAGTGGCCATTGTGAAAGGAGCTTCTTCACAACCCCTCAAATACGATTATAACGGATGGAACCTCGACATCCACCTCGATAAAAGTTACAAAGGCGGCGAAAAATATACCATATATATTGAATACACCGCTAAACCTGATGAAGTGAAAGTTCAGGGCAGCGCCGCTATTACCGATGCCAAGGGATTGTATTTTATAAATCCTAAAGGAGAAGAAAAAGATAAACCCAGCCAGATATGGACGCAAGGCGAAACCGAAGCTACTTCTGTATGGTGCCCCACTATCGACAAGCCCGACCAGAAAACCACCAACGAATTCAGCATGACCGTTCCGGCCAAATATGTTACCCTCTCGAATGGTAAACTGGTATCTCAAAAGACCAATGCCGATGGAACACGTACCGATGCCTGGAAAATGGACCTGCCGCATGCACCTTACCTGTTCTTTATGGGTGTTGGAGATTATAGCATTGTCAAAGACTCGTACAAAGGCAAAGAAGTAAATTATTATGTAGAAAAAGAATACGCCGGCGTAGCTAAAAAGATATTTGGCCATACCCCTGAAATGATGGGCTTTTATTCGAAAATATTAGGCGTTGAATATCCCTGGGTAAAATACGCTCAGATCGTTGGCCGTGATTATGTAAGCGGCGCCATGGAAAACACCACGGCTACCCTGCACCAGGAAAGCGCCCAGCAAGACGCCCGCGAACTGATCGATGGCAATAGCTGGGAAAGCACCATTGCCCACGAACTGTTTCACCAATGGTTCGGCGACCTGGTTACCTGCGAAAGCTGGAGCAACCTCACCCTGAATGAATCTTTTGCCAACTACAGCGAAACCCTGTGGGATGAATATAAATATGGTAAAGATGCCGGCGATGCGCAAAACTATGGCGACATGCAAGGCTATATTCAAAGCCAAAGTGAGAAAAAAGACCTGGTTCGCTTTTATTATAATGATAAGGAAGCCATGTTTGACGCCGTTAGCTATAACAAAGGCGGCCGTATTTTAAACATGCTGCGCAGCTATGTAGGCGACAGCGCTTTCTTCAAGTCGTTGAATGTATACCTCACTACCAATAAATTCAAATCGGCCGAAGCACACCAGTTGCGCCTGGCCTTTGAAGAAGTAACCGGTAAAGACATGAACTGGTTCTGGAACCAATGGTATTTTGGCGCCGGTCATCCGAAACTCGCTATAGACTATGTGTATGACGATAACGCCAAAAAAGTGCAGGTGATCGTAAAACAAACACAAGCCGGCGACAAAGTATTCACTTTACCCATTGCGATCGATATATATAATGGCGCTACAAAAATTCGTCATAATGTTTGGGTAAACGACAAAGCAGACACGTTTACCTTCAGCTACACCACCCGCCCCGACCTGGTGAATGTTGATGGCCAAAAAACTTTACTGGTTGAGAAAAAAGACAACAAGACCCTGGATAATTTTATTCACCAGTATAAATATGCCGGCTTGTACCTCGATCGCCGCGAGGCTATTGACTTTGCCAGCCGCAACCAGGACGATCCCAAAGCGCAGGACCTGATGTTCCTGGCTTTAAAAGATAAATACCATGGATTGCGCGGTTTCGCTATGGGCAAGCTGGATATGAAAAATGAAACGGTGCGGAAAAAGGCAGAACCTATACTGACTGAAATTGCTCAGAAAGATCCCAAATCAACTGTGCGCGCCAGCGCGCTGGCGGCTCTAGCGCAATACAACAACGGTGCTTACAAATCGCTTTTCACCAAGAATGTAAATGATTCATCTTATACAGTAGCCGGCACCGCGCTGGATGCGTTGTTCAAATTGGATAGCGCCGCTGCCGTGGCAGAGGCCAAACGCCTGGCGAAATACCCCGCCAAAGGCAAACTGGTAGAATCGATGACCACGATATTGGTTAGATCGGGGGATGAAAATAGTTTTGACATCATTGCCAAAGCATTCGATGATATGCCACTGTCACAAGCAAAATTCAACCTGCTGCAACCTTTCTGTGAGTTTTTAGGTGTGGTGAAAGACACGAAAAAGGTAAAACAAGGTGTTGATATGGCGATCGAATTCCGGGATGCACTGGCAGCTTACGGCTTAACGCCTTATGTAAATAATCTGCTGACCGGGGTTATTAATAAGAAGTCGGCCGCCAGCGTTGCAGCTTCTGATAAAAGCAGTTTCCAGGAACAGATTGACTACATCAAATCGAAGATAGAAGGAGACAAAAAGGGTTTCTAGTTTGTTGTTTATGGTTTGTTGTTAACCGATAATTGAACAGGCTGTCTATATATAGACAGCCTGTTTTATTTTAGTTACTTGTTACTCTTTTTCAGTTACCAGTTTAATAGGAATTCAATTAGTTAGAAAATCTCAAAGCACGGAGCAACTATAAACGATAAACCATAAACCACAAACTACCACGAGCCACTGGCGCCACCGCCACCACTGCTACCACCACCAAAACCGCCAAACCCTCCGCCACCGCCGCCAGACCAGCCGCCGCCTCCACCGCCCCAGCTACTTCCACTACTACCGCGACCGAGCATGCTACCCAAAATAAAGGGGCCTAACCAGCCAGAACCCCGACGACTCATGAACCCACCACCGCCGCCCCGGTTGTTACCGCCAAAGAGCACTACCATGATGACTATGAAAATAAGAAACCCGAATGGCAAGATACTACCGCTGCCTTTTTTCTTCCGGTAATTGGCAGGTGCTGTGTATTCACCGGCAGCTGCTTTAATGATAGAGTTGCTTGCTTTTGATAACCCTTCATAATAATCACCCGAGCGGAAGCTGGGTGCTATATCATTCTGAATAATATGATTGGCCGTAATATCAGGTATGGCCCCTTCCAGACCATAGCCTACTTCAATACGTATCTTTCTGTCATCAATTGCGGCTATAATTACAACACCATTATTGGTCTTTTTATTTCCAACGCCCCATTCACGAAATAATTTCAACGCATATTCTTCAATGGGATAATCGTTGAGCGTTTTAACGAGAACAATGGCCACCTGGTTACTGGTGCTATCATCGTAAGCGATCAATTGCTGTTCCAGCTGTTGAGCCTCTGACGGTGATAATACACCCGCAAAGTCATTTACCAGCCTGGGGGGATTCGGTCGGGCGGGGATATTTTGTGCCGACGCAAAAAACGACACAAACAATAACACCGATGCGAAAAGAAGTTTCAATTTACCTGTCATTTCTATAGATATAATACCCTTCAGATTATCATTAATTACCGATTGGGGTTATTCCGCATTGCGGAACAACCTGCAACAATCAATATTACTTCCCAAACACCATGTCATCGGGTAATTCATTTTTATCGCTTGCACGATCGTAAGGAAAATGGGTTTTTAAAGCCACGCCGATATCGTTCACCACCGCTTCAATAGCCTCAGCAGGGTGGGCATTTTTAAAGTGTGTGCTCATGACCGCGACTTCCTGGTTCCAGAATGCCTGCCCAACCCTTTCGTGAATACCCTGGTCGGCAAGAATAGCAAACTGGTGGTCTTTCATAGCAATGTATACCAATACGCCGTTGCGGTCTTTGGTAGCATCCATTTTAAGACCCCAGAAAATTTCCGCAGCCCTGTCCAGGGGATCAACAAAACGGCAGCGGCTTTCGGTGTATATCCGAATTTCACCACTGGTTTGTTGTTCGGCCTGGCGAATGGCGTTTATGATACGATCCTGTTCGTCTTTCGAGAAAAACTCTTTTCTTTTAGCAAAGGGGAAAAATGCCATGTATACTATTTTTTAGAATTCAACTTTAGGCGCTTTTTCAGAACCTGCATCTGCTTTGAATCCTTCTTTTACTCGGAATCCAAACATACCGGCAAATAAATTATTGGGAAAACGACGAACAACAGAATTATATTCCTGTACTGAAGTATTAAAGTCGTTACGGGATACTTTGATCCGGTTTTCCGTTCCTTCCAACTGCGCTTGCAGGTCCCTGAAACTTTGTGTGGCCTGTAATGTGGGATATTGTTCTGCTACCACCAGCAATCTGCTTAGTGCACCGCTTAACTGGCCCTGCGCCTGTTGAAATTGCTGTATTTTTTCAGGCGTCAAATTTTCGGCATTAACATTCATAGAAGTCGCTTTTGCCCTTGCTTCAATGACCTGCGTCAACGTAGTCGTCTCAAAATTGGCGGCTCCCTTTACGGTACTAACGAGGTTAGGGATCAAATCGGCGCGCCGTTGGTAATCGCTCTGCACATTGTTCCATTTGTTCTTTACATTCTCATCGAGGCTGATCATTTTGTTATATCCACCGCATCCACAACCACCTAATATTAAAATACCAGCCAGCACAATGATGAGGATCAGATTACGAGATTTCATATCAATTTAGAGTTTTATGTATTATAAATGTACAATTTTTTACTACAACCCGCCTATCATTTCAATGATTCACAAACTGTTAAGAAGGCGGGTCGTTTCGGGCGCCTAAAATGCGCCACCCTGTTGGTACATTATCAACAGTGCATTCATTTAGTCGTAGCGGCATGGTTTTCGTTACACCTGAGTTGCAAAATCTTATTTTATGAAACAATTAATAGTATACAGTTGTTTATGCATCGCGGTTCTTGTTATGTGCTGACGAGAACGATGATAATACCACTGTATCGGTATCGACAGTGTATTCGAATTCTACACCAACAAATACGGCCGCATGCGCGATGTATGTATTTCGCCTGAGGGTAAAGTATACGTTTGTACAGATAACGGAAGCGATGACAAGATTATAGAGGTATCGAAGAAATAGTTGACAAGTTAATACGTTGACGAGTTAACAGGTAAACAGGTTGAAGGTTGCCCCGACGGGCCGGGGCAAAACCAGTAACCTTTATTGTTTTTGCAGTGTAATGATCTGGGTGGCGCGCTGGGTAATTTTTTGCGAAACACCCGTGCTAACGTCAATTTTACTAATGACAACTGCCGACGTCATGGTCATTTTATCGCCATCCCATGCCAGCTTGTAGCCGCCTGAACTGGCCTGCGTTGTTCCACCAGTACCTACACTGGTAAATCCGCCGGATTGAACATATATTGAATCGGAACCGATCTTTTTATAGCTGGCCGTTGAATTGGTGGGCGGCATCGTTCCGCCAAACGGGAGTTCAAGAGAATCTTCTACTACGCCATTGGTATAGATGTATGTCTTGGCTATGCCATCAATTGTATAGGTTAACCCAGTGCCGGTCATCGTAGAACCGTCGAACGTAACGGTACCTGCATTATTGGTGGAAGTATAATCGCTGAGGGTGACATATTTTTGGGCATCGCCAAATTGAGTGAATTCAACGGTTGCCGAAGTGATGCCCCTCATGGAAAGAAATTTCCAGACGCCTTTTTCTGATTTGCCAACGGCACTACCTGTACCAGTGCCAGGCGCATGTTCAGATGTATCGATACTTTTTTCTTTTGAACAGGAAACCAATACCAGTAAAACACAACCGATGAACAGGTAAGGGGCTATCTTTCTCATAAACGCTACTTTAGTTTTGGTTAGGGCAGAAAAGCACGGGCAAAAATACTATTTCACCCTGAGTATTTCAACCATTATAAGACAAATACGATAGTTCTTTCGTTGCAAAGAAGTTAAATCCCTTACTTGTCAGCGCTTTTGCAAGGTGGCAACCAATACGGAATGAATGGTCAATTTTGCCGGGATGCCCTGGTAGTCCTGCGTAGTAACAGTATCGTATACAATCGTCATTTTCATGACATTACCTGCAAATGTGATTTTGCAGCCGGATGGCGCTGAAGGCAATAAACCGCCGGTAAGCACATCGAGAAACCCGCCATCCTGAAAATTCAGGGAGTCGGTGCCTATTTTTTTATACCCGGAGGTAGCGTTTTGCGGGGGAACCGTTTGATTGAAAGGGGTTTGCACGGAATCGTACAACGACCCATTCATATAAACATATGTTTTTGCGGAAGTATTTACGTTAAAGGTTACGCCGCTGGCCGTCATGGTAACATTATCGAAGGTAACTGTGCCGGCATTATTCTGAGAAGTAAAACTGGTGGCAGTAACGCCTTTTATGGAACTGCCGGCCTGGGAGAGCTCTGCTGTTTGAGAAACCGTACCGCTGACCGAAACAAAATTCCAGACGCCCACTTCCGTATTGGTATTGTTGGGAATGGTATCGCCCGGGACAGGCCCGCCACCGGGGGGTGTTATATCTTCCCCATTAATTTCTTTTTGACAGGAAGCCAATCCCAATACGATAACAGCAATAAAGAGCGAATAAAAGTACTTTCTCATAGTTCCTCATTTTTGACAGCAGGAAATCCAATTCATTTTCAACCACAAAACCATGCCATGACTAAAAAGAAAATGCCACGCCCCTTGCGGTACGTGGCATTTTCTTATGTAAAGTAAGTGAATTTATTGCTTTATCGCAGCAATGCCGGGCAATTCTTTTCCTTCAAAGAATTCGAGCATAGCGCCGCCGCCGGTAGATACATAACTCACCTGGTCGGTATAGCCAAACAGGTTAACAGCAGCCACAGAATCGCCGCCGCCTACCAGGGAGAAAGCACCATCCTGGGTTGCCTCCGCTACAGCGGTAGCAATGGTTTTGGTACCATGCTGAAACTTATCCATTTCAAAAACGCCCATAGGGCCATTCCATAAAATGGTTTTTGACCGTTTGATAACATTGGCAAACTGGGTGCAGGCGTTCGGACCAATATCGAGTCCCATCCAGCCATCGGGAATATGATTGCTGGGCGCATTGGAAGTAAGCGCATTGGCATCGAATTTATCCGCGATCACAGAATCGGAAGGAAAATGCAGGCATACCCCTTTGGCTTCCGCTTTTTTCAACAGTTCGCGGGCCATTTCCAGGCGATCGTCTTCGCACAGGGAGTTACCAATGATACCGCCCTGGGCTTTTTCAAACGTATATGCCATACCACCGCCGATGATGATATCGGTAGCCCTGTCGAGCAGGTTTTCGATGATGAGAATTTTATCAGAAACTTTGGCGCCGCCAATGATGGCGGTAAATGGTTTTTCTGCACTGTGCATTACTTTTTCCGCACTCTTCACTTCGCTTTCCATCAGCAAACCGAACATCCTTTTTTCACGGGCAAAGAATTGCGCGATCACAGCTGTAGAAGCATGCGCCCGGTGAGCCGTACCAAAAGCATCGTTCACATATACATCGCCCAGCTTGCTTAACTTTTCAGCAAAACCGGTATCGCCTTTTTCTTCTTCCTTATAAAAACGAAGGTTTTCCAGCAACAATACCTGGCCAGGTTGTAAGGCAGCCGCTTTGTCAAAAGCATCTTTGCCAATGCAATCATCAGCAAATAATATGTTGATGCCAAGCAATTTTGACAAATGGCTTACCAGGTGTTTCAATGAAGATTTGTCTTCGGGGCCTTCTTTGGGGCGACCCAAATGGCTCATGAGGATCACACTACCACCGTCGCCCAGTATTTTTTTAATAGTGGGCACAGCCGCGGTCATGCGGGTGTCGTCGGTAATAGCTAATGTTTTTTTGTCAAGCGGCACGTTAAAATCAACCCGGATCAGCGCTTTCTGACCGTTGAAATTATATTGGCTGAATGTAGACATGAAGAAGTAGTTTTTAAAAAAGTTAACCACAAAGTATATTGACAGCAGAGGGCGACTTAGGGTTTCTCCTGGCGTTACCCGCTTTCAACAGCTTTGTGGTTAATCAGGATGTAGCAAGTACTAATCCTGCGGTTATATATTAAGCTTTTACTTTTTCTTTTGCAGCGCCTTTGTTGATCAGTTTTGCAAAGAAGTTCACAGTGCGAACCAGTTGGCTTACATAGCTCATTTCGTTATCGTACCAGCTAACTGTACGAACCATTTGGATATCGCCTACAGTTTGAACGCGGGTTTGAGTACCATCGAAATAAGAACCATAGGTGATGCCAACGATATCACTGCTAACGATCTCGTCTTCGGTATAACCAAAGCTTTCGTTGGAAGCAGCTTTCATAGCAGCGTTCACTTCTTCAACAGATGTTTTCTTTCCTAAAACGGCAGTTACTTCAGTTAAAGAACCGGTCAAAACAGGTACACGTTGCGCAGAACCATCCAGTTTGCCTTTCAGGTTAGGTAATACAAGTCCGATTGCTTTAGCAGCACCGGTGCTGTTAGGAACGATGTTTTGAGCAGCAGCGCGGGCGCGACGCAGGTCACCTTTAGGGTGCGGCGCATCCTGGGTGTTCTGATCGTTCGTATACGCGTGGATGGTGGTCATAAGACCGTTCACGATACCGAATTTTTCATCAAGTACCTGAGCCATAGGAGCTAAACAGTTGGTAGTACAGCTTGCGCAGCTGATCACTGTTTCAGTACCATCCAGAATACTGTGGTTAACGTTGAATACGATGGTTTTCAGATCACCGGTAGCAGGTGCAGAAATTACTACTCTTTTGGCTCCAGCGGTAATGTGGGCTTCGGCTTTTGCCTTATCGGTGAAGAAACCGGTACATTCCAGTACAACATCTACTTCATGCTGACCCCAGGGAATTTGAGCGGGATCTTTTTGTGCGTAGATCTTTACTTCGTCGCCATTTACTATAATAGAGTTTTCAGTACTTTTTACATCAGCGTCGAAACGGCCCTGAGCGCTATCATATTTAAGGAGGTGCGCTAAAACTTTGGGGCTTGTAAGGTCATTGATAGCTACTACTTCTATGCCATCCATTTTATAAATCTGGCGGTATACCAACCGGCCGATACGACCAAAACCGTTGATCGCCACTTTAACTGTGCTCATGATCTAATATTTTATTAGTTAAAAATTGCGGGGGCTAAGGTACAATTTTGTGGGTAATTGGGTTTATGAAATTTGTGTTGTGAAGCGCCATACAGCGGAATTTCCACCGGAGGTGGGGGTACATGGCGGCTAAACTTATAGCGGCCATTAACTTACGAAGATTATCCTACTTTTTACAAAAGCGTCACAAAAAGCAACCTATTACAATTTGAAAGAAAATGGAACATAGCGGAAGAAAACACGCAACAACAAGAAAGCCCATTAACATTTCGTTAATGGGCAGGGCGGGTAATAGGGATTGAATTTGCACAAAAATTTGAAAAATAAAAAGCTGCCCGTTACTGGAGGGCAGCTTTTTAAAAACTTAACCTACATAGCCCATCTGATCCACGCTTTTGCATCCAGTGCGCTGACCATGTCATACATTGCCGGACCGATCTGTACCAGGTAATAACCGCTGGTGCTTAAGACCTGTGCTTTTATTGTTGTGTTGAATATGGATGTGGCAGCACCAAAGGAACCAAAGTTGCGAAATATAATTCTGCCATCAGTAGTAAAAGTAGAGGTTGTTGTAGACGTGGCCGGTGGTGTTGGCGGTCGACTGGTGGCCGCTCCTATTATTCCAGTTCCAACATAACCTACAAACGCATCGTAAGAGGCATTGTAATTGGCCCAGAATAACATGTAATTATAACTGGCAACCTTGGTAGCCCCATAATAATCATCCACCCCGTTTACATGAAAGGCACTGCCGGACCGGTAATAAGTGTTCTGGTCAACCGAGTATTTCCACCAGCGATAAGGCGCTGTAGTATCCGTTTTTATCGATACAATGGCGCCAACCAGGGTGCCAGCTGTTCCATTGACCTCCACGGTGGCTGAATTGGTCACATCGTTGAAGACGATTTTTTCAATGCTTTTTATCGTTTGCGATCCAGCCGTTATAGGAGTGAGAAAATATACCCCATCAAGTGTATAATAATAAGGGTTAGTGGCTGATGAGGTCAGGTTGCCAGACGCATCAAGCCATTTAAAGAAGGCGCTTTTTGATCCTGTACCAGGGGTTATTTCATACGAAGTGCTGCCCAGTGTTATTCTTTTATAATAATTCAATATCCTGTCGAGCACCATCGCTTTTCTTAAGCCTTGCTGGTTATACGCATCCTGTTCGGCTTTGGTGGCTTTTACCATAACGGCCGGACTTTGATTGAAATTACCCATCAGGTGAATGGTATCGCCCAGTTGATCAGGACTAACATTATCAGCAAATGAAAAATCAAAATCTGTTCCCCAGCCATAGCCGCCGCCTTCGCTGGCTACCGGGCTTTTTGAAACAGACGGGTCAGGGTCGCAGGGCAGGTGAATATATCCGTAAGAATCAAATTCAATGGACGGGCGTTGCAAGGCTTTTAACCGGTATCCACTGGTTTTAGCTACTGAAGACGTAAGGGTATCAAAGTCGGAATACATAGTCACGAAGTTGCTGTCGTTAAACTTCATATAGTAAGAAAAGGCCGAGCTGATTTTGAAGGTAGATTCCAGTCCCTTTGCATATACCACTACTTTCCAGCCATACGGCGCTTTTACAAGCACGTCCTGGTATTTAGCCAGCGCTTCCGCTAACCGTTCATCAGGTGTTTTGCCCAGTAGGTAATCGGCCTTTTTCTGGCAACCCGCTACCAGCAGGGCCATGATAGTTATTAAAGGCAATATTCTTGTCATAATAATTTTATTAATGAGTGATACCTATTGTAAGAAACCAGCCAGCGCAGCACGGCATTTTGCCTGCAGGCCATAGAAGTCAATCTTCCACGTTTTTGCAAAATAATCCACCACAACGGCCTCTTTGGCCTTAATGTTAAGGTATGGGGTGGAGGTGGTGGCACCGGCCTGGGCAATCAATTTTTCATAATTGTCGTACCCGGTCGGTCCATTTGGACCGCCTATCAGCATAGTGCTGATCATTTCTACAAAGTCTTCTTCCGGTGCTGCCATGGCATAGGCGGTTATAAATCCCTGTGTACGGGCCGATGCATCCGATACATTGAACCACGTGGCCGTATACCCCCCGGTGATAGTGCGGTAATTGGTAGAAAACATAACGTTCTGGTGCAGTATGTGTCCCAATTCGTGATGAATGGTATGGACCATTTGTTTAAAGCTGGCGCTGTCTTTCTTAAGCCGGCTAAAATAATTGATGAGGTACATGGTGATCTTGGTACCGCCTTCTGCCTGTCCCAATGTTATGCTACCGTTGTAGTTGTACTGCGGGCTGCCTACCAGCACAAAGTTTTTGGGGGCATACCGGCGCAACAGATCGGCATTCCCTGTTTGTTGAATATACGGTACCAGGCCTACAGCCTTTATACCCTGCAGAGCAGGTATTACTTTCGATGTATCAGACGGCACCAGGGTTTTATCAAGCTCCAGTTCCCAGGCATCCCAGCGGTATTTAACGGCAATATTAAAAGGTACTGTAAGGCTGTCGTAGATCCATTTATCAATGTTGTTTTTTGTCCAGCTATCGCCACCCAGTCCATTAGGCGTGGTGCTCAGGCTGCCATTCTCCTCCTTCCTGCACGCTGTTGCCAACGTAAGTACCGCTATGACAGCCAGGCTTATTTTAAACAATTGGTTCATTGTGTACTGTTTTTGATTTACGTTTCAAGGTTTGATTATCGCGGGTTCATTTCCATTCCAGCCTTTACCACTTCCTGTGGCAATTGCAACAGTCTTCTGTTATCATTGGGTGGTAATGAATCGGAGCCGCCGGTAAAATACTCATGTTTTACCCCTATTTTCAACCGCAGTATATCGAACCATCTTAATCCTTCATGGATATACGAAACCCGCTTAAAGAACAAGGTGGCATTCACCAGCGAGCCGGTAGTATCGGCGGTGACGGGCGCATAAAAATTCACCGCTTTTACGGTAGAAATGTTATGCGTGCCAGCAGCGTAATTACGTACGTTTTTGCTGATCCAGTTATTGAGGTCAGCAACCGCCGAAGGATAGTTTCCCAGGCGGGCATAGGCCTCGGCCCTACTGAACAGCACTTCTTCCATACTGAACAATGGGATCACCGCATATTGTTTGTCATCTTTGGTGCTTTCATAAAACTTAGGCACGTTATAATACTGCGGCGTGGCGCCATAAGTGTTATAAGCGATGGCCAGGGTGCCGCCGGTAACGTTGAGGTTTGAATAAAACTGGGCAAATACCTTGTTGCCATATCCATAGCGGTAAGAGTAGTAGCTGCCGCCCCATACCGAATAGGCTTCCTGCAAAAGGATGTTTGAACTTTCGGTAGCCTTTGTATAAAGCGCCTGCAGGCCATAAAAGCCGAGCACGCTGGCACTATACCCTATGGGATTGGTAGCGGCGGAAGTACCGTTCCAGTTGCGCAAAAGGTTGGCCACAACAGCACTGCCAAATACCTCGGTGGCGTGGGCGATCACCTGATTATAATCGCGTTTGAACAAATAAAACCGGGTGGCAAAAGCATGGGCAGCCTGCTGAGTGAAATGGAATTTGGGCGCATCACCATACAGTTTATCCGCTATCAATGGCAGGCCGGCTTTCAGGTCCGTTTCTATGTTTTCGTAAACCGACTGCACCGTGCCGCGTTCATAATTTACAAACGCATGTTTTTCCACCGAGGTAACATATGGTATACCAGGGTCGCTGGCTGCAGAAGCCGGGTCGTAGGGTTTGGCAAACAGCGTAACCAGCATAAAATGGGCATACGCTCTGGCCACCAGTGCTTCACCCCGTTGTGCCCGGTATTTAGCCGAATCAGGGCCTAATGAATATTCCAGCGCCTGGTTGGCGGCCGCAATGGCATTGTAACAGGCATGAAAATACCCTTCGGGACTGTCATGTTCCTGAAACTGTACATCCTGCCATTTATAAGATTGTGCGTTGACCGCATTGGTATTGGGATCGGCATACAGCGTAGTATTGCCTTTATCTTCTGCATTATCTGACATGGCTTCGCAAAAAGGAAGATAACTGCGGTTAGGATAAGCGGTGGTCAGTAACTGCGCGACCTGTTCGGGTGTGGTCACTACTGTCCGGTTATCGGGCAATGTTTCCAGAAATTTCTTACATCCTGTAATAGCTGTAACCGCACCCGCCGCCACTAACATATATATGATATGCTTTCTCATAGTAAAAAATAGTTTAGGTTTAAAGCCCGAGTTTCAATGAAAATGTAACCTGTTTGTTGATCGGCATTGCCACCCCGCCGGTATTAAAGAATTCGGGGTCCTGGCCCTGCAGGCGTTCGTCGGCATAAATAAGCCAGAGGTTGTTCCCTACTGCTGTAAAGCTGGCTGTTTTGAACCCGATCTTATTGATCATGGTTGCCGGCAGAGAATATGACAGACTAACCGCTTTGAGGCGAACAAATCCGCCATCCGCTGTACGATCGTGCGAATAGTTATAATTGTTATACGGGTATTTCGTATCGTTGTTTAGTTTGTTTTGTACATACAACATGGCCACGCTGGGGATATTGGTGATTTGATCATCACCGGGCAACGACCAGCGACGTTTGAATTCGCCGGGCAGGGCGGCCAGGTCGCTATAGCCGGCATTGTATACAGGGGACAGCCTGATCGTGTTGCCTGCCTGGTATGTAACGAGGGCGTTGACGGAAAACTGTTTGAACCGAACGGTATTGCTCCAGCCACCGGTATAAACAGGATCAACAGAGCCTTCGTATTTCAGGTAATCAGTATTGAGGCTTTGCATGTACACGCCATAGTCGCTCGCTCCTTTATCGCTGGTAAACAGGGGCAACCCGTTGTACGGATCGAGACCGGCGTTTTCAATGGAATACAATCCACGAACGGCGTTGCCTTCTTTGGCCCCACCCTCCTGCTTTACCAGGTCAAAGATCATGGGTTGATTTTTGGCATTGGTAATCTTAGTGGTATTATAACCAAAGACGATTGAACTGCTCCAGTTCCAGTTGCGTGAATTGATGATCTTGCCGCCGATGGAGATATCCACACCATTCGATTTCATATCGGCATAGTTGGCTGTTTTGAATGTTTCACCGCCAATGCCTGCTGTTTTAATAAGGTGTATCAGGTCAAAGCTGCGGCGGTTGTACACATCGGCTGTGAAGTACAGGCGCTCTCTGAATAAACCTGCATCGGCGCCCAGGTTCCACTCATATTTCTTTTCCCAGGTCAAATCGGCATTCTCCAGGTTCTTGATGCTGATGGCCGTTTGCTGATCGGTCAGGTAATGACGATTGGTTATTTCGGTACGTAAAATGGCCGTGCTATTGGTGGCATCACCAATGCTGGCGTTCAACCCATAACTGCTTTTCAGGGTAAGGTGACTTACCATACTTACATTTTCCATGAACTTTTCGCGATCGACATTCCAGGCGCCAGATACCGTCCAGGTGGGCAGCCAGCGTGCCCTTGGGGAAGAACCGAGCCTGTTGGAACCATCGTCGCGCAACGTACCGGATAAAACATACCGGCCTTTATATGTATAAGAACCGTTGGCAAAAAAAGCCACAAACCGGTCGCGTTCTTTGCTAAGACCATAGTAGGCATTATTTCCTTCGGTCATTTTTTTGATAAAGCGGTAATCGACATAAGCCACACCGCCATTACTATATTGATAACCCACGCCAACATCGTTAGCCATTTGGCGGTCGGCATATTTTACTTCCTGTCCGGCCAGGATGTTAATGATATGATCATCGTCGTTGAACGACTTGCGGTATGTGATCATGTTGCGGAAGGTATAGTTCAGCAACTGCCGGTTACGGGTTTTATAGAAGCCTCCGTAAGGCAATACAACAACAGGTTGCGCACTGATATTATCAGGGTCCCTGTACAGAAAGGGATTTGCATCCTGGATGATTGAAGTAGCGGCGGAACGATGAGCTCCAGCCTGGTTTGAAGTTTCCAGTACTTCATGTTCTTCAGAAGTTTTGGCGTACCGTAAGGCCCCGATAAAATCATAGGTAAGCGAGGGCGATATCTTATAGCTGATATTCGTTTGCAGTTTGAAATCGGCTACGTTCAGTTTTATATAATTTGTTTTGCTCTCATTTATGATATTGAAGGGCGTGAAATCACGGGTAAAATAAGCCAGCTCGCCATTTTGCTCATAAGCGGTGAGTAAGCGGCTTGTATTAAGGGAATAGCTGAACGGGTTGATGTCGAAATCACGACTGTATCTCCCTTCCACGGGGTTGGCCTTGCGGTCTTCGGTACCGGGCGCCCGCTGCTGACGAATAGAACCATTCACCAGGAAACCCAGCGATAATTTGTCGGACACATTATAGTTGTTACGCACATTCACCGTGTACCGCTTTACATTATCAGCAAGCGTCCAGCCATTATCGTTGTAAAAACTGGTAGAAAAGTAGGATTGCGATTTGTCGGTACCGGTTGACACGCTGAGGGTATGTTCCTGCGTTAAGGAATTACGGAACAGGATATCGAACCAGTCGGTATTTGCATTGGCATAGCTCATCAACCAGGCCTGGCGCGCCTCGGGCGTATTCTCTACTTCAAATACGCCATCGCTGTTGGGATATTGTAACAGCTTGGCCAGTTTGCCATATACGCCAGAGTTACGGGCATTCACGAGATCGGAATAACGCAACATCCCTTTGCGTTCGAGTTCCGAATAAACCGACATCTGGTCGGCAGAGCTCATAATGTCGTAATTGGCGTAGGTGGGTTTTAACTGAACGCCAAAGTTCCCGGTATAAGAAAACGCGGGCTTGCCGGCTTTACCTTTTTTGGTAGTGATCACAATTACGCCGTTCATGGCGCGGGCGCCATAGAGAGCGGCAGCGGCGGCATCCTTCAAAATGTCGAATGTTTCAATATCGTTCACGTTCAACCCGGCTACGGCCGATCCCAACATGGTGCTTGGATCACCGTTCGAGAGCTGGTCGTTGGAGATGTTCACAATATCTTCGAGCACAACGCCATCGATTACCCAAAGTGGTTTGTTTTCACCGGTAATGGACGTAGCGCCGCGGATGCGTATTTTAGGGGCGGCGCCAAAAGTGCCGGAAACGTTCTGCACCGATACACCGGCAGCGCGTCCTTCCAGCATGCGGCTCACATCGGTAAGACCATCAATTTTAATTTCATCTGCTTTCAGAGTAACAGCGGCACCGGTAAATTCCTTTTTATTGATGCGCTGAAAGCCCGTAAATACCACTTCATCGAGGGTAACGCCTTCTTCCATGGTTATAGTCATTGAAGCTTTGGCTTTTACTTCCAAACGCTTGTAACCAACCATGGTAATAACCAGCACGGCATTGTCTGGTACACTTTTCAGATCAAACTCCCCCTTTTCGTTTGTTGAAGTGCCAATGCTGGATCCTTTGATCAATATGGTGGCGCCTTTCAATAATTCACCTTTGGCACTTTTTATTACCCCATGGATGGGGAAATTATAGCCGCTTACGGGTGATGTCATTGCGGTAACCGGGTCGGGGGCCAGGGGCGTGGCAGCGTTCGTTGTTTTCTTGCCATTATCATAGCGGATAACAATATGTTCGTCTACCAGTACATAGGAAAGCGGCAACGGCCTGAACAGATCGTTCAAGACCTCGCCTATCTTTTTATTTTTTACATTCAGGTTTACCTTATCAACGCTCATTATATAATTACCCGTGTAGATAAATGATACGTTGCCTACTCGGCCAATTTTATCGAGACATTCTTTTAATGGAATATCCCTTGCTTGCAGGGTAATTTTCTTATCCAGTACAGGTTGTTGGTCAGCGGTATGACCGGCATTTACATGGGTTGCTGCAATGCATACGAGCGTTATCAGCAACAGCAGGGATTTTAAAAACGGGGTTGAATGACGGGCATAACATTGCGGTGTTTCTCGGCGCATATCAAAGTACAGGTTATTTTATACAATAAAATTCCTCTACAGCATGATTAAAATGCTGTACACAGATCAGTGTAACTATATGATGTGGTTAATTAACCGGAACCGGAGAAGCAGGAAGAAGATGTGGAATCTCTCATGGTGTTACGTTTGTTTTGGTTTTATAATATCATCTAAAAACACCCGCCGCCCCGCAGGCGATAGGTATTTTGTGCGGACTCTTTTGTCAATTGCGCATTGAGGGCTGTGGCCAGGTAATTCAGTACTTTGCCAACAGGCTGCCTGGTATCAAAATCCCCATAAAATGTACAAGCCTTCATAGAGGGATCATAGTGTAACTGCACATTGTACTGATGCTGTATATCATCCAGTACGGAAGCTACCGTTTCGCCCTGGTAAATAAATTTACCATACCGTCTTTGCGCATAATAGGAGGTACTGGATAATTGTATTTTTTCAATTCGCCGGTCTTTGTTGTTCCAGCTCGCTTTCTGATTGGGTATGACCATTACCGGCTGCATGCCGGCGGTCATTTTACGATCGGCCTGAACAGAAACACGACCTGTAACCACGGCTACTTCCTGCGACAGCGAGTCATAGGCCTTTACGGTGAATGAGGTACCCAATACCCGGGTATGAATGGTTCCTGTATGTATAATAAAAGGACGATCGGGATTTTTAGCCACATCAAAAAATGCTTCGCCAGTAAAAGTAATTTCACGAATACTATCAGTGAATTTTTCAGGATAGCTCAACCGGCTGCCTGGTTCCAACCATATGGCGGTACCATCCCCTAGCTGAACCTGTTTTCGTTCCTCTATACCAGTAACTACTTCCTTCAAAGCAGCGGGGCCGTGGAATTTATTGAGCATGTTCCATAACAGGTAGCCACCTATGAACACCGCCAGGAAAGCAGCAGCCAGCATCCATTTTTTTCCAATACGGAATACACCGGCTTTAGGGCTACCTGTTTTTTTAACGAGGGCCTGACTGAGTTTATTCAGCAGCTTTTGTTCCATGGCATCATGAGGGCCCAGTTCCTGTTCATTCCACCCGGATGATTGCTGAAAACTTTCAAAGTAATTGTACAGCAACTGTTCTTCTTCTGCCGATGCCTTGCCAGCCAGAAACTTGTCAATCAATTGCAAAAATGCTTCCCTGTTCAAATACTTCGTTTATTGTATGTGTCAAAAAAAAGACATATCCCCTAATAGAAGAGAAAGATTTTTAAAAAAAACTGGTGAAGAAGAAAACGACCGTCAGGCGGGCTATACTGAAGCGAATTTTTTTTAATGCAATGGTAATATGATTCTCAACTGTTTTGGTAGAAATATTAAGCCGGTTTGCAATTTCATGATGACTTAACTGTTCTTCACGGCTTAAAATATAGACCTCCCGGCATTTTTCGGGAAGGCTGTTTACGATACCAGCCAGTTGTGAGCGAATGTTTTTCTCTACTACAATATCTTCGGGAGTAATATAATGTAACCGTTCTTCGATGTTCGTAAACACCCGGCTGTGCGCCTGTTCTTTTTTTATGTACTTAAAAACAGTGTATCGAACGACGGAGAACAGGTAGGATTGCAGAGAGATCTTAATATCGAGTTTTTCACGTCGTTGCCATAATTGCAGAAAGGCTTCCTGCACAATATCTTCACACGCCGCTTTATTTTTCAATATATTGTAAGCCGCTGTGAATAAATGCTGCCAGTACCGGGCGTACAGTTGCTCAAGCGCCTCGTGTTCGCCATTTGCCATTGCACGCAGCAGTTGCTCATCATTTAACGAATCAGACATAAACAGTTTATGAATTGGTTTGGACGTACCTGGCAGCAACCAAAACCTTTTTAACAGTTGTTGTTACAATTATTCAAAGTACGAAAAAAGACTTTTGTTTTACAAAAGCGAATGTCCTGGATCCATTTTTTTTTACGAACGGTTAATGTTAGATCATTTGACGTAAAACACCTTGAGGGAATTGGGTATTATAGAAGGCTGCGTATATAAATTTTCCATTATCTATTACTAACAATATGCATAATCGAAAGCAGGCATAAGAAGACTACAGGTGATACCAGCCATTTGAAAAGGACTTACATATTACAGTGAGCACATGTCAATACAAGAACATCATCATGGGGCGCAGGCGCTACTTCAATTTCCGGTTCGGCTACGTATTCTACCGAACCTGATGATCTGTTTATGGATCGATAAGCGATGACCTGGATAATTGCCTTTGACGCATTGATAAGTATGCGATCACGGTTAAATAAGAAAGGAAGTGTAAACCTGGTAAAACTCCAGAGGGGTCGGAAAAACGAAATAGCGGTACTGAGGGTGTTTTATGATGGCGATCGCGGAAAGTGGTTGGATTAGGCTAATTTAAGGTGCAAGGAGGGGTTTAAGAACGCCTATTTACCGGAGATAGGGTAATTCAGCACGGCTGGGAAGTAGCAGGTGGCGTTTTTAAAAAAATCCCAGAAAGAAAATGAAAAAATTTGGCGGGAAATATATGGCTCCCTATCTTTGCACTCCCAAAAACGAGCCGCGTTCGTCTAAGGGCTAGGACACCACCCTTTCACGGTGGTGATACGGGTTCGAATCCCGTACGCGGTACCAGCAAAATATAAAGCCTTGTAACTGAAAGATTACGAGGCTTTTTTATTGGAGTACCAAAAGAGTATCGAACCTGTAGATATTTGCAGATAATATAAACAATAAAAATCGCCCAAACCAGCTACAGTAGCCAGTTTGGGCGATTTTTAATTTATCCGTCTCCATCAACCAATTCATATTTAGTGCACACATTTGTTACCGTTTTTATTTACACTTTGTGTTACACTTTTTGACGCTAAGATTGGCGGGTTTTGTATGTAAATAAGCGCCCGGTAATCATTTAAAATCCCGTTCCTGGCAATGGGGGCATGGGTTCAACTCCCATCCAGGGTACTTAGACTGTAAAGTCTTGTAAATGAATGTTTACGAGGCTTTTTTGTTGGGTATCCCTAATGGGAGATCTAACTAACTTTTATGAGTAACTGGGACTACTACAGTTTAAAGTAATAAATTAGAACCGAGTGTTTTATATTGCAAATTTTACATCTAACAGGAAGTACCATATTTTTTATGGAAGCGTTTATTTGCTATTTTAAATTAAACTTTTCGTTGGCTTTGTGGATATAGGCTACTTCCCGTCCCGTGAATTTTGTCTCTGCTTCCGAAAAAGAAAGGTTCTGCTTCCAGATGCTAAAAAGAGATGTACTTATTTTACCAATACCCATTTGCCCAGACAGGCAATCAATGGCAGCAGTCACAAATATTTCAATAGTCCCTAGATTGTGCTTCAATTTGTGGATTTTGTATTGATTGGCATACTCATGGTAAAGAAAATTATATTCCTCTTCAATCTCGTTCAAATTGAAATCTTTCCGTGCCACGTCATTTATCCATTTAATTAAGGCATAATATCTCCGCATTGTGTCTGGATCACTTTTGAATTCCCGTAAATGCTCCCAAGATATCCTTTCAGTAGGCTCGGGTATTTTTGATAATATAAAATTTAAAACTTGCTTTTTTTTAACAGCAATATTATTTTGAAATGGAAAAAGAAGTATTGGATATATGTCTTCGTCATATCCCACTTGTTGTACCAGGGTTAATAATCTCGTTCGCAGATCAGTGATAAAGCCTGTGCATTCATAGGCATTTCTATAACTTTCAGGTATTGGGAAAGTTTTTTTTATATCTTGACTTAATGCATCAGTGGAGTGTTTGATAGTAATATTAGAGATGCAATTATACGCATACTCGAGATTAATCACTTCAATATGCCCAGCATCGAGCAAAATTTCAATGTTGTCGAGGTTGTCAAAATAATTATTTTCATTTCTGTGGCCACAAATCATTCTCTGAATTGGGGCCAACCTTTTTGTTGCTCTTGGATAGTCACCTTCTTCTAAATGCACCATTCCACATATTTCGCTAAACACAAAATTTTCCAAGTATAATTTATCAAACATTAAAAAATACTTCTTTAAAGGAATCGGGTCGAAAAGCGAATCGCTACTTATACTAATTACTCCGATTTTCCCCATAGCTAAATATATTTAATATTTGACTAATATAATAATACTTGTCGAGTGAAAAAAATCATTTTCCCGCACTCACATGTATCCCCAACGACTCTCCCACCTATCATTGTGAAATATCCCCCGGACAATAATTATTATGAAATTATATGCAATCCTTGTCAACGACCAGAGATCATTTAAAAAGTATTTAATTCGCAAAACTAAAATAAGGGTAAGCTGTAATTCAAAAACTGAAAAATGGGAAATTAAAGAATCGGATTGATTTTTGGCTTTTATTCTGATGGCTTACATGTTGATTTGTCCAGTCTTTTATCCTTAAGTTGCGTCTATAAGTCAGTCAGGCAACTCACTAAAAGCGATCAAATCAATTAACAACTGGTTAGATAATTCTCCCATCCAGGGTACTGAAATGTGAAGCCTTGTGAATGAAAGTTTACGGGGCTTTTTTGTTCGTATCTCTGGTGGGTATATCGAACCTTGATGAAAATGGATTGCGAAAAAGCGATTGCGATTAAATTATATTAATGGGGTTTCTTATTTTCAGAATGATACCATTTCTTCTTTTCCTGTATCGTGTTTACAGCGCCTTTATGGCCAGGGAAAAGAACGATGATGGCTTGTCGGAGAAGGTAATTGTGTTTAATAATATAGAAAATGGGCTTGGTATTGCTGGTGGCGTTGGGCAACGGAATATGAACTGGTGCGGTAAATAAAGTTCTGAAGTGTATATTCTTATAATGTATCAAAACCGGACGAAATTAGTCCGGTTTTATATTGTTTAGTTTATCCCATACAGCCTTGAGCTCGACTGCCAGTTGTAGGTTGTTAAATTTATTTAGCCACGGGTCAATATAATCTGATACCAGGTTTTTGTCACCACCACGTTTCAGCCAAAATACTAATAAAGGGCCTGCCTCCTGCTGATCTGCGGTTTTAATCAACAGACCTGGAATAAAATCCGACACCAATGTTAATTCACCACCTCCTTTTAACCAGGACACAATTAAATACATGGCGCCGGTTGGTTCGTTATATTTTGTCAGCCAGTTTTTAACATACGTTGATACTTTATCCGGTGCTTCGCCAAAATGTAGCGCTATAGCACAAACCATACCTGTCATAAGGTTATCAAACTTTTCAATCCACTTTATAATGTAAGGAGAAACTGTAGTTATATCTTCATATGCGCCCGTCCACAAACATATTAATGTCCCTGTTTGCTCTGAGTTCCAGTTTACTTTGAGCCATCGTTTAGTGGCGGGGTAAATGGTTTCTTTGTCACCGGCTGCACTTATCCAGGCAATGAACAAATGACCTGCCTGCTCTTTTTCACTATATAATTGTAACCATTTTGTTATTGCAGAAGCAGGAACTGATGTTTCTTTTGTAAACTCAAGCCACCATATTAATAAATTTACGACCTCACAGGAGTCGCCAAATTTTTCAAGCATTTTGGGAAACCTTGACGCTATCAAAGAATGATCACCACCAGAACCAAACCATGCGTTTATAACTTTAGTCCAGTTTTCAGTGCCGGGAAATTGTTCCAGATACCGGTCAACGAATGGCATTATTACGGAATGTTGCCCCCCGGCACCCAGCCAGTTTAATAGTAATACATATGAATTTTCCAGCTCAACATATTTCGTCAGCCATTTTATAACTGCATCGGTTACAATATTTACATTACCTCCTACTTTCAACCATTGTGCCAGTACAAAACCTTCAAACTCTGTATTGGCAAATGTTAATTGCCATTTTTCAACGGCATCAGCTATAAATGCTGTTTCGTCACTTTTTATCAACCATTCTCCTATTAATGTAACAGCGTGTTCGGTGTTAATAAATTCATTAAGTAAGTATGGAATATATTGTTTTGTTATATCTGTTTCGCCATCTGCCTGCAACCAACTGATCATAACTTCAATGGCATCCTGTGTATGCCCAAATTGCTTCAGCCAATTGGTAATATATGGAAGTGCGGTAGCAGTTTGTCTACCTGCATCTAACCACGCATTTAGTACATTTTTTGCCCATTCAGTATCGACGAATTTATTCAGCCAATTTATTGTATATGGTAAAAGGGTTTCGCAATCAATTCCTGCCTTAAAGCAGGCTTTTAACATGGCTCCACCGTATATGTCTGTGCCTCCATAGTTTTCGAGCCATGTATATGCATACGAAGTGGCTATTGCTTTTTGTTCACTTTCTCTAAGCCAGGTTATAATAGCAGCAAATGAATGTTGTCTGTACTCTTTATTGTTAATGTATTTATTGAGCCAATCATTTAAAATTTTTAAGATCTTTAAAAGTGTCTCTTTTTGTTCACGTGTCCCCGGAAAGCCCAAGATATAGGTATCTTGTATTTTGGTCGTCATTTCAAGCCATTTGATGATCGACCATTCTACAACACCTGGTTCCCCGCCATTATGGAGCCAGAAGTAATAAATAAAATAATCTGTATCCTTAATGCTGTTATTTTGTAAATAATGTTCTGTTATAAGGCTGTTTTTTGGGGTAACACCGTGAAATAATAACAAGTCCATCACCAGGAAAGGGCTGAAATCCTGGTTGAAATAATTGTCCTTGTTTACTGTGTACCATTTATCGAAGATCCATTCAAGATTGCTTCTGCATTCTTCCGATATTTCCTTTTCGCGAAGCCTTTCTAAAAAATAACAGAAAAGTGAACCGAATTCTTCTGATTCAATGATGGAACTAAAAATAGGATACTCACGAACCAGCAGCTCTAACTGATATTCCAAAGGCAGAAGTGAGGAAAATATCATACTCACATATGCCTGGGATATTTTGTCGGGATACCGTTCAGTTAATAACTGAAGCAATGATTGAAAATTGAATCCTGATAGCACGGCATTGTCACTTATCCTATCGTAAGAGCGTATACATCCGGTTAACAGATCGCTGTTTAATGCAAAAAACCAATGGTTCTCTATTGCTATATTGAGTGTGTGACTGTACCGGCTTAAATAATCGATCAGTAATTCATCTGCTATGGTATCGTGGATGGTGGATAGAATATGATCATTTTCAGCATACGGTTTTTTTTCAAACCACCCGTCTGTCATTAAAATGTTTATTTCAGGCATGTATTCTTCTTCGAGGAAATTCCGTCCTGTACTATGTGCAGGCAGGCAACAAAAGATCTTAGTGACCAAATCCTTATCGTAACTTTTATTGCTGTGGCCCGTAAATGAAAGTTCCAGCCGCCTGGCCAGCCAGGTACGAAAATCTGAAAACTTGGCAGGGTTATAATACTGTTCTTTATTGGTTTCATACAAATACCTTATAAATACAGCAAATGAAGGCTTGTGTTCAAATATGGTATTGTTGATGTCGTTTAGGTTGGGAATGTCTTTTATGATCTTATTGATAAGATCATTGTAGTAAAGTTTTGTTGAAGGTGTAGCGTTGGAAATGTCAACCGGGTGAAGGATGCCAGATAAATAATTTTCATTCGATTTGAAGTAACTACTCCGGCAGTTTACAATGAATCTAAAACTATAGTTATGGCTCTCCCTTCCAAAGCTTGTAATAACCTGGTAAAACCTTTCAAATTCTTCAATGTAGTCAATCAGGATCAGGTATTTTCCTCCAGCTTTAAAGACCTGGTTTAATTGTTTGAATCCATCGGTTGTTCTAACCAGATACGACCTCCACCCTTCCGGTTTTGCCATTAACGCTAGTTCGCGCATAAAACGGGTTTTTCCAATACCGCCCTGGCCGTGAATGATGATACCCTTTTTATTGGCTGCCTCGTTTAGTACTAACGCTGATAAGATGTTTTTTTCAGAAGGCAGATCGGTAATATTCGGATGCTGGTTCATAAACTCATCTCTGCTGCAATAAGGGATCTTACTTGACAACAGGTAAGCATGATACCCCTGGTACGGCCGCGCATCTTTAAAAATTTCTTCCACCCCTTCGATACCTGACTTCACCCATTCGAGCATAAGATCATCAGATCTCATTAGCCACTCTTTAAGGTTGTTCCAGCAGTAAACCGCTATTTTTAGATCCTTTAAATGTGAGAGACCCTGGATGTTGGCCAGGTTTAACATCATGGCAGTAATCTCATCCCGGATGGTATGGAACTCTTTTGCACTTGAAACATTACAGGAGGTACAGAAAATATATGTTTGCAAACTTTCCCTAAACCACGGACTGTAATCTGTATTCGTGGCATTATTTTTACTAAGCGAATTGGCTAATTTCTTATGCAGTTTTTTGATCTCCGAAATGCAATTCTTAGCCGAGTTATTTTTCTTACACTCAACTATGGCGCTTTTTGAATCTGTAAATGAATAATGATCAATTGATCCATCTTTTCCATATAACGGAAAAGACATAAATTTTAGATCAGATCCGGTTTCTTCTTTATATATTTTAGAATTAAGAATGCTACCACATATCTTCTGAAAAGCTTCGGATTCGGAGTATTGATCGGAAAGTAATTCGATTTGGTTTTCTTTGATCCATTTCAAGCTGAATGAGTTTAGATCCTGGTTGATCATCGAAGAACAAGTTAAGAGTGAGTACTGAAATTATACTTGTTCAAATGTAATGAAACCCGTTATATGTACGACGATAACGTGCGGTTTGTACACAATGAGCATTGGCATTGATAAGTATTATAGAATTTAATAGATTCACATACCGGAAGTTGTCATTTCGGGCAGTAGCGCAGCCCGGTAGCATGCGTCGTTCGGGACGATTGCATTAACAGCCGAGAGGTTACTAATGCTTTGACTCGTCTTTATGATATGATAACGTTACATCATTACCAGTTAATTTGAACTTTCCACATTCAACGGGAAGCACATAATGTTTTTTGCCTGACGAGTCTTTTATTGAAAACCCGCCAGAACTCTGTTCAACCCTTCCTTTATTTCTCCCGCCGTGAGTTGGCTGTTGAGAATTACAGTTGGGACAAAGGAATTGCAGATTTTTGGGCCTATTATCTCCGCACACGCCATTTTTGTGATCCAGAATTAATCGCAGTTCTTTGCCATTCCACATACATGGATTCGAATGAAAATAGCACTCAGGATTATCACATCTCAATGGAATTGACGGATTTTGGCTTTCACGCCATTTCAAAAAATGTCTTCTGACTTTTTGCTGAAGAGTTCTGCCAGAGCGGTAAACTAAGACTGATTCATACTGTTCCATACACGAGTTAGGTAAACGGAGCAAAACGTCGGGGGCTTTGGGCAGGTGTGGAATTTTCTAACTGTCCGCCCAAAACCGCTGCTGATTGTTTTGTGTAGATGGAGTTAAGAATTAATGCTCAAAATTGAACGTCCAACCAGAACTAAAGATCGGCGTTGCAGTTAGTTGAAATTAGTTTGTCCAGCCACATTTGACCAAAACCGTTTGTTGGCGGTTGTGCACTGATTAAACTCAAAAACGTCTCCTTCCTCCTGTGAATATCCGTCCTAATAACCTTTGATTAAACTCATACCTTGCATGCGCTTGTTGTCTTTCTAATTCTAGTTTGGCTTGTTGCGCTTTGAGTTTATTACGCTCGATCAAATCATTTATAAAATTTTCGTATCTCGTTTGCCATTCACCATCAGTTATGCTTTTGACTAGTGCTTTGCGAGATATTTCGGCGAATATTGTCAGCCAACCTACTTTAATAGGAAATATACAGTAAAGCAGCGTTCTTTTATTTTTTTCATTTTCTATTTCCGCTGTTCCTTTGAAATCAAATATGACTGGAACAGAACTACCAAGCCAATTTTTAGGAAAACATTCGTCTGCGAATTCAATCCCAAATATCCAGGGTTTGTCCATCCGAACGAAATCTTTTTGCGCTTTGATAAATCGCGGGATATCTCTTTGCAATCTCGTTCCATCTACGATCCAAATCATATTCTTGTAGAAATCCTCGCGTTGCCTGCGCTCAATCGGATTAATATGTGAATGCTGAAATTCAACAACCAAACCTTTATCTGTTCGGATATCGGCTATATGTTTTTCGTTTGTGATGCTATCAAATTGAATGATTTCTTGCCATTCAATTGGGAAATTCCCCTTCCATTCACGATGCCATTCCGTTTCGGTTTCCCACCAAGTGTCACATTGGCGAATTTTTTTGTGCGCCCAATGATTTATTTTAAACTCTCCGCATTTTGCGACCATTTCTTCTCCGCAACTTTGGCAAAAACCTTTAGCTCCTTTAGAAGCCTCAATTTTATTACCATCAAATATTGCGAATTTCATTTTGAATTTTCTTTTTTAGCGAAGTGTTCGATTGCATTGCTGCCAATTCATAAATGTACGTTACTTTTTGTTCTTCAAAATATGCTGTAATTTTTATCCCTAGAGGAACATTGAGCTTGACGAAGGAACACGACTTAATACGAATAAATGTGAATGAAAAAATGTTGAGCCATAGCTTATTTAATCATTATTACTAATTAAATTGCATTATCATGTCTTATTTACACAAAAATTTACACTATTAATATAAAGTATTGATATGCAATATATTCTTGTTTCCCGTACGCGGTACCAGAAAAATGTAAAGCCATGTAATTAAATGATTACGAGGCTTTTTTATTTGATACTAAAAGAGAATCGAACCTGTAGATTATTGCAGGAAATATTTTAAATTAAAAACGCTGGAACTCGCCATGGTGGCTAATTTTAGCGTTTTTTGTTTTTTACACTTCCATCAATTAATTTACCTTGATTCTAGTTGATTATTTACATTTTTATTTACACTTTCTGTTACACTTTTTTTCGTAAAAGTTGGCGCTTTTTTAAAGAGAGAACAAACTGGTCCGCGGTTTAACTAATTATCACCAAAGAGAGTATAGTACTCAAGCCTTAACTTACACTCAGAAATACCCGATCGACGAGGCCCGTCAAAGCAATGTCAAATATTTCACCTCACTTGCCGGGTAGATTGTCGATATACATGTCTATGGTAAAATGACAGGATTTTTTGTTCAACTTTGTCTTGAATTGAATTATCTTACTTTACATGTCCACGAAAAAATTTAGCCCACTAGAACGTATGGCTATCTGGCAGGCGCATGAAAAAAAATGCGCTTATACAAGTGTACTCATTGACCCTAAAAACATGCATATTGATCACATATTGCCGGAGAATCTCACCGACGATCCGGACGCTTTGGTTGCAATAAAAAGGGAAATGGGATTACCGGATGATTTCAACATAAACGGGTTTGAAAATCTTCTTCCTTGCTTGCCTGGAATTAACCTTCAAAAAGGAGGCGTCATTTTTGACAAGCGAAAAACCATGTATTTCCTCGGAATTGCTGAAAGCAAGGTTGAAGAAATTAAAAGGCTTATTATTAAGTTCCAAACCCAAATTGAAAATGGGAAAGCCGCCGTGATGCTTCAAGGATATCTGGAAAGCGGAAAAATTTCACCTGAAGATGTTGCAGAAATACTGGATAACTACAGCGGAAAACCGAAAGATGTTTTTAAGCTTATTGAGGCACTAAGCTTTATTGACAGGGATGAAGTACGCATAATTAAAAAAGCCGACATAGCGGAATTGAGAAAGCTTCCTATAAAAATGGGGCTAAATTCGCATATTGGCGGAGTAACCCTTCGCGGTAATGAACTCGAAGATAGATTCGTAAGGAGCTGCCTGGAATATGAAGAGGCTATTCGTGATGGATTCCGGCCTAATAATAATTTTGAGTACAAAATGTCAATACATTTTGAACATCAATGTGGCCTTCTTAAAGCACTAGAGTCTGCCACTATTCCTGAAGTAAGTTTTATATCAGATTCGAAAGTTGGGATTGTGGATTTACATTTATTACCTTATAAAATGTTTCCGCGATTTAATCAGAAAGATGATTCATTTTACGCGGGAATAAGCTATCAGGACAAGGTTGATGATAGTACATTGGTTATTGAGCGTGTAAAAAATAATCTGTTGCATATAGTTGAGCCGGTTTTAATGGGACAG
Organism: uncultured Niastella sp.; assembly: GCA_966212235.1. Classification (GTDB taxonomy): domain Bacteria; phylum Bacteroidota; class Bacteroidia; order Chitinophagales; family Chitinophagaceae; genus Niastella. The sequence continues at coordinate 31,178 of CBIHPP010000032.1, read as the reverse complement.
CAGCTTATAGAAGTGGCACGCGCAGACTTCAATGAAGATGGCATTGAGGATATTCTTTTGTTTGAAAACATATATGCGATAGGCGGCACTTTCAGGAGTGGGCGCATTATAATAATTACACGGAAATCCGAGGATGGGCCCTTTGAAGAAGTACGATAATAATATTTATATACCACCACCGGTTCCGGGAAAGAACAAATCAGCAGAAGAAAAAAGATCAAAAGGCGTATCAAGAACACGTGATGTAACCAAAGTTAAAGGCTGGCGCACCAGGGACTACCCGCTTTCGTTAGTGTGCCTCGTCTAACTCAGCTTATGAACGACTGGAAAAAAAGGAATTGGAAGACCTATAATGTTTTATAGGTTATATGTAGATTCAAAAAATGAGACCCAAGTCTAGTAAATATCCTTCAGCACTGATTTTAATTCAGAGCATCTAGGTATACCTGCGGTCTGATATATTATATCCAAGTTGGGCCTAAGTAAAGTAAATAAATCTTTTGTATCAATATCTAATGTATTCAGAATTATTGGTGGTAAATATATATTAGGATTTGAAAATTGACCTACAACAATACCTCCTTCTTTTAAAAAGTGATAGTTCCCTATATCACAGATAGACAAATATAAAAGAAATGGAGGTTCGATTTGTAGCTTTTTAATTGATTTTAATCCAGCTAGAATTGAAAATAATAAATCTTTATAAAGTAGCAATTCTTCTAATGACTGAACTTCAGTTTGCCTAAACATATTGGCGGTTCTTGAAAATATTTCTAAAACTCCATTTCTATAGAATTGCAAATAAGTAATTTCTTTATCAGTAGTGCCTCGGAATGTATTTGATACATAGAATCCTTCGAAATTAAAAGTGCTTCTGAAATAATGGTAATTAGTATTTATAGTCTTAAAATCAGGAAATACTTTCCCTATATTTTTTATATCATTATGTAGTATAGTTATGTCGTACACTTTTTCTTCCAAAAAGCTAAATGGGATAATGTGTATAAACGAAGTTCCATTAATGTGTCTATTATTATATCGTTCGTTTGCTGTTACATATTCAATTCTTTTCACTCTGAAATTATCTGCTCTTTCTTTTATAGTTTGACTTTGCATAAACATTTGATTTAGCTCTGAGGTGAAAACCGCATATCTTCCTGATGTATTTCTTTTAAAAAATTTATTAATATCTCTAAATGTAACCATTGAAGGGTATTCTAACCCCCTTGGAACTCCAATGATAAGAACCAGGCATTCTTGAACAGTAAGGAATTTGATTGCAACATTTGTAATACTTGGATCCGTATTAGAGTTTAGTAAGCTGTGTATTAATTGTTCTAGTTTGTCTTCACTTTTTATTTCTTGGTGTACAAATTTTTCAGGATAACCTGTTGTTTTTTTGTCTACCCTTTTTTCATCAATACCATATATAATACATCCACCATTAGAATTATACATTGCAGCAATATCACAAAAGAATTCATGCCTATTATCGTCAACTTTCTCTCCCTCAATATTTATATTTTTTTTGTATTCAAGATTAATGCCTTCTTTCACCTCGTTGGTGATGAGATTTCCCAGGTCTTCTGGGGTTAAATCATAAATATATTTTCCTTGTAGATACATACTTGTTTTCTTCAAATATAATTTTTTGAATATGGAATATGAAACAAATCTTCAGGCATGCCATAAAATAAGAAAGACTCATTATTGAATAATGATATATAGCAATATGTGAAATGTAAATCAGAATTATTAAAAATTGCTAAGGACTATTTGATTGCCAATATTACATACCCTGGTTCCTTGCCTATTCAGAATCTAAAAAGAACCTTGATTCCTTGACTGAGATTAATAATGAAGAAGAAAGGTACATCAAAGCTGTTCTAGCCTGCCGCCCGATGTTTTCGCGATCTTCTTGGCATCAGCACCAATGTCAACGGATCTGGCCGGTGGGACTGATATAGTATTCGTAGAAATACAAGCCATTCTTACCTAGATACTGTTGGCAACTAGCGATTACTCGCAGATCTAAATAAATCCTACCATTTCATGAAGCAGCACTGCAGGAAAGTAACGAGCAAACCGGTGATAGCAAAACATTTTTTGAACGCCTCGGATACACCGCAACCCTGGATACGATCCATTAATTGGGTTACTTGTACGCTGTTTAAAATGGTAGCAGGTTGCTGTTCATCAAAAAGAAGTTTTCAGCCTTTGCTCTTGCTATGGGTTTGCATTTTTATGCAATTGTTGGTATCTTATCATCAAAATCACTAATCAACGGTTGTAACCATGACTGAAGCACAGGAAATACTACTAAAATTTCAAGTGATCGGCGTCTTTGCCGCGCTAATTATTTCCATAATAAGCCTTGTGGTAAATCTTATTGCGAATAAGAAAAGCGGGTACATCAAGGAAATCACGACCCTCAAAGCGAAATACATTGACAACCTCAGGTTAGTGGTAGCCGAGTTTGCTTCTGTAGCATTTGAATGCAATCGGGTATTCGTTAAAGCATCGAGCGGTGATAAAGATCAATTAATTAAGGAAGTAAATTTCAAATACGCGCATGCTTTGCTGTTTCTCAATAATGCCAATCCCATTGATGCGGAGCTAAGCAGATTGCTTTTAAAAATTAAAATTGCCTCCGCTTCTGCAGGCCTTGATGGAATGGCGATCGGCGCCACGATTACCGAACTGTGTGAATATACCCAAAAGGTACTGTTATTTGAATGGCGCAATTTGAAACATGAAGCCAAACACGGCCCCATGGACGACCGGGAAATTCAGGCGCGACGTGATGAGTTTATGAAACCTTATGTATAAAAATAACCTACAAGGGTAGCACACCGATCCATGGAAAACAGCCAAAAAATCACCCACGTCATCGACACTGCCTGGGACAATTATAAACACAAAGTTGCCGGCGGCCTGTTTGAGCCAGAGAATGAAAAAATGATGCAATTGCAGTTTGCACAGGTCCTGCAAACATTATCTTCCATTTTTGAGTACAGCCCCAACGAAACGATAAAGGTACTGCTCGAAATTCCGGTGCTGATTCCCAGAGAACCCGCCAAACGGGTCATCGATATTGCGTTACTGCATTCGGTAGAAGGCACAAAAACGTATTACCCAATTGAACTGAAATGTTTCCGGTTATATACTCGGGATGGAAGCGGAAATAAAAGAGGGGCACAAAATATCGGCATGTATGACTACTGGGAAGATATCGAAAACGTCGAGCAGTATGCACTCATGCCGGGATATGCCTTCGGCACGCAGTTAACCTTAACCGATGACCCCTACTACGTAAGCGGCAGGCATACCGGTGAACAGGTGTCCGTTTACGGCACCAGTCGCGCGCGCCATGCGGTAACCGGCGTACTGAACCATCCGATCCCCAATCGAAAAGGATTGATTACGTTACTGGGCACCTACACCATGCAGCACTGGGATACGATCGCAGGGTTTCACTTCATCAAACAACAAACGCAGCTTCTGAAATGAGTACATCAACCGAATCCCTGTCTGTCGTTTTACAAAAATTTTTTAGTTCCTGGGAGCAGTTGCGCCAGATGGGAATACTGACCAGTAAGAAAGATTTTACCTGCCAGATCGGTGAATGGCTAGTAGAGACCTTGTATGGCGGTAAACGCGCAAGCAGCTCCATACAAAAAGCGTGGGATGTGGATGTCAAAGGCAAACGTATACAGGTAAAGACTCATGCAAAAGCTGCTAGTAATGCTGCACGGTTCACGCTCGTTGATTGTACTTCGATGGAAAATGTAGACGAACTGGTAATAATGGTATTTAGCTTCAATTACAAACTTCGTGCTTTTTATAAGCTGCCTTAGACAGACGCGCAAAAGCTGGTAAAATGGCGCGGTAAAATCCGGCCCCGCCAAGAACCTGACTGGAGCAGTCTCATAAATTATAACATCCCCCCTCACGACTTTACCGCGCCAGGTATTATTCAGCTGTTTGCGTAATCAATACAGAATCCCGTGACGTGCTTTAGGTATGATCATGCGTCCCTTCATCCACACTCTTTCCCCAGTAGCCAGGAGGCTGAAAATTATAAGTAGTTTTGTACAATAATATATGGCGCAAGCAACAGCATCCCAAACCGGAGGTGCCGGTCATAATTTTGAACAGTATGTTCAAGCTTCCTACCTGGCAGCACTCCTCATGAAATTAAATGTTCCCTCCCTGCCATCGGGGCATGTTCTGACGGAAATAGTGCTCCAGTCGCGCACCCGGGGCTGGGTGACCGATGATTTTCTGGTAATTGCGCAATTCGGCAATACTTCCGTTCAACTACTGGCACAGGTGAAACGTACACTGACCTTTTCGGACAATCCAGAATTTGTCAAGGTAGTAACTGAATTATGGGCGGACTTTAATAAGCCCGCATTTCATACTGAAACAGACCGGTTGCTGATCATAAAACCCCGGTTGAACGACACGGAAAAAAATCAAATAGTTTCGCTGCTGAATTTTGCCAAGACACAGCCTGTTGCTGCCGATTTTTTGAAACTCGTACTCTCGTTTAAAGACAAAACGCAACGCCTGAATATCTTTCGCCAGGCACTTCAAAAAGCTAACAATGGTACTCCCGTAACAGATGATCAGCTATGGCGGTTTTTACGTTCCCTCGACTTGTTGGGATATGACTTTTTAGAACAGGTAAGCGTAGATGAAACCAACGTTCTGAATCTGATTAAAATGGTTAAAGCGCCAGGATGCACGGAAACAGAACACCAAATATGGAATGAAATGGTGAAGACCGTCACCCTCAACAATCCGGTTGGTGGCAGTTTTACAGCAGCGTCCGATCAATGTAAGAAACTACTACAATACTTCGACTTATCGTGCATCCTGCCTGTGTACCAGGACCTGCAGCGGCTGAAAGAAGATAGTCTGTCCCTGCTGCGCCCTATACGCAGTGCCATCGGTCCAGCCGCTAATTCATGGCACCTCAACCGACCGGCGCTGGATGAAAAAATTGCTACAGCTATGCAACAGGTGCCGTTGGTGATTATTACCGGTAAGCCGGGCGTGGGCAAGTCCGCATCGGTTAAAGACTACATACTGTCCAGCGCATCTACCGTGGCTGCTTTCACGTTTAGGGCTGATCAATTTAATCAGCCTAACCTATCGAATGTGCTGGTTGCACAGGGAATCAGAAGTACACTCACGGACATTTTTGCTGGCATATCATTATTCCACCAAAAAATTATTTATATTGATAGTCTTGAAAAGTTGCTTGAGAATGCAGATCCAGGATCTGCGTTTGCGCAACTGTTCTCTTTTGCAATAGAACAAAAAATTCAAATCATTGCCACCTGCCGCAGTTATGCGGTCGATCTTCTGGTTACAAAGTTTGATCTTGATCGCCCGATGCTGCAAGTGATCGATATACCTTCTTTAGATGACCAGGAATTGCAGCAGGTATGTACTCAGTTTCCGATACTCGATGCTGCGCTTGCAAATAAATATATCCGCGAGTTGTTGCGCAGCCCTAAATACCTCGACTTTACTATTAAAACACTAAGTGATCATTCACTTGATTTTGGCAACACATCGCTGCACGATTTTAAGGAAATGCTGTGGAACCATCTTGTGTGCAATAGCGGCCACCGCGCAGGCGGCTTGCCGGGAAAAAGAGCAGAGGCATTCATGCACATTGCCTTGAACCGGGCCAGGGCGATGACCCTCTTTACTAGTCCGGGTACTTCACCCGCAGATGCCGTAGAAGTCCTGGAACACGACGATATCATTTTTCAGGACGGTAATAGCGGTCGATATGCACCTTCCCATGATATCCTGGAAGATTGGGCATTGACCAGGTACGTAGCAGATCAGTTTGAGGAGCGTCGCCCCCCGGCAGCATTTTTTACCGCGATTGGTAACGAACCTGCGATACGCCGTGCCTTTCGACTGTGGATGGAAGATCACATCCTGGCGCAGCCTCAGCAGGTAACAAATTTCATCTGGGCTGCTCTATCGACTGGTGCACTTGAAAAATACTGGATGGATGAAATGCTCATTGCTGTTTTTAGATCACCTTATGCATCTGTTTTTTTTAATACTTTTCAACGCGTGTTACTGGCACCGCAAGCGCGGCTCCTATATTTGTCGCTGGAATTAATGAAGACGGCCTGTAAAGAAGCGCGCTATCCTGTACATAAACAGGCGAGTTATATTCCCATCGGGTCCGGTTGGAAACAGGCGCTTTTATTTATCAAGGAACACCAGCATCAACTCGCTCATCTCGAAATCGCGATTCTCGATTTTTTGAAGGACTGGAAGCAAAAATTGATCAATGATCACGCGGACGATCAGGAAATGCACGCTGCGAAAGCTGTCGTCCTATATTATCTTCGGAGCGAGACACCTAAAGCAGATACCACGCCAAGTGCTGCACATACCTCCAAATCGCAGGTACTTTTGCTGGTCTCCATCCTTTTTACCCTGGCTCCGATAGCAAAGGCCGAGATCGCCGAACTGGCTGAAAAGGCCATTGCTGTCGCTGATGGTCAGGATAACCCGGGTTCAATACCAGATGTAGTTGCTGAAGTAGTGGCAGAAGAATTATTACGTGGATCAGGAAGCTCACGGGTACCCGAAGAACTCCCTGATCTCATTCTGGAACTGGCAGACAAAGAATGGCGATTTGTTCCACCACCACCACCGAAGCACAATGATCAGGATTTGCCCTACCACATTTTTGCGACCGGGATGATCAAAAGTCATTGTTGGGGGATTGAAGACAATTTTGACTTTTTTCCCTCTGGCATTTACAAAACACCCCTATACAAAATCGGTGCTGCCCATCCCGAAAAAGCCATAAATTTTATTGTTGCCTTTATCAATGACTCCGTCAGCAGCTACGTCGCATCCAGTTGTGCACACGATGATGATCTATCGGAAATAGAGCTAGTACTACCCAATAGTTCCATAACAAAACAATGGGGTAGTTATGCTTTATGGGGAGCTTATAGAGGATTTTCTGTAACAGAATATCTGCTGGAAAGCCTATTGATGTCACTGGAGCAGCTACTCTTCGATATCGCAAGCGAACAAACGGATAGCAGTAGAGCAGCGTTGAAAAAGTACATGGAGCTGATCTTGCGCAACAGTAACAGCGTAATGACCACAAGTGTGCTGAACAGTGTCAGCATGGCATATCTCCACGAGGTAGATGACTGGTTTTTGGCATTGATCCCGGAGCGAAAAATATATGGATGGGAAGCGGCTCGCTTCACCAGTGAATACGGCGCCATGGCTCCCTGGGACGAAGAGATCGAAGAGGCACAGGCGCACCGAATCCAGAGTAATCAGCTACCACACCGCAAAAAACACCTGGATGGTTTCGCTGGAATGCTGATCGATCACCAGTTTCTGGACAGGCGCTTTAATACCCGCATTTTTGAGATACTGGACCGCCTGTGGGCTACTGCCGATAGCGATATTCACTGGCGGAAGAAGCTGCATGATATCGACACCAGAAAGTGGGGCGAAACAATGCGCGATGATAAAACAGGGCTGATACTCGTCGGCCCACAGTATGAACAGGAGATCGCCGACTTCATAAAACCGGGGCATGAGGAGTGGCGGCAAAACAGTAAGGCACTTGGCTACGCGCATCTGTTACGGGCAGTAAGTGAAAAAAAACAATCCATCGACATCAGTACATGGCGGGAAATTTTCACGTACTACGGAACGAAAGAGGTGTTTCTGGCCGGCCAGGATGCTCCCTTTACTTTGGCCTACATTGGCCTGAGCGATTTTATTCCGGAATTGTCGCCGGATGAACTGAGCTGGTGCTTCAAACGGGTACAACATGCCATTGCTTTTCAGGCCGGTGAAGCCCGCCGTCAGTTTCCTTCAACTTCTTCCTATTATATGGAAAAAGACTTGATTCTCCGTAGCGCTCATTTGCTCTTTGACCTATTCGAGGACGGCGACATCATCAATGAACTAACCCTTATGCAGATATGGTTAGTGGTTGCGCCTTTTCACTTTCAAGATGCTGACAAACTAGGTTTGCATATGCGGACGAAATTTGCGACACGGCATCCGCAGGTGGCAAAAAAAATCTGGTGGATTGTCCTGCGCTATAGCCAGTACAAATTGAGCAATCACTATTTTATAGATCATCCGAACCGGGAAGCAGTTGAAGCCGCACGCAAAAAAGAACTTGAATTTTTTGAATCCCTGGTCAACCAAACTGAGCCATTGGAGTTTGATTTAACCACGCTGGATTTCGAATCCTGTGAACGCTATTACATTTATTTAGGCTTACTCATAACACCCAGCACGGGGGGAGACTGCGACTATGCTCAATTCACCAGGCATTTTTTGGAGCTAACGGCTGACGACCTACGTCCGGCAGATAATGCATCCCATTATGAATCGCGCAACAGCTCCAAAAAACTGGATTACCAACTGTTACGACGTATTCGCGAATATTATGCAGAGGTAATACTGACCTCAAGCAACGATCTTTCAAAAGATATCATAGTCCGGTTATCCTATTTCGCTTACACGACGCCCCGCAATTTGGTGCATGACCGCAACGAGTATTTTCAATTCCCGTTTAAAATATTTAGTGAAACAGTTTGGCTACTGGCAAAATATCTTCATGAACATGGTGACAAATATTACTATTTAATTCCCAGGTTTTGGACGGCATGGGATGTACTTTTTGAAATCGCGCGACAAAGCGACAATAGCTATTTTTCCGAAATTTTGTTACTCGATACGAAAGATTTTAAATGGGACGGCCGGCGACATTGGGTCGCACTGGAGGGACGCAAAGCCGGCTACAAAAAAATGGTGGAAGCCTTCGGCGGGTCGGTACTGAACTCTACCGTTATGATACTTAGCACAATCGGCAGCAAAGAATTTTTACCAGAGGGATTATCATGGGTAGTAACTTTTTTAAAAAATGATTCTTCGGAGCTTAAAATGCTAAAGCTAAAGTACTGGAACAGGTTGTTGGAGGTTCTTTATTACGATTACATCGGCGTTATCAAAAAAAGCCCGGCAATGGTTGATGACCTGCTCTACCTGTTGGATTTTATGGTCCTGCAAAGCAGTTCCATCGCTTATCTGTTACGCGAAAATGTTATTAGCTATAAAGAGCATTAATGACTGGTATTTCGATGCGTGATATCAGGCTACTATTACCCGCGCCTAAGAAGGTCTCATATTAACTTGTGTTTTGTCTGCGAAAACGCATCATCTTCAATTACATGCGGTATCATGGGTGCATAATAGTATACATGCACAAATGATAAGTTGATGTGTAAAGACGGGTTTCCTTTAAAAATGAGCAAGTATCTATACCTAGCTAAATTTACATTTCATTTTGTGATAATATAATTTGCAATGTATGCCAGGCAGATAATACCAATCACATACTCGACTATAACAATCCCTAAAAATAAAGGCTTACGCAATTCAAGTTCTTTTAGATCAAGTTTAAGTCCCCAAAATATAAATGCTGTATATAAGATAATAATTGGGATCCGTTTAATATAGTTGAAAATCTCAGTGGTAACTTTAATGGGAGTATCCATATTATGCGCATTTAACCTTTCATCAAATTGCTTAAACTTTTCTGGATAATAGACAGTTTTAAGTTTGTGGTAAAGGAAAAAATTTATCAAAAGGAATGCAATAAATATTGTAAAACTGTTTGTAATAATTTTAAACTTATCGTACCCATAGTCCCACCAGTGTTTGTCAACCCAGTTTTTAAAATAGCTTAATGTATTGTTGTCGCTTAAATAATGAAATTCTTTATATTCTTTGTCTAACTTTTCATATCCGTCTTGGAAATAATTCTCTTTCTGTTTCCTTAATAATTCAGAGTAAATCCATTCTTTTAAATATTTTGGACCTAGGTTGTCAATATCAAGAGTAAAATATTTATAATTGAGGTTTACTTTTGCCACATCATCTTTCCCAATATTTAGTTTACACGTTTTGTTTTGATAAGAATTAAACTGAGATAAATCAAGTATATCACCTGAGGTATTATTTGTAATATTTTTAATTTCGATATAGTCAGGCAATAAACAGTTTATTATTTTGAGTTTACATTTTAATTCTACATTTGATAGAATTAATGAATCTATACGCGTGTTAGTGATATCTCCCGTTATAATATTAAATCTATTAGAAATAATTTGTGCTCCATTTATTTGAAACTTGCTTATTTTAGTTTTATCTAGCCGAAGTGAGATATTATCGGAGAAAATGGTATATTGACTAATTGTATCTTTTGTCGAATGTAATTCTATCGTATCCGCTTCAAGCAAAATATGAGTTACAAATGAATTGATTGTCTTGATTACATGAGGAGTGATATTGCAATAATATTTTCTAAAACTTTCATCTACAGTAACACTTGGATTGATGATTTTATCCTTTGAATAATTTATATTCTTTGGATAAAATCTTTCTTCATTTACTTTTGAAAAAATAATACCCGGAATAAATAAAGGCCCATTATCGAAATGTGAGATGAGGGTGTCATTGATAAAATATAATTCAGTATTGAAATCTTTAATAGCTAATTGATTTTTATACCTTTTATCCATTCCTTCAATAGTCATTTCACCAGGAGTAAATAATATAACAGTTCCTTTGTATTGACAATCGCTAGTAATCGTTTTGAAGCAAATAAGTACAATTAAGGCAAGCTTCTTTAAAAAAGACATATGGTAGGTGCTTAATATTCTGAAATATACAATAAGTTATATTATTATCTATAGAGGATTCGACAAGCATTAAGTTTTGTAAAAGATTTGATTACTACAATATATTACAGCCAAAAGTTTATCTAAACCAGAGAAAGCAACATTGCATTGCAACGGCTAAATACGAACAAATGTGAATGAAAAATATTGAGTCATTTTTTTTAAAATCATTATTATCAATTAAATTGCATTATTGCGTCTTATTTACACAAAAATTTACACTATTAATATAAAGTATTGATATGCAATATATTCTTGTTTCCCGTACGCGGTACCAGAAAAATGTAAAGCCTTGTAATTGAATGATTACGAGGCTTTTTTATTTAATACATTAAGAGAATCGAACCTGTAAGTTTTTTGAGCCATTATCAAAACTGAAAACGCTGGAATCTGCTGCCATGGCTGATTTCAGCGTTTTTCAGTTTTTGTATTTATATAAATCAATTCCTTTCATTCCCAACTTTACTTATATTTTATTTACACTTTTTGTTACACTTTTTTGATAAACAAAAGGCATTCACGTATACTTATTATATTGTAATTGTTTTTTTAACTATTATGATTAGCTGCTTTCATTGATGACACGACTAGAAAATCAAAATAACAGGCTCCGCCTTATTATAGATCTGGAAGCGTTCCCTGCATATACCTGCAATGACCTTTGCAAATCCTTTACCCATAATAAGCTCGATGCTTTTACATTGTTGGAACCGAATAATGATTTCGTCGCCTAAACATTATTTAGGAGTCCCAGGCTGATCATATGATCGGTGCAGTCTTTCTTATAGAGAGCCAATTGAAATACGACGAACGTGCATATCCTATTACGTTATTTGGCATTCTGGTTGTTAGGCCTTTTTTTGCTTGAAATAGGCTGAGAAATTTCAGCATATTTCTTTTCCCGGTAATTTGTTAACTCTAACCTGTACTTATCCGCATCCACTTGAATATGATAACCACTATGCCCGTCAAGATGCTGGTCTGCATGATTGATTCAACTCCTGTTAGAGGTAATTATTATCACAACCTGAAAAAACTCTTTCGTATTCTTTGGAACCAGGATGCCCATTTGCAGTATACCCGACAGGACTCGAATATAATAGCGTATCTGTTTGCAAATCAATTTCAATTTTAGCTGATTTTCGAGGCGGCCCCTGACTTGGCCCCTGCACGATTTGATTTGTTTTGAAATAATTTAAAAGAGCTGGAATCGAACAAAGATACCAAATTGGTATAAAAAAAGTAGATTCTAATCATATCTAGCAATAGCAGGAAGTGAATAGTTATTTTATCATTCGAAGATAGTCCAATCAAAATCCAGGTAGTCTGTACGTATTTCCGGCTTTTGCCTCCCTTTGGTTACCTCATACACTTTTTTTGAAACATACTCGCCAATTTCCCGCACCGATTTTGCTAGTGTGCCGTTACTCGGTGTCATACTGAGGGCTTCGGCCAAGAAAAATGTAAAAATGCCATTCTCAAAGTTTGCTGATTCCAAGGCATAACTATCGCCCGCGGAAGCCGTGATTATAAACGTTCCATTTTTCTTCGATAGGTTCCAGAATGCATCTTGCATTAACGAGAAACTTTGCTTTTCTGTATTGGTTGCAGACTTGCCGATTCTTCCCGCATTTTTCAACACAACTGTTTCGCCATTGAGCCGGATAGTGTCGGGACTAATCGGTTGAGTACGGATAGCCAATTTATCAGATAAACCACTATGACAGGCGTCAATCAATATCAGTTTGCGACGAGCCGGTATATTCTCCAATAGTTCCTCAATTTGTGAATAGGAGATACCTTTGGGGGCAGGTTTGTTAAAATCGATGTCGTGTGTTCCAAAATAAAATTCTAGGGCTGACGTATCAACGGTACCATGACCGGAAAAATGAATGATCACCTTGTCGTTCACATTCGTATTAATCAGTCTCTTTTTGATTTCATAAAGTACACCGTTCACTGCATTTTGATTAAAGAATGAATCTGTGACTATTCTATTTTTGGCATATCCAGATGAAAGCAGGTCGATCAGTCGACGACCATCATTTACCGCATATTTTAAGTTGTACGCGGGATCGCTATAGTTGTTTACGGCAACAGTAAATAGGTATAATTTAGGTTTGTACTTATCCTTTTCTTTAGGCCGGAATGTAATCCATCGTTTGAATCGTGCGCTTTCCAGGTTCGCCTCGTTAGTGATTGAAATTTCAATTTTATTATCACCCTCACTTAAGGTAATTGACTGATAAATGACTGTATCTCTGGCAGACAACGATTTGCCGTGTCCCGGAAAGACTGGCACGTTGTTTACCCAAACCTGATAGTTTTTCAGTAATCTTCGCGGGTCTATCAGCTGTAACTGAAGTCCTAGTTGGGCCGAATCGGTTTCCAGGCTAACAACGTTACTGTTCTTTAATAGAACAACCGGAAGCTCATTGATTCGAAAATCAGCAGGTGAGAGTAACTTTTTGCCCCCGTTTCTTTTTTTTAAGGCAAGCTTGTATAGCTCTATCATTCGGGTATTCGCCTTTTTGTCAAGCCTCTGCAAGACCAAGTCAGGCCGGTTAAAATAACTATCAAGTTGTTCCGGTGAAATCATACTTTTACCGGCTCGGAATTCAAGCGCCTTGATCCCGTTTTTTGTAGTATAATAATATCCTTTGTCGTTGATAAATAAGAAATCGTCAGGACTGATTGTATACAGTGTGCCGATCAACGACATTGTGCGCAAATTCCAATATTTAAGTGATCCTTCGCTGCCAACGGAGGCCAGTTTGTTATATCCTGAAACAGCGAGTGACAGGATGCTACCTTCATGGGATGGTATCGCCCGAATGAATTGCTGAGTTTTTAAATTGTAGGTCCTCAGGTAGCCATTAGAGCCGCCTATGACCAATCGGTTATTGAAATGATCGAATGCCAGTGATAACGCATCAGTTTCCGCCCTGATGATATTTTTTGTTTCGAGTGTTGTCTGGTCCAATACCTCAACTCTATCACCCTGTGCTCCATATGTTACGATATAGATATTTCGATTGGGTTCGTCAATGGATATGCCGCCAACACTGAATGCTACTATTTCCCTCTGCCGAAGTATGCCATCCGGCAAACGCACACTGATCAGGAAAAATTTGTCTTTGAAGTAGTCCTTATAATATATGTATACTGTGGAGTCTTTATGACAGTAAGTCATTCCGCTCCGGACAAAATCGCAATTGGGAAAATCATAACGAAACAACAGCTCTTTATCTGGTGAATTTGCATTTTCAATTCTCAATGTTATGTCGTGTTTACCGGTAAGTCCTGTAATTAGTCGGTACAGAAGTCCCCGCTGTTGGTCGGCTATAAACGATGCTAAGCCAACACCCGGTTCGTATTTTGTTTCAAAATCCCCAATACGTGGCTGAATAGGTTTTGATATAGACAGGGTTGAAATTGTCGGATAATCCCCATATAAAAGCGTGCCGGCGAGTGAATCCATCTGAATTTTGCTGAACCTGCTTAAATACTGGATAGGCACCACCGTATCGGTTTTAAGTTGGTCGGGGTTAAACACCTTTACAAAAGACCGTGTGACAATTACCAGCTTGTTGTCTCTTGTAAAAAAAGCCTTATACAAATCGGGATAAATGCTGCTTATATTCATGATCTGGGTATGATCATATTTACTAGCAATATCGATAGTAGAATCCGTATTTATTCTGAAAATATAATTTGTTCCCGGTTCGTATTTAATATCACTAATGGCCTTATTGAATGCCAGTGGCTCAAGCCATTCATTGGTATGTATGTTATAGGTGCAGATAGTTTTCTCAGCACGCATGACCCTTAGGAGGGAATCATTTTCAAAATAAAAACTACTGACGTATAGAATCCCACGAAAACCATCATAATTGTCGTCACAATAATAAAATGGCACACGGGTAATACGCAGTGAATCGGTATCTGTCGGCAACCTGTAAAGGTAAAAAGTACTGTCTTGAGAACCCGAGTAAACCAATGCTTTACCGTCAGGCGAAAATGCATAATGATTAAAAAAGGGCTTTACATCGATCATTTTGAAAGTACTATCATTCTTTCTGGCATAATATAACCGGTATTGAAAGTCAGTTCCTACAGGATTTAACTGGCTTTGTCCGAAAGGAATGGATGAAGTGGCAATTAATGCTTCTCCTGAGGGATCAAATCGTATTTGATAAATAGTTTCGTTTTCTGCCAACGGGATTTTTACTAACCTTCTTGTTTCTAAAGTGTGATAATCAAGAACCCGAACATAGGGGTCTTTAAATTCAGCTACCACAAGCTTATTGCCATCCTGTGAAAAATCAAAATCGTTCAAAAAATAGTTATAAAAAGTTTCTTTGATCCCATTCTCATAATTATATCTCTTCAGAACAAGATTGCCCCCATAGATTATTACCGGATCGCGGGGATGTAGTTTAAATCTCTTGATCGTGCTTTCTTCCTTGAATTCACTGAACTTTCTCCTCCGGTTTAAATCATAAAAGTTAATATTTCTCTGTTCGTCCCTTATTGCTAATACATTTCGCGAAGGCGCGAACTGTGCATCATCAATGCCATCATTTTTTAATCTTTGGTTCAAAATTGTAATACCGCCAATTTCCTTTTTTTGCATCTGCCTTTCAAACGCAGGAAATTTGTAAAGGGTGGTCTTACCCGAATCGTTTGTGACCACAAAATATCTACCTCTTTCGGAAAAACTAATACGATGAGCTGGCACAACAGAATCGGTAACCGCGAATTCGGTCGAAGAATATTTCTTGTCATTTTCCAACAAGTTGTATCTGCCTGGTGCAACGCAAATCAGGTAATAGGGCTGTTTAATGCGAGGCGCAACCAAAGCCGCATTCCAGGTTTCATAGGGCAGGCTTAGTTCTGAAAGAATGTTCCAATGTGAATCCTTCCATTCCACCACTTCTATAACCTTGCTATGCAGATAACTTCCGGCAGATAAAATTACACGGTTGTCAACTGAATTCGTTTTGATACATATTGGCTGAAATTGTGTGGAATAGATTTCGTCTAATTTGCCAGAGGACAAATGGCACGCGACGACTATACTGCGATAGTGCGCCATTGTAGACACTATGATGATATCCTCGTTAAAAAAAACAGCGTCGGTGATGTTGCCAGGTACTTTGATAGTTGCAGTTTTATCAAGTGAAGTTGTAAAAAGAAGTATAGAACCCTCGGCTTCTTTTGAATTTTGGGAAAATAGGGCCGGTACGAAGCGGTCAAATAGCATTAGCTTCTGGCCGGTTGGTGAAAACGAATATCCGGGATTGACTATATTATCCGGCAAATTGAACCTTCCCTGCTCCCGCTTTAGTTTGATATTATAAACATGATATACTCTTCTCGCATCGTTATAAACAAGCAGATTTCTTGCCCAGTGAATATTAAAATCAGCAATGGAATCGCTGCTATTTAATAAGGACTTTACATTACCTGTGAATACGTTTTTGCTGGTAATACTTCCGTTACTGCATGTGATAAATGTGCTATCGTTTCCCGCGTTAATTGCACCCTGCATGCGATATCCTTTCCACTGAAAAGATTTTACCGGCGTCAGTACGCTCTGCGCCTGCATGGTAGCGTTAAGCAATAATAGATATAACAGTAGCAGGCGTGCCATATTATTTAATTTCTAGGACAAAAGTCTTTATATCCAAGTCTCCCTTTGGAGGCGGAGGGGCTTTTACGCCCATACCGGCGGCTCGCAATACATCATATAAGGCATTGATCGAAGCCGTTTTGGGCGGGATGTTTTTAATGCCTGACGTCATCAACAATTGCAGATCTAGCGGGTGCGAGGTGACGATTAACTTGTACACATCTTTGCCGGGAGGCGGCTGTATTTGAAAAGCTGCAGGCGATGGTTCCTTTTTTGTTTTCAAACCGGTTAGCACTTTTTCTGCTGCAGTTTCTGTTTCGTCAGGCGTCAGGAATTTTACCTCATTTTGAGGCGTAATGAGTATAACAGTATAATAAAAACGGTTAACGCTTTTATTTTTTATTTCCAGCCGGAAACATTGACCTTGTTTTCCTTCGTAGTACCCTGCACCTTGCATATAAGTATTCTTAGGAACTTCCTTAAAATTAACAGAACCATCTTCTTCCGCTTGACACACTTCACCCAACACAAAATTAATCTCGCTTTTATGTCTTGGGCTGGTGGCCTGTAGTTGTTTTAGGTAATTACCAAACAAGTATTTGATAACAGTATTCACGGTGCTATCTGCTTGAACGTTCATTTTTGATGCATCGAGATGGAATTCTCTAATACTTTGTCCTCTCGAGTCACTCACCTGCAGATAATTGGCAGGCATGGATTGCTTTTTGAGATACTTGTTGTTTGACTCCAGTATCAATTCAGCCGATGCATCATTCACAAGAGAAATGCTGGGATATGCGGCCAATTTTCCCTGCAGCGTAGTAAGTAAGGGATTGTTTTCATGAATGTCGAGACGAACGGCAATGCGCATTTCTCCAAAACTCTGTTGCGTAATAATAAATTTTTTCTTTTCGGGATCGAGACCAATCATATTCCTTTCAACCTTTATCACACATGAACTGGCATCCGAAGATTGCACTTCGCCCACCGTTACGGGATGTACGGTGACATAATTGGTAGTAGTTAATTCATGTACTGCCACTTTGGTTTTGGGAAAGAAACCGTGCAACTGGCCATAGGAAAGCCTGTATAATCGGCCATTCGGCTGGTATTGATAAGGCACAAAACTTTTTACATAAGGTATGATCTGTCCGTTAAAAACAGCTTTGTTTCCAGCGCCTTCCATTAATGGCGTTTGTTCCTTTGCAACTGAGGCCATCTTCATTTTTACTTGTAAAAAAAGATCGGCATAAGCTATTCCCTTTTCCATTTTTGTAAAACATTCTGCCATTGCATAAGAAAGAGGTCCGTAAAACATTTCTTTGTCGGCAATCTCACGATCTTCTTCATATGCCGTACAGGCTGTAAAAACTACGGCTCTATCCTGTCTTGAAAGCACAATTGCTTTATTGCTATCTGGCGCCCCTAAAGGATATTGTTTAATATGAGCTCCTGAAGCAATCGGCATCGGATTCCCTCGAGAAAAACCAACCATTCTCGCCGCTGTACCTGAATAGCATGCGTCCAGTGAAATAAGCAAGTCGCCATCCTTTCCAATACTATCCCGGATGCGGTTGAATATGGCGTGCAATGTATCATCAATAATATGTAACTCACCTTGGTAACCGCCTTCCTGGAATGTAGATGGTGCGTCGATGGGGACGATGGCTTCATCATAGCCGTCGTCCTCATCGCCGCTTTTGTCGGCCACGGATTGCCCATGTCCGCTAAAATGAAAATATATTATATCGTTACGCCTGCACTTTTTTACAAATTCAGCAATAGCGGCCAGGATTTCGTTTTTTCTTCCTTTGTTGTCATTGATTATAATGATATTACTGGCTTTGAACCCCTGTGTTAAAAGTGCAGGTTTCAACAATAAGCTGTCATTAGCTGCATGAATCGTGCTCCATTCGTTAGGATTATATTGCTGCAGAACAATAAGCAACGCCCGTTTTGTCTGAGCATTGCATACACAGAACATTGCCAGAACAATAGCGATCAAACACCACTTTTTCATGTTGGAATTTTATCGGTTATTAAAGCTGATTGATAACCCGGCAAATAAGCCTACTTTCCATGATTTGTCAGTGGGGATATTAATATTGGGATCGGTTACAGGATCACCTATCTTCCAGCCGCTTTCTAGTTTATTTGTTTGTCCCACTGCAATACCTGTACTTAATACAACAGCGTTTTTGTCACCAAAAGACTGACTAAGTCCCATTAATATGTTCAGGTTCTTTTCCTCTCCTGATAATGGGTAACCAAAGCCAATCACTCCACCTGTATTCGAAAAGCTACCTCTGAATGGATAGAAATTAACAAAGGTTGTCAAATTGGGTATTACTTTGTCGTCATCGAATTCGGTTACCTTCAGGTCCTGCACACCATATCGCACACCTTTACCTAAAAGTGTTGGGAGGCTAATGCCAACGCTTGATCGAACCACCATTTCCCCTCGAATAATAATTCTGTATTTTTTTATTGTCGCTACGCTGTTTTGAACATTCCTCATTGTGTCGGCATCAAGTCTTGCTTGCCTGTTGGTAATGGTAATAGTTAAATCTGCCACGTCCATATCGGCAATTTCTTCAAACTCATATATAAATCGTGCGTTTTTCACGGTCTGTAAAAGCTGCCCCATTCCCGCTACTTTTGCGAGAAAAACTCCGTCGCTGTAAAATCTGTGAAGTGAATCAGCATGGGCAGATCCTAATATGAGGCGATTAGCCAACACGAGGTCCTGAGTGGTATCAATATAAGTCTTTAAAGAAGATTGGTATTGCTTTACCGCACGGTAATGTTTGATGAACCGTTGTGCAATCGCCCTTATCATGGCACTTGTATTAAGTGCACTTGCATCATCATCTAATCCAAAACTGCCTTTGATAGCGCTATCTATGTTGGATACGATTGATTCTTTTGAAAGGTCGCCGGAAACAACGATACCCTTGATAAAGCTGTAACAATCCATATAAGCTGCCAGCTCGTTATCAATGAAAATCAAGCTATCTACGGATGATAACAGTGCCTGGGAAGCAGGGCCAACACCACGTGCACCCCGCGTATTGGTATCTACCGAAATGTAGGCTTTCAGAAATTTTTCATATTGCATCAGACCTTCCCCGAAATAAGGAAAGAGGTGTTTGGTGCTGTCGAATTGTCTCGTAATAGCTGATTGTGCAACCTGGTGGGAAACCTGAAACGCGAACGGGTTTATATTGACAGCTCTGAAGACAATCTTTTTATTCCTTTTTACGAATGGTTTATCGATCGATGCGGTATCGCCATTCGCCTTGAGTTTATTGTAAGTTGTTTTCCCCGTTCGATGGTCATAAGTGATCTGCAGATCCTGACTCATTGCAAATAGGGCTGTCAAAAAAAAGAAGCAGACAAGTTGGAGATGTTTAAGCATTTGGTGGGGTTTTGGTGATTTGATTTATAGGTAATCCTAAACTAAAATAGCCAAAACCATAAACAAAAAAGTAAACTTTCTTACGCGAAGTGATGGACTTGTTAAAAAAGGTGTATTCACCTCTCTATGTATACGTGTTTAACACAGATTGTATCGGATAGCATACTATTGAATGAAATTCCAATCTGAATCAATATACTCTTTGCGCAGTTCCGGATTCTGCCTGCCTTTAGTCATTGCCTTTACGTTGCGGATTACAATGTCGCCTAGTTGTTTGATGCTAAGCCTGCCAGATTTATCCAAATTAAGTGCATCGAGCATCGCATATGTAAACACACCGTTATTCAATCCGGCCAATTCAATGGCATAACTGTCTCCAGATGAGGCCGCCATTACAAAGGTGCCATCACTTTTTTCCACGTTCCAAAAAATTTCCTGCATTAGCTCAAAACTCTTTTTTTCTATTTCGGTGGCGGTTTTGCCAATTTTCCCTGCATTGCGAATCACCGCATTCTGACCGTTTATCTGAATGGTATCCGCTTCTGTAGCGGTTGTTTTTGCTTTGGCATCATACAGTCCACTATGGCAAGCGTCGATTAGAATTAGCTTTTTACGGGCTGGAATATTTTTTAACAATCCCTCTATTTCATGATAGGAAATTCCCCTGCGGGATGGGTTATTGAAGTCAATGTCATGCGTACCGAAATAGAACTCAAACCGCGATTTATCTAAAGTTCCATGCCCTGAAAGCATGATAATCACCTTGTCATCGACCTTTGTTTCTTTTAGACGCGACCTGATAATGCGCAGTGCCTCCTTGGTTGCTCTGTTGTTGTAAAATGAATCCGTTATTATTTTTCCTTGATAATGCCGACTAAGATAATCTGTTAATTTTCGTCCATCATTCAGGGCATAACGCAGATTGTAATTAGGATTCTGATACTTATTGACGGCAATGGTGAACAAAAAGAGTCTTGGTTGGTAGCGTTGCTCCTGTGCAGGGAGATACGTTATCCAGCGAACGGCGCGTATGCTTTCTGAGTTTTTCATGTTTGTTGAAGAAACTTCAATTTTGTTTTGCCCTTCGTTCAAAATTACTTGTAAGCTTAAATCTTTTTTCCGGGAAAGTTTGTTGTCGAGTCGAAAACCCACACCGGGATACAAAGGCACATTATTTATCCAGACTTGCAGCGTTTTTAAGGCAATCAAAGGATCGACTACCTCTATATCCAGCTTCAGCCTGTTAGTATCTACAGCATAGCCATAGCGATCTACATTCTTAAATTGAACCCGGGGCCGGTTAACCTGCTTAAAACTAAACATACGTTGCTTGTAATATATTCCTCGCCTTTTCTGTAGGGCTATTTTATAAAGCTTTATTGTTTTGGCGTTTGCTGTACTATCGAGCTGCTTTAAAACAATATCGGGTCTATTGAAGTGCATATCCAATTGTTCAGCAGAAATAATATCATGACCCGACTTAAACGCAATGGCCCTCACTCCATTCTTAGTAGAATAATAATAGCCGTCACGGTTGATAAAAATAAAATCTGATGTCCCAAAAAAGTGGAGACTGCCTATTAGTAACATATCTTTTGCGTTCCAATATTTGATAACGCCTTCACTTCCCATACTCAGAAGTTTATCTCCTGTTGACAAGGAAATAGACTTTACTTCACTTTCATGTGCACGATAGGAATTGATGTGATACGTGTTCTTATCAAAAAAATGGATATAACCGTGTGAATCACCGGCGATCAACACGTTCCCCGAGCGATAGGGTAAAAGGTTCAAACATTTGGTATTGAAAGGGATAAATCTTTCTATTTTCAAGGTACTACAGTTAATTATCTGAATAGCAGATGTCCCAGCCTCGTATTCCATTAAATATATGCGGTTTCGTTCGTTGTCCACATGCATAGCAGTGACGTCCCTGACTCCGGAAAGCTTTTTTCTTGAATATGTATACCTGCCATTAAACTCATTCCTCTCAAGTTTTTCTATTTCATATTCTTCATTGGTACCAGACCGATAAGTAAGGTAAAATATTCCCCTCTTTTCATCATAGACGAGGTTGCCAAATGTAGCTTTTTCATATTGCCTCAACAGATTCCAGGTCCTCTTCTGGTTACTCACCTCAACAAGCATGAATTCGAGATTCTGCGAACCATACACTGAATATACTATACCTAAGAGACCGCGTTCTAGATCGACAACAAAATCTTCTATTTTTCTGTCATCATACTCAGTATTGAAATATTTCCTTGTCCAGTTTTTTGATGTGTCGATCAACAACTCGGTTGTACGACCATAGTCTGAATATAATAGCAAACCAGACGCTGTGTCCATTTTCATTTTGCTGTACAGGGAAACCAGTTCCAGATTATACACAGTGTCTATCGACAGCTTTGAAATATCAAACACTTGGGCATACTTGTTCGAGGCCATCAATATTTTATTCTCTTTTGCAATAAAGGCATTACTGAAGTCTATATACGGATCTTCAAGAGTAAAAACAGTTTGATTGTCATTTTTCATTTTCATGTGTATCGTCTTCTGATTGCTCAACTGGAAGTAATAGTTTCCGATAACAGGATAACAAATTTTATATGCATTGTTTTGATCAATTATTGGATCGATAAAAGAATGTTCTTTCAAATTGTACCTGCAAATTGTATTGGTGAAGTCAGTAATGCCAACAATGGAGTCGTTAAAGAAAAAAGCTTGTGCCACAATTTGTGGCCTGGTTTCCGCATTCCTCTGTAATAAATTTCGTGGCGTTTTGCACCCGGTTATTGAAATATAGCGAGAACCATCAGTAAGGTTTAGCAAATCATAAACATAGATCTGTGTTGATTGATTGCTGACCACGATATGTTTTGAATTGGGAGAAAAGGCTATTTTGGGCTCTGTTCCCAACGAAGCCACTAGGTTGAAAAGAGAGTCTCCCGGGCTACAATAAAAAATTCGAAAATCATTAGTAAAAATGACCGGGTATTCATCACCCTTGCGCGAGGACCGATTGGTGGTTATAACCATTCCTTCATTATCAGGTGCAAAGTAAACTTTGCCGATATACTCTCTTTCGTCAAGCGGCACTTCATATTTTTTGCATAAACGGGCGGTTAAATAATCAACTATGTGAATCTGCTTCTTTCCAATTGGCGAAAATGCCACATACCTTCCATTCAAGGAAACGTCGAAGTCCAAAACATATCCGTCATAAAGTTCACGCTTAATACCTGTTTTATAATCCAGGCATATTAATGATGGGTTATTATTATAAAGAATAGTATTGTCTTCAGGATGCATTGCGTATTTATATCCGTCCCCCGGTGGTTTTAATTCTTTTACTTTTTTTCTAAGATTCAGGTCATAGAAATAAATATTCCCACCCATGTCACTGAATGAAAGCATCATATTTTTCTGATTATAGTTCATGTCAGTTACCATTACGCTACCGAGGCGTTGATTAATAATATTAACCTCATTTTGCTTCACATGGTTGGTAAAAAGTTGAAGGGGGAGCTTATACAGATGTGTCTCCCCATCGTCGAAAACGAGTACAAAATAATATTCAGAGGATAAAATCCGCCAACCACGCTTATCACTTATATTATAGTTATACCCCAGTTTAAATGTTACCTGTGGTACCGTACCTGTGTTTTGCCATACCTGTAATGATTGATCGTGTAATCTCAAGAAAAAATGTTCTGAAATTTTATCAAGAGCTATGCCTCTCAGGGTCCAGTATGCATTAGATGTACGTGCAAGTGTTTGAATATGCCAGGTCTTTGCGATTCTTTTCACAAGCTTGAGGTGGGAAACGTATGTGATAGCAACAACTTTGTTTTCTCTGTCTATGCTGACGAAAGGTGCGGTTCCGCTAGCGGTGATTAGTTCCTCCATTTGCTCATTAATCAAATCATAGCTGAAAATGCGCATTTGGTCAATCTGGGACAAGGTTAATACAATAGTTTCGTCATCCACATAATCAGCATTTACCAGATCGCCATCCAGATGAATGGTATTTTTCAATTGTAGTTTCGTATCTAGAATGACCAGGCTATCAGGACCAAATTTTTCACGCCGGGGAGATTCATCAGTGGGTGCTAAGGAAAAACGTTTGGGGCAAAAAAAAATCATTTGCCTGCCAGAGGGTGAAAGAATGGCACTGTATGAATCATCCTTGCTGGAAAGGACGCGCCGTGACACAACAATTTTATTTCGAAAATCATAAAGTAATAATTCATCGATATCCGTGATTACCGTGAGGAGTCCGGCTTTTTCGTTGATATCGAATTGAAGTATTTTATTATCGCTTGCATATAAATAAAGTTGTCTGCATGTAAAAACATTCTCAGCAACAATGCTTTTTCCTGTACATTTAAATATAGAGCTATCGTCAATGGAAATTTTGGCTCCAGCCATATTGGAACCGTCCCAATGTAAGGTTTTCGCTAAATCAAGTATTTGCTGACTGTAAACAGCCATGTGAAAGAATACCGTAAAACCTGCTATCATCAGTACTCTCATATAAAACTTTTTACGATAATACAATTTTTAGTGTTTCGACAAGCGAAGAAACTACACCTGGTGAAGTTATAGCTACCAGCCAGGCTGAAACGTTCAAAAATATATTCAACTTTTCCATGGTAAAAGTTACCGAGATTGTACGCACGAGCTATTAATGCCGAGAGATGCAAACAGCCGATGTTTCAACGTCCAGCCCCACTTGCAGCAATACCAATGCTACCTGACGGCTTTAGTTGACTTTTAAAGATAGTTTACTTTCAAATTAAAACTATTCCTTTCTTTCTGCATCCTTGCTCTTTTTACATTATACCCTTTTAATTTTAAGATTTCTTCAATATCAAGTATGTCTTTTTGTAAACATGACACACCATAATATACCTCGCATAATTGTTCAGGAGCAAAAGGAACAAACGTCATCATCTCGTCTGCCAGACTTTCATTTGGCAGTAATTTTTCAAACAGTTGAATAGTTTTTCGATGTTGGAAATGAATTCTTACTTCCTTTTCATACGCCCAATGCTTTGATTTAATAAAACACCATCGCAGTAGTGCCTTCCGTTTTTCAACTTCATCATCAACTGAAAACGATCTTACTTCTTGCTTTTTGATATAAGCAACCTTTAAAGTTTCACCATTCCAGATATTGTTCATTGGAGGTACTTTTATGCCCAGGCAAATCCCAGAATGTCCCGCCGCATAGTGTGACCACATAAGAGTTTCTGAATTAGTTTCAGAAAGGCACAATACTCTACTATTTTTTTTATGTAAATCCAGTAATCGACGAAAATCTTCATTGAATTCTTCCATTATATTTTCAGCGACCAAGTTTCTTAGCCACGAAACATCGTTCAATCCCGCAGCTGCGAAGCCTTCCTTGACTTTTTCTATAAGAGCTGCTTTGTTAGCCAAAGAGAATTTAATTAGCCCTGCATTGAAATCAAAGGGATCGTTAAAAGCTAGTGGGGAAGAATACTTGAAAGTTGCATTTGATAAAACCTGCTTAGCGGCATCTGCAGTTAGATATTTATATAAAGGCTTTGTATGGTCGTGTAAGTTTAACCGACAATCTTTTAATGTTTTCATCAAAAGTATCTTAGCGGAAGATGTTGGCAAATTTAGTTTCTTTTCAATGTGCCCCTCGGCATAAAGCCTGTCTGTTATTTCTTCAATGGTATTTCTCCAGTTTTTATACTCTATAACCCATATTTCTTTTGCTATAAACCGTTCGAGTATTTTGCACTCAAGTTGTTTATTAAACACATTATCTCCTTCCTGCAATGAAAGAAAAGTAGTCACAAAATCTCTGACTAACATCTCCATGTCTTTGTCCCAGTAGTAAATATTTTGCCCATCAGCTTTCAACCATTCCATATAAGTTGAGAAATCTTCTACAAGTGAAGTAAACTCTTCAAGTGATTTTATTTTTATTTGTATTTTATCAAAATCTGGTTTAATGCGTTCATAATCTGAGGTTATTCCATACTGAGAAAAGGACCTGAAATCTGGTGTAAGAAAAGGGTGAACGTCTATAAAAAAATCTATCTCCCAATCGGAAGGGGAGGAGTTTTCTTTAATTCGCTGCCTAGCTTTAATAATGTCAGCTTCTTCATAGTCATCAACCAGCCTGATCATCATCCGCCTGAATACATTTATGTAGGGGTTAATTTTTTCGGAAATAATTGTCCGTAATACTTTGGCTGTGGTTGTGACCATGATTACATTAAAATTACGTTTGCATTATTTGAGAAATGGATGTAGTATCTTAACATCTGTCAGGTAACGAGCAGGGCTTTATGCAGGTTGGTAAATAGTATTCCGTCTGCCCACAACCGCTGCTGATTGAAAATATATTGCTGAAGTTATGCACAAAAGCTGATAGTTATTTGTCTGACCGAACTAAAGCTGGGATTTGCAATTAGCTGATGTAACAATGTCTTGCCCAACTTGCATAAAACCCAATGTTATGTGGCGTTTTTTAATTTTCAATATTATGCCTTCTTATTATTTCTAAACAATCTTCTCTTAATCTCATTCTATCACCAAAATCGTCCAGCGGTATTGGAGTGTTAATATTCCAAATGGCAATTCTGTGAAAATTCAAAAGCTCAACTATTCTATTCCTATTTTCAATTCTCATAGTTGACAGCTTATCTCGAAAATTGCAATTTGTCACTAGTAATATACCTATGTAATAATTTAAGTGCCCATTTCCTGGTCGAGTGTATATTTCCAATTTTTCTAAATCGTCAATTAGTTCTGGTCCAGTTACATTTGGGTCTGACTTGATTTCAACTGCAATTATATCGTTGTCTGTTGTCTCATGATGATGAACAACTAAATCTGGAATCAATGTGTTGTCGAGTTGATAATTAGGAAGAAAAGTCAAGCCTTTTCTTAACTCTCCATTTACGTACCAATTATGTCCAGTATAAATTAATCTGAGTTGATGATACAGTTCGAAAGCAAAAGCTCTTTCGTTTAAATGAATCTGCCCCTGAATCGCAGGAATTCCGAAATATTCAGGAGATACATTTAATAATGCTGTTTTGAAATTATTTATATGATATATTTTTTCATCTTCTGTCATATGAGTAGTCTTTCAATTGCCACATAACGCTCAGGTATTGCCGATGTTGGTGAACTAAAGTTCCGTCCGCCTCAACTGCTGCCTGACTTTTTGATAAAGTTAAATATTAAGAACTAAAGCTGGGCATTGTTCGTTAAGCCCCGAACCGGTGTACCGCAAAATTACCACTGCTGATTGTTTCAATATCAAGCCCCACTATTGGCAATACTTTTGTTGGGCGTTCGTTTTGTTTTTATGAATTTCCCAAACATTTCTCTACGATAAAACCAAAGTTCATTTTTTGTTTCAAAATAATATTCCTTGCCAGGTCTATTAATGAAACTAAAGTTTAAGTAATATTTAGAAGTATTCCTCTTAGTTAATTCATTGAAATGCTTTTGAGATTGACATTCTAAATTAACATCTGAATCTAATCCTACATTAGGGATTCTACCGTGGTCATCATCAAATAATTTTGCTGTGCCATCTTTATTTACTCTTGTGGTCCTAACTTTTATATTTATATTCAGATTAGTAAACTCAATGCCGTAGTGTTTTAAAATTTGAGACTTTTGCTTAGCCATTTCCTTCTTAAAATCCCTGTCTGCACTTCTAAAAAATTCAGTGTTCGATTTTACCTTTAATAATTTTGCTAAAAAAATACCAAAACCTTTATTGATGTTTGTCGAACATAATAAGTTGAATTGAATAATTTTCTTACTTGGAATTTCAATTGCAAAGGGAATATGAGTATCAAAAGTTATTGCCTCATTCATAATTGTTAAGTTCTTCGTTGGGTCATTTGCGACTAGATTTTCTTTATTGAAATCTTCAAACGCATAAATGTTGTCTAGGAAATAGACTTCGTTTGAGGTATTCGTAATAGAAATATTTATCCAAAAACCAATTTTGGAAATAATTACTGTCTCATAATTTGTTTCCTTTTCGCAATACAACTCAGTTATTGGGTAAATATTATGTTCGAGAATTTTAACGCAAATAATAGGGTTTTTCCGCTTTTCTAAATACCACTTTCTTAGGAGTGTCCATACACTGATAATAAAGGTCAGTATTACTATGGCTGAACCAATTATTTTTAATGTCAAGTCAGTGTTCATTAGTTAGTAGAATGGTCTTGTAAAATGACGCCCAACGACGTACAGGGCTTGGCGATGTTGGGATTTTGAAAAACGTCTGCCCGGAACTGAAGCTAAATTAATATTAAAAGTTGATGTTAAGAACCAAAGCTCAACAAAGAATGTCCAGCCGGTACAAATGCCGATAGCGATAAAATGTTGAAGCTAACAACGTCCAGCCCAAATATTGCCAAACCCCATGTTAGCGGTAGTTGTCAAGGCTGATGTTTGGAAGTTTTTTCAATTATGAAGGCGATACCTAAAACAATGCTGCCAAGTATATAAAGTGAAATAAAGACACTTCCCCAAAAATCCTCTTTGTCATTGACTTCGCCAACTAGTGTAGAGTATTTATTATCAAGTTCCATATAATCCTGCGCAAATAGCGCCGCCACCATATTAAACGTCCTACTTATTCCTTTATAATCATTAGCCAATAAAGCTCTTTGATTATCTTCAAAAATTTTTCTTTTTGAACTAATAAGCTTTGAGTAATTATCTGCATCGTCGGAAATCCTTCCTTTGCTCCACGATAGTAGATTTAAATATACTCTTGCAAGATTCAATTGAATAAATGACACTTGAATGCTATCAATAGAATTTTTTCGCACTTGCTCATAGTACGCAAGTTCATAGGTAGATCTACTAACCTCAGTAATGTCGATTACTAGTTGAGACCGTTTTAAAAATTCCTTCTGATCTGTCCATTTAGATTGTAGTTTTTTATCTACGATCCACGAAGCGAAAATAATAATACCACCGATCATTGTTAACCAGCTTACCCTTCCTAGTTTATTATACCATTTTAATACTTTCTTCTTTTGCATTCTCAAATTATTAGAGTTGCACAATACGATTACCGCTAACGACCGAGTATTTGCGAAGGCTTGGAATTGTTGTTTGTCCGGCCCGGAACTGATGCCGAATAAATAATTAAAAGTAAAAGTTAACCGTAAATGCCGAGTAAAATTCCGTCAGCCCAGATGCAGTACAGTGGCGATTTACAACCGATTGGTCTTCCGTCCGCCAAGCTCGAAAAGCTGTAGCTTTCATTAGACTTTGAGAATTGGAGTTTTTTGAAAACATAATATAGTAAAACAAAAAAACCATACAGAGAAAAATAAGGATACAAGAGAAAGCCAATCGAAATGATATGTTTTGCACATTGTATATAGAAAGTAAGCCTCTATAAAAACCGGTAAAATGAGAATCACAATTCCCAATGGGATACCAAACAGCCAAAATGAACCCGGTCGAGCTTGCACAAGTTTATTTGAAAAGCTTACTTCCAAGTGGATACTTATTAATAGTTCCTTAAAATACCTATGCCTTGATGGTGCCGGATTAACCGGATTCTTTGTAAACAAATAATCAAATAAGTTCATCAATGTTATATAGACTTTATTTCTATAATCCAAAAGCAAGGTATATCTGAACATGAAAAAAGAAAACACAACTGGTATTGCTTTAATAAGCAGCCTTTTATCTTCAATTACAAACAGCCCAAAATTAATTTTAGTTGCACCGGCTTGAATACATAAATAAGCCACGATTACCGTCAAACATATGTAAAGCGACATTTTTGAAATAGTAGCGTTTAAATCACGAACATTCTGAATACTCTGCTCAAAATATTTTTGGACCATAGCTTTATCATTATCCTCTATAAATTTGTGAACCTCAGAAAGCGAAGTATAAGGCATAATATTTAAGATTTAATGCTCGAATTGTGGTAAAAGCCTATAAATCATAGTTTCTCATCGTAGCGTAGTGTCATTATTGCTTGCTGCCAACACTTAAATATTATATGCCGTTAACCGGGCTTACACTAAAAAAAGCAGTATTGATATTCAAAGTAGTAGTATTCGCTTTTTTCATTGTTACGGCGCGCATACAAAATAAATATTATTACCAGTCAACCTTTCCGCTACGCCACAAATCATCTAAAGGGCTCTCAATATTAATGAGGGCCTTCTTACTAACATGCAGATAGCGCTCGGTAGTTTTAATGTTAAAATGGCCTAATCAATCCTTCTTATCAACACATTAAATGCCTGATTTTTATCAAAATATAACCCTATACATTCCCTGTTCCTGTGAAAAAGCGATTTTAATACAACCGTATCCATATTCCTGGTTTTAGCTTTTAGAAGACAATGAGTATTTTGAACATAGCTTCGCCACATCAGTCACAGCATGGCAACTAATCAAAACCTGTGGAATATAATTGTGGAGATCTTAACCTAACAATCTTCACGCCCCGAGTTTACTAAAATTTGAAGAAATAACTAACGTTGTTTTCACCCATTTCGTTTAGTTAAGCAAAAAAGGGTGTTTTTCACGTATAGGAGCAATTGCGATGGATTGTAAATTCAGGTAGTAATAAAGAGGGGGTGTTCCCCAAAAAAAATCTACCAAGGATTATCGATTAATCTTATCGAACAAACCAAATTACCATATCAATGATGACGAAGCGTTCAAAAGCCGTTACCGCGACGGTCGGGAAAGGGTGTTCAGCCGTAACCAATTGTTACATTTCAGTCATTTATTAATCAGTATACTTAAGATGGGTAGGACAGGTTTATAACGAGAAAAGGACAGCTTCTTCAAAGAAACCGAGAATGAAGCGTTCAGTATTCGCAAAATAACCAAAGGTGGTTTTAACCAGTCAATGAAAAACCTTTCACCCGAAGCATTTTTGGAACTTAATGATGTTATCTGCAAAGATTTTTATAAGGAGGTAGACTACCAGGGATATCATGGCCGCCGACTGGTAGACGGTACTTTTTAAACCTCCCCCAATCTTAAGACCATCCAGGAAGAATTCGGTTCACGTGAAATGGGAAGGGGCAAGTTAAAGAACGTCAACAAGAGCATGTGCCTGCTGTTGATGCTGTATGATCCGGTGAATTATATAACCGTTGATGAGCTTTCTCCAAAAGCTGGGCAACAATTATGGCGCAGATGCTGCTAAATAGAAGTCTAAAATAAAAACTTAATACGAATAGATATGAATGAAAAAATGTTGACCCATAGCTTATTTAATCATTAATACTAATTAAATTGCATTATTATGTCCTATTTACACAAAAATTTACACTATTAATATAAA
>CBIHPP010000031.1:0-63967 GCA_966212235.1 uncultured Niastella sp. | reverse complement strand
ATAATAAAACTCAAAGAACTAATTCGAAAAGTCTTTCATTTGTTCGTGACACCTAGTAACCAGGGTTTTGATCCAGTTTCGCACTTCTGTTTCTCTCAATTTCATATTGAGGGATGGGCCAGAGATTGTATTTGGGGTCGGCAGACGGAGCATAGAATGGATTGCATTTCTTTACCCTGTCGAACCATTTACCTGTACGCATGAGGGTGAACATGCGTTTTTCTTCTACACCAAACTCACGCATTCTTTCATCCAGTATCAGATCTATATTCACGCTTCCTGCCGCTACAGGCGAAGCATTTGAACGGGTTCTCACTGTATTAACATCGGTTGCTGCCAACGTGGTATTGCCCAGGCCCAGATAAGCCTCTGCACGAAGCAGATAGGTTTCTGCGAACCTGAACAGATATTCGTCGCGATAAGTACCCGCTGCCACGCCCTTCAATTGATAAGGGAACGCTTTTGCAGGATCCAGCAGATTGGCCGGGGGATTGTAGGGTTCGGTGCATTTGGTTTGATAAGGATATAAAGACCGGTTATAGGTATCGCCGGAAATCAATGGAGCTCCGTTAAATCCGGTTGTTCCCGCTGGAATATTGTCAAAATCAATGTCAGTGCCTACCGGGTACAACGGATTGCCGGCAGCAGTCACTTTAAATTTTCGTACAAAATTGTGATTGGCATTTCTTATGTCATTTACAGAATCGGGTGTGGAACCTGTACCCTGATATTGATAAGCATTGTGGGCAAAATACATGGAAGGTGCCAGAAATCCTACCCCTCTGCCTCCGCTTGAATAATCAGCAGCCGGCCAATTGAATGCAGCTTTTGTACTGCCACCGCCTGAAGGAAGTCGCACGTCCCGAACCAGTGGCCCGTGTACTCTTTCCAGATCATACAGGTCGGGAAACGGAAAACTGGTTGGTGTGGTGGACCCGGCTCCTCCGGGCACATCGTTTTCTACCTGAATCACCAGGATGGCTTCTCTGTTACCTGCTGATTTACGGTTCTGGTTGCCGCGGCGGAACAAATCCCAATATACATCGCCTGGTGTTTCTGATTTGCGGGTGCCAAAGCGGGTGGTCATCAGATCTGTAGCGGGATCATTCACTACGATGGTAGCGGCATCTATTGCTTTCTGGTATTGACCATCCGCTATGTATACTTCCGACAGCAGATGATTAGCGGCCAGATTTGACACTTCACCGTCCCGCACCGCAGCAATACCCGGCAAATTGGCGGCGGCAAACACCAGGTCATCAATTACCTGTTTATAAACATCTTTTCTGCTGGCCCGAACATAGTCTGTTTTGGGTGCAACCACTTCCTCCAGTTCAAGCGGCACTCCGCCAAATAAATAAGCCAGGCTGCGGTAAGCAAAGGCACGGAAAAAACGGGCTCGCGCTTCATACAGTTTTTTATCGTTATCAGAAAGTTTGGATTTTGATAAACGGCTGATAATGGTATTGGATTCCGCTACCATTTTATACCATGGGTCCCAGTGTTTATTGCTAAAGGCATTTACCGGATTATATTCGCCTGTAAAATTGGGTGGATTACCCGCTGGAACATACACGCCCATATCCGTTCTGTAGGCGTATTCCCACGGATCGTTCTCGTTTGCTGTATAGAGCTCAGTACGTAACAATTTGTACAAATTGTTAACTGAGGCATCAAAATCTGCAGTAGTCTGGAATGCATTGGAGGAACTTAAAAAATCCACCGGTGTTTCCTTCAAAAAATTTTTCTTGCACGATACGCCTCCAATCAGGAGAAGTATTATAATTGGCAACATCGATCTTTTCATATCAAATATTTTTGCAGAATGAGTATTAAATTCTAGTAAGTAATATGTACACCAACGGATAGCGATCTCATTACTGGTCTTCCGTCCAACGTCAACCCCTGGCCTGTTTCAGGATCCCATCCTTCCCAATTCGTCCAGGTAGCCAGGTTTTTAGCACTTACAAATATGTTGACTGCCTGGGCTTTTATCTTTGCAAGCAAATTTGACGGCAGGTTGTAACCCAGCGATACATCCTGCAACCTTACAAAGTTTCTGCTTTGATACAGAGGAGGTTCCACTTTCGAATGGCTGCCATCAATAATACGGGGGTATTTGCCATTGGGGTTACGTGGTGACCAATAATCTACAGCACTCAGGTCATTGTCACGAACACCATTGTCGTCGCGGTAAAAAAGCCTGGTGTTATTGCCAAGGTATCCGGTTTGTCCACCCTGTATGCTATTTAGTAAAAAACTTAGTGTAATTCCTTTATAACTTACGTTATTGTATAAGCTCATCCTGTATCTAGGAGGAGTTTGACCAATAAATACCCGGTCTGCAGGGGTAATATCATTATCTTTAATTTGGTCCACAACGCTTAAGCTGCCTGTTACAAACCCAGGCATAGGCGTTTCATTCAACTGGTAAATGGGGCCTGCCTTATAATCAAAAATGGTTCCTATTGATTTATTGATAAACAAATTATCGGCAACCAGGTCCTGTTCTTTACCATTAGCATCCTTAACTCCGGTAAGCTCAATAATCCTGTTTTTGTTTGTCCAGAAATTATAGGTCGCAGACCATTTAAAGTCTTTATGATTGACAATTTGATAGGTCAGGGCAGCTTCGAAGCCCATATTTTGAATTTGACCCAGGTTGGTTTGAATACTGGTAAAACCTGTAACAGAAGGCAGCGTCACAGAATACAACAGGTCGTAGGTGTTATTCTTGTAATACTCCAAAGTTCCACTCAAGCGGTTATCGAGCAATCCAAAATCAACACCCAGGTTTAACCCCTTGGTACGTTCCCATTTCAAATTCGGGTTGGGAAGCGAAGTCACCTGTTGCCCGAATGCAGTACCGCCTCCATCGCCAAACACGTATGCGGAATTGGTTTGTACTTTTGCGAGTGAAGAATAACGCCCGGTTTGATTACCAATAGAACCGTAAGTAGCCCTGAGCTTGAGCGAATTCACTACTGATATTTTTTGCATAAATGGCTCAGCCGAAACCACCCAACCCAATCCTACAGAGGGGAACAATGCATATTTAAAATTTTCTGCAAAACCAGAAAACCCATCCCTTCGCAAAGTAGCGGTCAATAAATATTTATCATTGTACTTGTAATTCAATCTTCCCATTTGATAATTCAGCGATTCGTTCCAACCAAACGGATATGGATCAGTGGTAGTTCTTAACTTGTCGGGATTGGTAAGTATGGTGCTCGCACTGCCAATGCCATTGTAACTCAGGTTAAGGCGGGAGAAACCTGTTCCTTCGGTATAAGTGCGCTCAAATTTCCTTTCAACAGCGCCATATACGGCAGTTACGCTAACATCATGCCTGCCGAAACTTTTTGTATAAGTAAGGATGTTGTCCAGTGTATAATCATAATACTGGCTGTTGTCCTTATAGGCCCGGCCTGTAAAACCCCCATCATATTTGCTGGCATAATAGTGTTGATTGTTGGTAAGGTTGTTACCAAAGTTCAGCCTGTAATTCAACCCTTTTATAAAAGGAATGTCAAGATCTGAGTAAACATTAGCGAAGTAGTATTGATGGCGTTCCCTATCGTCTACATAATAGGTCCTGAACGGGTTGAATGTAACCGTGTTTGTAGGGCTCGGGATCAGGTTACCCAATGTATCGAATGGGACAAGCAGCGGTGAATGCCGTACTATTTCGCTCATGGTAGGCTCTGCCCCATCCTGGTTTACAAATGACCCGGAAGATACCAAACCAATTTTCCAGAATTTGACCGGCTTTAATTCGAGATTTGCACGAAGCGTGTTGCGTTTGAACAGATCATTAACTATAAAATTCTTTTGATCGACCGTGCTGCCCGACAACAGGTAACTGACTTTGTCGGCGCCGCCGGAAATGCTTAAGCTGTTTTCCCAGATGCTGCCAGGATTTGTTGCATTTCCCCACCAATCATAATCATTTGGAAGCAGATTGCCCGAAGCATCCCGCATGGAAGCGTCGACCCTGGTTGCCAGGTT
Source organism: uncultured Niastella sp. (assembly GCA_966212235.1). GTDB lineage: Bacteria > Bacteroidota > Bacteroidia > Chitinophagales > Chitinophagaceae > Niastella. Next base: position 59,959 of record CBIHPP010000031.1, on the reverse strand, counting down.
AAAAGCAGGGTTTGGCGTCGTAAAATCAGGCCCCAGATAAGCCTGCCGCCAAAATGCATCTGTAACCCTTTGTAAATACTGTTCCCGGTTCAGGGGTCTGAGATCCACAGTAGGACGTTGTGAAGCGTAAGATCCGGAATAAGCAATGCGTGGCTTTTGACCTGCATTTCCTTTTCTGGAGGTAATTAATATAACGCCATTGGCAGCCTGGGCCCCGTACACTGCGGTGGCGCTGGCATCTTTCAATATATCAATAGAGGCGATGTCATCGGGGTTGATGGAGGACAGAGAGCCGTTATACTGAATACCATCAAGGATGATCAAAACACTTGTGTTACCGTTTAAAGTAACCTGCCCTCTGATTGAAATAGGCGGCGTTCCACCGGCAACTGTTGACACGCCTACATTCAACCCGGGTACAGTACCCTGTAAAAGTTGCCCCAGATTGGTATTGGGTGAATTTTTCATGGTTTCAAGATTCACCCGCGCCACTGAGCCGGTAATATCTTTTTTCTTTTGGGTACCATAACCAATGACCACCACTTCATTTAATGCCTTTTCATTCTGTTTCAGCGAAATAGCTATGCTGGACCGGTTGTTGACTTTCACCTCCGAGGGTTCATGATCCAAAGCCGTAATTACCAGCGTGGCATCGCCCGGCGCCTTAATGGTGAACTCGCCCTGCTCGTTGGTAGTAGTACCTGTTTGGGCTCCTTTTACTATTACCGAAGCACCGGCAACGGGTTGATTGCGGTCGCCGTGCACCGTACCTTTTACGACGCCGTCTTGCGCCCGGGAAATAAATGGCTGAAGAAGCAAAACCCATAGGAGGGCTAACAGGGACCACCTGGTTGAAAGCAGCTTAATTTTCATATTGCGTGTTGTTTGGTTTTTAGCGATCGTTTGATTGGGATGTAACCGATTACAATAAGAGGCAAATTATTACCGTGAAGAGGGAAATTGGGGGGTGTAATTCTGACAAAAGGGGGAGTTATTCGTACAAACCGACGCTTATTTCCATCATCGCGGCATCTTTCCGGCGCAATATGAATGGGCTGGCAACTAAAAAATAAAGGGAACGTTCTATATCCGTTAAAACCTGATCAAAACGGCATTTCAAAATTCAAGGAGAATATAGCAGAACAAGCCAGGGAAAATCTGTCTTGTCCTGCTATTTGTTTTCACCGATCTATTTTTTCACAAACTTCTTTATAATATGATGCGTTCCATTGAACACCCTTATGGTATAAATACCCGCTGAAAAATTCCCTACCCCGACCCTGCTTTTATTTCCTGTAAGTCTCGATGTAAATACCTGCCGGCCCAGGTTGTCATAAATTACGATCCGGGCGTCTTTCTCCAATACTTCACCTGTTTGAATGTTAATTTCCTGATCGGCCGGAGATGGATACAATCGAAAACGATCGTCATTTGCCTCCGGTGCTTCAGCAATTGGTACCACTGCTACACGGCTGGTACTGTTGATAGTTGTCAATGGGTTCCAGTTATCAGTCACCTGTGGATTCGCATTGTTGGCTTTTAAAATGTTCAGCATCGTATAGGGCGCCGCCTGGGCAGCAGTAGTTAGTATGTGTACCCACGAAGGCCTGGAAGCCGGCACATAACCACTTCCTGAATTACTGTATTCACTAAACCTGGCCGTTGCCCGGTTGGCTGCATTGCCCCAGTCGTTCCATCCGGCTACCTTTATTGCAGCCGACATGTTGGTGTTCCTAAATGTAACTGATGCATAAGGCCGCCACGGACGTCCCAGGTCGGTAATGGCATTTCCGGCGCCCGTAATGCGGCAGTTGTTGAAAACAAAACCATATTGCACATACTGTTCTGTACTGGCCGCGGTTATGGAAGTGCCGCCTTTGCTGTAAATGTTACAATTTTCGAAAAAGGCGATCGCGGCGCCGAAAATGAAATCGGTGGTACCTTCAAAATAACAACCTTCATGGTACGACCGCCCGCTGTGTGCAAAATAAGTGTCCTGGTTGCCAAGAAACCGCACATTCTTAAAGATCACTTTATCGGCAGTGGAACGAACGGCTACCGCCTGCCCCAGCGAAGGGCTTGCCGTATTGGAGAAAGTGAGATTCAGCGCATAAAAACCAGCACCATTAATAAAGGTGCTCGCCGAATTAGAAGTACCATATGGCTGGCCTGTTGCCGGGTTGATCTTGTTGGCGGCATTGTTATACGTTAACACCGTACCGGTAAGACTTTGACCTATAAAGGTCAGGTTCTTTTTGTTTGTTGGAACCGTGATCACTTCGTAATACGTTCCATTTTTGATGTAGATCTCCGTTCGAGCAGCACTGTTTGCGGGAGCGGCATTAACAGCTGCCTGAACCGTGGTGTAATTACCCGAACCGTCTTTGGCCACTACGATATCATACTGGCTATGCGCAGTGGAGATCAACGATCCGTAAAATAAAGAAAACAGCAATTTCTTCCCCATGGGGGAAGTCATTAGTAGACCCTTTTTCATATGCAAGATTGTTTAAAGTGAGAAAATACCGCCGCATCGTTAAACGGCTGTTTCTAAATTATTCAATTAAATACAGGGAAGGGTTCAATAATTGATATAAATAGGTACAAAAAACGATATTATCATGATATACCACTAACACATAAGTGCTATTTGGCATGCATCGGTGGCGAACAAACAGATCAGATGCTGACAGGATCTGGTTAAAAGAAAAGGGGGTAGACACCCCCCTTCTCATTAAATGAACAAGTATGAAAGTTATTGTATAACTATTTTCCTGGCAGTGGTTTGCACACCATTTTTTACAACCACATAATACATCCCTGCTGTTAAGCCTTTAACAGAAACGTTTTGTGCATGACCTGTCAATGAGATATTACGCACCAACGATCCGTTTACACTATACATTTGCAAGGTTGCACCTGCCGCCACACTGTTTACAGATACTTTAAAATTCCCCTGAACCGGGTTGGGATAGATGTCAACCTGGTAAGCGGCGGATGTTTCCATATTTGAACCGCCGGGCGCTGACCCCACATTCATTCTTGCCCCACCAGTATTGTTGCTAACACCAAATGCGCCAAAGGTCGTATATCCCGATGCGGTGGCTGTATACGGACTTGAAAGGGTTCCGCTTCCGCTTAAAGAGGCGGTAGTCATATTCCAACTGGCGTTTTTATACTGCATAACAGCCAGGGATTGCGCAGGATCAAATGTGCCTGCCTGATCAGCAATCAGCCAGCCGAACTTTGCAGTTACGTTACTACCACCAGCCACTTCTTCTGAAATGGACCATTGCTTGTTTACCACTTTACCTGCATCAGGCACAGCGTTATCAAAACTGCTCTTTACGCTTACTGTAAAATTATCAACCGTTCCGCTATTGGTCAACGTTACCGGATTGTACCTGTCGGCCGCAACGCCGATGGGAAAGCTGACAGCCGTAGCGCCTACTGAACGTTTCAAAGCGCCGGTCCCTGAAGTGATAAAATAATTGCTGCCTGTTGTAAGACTGGTTGTCCTGGACGCATCTACCAGTCCGCCATTTGCAATGGTCAAAACTACTTTACCATTATTCCCTGTTGCAGACGGCGAGCTGTTCACTGTATTGAAGCCGGCGCCTAACTTTATAACGCCGGTACTGCCAATGTTCAATGAAACAACCGAAGCCGCATTGGTAGAAAAAGGCACTAAAGTGGAAGTGGCCGTAGTGGCGCTCAGATCAAGCGTTCCGTCAATATTATAGGTATACCTGCCGCCGGGGTTGGGTGTAGTGCTTCCGGTTGGGCTAAATGAACCTGCAGTATTCACAAGCTTAATGGTCTTTCCGTTATTAATAGTAAAGGTTACATTTTCGTTGGTTGTATTCAGGCTGCCGTTGTAATAAGCAGTAAAGGCCCCGCTGTTCAGTGAAAGGTTTATATCCTGATCGAAAACAACCTTTAACGCATTTGGATTGGCAGGCAGCGGCCTCACGCGGTTGATCTTTGCAACGCCGCTTCCTGTCCATAACACCGATGCACAAGCCGTATTAAATTCAATCAGGATCAAATCATCCGGACTGGCATCGCCACCCAATACGCCATCGTTTTGAATGATGGCGCCCACTGCCAATCCGGCGCCGATGCGCAGGGCCTGTGCTGCGGGTGTTCCGTACCCGCCATTGCTTTTAAGCACAGCGCCGCTTTCAATATAAAGATTATTTATCCCTTTCAATCCGTCGAGCAAAACCGTGTGGCCCGACCGGATGGTAACGTTTGCATTAAGCGGTTGAACACCTTTGGCCTGCAGCACCCAGGATTTGGAAGAGGCTACATATTTTTCCCAGATGGAAACACTATTTGTTCCATTACCGCTTGTTGCATTTGTGAAGAAGCCGGAAGCAGCAGAACGGAAGTCTCCGTCTAAAGGAATGGCGGGATCTACCGTGGCTGTATAGCTGGTATTGGAAATACTGCCTGGTCTGGTTGCCTTTACATAATAATAGTAAACAGCGCCCTGGGCAGGCAGCGAATCATTATAGCTGTATGCAACCTCGTTGTCGCTCACCCCGCTGAGCTGTTTGATCATGGTGAAATTAATGCTGTCGGTACTGCGATACACTTCATACAACACGCCGGTCATTGGCCAGCACAGGTTCCAGCTAAGCGTGCTATAGGTAGCGCTGCGTTGCGCCCGGAAATTGGCAACGGCCACTTCATCAGCATCATTGTTACCCAATGCAGGAAATGCTGTTACCGGGTTCCATGTGCCGAACATATTGCTGTTTACAAAATAAGGCGCCGCCTCGGTATCAGTCAATTGTTTTGACCAGGCAACCCGCTGACTTACATCAACCAGGCTGCCATCGAATTTACGGCTCTTATATTCTGCGTATGTAATTAAAGAAGTATTGGTACCGGTATCCCAGGCCGACCAGCCTTCGGGCTTAATGGAAGCACCCATAATGGCATTGAGGAATACGGTCTTGTTCGATTTTTTAGTTACGAAACCGGCGCTGTTCTGCCAGGGTCTGCCGAGCGTATAAGAAGTTACACCCCTGTTCTCTGTAATTCGGCAATTGCGGAACACATAGCCATATGCCTGCGTACCCGACGTATTAGTGGCCGTTATATAACCGCCGCTGCTGCCATCGATGCGGTCACGGGGAAAGATGACACAGGAATCGAACACACCAATGGAAGAACCAAAGAGAAAGTCGGTATTGCCATCTATGTAGCAATTAAGGAAGTATTGCCGGTTGCCGTCGCCATTGGCCAGCACGGTATCCTGACCGCCAATAAAGCGGCAGTTCTTAAATGCGCAGCGGTCGGCAGTAACGCTCAGGGCAAGCGCCTGCGGCCCATCGCCCGTATAGCCGGTCGTATTTTCAACCGTAACATTCATCATAAAGCAATCGGCGGCATTGATGGTCAATGTGGCAGAAGTACTGGTTCCTATGACCACCCCATTCTCTGTTTTACCGGCGTATGAATCCCAACTAACGATCACATTGCCTGCACTCTCTCCTATCAATTGAATAAATGGCTTATTGGAAGGAACATTCACTTTCTCAATATACCTGCCGTTTTTGATATAAATAATATAGGGCGTTGTGCGGCCTGTGGGGGCTGCATTAATAGCAGCCTGAATAGTTGTGTAATTGCCGCCGCCATTCATGGCAACTACTACGTTGGCTGTTATACCTGCTGAAGCGGTTGCAGCCGATGAGTAATTGAAAGCTTTATCGACTGTGTATACGTGATAGTAATAGGTAGCGCCCGAAGCAAGGGCAGCTACGCTGCCATCGTCGATAAAACCGGTATTGGCGCCGAGGTAAACAACCGTATTGCCTGCGCCCACCACATTGCCCAAAGAATAGATCCCATTTGCGTTCAATGCAGGGGGTGTGGTAGAACTGCTTCTGATCACTATATAACCGCCGCCATCTATACCGGTTGCTGGGGCCGTCCAGGTAACCTTAACGCTGCCAAAGCTGCCTGTAGCCGCCTGTGCTGTAACGGCGCCGGGCGCGGTTACATCGGCCGCTGGCGAAGCCTGGTTATCGGCGGCATATACTACAAAATCATCCACATCGAATGGCTGGGCTATAGCATTACCGCCACCGTTAAACCGGATGCCTGCAAATACAGTGGAAGGCGTAAAGGTATTATTCAATGAATAAGACATGGCAGCTTTTGCCCATGTTCCGTTGGTACCAGACCAGGCTGTGGTAGCATAAGTGGTAACAAAATTTACCGTTCCCCTGTTATCGGTTGCCGCCAGCAAACCACTTACCCCATTGCCTGCTGCCGGCGCTGCAGCCCGGTAATAATATTGTACTATGTATTTTGTTCCACTAACAAATAATGGCGCCGTTACGGCAGGTGAAAAACAGTTCTTGGTGCTTGTGCTGGTACTGGTATACGTAAAATAATTGCTGCCTGTTCGGGCAGTTCCGTTGTTTATAATGCCTGCTGTACTGTTCGATGTCCACACCGTGGGTGAAAGATTAGCCGCACCGGTGGGCGTGGCGGTCGATACCGTACCGGCAGGTTGATTTTCAAAACCGCCTTCCATAGCCGGCCACATGCCGATCAGTTGTTTTTGGCTGGCGGGTGCGGTGGTTGAACCGGCAAGGCTGTTAAGGTAATTTTCCAGGTTGGTATAACCGTTAGTTGCCACTCCGTTCCTGTCGGTGGCATTGTTGGCATTGAGCCCATTGCTATTCTCCCAACTGTCGGGCATACCATCATGATCGCTGTCGAGGGGTGGCGTTGCAGAAACGAGCGTTGGCCATGCATTCACGGTTTGCTCGTATGCAGTACCATGCGGATACCCGCCCTGTACGTCGATAATTCGTCCCGTTCTGTTGCGCACATCGTTCACGATCCGCTGGTCTAACGTATCGCGGTTAGGTAAAGAACAACCCGCCTTCTGTAATACCGCTTCATAGGCATCTGTCGCCGACTGTATCGTAAACGGAAAGCCCAGGTCAAAAGACGTTGTAACTTTTACCGATGGAATATCTCCTGCGCCGCCCTGTGGCACCACACCCAGCCAGTTATCGGCGGTATTAGTGGCTGAACCATCTACATAATTGCCGGCTACATACCATTTGCCATAAGGGGCCGTACTGGTGAAGCCGGGGTTGCATATGCGGTACCTTACACCGCTGTTGGTGTTTGGACCGTATTTGTAATAGTTATTAACTACATTGTAATTGCCGCCTTCGCCGGCATAAACGGTGTTAATACCCCAGTTGTAAATTACATTGTTCCTGAAATCACAGTTCTCAACCCCCACCGTACTGGGCGTATAGGTGCCAACACCTGCAAAACGCGGGTTGCGGTTGTTGCAGTCAGCAATAAGATTGTGATGCATGGAACCTCTCTTGGCGCCCCAGATACCGCCAAAGCCATGGTGCTCATAGTCGGTATCACCTGCTTCAAAATGATACGAATAGTTTAAAGGTTCTGTAATAAAACACCATTGAATGGTAAGGTTGTCGCCTTTGTAAACAGTAAGGGCTTCGTCATTGCTCCAGCTTGCCGTGCAATGATCGATCATGATATTACTTACAGCTATGCCGCCAAATGCATCGTCGCCCCCGCTGCCATCGACCGGATTGCCATTCGCATCGGGTTTCTTTTGATTTTTATCGCCCATGCGAAAACGCATGTAACGCACAATGACGTGATCGCCACCGATAGCAACGGGAAAGTCGGCCACACAGATGCCATCGCCTGGAGCGGTTTGCCCCGCAATGGTGGTGTTGGTTTTAATGACCAGCCGCGAATTAAGATGAATGGTGCCCGACACGCGGAATACCACGGTACGGTAGGTGGCTGAAGCCGTAAGTGCATAGCGCAAACTGCCGGGCAGGCCATCGTCGTTTAAATTGGTGACTTCGAAAACCGTGGTAGGTGTAGTGGTAGTACCCCGGCCGCCGGTTGTATACATGCCCGCTCCCTCGGCTCCGGGAAAAGCAGGCGTTTGAGCAGTTGACGTGTTAACAAACAACAGGTATGAGGCTGTTAATATGTTACACAAAAGAATTTTAGCAATCGTTTTCAACATAGCGTGGTTATGAAATTTGAGTTTAGAAATAGGGTGTACCATAAACTTGTATGTTCCCCCTGAGAACAGGAGGAACATACAGTTGCTTGTTTAGAAAAAAATACTACTGCAATTAATAACCAGATCTTTCATAGGGTTGGTTTAACTGACAGGTCAAACCTATTTGTTAACCACTGAAAACAGGTTCAAGTTTTCGTTTATCCTGTGCTGCCCCTTCCTACATCTATTACAATTCAACAATAGTATTCGCCAGGAAAATCAATTTTACAATCTATTGCCATTCAATTTAACATTGCTGCTGTTTTTAACTGATACCGGTGAAGTTGTTTTATCGGAGATCAACTGAACCTGATTCAATTGAATATCACTGGCTTCCATGATCTCTACGCCCTTGTTTGTTTTCATTACGAGGTTTTCCATAACAATATTCCTGATTGGCATTTCGGGTAAGCCTCTTATAAAAATACCGCGTTCTGCACCCTGGCAAACTATACCGGAAATTTGAAAATCCCTGAACGCCGGTGTATCTTCGGTAACAGGAGGCGCTGTTGCTTTTTCATTATCTGCCGGCTTTGTGAAATAATACATATCGAAAAGGATGGCGTCGCGAACGATGTCTTTCATGCGGATGTTTTTGATATAGATCTGCTCAACCACGCCGCCCCTGCCCCTGACAGTTTTAAACCGAAGACCGTTTTCAGTCCCTATGAATGAACAATCATATACAAAGATGTTTCTGGCGCCGCCGCTCATTTCGGAGCCAATAACAAAACCACCATGGCCCTTGTAAACTATGTTTTTCCGGATGACCACATTTTCGGTGGGCCGGCCTCTCTTTCTTCCTTCTTCGTCCTTACCTGATTTAATGCAAATACCATCGTCGCCTACATCGAACGTACAACCTTCGATCAATACATTCTTACAGCTTTCCACATCTACCCCATCGCCATTGTGAGCGTAGTCGGGATTTTTGGCAAACACATTCCGTATTGTCAGCTCTTCACAAAGAACAGGATGCAGGCACCAGGCGGGCGAGTTTTGAAAGGTTACGCCTTCCAGTAATACTTTTTTGCAACTATTGAATACAACCAGATTCGGGCGCAGGAAATCCTTGACGTCTTCGAAGTCTTTCAACGATTGGCCGGGCGTTATGGCTGCTGTTCTCTTTTCATCGAAAGCCAGTTTTGTTTTTGCAGAAGGGAACCAGGTTTTACCATCACTGCTCACCAAACCGCCCGAGGCTACTTTTGTTTTCCATTCCTGCTCGGTAAGCTGATTCTTATTAACCATGCGCCAGGCATCTCCATTGCCATCGATGATGCCTTTACCGGTTATTGCAATATTTTCTAGATTGGTTCCATAAATGGGTGATTGATTTCTTGCAGCGCGCCTTCCTTCATAGGTCCCTTCTACCAGCGGATATTGATCAAAGTCGGTAGTGAACAACAAAACAGCATCGCGTTCAATGTGAAGATTTATATTGCTTTTTATACCTATAGGACCTGTTAGCCACATACCGCCCGGCACCAATACTACTCCCCCACCTTTTTTACTACAGGCAGTAATCGCGTTATCTATACTGGTCGTGTTCAGTGTTAAGCCATCGGCAACCGCACCAAAATCAAGAATATTGAATGTATCCTTTCTGAAAACCGGTTCAACTGTACGGGGAAGGTTCGACCAGGAATAGGGTACATTACGCTGAGGCGGCTGGGCGCATAATTGCACAGGTACGAAACCGGGGACCATTAAGGAAAGAAGAATTACAATTGTAGCTTTCATAATCTGTAATTAAAGGCCGGCTGAAATTCAGCCGGCCTCTGTTAATTATCGACGGTTTTCATTGGAAAATTATTGTACAAGTATTTTGCGGGTGGTTATTTCACCGCCGTTCCTTACCATCACCCAATAGATGCCCTGTTTTAAGCTTTTTACTGAAACAGTCTGGGGAGTGTTCACCAGCTTCACCGAACGCACCAAAGAACCAAGCTGATCATATACCTGCACTGTTGCGCCTGGTTCCACCCTGGCTACGCTTACTTTGAAGATCTCAAAAACAGGATTGGGATAAATGGCAATGTAACCGGCAGGTCTGTTAGCCAGAGACGTATCACCGGTGCGGGCGTTGCTGTCGCAGGAATTTAACCGGTCGCCATGATTCAGATGATCCTGTACCGAACCTGCTTCTATACAGATCACTTTACCATTGTGGCAGATCATTACCTTACTGCTGTCTTTACCGCATCTTACATCGATTACGTTTATCGCAATAGCACCTGAAGCGGAACAGCCATTCACATCTTTTGCAATAACACTATAAGCGCCTGCGGCAGAAACGGAAACCGACTTTGTAACCTGTCCATTGTTCCATTGGTAAGTATAGGGTGAATTACCGCCGGCAGGTACCGCACTGATGGTAAGCGATGCGGGGCCATAGCCCAGATAGATCGTATTCTTTGCATCCACAGCAGGGTCCATGGCATATACATCGGGAATAGTAATCGATATACGCGGATTTACCGTTACAGTTGTTTGAGCACCTGCCTGATTGCCACGGTCATCTTTAACTGTCCAACTGATGGTGCTGGCGCCTTCGTTAAAGTTTCCACTTGCATCAGCGCCGTTACCGGTACGTGTGGTTGCGCCGGTGATTGAGTAAGTGATGTTCACGCTGCCTGAATTATCAGTGGCCTGCAATAGCGGAACCGCATATTTGCCACTGTCGGCATAACATTGCACCGGTACAGCGGGCATCGCTGTAATAACAGGAGCGGTTGTGTCCATATAGTTGGCAATGGCAAAAGAAGAAAGTGCGCTGATGCCTGAAACGGTGGCCACATAAGGGTCTGTCGCTGTTCCCGAACCGGTTACCGTCGCGAGCAATTGCGCCCAGCCTGTACCATTGTATCGTATAATGAAAACAGGTTGTGCAGGATCAAATGCAGCAGCCTGGTCATTGAGGGTCCAGCTGAACGATGCCATTACATTGCTGCCGCCCGGTACATCTTCGGTTACACCCCATTGTTTATTCACTATCCTGGTTGGGTCTGCAACAGGATTATCAAGGTTATTTTTTACCGTTACAGAAAATTTATCCGATGTGCCAGTGTTCCTGAATGTGGCGCGGTTAGGATTGGTTAAGGAAGTTCCCAATGGGAATACAGCATCTGTTGACCCTACAGTCCTTATGAGCTTTCCACCAGACGAAACAACAAAGAAGTTTTGTGATACATTAAAGTTGGAAGCGGTGGTAATTTTTGATGCGTCCAGGATACCATTCGAACCTATATTAAGATATACTTTTCCCGCAGCACTGGCTGTAGCACTAACCGCCCTGAACTGCGTGCCTGTTTTCAGCATGCCATTGACATTTAAAAAGACCTTGTTTCCCGCAATTGTGTCCTGCGGTATAATGCTGCTTAGTGTGCCGCTGCTGCTGAGATCAAGCGTACCATCGATATTATAGGTATACACGCCCGCTGTTTTGTAGTTCATCGATGTTGTTGAGGCATGCAAAGAGGCCGCAGTTACCGTAACCCCCGTTAAGATATTTACTGTTATAGAATCATCCCCGTTTAATATGGCTGCAGCATTGTTATACCATCCCTGCAGCGTGCCGGCCAAATTGAGGTCTGCAGCAATATTGATGGCGCAGGTCTTTACCTGCTCCATACAGGTGAGATTCGTGAATTGGTAGGTTCCGGCTCCCTGTATGTTGCAAATACTATTGAATGCAGTATGGTCATCCAGTTGCAGGCTTAACTTATTCGAAATTGCATCAGCCCCGCCAAAAACGCCATCATTATCACAATCACCTTTCAGCCTGAATAGCTGCGACGTTCCATTCCCCTTCAACACGCCGCCGCTTTCTATTATGAGATTATTGTTGGCGCTTAATGCCGTTAGCGTTACCGTAGTGCCCGATGAAATGGCAACGTTGGTATTGGACGGCGCTGTGCCCAATGGCTGGTTCACCCAGGCCGTTCCGCTGTACTTCTGCCAAACGGTGTTACCGCCCGCACCGGTAAAATTCCAGGTTATGGCAGGCGCCGTAGTATAACCTGACCCCGCATTGGTAATGGTAATACCGGTTACCTTACCGTTGGTAACTGTAGGGGTACCGGTGGCTGTAGTACCACCCGAAGGCGCTGCAGAAAACGTACAGGCAGGCGTACCTGTTAATCCTTCAATACTTCCGGAAACTGTAACGCCGGAAACTGCGCCGGCGGTCAACGTAACCGCTGTGGTAACGGTATTATTAACCGGACCATTGTTAACCGACCTGAAGTCATTGGTTAAAGGAATGGATGTATTCACTTTTATAATGGTATCGGTAATGCAGGTGTCATAACCGGTTTTCCTGGCAACGATCTTATAAAAATAGCTTATGCCTTTTGCCGGTACGGCATCAACAAACTTGTAGGCAACCGTTGTATCGGTAGTACTGGTAAATGAATTGACCGCAGTAAAATTCAAACTGTCTGAACTTCTGTGCAACTCGTAGGTTACCCCATTTATGGGCCAACAGATATTAAAAAGAATGGTCGACTGCGAAGAGGACCGGTTTACCCTGAAATTGCTTATTGAAATGGGCGCCGCAAAAGGTGCGCAGACTTCTGCCATCACGGCACAGGGATCCCAGGTTCCGAACATATTGCTGTTTACAAAATAAGGGGCTGCCACCGGATCACTGAGTTCTTTTGTCCAGCTTAACCGTTTACTCAGGTCAACCAGTCCGCCGTTGAAGTACCTTGTTTTATATTCTGCATAGGTAATGAGGGAGGTATTGGTAGTTGCCGACCAGGGCTGCCAGCGTTCAGGTTTAACGGTACTGCCCATACGGCAATTCAGGAATACCACTTTTGTTTCGGAAGTGGCGGGTTGCACGTCATTGCCCCAGGGACGGCCAAGCGTATAAGCGGTTTGCCCATTGTTATTGGGCAGCAGGCAATCCCTGAAAACATAACCATAGGTTTGTCCGAAAGGCGTGCTGGCGGCGGTAAACACACTGCTGGTTGAACCATCTACCCTGTCCCTGTTAAACAACACACAGGAGTCGAATACCGCTATGGCAGAACCATAAATATAATCGGTATTACCATCTATGTAGCAGTTGCGGAAGTATTGTCGTTTGCCGTTGCCATGCGCCATTACGGTATCCTGCCCGCTCACCATTTTACAATTTTTAAAGATGATACGGTCGCCGGTTGCTTTAACAGCCAACGCCTGCGGCGTGTCGTATTTGCGCCCAAATGAATTTTCAATGGTCATATTCATGAAAACACAATCGTTGCTGTTAATGGTAATAGTGGCAATTTCTGTAACGCCAGGTTTTCCGGCATAATCATCCCACGAAAACACCACGTCATTGATACCTTCACCTATTACATACAGGAAAGGTTTATTGGCAGGAATGGTCACCTTTTCAACATATTTTCCCTTCCGCACCAGGATCCTGTAAGGGGTGGTCCTGTTAGCTGGCGCTGCATTGATGGCGGCCTGCAAACTGGTGTAGTTGCCGGTGCCATCCTGCGCCACTACCACATCATATCCCTGTGGCACAACCGGAGGCGGAGGTGGCGGTGGAGGTGGGGGCGGCGGTGTAGCCGTGGTAACACCGGCAACCGTTACGGCAGTTGAATAATTAAATGCTTTATCTGCTGTGAAAACATGATAGTAATAAGTAACACCTGCTATTACCGCGGCCACCGTTCCATCGTCGGTAAAACCAGGGTTTGTACCAATGAATACTATAACATTACCGGCGCCGGTAGTATGACCCGTAGAATAAATACCATTGGCATTTAAGACCGGTGGCGTGGCGGCATTGCTTCTTATTACTATATATCCACCGCCATCCACACCCGCTGAAGGAGCCGTCCAGCTAACGTCAATGCTGCTGACATGCCCGGTTGCTGTTGGTGCGGCAGCCGCATCCGGCGCTATGGCATCGGGTGCAGGCGAGGCCTGATCATCGGCCTTATAGACTACGAAATCATCTATATCAAAGGGTTTCGCAATAGCTGTGCCGCCACCATTGAAGCGAAAACCGCCATAGGATGTATTAGCTGTATAAGCGGGGTTTACCGACTGAATGCCCGAAAACTTAAGCCATCCGCCATTCGTATTAGCGGGCGTTTGGTAGGTATAATTGGTCGTAAAGTTGGCAGTGCCTGAATTATCGGTAACAGCAATCATACCGCCCATTTGGTTTCCTGCTGAAGGAGCCGGTGCGCGGTAAAAGAACTGAACGATGTATTTTGTTCCGTTAGTAAATAAAGGTGCGGAAACAGCCGGGGCAAAATTATTTTTTGTACTGGTACTGGTGCTTGTATAGGTGAAATAATTCACGCCGGTGCGGGCGGTGCCATCGCTTACGATATTGGCGCTGCCGCCGGTTGTCCATACAGTAGGTGAAGGATTTACTGCACCGGTAGGCGCAGCAGTTGATACCGCACCGGCCGCCTGATTTTCAAATCCACCTTCCATTACCGGGTACAAGCCAATAATTTGTTTTTGATTAATGGTGGGTGGAAGCGGGTTAGCGGTTGTACCGGTAACCGGTATATTGATAGTGGTTGCGCCTGTACTGAAAGCAGCAATAATTCCGCTATAGCTGCCATTGGCCGGTGCGTTCAGGCGAACACTGATAGTAGTAGCGGGTACAGCGCCTGAAACGGCGGTAACCGTTACAGCACTGCTCCATGTAGTACCATTCAGCGAAAGCTCATAACTGGCCGGGGCCGTCAACGTTATATTCCCTGAAAGGTTTGAACCAGAGAGTTGGAATGTTTGTTCCGGTGAAGGCGAACCAATGGTTTGCGCAAAGGAAGTAAATGCATGATTGGCATAAATCGTTGCATTCGTATTTGCTGCACCGCTGGCCAGGCTATTCAGGTAATTTTCCAGGTTGGTATATCCATTGGCCGCATAGCCATTGCGGTCACCGGCGTTATTGAGATCTAAACCCTGACTGCTTTCCCAACTGTCGGGCATACCGTCATGATCGGTGTCTGTTGGCGGTGTTGTGGAGGCTAAGGCCGGCCACGCGTTCACAGTTTGTCCGTAAGCGGTACCATGCGGGTAGCCGCCCTGTACATCGATAATGCGGCCGGTACCATTTCGCACATCGTTCACTATCCGCTGGTCTAATGTATCGCGGTTGGGCATCGAACAACCCGCATTATTTAATACCGAATTATAAGCATCCGATGCGGTTTGGGTGGTCACGGGGAAACCGAAATCGAAGGGTGTATTTACTTTCGAATAAACGGTATCTGACAATAAACCGCTTCGCATGGTTACGCCCGACCAGTTATTGTTTGAGTTAACAGTTGAAGATGTTATGTAATTGCCGCTTAAATAATATCTGGCATAAGGGAAACCACTGCCCGAATCCACCGCCACAATTTGCGTTTTACGGCTTACGGTAGCCGGCCCGGGCTTTAAATAGTTGTTCACCAGGTTGTAATAGCCGCCTTCACCGCCATAGGTATTATTAATGCCCCAGTTATAAATAACGTTGTTCCTGAAGTCGGCCATCTCAGCCCCCTGTACGGCAGGCGTATAGGTACTTACCCCTGCAAAACGCGGCGACCTGTTGTTGCAATGCGCAAACAGGTTATGGTGCATGGAACCTCTTTTGGCGCCCCAGATACCGCCAAAACCATGGTGTTCATAATCTGTGTCACCCGTTTCGAAATGGTATGAATAATTCAGGGGCTCGCTCATGATACACCATTGTATGGTGAGGTTATCGCCCCTGTAAATGGTAAGCGCTTCGTCATTGCTCCAGCTGGCCGTTACGTGATCTATGATAATGTTATCAACGGCTGCACCGCCAAAAGCGTCATCACCACCGCTGCCGTCAACAGGGTTGCCATTCGCATCTGTTTTCTTTTGATTTTTATCGCCCAGCCTGAATCGGAGATACCGAACGATCACATTGTTACCGGTTATATATACCGGATAATCGGCCATGCAAATACCGTCGCCGGGCGCCGTTTGACCTGCAATGGTCGTATTAGCAGGAATATGAAGTCTTGCACTCAAATGAATGGTTCCCGAAACGCGGAACACGATGGTACGGTAGGTAGCGGATGCTGTAAGGGCATACCGCAAACTACCCGGCAGGCCATCGTCATTGAGATTAGTGACTTCAAATACAGTGGTAGGTATGGTAGCAGTACCCCGGCCACCGGTCGTGTACATACCTGCGCCTTCTGCTCCGGGGAAAGCCGGGGTTTGAGCAGTTGCAGTAAGCGAACAGAGAATATACAACACAGTTAGCACATTACATAACAGTAATCTGGAAAGAGTTTTTAACATACAATCGTGGTGTTTTTTTTGACAGACCTGTAAGGTCCATCATTTAAAACCTGAATAATTATTAGGTTGAATTGGACCTGACAGGTCTTATCACCTCACCGTTCACCGACCTGTCAGGAGCGCATGATCTTTCTTAAAGTGCAAGTCTCAATGGCGCACCTTACAGGTCTTTCACCATCAGTATCCGAAATTCTGCGAAAGGTTTGGATTTACGTCACGCTGGGTTTGCGGTACCGGCATCAGCTCGCTTTTTCCGGTGGTAAAACCATTGGCAAATGCATTTGTAAACGATTGGGAAGTGCTTCCGCCCAGCCACCAGTTCACTCT
The DNA here is from genome assembly GCA_966212235.1 of uncultured Niastella sp. GTDB lineage: Bacteria > Bacteroidota > Bacteroidia > Chitinophagales > Chitinophagaceae > Niastella. Next base: position 43,248 of record CBIHPP010000031.1, on the reverse strand, counting down.
TGTTGCTCCCGTGGGCGTACTGGTAGGCGCCACCTTATAGAACGAATTCAGAAATGGATTAAAATCATCTACGTTTGACTTTGGCGGTTTGCTTAAAAAATATAAATAAGTGGGCAGTTGCGCAGCGTCCCGGGCATATGCAGGGCCTTCCTCCATATAAGAATAAGGCTGAAACCCGGGATGACTGGTCGTTGTTGCCGCAGCCCATGCGTTGAGCCTGGCCCTTGTTTCGGCAATCGCCGTACTCAATAGCCCCCAACGCAACAGGTCATACTTACGTACCCCCTCATTGCCGAACTCGAGCATTCGTTCCCTGACCAGGAATTTGAAGAAGCCATCTTTACTGGTTGGAATAACAGGGGCTGTTTCTTTATAAGTACCGCCATGCGCCCGTAGATTCACCTGCCGCAGGGCATCTATTGCAGCCGGTGTGGGACCATTATTCAGCTCATTCTCCGTTTCGGCAAACCACAGCAATACGTCGGCATAGCGAATGAGTGGCCAGCTTAGCTGCATATTTTGCAAACTGCCGTTAATAGCCGCCCTGAATGATACGCTTGAAATACCGTTGCTGAAAATATAACCGGGATTGGACACCCACTCTTTCCTGAATTTACCATCATAGATGGCATTTATAGCATGGCCGGTTTTTATGGTATCAAAAGTTATTTCATACGGAACACAGGTAATATCGCGACGGATATCCGTTGAATCGAACATGTAAAAATAGGTAGGCAGAATAAACAGGTTTCCGCCGCCAACGCCGTTCACTCTTGTTCCCGTTTGTATACCAAGCTTGCTGTCTGAATTGGTTCCGAAAGCCATCGACGCCACCATCATAAATTCACCAGCAGGATCATTTAAATTGTGTGCAAGCAAATAATCCCTGAAGAGGCTTTTATAAGAAGACATCAATCCATGTTGTGCGCTGGCAATGATCTCAGCACATTCATCATGTGCGATCTTGTAATAATCGGGGTAGTTTGACGGCCGCACCAAGGCGCCACCTATAACCGGCAACGCATAACCGGCTCTTGTTAAAGCAATCTTTGCGCGCAATGCTTTGGCTGCGCCTTTTGTAAAACGTTGATCAACCACATCACCAATGGAAGCCACCTCTTTGCGCCAGGGCATCAACGTTGCGGCCAGTTGAAGGTCGGTCAACAAGTGGTCGTAAATAGAATCCCTGCTCTGGCGCGACTTGAACATATCGGCTTCGAATTGCGATGGGCCCCATTGCGCCGGCACATCACCGAAATTGCGGCATAGCTCATAATAGTATTGCGCCCTTAATACCAATGCTTCGCCATGCATACGCTTCAACTGTGCCTGTTGCTGTGCCGAGCCGTTGATATAGGCATTCATTTTAGGTATATAATAGATACAAAGATTGGCCCTTTCTATACCCTGGTACATCTGGTTAAAAGGATTGGTGATCTGCAGGTTGCCCGGTATGCCCAGGTACTTGGCCAGCAGCTGGCCTTCATCGCTGGTATTCGTAGATGTGCCCTTCATCATTTCATCTGAATCGTAGGCCCAGTAACCGCTCAGGCGGATGCCATAGCCGTAGTCGCCGGCCATGGCCATATAAGCTCCCAGCAAAGATTTCTGAGCATTGGGAATACTATTAAAAACATATTCTGTATCGAAAGAAGAGATTGCCTCGGGATCAAGGTATTTTTTGCACGAGATAAACACGGTGGCTGGCAGCACAGCTATCAACACAACCTTTATAATTGACTTTATCCTTTTCATAAGCATTTCGTTACTGTTGGTCAGATAATTTATTTCGATCTAGAAAGTAATGTTCAGGCCGGCTACAAAGGTCCTGGCCCGCGGATAAGCTGCATAATCAACACCGGGTGTAGTAGCATCTGCACGCCGGGTGCTTGCATCGGGGTCATAGCCGGTATACCCGGTAAGGGTAGCCAGGTTATTGACTGTTGCGTACAGGCGGCATACCGATACCTTCAATTTCGACAAGATGCTTTTGGGAATATTGTAACCTAACGTAACGTTGTTGATCCGCAGGTAAGAACCGTCTTCAATAGCAAAACTTTGCGAGTAAAACCCGTTGGTGCTGGTAGAAGGGAACCAGATGGAGGCATTGCTGTTCACCGCTGCCAGGGTGGCCGGATCGGCGCCAAGGACAGAAGTTACCCCCGCTATCGTTATGGCACGCTGTACCGGCTTTCCATTCTCATCGGTCATTCGCCAGCGGCCGTTGTCGATATTCAACAAATTCACCTCAGAACCATAGGCACTCGAGTATTCCAGTTTGTTGGCATTAAAGACATCGCTTCCATAAACAAAATTGCAAAAGACAGACAGGTCAAATCCTTTGTAATTTATGGTTTGGCTGAGACCGCCAAAGAACTTCGGTTGTGCATGGCCAATAATCGTGCGGTCGTTATCGGCATCTATCTTGCCATCATCATTCAGGTCTTTAAATTTCGGCGATCCCGGTTGCAGGGGATTCGCAAGAATGCCTGCAGCCGATGCCACTTTCGGGTTTAAGGTATAGATCGTATTATATTCAGGATAAGCAGTATTGGAATAAGGAGCAGCAGTAAAGTCTTCTACGGTATAAAACCCGTCATTGACATAACCATACATGGCCCCTACTTCATCACCCACTTTCAAAATATAATCGTGCGGGAAATTGGTGGTGCTGAACCAACCGCTGTTCCGCAATATCTGATCATTGGCTCCCAACGAGGTTATTCTGTTCTTATTAATTGCGATATTGAAACTGCCCGACCATGTTAAATTTCTGGATCTCAGGATCGTTGCTGCAATCTGTGTTTCGATCCCCCGATTCCGCGTGGTGCCTACGTTTTGAAATTGCTGGGTATAACCGGTAGAAGAAGGAATGAATTGGTTCAGCAGCAATTTGTTCGATTTATTGGAATACGCATCGATGGTTACGGTAACCCGATCGTTCCACAGCGAAAGGTCCAGGCCAAGGTTCTGGGCTACCTGGCTTTCCCATTGCAGGTCGGGATTGCCAAGATTCGACGGATTATACACACCATTCAGTGAGCCGTTCAATCCATAACCGCCATTGGCTGGAGCTGTATATTGCGTTCTGTAGGAGAATGGTGTAATACGATTGTTTCCTGACATACCATATGAGAAGCGCAAACGAAGATCGCTGACCGGCGTAGCTTTTGGGAAAAATTCTTCCCGGCTCACCCGCCATGAAAAAACACCGGAAGGAAAATAGCCCCACTTGTGCTTTTCGCCGAATATAGAACTGCCATCTGCCCTTACCGTAAATTTGGCGTAATATTTCTGCGCATAATTATAATCAATGGTCGAAAAGAAGGAAGCCAGCGTTACCGGCACTTCTGAGGTGGATGGCAGCGGTTGCTGAATTGTCAGCGAGTTAGGAGCAGCCAGCTGTAAATTATTAAATGCTTCATCGGGCGTTACGCCAACAGGGTAATATCGAAGTTCGGTACGGTCGGCATTATTGGTTGTCTTTTGTATTTCCTGACCAACCAATACGCTTATACTATGGCGTGAATTAAACAGCGAGGTATTGCTATACGTCAATACATTCGAATTGGTTAATTGTACCGACTGGCTATTGTCAAAAACAACCACCGGTTGTTTGTTATTGGTCTTTGCCGTATTGGTAAGCGTATCATCGAACGACTTATTGCGGGTGCTGTTGATCGTATAAGCAGCGGTTGACCGTAAAGAAAGGTTTTTCAGGATATTGAACTGAAAGTAACCATTTAATATTAGTTGCGTATAATACCTTCTTCTTGTTTCTGCCTGCGCCAGCAGGATGGGATTGAGGATATTGAATCCATTACCCGCATTATTCAGATCGAGGGCAGGATCGTAAGAGTCTTCTTCTTCCCCTGGCATTATTAAAGGTTTGTAGCGGGTATATTGCTTCAGCCGGTTGGCGCCCCCGCCTCTTGCATCGGAAGTACCCGCACCATTTATCATCTGATGCGTATAGCGGGTATTCACGCCAAATTTAAACCGGTCGCTGGCTTTATGATCGAGCCGGAAGGCGGCGATCTTTCTATCCAGATCCGAATTGAGTAGAATACCTTTTTGCTTATTGGCCGTCAGGCTGAGGTTATAGGTGGTATTGGCATTACCGCCCGAAACCGTGACATTATGGGAAGACTGCGGCGCATTTTTTCCCATAGTTCTTTCCTGCCAGTCGAACCCGGGATTATCTTTATAGGCGGAAATGGTGTCGAAATTGGTAGGCAGGCCGATATATTTTCTTAATACGGCGGTAGGGGTTGTATCACCCAGCCACCAGGCGCGGTCATATTGATATAGCACGTAGTCATAGGCATTCATCATGGGTATCTTTTGCGCCAGTTGCTGAACGCCATAATACATGTTATAGGAAACATTCGTTTTACCATTTAAATTTTTCCCGCCTTTCGTTGTGATCACTACTACCCCGTTTGCACCGCGCGATCCATATATGGCCGTAGACGCCGCATCTTTCAGCACATTAATACTTTCAATGTCCTGCGGGTTTAATACAGTAAGTGCATTGTCCATAGGTATACCATCCACGACATATAAAGGATCGCCACCCTGGGTAATAGATCCGCGGCCGCGAATATTGATAACGGCCTCGGCGCCGGGGGCTCCTTCCGACAGGGTTACCTGTACGCCGGCCAGCCGGCCCTGCAATACTTCTGCCGCATTATTCAACGGATTGTCTTTAAGATCTTTTGCAGAAATGGAAGATGCTGAAGCCAGGAGGTCCCTCTTTTTAACGGGCTGGTAGCCGATGATCACGATCTCACCGATGTCGCCAAAGGCGGTAGACAGGCTGACATTGATCGTAGACTTCTGACCAACTGCTACCGCATGAGAATTATAACCAATGGAACTGAAAACAAGTACGGTGTTGTCCCGATCAGGAATGGCAATAGTAAATTGTCCTTCCTGATCGGTGAAAGTTCCTTTTTGGCTGCCTTTTATAATGACGCTGATGCCACTTAATGGCTTTTTCGTACTGTCGGAAATAACACGTCCGGAAACCGTGTGGGTCTGGCTCCTTGCTATGTTCACACAAAAGAACAGGAGCATGAAAAAAGAGAATTGTCTTTTCATATGCAAGCTGGCAGTTTAGAATTGATTGGTATCAAATCTCTCTGAAAGCCGCATCAAAGGGGTTCAATAAAAGATATTAATGGTTCAAATTTGCGTATTTCTGTAAAATTGATTGAAAATCAAGCGTCTTACGACACCTTAAAGTTTAGATCTTTTTATATAATCGGAAGGAGAAACCTGGTATTTTTCGCGGAAGCAGGTGCTGAAATATTTCGGGCTGCTGAAGCCTGACAAATACGCAACTTCTCCTATATTGTTATTTCCGGCATCGAGGTACTGCCTGGCGCGCTGCAACCGCATATCCCGCACAAATTCAACCGGAATGATTCCGGTTAAGCTTTTGAATTTTTTATAAAAAGTACTCTTACTCATTTTCATGCTTGCAGCAACCGTTTCCATGTTAAAGCCGGGATCGATCATTTTTTCCTCCACTATGCTGATCAATTCTTTCAAAAAGTTTTCATCACCCGTGGTAACCACTACAGGGGCCGGACTCAATTCGATGGACGTTTTTTTGTTTACCAGCGTATCGAACAATTTTTTCCGCTGCCGCAGCAGGTTATCGATGGAAGCTACCAGGAATTCGTTATTGAATGGCTTTGTAATATAATAGTCGGCGCCATATTGCAGTCCTTCTATCTGGCTTTCTATAGAATGCCTGGCCGATAAAAGCACCACCGGAATATGGCTGGTATTTATGTCGTTCTTTATTTTATCAAGCATTTGAATGCCATCCATCAACGGCATCATGATATCGCTCACGATCACATCGGGCATTAATTGCAGGGCTTTTTGCCAGCCTGCTGAACCATCTCTCGCAACCTCTACCCTATATCGCTCACTGAGCTGTCTTTCGAGGAAGGCACGGAGGTCATCATTATCCTCTACCAGCAGTAACAACGGCGCTTCGGGATTAACAGCTGCTGTATTGCCCAGCCCTTCGGGTAATAGCGATTGTTCGGGTGATTGATCCTCTGAAGATGGGGTATATTCTGCATAAGAAATATCTTCCTTTATAAAATGATCACAACCCAACCTGAGTTTTATGGTAACTGCCAGGCCGCCTTCTTCATTATTTTCTGCATAAATACTTCCGCCATGTAAATGCACCAACTCTTTCGACAGCGCCAGGCCGATACCGGACCCTTTTTGCGCATTGAGCGCCGGTTGATCGCCTTCATAAAAAAGCTCGAAGATCTCTTTAAGCTTTTTCTTCTCAACGCCAGGCCCCTGATCGCGCACTTCAATAACAAAACTGTTTTCATCAGGAATCGACCGGATAATGATATCAATGTTTTTCCCTTCCGGCGTAAATTTCACAGCATTCGCCAACAGGTTATAGATCACTACATCCAGTTTTTCTGCATCTGCCCAAACCATGAATTCCTGCTGTTCAGCCATTATAGTCAGCCGGATGCCTCTACTTTCCAGCTCTACCTTGAAGTGCTCCCCTATTTTTGTTACAAAGTTTACGATCTCTAACCGCGAAACATGCAGGGTTGCTTTGTTACTTTCTATCTTTCTAAGATCAAGTAGTTGGTTAATGAAGCGCATCATTCGGCCGGCGTTCTTTTTGGCTGTTTCTACATAGACCATTCCTTCCGAAGACAATTTTTCTTTTTTGGCCAACTGATCTATGGGACTAACAATAAGTGTAAGCGGGGTTCTCAGCTCGTGTGAAACATTGGTAAAAAAATTCACTTTTAGTGCCGCCAGCTTTTGTTCTACCGCTATTTTATTTCGTAACCGTATCATGGCCACGGCCGTGCGCCGGATGAAAAACAAAAGTACAGCGAGGAAGAAGGTATATAAAAGGTAAGCCCACCACGTTTTCCAGGGCGGAGGCAGTATAGTGATGGCTAACCGCCGGTATGGGATGTTGGAATACAGATCGGCAGTACCGCTTTTGACTTCAAATACATATTGCCCCGGAGGCAGATTGGTATAGGTTGCCCTTCTTTGCCGGCTGTCGTCGTGCCATACGCTGTCAAAACCAAGTAAGCGATAAACAAGCACCTGCCTGTTACCTGCATGATTATCGAGGATGGTATAATCGATACTGATAATATTCTGGTTATATTTCAGGGTAAGATCAGATATATAATTTATGTCATTATTTAATACTCCATGTGATCCGGGCAGTACATTTTCGTTATTGATCTGCAAACCCGTAAAAACAATGTTGGCGGCAATCCGTTTATTATTACTATTGATCTGATCTGGTTCAAATGTTATATAGCCTCTGTTACTTCCATAGAAAAGCCGGCCCGATTGCATGGATCGGCACACAGCTGCCTCGGAAAAGCTAACAAGGGGTAAACCATAGTAGGAGTCGAAGTTTCTGAAGGTTTCGTTTTCAGGATTGAACCGGGACAGGCCGTTTTCAGTAGCGATCCATAAATTACCTTCCGGGTCTTCTGCACAGCCAAGCACATAATCATTGGGCATACCATCCCGCGTAGTGTAGTTTTTAAACATCAATGATGTAAACGGATCATTACAGGCAGCTCTGCAAAATCCCCCCCCTGAAGTGGCGAGCCACATGCGGTTTTTTGAATCGCGGTAAATGAATTGAATATCGTTATTGCCCAGGCTTTGCCGGTCGCCGGGTATTTTATGGTACGCAGCATACCTGTACCTACGAGAATGGCGGTCATCACCATCCATCAACAGCAGGCCATTCGTTGAAGCTATCCATATATTACCAGCAGAATCGAGCGCCAGATGCCTGATCTTGTTAAAAATTTCCCGGGGATAATTTTTGAAAGCATCGCCATTCTGCACAAATTGTATGGAATCAGCGGCGCCCTGAATAAGGAAAAGCCCTTTGTCAAAAGAACCGATCCATATCCTTCCCTGCCTGTCTTGCAACAGTGCATAAATATCATTACAGGGTAAACTATTTGTATTGGCTTTATCTGACAAATAATGTACGAGATGATAGCTCGTTTCATCTTTATTAAGGGGTACCGCTTTATATAAACCATTTCCTTTTGTACCCAGCCAAATATTACCATGGCTGTCCTGTAAAATAACATAGACCTGTCCCGGCCCTTCCGCCGGCTCATTATCAAAAATACCGGAGAGCTTTTTGCCGTGCTGATACAGATAAACTTTACCATTTTTCGCGCCAAGCCAAAGCCTGTTCTTATTATCATAACAAATACCCCTTACCTCATTATCAAATTTTGAAAGGGGTTGCTCTACCAGGAGCTGTTGTTCAAAAACATTGCTCTGCAATATGATCCTGATGAGTTGCCTTTCATTGGTAGTAAGCCAGAATACACCACTGGTGTCGTAATGCACCTGGTAGCTGGTAGCCGGAAGGCTGACGCTTCCTGCATCGGGCGTTTGTAAAATATAATAGAACGACCGGGTAACTTCATCATAATAACCGAACCCGCCGCCCTTCATATGTACCCAGGTTATACCATTATTATCTTCGATAACGCTGAAAGGATTCCTCGGCCTGTTTAACCGGTCGGTATGCTGATGGAAATAATAATTGAATGACATGGCAGCAGGATCAAAACGAAGGACGCCCTCTTTTTCCGGCGAGATCCATAAACAGCCTTTTTTATCTTCATATAAAGTGGTAAGCGACTCATTGGGTCGATAGCTGACCGTTTTGATCTTTCCGTCTATCAAGCCATAGTTGATCAGCTCGCCGGCATTGGTGACGGCATAAATACAATCGCTTTTTTTCGATCGCAACAACGCATTCAGGCGGCCGGCGGCGATTTTGAGAACAGAGAGCGCGTTTGTTTTTTTCTCATAAGTAAAGAGGTGGCCATCGGCAGTGCCAAAATACAGGCGGCTGGCATCCTCATCGAATGCAGTAAAGTCTTTCGCGGCGGCAACCTGCAGAGATACGGTTTTACTGTTTGTATAAATACCTGATTTCGACGGCATCAAACAGGTTAATCCTTCCTGCGTTCCTACCCAGATCAGCTTTTCACGATCTTCATGAAAAAAATTGATCGCGTTTGAAGGCAATGCATATTCGCCTGCCGATCCTTTTTTATACCGATGGACCTGCTGTGGCGACAGATCGTTTTGAGGCACACAAAACAGGCCTTCATTTACCGTCTGCAGCCATACCCAACCGTTACTGGCCGATAAGATCCTGCTGAAACTTATTTTTTGTTTGCCTTCCGGATTAATGACGGGTGACAGTGGCATAAACTGGGCTTTCTTCTTATCGAAGCGATAGATCTGCCTGTCGTAGGCTTCAATCCACAGGTGGTCCCACTGGTCTTCTACGATCTGGTCGACCCGGCCATTACCCAGTTGGGATTGGTCGCCAGGCAAAGATTTATAAGAAAGGAATGAATGCCCATCGAAGCGATTGATGCCATCCCAGGTGCCAAACCACATAAAACCTTCGCGGTCTTTGAGTACGCAGGTGACCGCCTGGTGGGAAAGGCCGTTTTCCGTGGAGTAATATTCAACTTTGCATTTAGGCTGCGATGCAGCTTTTGTCATCAACAAAACAAGTAACGCAAACAAACCCACTTTTTGTTTACAAGCAATCACCATGGTTGGAGCACTTTAACTTAAGTAACTTTTTTTCTGCAGGGTACAATAAAATAACAGGCGGTTGCTTTAAACCAAACCCAATGTTGCAATATAAGTCTTTATGATGATGCATGTTTCAAAGTTTTCTGTTGAAATACAATACACATACCTCATTATCATATTCAATAAGTTGGTTTTCAATAAATACTTTAGACTGCAAATCGAAATTTCGACTTATTATAATGAAAACTGAACCGCTGTTTTTCTTCCTTGCCATACATTCACCATTTAAATTACAGGGCATTCCATAAGACCCCCATAAAAATGACCATATGAAATTGATCCATTACCTGGTTCGCCACAGCGGTAAATTAGCAGTTACATTTTTCTTATTGATCGGCTTAACAGCTTTAAAGCGATCGGAAAAGCCTGTTTTATATATTATTGGCGACTCTACTGTTCAGAACAACGATGGCAACGGAAAGAATGAATACTGGGGCTGGGGTACCTTATTAAATCCTTATCTCGATACAACGAAGATAACTTTACGTAATCATGCCAAATCCGGCACCAGCACCCGCACTTTTATTACCGATGGAAGATGGACAAAGGTGCTGGAGACACTGAAGAACGGCGATTTTGTGATCATGCAGTTTGGTCATAACGATCAGGCTGCCATTAATGATACTTCCCGAGCCAAAGGAACATTAAAAGGAACAGGAGAAGAAGTTCAGGAAATATTTAACCTGAAAACAAAACAACAGGAAACTGTACATACCTATGGTTGGTATATGCGCAAGTTTATCCGCGAAGCAAAAGAAAAGGGAGCCATTCCCATTGTTTGTTCCCTGGTGCCGAGAGAAAAATGGAAGAAGGGTAAAGTAGATCGTGAAATTGATTACGTGAACTGGGCCCGGGAAATGGCCTGGGCTGAAGGGGCTTACTTCATAGATCTGAACCAGATCATTGTGCAAAAATGGGAACAGATAGGGCCTGATGCAGTAAAGATCTTTTTTCCGGGCGATCACACCCACACCAATAAAAAAGGTGCAGAACTCAATGCGGGTTCAGTAATTGAAGGCTTGCTTGCCAATAAAGATTGCCCATTGAATAAATTTTTGAAATAAGTAAAGTAAACGCAATTGACCACTAAGCAATCTAACGTTTTAGCATTCACTGCCGTTCCAGTTTAACCATCAACTGATCATCATTGCAGGATGGTACAGGACGAAGTTTAAACATGCCTAAAATACATTAGTTGAATAAATGCTTTGCCTGATTTAAGAATTCAGTTATAAGCTGCTGACGAAATGCATTATGAACTGCTTGCTGATGAAGTACTGCTCCGGTTGTTGAAGAGATCGGATGAAAAAGCTTTTGTAGCCATATTCAACCGTTATTGGGAAAAGATCTTTCTCTCTGCCTATAAAAAACTTCGATCGAAACAAGAGGCAGAAGATCTTACACAAAATTTATTCGCTGCGCTTTGGGATAACCGGCGCAGGTATGAGATCGATCATCTTTTCAGGTATCTGTCGGTAGGGATGAAAAACAGGGTCATTAATCATATTAATACCAAACTCGTTAAAAGCAGTCAGCAGTTCGCGATCGATGCCGCGTGCGGTGAAGGAAATGCTGCCGGTCAAAAACTTGACTTATATGATCTTCAGGCCGCTCTTGATAAAGCGCTATCACATCTACCTGAAAAAACCCGTACTATTTTTAAATTAAGCAGGTTTGAGAAATACCCGGTAAAAGAGATAGCCCGGCAACTGGGCCTCACCGAAAAAGCAGTTGAATACCATATCACCCAATCTAACAAGATCCTTGGTCTTCATTTGAAAGAATTTTTGGTTTTCAGTCTGACCCTCATTGCGGAAGCAGGCAATTTTGCGTGATTGCTAAAAAAAATGCCCTGATCTTTTAGGGATCGGTTTCATTTTTTTGTCTGGTTTGTAGAAACCCGCATTGCATGGACAAAAAGGAATTTCATGACATCTTACACAGATATATGGCAGGCAATGCCACCGATGAGGAGAAGAACCTTGTTGATCAATGGTATGAGCTGCTGGATGATGAAAGCCTGCCTGAGCTGTCTGCAGCAGAACTGGCCGGTATAAAGTCAGGCATTCTGCAAAATATTCGTAATTCCCCGGCTGATATACCAATAAGAAAGGCGCCGGTCATCATTAAAAAATGGTATTGGCTGGTCGCAGCAGTTATAACAGGTATTATAGCCGGTTCATATTACTGGCACAACGCAGTACAACCATCCGCGTCTTACCGCGAACCTTATTTTTCAGCGATCACAAATGACTTTATTGAAAAGCGGAATAACTCCGTTCAACCGCAGCTGATTGTTTTGGAGGATAGCAGCCTTGTTACCCTTTCCCCTGGATCAGGGATCAAGTATCCGCTGCATTTTCGTGAAGGCATACGCGAAGTATATATGCAGGGGGAAGCTTTTTTTGAAGTGCGTAAAAATGCCAGACGGCCTTTTTATGTGTATAATAATTCTATCATAACACATGTATTAGGTACAAGTTTTACGGTAAAGGCAGATAACCTAAATAATAATGTACAGGTAGACGTGCGAACGGGCCGGGTTGAAGTGATTGAGAACCGCGAACTGTTCAAAAGAGAGGCTATTGCTAAGGCGAAAGGGATCATACTTACCCCTAACCAGAAAGTTACTTACCACGAAAGCTCCGGCCAGTTTGAAGCTTCTCTTTCAGACCGGCCTGTTCCGCTAATACAGAACAAAACAATGACCATTCCGGCTATGAATCTTGTTTTCGACGAAACACCCTTATCTGTTGTGTTGAAAGCAATAGAAGATCAGTTCGGAATTGAGATCGTGGTAGAAGATGAAAATATCCTCGATAATGTTTTTACGGGCGACATCAGTAAGCCGGAGCTGTTTATGAAGCTGGACCTGGTATGTAAATCATTGTCCATTTGCTATGAGGTCAAGGGCACAAGGATACTGATAAGAAATCAGGGCTGTAACTAAGACCTAATGCATTGAATCAATAACCATAATACTGCTATATGAATAAAAACCCATTTGCCGGCATCATGAAAAAGAAGCCGCTTTATGCCTTAGTAAGTGATGCAATAAAAATAACGATCTGCCAGGTGCTGATCGCTGTTTCCTTCAACATTTTCTGTTACGCAAACCCCGCCGATGCGCAGGAGTTACTTAATATGAAAATAACTGTGAATGCCGATAATAAAGAAATTAAACTGATCCTTCAAAATATTCAACAACAGACAGGTATCAGATTTATTTACGGATCAAAAGCGATTAAGGCACAACGAAAGATCTCAGTAAATATGAATGATCAGAAATTAAGCCGGTTTATGGAATCTGTTTTGCTTCCTTTGAATATCAGGTTTAAAATTGTAAATGATCAAATACTGTTGTATCCGGAAAAATACCAGCAACCGCCGGCCCCAAACATAATGACTGATCCTGAAGGCCGGCCTGAAGAAAACGCCGACCGCGTCATTCACGGAAATATTACCAATGAAAAAGGAAGCCCGTTGGAAGGGGCGACAATTTTCGTAAAGGGCACTCAAAGAGGTACCACGGCTAATAATGCGGGAGATTTTACCATTGAGCTAAAGGAAGGCGAGCACCTGCTTATTGTGTCGAGCACCGGGTACGAAACGAAGGAAATAGTGATCGGAACGGAAACCAATTATAAGATCGTACTGAAATCATCAAACAATGTGCTCAATGATGTGGTGGTGGTTGGGTATGGTTCACAGAAAAAGAGTGATGTAACAGGATCGATGATCTCGTTGAAACCAGCTGATTTTAACAAAGGAGTGGTATTAACACCGCAACAACTTTTGCAGGGCAGGGCGGCAGGCGTAACTGTTACAGCAAACAGCGGAAGGCCGGGCGGAGCTGCTGCTATCAGGATCAGGGGCGGCACTTCTATCAGCGCGAATAATGAACCCTTATATGTTATTGATGGCGTACCCTTATCATTGAATAATAACAGGCAGGCTACCATTGGTACCTCAGCAGGTAATCTCCAGGTATTTAACCAGGAAGGAGTAAATCCCCTCAATTCCATCAATCCTGCAGATATAGCCAGCATGGAAATATTGAAAGATGCTTCGGCAACAGCCATTTATGGTGCAAGAGGCGCCAACGGGGTAATTATTATTACAACCAAAAAAGGGCAAAAAGGAAGAACAGCTACCAGCTACGACATGTATGTGGGAACTTCTAAAGTTGCTAAAAAGTATGATGTGTTATCAGCCGATGGGTACAGAAATTTCATGACCGATAATAACATTACAAATTTTACCGATAAAGGCGCCAATACCGTTTGGCAGGATGAAATATTCAGAACAGCCTTTTCGCAAAGCCACAATTTATCTTTTAGCGGCGGTTCTGAAAGTACTACCTACAGGGCATCGGCAGGCTATAGCTCGCAGGACGGCATTATTATTTCATCCGGCATAAAAAACTTTATTGGGCGCATCAATGTGAGCCATCGGGCCATAAACGATAAATTGTTAATTGAAATGAATCTCAGCGGAGCCCAGATAGATGAAGATAACGCTCCATTATCAAGCGACCAGGCCGGCGAAGGCGGAAATTTATTTAAAGATGCCATACGGTTCAATCCTACTTACCCGGTCTATGATGACAATGGTAACTTTTCACAAATAAACCAGTTTATTGTAAACCCTGTTTCATATGCAAGGCAGATCCAGGATTTCCGCAAAACACGAAGAAACCTTGGGAATATCTCCGCAACCTACACCATCGCAGACCCGGTAAGCATCAACGTTAACCTGGGTTATAGCTATGAAGGCCAGGAAGGCAAAGCATATGTACCAAAAGCAAACCCGATCGGCAATGCATCTAATGGTACCGCTTTCCTGCAGGAGTCGAAAGAGTCGAGCAAACTGATGGAGGTCACCGGCAGATTTCAAAAACTGATCGCAAAAGATCATTCGGTTAACCTTATAGCCGGGTATTCTTACCAGGATTTTATCAATGAAGGTTTCAGGAACCGTGTTTCAAATTTTATATCCGATGAATTTAATTTTAATAATATCGGGGCAGGTGCTACCAGAGACATTATCTCCTCTTACAAGGAGAAGAGCCAGCTGATCTCAATTTACAGCAGGCTTAATTATAGTTTTATGAGCAAATACCTTTTAACGCTGACCGTGAGACGGGATGGATCGAGCAAGTTCGGCATAAATAATAAATGGGGAACATTTCCATCAGGATCAATTGCCTGGCGGATCTCCAACGAAAATTTCTTTCCTAAGAACGGGTTTGTCAATGATCTGAAATTACGGGTCAGCTATGGCATCACGGGTAACCAGGAGATCGGCAACCTGCTGTCCCTGTCAACGCTTGGCCCTTCAACAACCAACTATGTGATCGGCGGTACGGCTATTACGGCCATTGTGCCAGAACGTTATGCCAATCCAGACCTGAAATGGGAAGAAACCGCGCAATCGAATGTGGGTATCGATTTCCAGTTCCTGAATAATCGTATTTACGGATCGATCGATTATTACAAAAAAAATACAACAGACTTACTATTTTCCTTCCAGATCCCTTCTCCTTCAGTAGTCACTACACAGGTTGCCAATGTAGGAGAAGTGGAGAACAAAGGATTTGAATTTGAAATAGGCAGCCGCATTATAGATAAGAAGGATTTCAGCTGGAAAGTAGACCTGAACCTCGCCGCCAATAAAAATAAAGTGCTGAGCCTGTCAAATGATGTATGGAGCACAAAAATGCTTCGGAATTATACGGTTTCCGGTTTTGGGTTTTCAGGCGTAAATAGCCAGGCCATAATTCCGGGTGAGCCATTAGGCACTTTTTATGGCCCAAAATTCACGGGTGTGCAAAATGGTGTGCAGCAGTTTGAGGATATTGATAAGACCGGCACTTTTTCCGCCGCCAGCGATGTAACCATCATTGGTAATTCCCAGCCCGAATTCACTTTCGGAATTGGAAACACCTTTACCTATAAAAATTTTGATTGCTCCTTTTTCTTCAGGGGTGTTCAGGGAAACCAGGTTTTTAATAACACAGCGCTCGATGCGCAACGGATCCAGATACTGCCCGGACAAAACATTCTGGCGGCCGCCCTCAACGATGACATCAAATATGGTCAATCGGCGGTATACTCCTCTAAATGGATAGAAAACGGTTCTTTTATCAGATTGGATAATGCATCTATCGGGTATAATCTAAAAGTCAGCAAGATCTCTTTCTTTAAAACTGCGCGGGTTTATATTACGGGCCAGAATCTTTGGCTGATAACTGATTATTCCGGCCTCGATCCCGAAGTAGTATCCAGTGTGCCCGGAACCGGCGAATCGCCACGGGGTATTGACTTTTTCAGTTATCCCAGAGCAAGATCATTCATCCTGGGAGCCAGCATTAACTTTTAAGTTTTCCTGAAAATAAAAAAATTGATATGAAAAATTATCTTATTAATAAATACTGCTTACTGATACTTTTATCGCTTTTATTGAGTACAGGCTGTACAAAGTTGGATGAAGAATTATATGGCCGTGTAACGCCTGACAATTTTTTTAAAACCGATGCAGAAGTAACGGCAGCGCTTGCCGGTGTATATAATAACATGGGATTTGCCGTGAACGGAGGAAACCTGTGGCGGCTGCTGCATTTGGGCACCGATGAATTTATTATCGTGGCCAGGTCTGATGGCAGGTGGCTCGACGGGAGTGTTTATATCGAATTCTTTGAACATAAGTGGACGGCGGTAAACAACCGTTTAGCTTCGTATAGTGATGTATTCAGAACAATCGGCAGCGCCAATGCCATCCTGGAAAGTTTAAATAATTCACCCAATGTCGCCAACCTGAAACCACAGATCGCAGAAGCAAGAGCGCTTCGGGCTTACGCTTATTTCTATGCGATGGACCTGTGGGGCAATGTACCAATCGTTACAACGGCCCGTATTGAACCAACCAATCTACCAACCAACAGCACCCGTAAACAGGTTTTTGATTTTGTTATTTCAGAATTAAATGAAGCAGCTATTGATCTGCCTTCTGTAAAAACGGGGAACCGGGCCGCTTACTATCCACGAATGTCGAAGGAGGCTGCTTATGCTGTACTGGCGTTAACCTATCTGAACGCACAGGTGTTTGCAGGCCAGGCTTACTGGGCACAATGCATAGAAATGTGTGATAAGGTGATCACTTCAACAGCTTATGAATTGCTTCCCAATTACATAAATAATTTTATACCGGCTAACGAGGGATCAAAGGAATTTATTTTTGCCATTTCACAGGACCCCTCCAAAACAGCCGGCAGCAATAATTTCGCCCAACGCACCTTACATGATTCGCATCGCTTCAAATACAATTTGCCTTTCACCCCGCAAAACGGCTTTAATATTGTTGAGGATGCTTACAACCGGTTCGAGGCGAATGACGTACGCCGGAGTTTGATCTTAAGCGGTCCACAGTATGCTGCAGACGGCGTAACACCGTTAAAAAATATTGCAGGAACCGCCAATCTTGTACTTGTTCCAATAGCCAATCCCCGGAATGCCGCAGAGAATGAAGGTTACCGGTTAATGAAATGGCAACCTGATAATACCTGGATAAATGGCGGCGCCGGCAATGATGTTGCCATGATACGGTATTCAGAAATCCTGTTAACCAAAGCAGAAGCTATTTTAAGATCTGGCGGCTCCTCCACAGACGCTTTGGCGTTAGTAAACCAGGTAAGAGTAAGAAGTAAAGCCACCCCTTTAGCCAGTATAACGCTGAATGATATCCTTGACGAACGCGGAAGGGAGTTGATGTGGGAAGGGACCCGGAGAAGAGATATGATCCGCTTTGGAACTTTCTTTACGTGGACGCCATTCTGGAAGCCCGCAGTTACACCTGCGTTCAGAGGATTGCTCCCCTTCCCTGCTGCTGAATTGAGTGCAAATCCAAAACTGGTCCAAAATCAGGGTTATTAAATTACTACGAAATATTTCAGCATATAGTAGTTTCGTTTAGCATGCAGTCATTGCGGCCCGGCTATTCATGGCCGGGTTTTTTTATTATTATCATCCCTCCTGATAAAAACTGTCAACCATAGTCTCAATTTCCATACATTAATAGATCCTATTGCCAGTGTTATGTACTCCTCTCATCTTACCTTTTACGCACCATCAGTAGCTATTTATAGATCTTCCGTGCGCATTTATACATTAACCGAAGCTTTTTATGCATCATCCCTCGCCTTTTATAGTAAATTACTTACTTAATCTATTGTATCAATTGCCTTTTATGACTCGTCAGTAGCTAACTTTAGGACGTCAGTAGCCAAATATGGTATACTGATAGCTAATTTCCGATCGTATGTTGCTTACTTACAATCTGAAATTGGCTATTTGTGTGGCAAAAAAAGCAATTAATGATAGGAAATTGCGAAGGGATGCGCTAAAATAAGTGAGGTACGCGCTAAAATAAGCTACTTGTGAGCCATAGTTAGCTTTGGATGAGCCATAAATGGTAAGGGACGCATTATAGTTAGTTACTGTCGCACTATAAAAAGCTACTACTGCACCATAAAAAACAACAGCTGTTTCAAAGTTTACAACTTTAGGCCAATCTTGAGTAAACTGTGCTCCTTTCATGGGGAACGCGGTACTATAAAGTTGTGTAAAAACAAAAAAGGACCGCGATAACGCGATCCTTGATTCTGAGGTCCCGACCAGATTTGAACTGGTGTAAAAGGTTTTGCAGACCTCTGCCTAGCCGCTCGGCCACAGGACCTTTTGTTTCTCCCATTTTGAACGGGGTGTGCAAAAGTATGATATTTGTCGGATATTTGGAACAACCTTTTCAATCCTTTTTTATGCAGCGAATCCAGGAATCGGAACTGATTATCAACAAACGGGGAGCCGTTTACCACCTCGACCTACGGCCCGAAGAGCTGGCCCATACCATTATTACTGTTGGCGACCCCGACCGGGTTGCGGCGGTCAGTAAGCATTTCGACCGCATCGAGCACAAATGCAGCCACCGTGAGTTCATTTCCCATACCGGTACCCTGGGTAAAAAAAGACTGACCGTTATTTCCACCGGCATTGGCCCCGACAATATTGACATTGTGATGAACGAACTGGATGCCCTGGTAAATATCGACCTACTCACCCGGACCATCAAACCCGAGTTGACCCCGCTGAACATCATCCGGGTAGGCACTTCCGGCGCCCTGCAGGCCGATATTCCTACCGATAGTTTTGTGGTTTCTACCCATGGGCTGGGCATCGACAACCTCCTGAACTTTTACCGGTACGAAGAAAATGAGGAAGAAAAGCAATTATTGCAATCTTTTGTAACCCAAACCCAGCTCAATCATCGTATTTCACAACCTTATATATGTGGCAGCAGCGCCCATCTTATTAAACATTTTGTAAATGACTTTCACCATGGTATCACGGTCACCTGCCCCGGCTTTTATGGCCCGCAAGGCCGCATTTTGCGGTTGGGACTAAGTAACCCGCAACTGATCGACCGCCTTACCCAGTTTACATTTGGCCCGCACCGCATTACCAATTTTGAAATGGAAACCTCCGGCATTTATGGCCTGGGCAAGCTGCTGGGGCATCACTGCCTATCCATAAGCGCCATCGTGGCCAACCGCGTTACCAAACAATTTTCAAAAGACAGTCAGGCGGCTATTGAACAATTGATCAAAAAAACCCTCGATATTGTAAGTACCTGGTAAATGGCGCACAGTAAATAACAATATGTTATAATAAGACGGCTCATTATGGTACTTCCCTTGTTTGTAGTAATATTGTATTATGGAATTATTCTTTCACAAATACCAGGGTACGGGAAACGACTTTGTAATTTTAGACAACCGCGATGAACGTTACAATGGATTGACCACAGAACAGATCCGCTTTTTGTGCAGCCGCCGTTTTGGAATTGGCGCCGATGGTTTAATGTTATTGAATAATGCCAACGGGTACGATTTTCAAATGAAGTACTACAATGCCGATGGCGGCGAAAGCACCATGTGCGGCAATGGCGGCCGCTGCCTGGTTAAATTTGCGTATAACATGGGGTTGAAAAAAGATAAATACAACTTCATTGCAGTGGACGGTCCGCATGAGGCTGAAATCGACGACGATGGCACAGTTAGCCTTAAAATGAAAGATGTGGAAAGCGTGAAAGACTACCACAGCGATTTTATTGTAGATACCGGTTCACCCCATTATATTAAACTCACGAGCAATGTGTGGGATTACGATGTTTACAAAAAAGGCAAAGAGATCCGCTATAGCAACACCTTTGCTAAAGAGGGCATCAATGTAAATTTTGTTGAGCAGAAAAATAACGATGAAATAATCGTACGCACCTACGAACGCGGGGTGGAAGATGAAACCCTGTCATGCGGCACGGGCGTTACGGCCAGCGCACTGGTATGTTATCATAACGAACGGGGTTTCAACGATGTAACTGTACAAACCAAGGGCGGAAAATTAACGGTGGAATTTGACCGCACTGGCGACGATACCTACAACAACGTATGGTTATGCGGCCCTGCCGAGAAAGTTTTTGAAGGAAGCGTAACGCTGAAATAGTTCGGGTAATTCGTTCGTGCTCATATCTTAAAATTTACTCCGCCGTATCGAAATGCGGCCTTACCTTTGCGCCGCCTATGATTCAATACTTCAAAAATATCAATTATCAAACCATAGCGATTGATAAGCCGGAAAACGGCTCCTGGGTAAATATTTTACCGCCGCTAAAGCAGGAGGAGTTCTCTGAATTAGCAAATTCGCTGGAT
The DNA here is from genome assembly GCA_966212235.1 of uncultured Niastella sp. GTDB lineage: Bacteria > Bacteroidota > Bacteroidia > Chitinophagales > Chitinophagaceae > Niastella. Next base: position 22,802 of record CBIHPP010000031.1, on the reverse strand, counting down.
ATTCCGCTCGACTTTTTGACGGATTCGCTCGATATTGATGAAAGGACCCGTTTTGAAGAGGCTGACAACGTAAAGCTGGTGGTTATTAAAACGCCCACTGAAAACAACTCTTTTAACGAAAGCGACGCCTATTATATCACTATTCCGATCTGTATCATTATTACGCACAACCAGATCGTAACGGTGAACTCTTTCGAGAACGGCGCTATCAAAAAATTCCTGAACACCTTTCAAAACCGGCATCCCGATAACCGGAAAATGATGGTGCTGAAGATCATTGAAAAGATCATTCAGACCTACCTCGAATTTCTGAAAGAGACCAATCAACGCAGAAATATTTTTGAACAAAAACTATATGCCTCCAGCCGCAATGAGCATTTGCTGCAATTGATGCGGATCCAGAAAAGTCTCGTGTATTTTGTGACGGCACTACGATCGAACGAATTGCTGTTGATGAAAATTGAACGCACCAATTTCCTGGGGTTGAACGAAGAAGAAAAAGAGTTTTTGAATGACCTCATCGTTGACAACGCACAGGCCCTGGAAATGGCGAATATTTATACCAACATCCTGAGCAGTACCCTCGATGCGTTTGCAAGCATTATTGCCAATAACCAGAACGAAGTGTTGCGGCGGTTATCGGTAATCACGATCGTACTGTCGCTGCCGGTACTGGTTGCCAGTATTTACGGAATGAATGTACCTATCCCCTACGCGCACTCACCCTTTGCATTCTATATTCCGGTATTTTTATCGCTTGTGATATCACTGGTGATCGGCTGGTTCTTTTTGAAGAAGAAGCTCTTTTAAAGAGCTAAAACACAAATCCCAATACTCAGGATCAGGAACTAAAAACAAGAACTAAAATGTTTAACATTCGGGTTTACGGCATCCTAATAGGCGAAAACAAACAGGTTTTGGTTAGTGATGAATTGATCCGTGGCGATTATATTACCAAATTCCCCGGGGGCGGACTGGAGTTTGGCGAAGGCACCCGCGATTGTTTGAAAAGAGAATACATGGAAGAAATGAATTTGGAAATTCGTGTAGGCGATCATATTTATACCACCGATTATTTCCAAATGAGCGCGTTCAATCCTGCACATCAGATTGTTTCCATATACTACTACGCACATCCGCTGGAACCCATAAAAGTGCCGCTGCGTCAAAAGCCATTCGACTTCGACGAACAACAACTGGCCGTTTATAAAGAAAAAGGAGAAACAGAAACCTTCCGCTTCGTTGACTGGAATGACTTTTCAGCAGCATCTGTCACCCTGCCTATCGATAAGATAGTAGCCGACATGCTGAAAGCCATGTAATATTTGGTTGGGTCACTAACGTTTGGATCACTACAACAATTAAAACACATTCGGTAACGCAGAAAGCATTCCTGCAAAATAAGTATCTACCTTCTTTATTTTGTGGCAAGGCGCCTTGCGCATTTTCTTTACAAAACCCATCGGCAATGTCGCCTTCACCCCTTCTTTATCATAAATATAAATGAGGCCGCCGGCTTTCATGCCAAACACATAGCCCACACCATCCCCAACTGCATCCTGGTCCTGCCGGGAAGGCCCCTGTACATAACTGATCAATTGGGTATATGAAGTTTGCGAAAACGATAACCTGTTCGGGTTGTGCACATGCATTGCATCCCGGTTTTGGTATTGCTCCAACTCACCATCGGGGTGACTATGGTAATACACCAACGCTTTCTCTTTAATTAATAAGGCAGCGCCTGCAAACCAGCGCGGGTCCGATACATCACCGGTGGTACAGGTAACGGTGCCATCCGGAAATACAACACCACCATGCTCTTTATACCGGTGGGCATCTGTGGTTGTACACTTCAACTGGATCTTATCATACATGCGTCGAATGATCCGTTTATCCAGTACAGGTATTATATTTTCAACAACCAGCTGATCGTCAATACGTCCATGACGCAAACGCCTTGCTACCTGACGCGCCGTAGCGGGCGTAATACCTTTTACTGTAGCCGGATTATAATCAGCGCTTACCTGTGCAGTTGAGTCATCGAATGGAACATCGTTAAATATCTGGTTGAATGATTGCTTTGTCTTTATTACGAAGCTGCCTTTATTGGCAGCATGCACATTTCGATATAATAATTTACCGCGCTCATTATAATAATAGGCAGTATCATACCGGTTAATAATCTGTGCTAAAACGATCTCGGGATTCAGGATTGGGAAGGAAAGCAAAATGAGAAAGATGGGATACTTCTTCATAATGATAAGGTTTATGATGAAAAAATATAGGATATACCACTCATTAAGTGAGCGACATCAATGAAGGGTATGCTTGGAAAAAAGTAGATCCTGTTAGTGCGGCAATTCCTGGCTAAGCAATTTGACAGTGCAGTAGTGTTACAAACGGGTAGCAATATTATGCTGTATAAATTGTTCAACCAAATTTACAGCTTAAAAAAAACACTTATGTGACATAAACGTTTCTTAATGTATTTATAAGAATCTGATAACTATTTATTAACTGATCGGGATAGTAAAATAAATTGGCCATGTATCCGGATAAACCAACATCACCCTTACACAGCTTCTTAAACGGATGGTACATAACGCGGGACTAACAACTAACGGTTAACAATATTAGTTTTAAAAAATAATGTCGCCAAATTAAGCGCAAGGCATCTTTAGTCACATAGTACCATAGTACATGACCCAAAAATGATATGCCTTTTTTTTATCACACAGAACCTATTAAACAAGAATAACTAACAGGTAGTTTACGCGGCAACCCCGGTCCTCATTTCTTCGTACAGGTAATTGATTTCCGGAAAAATCGGGTGTTTTCACCTTTTTTAAACAGCACAGCATACGTGATCTCAATTCTTACAAAAACGTTGGCCATTTTAACAGACCGCGAGAAAAAGCAGTGGGCCCGGCTCACCGCATTAAGCCTGGTTATCAGTATGGCTGATATTGCTTCCCTGGCCCTGTTGCTTTACATCATACATTTTTACACGCAACCCATTGGTGCCATTACATCATTCACGCCCCTACTGGGCAAATCAATAGCGCAGTGGTTGTTCGATCGTTCGTCCCTGATGCTCATCACTTTATTTTTTATGGTGTTCGCATTGAAGAACCTGGCGGCCTATCTTATTCATTCCTGGCAAACCCGGTTTGTGCATCAGGTGGCCTCCCGCATTTCCCGTAATAACATGTTGCAATACCTCGAAGGAAATTATGCGGATTATATTCATACCGATTCATCGTTATTCACCCGCAACATCAGTCTGCAACCGCTGGAGTTTTGCCAGCATGTGCTCGCGCCTATGCAACAGGTATTTACAGAAGCGGTACTCATCGTATTAACCATTGCTGCCATCATTATATTCAATGCTCAATTGTTCCTGCTATTATTGATCATACTGCTGCCGCCGGTTATTGTAGCCGGCTGGCTTACCAAAATAAAAGGACACAAGGCCCGCAACTATATAAAGAACAGTAGAACCGTTATGTGGCAACACCTCCATGAATCCATAGCCGGTTTTGTTGAAAGCAATATTTATGATAAGAATGCATTTTTCACAGAGCGGTATGCCACTGCCCAACAGGCACTCAATATGCATCAAAGCAATCTGCAATCCATGCAGGCATTACCGGCCCGGCTCACAGAAGTATTTGCCGTATTCGGGTTACTGGTTTTGATCGCTATCGGTCATTGGTGGGGCAATGGCCAATACGCCACGCAAATTGTAACGCTTGGCCCCTTTATGGCTGCCGCTTATAAGATCATTCCGGGTATTGCCCGCATTCTGAACAGTACCGGGCAGCTCCGTACTTATTCATTTACCATTCATGAATTGGTAAAACAAAACAAATCAGTTGATCAACAACCAGTTGACAACATGCCACCCCCCATACAATCCATTACGCTTGAACAAATTGGTTTTTCCTATGATCACACACGGGTGCTGGATCAATTTTCGGGTCAGTTGCAATCCGGGGATTTTGTTGGCATGGCAGGAAGTTCCGGTAAAGGCAAAACCACCCTGTTAAATATTTTACTGGGATTTGTTACCCCGCATGCCGGCCAGGTATATATCAATCAACAACCTACCACCAGCCTGCAGCGAAAACAATACTGGCATCAAATAGCCTATGTAAAACAGCAACCGTTTTTCATGTACGATACCCTGCTGGCAAATATTACACTCAATGGCCGGCAATACCAGGTTCAACGCCTGCAAAAAGCCCTTGACATCTCGGGTGTTTCGGAATGGTTGCCCCAATTAACCGATGGCCTCAATACCCTGCTTACAGAAAATGGAAAGAACATCAGCGGTGGTCAGCGGCAACGCATTGCATTGGCGCGGGCATTATATAAAGAAGCCAATCTGATCATCCTCGATGAACCCTTTAGTGAACTGGATGAAAAAGCGGAAGAAAAACTGTTGCACCATTTACAGCAACTGGCCGCAGCCGGTAAAATCGTTATTCTGATCACACACAATAAAAAAAGCCTGCACTGGTGCAATAAAATAATAACCCTGTAGATGTCCATTCTTCTTTCCATGACACCAACCCTTTCTACTTTGTTACCGTATAAATGGGAGAACCAGAAAACACCACAGCAACCCCGCAGGCATTATTAGCGTACAGGTTATAGGCTAATACGCTAGTGCAACATAAGCCATGCGGGTTTACATTACACCAGCTAATCAATTGCCACTCTTATTTACAAACCAAACGTTTTCTTATTGTGCAATTACCTGCCAACCGAAAATTGGACAAGTACATTGGTTACTGCCTGATCATAATTCTGGTACCTGTTACCAGGTTGCTGGGTATATTGATGCGCAGGAATCATCGCGTGCAGCAACCACCCCAACATTTGTTATTCATTAAACTACTGGGGCTTGGCAGCCTCGTGGTAGCCACTGATCCCATTCAGGCCATGCGGCAAAAAATGCCCAACACCCGTTTTATTCTCCTTACAGATACCAATATTGCAAGTGGCATTGAGCCCTTTCATGCGTTTGATGAAATATGGGCTGTTGATACCAGCAGCTTGTCTAATACCATCAGCACATCCATACATTTCATCGTAAAATCGTGGCGGCTGAAAAAAGTATGGGTGGCCGACCTGGAAGTTTATTCAAAGCTCACTACGGTATATGCTTTATTAACTATGGCCCGAAACCGTTTTGGGTTTCACCTGCGGCCGGTGTTCTTTCGTAAATTTCTAAACACCCATAATATTCCGTTTCAACAGTCCGCCTGTCTTGAAGATAATTATGCGCACATGGCGCAGGTGATTACCGGCACCGAACAATTACCTGCTGCAGAACCGGCTCCACCTCGTTCCGATGAGTGGCATAAGCCATACATCATTTTAAATAACACCTGTAGTGCCCTGGCTCCGGTGCGTAAATTACCCGATGAAACGTTTGCTTCCATTTGTAACTGGATATTAACCCACACGCATTTTCGCATAGCGTTTTTAGGAACAGCGATCGACAAACCCGGCATTGACCAGTTTATGGATCAACACCTGCCGGTGTACAAACAAAAAGGACAACTATTGAACATTGCCGGAGCGCTTGACTTTGAAGCCTACTACCGGTTCATTGCCGATAAAGGGATTTGCATGGTAACCATCGACAGCGGGCCTTTGCATATTGCCCGCAAGCTGGGACTGCCTACTGTTTCTATATGGGGACCAACCAACCCAGCCAGCTATATAAAAATACCGGCCGGGGAGGAAAAAAGACATTCGTATTGCTACAATAAAGTGGCCTGTTCGCCCTGCGTGCATCATCATGAGCAATTGCCCTGTGGCGGTAATAATTTTTGTATGAAAGAAATATCCGCCGAAAGCATTATTGAAAAGATCAGTTTGTTGTTACATCATTTGAATCAACCCTATGGGCAGGCCACACTCCTCAACGTATAAAAACCAAAGCCCCGGTTCTTATCAGATAAATAAATAACATCCTTCCCATCTATAAGCATCGCCTGCTTTTTGCGATCGGGCGTTGCAGTCAATTGTTGATCTTTATAAAATACCTGGTTGTTTTGAATGCGTACGTCACCGGTTGAATGCTGCTGCACCGAATAACCGGTCATGGTTTCATGGCGACCCTTTTCATCCCAATAATAATATACCAGCCGGTTATCTTTAATGCCATACGCGTATACGAGCGGTAGTTCTTCTTTTAATAAATAGCGGCTGTTATCTGTACGCGTAAACATTTTACCGGCATCTGCTAGTAACAACAACACCCAAAAAGCAATGAATGGTTTGAACGGCAACCGGGTACCGGAGACTATAATCAATAATACAAACAACAACAGCATTAAATACAAACGCGGGAATTGCAACAGCAACGGCCAACCGGCTAATGACTGCACCGGAATGGCACTGATCAAAAACAGGAGCGCTATGCTGATGTACAGGTAAACCCGTTTGCTGTTGGCCAACGCCAGTAAAGGTATTAGCAGAAGGATCAAAGAATAAGAACTGCCATTGGGCGACAACAACATACTGGCGATTATCCAACCCGCAAAGGCCAGCCAATCTGTTGCCTTCCTGCTCCAGGTAATGCCCACACAACTCGCCAGTACAACCGCTTTGAACAACACCATGCAAATGATAAATGCAGGCGTGCTATTAAAAAGCACCTGCGGATTTTGAATATCATCGTACACAAACAGATTCTTCCCCAGCATAAAAGCCGATTGAAACAGCCAGGTATAGCTATCATTCAGTTCACCGTTGGTTGCCCGGGGAAAAATGGTAAATACATAATATTGCCAGGAAGCAAAACCATTCAATAAAACAGAAATACTCCCCAGCAACAAACAGGCAGCCGAACAATACATCACCTGTTTATACTGCTTCTTCGCTACCAGGAAAAACAAGATCACCAGCGGGAACAATTTAAAAACAATAGCTACTGCCCATAAGGAAGCCGCAAGCATTGATCTACCCTTTTTGTAAGCCATAAATCCTTCCAGCAGCAAGGCAAATAAAAGCAGGTATGCCTGCCCGAAGAAAATATTATTCCGCAGCGGAATTAAGAACACCACCGGTATCAACCATACCAGCCACGCAGGGATGTTGAAGTATTTGATGGCGCGTTTAATCGCCATTAAGAACAGGACAACAGAAAATATATTAAAGGCAATTTTTGCAATCCCTATGGGCAACAATAAAAAGGGCGCAAAAACAATAGATGTAAATGGCGGGAAAGGCGCATACGATACATAAATGCCGGCGTACCCTTTTTGTGCAATCAGGGCATTCAGGGTGTAGGGATCATACACATTTTGATAATTCCCATGCAATAACTCCGCACTTCCAAAATAATACCCGGCAAAATCAGAATACGGCGCACCGGCAGCCTTATATATAAAATAACCCAGCAGCAATGCCAGGAAAAGGAGCGGGTAATATGAATGGTACCGGGTGTGCACGTAATTGACTACCAGTACGGTAACTGGAGAAAATTGGTTGCCCAAGGCAACGCTTGCCCTTTCTTTCCCGTATCTGGTGACATGGTAAGCGTCATACTCACCACATACAACCGGGCTAAACTGGTTATGGAAAGCATTTACAGTGTGCTGAACCAAACATATACTCACCTGGAACTGATCATTGCCGATGATGGCTCTGAAGACGATACCGAAGCACAAATACAGACTATTTCCGATCCCCGGATCCGGTATTATAAAATGCCGCATACCGGTCGCACCGCCATCCTGAAAAACCTGGCCATCCGCCGGTCAAAAGGTGCCTTCATCGCTTTTATTGACTCCGACGATTGCTGGACCGAAAACAAACTGGAAAAACAAATTCAACTTTTATCACAACAACCCGGTATCGGCTTTTCCATTACCGATGCCATCAGTTACAAGGAAGGTGTTGTATTGTCGCCCCGTACGTACAAAAACCAACAAGGGGTGGAATGCACAAACATTTTCAACCGCCTGAAAGAAAACCGTTTTGTGGTGTATAATCCAACGCTGGTGTTACGCCGGTCCTGTTTCGAAAAAACGGGTTGGTTTGATGAAGCCATGCCTTTTGGGAGCGACTATCATTTCAACATGCGACTGGCCTATCATTATAACGCCGGCATTATTTATGAATCGTTATTGTGGCGCCGCCTTCACAATGACAATGAAAGCAGCCAGATACCGGTTGAGAACTATGAAGGCTTTGTGCAAACTTTTGAATATTTGTACCGCCACAATATGGTATCTAAAAAATACCTGCACAAAGCCAAAAGTCACGCCTATTTACACATAGGCCATGTACATAAACAACAACAAAACCTGCCAGCCGCCCGCCATCATTATCTGCAGTCTCTAAAATACAATTTGCTACAGCCTGCATGCTATTGGCAGCTGTTAAAGACCTACCGCGATTACAAACCAACAGAACGCTTTCATTCATCTAATTATCCACCTACAGGCAACGTTTACAAATAATTACCCGTATGATTCTCAATGATCTGTCGGGCATGTAATTAATTTGACCTGTCAGGTCAGGTTAACAAAGAATTCGGACCTGACAGGTCAAACCGATTATCAATGAATAACGTACTACTATTCAACCCGCGGAGCGCCAGATCAAAGCCCAGGATCCCCAATTCCATCCTTTCCATAGCTGCTGCTATTGAGGGATTACACCCATATGTTATTGTGGATGGAAACCTGGAAACAGATCCCTGGGAAAAGATCAACAGCTATTTGGCCAGCGGCTCCTTCAAATATTTTGGTGTCACTTGCATGCCGGGTCCGCAACTCAGGCAAGCCATTCCGATCTCCAAAAATATCCGCGAACTATATCCCGATATCAAGATCATCTGGGGCGGTTATTTTGCATCGAACCAACCCAAGGTGGTGTTACACTCAGGGTTTGTAGATTTTATTGTGAATGGCCCGGGGGAGAAATGTTTCCCGGCGTTGCTGAAGGCGTTGGACAATGATCAGCCCTGGACAAGCATTCCCAATTTGATATACCCATCGGAACAAGGCATTGTGAAAACCGGTAAAGATGAATTATACGACCAGGATGCTTTGCCTGCATTACCTTATGAAACCCTCAACAATTTTTATCCCTTGCGCCGCTATCTGGGCAAGACCTATCTCGGTACCCGCACCATCGCCTATCACAGCAGTATGGGTTGTCCGTTCAAATGTTCGTTTTGTGCGGTAGTACCCATATACAACGCCCGCTGGCGCGGCAAAAGCGCTCAACATATTTACCAGGACATTAAATTTCTGAAAGAAAAATTCGGGGGCAATGCCATTGAATTTCACGACAACAACTTTTTTGTGTCTGAAAAAAGAACGGTTGAGTTTTCAAAACTCATTCAACCCGAAAACATGGTGTGGTGGGGCGAAGGGAGGATCGATACGATCGATAAATATTCCGACCAATCCCTGGAAATCATGCGTGCTTCAGGTTGTAAGATGATCTTCTTTGGCGCTGAAACCGGAAACGATGAAATACTGAAAAAGATGGATAAAGGCGGCACGCAAAGCAGTGCGCAGATCAGGGCTTTTGCCGCCCGCATGGCCAAATTCGATATTATTCCCGAATACTCTTTTGTATTAGGAACACCGGGCGATACGCCGGAACAGGTGATGAAACAAATTGACCAGGATATTGCTTTCATTAAAGAGATCAAAAGCATCAATCCCAGAACAGAGATCATCATTTACCTGTACAGCCCGGTGCCAACAGAAGGTTCAGACCTATATAAGAAAGTGTTGGAAAGCGGGTTTCATTTTCCGGAAAAACTGGAAGACTGGATCAGTCCGCACTGGGAGAATTTTGACTTGCGGAAAAATCCATTGACACCCTGGTTGACACCCGAAATGATAGATAAGATAAAAGATTTTGAAACCGTGCTGAACAGTTACTACCCTACTGTTTCAGATATCCGGTTAAATGCATTCAAGCGTGGCATTATGCGCAACCTGTCGGCCATCCGGTACAAAACCGGTTTGTACTGGAAACCGTATGAACTAAAAGTGTTGCAGTTGTTGTGGAAATACCGGCAACCTGAAATTGAAGGATTTTAAGTAAAAAACATTGAGACGAGCCATCAAACATTTAACAACCCGTTTATACAAACCGCTGCTGGTAAAATACCTGTCGGCCACCCGCATGTACACCTATAAGGGAATCAGGCTCGTGATTCCGCCAGCCGTTTTTCATCCCGGGTTCTTTTTCAGCACACGCTTATTGCTGCGATACATAAGCGCACTTCCGTTGAAGGATCAATTTTTTTTAGAACTCGGCGCAGGCAGCGGATTGATAGCGTTGTATGCAGCCCGACAAGGCGCTCAGGTGACGGCGACCGACATCAACTCCGTGGCCATTCAATCGTTGACAATGAACAGCCAAAACAACCGCATTCCCCTCACCGTTATTGAATCGGACCTGTTCACCAACATACCGCAACAGGCTTTTGATATCATTGCTATCAATCCGCCTTATTATAAGAAACAACCCCGTACACCGGCGGAGTACGCATGGTACTGCGGCGAACAGGGAGAATATTTCAGGCAATTGTTCACTGGACTGCAGCAATACATACATCCTCAATCAATCGTATTGATGGTATTGTGCGATGGTTGCGATCTGCATATGATCAGGGAAATGGCATCAGCCAATGAATTTCATTTGAACCGTGTGCAGGAGAAGAAGAACTGGGTGGAGACGAATTATATATTTAAAATAGAACGTGACCACTAACAAACTATATCATACCTATCAGCGATATCGCACGCTACAAACCGATGTCATTACTGCATTGCCAGTAGTGATATTGATGCCGCACAGCGCGTGCAACTGCCGTTGTGTAATGTGCGATATCTGGAAGGATAATAAAAACCTGAAGCAGCTGACAGAAAAAGATATTACCGGGTTGTTGAGTGCTTTTAAAAAATTCGGCACCCGGGTAGTGGTGATGTCGGGTGGTGAAGCGTTGTTGAATGCCAACTTCTTCCGGTTCTGTGAAATACTGAAACAGGAAAATATTTCGGTCACGTTATTATCAACCGGTTTGGTTATTGAGAAAAAGGCAGAACAGTTATTACAATGGGTGAACGACATTATTGTTTCACTCGATGGCGATGAAGCATTGCATGACCAGATCAGGCAAATACCCGGCGCTTTTCAAAAAATGCGTCAGGGTGTGCAGCATCTCAAATCCATGGACCCGGCTTTTCGTATCACGGCCCGTACGGTAATACATCGCCTGAACTTTCATCACTGGATACCGATCGTTAACAGCGCTATGGAAATGGGACTCGACCAGATCAGTTTTTTACCAGCCGATGTAAGCAGTCATGCCTTTAACCGCGACACCGTATGGAACAACGACCGGCAACAGGAAGTATTATTACATGAAGAAGAACTGCCGGCCATGCAATCGGCCGTACAGGAATTGATCCGGTACCACCGCATGGCTATCAATCAAAAATTTATTGCCGAGTCGCCTGAGAAATTGCTAAAGATCTATGGATACTATGCGGCCTTTTATGGTAGGAACCCTTTCCCCTATAAAAAATGTAATGCGCCGTGGGTATCAACCGTCATTGAAGCGGATGGTACTGTGCGGCCCTGTTTTTTTCACGAACCTATTGGTAATATTCATCAGCAGAAACTGGAAACCATCCTGAACAGCAAAACAGCGATCGCGTTTAGAAAAAACCTGGATATGGATACGAATAGTACCTGTTTAAAGTGTGTTTGTTATTTGAACCTGGCGCCCAGGGCTGAAGTTTAAGAGTTCACAGTTCTTAGTTCATAGAACCGAATAACGCAGGGACCAGAAACTGTGAACTATGAACTATAAACTATGAACTGGTCAAACATGCTTCAAAACAAAAGCATTCACGGTATAATGATCAAACATGAACAACAAGATATTTTTCTCTCATAGTTACTTTTTAAGATTCGATCCCAAACAATGGGCTACCGGGCAACCCTATCCCCCGTTGGCAACCTTGTACGCCGCAGCCCTGATGCGTGAAAACGGCTATACGGTTTCCCTGTTCGATACCATGTTTGCCCATGGCGCAGCTGATGTGCAACCGGCTATCGATCAGCAGGCGCCCGACTTCTTCGTGCTGTACGACGATGGATTCAGCTACCTCACCAAAATGTGTTTGACCAATATGCGGGCGGCCGCTTTCGCCATGATGAAACTGGCCAAAGCAAAAGGTTGTACGGTCATTGTATCCAGTTCTGACAGTACCGATCATTTTGAAGATTATCTACGCGAAGGCGCCGACTTTATTATCCTGGGTGAAGGTGAAATGACCTTGCTGGAATTGGTGCAGGCGATAACGAACAAAGAAAACAATTTTCAAAATATAGCCGGGCTGGCATTCGTACACGATGATCAATTTATTAAAACAACCCGGCGCCTGGTGATGAAAGACCTCGATGCATTACCCCTGCCTGCCTGGGACCTGATTGACATTGTACCCTACCGGTTAATGTGGATGCAAAGTTCGGGTTACTTTTCATTGAATATGGTCACCACCCGGGGCTGCCCGTTCAAATGCAACTGGTGCGCCAAACCCATTTACGGCAACCGGTACAATGCGCGCTCACCGGAAAAAGTAGTGCAGGAATTAAAGTGGTTGAAAGAAGAATTCCGGTTCGATCATATCTGGTTCTGTGACGACATCTTTGGCTTAAAGCCCGGCTGGGTACATGCCTTTGCCGATTGCCTGGAAAAAGAAGGTTTGAAGTTCCGGTTCAAGATCCAGGCGCGGGCCGACCTCTTATTGGAGGAAAATACGATCAAAGACCTGGCACGAGCCGGTTGTTTTAACATTTGGATGGGCGCTGAAAGCGGTTCGCAAAAAGTGCTGGATGCCATGGACAAAGGCACTACCGTAGAACAAATTTACCAGGCCACTACCCTGCTGAAAAAGAATGGCATTCATCCTTCCTTCTTTATACAGTTTGGTTATCCCGGTGAAACCAAAGCGGATATTGCCAAAACCATCCGCATGATCAAAGACCTGCTGCCCTACGAAATGGGCATCTCGGTTTCTTATCCGCTACCAGGCACACCATTTTACGAACGGGTAAAAGCCGATCTCACAAAAAAGACAAACTGGACCGATTCCGATGAACTGTTACTGATGTTCAGCAATACGTACCCGCCACAATTTTATAAAAAACTGCATCGCTATGTACATCATGTTTTCCGCAAGCAACAAGGTTGGGTGGCATTGCGCAATGCGGTAAAAAACCCTTTCTCGCTTTCGTTCAATGATTATAAAAAAATTGCGTCCGCCTGTTTGCATATGCCTTCCCTGCTGGTTGAACGGATGCAGTTAAACTGGTATGCGCATGAATAAAGCAACCACCTTTGATGTACTGGCAGGCACATACGATGCCGGTTTTGTGAACAGCCTTATTGGCCAGGCACAACGCCGTTTAACCTATAAATGGCTGCGACCCGTGCTGTCCGGAAAAACAGGCAGGCAGCTGCTTGAGATCAATTGCGGCACCGGCACCGATGCATTCTGGATGGCGCAAAAAGGTCATTTTGTTACAGCCACCGATGCTTCGCCTGCCATGATCAAAAAAGCACAACAAAAATCAGTAATAGCAGGCTACCCTAATCAACCCGTTTTTCATACCTGTGCGTTTGAAGCCTTGCACAGCACTTTTCATGGCCGGCAATTCGATGGCATTGTTTCCAATTTCGCGGGTTTGAACTGTGTATCACCGGAAGGGATGAAGATCTTATCAACACAATTGCAGCAGCTGTTACGTCCAGGTGGTTACCTGGCGGTTGTGTTGTTCGGTAAATATTGTTTGTGGGAAACGATGTATCACCTGTTGAAAATCCAACCCAGGCAGGCATTCAGAAGATGGACCAACAAAGAAGTGTTGGTACCGTTAACAGCGGCAGTACAACAACCGGTATATTATTATTCAATCAAAAAATTCGTGCGCTTACTGGCGCCGTTGCAATTGATTGAAAAAAGACCGGTGGGGTTATGTATTCCGCCATCGTGGCTGGAAGGGTATATGCAGCAACACCCACGATTTTATCAAACGCTGTTACAATGGGAAGAAAAATTAGGTGGCGCTTCGTTTGCAGCCAGCCTGGCCGATCATTCGTTCATGCTATTTAAAAAAGAAGCAACATGAAGGTCCTGTTAACACATGGATATTTTATAGAAGAAGATGCCAAAGAACAAGCCATCATGCGGCCATATGTACCCCTGGGCATCCTGTACATTTCTGCCTACCTCGAACAACATGGCTACGATAATGAAGTGTTCGATAGCACCTTTTCTTCATTCGATAAACTATGTGCAAGGTTGCTGCAGGAACGTCCGCAGGTGATTGGCATTTACACCAACCTGATGACGAAACTGAATGTATTGCGCATCATTCGTTTTATAAAAAGCAGCGATGATCTGCAACATTTGAAAATCGTGCTGGGCGGACCAGAAGTAAGAAATCATGCATTAAAATTCCTGGAGCATGGCGCCGATTTTGTAGTAACGGGCGAAGGCGAGCAAACCATGCTGGAACTGGTTCAATATATAGAAGGTACGTTTAGCAGTACCCTGGCCGATATAGAAGGCATCTCCTACCTCGACGGCGAAAAAGGTTTGCAGCAAAACAAAGAACGCATGAAATTAAAGAACCTCGATGTGCTGCCGTTTCCCAATCGCCATAAAGTAAACCTGTCGCTGTATTTCGATGCATGGAAAAACCGGCATGGCTCCAGTACCATTTCCGTAAGCACCATGCGAGGTTGCCCGTACAGTTGTAAATGGTGCAGCCGCGCTGTATACGGACAAAGTTACCGCCGCAGAAGTGCGGCCATAGTAGCGGAGGAAATTGCCCGGATAAAAGCCAACTATGCAGTTGACAGTATCTGGTTTGTAGATGATGTGTTTACCGTAAGCCATCAATGGCTCGATCAGTTTACCCAGGAAATGTTGCGGCGCAACCTGGTAATGCCCTACGAATGTATTACCCGTGCAGACCGGATGAATGAAGAAGTGATCATCAATTTAAAAAAGAGCGGTTGCTTCCGCGTATGGATAGGTGCGGAAAGCGGTTCTCAAAAAGTAATTGACCTTATGGACCGCCGCGTAGAAGTAGAACAGGTGCAGCAAATGATACAACTGGCCCGAAAGCATGGATTGCAGGCCGGAACGTTTATCATGGTGGGTTATCCCGGCGAAACCAAGGAAGATATTTATGCAACCGTACAACATTTAAAAAATGCCGATCCCGATCTGTTTACAATTACGGTTGCCTACCCCATCAAAGGCACACCGTTGTATGCTGAAGTAGAAGATCGCTTTGTAACCAGTCTGCCCTGGGAGAACAGTACCGATCGCGACATTGATTTCACGAGAACGTACAACAGGAAGTATTACGACTATGCCATACAAATGATCAACTATGAAGTGAATTACCACAAGGCATTGAAGAAACCCGTCGCCAATTTGTTCCGGTTGCCGGTGTTGAAGTTGCGGTCGACATTAGCGAAGGGGCATATGTGGATCGAGGGACGGAAGAAAGTTATTTAGTTATTTAGTTCGTTAGTTAAAATACTCAATAACTTAAAATTTATTACCAGCAACTAACATGCTATCCACTGCCAAAAGTTTCTTATCAAACAATTCCAACACCTTCTTCTGAAAAAACTCGGGGTTGGGTTTTGAAAAATGTTTGCCGGTATGCAGCCCCATGCGGTTACCATGCGCATTTGTTCTTTGTTGCTGCTCCTTTTTTATCCAGCGCCGGGTAGTGATTCGCATCAATACATTATCCAACGCATTGCCCAACCGGTTATTCAGGAGCCATTCCACCATCCTTTTAAACCTCGTACTCCTGGTTAATAACATCGAATGCTTATGCATGTTTTGATTGGGAAAATAAGCAGCGGCCCAGTCGTTCTGATCATAAAAACGGTCCATGGTACCGTTGCCGCACACCGGTAACAGCGTTACGAGTTCGGTGGCGGTAAAAATGTTCTGCTCTTCAATGCGCATCGCCTCTTCATCGATATAATAATTCATGCAATACAGGTGCTGGTGGCCTGTAATAAATGTTAATTTTTTAAACAGGTGCATCAGCGTTCTGGCTATCCACAAACGGTTGGTGCGGGTAATGATAAAAAAATCAATGTCGGTTCCCTGATCGGCATAGTTCTTTGACAACGATCCGGAAATACCAATACCCCGCACAAAAGGGAACTGGTATAAAAAACCGCCAATTTTATAGGCGACGGTTAACAACGATTCGGCTTTATGATTGCCAGCCATTCTTCTTGCATGTAATGCATGATCATAGTGTAAAGAATAGAAATTCCCCAGCCGGAATATTCTTTTACCGGCAACCAGTTGTTGCAATGCCTCCGACACGTCATCCACAGCTACGGGCTGATCGATGAAAGAAATGATCTCTTCCTTTGTAAGCGGATATTTAAAAATATCAAAATAGGCTAATGCTTTAATGATGCTTTGTTCAGCTTGTACAGGCATGCGTAAGTATTGTAGATTAAAGGCAACTTTATAAATATAATGGCCGTATACGTGTATTAAGAATACTATGATTCCTGAAAAAAGGTTGCCTTTGTTGAAAAGGACTGTCCTGCACAAATATGTTGACACAAAACGAGGTTATTTCGTTTGTAAACGAATACTGGATGTATTGTTTGCATCGGTAATTATATTCATCTTGTTAAGCTGGTTATTGCCGGTGCTGGCTTTATTAATAAAGCTTACATCAAAAGGCCCCGTATTCTTTCTGCAAAAACGTACAGGCCGTGGGGGAAAGTCATTTACCTGTTACAAACTACGCACATTAGTTCATAACCCGGTAGCCCATACTAAACGCATGGCGATCCAGGAGGATTCCATAACAGCCCTGGGGCGGTTTCTACGACAGTCGAATCTCGATGAGCTGCCCCAGTTTTTCAATGTGCTTTCAGGCGCTATGAGCATTGTAGGTCCCCGGCCACATATGCATGCCGATTGTAATGCCTTTGCCGAACTCATTCCCCGTTATAAATTCCGCAATCTCGTAAAACCGGGCATTACCGGCCTGGCCCAGGTAAAAGGGTATCATGGAACGATCATCAGCCGCGAATGCATATATAAAAGGTATGAATGGGATGTTTGGTATGTACAGCATGCCGGCATGTGGCTGGACGTATATATTATATATACCACCGCCTGGCAACGGATATTATTCCTGGCCGGAAATAAAAAAGCCATCAATCCCCGCAACCGG
Organism: uncultured Niastella sp.; assembly: GCA_966212235.1. Lineage (GTDB taxonomy): Bacteria > Bacteroidota > Bacteroidia > Chitinophagales > Chitinophagaceae > Niastella. The sequence continues at coordinate 5,501 of CBIHPP010000031.1, read as the reverse complement.
ACGGAAGCTCCGGTTAGCAAGGCCCAGGCGACTAATTATAAAAGACAAACCCTCCCGGATGATTCGGTCGCACGGGCAGCAAGTTAAGTTGCAACAGAGATCAAGCACTAAGAATGTCAACATGTAGGCTGGGTGGGTAAAACCAGCATTTACTCCCTTTCGAGGGGTAGAGGCACTCCCCTTTAGGGGTCGGGGGCATGGGTTGGGGGGCTTTGGGAGCTTCATACTCACCCATTTATAGTAATTTTGGAGGTATTTACGGGGGTACCAGGCAGTAAATTGATCACATAGGGCATGATTTTGCCATTTTTTTGCATTTACGTTTACCTGTTTGCCTGAGAATCCCTACCTTTGCAAACTCTTTAAAAGGGTAGTTCATGAACAGCCGACGGAATTACGATATAGCTTTTGTAGGATTGAAACCGGGCACTCATGAGTTTGAATATACCATCGACGAAAAGTTCTTTGTAGAATATCAGGAGCAGGACTTCCGGAATTGCACGGCGCTTGTAAAACTGGCGCTGGAAAAGCAAAACGGTTTTATGCTTCTGAAGTTTGAGGTCGGTGGCAAACTGGAGGTAACCTGTGATCGATGTGGCAACGACCTGCCACTGGAACTGTGGGATGAATTCAACATCGTTGTAAAAATGGTGGAAGAACCCGATGTAATGAATGGACAGGAAGAAGACCCGGACGTTTATTACATTTCAAAAGGCGAAAGCCATTTGCACATTGCCGACTGGATCTATGAGTTTATAAACCTGAGCATTCCTATGCAACGGATGTGTGCCGATGATGAAATGGGCGGCCCGCACTGTAATAAAGAAGTGCTGGAAATGCTCAAAAAACTCGAGGAACAGAAACAACCGGAAAGCAATCCCTTATGGAAGGGACTGGAAAAATTTAAAGACCTGGAAGACAGTTGATTTTTTTAAATGACTTATAAATTCTGAGTGTATGCCTAATCCAAAACGGAGACATTCCCAACAAAGGGGTGCAAAAAGAAGAACTCACTACAAGGCTGAGAAAGTGACCTTAAGCAAAGACAGCACTACGGGAGAAACGCATGTTCGTCATCGCGCTCACGTAAGTGAAGGTAAATTATACTATAAAGGAAAAGTAGTTGTTGAAAAGGCTTAATTACATAAGCACGTTTTAGAAACTCCTTTTATTATTTTATAATAAGCCTCGTTGCCGGAAATGACTATCTGTTTAGACATGATGGGCGGAGACTTCGCACCACTGGAAGCAGTGAAAGGCATCCGCGATTACCTGACAGAAGCTGACAATCCGGCTCTGTTGTTTTTGGTAGGTGATGAAGCGCAGATCAATCCATTGCTGCAGCAATATCAGATACCTGCCGATAAGGTACGCGTTTTCCATGCTCCCCAGGTAATTGAGTACAACGAATCTCCTACCAAAGCATTGAAAGAAAAGCAGCAATCATCCATTGCTGTTGGGTTCCACCTGTTGGCGTCGGGTAAAGCAGGCGCTTTTATCAGCGCCGGTAATACCGGAGCTATGCTGGTGGGCGCTATGTATAGTATCAAACCTATTGAAGGCGTTCAGCGGCCTACTATTTCTACCATTATTCCCAAAGACAACGGAACCACTGGTTTATTGCTCGATGTTGGCTTGAATGCCGACTGCAAACCCGAGCACCTGAGCCAGTTTGCCCTGTTGGGTTCGCTGTATGCGCAACACATCCTGGGTATTGAACAACCCCGCGTCGCTTTATTAAATATCGGGGAAGAAGAAGGTAAAGGTAATCTGCTGGCACAAGCCGCCTATCCCCTGCTGAAGGAAAACGGGCAGATCAATTTTATTGGCAATGTGGAAGGCCGCGATGTTTTGCTCAGTACAGCCGATGTAATTGTATGCGATGGGTTTACCGGTAATGTGATCCTGAAGATGGCCGAGTCTTTCTACGAGATCACCCACCGCAAAGAGGTAAAAAATGAATACCTCGACCGCTTTAATTTTGAATTGTATGGCGGAACCCCCGTGTTAGGCGTTGCCAAACCGGTGATCATTGGTCATGGTATCTCCCATGCCAAGGCATTCAGCAATATGATTCACCTGGCGCAAAAGATGATCGCTACCGACCTCATGGAAAAAATGAAGTCGAGCTTCGAATCGAAATAATCTGTTCTCTTTTATAATATTAAACGCCGGTCTGATTACTCAGCCGGCGTTTCTTTTTGATTTAATAGCATATAGCTGTATTTGCTTGTGTCTTGCAGCTTGGGGCTTGGAGCCTTATTTTTCATATCTTCCGGGCTGAAGCCTGTTTTCCATGAAAGAGATCATTGGTTATCTGCGGAATTACATACAGTCCGTCAACCGCACCGTTTTTCTGCTCACTACCCTCTTTGTAGCCATCGCCATCACCTGCAATTATACACTTGGTATAAACCGGGCCATCCTTGCCCTACCCTTCTGGTCGCAGCGCATTGCCGGTTTCTTTATGTTGTTCGGATTTATTTTTACAACTGCCTGGGCCCTGCAATTTCTGGTTGATCGTTCGGCCATTCCCGACAACCGGTTCTTTTTTGTGCTACTGCTGGCTGCGCCCGCCATTTTCGCCCTCAAAATAACGTTCGACGAAGTAGCCAGCTATTTTACCCAACACCTCACCTTCCCCTGGAACGGGTATTGGTATAAGGTGCTTGACTGGCCCTTCAAGCTTTTAGTAGTTTCAATATTGGTCACGGCCATCTGGCAATGGGGTCGTTTTGGAAAACCCGTAGCCGGCTTACTGGCAAAGGGGTTCAATGTGCAGCCTTATTTATGGCTGCTACTGGCTATGGTGCCGCTGATCGCTTTTGCAGCCACCCAGCACGATTTTCTGCGTACCTATCCTAAAGTGCAGCGTATTGATGGATTAGAGCAATACGTACAGCATACGTATCCCTGGAAAGGGCTCTATGAGCTTTCCTATGGGATTGACTTTGTGACCATTGAGTTTTTCTTTCGGGGATTCCTGATACTTGCATTTGCACGCTATGCCGGCAAACAGGCAATTTTACCGGTAGCAGCATTCTACTGTTCCATTCATTTTGGAAAGCCCTTGTTTGAATGTATTACCTCTTATTTCGGGGGCATCATTCTGGGCGCTGTAGTTTTTAATACCAGGAGTATCTGGGGAGGATTAATAGTTCATTTGGGTATAGCCTGGCTCATGGAGCTGGCGGGCTACCTGGGGCATTTGTATAAAGGGATATAAAGCATCCGCTTATTACAGTAAAAACAGGTTGTCGTTCTGTTTCATATATGCACAAAACGGATATTCACGGGCAATAGCATTTAAGCGGGCTATTGTTTCTTCACTGGGTGGAGTTGGGAGAGCATTTTCCAACATAAGCATTTCTGCTGAAATGGTGTTTTCGAATCTCAGCGTAGTAGTGCTGTTTGTAGCTGTTGCCAATTTGAAAGTTTTCTTTTTCATGCGCCAAAATTTACAAGTAGTGAAAAAAAGTATTAAATAGGCTTTCATTGGGATACGTACGCTACGTAACAATCAGAAGCTTATTCATACAGCAAGAAAAAGAAAGAATCGTATTCGTTTTATTCTATGGCAGCAGAAAAAAAGGCAGAATGTTGTAACTAAGAAGCGATCTATTCAAAGATAGTTTAAAAAGCCATAAATCCCCAGCTTTTAACAAAAAATATCAGGCTCCCTGCAATAAAAAACAGGCGACTAGGGATAAATACTTACGGCGACCGGTAAGGCAATTGACCTGGATTTATAAAGGGTCATTTACCCGGTGTTTATAGTATACACAAAAAGGATATTCCTGCCCAATACGATTCAAATGACTAATCGTCTCTTCGCTCGGTGCCTGAACCGGGGTCAGTCTTTTTTCATCAGCTTGCTTACTGATCTTTCTTCTGTTAAAACGCCGGGTGAATTTTTTAGTGATAGCAGGCAACTCCATTGCAGGAGAAAACACGGTTGCCGATGATTTTTTCATACGTTAAACTTTATTATAGTTATCAGATGGTGGTTCAATTGTGTACTTGCTACAAACCCCGCCTAATGTGTATGCTACGTACCAAACATCATAAAAACCAAAAAGTTCAAGGAGTACAGATGAGGTAGGAAAATTTAGAGTGGCTTAACAATTCTTTATAAAATTCAATCATCTGGCTTAAAAAAAATCGAATAGTAAGTTATGAAAAAATTAATTGTCTTTATATAAGATTCTTCAAAATTTCATAGAAAATAAAAACGCCGGATGATGTGTAAGTTCATCCGGCGTTTAAAAAATTTATTTAGAACAATGTTGTTCGTACGTCAATCTTAATCGGCTGCCTGTAGCACATCCACAGCTATTGCATTGGTTCCTGTTCCACCTTTAATTCCTTTCAGGAAAATGGTATAAGCATTTTGCACGTTAAGGTATACCGAGCTCGCCTGGGCAATGACCGAATCAGAACCCGCTTTCTTCACATACACGTTCACCGTGGCGGCTGTTGTTTCAGCAAACTGGTTCCAGTAATCGCTTATCGTATTGTCGGCATACTGGCGGCCGGTGGCGATCAGGTTATTATCAAAATAAAGATCCACATCGCCAACATCAGGACACAAATGAAAGAATCGAAAGACCGCTTTTGTACTGCTTAATACAGAAAAATCATCTATGACCCTTACCGCTCTCACATGAGTACTATCATAATTATATAACAAAAGTGTGTAATACTTCGATGAGTCGTAGCTGGATGTTCCCAGACTGGCCACCAGGCTATCGGAACCTGCCTTTTTAAAATTAACGGCAAACGTAGCAGGGTCTAATGCGGAATAAGCGGAAGCAACCGTGCCCGGACTGATCGACGACGATGCTTTGGTAGCGTCGAAATAAACCTCAATAGACGGAGCTCTCGACGCCAGATGCATGAGAGAAACATATGTTTTGGGAGTAGACGAGGAACTCGCCGATTCTTTCAAACAACCACTCAGCACCACCGTTAAAAAAGAAAATGCCCCCAAATACAAAAAAACATTTTTTCTTACTTGCACAGTTTTCATTTTTAGTTAACAAAATTTAATTGCGTAATTTATTTAGTTGTAGATTATTTACGTTCCCGCATTCAGACCACAAATTTATTCAATAGTTTATCTGGAACCGATGATTTTCCGCCTTTTATGACAATTACCTACCCACTTACGTTGCACTTTAATCACATATTAACCCCGATTGTAAAGCAAAAAGAGCCTTTCGGCCCTTTTGCTAACTAAAAATAGTTCATTTTATTATCCATTCCGCCACCAGCCGCCACGTCCCTGGCCGCGATCGCCCCGGTCGCCACCCTGATGGGGAGCCGGTTGATCCTGTGGTTGATGTTGTTGTTGTTGATGGTGGTGTTCTGGGTGTTCGCATACTGGGCGTAAGTGGCCTTGCCGTTGGAGCCGGTTTGGTTCGAGATGAGCAGGTTATTCGTGCCACCCTGAACGGCAGTGAGCGAGTTGTTATCGCCGGTGCCCACCGCGCCCAAACCCT
>CBIHPP010000030.1:0-67498 GCA_966212235.1 uncultured Niastella sp. | reverse complement strand
CTGTTGAGTCATAGTTAGCTTTGGATGAGTCATAAAAGGTAAGGGACGCACTAAAAAAAGTAAGGGACGCACTATAAAAAGCTACTGTTGCACCATAAAAGGCAACAGTTGTTTCAAGGTTGGGCAACGTTAGGCCAATCTTGAGTAAACTGTCCTTTTTTCGGGGAGTGTCTAATCTTATCAGAGACCTGCAGCGTTTAAAAGTGCCCCACGTTAGAGAGTTTATCGAACCAGCAAAAAGAGGAATTGAGTTTAATTTATAAGCTCAAGCCTATGATTAGCCTTATATAGACTGCTTTTGAATAATTCTAAAAATCCAGATCATCCGTTTCTTCGCGGCGGATTCCGTAGGGTACTCCGTTGCTGGTATAACCCGCGATGAATGTGAATTCGCCGTTGCTCATATCATCCGGGGGATTGGCAGCTGCTGCTTGAGCTTCCCGTTTCTTTTTCCTCTGCAAGCTGCGGTCAGCAATGGAGCGTTTAACGGCTAATTCGTATTCTTCAGATACCGGGTAGCCCAACATGCGCAATTCGGTGATGGCGCAAATCAAATCAACGGAAAAATGGCGGGCATAACCGCGAACCGGATTTTTTCCGGTATAGGCATTGATCCACCGTGATGCCAGATTCAGGCGTTTTGTTCTATTGCGGGTTTTCATTTTGCTTTAAATAATATACTCTGATGCTTTGTCTGTTCGAAGGATATCTTCGAAAATGCGTAGGCTCCCAATGGCAGACCCGTGAGTTCCGGGGCTGACACAATATTTGCGCTACCCGGTGATAACCGCGCTTTTTTGGCTATCTCAAAAATAATAACTTGCAAATATTGTTTCCCGCTAAAAAGTAGCGTATAATAGCGGAAATATAAGGTTAGCGGCAACTCTAAAACACCTCAATGAACAAACAACACTTTTTAGTTTTGGGACTTTTGCTTTTAAGTATTTATTCAATTGGCCAGACTTCAAATAATAAAATATTATTTATAATAGATTCACTTCCTCTTTTAAAAGACCCGGAAGAATGGAATCAACTATTGGAGGAAGACATTTCTGACATTAAAGTTGTAAAGAGCAAAGACAGTTTAAAGCTTTTTGGATTTGAGAAATTTGAGGGCGTTACCTATATTTTTACTAAGGAATATCGCAAAAGACCTGATAGCTTAAAGAAAATTCCCTCCTTAAAACAATTGAAATTTGAAAATCAAGTCTGGAATTTTAATGGTGTTCCATACACTGGAAAGTATATCGACTATTTCAATAATGGAAAAAAACTAAATGAAGGGACTTTGATTAATGGCATGCTAAATGGAGAACTCAAAATTTATTATCAAAATGGTGATTTATCTAAGCAGAGTTTTTTTATTAACGGCAGAAATACCGGTACCGAAACCTCCTATTATAAAGATGGAACAATAAATCTTAGAACCAAATATTTAGATGGCAAAGGGCATAAGTCACAACATTATTTTCCTAATGGACAGTTAGAATATGATTATCTAGCTGATAATAGTGATACGCTGATCTCATATTACTCTACCGGAAAAATAAAGAAAATTGCTGTAATTAAAAATGGAGCTGTAGTTAATGACCCTATTATTGAAAAGATTAATTATTATCAAAACATAGTTTATCAAAGCTCAAGGAAAGGAGATTTTAAAAATGGATTAAAATATTGTAATAAAATTTTAAAGCTGGACAGTTCAAACGAAAGTGCGTTTTTTTTTAAAGGTGAATTTTTAGAAAGACAAAATCGTTTTGACGAAGCAATAAAGGAATATGATAATGCAATAAATTTAGAGCCTCTTTTGGGGTACGCTTTAATTAAGAGAGCCTTTACACGTATAAAAAAGTATGAAAATCTTAATAATGGAACATCAAATTTAGCATCCAGGGAGCAACTTCCAATATCAATTAGTGAAATCGAAAAGATATGTTCCGACTTGAAGCAAGCTATTTATTGTGGTGCAAGTGAAAAAAGAATAACCGAAGCAATCTCGAAATATTGTGAGACAAAGAACAGCCGCTAAGGGTTTTGTCATCAGGCGGGCTGAAACCTAAAAACTATTCCTGTATAATGATTTAGATATTAGTTTATCAAAGATGAAGTTAGTCCGAAATAAAAAAGGCCTCAAGTCCAACGACTTAAAGCCTTTTTTTATTTCGTGCCCCACTTAAGAGAGTCTATATATGTAAAAGGTTGTATCCCCCATATAATACAAACGCTGCAGCCTATGCTATAAAATATCTCCATGAAAAGAAAATTTACCCAAGACTTTAAAGTTTGGGATAATTACTCTTATATTGACATAAACTACCAATATGCAGGTTTTGGCAGACACAATAGTTTATGGTGACTGTAAGAATTTTAATGAAATAAGAAAAACAATTAAAGTGTTTGCTTAAGACTTTATTAAAGAAGCTTATTCATATGAAAAGAACTATCTCAACTCTAAGTTTTTGCCTGACATTTCTTGTTTCATTTTGTCAACAAAACCAGGAAGAAAAATTCTCTTCTAAAGATTCGGTTTGCTTAAGAAAAGCTATGGCTATGATTAATCAAATTAAAGCAGAAGGGACGAAAGCAAAATATTATACAGACGATGAGTTTCTAATAAATTTGAGTGGGGCGAATTCCAACGGTAATAACAAGGTCAGAGTACTAAACCTGGGAAATGATAAAACTTTATCGGTAACTATCCTTGAAATAAAAGTTGCCGCTTATGACTCAGTAAATAACATGTCCATTATTTTATTGAATACCCCAATGGAATTAATCAAAGAACAAAAAATAGCTCATTGCAATTCTTTTTCCGCTAACCTCGGCAAGATCGGACTGCCAAATACAGTTAATTCAGATATTAATTACATTAAAATCAAAATCAGTTTTTCTGATAAAGATGTGATAGCAAAACTTGGAAAAGAGGAATAAACAGCGGTAACCAATGGATCCTACATCTACCTAACACCAAATAAAAGAGCCTCAAATCCAATGACTTGAGGCTCTTTTTGTTTTCGTGCCCGGGACTGGATTCGAACCAGCACGCCGTTTCCAGCACCACCACCTCAAAGTGGCTTGTCTACCAATTTCAACACCCGGGCACTTTAATCGGGTCGCAAAAATAATTGATTTACTGATATCTTAAAAAGAAATCTCGAAACCAGAGGCCGGAAAGTAAAGTCCGGCATCTGATAGTGGAATAAGACGTTAGCGTGGACTATCGTTTCTTTTTTGCCTGTTGCCCTTTGTCAGTTCCTTCTTTCAAAACAATCCTGAACGTAGTTCCCTTCCCGGGTTCGGAGTTCTTCACAAACAGCATTCCCTTATGGTATTGTTCAATAATACGTTTGGATAGGCTCAAACCCAATCCCCAGCCGCGTTTTTTAGTGGTAAATCCCGGTTTAAAAACCTTGCTGATATTCTGTTTGGCAATCCCCTTGCCGGTATCGGTGACATCAATATACGTTTGCCCGTCCTGCTGCCAAATGTTGACGGTGATAGAGCCCTTGCCTTCCATGGCATCCAGGGCATTTTTCAGCAGGTTTTCAATAACCCAGTCAAACAGGGGAGGGGAGATCATCGTATAGATCTCATTGATGTTACGGGTATTCAGTATAAACTGCACTTTGCCGGGTGCACGTTTACGAATGTATTCCACCATACTGGTTACCTGTGAAACAATATTGTTTTTCTCGAGGTGCGGCGTGCTGCCAATTTTTCCAAACCGGTCACTCACCAGCTTTAACCGGTCCACATCTTTTTCCATTTCCTGCACGATCTTTTCTCCGGAATAATTTTCTTTCATTATTTCTACCCAGCCCTGTAACGATGTTAATGGCGTACCCAACTGATGCGCCGTTTCCTTGGCCATGCCGGCCCAAACCTGGTTTTGCGACGATCGAAAACTGGTAGTTAGCGCCAGGAGGGTTATTATAATGAACATGCTCACAATAAATAACTGCACCAGCGGATAATACCTTACCTGGTTTAACAAGGAAGTATGTCCGTAATTGTACAGGTTTTTTTCGCCCGGGTTCAACGGATCAACCCATTCAATGGTTGGGTTTTGCGACCGGAATTCATTTAATTTCTTCTGCACGTAGGATGTATCTTTCAATACACTGACGGAATCGAGGTTTACATGATCGAGTATATGTCCTTTCTCGTCAGTAACAATAATGGGTACGGTATTATTTTCGGCAATAATGATACTTACCAGTTTATCGCTCAATCCCGTGGTATCGTATAACAACAATTTGGTAGCTTCTACCCATTCCTCTACTTTTTGCCTTTCTTCGCGGCCAATTTTGCGGGCCAGGTATTGCGAATAGAAAATAGTACCGCTTACAATAGCTATGGCAATAAGGGCTAATCCGGTTCTCCAGTTAAAAAGCGGTTGAATCATTCATGTAATTTATAAAAACCGTTCCTTTGCATCCTTTATTTAGTTGATTTATTTTTACACCAGCATGGCAAAACCACTCGTATCCATAGTGATCCTGAACTGGAACGGACGTACATTTCTGCAACAATTTTTACCGTCTGTGCTGGCTACTACCTATATTAATAAGGAGGTGGTGGTAGTAGATAATGCGTCTACCGACGATTCGGTGCCTTACCTGCAGCAGAACTGGCCCACGGTGCGCATTATTCAAAACAAAGAGAATTACGGCTTTGCGCAGGGATATAATGAAGGATTGAAGCAAATTCAGGCCGATTATTACATTTTATTGAATTCCGATGTAGAGGTAACACCCAATTGGCTCGATGCCATGGTGGATCTGCTGGAAAATGATAAAATGATCGCGGCCTGTCAGCCCAAGATATTGCAGTACGATAATAAAGACCTGTTTGAATATGCCGGTGCGGCGGGCGGCTGGCTCGATTACCTTGGCTATCCCTTTGCCCGGGGGCGCATTTTTGATGTTTGTGAAAAAGATGAAGGTCAATACGATACGGCGGAGCCTATTTTCTGGGCCAGCGGTGCGGCCCTGTTTGTACGGGCCAACCTGTATCATGCCCTGGGTGGGCTGGATGAATACTTTTTTGCCCACCAGGAAGAGATTGACTTTTGCTGGCGGCTGCAACTTGCTGGTTACAAGGTGTTTGCCTGTCCGAAATCAGTTGTATATCATGTAGGCGGGGGCACGCTGCCAAAGGGCAATGCAAAGAAGGTTTTGCTGAATTTCAGGAATAACCTGGTGATGATGGCGAAAAACCTTCCCCGGTGGGAGGCAATATGGAAGATAAGTTACCGTTTTTGGCTGGATTACATTTCTGCGTTCAAGTCGCTGCTGGCCGGACAAAAAACGTATTACCGGTCGGTGATGAAAGCCCATGGTTCTTTTTTGAAATGGCTGTTTGTGACACGGAAAAAGGGACTTTTTCCGCCAAAAAAGAAAGGAGAGCTGTTTGGTTATTTGCATAAAAGCGTGGTATGGAGCTATTTTATACAAGGCAAAAAGACTTTTACAGAAATTGTTGATAATAAAAGGTGAATTTTTGGATTGAACTATTATTTTTGCACTGCAATTAAATGAGTTATGGAAAATTTGGAAAAAGATCCCCGCGATAAAGACTTTAAAAGGAATTGGGTAAATTCATCTGTATTTCTGTTTTACCTGCAGGTATTTTGTGTGCTGGCCTTTGTGCTGGGCGGCTGTTACAGCCTGTACACACATCGCTACAAGGGTAAGCCCAAAGTGGAAGTTCCCGCGAACACCCAATACACTCCAACGTATAAATAAATGATTTTTAGCTAGAAAAATTTTGTAGGTAATATACATTTCTCCTATTTTTGCAGTCCCAATTACGAAAACAGCTAACCACAACAGGATCAGCTGAGTAAAAAAGGAAGAAAAGATCTTTACAAAATAATTATCGCTTTGGTTGATTTATAAAGCTAAGGTGATTATATGCGAAAGTAGCTCAGTTGGTAGAGCGCAATCCGCCAGCCGGCGGATAGAGGTCGCGGTTGTAAAAGATTAATATAAAAACAGTTCTTTTTAAAAATAATTAGTCGCTTTAGTTTTGAAAGTTAGAGCGATTATATGCGAAAGTAGCTCAGTTGGTAGAGCGCAACCTTGCCAAGGTTGAGGTCGCGGGTTCGAACCTCGTCTTTCGCTCCAGAAATTCCATCCCGAAAGATGGAATTTTTTGTTTCACTACGATCCGTAGGCGAAACATACCCGGGTGGTGGAACTGGTAGACACGCAGGACTTAAAATCCTGTTCCCCGCAACGGGAGTGTGGGTTCAACTCCCATCCCGGGTACTGAAATGAAAGCCTTGTAAATGAAAGTTTACGAGGCTTTTTTGTTGGTTATCCCTGATGGAATATCGAACTAACTATTTCATTTTCCCTTCTTTAAATTCTGATGGCGTTATTCCCAATTTTGACCTGAATACTGTTGAAAAATAAGTGGCTGACGAAAAGCCTGTTTTAAAAGCGATCTCGGCAATAGAAAGATCTTCATGCTGCAGGTAATATTTTGCCTTTTTTAGCCGGGTATTTACAATGTATTCGTTCACGTTACATTCCATCAATGCTTTTATTTTTCTTGAGAGCTGGGCCTGTGAAATGTTCAGTTCGCGGCAGATGTCTTCTATGTTGAAAGCATCATTACTGATATTATTTTCTACAATCGCCGAAAATTCACTGATGAATTTTCGGTCTGCTTTTTTCCGGGTAATTTGATTTATACCGGGCAGTGTTTCACTGGAATAATGCTCTTTGGATCTATTCCTGTTATTAAGTAAGGTAATAAGATGTTGCTCCAGTAATTGAATATTGAATGGCTTGGTAATATAAGCATCGGCCCCTGTTTTAATACCTTCTATTTTTTGCTCGTTGGAACTGCGTGCTGTGAGTAAAATTACCGGTATATGCGCGGTGCGCACATCCGATTTGAATATTTTGGTCAGTTCCAAACCATTTTTACCTGGTATCACTATATCGCAAATAATGATGTCGGGCAAATTATCGAAAGCTGTCTGCAGCGCCGTGTTGGAATTGGCTGCTTCAAAAACCTCGTACCGTGCAGAAAGCCGGTTCGCCATAAATTGTCGCAGGTCGTCATTGTCTTCTATGATCAACAGACTGTTTTCTTTTCTGGTATGGGCAGGTGCATTTGTCGTTACAGAAAGGGCAGGGTACAATTCGGTGGTATATATTTTAGCGTCTTCACTGATGATATGGTTGAGAGCACTGGCCGCTGATGTTTGGGCTGCAACCTGCATGGCTGTGAGCGGAAAACGTACTTCAAACGTGGTGCCTTTGCCCTGCTCGCTTTTTACAGTCACCGTGCCTTTATGCAATTCTATAAGTTCTTTTGATAAGGCAAGTCCAAGTCCGGTTCCTTTATAGTTTTCATATTCCCCCTGGAAAAAAGGGTCAAAAGCATGTTGTATAACTTCTTCCGACATGCCAACCCCGCTATCCTCGATCCTGATAACCGCGTTATCATTCTCCTGCATAAGACTTACCTGTATAAATCCATTTTCTTTGGTGAATTTAAATGCATTGGATAGTATATTGAATATTACCTTATCCAGCATGCCGGCATCAAACCAGGCCGGCAATATTCTTTCAGTAGTTATAAAACGAAGACTGATATGCTTACTTTGCGCCAGCTTATTGTACGATTGCACAATCTCTTGTATAAAATCAACCAGATCGTGTTCGGCGGCATTCACCGGCATTTTATTAAACTCTATTTTCCTGAAATCCATAAGCTGGTTAACAAGCTTGTACAACCTCAATACATTTTTTTCTACCAGTTTCAGTGTTTGTTGTATACCGGGAGGCAACCTGGGGTTACCGGCCACTTCTTCGAGCGGGGATAAAATAAGCGACAGCGGTGTTCTGAATTCGTGCGATATGTTGGTAAAGAAGTTCAGTTTTGCCTGGTGCGCCTCCTCGGCTTTGGCCCCAATGTCGATCAACTGGCTTTTCTGTTCTTCGAGTTGATTCTTTTGCAGGGAGATCTCCCTGTTCTGTAATTCCAGCCGGTGAGTTATTTTCTTGTTTTCTTTTAGAAAGTAGTAAGAAAGGCCGCCGAATATTAATGTGAGGCTAAGGGTAATGGCAATGACGATGATAACCGTTGCCTGATTTTGCGAAATGATGATCTGCCGGTCGAGTATTTTCTGCCGTTCTTCAATATCGTATTGCTGACTGATCAACTTTTCGGCCTGCATTTTCATCAGCCTTACGTTGCTTGAATCAATTACTGTTGTAAACAGCTGGTTTTCTTTTTTAAAGGGCTTATCGCCTAAGATGTTCAATGCGGTCAGGATCGCTTCCTTGCCGCCGGTAGGATATAGTACAGTAGCCACTATATTTTTATTGGTCACCATATCCAGTCCCATTCCTTTTACCGGCAGCCCATCAACTCCAATGATCTTTACCTTTTTATCAATGCCCAAACGCAAACAGCTTTGGTAGGCATCATTAGCCATCAGGTCGTTATGCGCGAAGATCAGGTCGGGATTGCCGGCCTCTTTTATGGTACTGTCAAAGTGTTGTTGATCTCCGGCCTTTGCTTTTTTCAGAAATTGTATGCCGGAATATTGGGAGATAACATCCATAAAACCATTATGCCGGCCAATGAATGGAGAAGCATTTTCCGGCGCCGTTATTTCCATTACTTTTCCTTTTCCTTTCAGAAAAGAAACTGCGAACCGGCCTGCGTTCTGGCCCACCTCAAAATTTTCGGCCCCGATAAATGCAGTGTATTTATTGGAGTTTGTTTTCCGGTCGATCAAAACAACCGGTATACCTGCGTCATATACTTTTTCAATAACAGGCGACAGTGGTTGCACTTCGTTCGGCGATACGATCAACAGATCGATCCGCTGCTTCAGCAATTCATTGATCTGTACCACCTGCGTGTCGCTGTTGCTATTGGCATTTGTAAATATGAACTGTATATTATTATGGAAAGAAAGCTCGCGTTTCATTTCTTCCAGCATGGTATGTCGCCAGTGATCATAATCCATACACTGAGAAAAGGCGATGACATATTGTTTCCCCTTTGCATGATCGGCACAGGAAACAGGCAGGAGGGCTGCCAGAAGGATCACTACATATAACCTCATGGTGTACAAGCAATCGTTTGTAGTTATAAAAATGATATTTTTTTTAATACCAATGTTGAAAATCGTAGGTCCAACCTTTAAAAATTAATCTTTTGTATTATTAAATAATTAGTATTCAGCTTATTAATAACAAAAATATAAATGACGAAAAAGTTAAAGTGATTGATTGGATTTTGAAAGGCATCAGGCCGCCGTCGCTAATACATTTGGCGGGTAAAGGCTTGATATATGAAAAAACGAAGTGTTTTCACCTGGTCTATTGTAATAGCTCTTGGTGGGTTTTTGTTTGGTTTTGATACGGCAGTGATCTCCGGCGCTGAACAAACTATACAGCAATTCTGGAACCTGAATACCATCGAACATGGTCTTACCGTTTCGATCGCATTAATTGGTACAGTGATCGGTTCGCTGATTGGCGGGTATCCGTGCGACCAATGGGGCCGGAAAAAGACATTATATATTATCGCTGTCTTATACCTGGTTTCTTCTTTAGGTACAGCACTGGCAACCAACTGGTACCTGTTCCTGGTCTTTCGCCTGTTGGGGGGCTTGGGAGTCGGCGCTTCATCTGTTACCGCGCCCATTTATATTTCTGAAATATCTCCTCCTGCCAAACGGGGTATGCTGGTAGGTTTATTCCAGTTCAACGTGGTGTTCGGCATAGTCATCTCATATCTTTCCAATTATCTCATTGGTTTAAGTGGCGACAACTCCTGGCGGCTGATGTTGGGTGTACAGACGATCCCTTCCGCTTTATTCCTGTTGCTGCTGCACCTGGTTCCTGAAAGTCCCCGCTGGCTGATCCTTAAAAAAGGCAAAACAGGAGAGGCCCGGGCTATATTCAGGCTCATTGAGCCCGAAAGCGCCGAAAAACTCATCAGTGAGATCCTGCAAAAAACTTCAACCAGGATCAGGGATGAACGCCACTTTCTGTTCTCCCCAAAATATAAAACACCTGTTTTGCTGGCTATGCTGTTTGCCATATTTAACCAGGTGTCGGGCATCAATGCCATTATTTATTATGCACCCCGCATTTTTGAAATGACAGGTCTTGGCAAAAATTCTTCCCTGTTATCGACCGCAGGCCTGGGGCTGATGAATTTTATGTTTACGCTACTGGCTATGGGCTTTATCGACAGGGTAGGCAGGAGAAGTCTGATGATGATTGGTTCTGCAGGTTTGATTGCTACGCTTGGTCTGGTATCATATTCTTTTTACCAGCAAAGTTTCAGCGTTTGGTCCGTACCCGTTTTTCTTTTTGCGTACATCGCATTCTTCGCTTTTTCACAGGGAGCGGTTATCTGGGTATTTATATCCGAAATATTTCCCACACAGGTAAGGGCCAAAGGCCAAACGCTTGGAAGCACCACGCACTGGGTAATGGCTGCGGTTATTGCATTTTCTTTTCCTTACCTGGCCGAAAAGGCCGGCGGTGGTAATACCTTTTTGTTTTTCGCCATCATGATGGTTTTGCAATTACTTTTTGTTTGGAAGATGATGCCCGAAACAAAAGGCAAATCTCTGGAGCAAATAGAGCATTCATTGATCCTTCACTAATCAAACGAACGCTATTATATGTCACTATTCAAACACCTTTTGGCTATAGCATTTGCAACTCATTGTTTTTTATGTAGCGCACAGGGGCAAACCGGCAGTGCAAAATTTTATAACGGGCAACATCGTCCACAGATCCACTTCTCGCCGAAAGAACATTGGATGAATGATCCTAATGGAATGGTGTATTACAATGGCGTATATCATTTGTTTTATCAGCATCATCCCGGCAGCACTGTTTTCGGGCCCATTCACTGGGGACATGCAACAAGCAGGGATTTAATTCACTGGCAACATCAGCCCATTGCTTTATATCCCGATAGCCTTGGTTATATTTTTTCAGGAAGTGCAGTTGTTGATCATAAGAACACATCAGGATTTGGTAAGTATGGAAAGATCCCAATGGTTGCCATTTTTACACATCACAATGTGAAAGGTGAGCAGGAACAAAGAAGCGATTATCAGAATCAAAGTCTTGCCTACAGCCTCGATGAAGGAAAAACATGGACAAAGTATAAAGGCAATCCTGTTTTAAAAAATCCCGGCATCAAAGATTTTCGTGATCCTAAAGTAAGTTGGAATGAAGCGGCGAATAAGTGGATCATGACATTGGCCACATTAGACCACATTACATTTTATTCTTCGCCCAATTTAAAAAACTGGACAAAAGAATCGGAATTCGGAAAAGGAACAGGAGCACATGGTGGCGTTTGGGAATGTCCTGATCTGTTCTCATTAAATGATCAGGGAAAGAAGATCTGGGTGTTGATTGTAAACATCAATCCCGGTGGACCTAACGGTGGTTCTGCTACGCAATATTTTATGGGTGATTTTGATGGTCATCAATTTGTGCCATTTGATAATGATACAAGGTGGCTGGATTATGGTCCGGATGAATATGCAGGCGTTACATTTTCAAACACCGGCAACAGAAAAATATTTTTAGGATGGATGAGTAACTGGCAATACGGGCAGGAAGTTCCTACGCAACAGTGGAGGGGCGCTATGACAGTGCCCCGTGAATTATCAATAAAAAAAGGGAATGGTAAATATTTATTGGCTTCAACTCCCATAGCTGAAGTAAAGAATTTGTTCGATCGTTCCTTCAATTTTCAAAACATCACAGCCACCGATTTTGATCTCACTTCAAAAACAGGGAAACTTACAGGACCTGCCATGTTAAAAATGGCCGGCGATACAATCAAAGATTTTTCGATCACACTTTCCAATTCATTAAATCAAAAGCTGGTTATTGGTTTTGATCAAAGCAGGAAGGAATTTTTTATTGACAGAAGAGAATCGGGAAAAGTTGGTTTTGAAAAAGGTTTTGCAAAAAGACATGCTGCGCCGTGGTTTTTTCAATCACAAAAATTTGATTGTACGCTTATAATTGATAATGCTTCCGTGGAATTGTTCACAGGTGATGGATTAACTGTAATGACTGAGGTCTTTTTCCCTGATGAAGATTATTCCAATATCAGCATTCAGTCAAAAGAGGAATTGAAAATTAAAAGCCTGGCTGTTTCGCTGCATACGCAAAACAAAAAGGCACTGAATGCAGGGCGCCCTGTTAGGGGAAAAGAAGTGGCTGTTTATACCACTGCACAAAATTCGGATTATCGCCTCACGAAAACAGGGATGGTGTCGTTTTCAGGGAAGGTTCAACCTGACCTCGATTTTTCAGTTTTTGTTGATCCCGGCTATACGTTCCAGACAATGTTAGGCATTGGAGCGGCTTTGACAGATGCCTCGGCGGAAACATTTTACAAATTGCCAAAAGACAAACAAAAAGAATTTCTGACCGCTTATTTCGATAAAGACAAAGGGATTGGTTATACGCTTGCCCGCACACCTATACAAAGCTGCGACTTTTCGGTTGAAAGCTACAGTTATGTGAAAGAAGGCGATAAGGAATTGAAAACATTTGACATCGCCCATGATAAAAAGTATCGCATTCCTTTTATAAAAGAAGCGATGGCTGCCACAGGCGGCAAACTCACCCTGTATGCTTCGCCATGGAGCCCGCCGGCTTTTATGAAGGATACTAAGGATGTACAAAAAGGCGGCAAATTGTTGCCTGAGTACAGGCAAAGCTGGGCAAACTTCTTTGTTAAGTTTATAAATGCCTATCAAAAGGAAGGCGTGCCGGTATGGGGATTAACGGTGCAAAACGAAGCAACGGCCGCATCACCCTGGGAATCGTGCCAATTCACCGCCGAAGAAGAAAAAGACTTTGTAAAATACTACCTGGGCCCAACCCTGCAAAAAAATGGTATGGGCAATAAAAAGGTAATCATCTGGGATTTTAACCGCGACTTCATTTACCAACGCGCCAGTGCAATTTTGCAGGATCCCGAAGCTGCAAAATATGTTTGGGGAATTGGATTTCACTGGTATGAAAGCTTTAGCCAGGGAGGCCCCCGATACGACAAGGTACGGCTGGCATACCAGGCCTTTCCCGGTAAAAACCTGCTCTTTACCGAAGGCTGTATCGAACATTACGATGCAAACAAGGTAAATGACTGGGCATTGGGAGAGCGGTACGGCCAGGCGATGATCAATGATTTTAATGCCGGCACTACAGGCTGGACCGACTGGAATATTTTGTTGGATGAAAACGGAGGACCCAACCATGCGGGCAATCGTTGTTTTGCCCCGGTGCATGGCAATACCAATACCGGTGCTTTAACTTATACCAACATATATTATTACATCGGTCATTTTTCGAAATTCATTCACCCGGGCGCCAAACGCATTGCCTGCTCGGCCACCAAGGATAAATTGCTTGCCACGGCTTTCCGCAATGGGGATAGTACGACTGCGGTAATAGTAATGAATAAAACCGACGAAAAAATAGATTATTTACTCTGGATAAAAGATTCGGCTGCTAAAGTAACCAGCGAACCACATTCGATACAGACTTTGATCGTGAAGTAAAATAAAGCAACTCATTCATTCACCCAAACAATTGCAAGTATGAAAAAAAAGGCGCTGAGTAAACTTCCTTCCCGGGGAGTTTCGGGCTGCATTACCAAAACGCTGTTAGTTGTGAAGCTTATAATTATCTTTCTAACCGTTTCTATGCAGCATGTTTCTGCGGAAGGAACCCCGCAAAAAGCCACAATCGTAATTCGTGGCATTATTAAAGATGAAAGCGGTAAGTCGCTCGCTGGTGCAAACGTCATTAATAAGAATACGAATACTACTGTTGTTACTGATAGTAGCGGCTTTTTTGCCATCAATGCATCTGCGGGGGATGTTTTAATTATCACTTTTGTTGGCTACCAGCGTAGTGAATATAAAATAACGCGCGGTGATGAAATAATTAATATTACACTTAACCGGTCTGATATTTCGATGGAAAATGTTACGGTTATAGCGGTTGGTTATGGAACGCTCAATAAAAAAGAAGTTACCAGTGCGATTACGCATCTTTCTGCCAAAGATCTGAATCAGTTTGCAGGCAATGGGGTTCTTAGTTCCATGCAGGGAAAGGTGGCGGGATTAAGTATTACCAACACAGCACCGGCCGATCCTAACTCTTCTCCCAGTATTCAGCTTCGTGGTGTTTCATCCCGCAGCGCCGGTCTAGGCCCTTTATATGTTATAAATGGTATTGCGGGAGCCAATATCGATAACCTGAATCAAAATGATATAGAATCTATTGACGTACTGAAAGGCGGAGCTGCCTCTGCTATTTACGGAACCCGTGGTAGTAATGGTGTTATCATTATTACAACAAAAAATGGCAACAACAAACCCAAAGCATTTTACGACGGTTATGGCAGTATTGACCTGCCTGCCAATCAAATAAAAGTGTTGAGCCGTGATCAGTTTCTGGCGCATAACAGGGGCGTTGACTATGGTGGTAATACCAATTGGTTTGATGCCGTAAGCAGGAACTATGGCCATCAGCAAAAACATACGGTACAGTTCTCAGGAGGTAATGCAAAAACTAACTATATCCTGTCTTTTGACTATCGCGATGCCAAAGGGCTTGATCTGCGCTCAACAAAAAAAGAATATGGAGGCCGCCTCCATTTAAATCATACTTCAGCCAATAATCTGTATTCAGTGGCTGTAAATATTGCCCCAAGGTATCTCAACTTTAATAATGCAAGCTATAATGCTTTTAACCAGGGGCTTACCTTAAATCCAACACTACCTGTTAAGGATACTGCAGATCCCGGCAAATATTATTATATCAATACAGGATTTACAGGATCCTATAATCCTGCAGAAGAACTGAAAACGGTATTAAGCGGAAGCGAAGGCAAATATTTAGACTGGAGCGCATCGTTTAAGCTGAATATCCTAAAGAACCTGTATACGCAGGTTACACTGGGGCAGCAAACATATGATTTCTTTGATTTTGGTTTTACACCATCATATAATACCAGCGCTATCTATGGAAATTCAGGCCGCAATTCTGCCGCAAGGGCCTATAATAAAAGCGATCAGAAAAGCTTTGAATGGATCGGCAATTATTCGTTGGACGTTAAACAGCACTCCTTTAAACTACTGGCTGGCTATTCGTACTATTATACTATTAATTCAGGGCTGAATGCCAGTAACCAGAATTTTCCATCAGATGTTTTAACCTATAATAACCTGGGATCCGGTGTGTCAAATCTTCCTGTTCCTGCTAACGGCGCTTCAGGTGATTTTACTTTCAGAGGTCTTGGCTCCTATAAAAACGATGCAAAACTGATCGCCTTCTTTGGGCGGCTGAACTATAATTTTGACAAAAAGTATTACCTGTCGGCCAGCCTTCGCCGTGAAGGTTCCTCGAAGTTTGGATTTGCTAATAAATGGGGTTATTTCCCGGCTGCATCGGTTGGCTGGGTAATTTCAAAAGAGCCATTTTTTCCCATTTTGCCATGGGTGGATGAGCTGAAGCTTCGGTGCGATTATGGCGAAACCGGGAACCAGGATTTTGGCAGTTATCTTTCATTAGACACCTATTCGGGTTATGGATATTATTCATACAATGGTACCAACTACCAGGTGTGGGGGCCGAGCCAGAATACGAATTATGATCTAAGATGGGAAAAAGCACAAAACTTCAATGCCGGCTTAGACTTTGAGTTGTTCAATAACAAACTCACCGGAAGTTTGAATTATTATGTTCGAACAAACAAAGATCTGTTAGGGTACTATTTTGTTCCAACGCCGCCGAATATTCAGGGTACCACTTTTGCCAATGTAGGAACCATGAAAAACTCAGGCGCCGAAATTCAATTGAATGGAACTGTTGTCAGCAAGAAGGAATTTAGTTATACTGTTTCTTTCGCCGGCGCCACTAATAAGAACGAGTTTGTTTCTTTTTCGAACAATCTCTACCAGGGGCAAAATTATTCGGATATGGCATTTATGCCGTCGCCTGGTTCACCCGGTCCGGCGCAGCGGCTGCAGGAGGGAAGGCGCATAGGCAGCTTCTATATGCTGCGTTCCGCAGGTATTGATGCTACCGGAAGGTTACTGGTGTATGATAAAAATGGAAAGATCATTCCCGGTAACAGGGCCACTACTGAGGATAAGCAATTTGTAGGAAATGGCCTGCCTAAATTCACCGCAAGTTTGGGCAATACATTTACCTATAAAAACCTTGACCTGAGTGTATACCTAAGAGGCGCTTTTGGCTATGATGTATTCAACACGGTAGCATTTTATGCGGGCACGCCGGTTACGCAAAGCGGCGCCAATGTATTGACGGCTGCCTATGGCAATGGTAAATATGCGGCGCTTACCAATGCGGAAACCTATTCAACCCTTTCAGATTACTTTTTGGAAAAGGGAGATTTTGTAAAGATCGATAATGTTACACTAGGTTACAATTTCAAATCACCCATCAAACAGATCCAGGGCGGCCGGTTTTATGTAACGGGGCGGAATCTATATACGTTTACTAAATACACTACAGGCGACCCTGAGGCAATAAGCGTAAACGGACTAACGCCGGGCATCACTGCTTCTTTATCCTACTATCCCTCCACAATACAGCTCATTGCAGGGTTTCAACTTAAATTTTAACTACCAAACTGAAAAAAATGAGATCCTTTCATACATGCACACGTAAAATAGCGATCTGCTGTTTCATTCTGTTATTTTCTTTCGGTTGTACCAAGCTCGATGAAACGGTGTATGATCGTATTGTATCGCAAAACTTTTTACAAACCAAAGACGATGTTATCAGGGACTTTTTGCGGTCTTTCGAGCATGGTTATTGGTCGATCCAGGGCGGGAATTTATTTTATGCACAGGAATTGCCCACCGATGAATTGATGACCCCCAACAGGGAGGGCGACTGGTTCGACGGCGGCATATACCAACGCATACATTATCATACCTGGAAGTTGCAGGATGATTTTACGAGCGATATGTGGAATGCTTTATTTTCGGGGATCAGCATGGCAGTGAATTCTCTTGAAGATATTCAGGCCATTGACCCCGCCAAATTCAATCTGACGGAAGCTGAAAAAGCAGATTTCATTGCAGAGTTAAGGACCCTGAGGGCCTGGTACAATCTAAGGGCGTTTGATCTGTTCCGTAACATTCCGCTTGTTACCAAAATAAAAGGCGAAACCGTTATGCCTGCTCAGGCCACGCCGCAGGAAACCTTCAATTTTATTGAAAAGGAATTGCTGGAATCCATTCCCGGATTACCCACAAGGCAATCGCTCGGCATTTATTCAATCGGCCGGTTGACGAAAGGCGCAGCAGCAGCATTACTGGCGCGGTTGTATTTGAATGCCAAAGTGTATACGGGCCAGGATAAATTTGCCGAATGCGCCGCCATTTGCCAGGATATCATTAACGGCAAATATGGCAACTATGCTTTAGAAAGCACCTGGGATGCGCCCTTCGATTATAACAACGCACAGAGCCCTGAAGTTATGTTTGGTTTTCCATCAACACTTGCACAAACGCATCATCATTATACCGGGGGCATGTTATGGTGGATGGGGCCACACCAGGCACAAAACTTTTTCGGGTTTACAAACTTTGGCAACATGAATACCCGGTTTGCCTTGCAACCCGGAAGGAACGTGGATAGTGTGGAATATTCATTCCCCCTGGGAAAACCTTTTGTGAAATTTCAAAAGTATTCCGATGACCTGCGCCTGAAAAAATATAAAAACTTAGGTAACAGTAAGCGTGAGGGAATGTTTTTATACGGTTATTTGCCCTATTATAGCGACCCAACTCAACTGGTGAAAAGTAATCGCGGTTATACCATCTTTGCCCGTGACCAGGTAGGCTGGTTCAGGGATCTGGCTCCGGGAAAGGTATTGGCCGATAAGGAATCGAATATGAACCATGCCGATGATAACTCAGGCGTTTGGCCGGCAAAATATCCCATCTATCCAAGCGGCGATCCCAATACGATTGCTTCTTCCTCTGTTGAAATACGGCTGGCCGAGGTATACTATTCGCTGGCAGAATGCAAGTACAGGGCTGGTGATAAAGCCGGAGCTGCCATATTGCTAAATGAAGTTCGTAAACGCAATTACCCCGCAGGGTCGCCAAGCCTGTATAAAACTGATGGTAGCCAGCTGACCGATCAGGAAATGCTGGATGAGTGGGGACGCGAATTTCTGGTAGAGGGCCGGCGCCGTATCGATATGATACGCTGGGGCGTGTTCAATACAGGAACCTGGTGGGACAAACAACCCGACGCTGATGACCACACTAAGATCTATCACATAGGTCAAACAGTAAAGAATTCGTCTCCGCAATTACAGCAAAACGACGGGTACAAATAATCTATCTCACAACATTTAAATTATATCAAATGCAAACTATAAGTAAATGCATTTTGTCAATACTTACATGTTTAATTTTTTTCGCTGCATGCCGTAAAGAATTAAAAGCGCCTGCGCCGCAGCCGTTGGAAACCGGTGTTTTGTCTGCTTCGGAAAGTGAGGTAGTATTGGATGCCTCCAATACCGATAAGGAAGCGGTTACATTTTCATTGGCTACCGAAAAAAATTCATTGATATACTATAGTCTGATCCTTACCTCCGGTGGTAAATCAGATACAGTAAGTATAGGTCAGAATACAGTTAGCAGGATATTTACCAACAGCGAGTTGAATACGATAGCGGTTGAGAAACTTGACCTGGCAACAGGGGTAGCGGCCAATGTAACCGCGCAGGTAAAAGCAAGTATTCCTTTAAATGGAAAAACGGCTGCTTCGAATGCGGTTACCATAAAAGTTACACCTTATTTTTCGGCGCCTAATCTGGTACAGGGAGGAAATTTTGATGCAGGGGATGAAAGCAAGTGGACAGTGCTGAACTTATCGTCGGGCGTTACAGTTAGTTTTACAGATGGTAAAGCCGTTTGGAAGGGAGGCGGTTGGGGACACGCAGGCATATACCAGGCCATACAGGTAGAAGCGAACAAAAAGTACCAGGTCAATATGAATGTATCAGGCAGTGGCGCTTCTGATACCTGGTTTGAAGTATATGTAGGTAAAGTGGTTCCCCAACAAGGACAGGACTACAATGATGGCGGCATGCGCCTGGGCCTGAACACCTGGCTCGGTTGCGGAAAATCGGGGTTCGACGGACAATTGACCACGATTTCCTGTAATGGCACAGGGGGCGGTGTGGTTACATTTACTACCGCAGGAACCGTATACTTAGTGATCCGTGGCGGTGGAGATAACCTGGGAACTACGGGTATTGCTGTAGATAATGTCGAAGTAAGACCGATCCAATAATGGCATAATTCATCTTTTCAGAAATAGTTTGGTATTTGTTCATTAGCAGTAGCCGATGTAAGCGCTTGTTTCAGGTATTTAATTTCAATTCAAATAGGTTTTTTAAAAATTCAATAACCTGGTTCGAACTCCGCCCCAACAGGGGTACACGTGAAGTCAAAAGCCCCGCACAATGCGGGGCTTTTGACGTTTATAGATGTGTAGGAATGCAGTCGATTTGCGTTCAATTTCTGGGTGCTACAACAATTCTCCGTCGGGTATTTGATTCAATCATTCATTGCCTGGTTTCGATATGATTATAAGAAGGGAAGCGGGAAAAGGTAAAGAAAGTCGGATTTGGGAAAAAAAAAGTCTGTTTTGTGCAGTAGCAGGGTAGTCTTTTGAATTAGGTTTGACATTTTGATTGCAATAACCAATACTTCAGTTAAATAAAAGGCTTGTCATGATCAAATGGAGCACATTTTTGTTGTTGTTAACTGCTTTATCCTTTAGTAATAGTAGTGATGCGCAATCTTATCAGAAAACAGATCTGGGAATTAAAGTAATGATCAGTTCTAATGCGATCGAAATTCAATTTTATAGTCCTTCAACTGTAAGAATACTGAAATCTCCTGATGGCCGCCCTTTTACTAAAGAAAGTCTTTCCGTTATTAAGAAGCCGCAAAAAACTGCATTCCATGTTAAGCAGCAGGGTGATGTAATAAACTTAAAAACGACTACGCTCAATGTTGCGCTTAACCTGAAAACCGGTGACATAATTTATTCAACAGCAATTGGTGAATCATTGCTGAAAGAAAAACAAGGCGGCGTACAATTCACACCATTCAATGACGCAGGCAATAATACTTTAACCGTTCAACAATCATTTGTATTGGACAACGATGAACCCATTTATGGCCTTGGTCAACAGCAGCAAGGCAAAATGAGTCAGCGAAACGTAACGCTGAACATGGTGCAGGGAAACCTGGATGATTACATTCCTTTCTTCCAATCGGTAAAAGGCTATGGTGTTTTTTGGGACAATTATTCTCCCACGGTGTTTACTGATAATCCGGAAGGCACATCATTTAAATCAGAGGTTGGAGATTGTGTTGATTATTATTTCATGTATGGTGGCAATGCTGATGGTGTAATTGCACGCATGCGTGAATTGACGGGGCAGGCGCCCATGTTCCCATTGTGGACTTACGGCTTTTGGCAAAGTAAAGAAAGATATAAAAGCCAGGATGAATTAGTGGATGTAGTAAAAGAATACCGCAAGATCGGTGTTCCTCTTGATGGTATTATACAAGACTGGCAATACTGGGGAAGCAACTATTTGTGGAATGCCATGGACTTTTTAAATCCTGAATTCCCCAACCCGAAAAAGATGGTGAGCGATGTTCATAATATGAATGCCCACATGATCATTTCTATCTGGAATTCGTTTGGTCCACATACAAAGCAATACAGAGAGTTGGATAAGATAGGCGCGTTGATGGATTTTACAACCTGGCCCCAATCTGGTTCTGAAAAATGGCCGCCAAGGCGTGATTATCCTTCGGGTGTTCGGGTGTATGATCCCTACAATCCTGCAGCCCGTGATATTTACTGGAAATATTTGAGCGAAATGTTTGTACTCGGCCTGGATGGCTGGTGGATGGATTCATCAGAACCCGATCATCTGGATGCTAAACCGTCGGATTTTGATAATAAAACTTATTTGGGATCATTCAGGAAAGTTCGCAATGCATTTCCTTTGATGACGGTGGGCGGTGTATCAACGCATCAACGTGCAATTGATTCCGGCAAGAGAGTGTTTATCCTTACACGTTCAGCATTTGCCGGTCAGCAACGATATGGAGCTAATACCTGGTCGGGTGATGTGACCTCATCATGGAGTGCATTGAGGAACCAAATTGCTGCAGGCCTCAATTTTTCACTTACCGGTATACCTTATTGGAATGCTGATATCGGAGGATTTTTTCTTTCAAGATTTAAAAGAAAATTAGAAGATCCGGAGTATCGTGAATTATATGTTCGCTGGTTGGAATTTGGAGCTTTCACTCCCATGATGCGTTCGCATGGTGCAGACGCACCAAGGGAAATTTATCAATTTGGACAGAAAGGAAGTAAATATTACGATGCTATTGAAAAATACATCAATCTGCGCTATCATTTATTGCCTTATATCTATTCCACATCATGGGATGTAACAGCCAATCAATCGAGCATGATGCGTGGCCTGGTAATGGATTTCCCAAAAGACAAAAATGCTTTGGATATTAACGATGAATATATGTTTGGTAAGTCCCTGTTGGTAAGTCCTGTTACCAACGCGATGTATGTGAAGCCGGGTGTTAGTGAAAAAGAAAAAATACAGGTAGAAGACTTTAGCACGATTAAGGCAAAAGAAACATATTTGCCTGCGGGAGCTGACTGGTATGATTTCTGGACGGCTGAAAAGTTTTCCGGCGGCAATAAAGTAAGCAGGCAAACGCCACTCGATATCATCCCTGTTTATGTGAAAGCAGGTTCTGTCATTCCTGTCGGACCTTCCGTTCAATATGCAGAAGAAAAAAAATGGGACAACCTTGAAATAAGAATTTATCCCGGCGCCAATGGAAAATTTGTTTTGTACGAAGACGAGAATGATAATTATAATTATGAGAAAGGCGTTTATTCAACGATAACTTTCACCTGGGATGATGCAAAAAAGACGTTGACCATCGGCGATAGAAATGGTTCGTTCCCGGGTATGCTTAATGAAAGAAAATTCAACATAGTGATCGTTGGTATGAGCAAAGGTGTTGGAGAAAATTTAACGAGCCAGGCAGGCAGGGTAATCACCTATACAGGAAAAAAAGTGGTCGTAAAAATTTAAAAAAAATACAAGCTGGATCAAACCCGGAATAGCCTCTTGGAATTACTGGTCGGGCAATCATACGAAAGAAGCGGGAGATATTGTATTGACGGCTACATCCCCGAATTTGCAGCTGGCAACCATCAGGTTGGTACCCGAATAATAAAGGGTATATCAGATTTTGATACACCCTCTTCATATAGGGTAGTTTGGATATTAAAACAAGAGAATTCTGAACATAATAATCACTCATTTGCAACATTTCATACCCTATCTTGAGACAATTTGGCACCATGGTGCAAGCCGTATGGCATACCATTTGACCCCCTGAACGGATTCAACCAACAAATAAAATCCGCTCACATGAAACAATGTTATCCTAACAATTTCAGCCCTTTTTATTGTCGGCCACGATTTATAGTGGTTTTTTTGCTGATTCTTTTTTGCTCTTCACAAACAAAACTAATTGCACAAACATTTGGTAATGTAGCCTTGGGTGGCGGCGGTTTTGTAACAGGGATCATAAGTCATAAGACATCAGGCGATGTTTACTGTCGCACAGATGTTGGAGGCGCTTACCGTTGGGATGCCGCAAGTTCAAAATGGATCCCTTTGCTCGATTGGAATTCTGAGGATGAAACAACCTACCAGGGAGTGGAAGCTTTGGCGCTGGACCCTCAGAATCCAAATAATGTATATTTATTTGCCGGGACTGATTACTTTAATGGTGGAAAAACAGCGATCTTAAAATCCACAGATAAGGGAAATACATTTTCTACAGTCGAGGTGACTTCACAATTTAAGACTCACGGAAATGCTTTGGGAAGGGGTAATGGCGAACGTCTGGCTGTGGATCCTAATAACAGCAATATCCTTTTTTGCGGAACGAAATCAAATGGTTTGTGGAAAAGTACCAATGGAGGATTCACCTGGACACAGGCCTGGAATGGAGTAACCACTACAACCAATGGAAACGGGATCTGCTTTGTAGTGTTTGATCCTTCCAGTGTTTCGGGAGGAGTTACCCAAACTATTTATATTGGAGTTTCCCGCACGGGAGGCAATAATATATACAAAAGTACCGACGGCGGCAGCACTTTCAATGCCATTCAGCCTGATAATTCATTTATGCCCCACAGGGCCGTTTTATCTTCTGATAACTCTACTTTATATGTAACATTGGCGGATGAACAGGGGCCATCGAACGGCAGCAGCGGAAGAGTTTACAAATTGGCTACTGCTACGGGAACCTGGACCAACATTACTCCAGAGGGAAATAATTACCCTTATGGAGGCGTAAGTGTTGATCCGACAAATAATAACAGGGTTATTGTTTCGACGGTTAACGTCTGGAATAACAACCAGTTTTGCAACAACGTTTGGGGGGATCGCATTTACTTATCTACCGACGGAGGAAGTACCTGGACCTCAAAGTTGACGTGCTCAAGCACCCTGAACACCAATGGCATTGGCTGGATCGCTCCTTATGGGATACATTGGGCAGATTGCATTGACTTTGATCCGTTAAATACGGCAAGAGTAAGGGTGATGTCGGGGAATGGACTTTTTACCTGCGATGATATCAATGCATCCGCCACTTCCTGGAAATTTGATGTAAAAGGCCTGGAAGAGACGGTAGTGCTTGATGCTATAAGCATTCCGGGAGGTCCTCTTATAACCGTAATGGGAGACCAACACGGAGCGGTGTACGCTTCGGATATTTATACCTATCCGACTCAGTTAATTAACCCTAGTGCTCCTAATAACACCAGTGTTGCATATGCCGCTAACAACACCAGTAAAGTCGTAAGGGTTACAGATAATTTATACTACTCTACCGATCAGGGGTCAAGCTGGACGCAAGCGGCTTCTACTAATGGCGGCGGCTATGGGAAAGTAGCATTGTCAGCAGATGGAAATACCATACTTCATTGTCCCGGCGGCAGTAGTACAACTTATTATTCAACAAATAATGGTGGATCATGGACAAGTACAGGTGTTACTAATGTGCAGGATGCTCATCCAATAGCAGATTACGTTAATACCAATAAATTTTACATGTATAGCCCTAATAGCGGACAACTGTTAGTAAGTACCAATAAAGGTGTAAGTTTTACCGCCTCAGCATCTAACCCAGGTCAATGGGGATCAGCACGGGCAAGGGCAGTTCCGGATAATGAAGGACATGTATGGGTAGCTTTGGGCGGGGGCGGATTGAAATACACCACGAACAATGGAACTTCATGGACAACTGTTGCCAATGTTACTTATTGCAGAGCTGTTGGATTTGGTAAAGGTGCAACGGGAGCTACTTATCCCGCTGTTTATATTTGGGGAACTGTTGGCGGGGTAAGAGGTATGTTCCGTTCTACAGACCAGGGCGCTTCGTGGACACGAATAAACGACGATGCCCATGAGTGGGGAGGCGTAGGGAACGGTAATTTTGTAATGGGCGATATGAACGTATATGGCCGGGCGTATATGGCTACAGTAGGACGAGGTCTGGTTTCTGTCGAATCAGATCTGTCGGCGCTGCCCCTGCAATTTACCCATGCATCCGTATCGCAACGGCCGGTATCACAAAAAGTGTATGCAGATGTGAAGTGGCAGGCATCCGCTGAAGCCACCACCACCGGGTATATAGTGGAAAGAAGCCTGGATGCAGTGCATTGGGAAGAAGTGTATCGTACCACCACAAACGGGTTGAATGATTATAGATACACTGATGATGTTACTGCATTAAGTGGTACCATACGCTACCGCATCAGGGAAATTAATAACAGGGGTTATGGCAGCTATAGTGCCGTACTTACGCTGCGATTATCAGCTATTACCCAAACAACAATTTCTGTAAGGCCCAATCCGGTCATCAATAAGGTTATTAATTTGTATGTGAATAGCCAGGCCAAACAACAGGTAGTGGTGCGGGTGGTTGACCTGTTTGGGCAAACCCTTTATACCAGTGCTGTTGTGCCCGTAGAGCCAGGAGAGAATGTAATAAATATACCAGCAGCTCAGTTTCTCCGTAGCAATATTTGTTTTGCAGAAGTGTTGAATGTAGCCAGTGGATCAAAGATCGCCACAATAAAAGTAATTTTCTGATCGCTGAGACTAACATTGGGTATCAAACTAACAAAAATAAGAGTAACGCTCAGACAAAACAGATAACCCCGGGACTTTTCGAGATCAGATCGGAAAGTTCGGGGTTATTGCAAATTCAGCTTCACGATCACATCTGTTTTGTTTTCTTTATTGGCGATCCCATTCAATACAATTTCAGCCTCACTTTGCCTGAAGCTTACCTTTACATTCGTTCCCAGGTATTTTGCTGCAGCGATCTTTTTTGAAACAGCTGGCAGCATAATTTTTCCATTGGAAGGAACTTTTAAAACATGAACGTAGATGGCTTTATCTGTTAATGTGGTTCCGCCCCATTGGGCGTCCCACACGCCTCCTGTTGTGCCGTAAATACTTTCTCCATATTTGGAAAGAAAATCACCCATCTCTTTCAATCGTTGCACCTGTGCCGGCTCAATTTCTCCATCTGGTTTTGGGCCAACGTTTAACAATAAATTTCCATCCTGGCACACAACAGACACCAATAAACGGATGCAACTGTCAAGGGACATCATACGATTGGCTGCATCAGGCGTCCACCCCCAGGCTGTTTGACTGAGGTTGGTGCAGAATTCCCAGGGCCTGCTTTCTCTGCCTCTCAAGGTTACTTCCTGGGTATTAAAATCACCCATCCATCCGCTGCGGGGATTGATCACGATTGTTGGTTGCAGTTCTCTTACCATTGAATTGAGCTTAACAGGCTCCCAGCTGAATTTTCCCTTGTAAGGTTTTTCGAAACCACGGGTGTACCAACCTTTGCCGCCATCCCAAAGCAAACCTCCAAAGCCAAGCCAGTTATCTTCTCCCCCGTCATACCATAAAATATCGATCTTGCCATAATTGCTTAACAACTCATGTACCTGGGTGTAGGTTTGCTTTTTCATTTCCAGGGCATTGGAATAATACAGGTCAGGAAAAAAGAAACCCGGATACCGCCAGTCGAGCGGAGAATAATAGATACCCGCTTTCATTCCGGCATCATGAGCTGCATCAACATATTCTTTGATCAGATCTTTTTTTACAGGACTGTTCATTGAATTGTAATTGCCAAAACTCGTATTGAACAAACTAAAACCGTCGTGATGTCTTGAAGTTACCACCATGTACCTGCAGCCGGCCTGCTTTGCAATTGCTACCCAGTTTTTTCCTGAGAATTTTGAAACGGTGAACGAGTCTTTTAGTTTTCCATATTCACTCGTGTCCATCCGGTTGTAGAACATAGCCCATTCGCCCTGGCCTGAAACAGCATACAAACCAAAATGAATGAACAATCCAAACTTGGAATCTTTCCACCATTGCATGTCTTTTTCCGAAAGCAACAGGGAAGAATCTACAACTACCTGGGCAAAGGAATTGTGTGTGGTGATAATTAGCGACAGTATTAAAAAGGATCTTTTCATGACATTTAAAGCTTGTTTCCAAAATACGGAAAAGTTCAGTGGGGTCAGCGTCAGCGGTGGTATTTTCATAAATATCAATGTTGGCCGAAGACAATAAAGGGCTCTTGTATGAACCCGGCTTCAATACTCCCAAATATTTTTCCAGGTACTTCAAAGCGCAGTTTGGCCTACGGCCTTCCACATAACACAGCCACTGATCTTGGTATAGGTAATATGATGATGAATGCGTTATGCGTGTGAGCAGACCCGTTCATGCCCCAATAACACCCCCTCCGTGCAACATTTCGATACCCCACACATATAACTGGCAACATTTTGATACCCTGAATTAGACGCGTTGCTACCATGCTTGTGGAGCAGGGCTTCTAATTTCATTCTGCCAAAATGATTGCTATGCCATCACAACGATTTCCCTTTTTATTCTGCAGGAAACCAGAAAAAGCCATTCCATACTGCCCGACTCTTTCTAAACCGATGCTCAAAGCGGCTGTGTATATATCATTATGTACTCATGTAAAATATGAAATAATCCCAAACGACTGGCTTGCGAAGGGTGGTCAATGTCAATTACACCAACGTTTCAGCTCTATTAAACGAAACAATAATTTGTAAACTATGAAAACTGAAAAAATGGAAATCACCAGGCGGGTGAAAATAATCGGGCTTCTCTTTGCTGTAATATGTTTTACAAACTGTCATAAAAAGAAGGGCGACTCGCCTGCTCCGGAACTTTCCGTTTCTCCATTGGCTATTAATATTTCCGCAGAAGGTGGAACCGACGATTTGACAATTAACGGTAATGCAGCGTGGAGCATCAGCAACGCTGCTTCCTGGCTGCAATTAAACAAAACATCAGGCAATAGCGGCGGCAGTACTATCAAGTTAACGGCAAGTTCTAATGGAACGGGTGTTTCCCGTTCTACCGTATTAACAGTAAGCGCTGAAGGCCTGGCAAGAAGAGTGACGGTTTCGCAAGGCGCCGACCTATATCCAACTTATAACACATCGCCCAAAGCGCCAGATTCCACAGGAATGAGTACCGCAGTTCAACTGGCTGCCAAATTCAAATTAGGATGGAACATTGGTAATACATTAGAAGCAATCGGCGGAGAAACGGCCTGGGGTAATCCGTTGATCACCGAGTCGTATGTGAAAGCTGTAAAGCAATTGGGCTTTACTGCTATTCGTATACCATGTGCATGGGATACGCATGTTGATAACAAGGCCACTGCACACATAGATCAAAACTGGATGAACAGGGTAAAAGAGGTTGTTGGTTATTGTGTCAATAACGGCTTGTACGTTATGCTGAATATCCATTGGGATGGCGGCTGGCTGGAAAATAACATCACCAAACTAAAGCAGGATTCGGTCACTGCCAAACAAAAAGCATTATGGGAGCAGATCGCTACCGCCATGCGTGACTTTGATGAGCATCTCATGTTTGCCAGCGCTAATGAACCGGCTGCTGATAATGGGGAGAAGATGGCTGTCCTGGCATCATACCACCAGGCGTTCGTTAATGCTGTTCGTGCTACAGGCGGAAGGAACAGCCACCGTGTTCTTATTGTTCAGGGGCCAAATACAAACGCAACATTGACAGCTGACCTGATGAACACACTTCCTAAAGATCCCACGGCCAATCGCCTGATGGTGGAAGTGCATAATTATATGCCATCACAGTTTTGTTTTCTGAATGAAGATGTGAGCTGGGGTAAAATGGCTTACTACTGGGGCAACGGGTATCATTCAACCATTGAACCTGAACGTAACGCTACGTACGGAGAAGAGAACGACCACATTGCTGACTACAATAAGATGAAAACAAAATTTGTTGATAAAGGGATCCCGGTTATCATGGGCGAGTATGGCGCTTACAGGCGTGATGGTACCGCTCATATTCCCAAAGAGCTGGCCCTGCATAACGCTTCCGTGGACTATTGGATAACCTTTACAACGAAAGAAGCATTGGCCCGTGGAATAAAACCTTTCTGGTGGGATACAGGCGGCGCTTTAGACCGGAAAATCAATACAGTAAAAGATCAGCGTACCATAGACGCTCTTTTGGCAGGAGCTAAATAGCCATATTTTGATTTACTTAAACGATTGAAACTTTATGAAAAAAAAATTACTATCACTATGTAAACAAAAGGTTATACTACTTTTTGTTTCCGGACTCTTTATGTCCATTAACGTATTCTCGCAAACCTCAGGTTATGTATCGAAGATTGCGCCTATTGGCGGTGGCGGATTTGTAACCGGCATCGTTACCCACAAAACATCGGGCGACCGATATTGCCGCACTGATGTGGGCGGCGCTTACCGCTGGGATGCCGCGAACAATAAATGGGTTCAGCTGCTCGATTGGCTTGGCGATTCACAAAGTGACCTTTATGGAGTTGAGGCCCTGGCGCTTGATCCGCAGAATGCAAATAATGTTTATATGCTCTGCGGAACCAATTATGTTGGCAACGGAAAGTCGGCTATATTAAAGTCCACCGATAAAGGAAATACTTTTACTTATACAGACCTTACCAATACGTTTAAAGTGCATGGTAATGGAAGTGGGCGCGGTAACGGTGAACGATTGGCAGTTGACCCCAAAAATAGTAATATATTATTCTGTGGCACAAGGGCGAACGGATTGTGGAAGAGTACAGATGCCGGCGTAACCTGGAGCCAGACCTGGACCGGTGTAACTACCACAACCAATGGCAACGGTATTTGTTTCGTGCTTTTTGACCCTTCAAGCAGCGTAGTGAATGGAGCAACTCAAACCATTTACATCGGTGTTTCCCGCACCGGTGGCGCGACCCTCTACAGAAGTACAAACGGTGGCGCCAGCTTTACCGACATTTCCCCGACCACCAGTTTTATGCCGCACCGGGCCGCCCTGCAGGGAACCACGATGTATGTTACCTATGCGAATGGTGAAGGTCCAAATTTAGGCGAAGGATCCGGAAAGCTATATAAGCTCAACACTTCTACAGGTGTGTGGACCAACGTTACACCTGTTCATTCGAAGGATTATCCCTACGGAGGCGTAAGTATCGACCCTACGAATGTGAACCGGGTGATCGTTTCCACCAATGGCATGTACTGGAACAACCAGTTTGGTACCGGCTGGGGCGACTTCGTTTTCCTCACTACCGATGGCGGATCGACCTGGACCCTTAAGAATGATGGTGCGACCGCTACCTATGATCCTAACGGCATGGGATGGTCTACCGGGGGCGCGATTAACTGGATGGACTGTATCGAGTTTGACCAGGCTAATGTAAACCGGGTGCGGGTAATCGGCGGAGGCGGCGTATATACCTGTAATGATATTACCGCCACGAATACTACCTGGAAATATGATGTGATCGGCATTGAAGAAACAGCATTGCTCGACATAACAAGCATTCCCGGAGGTCCGGTTATCTCCTCTTTCGGCGACGTAACAGGCTTTGTGCATGAGCCGCTGACTGCTGTTCCGCAGGTAAGACTTTCTCCTACAGATGGGAATAATCAGAGCATTGCCTATGCGGCCGGCAACACAAACAGGGTCGTAAGAGCTTCTAACGGTGGAAATGTTATTTACTATTCCAACGATAAGGGAGCTACATGGACGGGATGCGCCACTAATATGGGTACTGATGGAAAGGTTTCCATCAGCGCCGATGGAGGCACTATCCTGCACTGCCCCGGAAGTTCTTCAACAACCTACTATACAACGAACAACGGAGCCAGTTGGACGGCCTGTTCGGGTGTATCCGTACAATACGCTGCTCCGGTGGCTGACCAGGTAAATTCAAATTATTTCTACATATTCTCGCCGGGAACCGGGCAGTTATTCAGAAGCACCAATAAGGGAGTTAGTTTCTCAGTAGCAGGCACGCCGGGCGTATCAAACGCGAATTATCCATGGGAACCAGACCAGATAAGGACAGTGCCAGGCTTTGAAGGTCATGTTTGGGTACCGCTTTTCGGCAATGGATTAAAGTATACAACCAACGCCGGAGTATCTTATACAACTGTTTCCAATGTTACTTATTGCAAAGCGCTGGGTATAGGAATAGCGATGCCGGGGGCCAGCTATCCTACTATTTTCATTTGGGGAACGGTGTCAGGCGTAACCGGCCTTTTCAGATCAACCGATCAGGGTGCTACCTGGCTCAAATTAAATGATGACGCCCATCAGTTCGCAGGAGCGCCATTGCTCGCCGGAGACATGAACGTTGCCGGAAGGGTATATATGAGCGCCGGCGGCGGAAGAGGTTTAATTTACTGGGAGCCTGCCGCCTGTACGCCTTCTACCATCACCCCGTACGTACAGCTTAATGGCGGAAGCTGGCAGCAGACAGCCAATGGTACTTTAGCTACAGGTGGCAGCGTGATGTTCGGTCCCCAGCCTGTGCAGGGCGGATCGTGGAGCTGGAGCGGGCCGAATAATTTTAGCGCCACTACTCGTGAAGTGCTCATTTCAAATATTCAGGTGAACCAGGCAGGCAGCTATGTGGCCACCTATACCAATAGCGGCGGATGCCAAAGCACGCAGACCTTTAACGTCACCGTGACCGGCTCCATCCTGAGACAATGGTGGACCGGCATAAGCGGAACTGCTATCAGCAACCTCACCTCCAATAGCAATTATCCAAACAACCCTTCGGGTAGCGGGCAGCTCACCAGCCTGGAAGCTCCCACAAACTGGGCAGATAACTATGGGACCCGCATTCGTGGCTATATCCATCCTACTGCAAGCGGCAGCTACACCTTCTGGGTAGCGGGCGACGACAACACCGAATTATACCTGAGCACCAGCGACAACCCGGCCAGTGCAACAAGGATAGCTTACGTGAGCGGTTGGACGAATTCGAGAGAATGGAATAAGTACAGCACACAGCAGTCCACTACCATTAACCTGGTTGCCGGACAGAAATACTACATCGAAGTGCTTCACAAGGAAGGCAGTGGGGGAGATAATATAGCGGTAGCCTGGCAGGGTCCCGGCATAACACAACAGGTGATCGCCGGAACCTATCTCTCTCCGTTCATTCCGGGAGGTTCGGGCGCCAGACAATCAACAACACAAGTCATGGAAGCCGGCATGAATGAGAATGCTTTTAGCCTGTATCCGAATCCGGCCAACGCGGGCAGGTTTACGATCCTTCTTCCCGAAATTTCGGAAAATGCGGTTGTGACAGTTTATGATAATCTCGGCAGAAAGCTTTTTGAAAAGAACGCTAAAGGCGTTAACAGGATAGAGATCGATTCACGGCTTAAGGCAGGGATCTACCATGTAAGGATAAGTTCTACAGCAGTTAGTTTCACTAAGAAGCTGATCGTTAAATAAATTTCTCACCAGTAATTGGGAATGCTTCGTTGGAAGCATTCCCAATTTTATAAATCATGATGGTTTTGAAAATGAGGTTTAAAAACACAATTCTTTTAGTTTGGCTCATCATTGGAACAATTAATCAGTTACAGGCACAGCAGGTTGCTCAGGTACAAAGTCCCGACAGGTCCATTGTGCTACAGGTATCCTTATCAGCTTCAGGTGAAATTCAATACAGGATACAAAGATCCGGCGTTAACGTCATTCACCCTTCTGCTTTAGGCGTGATGATGAAGGGGCACGATTTTACCCAGGGTATGAAACTGATCAACACATCAAAACCAGTACGTATAACGGATAATTACCAAACGAAGAATGCAAAAAAAAGCAGCATTCTTTACCAGGCCAATGAATTGGTATTGTCCTTTGTTAATAACGAAGAGAAAAAGATGGAGATCATTTTCCGGTTATCCAACGATGGGGCGGCTTTCCGCTATTCATTTCCCTGGATAAAAAATAATGAAACGATAATTGAAGAGCAATCCTCGTTTTCATTTGACAAAAATGCAAGGGCCTGGTTGCAACCCATGAGTGAAGCAAAAACAGGTTGGCAGCATTGTCATCCCTCTTATGAAGAACATTATTTGCAGGACATTGCTGTTGGCACCGTGTCGCCGTTAAAATCAGGTTGGGTGTACCCTGCTTTGTTTAAAACAAATGATACATGGGTATTGATCACCGAAGCCGCACTGGATGGTACTTATTGCGGCACAAGACTGATCAATGATTCTGCCTCATCTGTTTATTCAACTGGCTTTGCCGATCCCAGAGAAGTGTTTACTGGCGGCGGCTATTTACCGCAAAACAATAAGCCGTGGCTTACACCCTGGCGTATTATAACAATGGGGAGTTTGAAAACAATTGCAGAATCAACATTGGGTACCGATCTGGCGCCGGCAGCCCTGTTAAAGGATGCCGCATTTGTAAAACCCGGAAAAGCCAGTTGGAGCTGGATCAACAGCAAGGATGACAGCATCACTTTCAATGAACAAAAAAAATATATTGACTATGCTTATGATATGCACTGGCAATATTGCCTGATAGATGCAGACTGGGATACCAAAATTGGTTATGATAAAGTGGCCGAACTGTCAGCGTATGCCAAACAAAAAAATGTTGGATTGTTATTGTGGTATAATTCTGCAGGTGACTGGAACACGATCGCCTATCATCCTAAAGATAAATTGCTTACGAAGGAAGGAAGGGAAAAAGAATTCAGCCGGCTGCAGGCATTGGGCATTAAGGGCGTAAAGATCGATTTCTTCGGTGGAGATGGTCAGAGCATGATCCAATACTACGTTGACATTTTGAATGATGCTGCAAAATATAAGCTGCTGGTGAACTTTCACGGCGCTACATTGCCAAGAGGCTGGCAAAGAACATATCCTCATCTTATGACAGCCGAAGCCATTTATGGAATGGAGATGGTAACTTTTGAGCAGCAGGCGGCAGATAAGCAGGCCAACCATTGCGCCATGCTGCCGTTCACGAGGAACGCATTCGACCCCATGGATTTTACACCCATGAACCTTACGGGGCTTACGTCGTCTAATTGTATCAGGAAAACCACACCCGCCTTTGAACTGGCACTTTCGGTTTTATTCTTATCCGGTATACAACATTATGCACAATCACCAGAGGGAATGGTGCGGGTACCCAATGATGTGAAAAAGTTTTTACGAAAGCTTCCCGACAACTGGGACGATGTGAGATTTTTGGAAGGCTTCCCGGGGAAATACGCTGTCATCGCCCGGCGAAGCGGTAGCCGGTGGTACATCGCGGGTATTAATGGAGATAAAAATGAAAAGAAAGTAACTCTTGATGTTACCTCATTTAAGAAAAGCAAGGCAACGCTGTTTTCAGATGGAACCGGGAATGAGTTGTTTTCAAAAACCATGCTGAATGCCGCAAAGCAAAAAAAATGTGATATCACGCTGAATGCAAATGGTGGATTTGTAATGGTGCTTGAATGATATTAAAACAGACAATCACTCCAGGTTAAAAACAAACGAATAAAAAACAATGAGATCCCGTGTACAAATATTGCTCCCGTTTCTAATAATATTTCTTCTTCGAATATCAGCTCATGCTCAGGTCACTTTGCCGAAAGTATTCGGGGATAGTATGGTCTTGCAAAGAGGCATCAAAATTCCGGTGTGGGGCAATTCAACGCCCGGCGCTCTTGTCGTAGCAAAATTGGGGAACGTGCAGGCAACAGCGAAAGTGGATCAGCAGGGAAAATGGCAGCTCAAATTTCCTGTGTTCAAAGAAGGAGGGCCTTATGTACTTGAAATTGTTGAATCGGGAAAACCGGGTTCTACAATCAAACTAACAGGAATTCTTATCGGCGATGTGTGGCTGGCTTCTGGTCAGTCAAATATGGAATGGCAGGTACAACAGGCGAAGGACGCAGGTAAAGAAATGGCAAACGCCCATTTCCCTCAAATACGTTTTTTGGTTGTTGAACATAGTAAACTGGTAAAACCTCAATCCGATATTTTAGCTGGAAAATGGAAAGTTTGTGATGCTGCAAATGTGAAAGATTTTTCTGCAGTTGCTTACTATTTTGCCCGTAAAGTTCACTACGACCAAAAGGTCCCGGTAGGCATTATTCAAAGCACCTGGGGTGGCACACCGATAGAAGCATGGACAAGCAGGGAGATGCTGCTTACTTCGCCGATCACTAAAGCAAGAACGCTTAGCAATGATACGCTTGCTCCCGACCGTGAAGATTTTGTGCAGGACAGTCTGAACGGGATCCGCCTTTGGGACATTGTCTATAATCCGCAAAACAATTCAGATAAAATAGTTACGGCTGCAGGCTATGATGATGCCGGTTGGACAACCGTTAACATGCCAAATGTGATAAAAGATCTTGGGATTGGCTATGATGAAGGAATGGTTTGGCTAAGAAAAAAGATCACCCTGCCTGGGTCATTTCATCAAAAAAATGTAACCATCAACATTGGCCACCCGGAGATGAACTATTCGCTTTACTTCAATGGTCAGGAAATTTGTAAGAATGTCTGGTATGGCAATCCAACGCATTTTTATACCATTCCTGCCAGCCTGGTTCAGCGCGGAGAAAATACCATTGCTGTAAGAATAGCCATGTTATGGGGTGGGGGTGGTTTGAACCCGGCAGATGATATTTATATTACAGATGGTTCATCAAAAATTTCTTTAGGCGGGAAATGGTTATATAATAAAGATGTTGAACCTGCTCTTCCGAAAATGCTCAACTATCAATATAACCCTGCGGTACTTTTCAATGTGATGATCCATCCGCTTATTCCTTATGGCATAAAAGGATTTATCTGGTACCAGGGTGAAGCAAATGCCGGAGCAGCTTATGACTATCGAAAATTATTTCCCATGCTGATCGCAGACTGGAGAAAACGCTGGCAGCAAGGAAATCTTCCATTCTTATTTGTTCAGTTGGCCAATTACATGAAAACAAAACCGCTTCCATCGGAAAGTGAATGGGCCGAATTGAGGGAAGCGCAAACGCTGACATTGTCACAGCCCAATACTGGCATGGCCTGCACTATAGATATTGGAGAAGCGAATGATATCCATCCGAAAAATAAACAGGAAGTGGGCCGCCGCCTGGCTTTAGTTGCCAATAAAATGGTGTACAAACAGGAATGCATCGCATCCGGTCCAACATATAAAAGTTTCCAAAAAGATGGCAGTCGCATCCGGATCAATTTTGCCAACACGGGGTCGGGCCTTTCAACAAAAGATAAACAGGAAGTGACAGGTTTTGCCATTGCCGGTAAAGACAAGCAATTTTATTGGGCAAAAGCCATGATTATCCATGGAACCCAGGGAAAAGGAAATGAAGTGATTGTTTATTCTGATAAAGTTGCAGAGCCGGTGGCTGTGCGATATGCGTGGGCTGACAATCCTGAATGCAACCTGGTAAATTCAGCAGGCTTGCCTGCTATCCCTTTCAGAACAGATGAATGGAGGGGAATTACGCAGAAATAAAACCAGCATTCAATCAACTGACAATAGCAAACTGATATCGCACAGCACAGATATCAGAATTATTATTTAAATTGTTGCTATTATCACTGCTATGAGATTGTTTGTTAAGTTGACTGCGATTGCATTTGTGTTGTGCTGTACCGGTTCATTACAAGCTCAACAGCCTGATTATCATTTTCGCCATCTTGATTTCAGTCATGGTTTGTCGCACAACCAGGTTACTGCGATTTATAAAGACAGCCGTGGGTTTATGTGGTTTGGCACTATGAGCGGGCTAAACAGGTATGATGGTTATGTAATTAAAACTTTCCACCATTCAATAAAAGATACCACCTCACTAAGCGACGATTATATTTCAAAAATTGTAGCCGGCCCATTTAAAAAATTATGGATCGAATTAAGGACCGGCTTTAATATTTACGACCCGGTTACAGAAAAATTCGAGCGCCGTGCAGATAAATTCCTGCAGCAATTGGGGCTTCCCGGTGCCGGCCTTTCCGATATTGTTCAGGCAGGGGCCGGATACTGGTTTGTTTTTCGGGATAGCGGTCTCTATTATTATGAACAAAACAAACCGGTTGTTTCTTTATTACGGAATAAATCGCTGCCACCCTTTACCATAGCAGATGTAAAAACTGACTCGAAGAATAATATCTGGATCGTTTATACCAACGCACTTATTGAAAAGATAGATGCTGCATCAAAAAAGGTGATTGGCCGCACAACAGGGTTGCAACAAAAATTGAACACCGGAAATAATTTTTACCATCTTTTTATTGATTCACAGTATGAATGCTGGATTTATGCAGGTGGGGTATTTAATGGCGTATATCGCGTCAATATGGAAAATAATACGGTTGAACATATAGCTAAAGATGAAGGGAAGGCAATATTAAGCAGTAATATTATAGTGCGCATGGCGGAAGACAATAAAGGGCTTTTGTGGATCGCCACAGATCATGGCGGATTGAATGTTCTGGATAAAAAGAATATGCAGGTGCGCGTAGTGCTAAATAAAGAGGGCGACGATAAAAGTTTAACGCAGAACAGCCTTACGGAAATATATAAAGACGATTTCGGCATCATGTGGG
Organism: uncultured Niastella sp.; assembly: GCA_966212235.1. Lineage (GTDB taxonomy): Bacteria > Bacteroidota > Bacteroidia > Chitinophagales > Chitinophagaceae > Niastella. The sequence continues at coordinate 30,299 of CBIHPP010000030.1, read as the reverse complement.
TAGGCACCTTTAAGCAGGGCATTAATTATTACCAGGAAGGGATCAACAAATTCCCATTATATACACACCAGGAGTCGGATGCTTCCAGTCTTCCCTTCAATGATGTAAACCGTTTTGCAGAAGATGCCAAAGGGAATATCTGGATAGGCACCAATGGCGGCGGACTCATTTACTTCGACCGCACTCGAAATACCTTTAAACAGTTCAGGCATGACCCGGCCAATGAAAACAGCCTCTGCAACGATGTGATCGTGAGCCTTTGGGTTGACCATAATAAAATATTATGGATCGGTACTTATTATGGCGGACTGAATAGTTATGATGGTAAAACCTTTAAACACTATCGACACAGTAACAAAGACACCAACAGCCTGGCCGATGACCGCGTATGGGAAATTTATGAAGATAAAAATAACAATCTCTGGATTGGCACCTTTGAAGCGGGGCTTGAGAGATTTGATCCCCTCACCAAAAAATTTATTCATTACAAGCCTTATATGCCTAATTCTGTACATGCAGGATATATCTCTTCCATAACAGAAGACAGGCAGGGCAATTTATGGGTAGGAACACCCAATGGTATTGATGTGCGATTTAATAATTCCTCATCCTTTAAACAATTGCATCCCACCAATTCGGGATTGAGCAATGATAATGTGAATATCGTTTTCCAGGATAGCCGGGATGCCATTTGGGCCGGAACCAGGGACGGCCTTAATATTTACAATGCCAGTAATAATAGTTTTCAGGTTTTCAGAAAAGAAGACGGGTTGCCGGATAACACCATTTTAGATATTGCTGAAGACAATGCCGGGCATTTATGGATCAGTACACCCAACGGCATTAGCAGGATGACTTACAAAGATTTGGGAAAAAGGCATATTATTAATTGCCTTAATTACGACCGGCTCGATGGCCTTCAGGAAAAGCAGTTCAATCAAAATGCAGTGCTTAAAACCAGCAGCGGTGAATTGATATTCGGTGGCGCCAAAGGTTTTAATCTGTTCAATCCCCCTCAATTAAAGATAAATACCTATGCTCCTTCGGTTGTATTGACCGGCCTTCAGGTCTTTAATCAGGAAATAACAGCGGGTGAAAAAATTGGAAATCACGTCGTGTTGCAAAAAGCGATCGCTGAAACAGATGAGATCAGGCTCAAATACGATCAGAATATTTTCTCTTTGGAATTTGCAGCACTCAGTTATATCAATACCCGCAAGAATAAATATGCTTACCGGCTGGAAGGATTTAACGACAACTGGCTTTACTCTGATGGTAGCTTACGTAAAGTGACCTATACTAACCTGGACCCCGGAAAATACACCTTTTATGTAAAAGCATCGAATGAAGATGGCATATGGAATGAAAAGGGAATTGCGGTGAACATCATCATTTTGCCGCCTTTCTGGAAAACGCCGCTGGCTTATTTTTTATACGCACTATTTGTTGTTTGTATTTTGATCGTTGCCAGGCGGATGGTGATTCAGCGGGCACGAACCCGGTTTGCCCTTGAACAGGAACGAAAAGAAGCCCAACGCATGCATGAAGTGGATGTGATGAAGATCCGGTTCTTTACCAATATGAGCCATGAATTCAGAACCCCACTGTCGTTGATCATTACGCCACTCGAAAGAATAATCCGTTCTGCTACAGAGCCTTCTCAGCAGTCACAATACCAGTTGATACATCGGAATGCACGGCGCCTGCTTAACCTGGTAAACCAGTTGCTCGATTTTCGAAAGATGGAAGTGCACGAGCTGAAGCTGCACACTACCGAAGGAGATATTGTACATTTCCTTAGGGAAACGTGCTATTCCTTTACTGATATCGCTGAAAAAAAACAGATCCGCTTTTCTTATAACGGGCCTTCAGAAAGCCTGGTTACCCCGTTCGATCACGACAAACTGGAACGGATCCTGTTTAACCTGCTTTCGAATGCTTTTAAGTTTACTGCAGAAAATGGGGAAGTGGCCGTTGAAGTTATGATTGTAAAAAATCCCGCTTGTCCATTGCTGGAAATTAAAATAAAAGATACCGGTATAGGAATACCTGCCGACAGACAGGATAAAATATTTGAACGTTTTTTTCAGCACGACATTCCCGGCACCATGATCAACCAGGGAAGCGGAATTGGCCTGGCTATTACCAAAGAATTTGTGCACCTCTTTAACGGCACTATTCATGTGGAGAGCACGGAGTTTAAAGGCTCGTGTTTTACTGTGCAGTTACCGCTCATGGAGTTGAAAGCACAGGTTGAAACGGCAGGCGACAATCCCGCCGGTACAGTAATGGAAGCGGATGCAAATGTGGCGGAAGCCATCAACATGGCAGCACAACGCGGCCAACGCCGGAAAAAATTCACCATATTGCTGGTAGAGGATAGTGAAGATTTTCTTTTTTACCTGAAAGATAACCTGCTTGAATACTACAATATTATAACCGCTGTGAATGGCAAAGAAGGCTGGCAGAAAACACTCTCCGGTCATCCTGATATAGTTGTGAGCGACATTATTATGCCCGGAACAACCGGCATAGAGCTTTGCCATAAAATAAAAAATGACCGGCGAACGAAACATATCCCGGTGGTTTTATTAACCGCTTTGACCGGGGATGAACAGCAATTGCGCAGTATTGAAACGGGCGCATCCGATTACCTCACCAAACCTTTCAATTTTGAGATTCTGCTGAGCAAAATAAAAAACCTTTTAATGCAACACCAGGCCCTTCGAAAAACCTTTACAAAGAAGGTGGAAGTGCAGCAGGCTGAGATGGATATTGAAAACGAAAGATCGGATGAGAAATTTGTACAGAATGTTTTAAAGATCATTGAAAAAAATGCTTCTAACCCCGATTTTTCGGTAGAAGACCTCAGTCGCGCCTTGTTCATGAGCCGCTCGGCTGTATACAGAAAATTGTTTATTCTAACCGGTAAAACGCCTGTTGAATATATCCGTATAGTCAGGCTGGAAAAAGCAGCCCGGTTGCTTCAGAAAACAAATAAAACCGTGGCCGAAGTAGCGTATGAAACCGGCTTCAATAGTCCCAAATACTTTTCCAGGTACTTCAAAACGCAGTTTGGCGTATTGCCTTCCACATACCATAATACAGCCAATGACGCTGGCAAAGATTATAGTGAGGATGAATGAGTTATACGTTGTGAGCGAGCCCATTTCATACCCAAATAATACTCCTCCCGTCAACATTTCGATACCACCACACACAGATCTGGCAACATTTTGATACCCTGAATTGGACGCGCTGAAAGGGCAGGCTACTGCTATGGATTGCCTGTTGCTTTTGTTTGGCTGTGCACAGCTATGCACAGCAACCAGCCGGGACAAGAAAGATCACCGGTATTATTCTGGCCGGCATCAACCCTGATGATATTGAAACGTTCAACGTATTGCAGGGCCCATCAGCCACCGCGATCTATGGAGCTACCGGCGCCAACGGCGTAATAATGATCACCACCAAAAGAGGTAAGGCGGGCGAAACAAAGATCTCCTTCTGTTAGCACATAGGTTAGATAGAAACAACAAAAGACTCACAGTACCCGGGGCAAACTTCGGGTGGTATTATTCTTGCCGGTAAAAACTTGTGTTTGCCGTTTTTATATTACCCCGAGCGGTTTGCAATACATCGAATGAAAATTCAGTACGCAAATGCGAAACGTGATGTTCATCAAATGTAACCGTATCACCAAATTTTCGTTTCAGCTTTGGGTATATTATAGGCACACTCACATTTATCCCAATACGGTGGCCATACACATCAGCATTATAATGACATAATACTCCAAGCGCAAAAGCATATTCATTCAGATTTTGCGCATCATTCAATACAGCTTTTACAAAATCACCGCTACGTACGTAATGAATTAAATTGGTAAATAGTTTACTGCCGAATGGATAATAGCCCATATCGGGCACAATGGCGCCGCCATAAACATAGGCATGGGCTTCTTTCAACGCTTCATTTGAACTCCCCGGGAATTTTTCTTTCAATAATGGAAGCAGCACCTTATCCCAGTTAACATCAATAAGGGCCTGATGGGTTAAAACGGAGTAGGCCCTGCAAACTAATGAAGCATGTATAAAAAGTAGGACACTTAAAGCAAGCCGTTTTATAAAATAGCTAAGCACAACTATTCTTTATGCATAGCCTGCAATAACTGTTCCGGGGCCTCGTCAATGATTCAAGATCCATGTATAGGTCTTCTGTGTAAGTATCCCTGAATTGTTTCATTTGTAATACATATCTGCTTTTATACAATTGCGCCTCTCCAACATTGTTGCTCTTTTGGCACTTTACTTGTACTATTCGCATTTTTTTATTCCATCAACTATACCAAAACTTACAATTTTAATCCTATTTCCATTACTATGAAACAGTTCTTCTTAACAAGTTTGTTGCTTTGCCTGTATATAGCACTCAATGCTCAGAATGTGCAGGTTAGCGTGAAGATATTCAATAACAGAAAGGCGGTTTCTCCTTATATCTATGGCAGGAATAATTCTATTACCGACTTTATTGGAAATCCTGTTTCAACAAATACCTGGCAGCTGTATAAAGATGCAGGTCTTAATTTCTTCCGGGAAAATGGAGGCAATAATCTCACTAAACATAATTGGAAGCTTAATATCAGCAGTCATCCGGACTGGTATAATAATGTATATACTTCCAATTGGGATTATGCCGCACAAACCCTTCACCAGAATATTCCTGCTGCCCAGGGTATGTGGGGGTTTCAACTGATTGGCAAGGCCGCCCGTACAAATGCCAACAATTTCAATGATTGGGCCTATAATAATTCACAATGGTGGTCTGGCGTAAATCAAAACCTCGCAGGAGGCGGTGTTATGAATACCTCCGGCGGCAGCCAGGCCCTGGTGAATGGAGATCCCAACCTATACCTGCAGAACTGGAACCAGGATTCTACCACTGATATCCTGAGCCATTGGTTCGGAAGTGGAGGTCTGAGTTTGGATTCTACAAAGATCAGGTACTGGAATATGGATAATGAACCGGAAATCTGGTCGGGCACGCACGACGATGTGATGCCCGTACAAACCAGCGCTGAAGCATTCATGCAAAGTTATTTTGCAGTAGCCAAAAAAGCAAGGGCGCTTTTTCCCGGCATTAAGTTAACAGGACCAGTGAGTCCGAATGAATGGCAATGGTATAATTTTGGTGCTTCACCGGTTACCGGCTCCGACGGCATACGATATCCCTGGTTGCAGTATTTTATTAAACGGGTAGCTGAAGAAGAACAAATTTCGGGCATCAGGTTGTTAGATGTGATCGATATCCATTTCTATCCTTCCAGCGCTTCGGCTTCGGATGTTGTTCAATATCACCGTGTGTTTTTTGACAGCACTTATATTTACCCTGAGGCCAACGGCGTGAAAGTGGTTAACGGAGGATGGGATAACTCAATACAAATAGAAAATATTTTTGGCAGATGCCAGAAGTGGCTGAACCAATACATGGGACCCGGCCACGGAGTCACTTTCGCTGTATCTGAAACGCATACGCAGCTTCAAAATGATCCGAATGCCGTGGCCATTTGGCATGCGTCCATGATGGGCGAGTTCATGAACCATGGCGTAGAATACTTCTCTCCCTGGAACTGGGATACAGGCATGTGGGAAACCCTGCATCTGTTTAGCCGGTATAACAAAAGTAATAGTGTACAAGCTACTTCCAGCGATGAACAGAATGTATCTGCTTACACAACCGTTAATAACAATAATGATTCTGTAACAATAGCACTGGTTAACAGATCAGTGAGCCAGTCAAAGACTGTTGTGATAAACTTTCCCGATTTCCTTCCTGCCAATCAGGCTGTAACTACCCTGACGTTAAGTAACTTACCGGTGGGCACAGAAACTTTTGTATCGCATAGCAGCAATGCCCTGCAATCTTCAGGCATTTCGCCGCAAAACAATACGTTGCAGGTTACACTGGCACCGATGTCGATTACTTCTTTGCTAGTCACCGGCGCTCCAATTGCGCTTCCTCAAAGTTTGCTCTCTTTCACAGCAACAAAGGGCGATAATAAAGTGATGCTGAATTTTACAACCACCAACGAATTGAATGTTGTTTCTTTTGAAGTGGAAAGAAGCGCGGATGGCTCGTCCTTCACTACAATTGGTACGGTAACCAGTGAAGGTGCTAATGGCAATTATGCATACATCGATGCACACCCCCTGTCGTCCATGAATCACTACAGACTTAAAATGATTGACCATAACGGCAGTTATTCCTATAGCAAAATGGTATCGATCCGCTACGATAAAAATGCTTCTATTACCATCTTTCCAAACCCGGCTAAAGATGTAATAAATGTTCAGTTGCATATGCCGGCGGGCGCAATATCGCTTCAAATAATTGACGGAATGGGGCGCATCGTGAAAAAAAGGACATTGCAATCATCGGGTAGTACCTTATCGACTGAGATTGATATCAGCGGGCTTGCCAGAGGGCAGTATTACATTCATGCAGGCGGCGAAATTCAAAGTTTTATAAAACAAAAATAAATAGGTAACGAGCCCGCCTCGATACCTGATCAGCGAATTAATCACCTGGTTCAAATACAGCCTTACGGAATATACACAAAGTCAAAAGTCTCCCGATGCATCGGGAGACTTTTGACTTTGTGTATTGCGCGCTCAACCATCCACGAAAAAGTTTCCCTGGTAGAAAAACATTATTTTGCAGCTATGAAACGTACATGGTCTGTCTTGTTTTCCTGCCTATTCTTTACCGTTAACATGGCCCTGGCGCAGGCCGATAAGTATACAGGTACCTGGCAAATGAGCCGGAAGCCCTACGCGGGTACGTCGACTTCCATTATCATGAACCTTCAAATTGGTATTCCTGACCAGAAACAATTGTACCCTGCAAAAATAAAACTGCAATATGGCCAGTTCAGCGGGACATATGAAATGCTGCTGGTGCGAAAAAATGACGGGCAACTAGCCATTAGCCGGGGCAAATATCCATTACTGGAAACGCCTTTTAAGCTGGGTATCTGGATGTGGTACCTCAACGGAACGCTGAATTTCCAGGATAATAAATTATCACTGCAAAGGAAGTGGATAGATAAGGCCGACTTCTGGATGCGGGGTCTGTACGAAGGAGATGAGATCTGGGAAAGCTCCAAAGTTACACTGCGTGATTTTCTGTACAGGGACAGCATCTTGCTGAAGAAGACCAACAATAGCCCATTGACAGATTCAAGCGTAAAGCGGATCCTACAGCCAGAAACAAGCGGTATTTACCTGGGTATCTATGATCAAATTGTTACAGGAGACCCTATTGCCACGATGAAAGTAGAGGACCAGGAGAAGTATGATAAGGACACAGTGACCTTGTTGCATAATGGCAAACCGTTGTTCTCCCGGAGTGAGATCAACGACCATAACCGCGAGTTGAAGGTGCCGCTTGACACAGGCAGGAACCTGTTCATATTCTTTGCTGATAATTATGGTGGCATTCCTCCTAATACCGGTTATCTATATATGGAGACCGGTGGCAAGCCGTATGGATTTGATCTCAGTAACCGGTCGAATGTGTGGGGAACCTTTCTGGTTGCAGATATTTACTTCAAACCCATAGCACAAAATCCAATAGTACAAAAGCCAATAGTACAAAATGATCTTAATGATCAGGTAGCGAAAAGAACCTCAGAACCAGTGGCTACAATTAAGGTGGATACCTCCGCTATTGTTTTAGAATTATGGGATGGAGAAGTACAGGATGGCGACAGCATCTCCCTCCGCCTGAATGGAAAATGGTTAACCACAGGCTTTCCTGTCAGGAATGCGGTGCAAAAGATCCCGATCCAACTGCAGCCTGGTGAAAATGAATTGTTGTTCATGGCCGATAACCTGGGATCGATCCCACCCAATACAGCAGAACTTCGCATACGTTATGGTCAAAAGACACAGGTGCTGCGAGTGAGCACCGACATGCGGAAAAACAATACAATTAGGTTGATACTGGAGTGATAAAAAATTGAAAGAATGCAAAAAGTTTCTATTTATATCCTGGCAATGGAAAGAGCCCGTTAAATGTGATTAAGCCATCGATAGCCGGCACTATGCTTTTGCCCTTGACATTTTGTTGCATTTTTATATCTTTAATCCTGTCAAAAAATCCAGCCAATGTTAAAAAAACTATTGCTAAGCTTTTCATCCAGTGCCAAATTATATCGGGATATCAGAAGCGATAACTATAGAAACTGGGAAGCTCACTTCTACAACTATAATAGCACCAGTACCAAAATAGCCAATCCTGTTAAATTAAAGGATCTTGGTCTGGAGATTTATGAAAGCAATTTGAAGGAGATCATACAGGACTATTCGATCACCGATGGAGAAAAAGAGGTACTGACAAAGATCAGGGATTATTTTGAGTTGTCCGATACTGCTATTAACGCCATTAAAAGTAAATATGCCCGGCGGGCATTAACGGATCTTTCAAAACAAAAACTGGCCGACAACCAATTAACTGAAGAAGAAATACAGGAGATCGGCCTGTTTGCAAAAGAGTTGAATATTTCTGAAGAAGAAGTGAATCGTATTAATAAGAAAAATGCCCTGGAATTATACGAAAACGCAGTTAAGCAGATCGTTTCTGATAAAATGGTAAATGTGGAAGAGCAGCGGGCCTTAAAGCAACTGGCTCAACAACTGGGCTTCAATATGCGGGAGGCGACAATCGATAAAAAAATTCAGGAGGAATTTTATTTCCTTACGTTATTAAACGCCCTGAATCAAGGGTATTTGCCTGAACTCAAGCCGCCTTCCATTGTAACGGAAAAAGACGAAATGGCTTATTGGGAAATAAGTTCAAACCTGGTGGCTGCGAGAACAGGGTATTTCGGTGTAGGCAGTCCCATACGTATTAAGGTAGAGAAAGGCGTTTCATATAAGCTTGGTTCAAGCAGAAGCATGCCCATCAGGGAGGAGGTACATTCAAATCAACAGGGGGTATTTGTTGTAACCAATAAGCGGGTCGTATTTGCCGCCAGTCAACAATCATTTTCCATACCATTTACGCAATTGCATTCATTTGATACGTATACCGACGGCATAGGCTTGCAAAAAAGTGATACAGAGTTGCTTTTGCAATTCTATGACAAGCAAATGTCAGAGGTGGTATTCAAGGTGCTTACCAATGCGATAAATGTCAATATCTGAAATAGTAAAACGTCAAAAGCCTCCTGACAAGTCGCGAGGCTTTTGACGTTAATGCTTCTTTTAACAATAGCGAATATTTATTTTCTCTCCTTTTTCTTCTTTACACCAGCGGCAACTTTCCAACCATTGTAGTAGGCGCATACAGGCTTCATCAAACAAACCGGACAATTGGGTTTAGGTCTGCAAATTTCCCTGCCCAGGAACGACATGGCCATCCCGGCATCCCACTCCTTTGGCGGTAACAATTCCATTAATTGCTTTTCTATTTTCTCCGGATTTGTTGTCGTAACAATACCCAGTCTGTTTGCAACCCTTGTCGTATGAAGATCAACGATAATTCCTTCGGGCTTTGCTTTCGATCCCCGGCGGATCACATTGGCCGATTTGCGACCGATACCTGGCAATTCAACGAGAGATTCTATTTCAAGCGGAATTTTGCGATTACTTTTTATCTTTTTGGCTGTTTCAACCAGCCATTGCGCCTTATGTCGAAAATTTCTGACCTTGCTTATATAAGGAAACAATGATTCCGCTTTTGCTTTTGCAAGCGACCGCATATCAGGAAATGCTTTAAAGAAGTCAGGCGCAATTTGATTGATCAGGCTGTCAGTTGCCTGTGCAGATAATTCTACCATTACAATCCACTGATAAGGATTGGCAGCTTCTAGCGGGTGCTTCCTGCTTCTATATTTCTTTAACAGCGGCTTTAATGCAGCTGGCCAGTAAATAGTTGAGCGTTTCATAATATGCTGCGGTTATCTTTACCTCACATCAAAAAATTATTCGTCCTTCTTTTCTTTTACCACCTGTCCGTCTGCTGTGTATAGAACTTTGGTATCCGGATTGCCTTCCAATTTTACCAGGTAGTTAATAGTGCCATTCTTATCCACTCTATATACATTTTTTATTTCTCTGTCTGCATATGCACTTTTTACTGCAGACGTCACTGCTGATGGAAGCTCAGATACCCTGATCTTCATTCCTTTTGAGATCATTTTACCGTCCGCCCCAAATGCAGCGATTTGGTCAGTACCATCAATGTCAAAATCTACTTTGTATTTGCCTTCCTTCATTTTCCAATCAACATCTTTAGCATTTGGAAAGGCGGTTTTAAAACTTGTTTTAACTGCAGCAGGAACATCGGTTTCTTTTAGTTCCTGTGCAAATGCACCCATCACTAACCCTGTAGTCAGCAGGGTTGCCAATAGTATCTTTTTCATAATTAAATGGTTTACAAATAAGATGCAAATAGCAAGCCAATACGGCAGGAAAAGTGTTGACAATTTTGGACACTTCGGTTGTTTACCAGTAAGTAATTGTTTTTATTGGATGAAAAATAGTATTGGGAGCATAGAGAGTAGCAATTGTTGATTCAATATCACCGTATGGCCACCGTTCGGGGCCACCACAACGGAATGGGATCCCGATGAATGTACTACCGAATGGGTTCCGTTGGGGTGTACAATAATTCCCGGCGATCCTGCTTGGTCCGCCCCGATCACCACTGTGTGTGTGCCCATCTGGATTTACAATAACGGTCTGGCCATTTACCAGGCATGCCGTTGCGACAAAGAAGGATATAAAAAAGAATCTGATCAGCATACCTGAAACCACTAAATCCAATCTGAACAAGACGTTAAAAAGCAGTCGTTCAAGACAGCTTTTGCCGGTACCTCCGGTTATTGCAGCCAATAAACATACAGGTTATGAAAATTAAAAACAATATCTTTTTCATAGCAGCGTTATCGTTAAAATGCTAACGGGCTCATTAAAAGATTTTGATTATGGTATTGGGTACGCATGATTTGTAAGCATACAGCTTGCCGTCTTCAATGATCTCCATCACATTTGTTAAAATAATCCTTGTTTAAATGCGGGGTGTGTCCCCTTGTTTTGATATTTCCTTTTCCTCATACTGATAAATTTTAGGCAATTGCATAATATAATTATTTGTATTATTTTTCGGCTCCGTTCGGGTAATGAATCAGTTTATGCCGCATCGTCGGCAAATGCCCCAACGATAACTAGAAAGGCCATTTAACACCCCAAAAACCGTTTAAATAGTTATGACAAGACAAGTTGTTGCCCTTTTGGTTCTATTAACCACTTGCTGTAATTCGTTCGCACAAAGCAAAACCCTTATCGGGATCGTTCCTTTCAAAAGCGCCACGCAGCAGGAAGACCGTTTTTCACGTAGCAGTAGTAGTTCTTCCGGTGAGCATAAAACCGCCATTCAGGATGCTGTTGCAGACGCCTTTCTGAAAACCAAAAGATTTTCCCTGGTTGAAAGAGAAAAGATGGATCAATTAAAGTCTGAAAAGAATCTTCAGAAAGATGAAGATTTTATAGACGGACAGGTCATTGAGCAATCAAAATCATTAGGCGCTCAATATGTTGTTTTAGGCAACGTATCAAAAGCTAAGGTTGAAACTAAAGATATGAATGTCAATTTACCTGTACTGGGCAGACCTACATCGAATCTTGCTGAAATTGCTTTTAGCATTAGAATAGTTGATGTAGCTACAGGCGAAGTAATGGCTTCAAACAGTTTTAACAAAACTGCAAAAGGGAAAAATTCCTTTGAAGAAGCACTGGAAAATATTAAACCTGAAATAGAGACTTTCATTAAGAATAATTTCAAGGTTACAGCATCCATAGCGTCGATAGAGGATAAGAACAGTAATGGTGAAGCCACTAAAGTGCTGATATCAGGCGGTAGTGCTGCCGGTGTTTTGGAAAAAAATTCTTTCAAAGTCTATGAATTGTCAGAGTTAACGGTTGATGGCAAAAAGCTTACAAGGAAAAAGACCATTGGAAAGGTTATAGTTTCAAAAGTGGAGGATGAAAACTTTTCAGTTTGCTCGGTTTTGGAGGGAGGAGCAGAAATTGCCAAAAAAATGGAAGGCGGAGCAAAAATAAAATGCGAACTGGTAAATGAATAAGCACATGAACAAACTACTACCCCTTATAGCTTTTTTAGTTCTGTCTTCAGTAAGTTTTGGACAAACAGCTGTCATGCAACCCAAGATTATGGTTATCCCTTTTACTAAAGATGGAGAAGACATAAGAACCGTTCTTGACAACGATGTAAATAGAAGATTAGCTATTGCCAAAGTAAAAGAAGGTTTCGACAACAAAGGATACACCACGGTTGATTTTGTTGGTAAGCTGAAAGCTGCAAGAGATAATCAGGTTTTTACATCCGATAATCAAACAGATATTAAAGCAAAGATCATTGAAATGTCGGGCTCAGATATTTTTGTAATTACAGAAGTAGATGCCAAAAAAGACAATTCAGGCGCAAGCGTTAATGTTATTTTGTCGGCTTACGAAGTATCCACCGGTAATTCTTTGTCAAACAAAGTTGGCACTTCAGGTAAGTTCTTTACCGACGACATGGGAAAATTGACATCGAAAGCTGTAGAAAAATGTATTGATGAGTTTACCCAAACAATGACATCCAAATTTACCGAAATTGAAAAGAACGGCCATTCTGTGTTGGTCACTTTCTCATTTTCAGAAGGAGCGTCATTGAATATGAAGTCTGAAGTAGGGAAAGATAAATTAGCATTATCAGATGTTTTAGAGGATTGGTTTTCTAAAAATTCTGTAAATGGCAATTATCATATCCAGGGAACTACCGATTTAAAAATGATATTTGATGAGGTAAGAATTCCTTTAAGGGATAAAAATGGCAATAGATACAGCACTAACAAATACGCGCTGGAAATCTTTAACTTTTTGAAGTCTGTTGGATTGCAGCCAGGAAAAGATATAAAAGGCAGCACCATCTACATAACAATCAACTAAACACCGTATGAATTTAATCAAAAAAACAGGCTTGTTAACAGCCTTATGCTTTAGTATGCAGGTAAGCAACGCACAGTCCCCAAATGCGACGCTTACCCTGGGTGTGGTTGTGCCGGAAACTTCTGAAGAATTCAATCAGGAACAAATACAAAAGTTAACATCAAAGATTACACAGATCATTAACAACTCTGAAGAGGTGACTGTTGGTTATACAAACGACATTGTGGTTTACCCGGTAATTTCAGTAAACGAAACAGGTGTTGTGGAAGGTGGTTTGCAGAATATGACTGTTACAACAATTGACTTTTCATTATTTGTTAAACAAATCAGCAGCAATCTGGTTTATAATACATTTTCTAAAAAAATTAAAGGCAGCGGTAATAATAAAGCTCAGGCTATATCAAATGCTTTCAGTCAAATTAAAGCAACTGACGACACCTACAAACAATTTATCATCGCAAGCAAGTCAAAGATTTTTAAATACTATGCTGAAAATTGCAAAGCAATTATTCGAAATGCAGATAATTTATCAGCGAAACAGGATTACGAACAATCAATTAGCCTTTTGCAGTCAATACCAATCGCATCAACCGATTGCTACAATGAAGCTCAAAAAAAATCTTTGGTAGTTTACAACAAATACCAAACTGTTTTGTGCTCGAAAAATATCACAAAAGCAAAGGCCTCAATAGCTATTAATAATTATGAAGACGCATTTGCCGCACTTGAAATGATAGATCCGGCCTCAAGCTGCTATCCTGAAGTAAAAAAAATGATTGCCCAGGTATCTTCAAAGATCGAAAGAAAGGAACAGCAGGCATTAGACCTGGAAAAGCAAAGAATGAATGCTGTTAAGGAAATTGCCAAAGCATATTATTCAAACTCAGTCAGGGTTGTTAAATACAACGTTATTGTACGCCGATAATATCGAAACCCACCCAGGGTCAATGTCAAAAGCCTCCTGATGTATCGGGAGGCTTTTGACATTTTATGAGACCAGATATTGCAAGAGATCATTTAACCCGCCAGGTACATATAAAATTCACCGACTTTGTTCCTGTCCTCACTCAGCAACAGAAAAATAAAGAAATCTTCGGGGCGAAAAATTTTTTGATGACCTATCAGGTTCTCTCTGAATAAAGTAGTGTGGTTCTTGATCTGTTCATCGGCCTGTCCGGGTGGAATGGTGAAAACAAGATATTGCCCGTTTTTAACAGGGCTTACCAGGTTGGCTTTACGAACAGCTGCTGATAGCTGGGCATAGGCTGTTCCATCGATCAGTTTGCCATGATGCATCGTAAACCTGTCTGCCGGCGAGAAATTCAACGAGTCGAACGGTTTGATCACCTTCCTGCCTGGCAGTGTATGGTCCATATCCCTGAAAACAGTTTCGAGATAGGCATCATATTGAAATTGTTGTTGGAAAAAGGCCGGCACCATTTTCAATGGCTGACACACCGTATAGTAATTATCCAGTCTTTCGATCCGGTATTCAAAATCAAACTCCTTATTCAAAATCGTCTCGTAGGCTTCTGCTGTTTGTATACCATCGAGAATAGCATTGGGAGATTGTTTGAGGAATTTCGGTTGTCGCCTAAATGTACCTGGACTGGAATTGAAATGTTGGGTAAATGCTTTTGACAAAGAAGGCGAACTGGTATAACCTGTTTTTTCTGCAATGGATGTAAGTGAAAGATCTGTATACCATAAAAGAGAAGCCGCCTTCTCAAGCCGGTACCGTTTAATATAGCCGCCAAGCGATTCATTTTCTGTTTGCCCGAAAATGTCAGCCAGGTGGTGATAAGAAACGCAGGTATGATCAGCCATGCGTTGCAGTGAAATGTCTTCATGCAAATGGGCTTCCATGTATTCCTGCACCCGGTAAATGGTGCTCTGATAATGCCATATGGTAGAAGGCCTGATCATTTTCTGACCTAAGATATTTTTTAAAGGACAGTTATTGATCAGGTTACCGGTTTATAACATTTTTTTATCATCATTATCCATTTTCGGGATTTTTACAATGGGTATGGCATTTCCCGTCAACGCTGACTATTTTCATGCCCGTTAGTAATATTGTATTTGTATATAAAACATTCATTATGAAAGAAAAACCAGCACGCATAGCAGCTGCTGTTACAGCCCTGGTGTACATTGGCATTCAGGGTTTTCAGGAATATGTATTTGGTCAATTCCCTACGCCCGCTACGCCCAAAGAAGAATTGATGCAGGGTTTTCATCCGCTGCACATCACCCGTTCCTGGCTCATGTTATTTGCCATGTTTGGATTATTGTTTCTGTACCTGGTAATTTGTTCGCTCGCAGCCAAAGTGAATCGTTTTTGGGCCCGTTTTGCATTTTCAGGGGTTTTTATCTTTCTTTTTCTGGAGGTCATTATACGTTCCATCGAATTGTTCTACATCCAGCAATATTTGCCTGAACAGGCTTTAAAAAGTAATGAGCAGATGTTGCCCGGCATTATTGATAAGATGCAGACCTTTCAAACCATTCAGGGGTCGTTATATTTCCCTTTGATCTTTTCTGCCCTGATCGCGTATGTGATATTCTTTTTTTTATTTGCCGGTGGCGAAAAGGTGAACAGGCTCATCCGTTTTGTAATGGCGGTGAACATACTGCGTTCTTTATGGAGATTACTCAGTGACTATGGTAATATCAGTTGGTTGCAGGGAAATTTGTACAACCGGATCTATTTTGCCATGGTGGTAGTATTGTTTGGGTTAACAGCATTATGGCTTTTTAAAAAGAAGGAGGACGAGAATGCTTTTATTTAATTTTCGGGCATTTTACTTCCCTTCCATTTTGATACAGGATAAAGCCATCTATTTCCTGTTTTTCATTTCTGGTGAACTGCAGCTGTACTTCAGGCGCCGTCACAAAAAAGCGATCTTCTTTTTCGGCATGCAGCGCTACGGTGGGTTGCCCGGTTGGCGATGCTTTCAATTCACCGTCTTTTAAGGTTATACTGAGTTGCAATTTTTCATTGATGGTATACTCACCAACATATTGTTTCAGTTTTTCTTCCGGTAAGGTGATCGCCTTTTTGGCCTGTGGTATTTCATACGGCTTGTTATACAGAATGGCCGTAATGCTTTTGGCAATATTATGCAGGGCAGGGGACGACGTATTGCATAATAATACAATACAGATATCATCTGATGGTATACGCAGTAAATCGGATGTGAATCCATGAATGCCACCACCATGCGTTATCACTCTTTTTCCATACAAACTATCAATGACCCAGCCATACCCATAATTGTTTTTTACCGGTGTAAATGCTTTGTCCTGCTGTGCTTTTGTAAGGATGATATTTTTCTGTAATGCCTGGTGCCAGCGATATAGATCCAACGTGGTGGAATAAATGGCGCCGGCGGCAAAAGATACGGAAGAATCTACAATCGGTGCCGTAACCGTATCTTTTTCATTCAACATAAAATAACCGGTCGATTTTTCGGTACGTTGCAGGTGGGTAAAATCAAAGCCGCTGTTTGTCATCTTCAACGGTTTGAATATATATTCACGCACTACCTGTTCATATGGTTTCTTTGTTACCGATTCAATAATATAGCCGAGTAATAAATAATTACTGTTTGAGTATTGGTAGTTAGCACCCGGTGTAAAGCTGGCGGGTTTATCCCTGAACGTGGCAATCATTTTTTCCCGGGTAGCGGGTTTTGTCACTTCGTTCTGCATGAACGTTTGGTTGTTCGTATAGTTGTAAATGCCGGATGTGTGCAACATCAGGTTTTCTATGGTTATACTGTCGCCCTGGGGATATTGAGGAAAGTATTTGCTGATGGCATCCTGCACATTCAGTTTTCCTTCCGCCTGTAATTTTTGAATGATCGCCGTGGTAAATTGCTTGGTCACCGATCCTATCTGGAATATGGAGGTCTTATCATGTGGTACCCGGTTAGCAACCTGGCGATATCCGTAACCTTTATCAAATAAAATGACGCCTTCCCTGGCTACCAATACCGTACCATTGAACTTGTGAATCGTGGAATAGGCTTGCAATAAGGTATCTATACGAGCTGTTACATCCTGACTTTGGCTCACATGGGTGAGACCAAGGGCTATCAGAAATATGATTATTTTTTGCATGTGTTTGGTGTAAACGTGGGTGATGAAGGTATGACACTTAACCTTTAGTCGAGGTTACAGTCAAATTGTTACTATTTTTCTCTCCACTGGTGGTATTTGTTTCTTTAATACGTACATAATGGGGTATGGCTTAAAAACATACCAGGTACTATGAAACGATTGTTTTTCGCGTTTGCCATTGCTTTTATTGCTTCATCCTTACATGCACAAACCGATACAAGCCGGATTACCATTGACTGGAATAACACGGTCACCGTATCAAAAACCACTGCTACTTTACAGTTAGTAGAAAATCCCATGGTGCGGCCAGGCTCGCCTATTCATAAAAGTACGTTTAAGGCATTGAAAGACCTGGGCGCCGACTATGTGCGGTACGTACCCTGGTTTCCTTATCCGAAAATGGCCGTGGCCGAATTACAGCCGCCCACCGCGAATAAAACTTTCTGGGACTTTACTTATCTGGATAGCACCATGGTGGCCCTGATGGAAGCTACAAAGGGGCATCCAGCGGTTATTAATTTCAGCACCATACCGGTGTGGATGTGGAAAACCAACAAACCGGTGAAATATCCTGATGATCCTTATGGGCTTTGCTGGGATTACAACCAGGGCACGCAACTCAGGGATACCACCATGAAAGAACTGGCGGGTTATTTTGCGCGCTTGTTCAGTTGGTATACAAAAGGCGGTTTTACCGATGAACTGGGGGTATTTCACAAATCGGGTCATTATTATGATATTCCTTATTGGGAAGTGCTCAATGAACCTGATCTTGAACATAAAATACCTGTGGAGCTGTACACAAAAATGTACGATGCCATTGTTTATGAAATGAAGAAGATCTCTCCCCAAACAAAGTTTGTCGGTTTATCCCTGGCCCATGTACGCGAGCCTGAATATTTTGAATACTTCCTTAATGCAAAGAATCATAAACCCGGTATTCCCCTCGAAGGCATATCCTATCATCATTATTCAAGACCTTCCTGGGCTAACCAGACTATTGATGAGTACCAATATACTTTTTTTGAGCATGCAGAATCGTTTCTCGATAAAACACGATACATCGAAAGCATCAAAAAACGCCTGGCGCCGCATGTGTTTACCATGATCAATGAAATAGGTGTGATCCTGCGATCACCCAGGGAATCGGGGCCTATACATGAAAATTACTGGAACCTGGCAGGCGCCATGTATGCCTATATATTTCTCGAGTTAACCAAACTGGGCGTTGATGTTGCCGGTGAATCGCAACTGGTAGGTTACCCTACGCAATTTCCCGATGTAAGTATGATGAACTGGGATAACGGAAATCCCAATGCTCGGTACTGGGTGTTGCGGTTGTTGAAAGAAAATTTCGGTCCGGGCGATGTGCTCATGAGCACGACTGTTAAAGGAAAGGGCGGGCATGTAGTGGCGCAGGGCATTAAAACCAAACAGGGAAGAAAGATTTTGCTCATCAATAAACATAATACAGAAGTACATGTGCTGTTACCCGCTGAAGCAAGTAACAGTATCATTAAACGGGTTGATGTAACCACCAATGAAAATCCGCCTGTTCAAACAGTACTTTCAGGAAATACACACATCCTTAAGCCTTTTTCGGTGGCGGTAGTAGAAGTGAAATGAGTAGCTATGCTATTCATTTCATTTTTTTGATAAGGCTGTCTAACAATTTTCGTAATTCCGGTTCAACTGGTTGAGGCGCGTCATAATTTACAACACGGCCGGCGGGATCCACGATTATATATTGGGGAACCCACAATACCTTGCAGTAAATAGCAAACAGACTGGTAAATTCTTTGGGTTCAATGAGTTTAAGACCACCGGGCTTATGTTTTTCGACTGCTTTCTTCCAGAGATCAACCTTGTCATCCAGCGAAACGGAAATAAATTGAAATACATGGGGATCGTATTGTTTTAATAACTCATTCCATGCCGGTATATTTTTAATACAAGGTTTACACCAGCTGGCCCACACGTCTATTATTAGGTATTTCCCTTTGAACCTGGCAAGATCAATCCATTTTCCCGACATGTCCTGAAGCCTGAAATCGTGTATTGACCTGATAGCGGCCAGGCGTTTATTAAATTCCTGGTCGAACAACGGGTTTTTCATTCTGAATTCATTGTCATTTGTCAAAGGATATACATATGACAATACTTCGTAACCTACCGAGCTGTTCTTAACACTATCGGCAAAAGCGCTATATAAAAGCTTCACCGAATCAACTGATATATTTCTGCATTGTTTTCTTAATAGATAGCCGCTTAAATACGATCCCGGATGTTCCGTCACATAGCCCACATCCAGTTTGGTAATAATTCCCCTGCTGGAATCTATTAGCCGGGCAACGGAGTCAATTTGTTTTGTATAGAGTGTTTGACCGGCTTGCTTTTGAAGCCTGAGCAAACTAAGGATGGTTTCATGATATTGGTCTGCTGCTTCAATCTGTGAAGATTTAACACTATCCCATTTCGCTTTTTCATCCTGGGAAGGGGAACCGGTGATGGTTGCTTTTTTTACACCATCAATTTTCGATATATGAATGTCGCCGGGCCCAAGTATAAACCGGATGACACTTTGGTCATCAAAATCCTTGTTTTGCATGTTTGTCCAGATCAAAGCTTCACAGGCGGCCCTGGCATTGCAGGAATAAGTAAATCTGCCTTGATCGAGCCTGGTAGTATCCCGATGGAATTCGTTTGCATTATTCATATGCATAAGAACAACTGTTCCGGTATCCCTTCCTGTGATCTGGCCGGCAATCTGAAAGTCTGATGGGGTAGCATTTGTTTGGGCATAACACTCCATGGTGGAGCAAACTGAACACAGGAATAAAATGGTAGGTAAGGAAGTTTTACCTACCAGGTTACAGGTAAAAATGGTTAACAGTCTTTTCATGATATCCTGGAGATGCAGATGCCAGAAAATTCCATAACGTGATCAATTTTATCCACTTTTTCGTGGGTGATGGAACCGTGTTCAACCTAAATGTAAACCGATTAGCGCAGATTGGCCGACTCTTTTTACTGTCGTGTATTTTGCTACCTTTATTTTTGTATTTGAACAAATGCACACCCTCAACCAAACAAGCGTCAATGGCCTTTCGTAAGATCATTCATATTGATATGGATGCATTTTATGCATCCGTTGAGCAAAGAGATAATCCCGATTACCGGGGAAAGCCAATTGCCGTAGGCGGTTCACCCGAAGGCAGGGGAGGAGTGGTGGCCACCTGCAGCTACGAGGCAAGAAAGTTTGGTGTGCGTTCCGCAATGACTTCCAAAAAGGCACTACAACTTTGCCCTCAAATTATATTTGTCTATCCAAGGTTTGATGTTTACAAAATGGTCTCTGCCCAGGTTCGGGAGATCTTTCACCGGTATACTGATCTCATAGAACCACTTTCACTCGATGAAGCCTATCTGGATGTGACGGAAGATAAACAAGGTATCGGCTCTGCCATAGATATCGCAAATGCCATTAAAAAAGCAATCCGGGAAGAGCTCGGCCTTACTGCATCAGCTGGTGTGTCCATCAATAAGTTTGTGTCAAAGATTGCCTCTGATATGAAAAAACCGGATGGACTCATGTTTATCGGGCCCTCTAAGATTGAATCCTTCGTTGAATCGCTGCCCGTTGAAAAATTTTATGGTGTAGGAAAGGTGACAGCCCAGAAAATGAAAAGCATGAATATTCATACTGGCCTGGATCTGAAAAAATTAAGTGAACAGGAACTTGTAAAACATTTTGGCAAGGTTGGAAAGTTTTATTACGGCATTGTCAGGGGAATTGATAACAGGCCGGTAGAACCGAACCAGGAAACTAAATCGATCGGCGCCGAAGATACTTTTCAGGAAGACCTCACCATTATTGACGACATGAATGCAGCATTGGATAAAATAGCCGCAATTGTTCACAAGCGGTTAGCCAACCATAACTTAAAAGGAAGGACCATTACACTGAAGATAAAATACAGTGATTTTAAAATAATTACCCGAAGCAGATCCTTTACTGAACCAACAAACGACCTTTCCCACATTTCAAATACCGGAAAAGCGCTACTGGTGGCTACTAATCCCCAGGAAAGCAAAATACGGTTACTGGGAATTACGGTTTCCAATTTTGGCGATAAAACTCCACCGGACCCGTTAATGTCGGGTCAATTGCCACTTTTTGATATATAAGATTATTGTTGGTTCTAATTACTTTGTAAATAGAATACTTTGACTCCCGCCTGTCTTATGGTCAATCAATTTTATTACATAAACACCCGATGGCAGCATGCTTACATTTAGTTTTTGCGGGCTACCAGCGTTATCGACCCTTGTCCTTTTTAATTCTACGCCCGATATATTTACCAACACCATTTCTTTATTATGAAAATCATTTCCCGGCATGCTTACATATATGTAATCCCGGGCGGGGTTCGGTGAAACGGTTATTTTAGTTGGCGAAAGATTGTTCTTAATGCTGATGATTGAAGAATAAGAAGCTGTGTTACCCGGTTCCACTGCTTTAATACGGTAATATGCTACGTCATCCTTCGCATCCTTATCGATGAACTGGTATTTCAGGGTAGCTGAACCGGCGTTTGTTTTGTAAGGAACGTCTGCCATTTTTTTGAAATCATTCCCTGTATTGCTTTTTTCAATTTCAAAGTGATCGACAGGTTCCGTGGTAGTTACCCATTCCAGGTTGTTGCCGTTTGTATTCCCCCAACCGTTAAAGGATTTGAATTGCAGGGGTAATATAGTAAGTGTCATATTTTCTGCGATCCCTGCATCAGGCAAACCGGCAAAAGGAACAGACTTGCCGTAAAAATCTTTATCAATTCCGGTGTTCTGTCCAATATTAACAGCAGCACTGTATTGTTGCAGATTATAATCCCATGAAGCAGGATTACTGGAATTCGTAATGTCTGTGAACAACTGATCGCCTGAATTCAAATTCCTTTCTGAATTATCCAACGTATAGCCTAAGCCGCCGCCGCTTAAATGGTACAGGTTGCTTTGATGAATAAGCTGCTGCCCGTTAAATGGCTTCGCCACAGGATCTGTCAGGTTGGAAGAAGTGGTGATCCAGAAAATATTGTTCTTCATCGTCAGCACATTCGAAACACCAGGCGTTGTGGATATGCCTATCAGGTTATGGATATCAGCAAGACGAGGCGCATGCGTTTCGACAATGTTATTATTGTAAAACTGCAGGTTGCGGACATCGAGACCATACACGCCTTCTGTGTTGATCCAGAATATGTGTCCATTGTTGATCAACAAATTGTAGCCGATAACATTATTGAGGGCCTGTCCGCCTGAGCCACTGCCAAATTCCATAAATCCAAGGTTCTCGCTGGCTGTATTGTACAATATTTTGTTATTGCTAACAGCGCCATACATTTCTATAGCGCCACCGTCTATCTGGTAATCGTAGCTGGGGGCCCAGCATTCCTGAATATGATTGTGCGTAATGGTATTGTCTGAACCTTTCACTATTATTCCATTGGCACCAAAATCGTCCCACGCGACATTGGCGGTATTAATGATCATACGCAGATTGCTGATGTTGCAATCCGTAATGGTATTATAGTTTCCGCCATCGATGGCAGCTCCTGCGCCCAACTTCGATATGGTAAGATTTTTAATAACACTATGTGAGCTGTTATACATGTACACGCCATACCCTACGTTGGCAGTAATAGTATGATCATGCTCAGACATCGAGGCATCTTTCAGTTCAAAGCCATCGATGACTACATAATTTGCCTGGAATAAACGGATGATCGTTCGATCATAGATCTGCGGTTCAGTAGGGTTTGCCAGGTTATACTGAAACACGGGAGCATTCCCTGACCCATAGGGCATGAACACAATAGGCGCGCTACTGCTGCCCGAGCTATTAATAGAAAGCGTGCCTGAATACCACAGGCCCCGTTTAAAGAAAACAGTATCGCCGGGGGAGAAATAATTAACATACCAGGGAATATCGGCTATCGACTTCCATGGATTAGTCAATGTTCCCATGTTGGATCCCGAAGAAGAGGGATCAACATAATAATTCGAAGCAGTGACATTTAAAGTTGCGGACACACACAGTGCTACAAACAAACAGGTTATTGCTACTTTCATCAGGATTGGACTTTAATCAGGCGCTTTGGCAGAGAAACGCAAAATCAGGTCCAGTATAAGGCGAAGGAAATGTTATGTGTAGAAATTACATGTAACTACTTATTTTTTGCAATAGGCTAATATTTATATTAAGGCGCTTCATCAAAAAAGGGACTTTTCGATTTGATTTCGAAAAGTCCCTTTTTAAATTTTCAGTTAATTCCTTCCTGCTATTTAAATATCTCAGCCAGTTTATTTTCCAATGCTTCGCCGCGAAGGTTTTTTGTTATGATTTTTCCATCTGAAACAATAAAAATATTTTGAGGCACAGCCTGATGCCATACAATGTGTATTTCAAATAGAATATTGCTTGCAAATCATTTTGAATGGTAGGTGAATGATGTACTTGCAACGTATTTATGTTCATAATGCGGCAATTTTATACGTAATTGGTCCATTCGATTTATTGTCGCTATAATTTGCGCTGAAATCATTGTAAATCAACTTAAAATAATATAAACTCCCCGGGAAAATAGTGTCGTTTCCCGGAGAACAATATCATTTCCCCGGGAAAACATGGTTGTTTCCCGGAGAACAGTATCATTTTCCCGGGAAAACAGGTTCATTTCCCGGAGAATAGTATCGTTTCCCCGGGAAAACAGGTTCATTTCCCGGAGAATAGTATCGTTTCCCCGGGAAAACATGGTTGTTTCCCGGAGAACAGTATCGTTTTCCCGGGAAAACATGGTTATTTCCCGGAGAACAGTATCATTTTCCCGGGAAAACAGGTTCGTTTCCCGGAGAATAGTACCATTTCTCCGGTAAAATGAGATGAAATTCCTGATAATGGATCGTTATTCCTGAAAAAAGGAATGATATGCTGGTGCAACGTATTGCTACAAATTAGAGATTCAGTATTTATATACTAATGCGCTTCCTGGTCACTCAAAAATGGGGTGTGAAAAACTCGAAAGAATATTGCAGGAAATTTTATTAAGCGGTTTCAATGCTGCTAAAGAAGAAAACAGTTTTGAATCTCAATCATTGTAACTGTGTATATGCGAAAATAACGATTTGTATTTCAGTTTAATTTGTATCACCTCCATTAAACAACTGGTACAGAGAATTACACATTTGTGCTATCCCAAGTGAGCACTTTCACCGAAATTTATTAGCACTTGAAATCCCCTGCTATCGATGCTATATTCTATACCACTATCATACCATTATTAACCTTGAAAAAAAGAAAAATGAAAGTGAAATGTACGATTGCTGCCATTTTTATGAAACTTATGTCGGTGGGATTACTGGCTCAGATCCCACTTGTTTACCAGGTGGAAAATACGGGGGCAAGCTGTACGCCGCCGCCATTACCCACCTTAAGCCAACTGCCTGTAATAGAACCTTTACCTGATCCTTTTGTATGGTCTAACGGGAGCGGACGGTCTACAAACTTCGGTGACTGGGCCTGCCGCCGGAATGAAATCCGACGGGAAATTGAAAATTACGAAATTGGCATTAAACCCAACAAGCCACAAACCGTTACGGCCAGTTTTGCCGGCACTACACTCACCGTAGTAATTACCAGGAATGGTCAAACGATGACGCTTACCGCTCAGGTTGCGCTTCCATCGGGCAGCGGACCTTTTCCTGCAGTGATCGGTATGAACAGTGGTTCAGGAAGTATACCGGCTACTGTTTTTTCAAGCAGGAACGTTGCAAGAATTACTTACAGTCACGACCAGGTTACAACGTATAACAATCCGCAATTAACAAATAACTTTTACCGGCTTTACCCTGAATACAATTTGAACAATTCCGGACAATACAGTGCCTGGGCCTGGGGCGTTAGTCGCATCATCGATGGCCTGGAACTGGTACAGGCGAATCTACCTATCAATTTAAGTCGCCTGGCAGTAACGGGCTGTTCTTATGCCGGAAAAATGGCGCTGTTTGCCGGTGCATTCGACGAACGCATTGCGCTCACCATTGCACAGGAATCAGGCGGTGGTGGCGCTCCGGCCTGGCGGGTTTCCGAAACATTAGGTGATGTAGAAAAACTGGGCTCAACGAGCAATCAGTGGTTTAGTAATGATATGTTTCAATTTGCGGGAGTCAATGTTTCAAAACTTCCGCATGATCATCATGAATTGATGGCTATGGTGGCGCCGAGGGCATTACTGATTACAGGCAATACAGATTATTTATGGCTGGCTAACCCTTCCGCCTATGTGAGTGCCCGGGCAACAAAGGCCGTTTACAACACCTTTGGCATTGGAAACCGATTTGGATTTTATATAGATGGCGGGCATGGCCATTGCGCAGTACCCAACAGCCAGCTTCCGGCAATAGAAGCATTTGTTGATAGATTCCTGCTTGGCAATACCAATGTGAATACAGATAATATTGCCACACATCCGTATCCTGACGTTGATTACCAACGCTGGTACCAGTGGTGGGGAACAGGCAATCCTGTTTTTCCGCCCGAACCAACTGCTGTTAGAAAATGGATGGAAGCAGAATGTGCAACGGTAGGGACTAACTGGGATAAGCTGACAGACGCTACGGCTTCCAACGGACAGTATGCAGTTGTAAAAGCCGGTTTGAACAGTACGACAACAGTGCCTGCGGATGCTGCTTCAACCGTAGTGTTTAATTTTACAATCGATACTGCCGGTATGTATTATTTCAATGCAAGATTAAATTGCCCTACAGCTAACGATGATAGCTATTGGATAAAAGTTGATAACGGGTCTTTTGTAACTGTTAATGGTCTCGGTACATCAGGATGGCAATGGCTTCGGTTATCAAATGCTAATCTAGGCGTTGGTACGCACACCTATACTGTCGCTTACCGGGAAGATGGAGCAAAGTTTGATAAACTGCTTATCACTACTTCTACTTTATCTGTTGATGGTATGGGATCGCCGGCAAACAATTGTGGTCAGGCTCGTGTAATGGTAAAAAAATAGTTGTTCAATAAGCGACTGCGTACTGATAGGAAATAAAAGCCTCCCGATTGTCAGGAGGCTTTTATTATTAATAACCTGAATCAACTTTTTTTTAAAAAGCATGAGTGTGGTCAGTATATTATAAATAAATCCGATTTATAATTAAATTTACCGCTCGTAGTCTGTACTCCTGTTTCATAAGCAGGTGAGTATATACTCATCCCTGAAAATGCTCCCAATACCTTTCTTCCAAAAACATCTTTCGGAAAACCCTGTTCTCCATTTCCTCTGTTAGACATCGACTGTTTTAAAACCTCTAAACATCTGCTTGTTATGCATTCCAAAATCGGAAAGCTGGTGATGCTTATCGCCCTGCTGTTTTCTGTTACTGCTTTTGGTCAAACTACTCCAACTGTTTACACGGACAAATCAGATTATCAACCTGGCGATGTGGTCATCATTGAAGGTGACAACTGGCAGTCAGGTGAAACGGTGAAGCTTGAGATCGATCATTCAACAGTAACTCACGGTAATACCATATTATATGCGATCGCCGATGCCAATGGGCACATCAGGAATGAGCAGTATGTTATTCAGGCCTTTCATTTGGGAGAATCTTTTATATTGACGGCAACCGGCCTTATTACCGGTAGTACCGCAACAACGACTTTCACTGATGGAGACGAGTTTTCAGCCACTATAACGCCAACCTCTGGTAATTCAGGCGCAACCATATCTTATACAATAAGGGTTTCAAATTTGGGAACCGGCGGTGGGGCAAACGCTATAGGCTCTGTTGCGATTGCAATGCCCGCAGGTTTTACCGGTATTGCTACAACGGCTATTACAACATCGAATAATGCAAGTTATCCTTTTGTTTTTGAGACTTCTGCCGGCTTCACGAACGGATACAACAGCACCACCGGTCAAATCCGGTGTAAAGCTTCGGGGAGTGGCCTGCCTGGCAATGTAACTCCGGCGCCATATGTTGATATAACCTTTACGGCTACCAATCCAACTGTGGCATCTAATACGAACTATACTTTTACTACCCAGGCTTCCAGAACCACTACTTATATATTTACCAATCCTGATGGTATTCCTATAAATAAAGTTAGTTCAACCGATCAGCAGCCTGTAGTAACTATTTCAGGTTGTACCGCTCCTTCTGTATCACAGCAACCTGCGGCGCAATCGATTACTTATGGAAGCAATGCCTCATTTACCTTCGGTACCAGTACTGCGACATACCAATGGCAGGTGTCAACGAATGGAGGCGGTTCCTTTACAAATATTTCCAATGGCGGGGTGTATGGAGGTGCAACTACAAGCACACTAAGTTTAACAAAACCGCCGTTTTCATTCAATGCGAATCAATACCGATGTATTGCATCCAATTGTACACCGGCCCAAAATACCACCAGCACTGCCGTTACTTTAACGATTACTAAAAAAGATTTAACGGTCACCGCTGACAATAAAAGCAAAATTTATGGAGAGGCCAATCCGGCTTTTACCGTCAGTTACGCAGGTTTTGTAAGTGGCGAAAACACCTCATCACTTACTACTGCACCAACGGCAACCAGTGCGGCCACTACAACCAGTGCCGTAGGCACCTATCCTATTGTTCCGGCCGGTGGAGTGGCTGCTAACTATAATTTTGTTTATGTAAATGGAGCCCTTACCATTGGCCAACGCGCCATTACGGTAACCGCAGATGCGAAGAGTAAAGTGTACGGCAATAGTGATCCGGCTTTAACTTACCAGGTGACTTCAGGTAGTCTTGCCGGTACTGATGCATTTGCGGGTGCATTGACAAGAACTGCCGGGGAAGCGGTAGGTGACTATGCAATTCTGCAAGGCACGCTGGCACTAAACAGCAATTATAATTTGACTTATATAGGAGCCAATCTTACTATTGGCCAACGTGCCATTACGGTGACTGCTGATGCAAAGAGTAAAGTATATGGTGACAGCGATCCGGCTTTGACTTACCAGGTGACTTCCGGTAGTCTTGCATTTACAGATGCGTTTGCCGGTGCGTTGACAAGAACTGCCGGGGAAGCGGTAGGTGACTATGCAATTCTGCAAGGCACGCTGACTTTGAGTAGCAACTATATTTTGACTTATATAGGCGCTAACCTTTCTATTGGACAACGCGCCATTACGGTGACTGCTGATGCGAAGAGTAAGGTATATGGTGATAGTGATCCGGCTTTGACTTACCAGGTGACTTCCGGTAGTCTTGCTTTCACGGATGTGTTTACCGGAGCATTGACTAGGAATGCAGGGGAGGACGTTGGCACTTATGCAATTCTGCAAGGCACGCTGGCACTGAACAGTAACTATAATTTGACCTATGTAGGAGCCAATCTTTCTATTGGCCAACGCGCCATTACGGTGACTGCTGATGCGAAGAGTAAGGTGTATGGTGACAGCGATCCTGCGTTAACTTATCAGATTACATTAGGTAGTCTGGCATTTTCTGATGTGTTCACCGGTTCATTGACAAGGAATGCAGGGGAGGCCGTAGGTACTTATGCTATTCTGCAAGGTACGCTTGCATTGAATAGTAATTATAATTTGACGTATGTAGGAGCGAATCTTTCTATTGGACAACGGGCTATTACGGTAACTGCCGATGCGAAGAGTAAAGTGTATGGTGACAGTGATCCTGCTTTGACCTACCAGGTAACTTCCGGTAGTCTTGCATTTACAGATGCATTCGCTGGTGCCTTGACAAGAACCGCAGGTGAAGCCGTAGGTACTTATGGTATTCTGCAAGGCACGCTGGCACTGAACAGTAACTATAATTTGACATATGTAGGTGCAAATCTTTCTATTGGACAACGGGCTATTACGGTAACTGCCGATGCAAAGAGTAAGGTGTACGGTGACAGTGATCCGGCTTTGACTTATCAAATAACATTAGGTAGTCTTGCATTCACCGATGCGTTTGCTGGTGCATTGACAAGGGATGCAGGGGAGGACGTTGGTACGTATGCTATTAAACAAGGCACGCTGGCGTTGAATAGCAACTATAATTTAACTTATGTGGGCGCCAATCTTTCCATTACGCACCGCGCCGTTACGGTGACGGCTGATGCAAAGAGCAAGGTGTATGGAGATAGTGATCCTGCGTTAACTTATCAGATTACATTAGGTAGTCTTGCGTTCACGGATGCATTCGCCGGTGCATTGACAAGGGATGCAGGGGAGGACGTTGGTACGTATGCTATAACGCAAGGCACGCTGGCGTTGAACAGCAACTATAATTTGACATATGTAGGTGCAAATCTTTCTATTGGACAACGGGCTATTACGGTAACTGCTGATGCGAAGAGTAAGGTGTATGGGGACAGTGATCCTGCTTTGACCTACCAGGTAACTTCCGGTAGTCTTGCATTTACAGATGCATTCGCTGGTGCATTGACAAGAACCGCTGGTGAAGCGGTAGGTGACTATGCTATTCTGCAAGGCACACTGTCCCTGAACACCAACTATAATTTAACTTATATAGGCGCCAATCTTTCCATCACGCAACGTGCCATTACTGTAACCGCTGATGCAAAGAGCAAAGTGTATGGTAATAGCGATCCGGCTTTGACCTATCAAATAACACTGGGAAGTCTCGCATTCACCGATGCATTCGCCGGTTCATTGACAAGGGATGCAGGTGAAAGTGTAGGCACTTATGCTATTAAACAAGGCACACTGGCCCTAAACAGCAATTATAATTTGACATATGTAGGCGCAAACCTTTCCATTACACAGCGCGCCATCACCGTGACTGCTGATGCAAAGAGTAAGGTGTATGGAGAAAGCGATCCTGCTTTGACTTACCAGGTGACTTCCGGTAGCCTCGCCTTCACAGATGCGTTCACTGGTGTGTTGACAAGGAATGCAGGTGAGGCCGTTGGTACGTATGCCATTACGCAAGGCTCACTGGCACTGAACAGCAATTATAATTTGACTTATGTGGGTGCGAATTTAGCCATCACACATCGCGCTATCACCGTAACTGCTGATGCAAAGAGTAAAGTATATGGTGACAGTGATCCTGCGTTAACCTATCAAATAACATTAGGTACTCTTGCGT
>CBIHPP010000029.1:0-71684 GCA_966212235.1 uncultured Niastella sp. | reverse complement strand
ACTTTTTATTTGAGTCGGAAAAAAGATTAGATGGGTGAGAAGAAAAATAAAATGGTATCAAGACTTTTTGGATGATGCGTTTAAAAAGTTTAGAGGGGGTAAAACTTTTTATTTGAGTCGGAAAAAAGATTAGATGGGTGAGAAGAAAAATAAAATGGCATCAAAACTTTTTAGACGATGCATTTTATAAATTTTACGATTGTAAAAACGTATAACCTGGTTGCTTTGTCTGGTAATATCTCAAAATCAGCAGAATAGCAGGGTGTAATCGTTTCCGGGAACGATTGCACAGAAAAATGCGACTATCACTGGCCGTTTTATATTGGTCCGTTACTATCTTACGTACACGAAAAAAGTAGAGGTTTCTAACGATTGCCTGACTAAGTTCCGGAACTCTTTAATTTGTACCCACCTTTCATAGCGTTTCCCCCCTTGCCCATATATTAACAGGTATGCCAGAATATGTATTCTGTAGCTACCGGTACGATTGCTTTATTAACGATAAACATGCTTTCATATGAAAAAAACAACCATCTGTATGGCAGCCCTTGCCATATTCTTAAGTATTTGCACTTCCTCGTGTTCAAAATCAAATAGATCTGACAATGATGCTACTTCCGATGAAACCGGGGACACCAGGACTATAACCACGGAGGCGCCTTTTGGTATTGCCGGTTTTGCAACACAGAACGGCGGCACCACCGGTGGACAGGGCGGATCAACGGTTACCGCTACCACGTATGCAGAACTAAAAAGTTATCTCGAAAGTTCTACCACTTACATTGTCCGGGTCGACAGGCGGATTTACAACGGGACCAAAGGCGGAAGGATCAATATCAATTCCAACAAAACGGTATTAGGCGTTGGCTCAGCCGGGTTTTTAGATGGCGTTGGTTTAAATATTTCCAGTAAAAGGAATATTATTGTTCAGAACATCAAGATCACGCTCACTTCTATAACCGACCGCAGCGATCCAGCTGTTTACGATCCGGATGGCGATGAAGGCCTTGCCCAGATCATTGTAAATGGTGGCGACTGTATTTCCATTCAGGGCAGTAGTTCAAATGTATGGATAGATCATTGTGAACTATATAACGCTGATCCCACCGTACAAACCAACAAAGATCTGTATGACGGGTTGGTAGACATCAAGAATACAAGTCAGTACGTTACGCTGTCCTGGAATTATTTTCACGACAATCACAAAACCCATTTGATCGGTTCATCTGATTCAGATATTTCTGATAGAAAATTAACGTTCCATCATAATTATTACCGGAACATAGTTTCGCGGTTGCCGTTGAATCGGGGTGGCGTGGCTCACGTGTACAATAACTATTTTAATGTGATCAGGGGTTCCGCAATTGATTCCCGAATGGGAGCCTGTATTCGGGTTGAGAACAATGTATTTGAAACGGCAAAGAGTCCGGTCATCGCCAGCGGAGCTACGCTTGGAAAATACCAGGTGCTGGGCAATACATTTTCCGGAATTACCGGCACTGCAGCGCCTACATCTTCCACCTGTACCTTTACACCACCCTACTCGTATCCGTTGGATGCAGCCAGTGCGGTGAAGTCGGGCGTAATGTCGGGCGCGGGTATTGGGAAAATATGAGGGATGAAGTAAATAATCACCGGGAGACGTAAAGACGTCAGTAAATCATTTAAATTCGGCTAAGAGCTTTCAGGCACAAAGGGGGCGTTTTGCTCTTTCTTTTCCTTGAGGTTCTTAGCTTATTTTATATATGAATAGTAATAAAAGCAATATGGCAACAAGCAAAAGAACGTCGGCTTTATTTCTGTTTTTTATAACGTTATCGGTTGACGCTATGGCCCAGACAACATTGCCGTGGAAAGGAAAAAAATGTGCAGTGGTGTTAACTTATGATGATGGGCTGGATGTGCACCTCACCAATGCGATCCCGGCGCTGGATTCGTTAGGGTTAAAAGCAACCTTTTATATTGCCAATTATAATGGAAAGTTGCAATCACAAATACCGGGGTGGCGGGCAGCTGCAGCAAAGGGGCATGAGTTGGCGAATCACACCATCTTCCATCCCTGTGAAGGAGGTCGTGCGGGCCGGGAATTTGTTTCGGCTGATTATGATCTGAACAATTATTCCATGCGCAGAATAACTAATGAAATACGCGCTATGAATGCTGTGCTTTTTGCCATTGACGGAAAAACCAACCGCACCTTTGCGTTCCCTTGCGGTGATAACAAGGTGCATGATACCGCGTATATCGATTCTTTGCATACAGAATTTATAGCGGCCCGGGGTGTGGTGGGTACCATACCTACTATCGACAAAGTAAATTTGTATGACTTCCCTGCTTTTGGCGTATTCAATCACTCCGGCGATGCTATGATCCAATGGGTAAAGGAGGCTGAAGCTAAGCAGGGTTTGTTAGTGATCTTATTTCACGGCGTTGGCGGTGAACATGGTTTGAATGTTTCCCTGCCTGCGCATAGTCAGCTTTTGCATTATTTGAAGCAGCATGAAAAACAAATATGGGTGGCGCCGCTGGTGGAGGTGGCGGGGTATGTGATGGAGAAAAGGGGGAAGCGATGAGAAAAATATTGAAATTATATATAACATATTGAAAATAAATACATTGAACGAGCTTTAAGTGGCGTTTCTGTAATAGAAATGTCACCTTTTTGTGAAATAATGTGACTTATAAGTATAAGAATGTCACCTTTTTTCATATATTTGTGACAATGGTAAAGGCACATACCCATATTGAGCTTGTAATTCTGCGGAAAAAAGAAGGTGGATTAATATTCCCTACAGACTTTCGTGGATCAGGTACGGAAGATGCTATCAAAAAGGCATTATCCAGACTAGCTCAGAAAGGGGTGCTGAAGCGATTGGCACATGGTATTTATTATATTCCAAAAATCGACCCGATAGTTGGTGAGATCAGTCCTGGTGCAGAAGATGTCGTGAAAATGCTTGCCAAAAAAGAAAAGATTCGGGTCAGACCAGCTGGTGCTTATGCACTTCACCGGTTAGGTCTTACAACTCAGGTTCCAACCAAACTTGTCTATATAACTGATGGGCATTCCCGTCTTTTTAAGCTGGGGAAAATGCAGATCAAATTCAAAGCAACTACGTCTAAAAAACTATCAACTATTGGAAAGATTAGTAGTTTGGTTATTCAAGCCCTTGAAGAAATAGGGACCGAATACGTAGATGCAACCATTGAGTCAAAGCTTCATGAACTTTTAAAGAATGAAGATCCGAAAAAATTGAAACATGATCTTGCATTGGCTCCTGCTAAAGTAAACGATTACATCGTCAAACTTTTAAAAAAGCAGGATTATGACAGGTTGGTTGAAGCTAACGAATGAGCAGCGGAAAGCTACCATTGATCAGGCTGTAAAATTAAGTGGAATAAATGCTAAAGTAATAGAGAAAGATTGGTGGGTCACACTTACCTTAAAGGCTTTATTTCAGTCGGCCTATTCGAAATACATAGTATTTAAAGGTGGTACATCCTTAAGTAAATGCTGGAAACTGATTGCACGTTTTTCTGAGGATATAGATATAGCATTATCTCCCGAGGTATTTGGAATGACATATATAGAAAATCCATCTAAAAGTGCCGTAACCCGGTTGAAAAGGCGAGGATGTTCTTTTACAAGTAATGAATTAAAGGCCGAGCTGGAAAACCAAATTTTAAATTTAGGGGTACCTGTTGGCATGGCTATAACATATGCTGCGCCTATAGCCACGAGATTTCCCGATAAAGATCCTCAAACGCTTTATATTAAATACCCTTCCTTATATGAACCCAATAATTATTTAGCCGATGAAGTAAAAATTGAATCAAGTGTTCGATCACTTCAAATACCATATACGACAGTTCCTATACATTCACTGTTAAATGAAATCAATCCTAATCCTGCTTACGGAGAGGAACCTTTCAATGTAGATGCCGTTGAACCGAGAAAAACATTTTTAGAGAAAGCATTTCTGCTTCATGAAGAATTCGGCAAACCTGACAGATCAAAGATTAAGTCCACACGCATGTCCAGGCATTTATATGATCTTGGAAGCATTATGAATACTCATTTTGGGCGTGAGGCTCTTGAGGATTTCAAACTTTATGAATATTTAATAAAGCATCGGGAATGGTATAATAGAATTTCATGGGTGGATTACCAAAGCCTAAAACCTCCTACGCTATCATTCATACCATCGAATGATATCCTCCATTTATATCGACAGGATTATGAAATAATGCAGGAGCAAATGATTTACGGGGATGCATTACACTTTGATGATTTAATTGATCAATTAAAAATCTTACAGGGTGAATTCAGAAAAATCGGTCTGATGTGACCCAAGAATGCAATAGGTGACAATAATTACAGGTATAAGAATTATTTTAGGATATTTGAGAATAACAAGTCATAAAATTTATGGCTGAGTAACAAATCAACCCCCAAATGGAAATCCGACTCCTCGTTGTACGAACTCCAGACATGCCAAGACTGGCTGATTTTTATACTCTACTAGGATTAACCTTCGATTACCACAAACACGGAAAATCCCCTTACCACCATTCTACTACAATAGGGCAAACGATTTTAGAAATTTACCCATTAGCAAAAGGGCAAACGGAGGCTGATAAAGAGTTAAGATTAGGGTTTGCAGTGGATGATTTTGATAACACCATTCAGTTGTTAAAAGATAATAAAATAGAATTTTTATCGGAACCTATGCAGACAGATTATGGATTTATGACTATCATAATGGATCCTGATGGGAGGAAGATAGAGTTATATAAAAAGTAAATAGATCAGTAATGGAAAAGATTGTAAAAACGCCTAATCAGGTTGCAGAACAGATCGAACGATGGTTTTTAATGTATTTCAATAAAGAAAAATCATCATTCAACGGATCTGAATTATTTACAATTTTTGATCATTTGTATTTTGAAACGCAAAACGAATTAATCAGAAAAGTAGAATTGGATAAATTCGAAATCCCAGTGCTTGTATTATCCGTGAGTAATAATGAATACATATTAATTACTACTGAAAGATTTATTCGTATTTATGACTCAGGAACAGAGTCTTTGTTTTATTCAAATTTCCAATGTCATAGAGGGTTTAAATCAATTGCAGTTGAACAACACAATGGTAGAAAGCTTGTAGGTGTAAAAATGGAAGGGCATTTAGCAGAATTTGGCTTAGAAAAGAAAGATGGACAAATAGTTTATTGGTTAATCCCTACAGGTTCACTTGGATTTGCATTCTGGAACTTGACTAATAAATTTGAAATTATTGGTAGAAGATACTTAGTTAATAAGGAGTAATTAAAGTTTAAAGGCGATCACTTATACTATATGCTATGTACACAAAAATCTACTGGATCCACGATTTTGCCAATGGAGCAAAATTGGGCATCATGCCACGCCCACGCGGCGAAGACTGGCTGGAAGAAGAGATCATTAAACTAAAAAAGCAACATATTGGGTTATGGGTTTCTCTTCTCGAGCAAGATGAAATGAATGAACTAGGATTAAGAAACCAGCCTGCGTTGTGTTCCAAACACAATCTTGAATATATAAATTTCCCTATCGTTGACAGAAACGTTCCTGAGAAAGGAACCAAGATTGATTCGCTGATAGAACAGCTTTATCAAAAGACACAAAGCGGCCATTCAGTCGTTATTCATTGCCGCATGGGTATAGGCCGGTCTTCAATCATTGCTGCCTGTATTTTACTAAAAAGTGGGTTTAAAACAGAACAGATACTACAAAAGATAACTTCAGCCAGGGGCCTCAAAGTACCGGATACAGATGCTCAGATACAATGGCTCAAAAACCAGGAGAAGACAATCTCTAAATAGCTTTTATACTTGATTTTGCCCTCCCGCATTTTTAATACTTCACTAAAGCTTTATCTTCAGCCCATACTCCTTCTTCAAAGTCAACAACGCTTCCGCATTTCCTTTCGCATCATCAACCGGATTGTGGGTGTGCGCTGTTTTTCGAAGGTGTTTAAAATTCTGGAATGTATCTTTCACCAGCCCTTTATACATACTTCCTAAATTCTGCGAACTAAATCCAAACGGATTTGATCCTGTGAAATGATGAAAATACCAGCAGATAAACATCCAGTCGAAACCATTGTTGTCACTGATAAACACCGCTCTGTCTTTGGCTACTTGCTTAAGCCAGCTTGAAAAATCTTTCATCACCGTTGCCGCATCTTCAAATGCCAGTGTTTCTTCCCGTGAAAATCCTGAGACCGCTAACGCTTCGGGAATATATTTCTCTGAAATTGGTTTCAGCTTTCCATAAAAGGTTTTATCTAGCTGCTCATCTACCAGGACAGCACCAAAAGAGATCATCGAATAATCTCCAGGAATAGGTCCGTCGCTTTCTATATCTACCATGATATAGGCCATAAAATGTGTTTTTGTTTTTAATTATAGTATAATTCTAACGATCGCCAGGTCGTCGCCTGGCTTTAATCCCCAATTTGTCTGGATGTCATAAAGCTTCCGGTTCAACATATTGCTGTTATTACTTTCTTCTGTATCTACCAGCAAAAACTTTACTGCATCACCTGGTTCAGGATATGTTTTGTTATCAAATTTTTTGAATGTAAATATTCCATCAGTTGCGAGACTAAAATCTTGTATATCCTGCGCAGAAATTCTTTGTTCCTGTTTGCCATACCAGTTATTAAAATCTTCATGGAGATGATAACCCAAATAGTCAGGTTTGTCATCTTGTTCAAATTCAAACAACTGGTTATTAATACAGATCAATCCATCGCCTACACATAGAAATTCTCCGGAGCAATGTTTGGTATCAATAACGCCGATCAACAAGGTATTCAACACTTCGGTTCTTTCTAACTGAAGTATGTTTTTTACACTCCGCAACTCTTCAAATAATTGCCTGGTAATTTTTTCCAGAATGAGTTGCAAGTCAGCTGATTCTTTTGACAAGAATTCTTTATAGCTATACTCTTTGGAAATTTTTCTTAGCAATTTACCTGTCAAAGTCGCTGCGAAATAACTATCAGTCCCCATTGTGCAGCCATCCATTACAGCACAAAGAAGCCTGTGTTTCCCAATTTCTTCAGTGATTAAATAGTCTTCGCAATGGTTGGTGTGAAGCTCACCGATTTGTAGCGTAGTATAAATTCTCATTCAGAAATGCCAGGCAAAATTAATAAAATGCTGTTATTCCTCAAAATTCTGTTGTATAAATTAAAATTGGGACGAATTTTCCTATTTCTATTTTCATTAATAGCAGGTCAATTCCCCGCCCCGAATTTATCATGCTTCCAACATCCCCGCTTACTCGTATTAGTAGATAATATTGTTTACTAAAAAGATAATTCCACAAAAAACAGCGGCTTAAATCCTCGTTAGCTTTATTGTTCTAACCATACCCCTCAATTATTATTAACTAACGCCGGCTTCTTTTTATATCGGAAAGAAGCTGTAGCCAATTATTGCCTATATGAAAAAAATGTTTGACTGCGTAATCATAACCTCTGGCCGGTCTGTTTTTACTGTGCTTCTTTTTTTTACAATATTTCAGGTTGCATTTTCCGGTTCAGTATATGCGCAATCTGTAGTGGTAAACGGAACCGTAAAAGATGACAAAGGGATTGCACTGGAAGGTGCCGTGATAAAAGTTAAAGGTTCAGGAAAGGCAGCAGTGGCAGATAACAACGGTAAGTACTCGATAACGGTACCCGGGCCTGAAGCTGTGTTGGTTTTTTCTTTTGTAGGTTATGCCGGCGTAGAAGAAACGGTTGGACAGCGAAAACAAATTGACGTTTCAATGGCATCAACCGGCGGCAAACTCGACGACATCGTAGTGGTTGGTTATGGTACCCAAAAGATTAAAAATTTAACCGGTGCAATTGCAACAGTTGGCAGCGCCGAATTAAACAAGCGGGTTGCTACCGACCCCACCCAGTTATTGCAGGGAAAACTGCCGGGCCTCTCTTTAACACAAGCGTCAGGCGAAGCAGGTAACGAAAACTTTGTGCTAAGGATAAGAGGCCTGGGCACGAACAGCTCTGCCGGAAGTACTCCTTTAGTTATTGTCGATGGCTTGCCGGGAAGTCTTACGAATCTCGATCCGCAGAATATTGAATCCGTTACAATATTGAAAGATGCCGCTTCGGCTGCCATTTATGGTACCCGGGCTGCCAATGGCGTTATCCTGGTTACAACCAAACAGGGCTCTAATGGAAAGTTTCAGTTGAGTTATGATTTGAATGTCGGGATCACCAAACCTACTGCGTTGCCCGATAACCTGGTTTATAATTCCGCCACTTACATGGAGATGTGGAACCAGGCTGCCATTAACTCCAACTATGCGAACCGGTATACTCAGGCACAGATCGATGCGTATAAAAATCCATCTGATCCCAATTTGTATCCCAATGTAAACTGGCTCGATATTCTAATGCGCACCGTAACCACGCAAACGCATCATATAGGGATGACAGGTGGCCGCAATGGCACTACTTACAATATTGGATTGGGTTACGTAGATCAACCCGACATTATGATCGGTTTTTCGTACAAAAAATATAACCTGCAGTTCAACCTCAATTCAAAAATAAATGACTGGGCTACGGTGGGTGGTAGTATGACATTCAACTATGGCAAAAGGCTGTATGCATCGCGCGGTAGCCAGGACCAATTTTTATCTACCCTGTCGCAGCAACCCATGTACGCCCCCCAATTGCCCGATGGTAGTGGCCGTTATGTGAATTCAGTGTATCCCAATGTACAAGGACCAAATAAAAACGCAGTTGCCATTGCCGAAAACGCGGTGGTGAGCAATTACGATTATTATTTACAAAACAGCCTGTATATAAACATTCGCCTGTTAAAAGGACTTGAATGGAAAACAAGCGGCGGCTTCAACTACGATTTTCAAAAAACGAAAGATTTTAAACCGGTTATAAACCAGTATAACTGGTTTGCCGGCCCCAACGATGCACCTGAACGTACCCTTGATGTAAATGGACAGGGAATGACGGTAACCGACAACAATTATATTTATCCCGTTGGTTATACGCAGTTGACGTACACCAAAGAGATCGGTAATCATAATTTCAAAGCGCTGGCCGGTACGCAGGCTGAATATAATAAAACGGAAGTGCTAACGGGCAGTCGTAATACACCTTATTCTACTAATGAATTGGAAGAGTTAATTTCGGGTCCTACTGCTTCCCAGGTGGCGACCGGCAATTCAACGGAATGGTCGTTACGTTCTTATTACGGTCGCCTGAATTACGATTACGATGGCAAATATTTGTTTGAAGCCAATGGACGTTACGATGCTTCTTCCCGCTTTACGCCTGAAAATAAATGGGCATTTTTCCCCTCTTTGTCGGCCGGTTGGGTGATCTCCCGCGAAAAGTTCATGGAAGGCATTCACTGGTTGAATACATTAAAGCTTCGCGGCTCATGGGGTAGGTTGGGCAATCAGAACATTACAAATTATCCCTATCAGCTGGTGTATTCGAACCTGAACGCTTATAACAACAATATTCAATACGCGTATTCTTTTGCAGGAAATTCTTTAAATGCCGGTGCTGCCATAAATGCACTGACCGACAGGAATATTCACTGGGAGAATACTCGGGTTGTTGACCTTGGTTTAGATGTAACCCTGTTCAAATCGTTAAATGTAACCTTTGACTGGTACAACAAATTCACCTACGATATTCTGGCGCAACCAGCTATCCCGGCTTATGTAGGTCTTGCCGGTCCTACTATTAATAACGGGGAAATGAGGAATACAGGTTTTGAAGCATCAGCGCAATATACAGGTAAAGCGGGCGATGTAAATTACTCAGTGGGCGGTACTTTCCAGGCCAATAAAAATACACTGGTGAAATATGGTGCTCCGCAGATCAATACCGGCAACAACACCATTAACATCGAAGGACAACCGTATGGTAGTTTTTATATGTATAAATATGCCGGTATTTTTCAGAGCACTGAAGAAATAACCAAATCGCCTAAACAACAGTATAATCCCAGGCCGGGCTTTTTAAAGTTTGAAGATGTGATTGATGATGGTGTAGTAGACGCGAAGGACCGGGTAATTGTACCGGGTGTTTTTCCCAAATTCGATTATTCCTTCAACGCAAGTGCTTCGTGGAAAAATTTTGACATGACCGTTTTCCTGTACGGTTCGTATGGTCAGAAGATATATGCCAATGGCTGGGGCGTGCAACCCTTTAACCAGGGTTCGCCACCAACATATGATTGGTTAAATGCCTGGACGCCGGCCAACCCAAGTACTACTATGCCCTTGATATATGTAACAGGTCAGGGGGATGCCAGCAACAATATAGGTACTGCCTCTTCCTTTTATTTAAAAGACGGTTCGTTTTTACGGATCAAGAATCTGCAGGTAGGTTATACGCTGCCGGCTTCCGTAGTAAGGCGTATTGCTATGAGCAGCTTACGCGTGTTTGCCTCAGGAGATAACCTGGCAACCTTTAGCAAATTTAAAGGTCTTGACCCTGAAAGGGTTCCCAGCAGCAGCAATACGCGCTATGTTGTGCATCCGCAGAACCAGGTATTTTCTTTTGGTGTAAAAGCTGTTTTTTAAAAATTTAAAAATTCCCGCAATGAAATATTTCATTCGATATATTGTTGTCTTTTTGGGTTTATTTGTATTCACTGTAAGTTGTAAAAAGGATTTTTTAGATAAGAACCCACCAGATCAGATTTCCAGTGATAATTTCTGGAAAACACAGGCCGATGCTGATATAGCCCTTACTGCCATTTATAGTTACCTTATTCAGGGCTACAATTACACCAGTGCAACGAATACCGGACAGGGCTGGGGTGCCGGCACACCATATTGGGAAACGCTTACTGATAATGCATTCAGTAGTGCATTCGTAAACGTAGCCAATGGCGCCATTGAAGCTACTACGGGTACCATTCAGTCAGATGCATACAACACTTCTTACAAAGCGATACAGGCCTGTAATATTTTTCTGGCCAATATCGGCAATGTGCCGTTGCAAACAGCTGCCATGAATCAGTATATTGGCGAAGTACGTTTCATGCGTGCTTATTACTATTTCTTATTGACACAATTATATGGCGATGTAGTGTATTACTCTAGGCCTATTGGTAATGCAACTGCTGATCCGGAGAGTTACCAGTTGGGAAGAACGCCCAAAGCACAGGTGATGGAT
Source organism: uncultured Niastella sp. (assembly GCA_966212235.1). Taxonomy (GTDB): domain Bacteria; phylum Bacteroidota; class Bacteroidia; order Chitinophagales; family Chitinophagaceae; genus Niastella. The sequence continues at coordinate 60,463 of CBIHPP010000029.1, read as the reverse complement.
TCGGTGATCAGCGATCTGAATTTTGCAGTGAGTAATTTGCCCGATAATGCATACACCGGTCACGTGGTAAAAGGCACTGCGTTGGGTTACCTGGCAAAAGTATATATAACGCAGGGGAACTGGCAAATGGCTGCTACTACCACTAAAACGATCATCGACAGTAAGAAGTTTAGTTTATATATGGGCGGATACCGCGGTTTGTTCCTGAAAACTTCACAAACCAATAACCCCGAGATCATGTTGTCGGGCCGCTACCAGGTACCCAATGCGTATAGTCCGGCCGATTACCTGTATACCTACAGTGCCAGTTTTCAGCCATTAAAATACCTGGTTGATGATTACGAATGTACTGATGGCTTGCCCATCACTTCTTCTCCTTTATATGACAAGAATGCGCCTTATAATAACCGCGACCCGCGCTTGCTCGCTACTGTACTCACACCCGGTGTATTATATAAAGGCGGTATTGTCTTTGTGCCTGCTCAAATTGGCGCAACCGCCGGCTTTTTAAACAAAAAAGGCGTCGATTCTACAAGAGCCACTGTGATCGGTACCCAAAGCGATCAGGACTGGGTGTATTTACGCTTTGCTGATATTTTATTAATGTATGCTGAAGCGCAAAATGAGTTGACTGGTCCGGATGCTACGATTTATAAGGCCATAAATGATATACGGGCACGCCAGGGAGTAAACATGCCGCCCTTGCTGGCCGGATTGTCGCAAGCTGATATGCGCACCCGCATTCGCCATGAAAGAAGAATTGAGCTGGCGCTGGAAGGCCAGCGGTATTTCGACCTTAAGCGATGGAAGCTCGACAGAACGATCATTCCCACCATCAAAGACCCGAGTAGTAGCAATAACAGAACATTCCCTTTGCGTGATACATTATGGCCTGTTCCACAGTTGGAAATGGATGTAGCAATCACCTATGGCAATTCCAATTTTAAACAAACGCCGGGGTGGAAATAAATAATGAATGATTAAAAAGGTGGTCGCGGTTTAAACCGGGATCACCTTTTTTCTTTTAACAGCGCAATTGTAATATTATAAAGTGGGGCGTGAGAGATTCGAACTCCCTGTGTTGCAAAGTACCAGATTTACAGTCTGGAAATAACAGAATATTTTTCTGAGCCGGCAAAAGGGTATTTTTGCATGTATTCATAATTGAGTAACATGAAATGGATTACCCGCGAAAGACCGAAAATTGATCGCATCGCCTGTCCATGGCTGATAAAACAGTTTATTGATAAGGATGCTGAGTTTATCTATGTTCCTTTTAATGAGGTACTCTCAAAAGCAAAGGACCTGGATGCCATTCCATTTGATGTGCCCGGCGTGAAATTTACGCATGACGGCGACTTGTGCACCTTTGATGCTTTAATAAAGGAATACCAGATAAACGATGAAGCTGTGCATACCATGGCTGTCATCGTTCGCGGTGCTGATACTGACCGGCACGACCTGGCCGCTCAGGCTAGCGGCTTATGGGCCATTTCAGCCGGACTTGCCTACAATTTTAAAAACGACCAGGAATTGTTGAGCAGGGGTATGCTCTTATATGATGCGCTGTACAGCTGGGCAAAACATTTACAAAAAGAAAAACATACCCAGCAACCCTTCGAGAATTTACTGTTGAATGTTCTCAATAAATTCTTAAAAAATAAACCAGGCTCTAAAAAGAAAGCACCTGCCTGGGCAAAGGAATTGAAAGAAATTATACAGGATCATATAGACGCCAGTTTGAGCTTGAAAGAACTTTCTAAAGGCCTTGACATCAATCCTTCTTATTTGTCAAGAGAGTTTTCCAGGTATTTCGATGATCTGTCCTTTGGCGAATACATCCGTAAGCAACGGATAGAAAAAGCCATTGCCTTAATGCAAACGCCAACCCATTCATTGACCGAAATTGCCTACCTCACCGGCTTTTCAGATCAAAGCCATTTTACCCGAATTTTTAAAAAACACACTGGTCAAAACCCATCCGATTACCGGAAAAAATTGCTAAAAAAGTAATTCCCGTCTAAAACGTTATTAGTATTTTTTTCTAATGACCCTGTAAGTTTCCTCCCATTCCCGCAACTAACCAGGAAAATACCATTTCAATAAAAAGTAATCATGCTGGAAGCGGAATTTTTAACATTGATCGATCAGCACCAGGGCATCATTCATAAGATATGCAGGCTTTACCGCGATTCAAAGGAAGACCGGGAAGACCTGTTCCAGGAGATCGTGTTTCAGCTTTGGAAGTCTGTACCTGCATTCGAAGGCAAAGCGAAATTCAGTTCCTGGATGTACCGCGTAGCACTTAGCACGGCCATTGCCGTTTTCCGAAAAAAGAAACCGCATATCAGGTATATGCCTTCATTGCCTGATGAAGAAGACCCACAAACCCTGGCTGATGAACAGCGCGAACAATTTTTCCAGGCGCTTAAAAAATTGAATGATGCCGATAAAGCGCTTATCACATTGTACCTGGAAGACCTGAGTTACCAGGAGATCGCGGAGATCATTGGGATCTCCGAATCGAATGTAGGCGTGCGGCTCAACCGGATAAAAACAAAAATTCAACAACTTTTAAAAAACAAATAATGGAACAGGATGCTTTAAAATCAGCCTGGCATGGCATTGATGCTAACCGAAAAACAAATAAGGAATTAAGTTCCATGATGCAGGAAAGCGCTCATCCGCTACTGAAACGTATCCGGAAACAATTGATCCTGGAGACTGTAGCCTTCACTGCTTTTCTTTTTGTTTATTACAATGCCTTTGACGGCGATCGTAAGCCATTCTATGCAAATATGCTACTGGTAATGGCCATGCTTTTTGTCATAACGCATAACATCATGGGATACATACTAACGAAACGCCCTGTTAATGGCTCCACGGTTAAACAAGCCCTGTACAAGCAGTTGCTGAAATTAAAAACATATGCAGCAGTGTCTGTCGCAAGCCGTGTTCTGTCAGCTGCTTGTTTGTTGCTTTTCTTTACATCGGTCATTACGTTTAATACAAACAAGTATTGGATGCTGGCGGCTATCATTCTACTATTTGTTATACAAATAATGGTGCTGTCAGGTATATGGATGAAGCGGGTCAGGCAAATGAAAGAGACGATCAATTCTTTTTGATAAATCTTTGGCCCCCTTCGGCGCGCGTAATGCATGCCTTTACTATATGATCTCGGAGTGAAAGTTCAGTAAGAAATTAACCAGGTTCACATCCGGTTGTATGCCTAATTTTTTTCTTAACCGGTGCCGGCCCAATTCCACGCCTTTGATTGTAATGTTCATGATCTGCGCTATTTCCTTACTGGTTAAATTCAACCGTAAATAAGCGCATAGTTTGAGATCGCTGGCTGTCAGGTTCGGATAGTTATTCTTTAATGAAACCAGGAAATTGCTATGTACCCTGTCGAAATGTACTGCAAACTGTTCCCAGTTCTTTTTCATTTTTTCATCGCCCAACATGCGCAGGATCTTTTTATAATCATCTGTATCCTTATCGGGTTCGCTCGATTTTTTCATCCGCACAAATTCTTCTTTCACTTTCATCAACATATCGCCTTTCTGTACCAGGTTAAAGGTGGTAGATGCCAGTTCTGTATTTTTTACCTGGATCTCCGATACCAGTTTTTCATTCTGTAAACGGATAATTTCTTTTTCATTGCGTTCAAGTTCCAGCTGATGCAGATACATTAATTGCTTTTGTTCTTCCTGGTGCTTCTCAATTTGTAATTGATGCAGGTATTCCAAACGCTTGCGTTCTTCATCGTGTTTTTGCTGCTGTACAATGAATTTCTTCTTTTGCCACTTATATATGGCGTAAAAAAGCAGCATCGTCAGCATGAAATATACACAATAAGCCCAGGTGCTGCGATACCAGGGCGCCATTATGGTAAACCGGTAACTGGCCACAACCGACTCCTGCCCTTCATGCGTTCTTGCCTTTACTTTGAACGTATACGTTCCTGGCGATAGATACGTATAATCCTTCTCGTTTTTCTTTGTCCAGGTCGACCAGCCGTTGTCAAAGTCCTCGAGGTAGTAAGCATATTCAATGCTGGATTGTTTGCCATACAGCGGAGATGAATAATCAAAATGTATAGAGTTCCAGGCATATTGTATTTCAGGGACCTCCTCATTCACTAATTGTTGCTGATCGCCCTCTTTGTTAAAGTATCCGCCAAAAATGGTGCTGTCTCGTTTGTTAACAATATGCACATCACTTATCTGTACCGGAATGTCTTCTTTAAATTGTTTGTACTGATCGTAATTCACTAAATAGAAACCTTCCTCGGCTGCTATAAAAATATTATTGCTGTTATAGGGATAAATATATTCCAGCCCATTCCCGGTGATCTTGCTGTTCAATTCAGGAAAGTAAATGAGCCGTGGTTGTTTGCCCGATAGATCTGAAACCCCGAGACGCCGGTCGTGTACAAACCAGATATTTCCATTGCCATCTTCTTTCATATACCGGATAGGTACGTTGGGTAATATCTTTTTCAAAAAAACAGATGGCTCAAAGTCACCGGTTTTTGGGTTGTATTCAAATATGCCTTTTTCATTGGAAAGAACGACCCGGCTTTTTATTTTGAAAATGTGATTGTAGTTATTGGCAAGTATGCCCTTCGTGTCTTTGTAAGGTGTATAGGTTGGCTTGGTGCCACCGTTCAATTCAATTTTATATAAGCCTTTGTAGGGGTGGGCCGCCCATGCAATATTATTGTCAACGGCAACAAAACGGGCCGATTCAAAATGAGAATGAACATTCGGGTTGGTAAACCGGCCATTCTCAAAATTGTAAAAATTCAACCCGTTATAGGTCCCTGCTACTATCACCGGGGAAGGGGTCACATTACTTAAAGGTAAAAAAGTCCAGAAGCCCGAACTGCTGTCGATCATCCGGGCTGTTTGGTTTTCAATGGCAAAAAAACCATCGTTATGTCCCATTACCAATTGGCCGTTTAATTCAGAAAGGTTCCATACCTGCCCTTTGGGGCCTGGTATCAATTCAAATTTGCTTTTAATAAACCCAATATCTTTTTGAGCGGAAAGAGGAGCATGGTACACCCCGTTGGATGTGCCTATGTATAAATTGTTTTTAAAGATAATGGCTGCTTTGCCGGCGCTGTGTTCCTGGTAATCGGGGTAAATATGTTTGATAGCATTGTTGTATGCAATGAAGTCGATTCCATTATCCAACCCCAGCCAGATATTTTTTTTCCGGTCTACAAAAACACTCAGGATATTATTGCTTTGCAAGCCGTCCTGTTTGGAAAGCCGTTGGGTAATCTCCCCTTTTTGATTGATGATAAAACAACCAGCCAGGTTGGTAATAATTGCGATCTGGTTTTTGTCGATCACCGCCGCGCTGTAAGGATTCTTTTCATTGATCAGCTGCATATCCGGCGTGTCAAATGGGGTGATCTCTTCTCCAAATAAAATATAGGAACCATGATGTTTGGTAAGCAACAGCGAGCTATCCCCTTCCAATGGAACAATTGCCGTGACCTCTGTTTTCTCCGAAAAAAATCCGGCTTTGGAAAATGGCGTCCAGGTCCCGTTTTGAAATTGTAACAGGCCTTTTTGCCAGGCTTTGCTGATGAGTTTGTTATGATGTAACCCCAGGTAACTCCAGGCCGCGTTGCCGAAAACGGTGATCTTTTCGTTTTGCAGTTGAAAGATCTTTCTGAAGGCACGGAAAAAGACTTCATTCCCAACCGGGATAACATCCCAGATATCGGTAAAATCCTTTTCATTATCGGGGATCAGTTCATTCAGCGATTTGTACTCAAGCTTTCCGTTCTTACCCGGTTCAAAAAACCCAATTTCACCCTGTGAACCAATATAAATACGACCGTCGTTGCCGATGGCCAGCGAACGAACACCGGTGCCGCCGGGTAATGTATATTTCTTCCAGAAACTTCCGTCAAAACTTAACAGGCCTTCATCATTGGCCGCGTACATGATCCCCTTTTTATCCTGGACAATCTTCCAGTTCTGGGTGCCGGCATTATAAACCTGTTTGGAATAGTTGATGATCCCGGGGAGCGCTATGGTGTTTTGGGTAAACCCTTTTAACAAACCAATGAAGCATATGGTGAGCAGCAGTTTTCTCATGATGACAGGCAATTGAAGCAATCGACTACTAAGTTAAGTAAATACATCATAGGAAAATGGGGGCCGATAAGGTGTTAATGGGGTAAAGTGATTGTATTTTAACTATTTATGTACTTTATGATGTGGTATTGATGGGGTGCCTGAGCGCAGATTTTATTCACAGTGTTCTAATTTAGTTGTGTTGAATGCCTGTTCCGCAATAAAACCAACAAACTAAAAACCCGATGCAACATATCAAACGAACGATCTTGCTTTTACTCCTTATTATATTAAGTGGACCCGAAATCAATGCTCAGGGTTTTTTAAAGGCCAGCGGTAAACAGATCGTTAATGAAAAAGGACAAAACATCTTACTTCGCGGTGTGGGTTTGGGCGGATGGATGTTGCAGGAAGGTTATATGTTACGGGTGAATGGCCAGGGTATGCAGCACAAGATCCGGTCACGTATTGCCGACCTGATCGGCGAAGAAAAAACCCAGACCTTTTACAATGCCTGGCTGTCAAATCATACCCGGAAGGTGGATATCGACTCCATGAAAGCGTGGGGCTTTAATTCCATTCGATTGCCAATGCATTACAATTTATATACGCTGCCGGTTGACCAGGAGCGGGAAGCGGGAAAACAAACCTGGGTCGACAAAGGATTTCAAATGACCGACAGCCTGCTCGCCTGGTGTAAGGCTAATAACATGTACCTCATTCTGGACTTGCATGCTGCGCCAGGCGGACAGGGAAATGATCTGAATATCTCCGACCGCGATGCGTCAAAACCGTCATTGTGGGAAAGCGAGGCGAACCGGCAAAAAACGATCGCGCTGTGGAAAAAACTGGCTGAAAGATATGCGCATGAACCCTGGATAGGTGGTTACGATATTTTGAACGAACCAAACTGGGGCTTTGAAGACCTGGCCAATGATAAGAACGGATTGAAAGAAAAAGGAAATCAGCCACTCAAACAATTAATGATGGATATAACCAGGGCCATCCGCGAGGTTGATAAAGAACATCTCATCATTATAGAAGGAAATGGCTGGGGTAATAATTATAATGGTATCCTGCCGCCCTGGGACAACAATATGGGGTTGAGCTTTCATAAATACTGGAACTTTAATAATACAGAAGCAATTCAACACATACTGGATACAAGAAATAAATACAATGTACCGGTTTGGTTGGGTGAAACCGGTGAAAACTCCAATGTATGGTTTACAGAAGCAGTTCAGTTGCTGGAGGCAAATAATATTGGCTGGGCCTGGTGGCCGTTGAAAAAATTAGGGAATAATAACCCGATGCAGGTGCAGTCGAATAAGGAATATGACAAAATAATCGAATACTGGTCGGGCGATGGACCGCGGCCATCCGAAACGGAAGCCTATAACGGTCTTATGCAACTGGCAACTGCCATCAAACTGGAAAACACGATCATAAAACGCGATGTGCTGGATGCGTTGATCAGGCAGCCTTTCTCACAAGCCAGTATTCCTTTTAAAACACATGTTATTAAAAATGGCGCTGTTGTAAAAGCGGTTGATTATGATTTAGGTAGAAATGGCACTGCATATTTTGACGCCGATACAGCCGACTACCATATTTCAAATGGTAAACGGGGCGGTAACCGTGGCCGAATGTATCGCAATGATGGGGTTGATATTGCTGCTGACTCCGCAAAAACAGATAGCTATTTTGTAACCAATACAGAAGCAGGAGAATGGCTTCAATACACCATCAATGTGGTAAAAGGCGGTCATTATCAACTTAAACTGGATTGCAACACGGAGCAGGAAAACGGAAAACTATCAATTGCTGTAAATAATAATATCAATGCCAAAGGGGTTACTGTTCCCAAAGCTACTGGCTGGCAATCTCTGGCAATACATGATATAGCGCTGAAAAAAGGTGCGAATATCCTGCGCATATATATAAATGCAGGCGGAATGAACATCCGCTCCTTACAGTTTACAACAGCCAATTAAAATCTATCAATTATTTGAAAGGCCCCCGCAGATTGCGGGGGCTTTTTAGTTGGCAGGAAATGCATTGCAACGCCACCGCTCAGGGCATAAACCTTATGATGTGGTAAAGAGGGGGTAAAAAACTGCATACACTACACATATGCGGAGTTTGATGGGGTATTGATTGGGCGCCTTATTAGGCCAGGGTCCCTCATCTGGCTACTTTAGATTATCGATTGAAACATTATTAACTAACAACTGACTTGCATATGAAAATTCTGCGCTTTGTCGTCGTATTGCTTGTATTACAGGCTCTCTTGTCGCCTGTGTTGGCACAGGATATGGTCGTGACCGGTAAGGTCAATACCAAAAATGGTGAGCCTGTAATAGGGGCTACCGTAGCTGTTAAAGGAACAAATTTGGGTACTACAACTGATGCCAGCGGCAACTTCTCTCTTAAGGTTCCCAACAGGAAAGTCCTGTTGGTTGTTTCTTTTGTTGGCATGACCAACCGGGAACTAGCCATTCCCGAAAGCGGCTCTTTAACTGTACAACTGGAAGACGTAGGGTCCTTAGACCTCGATGAGGTGGTCGTGATCGGGTATGGTACCCAAAGTAAAAAAGTGGTTACGGGGGCCATCTCCAGTGTAAAGGCAAAAGACCTGGAAAATGTGCCCAGTAACCGGATTGAGCAGGCCTTACAGGGAAGGGTAGCTGGTGTAAGCATTGCCCAGAACAATGGCCAGCCTGGTTCTGCGTCTACCATCCGGGTACGGGGTATTACTACATTTAACCAGGGCAATCCTGGCGAAGGCGGCAACAATCCGCTATGGGTAGTAGACGGTGTGGTGGTAGATCAGGGTGGTATTGGTTTCCTGAACCAAAGTGACATTGAATCTATTGAAGTATTGAAAGATGCCGCTTCCTCTGCTATTTATGGAACCCGGGCCGCTTCTGGTGTAATTCTGGTTACCACAAAAAAAGGCAAAAGTGGCCGGCTAACTGTGAACTATAATGGATTCTATGGTATATCCAGGGTGAATAAAAAACTGGATCTGTTGAATGCCACTCAGTATGCCACTATTATAAATGAGAAATCGGTGAATGCCGGTGGCGCCAAAGTATATGCTGATCCTGCTTCACTGGGCGCTGGCACCGATTGGCAGGATGCTATTTTTAATAAGGCGGCCCGCTATTCGCATGAAGTAAGCCTGAGCGGTGGAAGTGAAAGGTCCTCCTTTTATATGTCGTTCGGTTACCAGGACCAGGAAGGTATTGTTGCCGGACCGATCTCGAATTATACCCGGAAAAATATCCGGATCAATTCCACACATAAGCTTACAAAGTTCCTAACCTTTGGAGAGAACTTAGGGTACTCACATCAGAAAACAGTTGGCATTGGTAATACCAACAGCGAATTTGGCGGTCCGTTATCTTCAGCCATCAATCTCGATCCTGTTACTCCGTTGATCATTACAGATCCGGCCATTGCCAATGCAAATCCTTACAGCAATAATCCGACAATAAAAGATAAAGACGGAAACCCGTATGGAATTTCAGGGGTAGTAGGCCAGGAAATGAGCAACCCTGTCGCGTATATTCAAACCCGGTTGGGACAGTATGGCTGGTCCGACGATTTTGTGGGTAATACATATCTCGAAGCTGCTCTTGGTAAACATTTTAAAGTAAGATCAACACTGGGTGGCAAATTAGCCTATTGGGGCAGCCAGGGATTCACGCCTTTCTATTACCTGAGTGCTACGGTAAAAACTTCACAGAATAATTTTAATAAAACCAATAACAACAGCTTCAACTGGAATATTGAAAATACATTAACGTATACCAATAGTTTCGATAAGCATAATGTAACGATGTTATTGGGCCAGGGCGCTTACGTAGAGAATATCGGCGGTGGGTCCAATATCACGTATTCAAACCTTCCTATCTCGAGTTACAAGGATGCCTCTTTTAACTTCGATATACCAGCGACAAGCAGGAACACGACAGCCTCTGACCTCGTCAAACACAAATTGTCATCGCTGTTTGCCCGGTTAAGTTATAACTATGACGAAAAATACCTGTTCACCGGTATCATCAGAAGGGATGGTTCAACAAGGTTTGGGTTTAATAAAAAATATGGCGTGTTCCCGTCCTTCTCATTGGGTTGGAATGCTTCGAATGAAGCGTTTTGGCCAGCTAACAAAATTGTAGACCGGTTAAAGTTCAGAGGTGGGTATGGTGTGGTAGGTAATGATGCCATCAGGAACTTTGGTTATTTATCTACAGTAACAGGTGGGTTCAACTATACATTGGGTAACCAGGATAACATTACCACCGGATATGCACCGGAATCGCTTGATAACAAAGATTTGCATTGGGAAGAAACATCGCAAACCAATATTGGTTTTGATGCGCAATTGATCAGGTCGCTTACCCTGAGTGTAGATTACTTTATCAAAAAGACCACTGGCATTTTACGTCCGGTTACCATCCCTGGCTATGTAGGCGTAAGTGTTTCACCGGTAGCCAATTTGGCTGATATGGAAAACCGCGGAGTAGATATTGAATTGGGTTATCGTAAAAGCATTGGTGAGTTCAACCTGGGCGTGAATGCTAATTTTTCTTCCCTGAAAAATAAAGTTACTTATATACAGAAGGATGCCGATTTTATAGTTGGTGAAGCCAGTTTCCAAACGATGGGTGCTGTAACCCGTATAGAAAAAAACCAATCGTATAACGCCTTCTTTGGTTTTCAAACAGCCGGTATCTTTCAAAACCAGGCCGAGATCAATGCCTATAAAAATAAGAGTGGCGATCTGTTACAACCTAACGCCAAACCCGGTGATTTCCGCTGGGTAGATGTCAATGATGATGGCATGATCACCAATGATAATCTGGATAAGACCTGGCTGGGCAGCAGTATTCCCAAATATTCATATGGCTTAACGCTGAATGCCGGTTATAAAGAGTTCGACTTAATGGTATTTTTTCAAGGCGCCGGAGGCAACAAAATATTCCAGGGATTGCGCCGCCTTGATATTGGTACCGCCAACTATCAAACAGAAGTGTTGGGTCGGTGGACAGGCGAAGGCACTTCGAACGATAATCCGCGTTTGACAAACAATGACGCCAATGGCAACTTTACAAGAATGTCCAATTTCTACCTGGAGAAAGGTGATTATACCCGTTTCAAACTGGTGCAGTTGGGTTATACTTTACCTGAAAGACTGGTAAGCAAGATAAAAGCCAGCAGACTGCGGGTGTATGTAACTGCCGAGAATTTGTTCACCATAACCGGATACACCGGCTATGATCCGGAAATTGGTGGTGTTGTGTTTGGCGTTGACAGAGGCGTTTATCCACAGGCCCGTTCATTTGTTGGCGGCGTACAGTTGCAATTCTAATTATTCACCAAACTAATTACAGGTTATGCGAACCATAAAAATAAACTACTTAATTATTGCGGTAATTATTATCAATACCCTGGGTGCATGTAAAAAAAGTTTCGTTGATATACAACCGCAGGGTCAGTTTCTAACTGAATATTACTATAGCAATCAGGACCAGGCTTATGCTGCGCTGGTTGGTGTATATGATCCGTTGAGAAAAAATTCAGGTGGGTTTGAAAATATGCTCGCGCTGATGAACTCGGGCTCCGACGATCATGTTACCGGAGGCGGTGGCGCCACCGATGGCACGCAATTGCAGTCTTTCTCAAATTATACCATGACAGCCAACATAATGGCAGTTAGCTATTGGAATGATCCTTATCAGGGTATAGCCAGAGCCAATATACTGCTGCAAAAGCTGCCTAATGTACCCATGGATGGTAATTTGATAAAACGATTTGCTGCTGAAGCAAAAGCATTGCGGGCATTTTATTATTTCAACCTGGTGCGCATGTTTAAGAACGTTCCATTGATCCTGGATCCCTTAAATACCGCCAACATGTATGATGTGGAACAGGCAAAGCCCGAAGATGTATATGCGCAGATTGAAAAAGACCTCACTGACGCGATCACCGATTTGCCGGCAACTATTAATGCTGCCACTGAAGGCGGCCGTTTTACCAAAGGCGCTGCCAAAGCATTATTGGGAAAAGTTTACCTGTACGAGAAAAAGAATGCGCTGGCTGCCCAGCAACTGGCCGAAGTAAATGGCACACCCGGGGGCACCAGTACATTTGGTTATAAGCTCTTAATTAACTTCAGTGACCTGTGGACTGTTTCGAACAAGTATAACAGCGAATCTATCCTGGAAGAAACGCATAGTGCTGCCGGCAACTCCGACTGGGGTTTCTGGGGCAGTGGCCGTGATGAAGGCAATACGGTGAATGTTATGGTAGGGCCGAGAAGTTATGAAAGATTAGATCCTTCTGCACCAGACCTGCCATCTGGCTGGAGCTTCCTGGTGTTTACACAGAATTTTTATGATTTTATAAAAAATGACCCACGTAAGGATGCTACTTTGATTGATATGAATGTGCTGCAATCAGCCGGTAAGGCCAAATACATTGCCGGTTACATGAATACCGGGTATTTCCTGAATAAATTTCTGCCGCGTAAAGTTGACGTATCAAAAGGTACTGGTGCCGCCGACCTGAATTATCGGCAAAACACGTATATCATCCGGTTGGCCGATACCTATTTAATGGAAGCCGAAGCATTGGGCGCTACCGGCGCCAGGGCGCAGGCCTTACTGGATGCGGTAAGAACACGTGCTGGATTGACTTCCGTGCCGGTTACCCTGGCCGCTATTAAAAGCGAACGCAGGGCTGAGCTGGCAGGTGAAGGACACCGTTGGTTCGACCTAGTACGGTGGGGCGATGCGCCTGCTGTTTTGGGAAGCAAGGGTTTTGTACAGGGAAAACATGAAATATTCCCCATTCCTTACCGTGAAACACAGGGGACGAATATCAAGCAGAATCCGCTGTATAATTAGTTTGTAGTTTATGGTTTGTTGTTTGAGGTTGCTGCCGCACTTTGAGCGAACCACAAACCATAAACCTCAAACCACAAACTTTTCAATAGGACGCCCAGGATCCTAAGTATTAAGGTGTGTCACACTTTTATAGTATGGCACACCTTAACAAAACTTATCCGATGAAGTCAGTAAAAAGAAATTATTCATTCGTTATGTTTAATAGTGTTGGTTTATGGTTGGTTTGGCTGATGCTGACCGGCAGTTGCAACAAAAGCAAGGTCACAGAAAATCCGCCACCCTCGCCGCCGCCGCCGGTAGCAACGGAGGTGCTGTTTTATTTAACACAGCCTGATCAGCTTGCCCTGTTCAACAGGCAGAATGTAAGCCTGGTATTTTCAGGAACCGGCAATGCCGGTACTACCATTGAGGTAGACACCACGCAAACATTTCAATCGATCGATGGCTTCGGATATACGTTGACCGGAGGAAGCGCTTCGTTGTTGAATGCACTGCCTGCTTCTACACTCGATCCATTATTAAAGGAACTTTTTTTGTGGGACAGTACAAACATCGGGGTTAGTTATTTGCGTATTAGTATCGGCGCCTCTGACCTGAGCGCTACTACCTTCACTTATAATGATATGCCTACCGGTGAAACCGATGCAACCCTGGCGCATTTCAGTATTGACAGGGAAAAACAGGACCTGATACCCATCCTGAAAAAGATCATTGCATTAAATCCATCCATAAAAATATTAGGCTCGCCATGGTCGGCCCCCGTATGGATGAAAACAAAGAACAGTTTTGTGGGTGGCAGCCTGAAACCCGAATATTATTCCGCCTATGCAAACTATTTTGTGAAATATATACAGGCCATGAAGGAAGAAGGCATTTCCATTGATGCCATCACACCCCAAAATGAACCATTACATGGTGGTAACAACCCCAGTATGGTAATGCAGGCTGCAGAACAGGCAACATTCATAAAAGATCATTTGGGTCCTGCCTTCGTTGCGGCCGGTATTGCTACTAAAATAATTGCATACGATCACAATGCCGACCGGCCCGATTATCCGCTGGCCATTTTAAATGATCCGGCAGCCAAACCATATGTTGATGGTTCTGCATTTCATTTGTATGGCGGCAGCATCACCGCGCTTACCCAGGTGCATAATGCGCACCCCGACAAACATGTTTACTTCACCGAGCAATGGGTAGGTGGTCCTGGTAATTTCAGCGGCGATCTGCAATGGCACGTTGAAAACCTGGTCATCGGCGCTACGCGGAACTGGAGCCGGAATGTACTGGAATGGAACCTGGCGGCAGATCCCGGTTATCAACCGCATACGCCCGGCGGTTGTTCAAGCTGTTTAGGAGCCCTCACTATTGGTACTACCGTAACAAGAAATGTATCGTATTACATTATCGCGCACGGTTCAAAATTTGTTCGTCCCGGTTCGGTACGGATTGGTTCTAACAATGCAGGTTCTATCGTAACAGTAGCATTTAAAAACCCCGCAGGCAAAAAAGTGTTGATTGCATTAAATAAAGGAACAAGCGCGGAGTCCTTCAATATAAAATTTAATGGCAAAATGATAACCACCAGCCTGAATGGCGGTGCTGTAGGAACCTATGTATGGTAAAAGGTAAAACTGATAAACAATGAAAATTCCTGTCCCGTTTTTAATTTCCGTTATCCTGATTGTTAATGTACATGCCCAGCAAGAAACTACCAGGGCATATTCCAAAACGTCCTATAAAACCGTTACGGTTTATACCACCGCTGAAAACACAGAATATCGCCTTTCCAAAACAGCCACGCTTACCCTTGCGCCTTTTGGCCAGCCATTGGAAACACAGCCTTGTGTGTTTATAGATGCGGCCAGAAAATTTCAAACCATAACCGGCATAGGTGGCGCCATTACAGATGCCAGCGCCGAAACATTTGCCAAATTGCCCGCCGCCAACCAGGAGGAGCTGATAAACGCTTACTTCAATGCCGGGAATGGGATCGGTTACTCACTGTTGCGAACAAATATGAACAGTTGCGATTTTTCGAGCGACAGCTATACCTATGTTGCAGACAATGATGCAGCGTTGAAAACATTTAATGTAAAGCACGATGAGGCATATCGTATCCCTATGATCAGGCGGGCAATAGCAGCTGCAGGTGGTAAACTGCCATTGTTTATCAGTCCCTGGAGCCCGCCGGCCTGGATGAAAGATAACAACAACATGTTGCAGGGCGGAAAATTAAAAGAGAACTATAAACAAAGCTGGGCAAATTATTATGTGAAGTATATAAAGGCCTATGAGGCAAAAGGCATTCCCGTATGGGGTTTAACTGTGCAAAATGAACCCATGGCAAAGCAACGCTGGGAATCGTGCATTTATACGGCGGAAGAAGAACGGGATTTTATAAAGAAATATTTAGGTCCAACCCTGCAGCAACAAGGCCTGGGGAATAAAAAACTGATTGCGTGGGACCATAACCGCGATCTGTTGTATCAGCGGGCGACTACTATTTTAAATGATCCGGCTGCAGCCCGGTATGTTTGGGGCATAGGTTTTCACTGGTACGAAACCTGGACTGGCAGCGCCATGCAATTTGAGAACCTGAAAAGAGTACACGAAACATTTCCAGATAAGAATCTCATTTTTACCGAGGGATGTGTGGAGAAATTTGATATGAACCGTATTACCGACTGGGCAATCGGTGAGCGATATGGTTTCTCCATGATCAATGATTTTAATAATGGTACGGTAGCCTGGACCGACTGGAATATACTTCTTGATGAAACCGGCGGACCGAATCACGTGGGCAATTTTTGTTTTGCGCCTGTACATGCCGATACCAGAACGGGCAAATTGATTTACACGAATGCGTATTATTATTTAGGACATTTCTCGAAGTTTATGAAAGCAGGAGCCCGGCGAATAGGCAGCGTTTCGAGCCGCGATAAACTGGCAACCACTGCGTTTATAAATCCCGATGGCAAATTGGTTGTGGAGGTTTTAAATCTATCGAACGATTCCGTTGCATACAACGTATGGCTTCTGGGCCATGCGGCAGCGATTACAAGCTTGCCACATTCCATGTCAACTTTGATCATTGAATGATATATATGTGAGCCTGTATAAAAGCGATGCCGGATCCAACAGGACCCGACATCGCTTTTTAAGATTATTTATAAGAAAGGTCTACTGCCCAAAGCGTTGCTTGAGCATCGCCAGTTCTGCTTCTATATTCACCAGTCGTTTATAAATTTCCCCCGGACCAGGCAGTTGCTTTGTCCATCGTTCAACTACATACCAGATCTCGGTAACCTCATCTACATCCAAAACGATGGTGGGGAATTCGCCGGTAGGATTATTATCGCTTTTTACAATGATCTTTCCTTCATGATGGCGGTTGATCAACCGCTTAATTAATACCCCGGAGAAACGGGTAACGAGCACATAAACGCGGTCGTCGCGAACTTCTGAAATATCGGCCCAACGGGCAATAACGCGGTCGGCATCCTGCAAGGTGGGAAACATGGAATGCCCCTCCACTTCAAATATCCGGTAAGTACCATTGGTATAACCGGGCAACCGGTAGGCAGATAAAGATTGAATAAACTGGGCATCGCCATATCCAGATAAATAACCAGCCCTGGCCTTTACAGGCACATATATAATGTTCTCTTCACCCTGACTATCTACAGTGATAATTTTTGGCGCCTGGAACCGGCGGTAAGGAAATAATGTATTACCAACAACAGAAACCGGCATGTCATCATCGATCGGCGGTAACAATTGACCGGTTTGCGGGGTGTTGTTTCCGCCTGTTTTTGTGACTTCTTTGTTCTCATCTCCTTCCCTGTATTCAATAAGGGCCTCCTTTGACAGGTCAATGCTGAGTAACTCGTCAATCGAAATGTCGAAAAATGAGGCAATTTTTTCTAATGTGCCCAAATCCGGCTCAGAATGGGTGGTTTCGTAATTTGAAAAGGTATTACGCTTCAAACCCAGTGCGGTAGCGACTTCTATTTGGGTCAACCCCTTTTTTTTCCTTAAAAAAGACAGATTGCTTGCAAAAAAAGTTGACATAAAGTAAATTTTTTGCCTCATTTATTGGAATGTCGAAAAATGAGGCATATATTTGCTGTATCAAATAGCGATACAAATATGCAAGAGGCTAAAAGTATGCAAAAATACGACGAAACAGCACTACGCGGGCGGTGTGTGACAACTCTTGTGGCAGATATTCATGTGGTTAGGGCTTTATCCCCAAAAATCGACTCCTTGTGCTGATGATACTTGAAAGACCCTGCTAAAGCCATTAAACTATAACGTGAATTTGAATTGAGGGGAATTACTGATTAATCAATGCTTTTTAAGTCGCCTGACCATGACATATATATTATTACAAGATAATCCGGCTACGGAATTCAAATCGCAAATATGTGATTGGTTGAATTGGAGTGAACTGCAGTATGGAGCCTTTCAGTATCAGTGCGGCTGTTTGTACCTGCAATATTATATATCAAAAGATCCCGGGGCTATTGACGAAGTGCTACAGCACCCCATTTTCTGGAAATGGTGGAAAGAAGAATGGCTCGACAGGGATTATGTATTCACCGGCACCCTTTTGAAATGTTGTGAACTTTCTATTGACGAGAAAGAAATGCTGTATCGCAATTGGCATGATGCACGTGTATTGGCTAATGAGCTTTCGGGGGTGGGATTAATAATGAGCAATGGTTACAAATTAATGATTAGAGAAATAATAAAATCGGAAGCAATATGAATGTACTTACAAAAAAAGAGTTATCAATCGTAAGCTATGCAATTACGCGTGCACAATTTGAAATTCAACAACAAGTGGGCATTGATGTGGTATTGGTACCGCGCTATCCGAATAAATTGGGTGAAGATGAACTGAAACAATTGTTCGAAGCGATGTGTGAATGCTGGAATGTTCAGCTTGCATGGGTAAGTGATAAGAGCAGGGCGAACGACAGACCCATTATGAGAAAATTATTATGGATGGCTGGCAAAAAAAGATTTCCGCATATTTCTTATTGTTTGCTGGCAAAACGTACAGGTGCCACCGATCATGCTGGTGTAATTAAAGGTATTCGCAGTGGTTACAACTGGCTGGATGCACAGGATGAAAAATTCCTGAAATATTATGAACCTGTAAAGAATTTTTTCGAACTGATTGATTGTAACAAAAATTAAAAAACAAAAAGCATTACCTATGAAAATAGTTCCCACAGATATTGTAAAACAAAAAATTGCTGCTGACTCCAACACAAACAAAAGCGATCTATTTAACAACCAAATAAATTCCAAAAATATGATACGCGAAAAAAGAAGAGTGATCAACAATGTTGATTATGAACAAGCTCAGGAAGCCTCTGCCATGTATGCTGAAATAGCTGGCAGGCTTTCATCTATCGAAGCGCAAATGAACGAGCGCATCAATAGCATCAAAGATGAGTTTCAGGATGAGATCATTTATCTGATCCGTGAAAAAGAAAAGCAATTTGAAGTGTTGGAGATGTATGCAAAAGAGCAAAAAGACAACTGGGGCAAACGTAAAAGCCTCGATCTATTACATAGCATCATTGGCTTTCGTACCGGCACGCCCAAGGTTACCAAAGACAAAAAATTTAGCTGGGAAAACGTCCTGGAATTGGTTAAGGAAAAATTCCCTTCCCTGGTACGGGTAAAATGCGAGCTGGATAAAGAAGCCATTATTTCAATGCGTGAGGATAAGGAATTTCTCAACCTGCAAAAAGCATGTTATGTGGATGTGATACAGGAAGAAACGTTTTTTGTAGAAGCTAAAGTGCAGGAGTTACAAAAATTACAACGAGCATAGCGCCATTAAAATATTTAAACTGATTTCAGGGCTCTGATTAAAAGTTTCTTGTTTCATAGCTAGTAAGTAGAAGCCGTCCTGTTTCCACAGAATGGCATTTATATCCTAATCTCCAATTTACTCGAAATATTTACCATTAGCCTGGTTCCTATGCAAAAGGCATCTGCCAACTGGTGGATGCCCTTTTTGTTGTTTTGATAAGAACTTAATAGTGATTGCTAAGGCGTTTGATATGCTTTAACCATTCCATTTGTTGTTTTATACTATCCATATCACATACCAATGCTTCCCGGCTCAAAGTGCTCAGCTCTGCAAAATTGGAGGTGTTTTTCGTAACGTTCTTTAGCTGTTCAAGCGACATCCAACCCATGGCATGCAGGGAATGAATGGTGATGGCGTAGGTTTGCCTGGCTTTTTGGGGATAAGGTAATTGGCATAGTTTATTATTGATACTGGCTATTTCGGCCATGAAGTGTTGCTGAAGCTGTTCAAAGTTCCGGTACAGGTTTGGAAGCGTAAACACTTTGCTTTGCACATCTTTCCAAACATCAAAAGCATCATTGGTAAGCTGCATCAGGCCGGCAATGGGGTAAAGCATCTCCAGCATTTCCTGACCGGGATAATGGTCCAACACCGCGCAATATAACAGGATCGCATAATAGCTCTTGTTATAGGTGATTGTATAAAGTTCTTCTTCGGTGATGTTCTCGTTCAACTGTTTCAACGATTCCTTTTGCCAGTAGAAGACCTTTTGTAAATGCTCTTTAAACTGTTGCTCGTTGGGGGTAAGCTGCAAAATTTCCAGGTATATCTCTTTAACGAGATCATCCGTTTTGTTTAGGGCAACATATTCATCAGGGTTGGCAACCAGTGATTCGATCTGATCATGATCCAGGATCTTCTCATCAAACAGATCATCGAATAACGGTCCGAAAACACTTAACAGGATGATCCGGTTATACTCTTCCGCATTTAATTTTTTACCGGTTAAATGGTACAGGTTCTCACATATTATATTTAGACCGAGCTGCCAGTATTTGGTAATTCTTTTTATGTGCGACGCAGAGAAGGACTGATAATGATCGGGAACAACCTCCGCCATCAAAGCCGGCAAACGGATCTTAAGAAACCGCTCCTGCCTTTTAACCTGCCAGTACAAAGTCGCCATCCGGCTAAGGATGCTAAAATTGCCAACAGATAGCTTGTTGCAGTTGTGTACATCCCTCTTCCCCGATTCTCCCGTTCCGGTAGCTGCCATAAATATGCCCGTTTAATAAAAATAAAAGGTCGCCTAAGGCGACCGTTGTAAGATATCAATTTTCTGCTATCGAAAAGTAACAGCCATAAGCGCCTCTCTTTATTTTCCAATTACCGTCCAATCGTGGTTGCCAAAGCCTTTGCTGATAAATTCATCCATAAGGGCGGCAATGGCGGGCATCAGTAGCAGTTGGTTGTTGGTTTGCTGAGCTGCATCCAAAAATAGCTGGGTGTCTTTACGAGCCATATTCAGCTCCCAGGATGGTTGGGTATGATCGGCACCGGTCATGCGTTGCAACCGGGCCTGTACATGAGCGCCGGGGTTCCACGAATTGAATAGTGTAAGCAGATCTTCTATTGAAACACCAAGCGCTTTTGATAAAGTAAGCGTGTCCTTTAAGCCGGCAGTTAAGCAAACTAAAAAAGCATTGCCCGCCAGTTTCATGGCAGCGGCTTTACCTGGTTCGGTTCCGAAATAAAGCAGTTTACCGGTCATGGTAGAAAGAGAAGGCGAAAGCGTATTGATAATGGCTTCATCGCCCGATAACAGCATAAACCCGGTACCATCCAGTGCATTGGTGGGTCCCATAAACACAGGTGCATGTTGATATGTAAACCCTTTTTCTTTCCAGGCCCGGGTCCTTCTCACAGCGCCTTCTTGTGAAGTAGTCGTATGATCGATGATAATGGCGCCGGGTGTAAGGCCGGCTTCAGCGGCTTTCAGCACCTCATCAACAGCGGCATCGTCTTTCAGCGTACAATGTATTTCGGTAGCGCCCCGTACGGCATCCTGCACCTGTACAAATGCCTTTGCTCCCTCTTTTTCCAGTTCCTGTGCTTTTGATGTGGTCCGGTTCCAAACCTGTACAGGTTCTCCTCTTTTAATCAGCGCCCTTACAAAATTCGACCCCAATAACCCCATTCCTAAAAAAGCTTTCATGGTGATGTTTTTGCAAAGGTTAAGCCTTTCTTTCAAAACATCAATTTCTCTTTTTAACCTATTGCATAACCTAACAAAATTTTGAAGGGAGGGTCCAGGGTTTCCCATTAATTCCTCGTCAAAAATTGTAATCTTCTATTGTAATTTCATACATTAGCGTTTATATAAAGCGTCAGAAAAAATTCCGCGTAGAAGAATTAGCGACATCCCTCCTTCAATTTTTAGAAAAGTGAAGCAGCACTCCAGATTCAGGTAGAGAAAAATGATATCAGACAGAAAAATAAATCCTGAACCTTTAAAAAAGTATTATGAAGGAACGCTTTGTCCTGGTATTAGCAATTTGTTGTTTTACTTTCCTGCACGGAAAATCACAACGGGTGATTGAATTTGGTATTAAGCCAACAGAAGCCGCTTTTTTAAACTTTGAGGTAAATGCTGCTATTGGGAACAAAAGGACACGTTACGGTATCCTGTTTTCTTACAGACCCAGTACGCAGGACACAGGATTGATAAAAAGTTTCGGTAGCGGTGCGTTAGGCGGTTATGGACATAACCATTTCAATAAGTTGTATAAATCCTTTACGCTGGGATTATATCAGAAAACCTATCTCAACAAGGCTATGGGTTTTTTTCTCGAAACAGATATTTTCTATCGTAACTGGCGTTTTGAAAATAAGCGGGCTACATGGAAAAACGCAGAAGGGTATCGTTTTCAGGGCCTGCGAACGGAAAACGTAGATGTGTACGGATTGAAACTATTAATAGGTCACACATTTTTTCTGACCCGTAAAGAAAACAAGCTCAGATTGTACCTTGACGTATATGGAGGTGTCGGCATTCGTTATAAGGCATCAACCTATGAGACCTTTGATGGGTATGTTTATGACGATTACTATACCAGTAAAGAGGATAAATTTTATTCGACAATGCCTTCCTTACAAGGAGGATGTAAACTTGGATTAATGATATCGCGTTGAGAAGGTTTCTAAAAAAGATATACTGAGGCGGCCAGAATATTAAATGGGCGCCTCTTTTTAATTTCCCCATCATCCAATCACCGCTGCAGTTCACCCTTCTCTTCTTTCCCCTTCTCATCGAGCAATTGTATGTTTGAGGAAGGGCCGAGGTCGGGATCTTTCCATTGGTGCAAAGCCCAGACTAATTTTTTATCCGGTGTTACTTCCAATACCTGTACTACTTTTTCCCAGTCTTCTTTTTTAATAGAACCACCCCAGTTGCTGATAACAGTATTGCCATTTGCCAGCCGGTTTAATCCCTGCACCGTGTAGAGCGGAAATCCGGGAAAGTCGTCCTTGTTTATTTCCCAGACCGTTTCTCCTTTGGGATTTACTTCACGTACATAGCCATGCTGGTTGCCACTGATCAAGGTATTGCCATTTGTAAGCCGTATGGCCAGCCACGCCGAAGGTGCATCCACCGACCACATCACGTTCCAGTTTTTATCGTATTCTATTACTTTGCCCATGTTTAAATGAGCCAGTAAATAAGTGCCTTTGGTGGTCATGCGCACGTTTCGGAATTGGCCGTGTACGCTTTTAGGATCATCGGGTCTTGCTGTTTGTACAATATGCTCCATTTCCACTTTACCGGTTTTCTTATTTATAAGCATCACTTTAGCTGGTAATCCGTTCTGGCATAAGAATACCTTATTCAATCCTATCGGCTGGGCTGAATGGCATTCTGTTCCTGCAGGACATTCATAACTCCAAACTATTTTCCTATCCTGTGTTACTTCGGCAGCGCCGGTTTTACACGCATACAAAACATTGCCGTTAGATAATTGGTGTATATCGCTGAACTCACTAAGTTGTCCATTTCGATCTTTAATGGGTATGGACCATGTCCATACTACTTTCGCATTTACTATGCGAAATATGGTTTGTGTATCCTTCCTGGTATCCCAGCCTCCTGCGTACAGGAAATCATGCTGGGCAAGACCTTTGCCCGGTAATACATCCGGTACAGGTGATCTTGCACCCGGGCGTTGTGATGGCGCTTTCGGCTTGGTGGTATCTGTTACCTGAGCAAGAACCGTCGATTGAATTAATAACAGAACCAGTAATGAGAACATTACTGGTTTCTTTTGGTTTGAGGCCCCAAAAGATTGATTGCTATATTTAAACATACTTACATATTGTTTATTTAATTCCAGCTGCTTCCAGGCTATTTTACCACAGCAGCAGTTGTTGGTGCGCCGTCAGTAAAGGTCAACGCAGTTTTGGCTTTTCGCAAATCGCCGCCATTCACAACGATACCATCACTTGCCGCTCCTTCTACCTGTAAAAAAATGGCGGCCGGGGTCAATACCCGTGCAGCTGTCAACAGAACATCTTTGGTATTGATAAATCTTAATAGTTCCGTTCCTTCGCTGCCTTTTGCACTGAAGCCATTGATGGAAGCATCCTGTACATTATCAAAAATAACAGCGGGTCTGGCATCTGCCTGGTCATATTCAAAGCGTACGTTGTGCAATGTTAGCCCCTTTACATTACGGGCATACAAACCATAAGCAGGAGGGCCACCCGGTGCAGCATCCCATACGCCAAAATATTCCGCGGCTATGGCAGGAACAGTACGTTTAGCGGCTTGCGCTGCCGTACCGCCGCCGGCATACTGTACATGAACATCTGTAAAGCTTATATTCTCCAGATAATAATCACCCATGGCATTCAAGGTAATACAGGAGTTGGTTTCTCCGGGTCTTACGCTTACACCAAAATGAATATCCGGGTGATCTATTGGTTGGGCCACCACGGTAGCGCGAATGGCATTGAATACAATATCCCTGATAAACGGTTTTGGTGCATCCTGTTTGTTGTTGTTATTGTTCTCTGAAGTGCCGCTGAATCCAATGCCAATTGGACCCGTAACGTTGCGCATAATGATATTGGAAAATGTGAAGTTCTCAATGCTTGCTCTTCCGGCGCTTATTTTAATGGGACAACCATACGTATCATATATGAGGCAATTGCTTACCGCAATGTTCTGTGACTGGCCGCCACCAAAACGAAACACAGACCAGCGCGTGCTGAATGTGCAATTGGTAATGGTTACAAATTTATTACTGCCGAAAAGTGCACAGGCATCGTCCTGGCATTGTACATCACTGTTTAGGAGGTGAACGTATTCGCTGTTGTTAAAGTGGAAGCCATCATTATTCCTGTTTACCCGGTTATAGATCCTGACGCCATCGATATGTACCTGCTTGCAACCAAGTATGCGAAAACAATGATAGGCGCTGGCAGTGCAAAAAACATCATACATACTTAGTCTGGTGCATTGATGAAAAATGCCCAGGTGCGGCCGGTCAAAGTTTCCGCCAATGCCGTGTTGGCCGGGACCGGTATTATCTCCTTTGCCATTATAAAATGCAAGTCCATTCCCATCTATTGTTCCGTTTCCTTCTATGGAAACATTGTTTGCATTAACGGCATACAAAAAAACAATATTACCATTGCCAGAAGGAACGCCTTTACCCGCTGTATAATCTTCGCGTTTGGGACTACCCAATAATTTTGCAGCTGCCGCCAGGTGAAGCGTAACATTTGATTTTAATTCAAGCGTACCGGAGAGAAATTCACCGGCGGGGATCAACACCGTTCCGCCACCATCGCTAAAGCATTTATCGATGGCCAATTGAATGGCTTTCGTGTTCAATGTCTTTCCGTCTCCCTTTGCTCCATGGTCACGAATATTATAAACACGGGCGCCGGCAAGAGTATCTACATTTCCCTTATCGCGCTGTGATGCTTTTGCGTCCAGTCCAATTATCGTGGTGGTGCCAGCCAGTGCCGGAACAGCCAGTCTTCCCAACCATTGACGACGCGAGAGCGGGTTAGTTTCTTCCATGGTAATAATTTTATTCGTATAAGTTATCTGTTATTTGATCTCCAGACAAAGAAAACGTGTTATAGCAAAGCAGGTCACCCACAGGTTGCCTGTTTATTCAATCATATTGGCAGCTAATGGGAGTGCGTCACCATCCGGGGTACTATTAAAAAACAAACGTACCAACAGTGTTTGCATATTAAGCTGATAAATTTCCCACTCTGCAAACTGGGTTCCGGTAGCGCCATTATTAGCGGTAATGTTGAGCCTGTAATACAGGTAGGGCGTTGTATTCTCAAAAGTATAAGTTTTGATCAGGGCCCTGGTTTCAAAAGTTTCATCGGTGCGTGTATCAAGAGTAACCCAGCTAACACTATCATTGGAACCCTGCAAATTCCAGTTCCTGGGATCGCGTGTGGGAACATCATTGGCTGAAGTAATTGTGTACTTCACCGCTATGGCGGGCACTGTGGATTTATATTGCACCCATAAAGAAGTTCTGTTGTTGATAAAATATTTTGTGGCGATGTTATTATCAATAAGGCTGGGAAAGTTCTCTGCAGGCTTGGAGGTGTTGGTGTATTGGGCAGTGATAACACCGCCGTTATCTGTAATATCCTCTTTGAGCCATTGCGGACCTACATCCTGTGGTGTAAGCGGCTTGCGTGCGATAGTTGCATTGGAATATTCATCGGCTCCTATGTCGGGGTTACCATCCCGGGTCTGTCCGTCCATATCTGTTGTAACATAAGTTCCCTGTCCGGCATTGATCAAAGGACTGCTGCCTGAAGGCCTGTACAATCCATTCGTTAAAGAGATCAATGGATCCTGCGTGATTATTCCTGAGGCGGGAGCAGGGTTCATGTTAAGCACGGAGCCATAAATGACATTGCCCGCATATGTATTGGGCTGAAAAGTAAAAATATCAAGCGGAGGATTCACATCCTGTACAGGGCTTTTGATGGCAGTGCCGCCGTTTTTAATAATCACGTTATTGGCGATCGTACAATTTTCCGGCAGCAGCACCCGCTGCGCTGTGGGCCAGCTTACTTTGTAAGCGGCGCCTATCTCCATACCATCTCCACCAGGATTTACAATCGTATTATGCGCAATGATCGTATTCTTTACGGGTCCATAGGCGGGTACACGTCCGAGTGGTGTTCCTGCCCTGAGAATAGGTTGCCAATCCGGAGTCAGAAATGTATCAATATACTCTCCCGCATACACAACGATAGCATCTTCTTTTACATTTTCTATATAGTTGTTAATGATCTTATGGTACTGACCGGTAAGGCGGATACCCCTTGAACCATCTTTGTTGTTACCAAAGATGAAGTTTCCTTCAATCGTATTGAAATTGCCGCTTCTTAATGTTATTTCACCTTTGGTGTTTTTTATCGTGTTATAGCGGACAATATTTCTGTTAGATTTCAGGGATATCATTTCCAGGCCTTCGCCATCGGCGGCATCAAACAGGTTGTATTCTATTGTAAAGAAGGCGCCATCGGTTCCCAATTCTTCATTACCGCCATATCCCCAGATACGAAATATCTCAGAGCCATTTCCCGATCCACCCATATCCTTGAAATAACAATGATCCGCTGTATTATTCCTGGAACCAGACGCATCGTTTCCGATAGCAGGCTGATGATGGTTCTTGCCTTTGAAATAACAGTTGTCAACCCGGTTGAAAGAATTATCAAAATACACCCAGTAATAGCTGGTAGACGTCGAAGGTGGATTATAATTTACGATGGCTGTGTTGGTAAGCCTGCAATTAGTTGAATTGAACCTTACAATAGCGCCACTGGTTAAGGCTCCTCCGTTAAAATAGAGGCCATTCACAATTAAATACGGGGCAGAAAATACAAGACTGGAGCTGCCATTCAAAATCACCTGGCCAGGCGTTTGGGCCTTAAGTACAACAGGTTGGGTAGCTGTTGCCGTTGCATTAAAGTTAATGGTAACATTGGTCCATGTTCCATTGGTCATAATGATGATATCTCCCGGACTGGATGCGGCTATGGCTGCATTTAACTGCGAGGCATTAGCTGCGGTACGTACTGTTTGGGCAGCGGTTGTGTATACAAGCATAAAAGCAATACCTGCCATCAGCAGCTTTTGCTTTATTCGGAAATGCGATTTTCCGGAAAGGTTTAAAAATGGTTTCATATGTCAAGCTGTTTTAAAAAAGGGTAATAAAACTCCTGCAAGGCAACGTAATGATCGCTTTCCCGGGACAGATTGGCATACTCCATCGGACAAACGAACTAACTCATTTTTTTACTAAAAATGAATAAGGGCATTGGCCTGGTATTAAATCATATTAACAGAAAGAGGAAGGAGGGATGTGGGTGTTGGGTTGCACGCCTTTTTGTAATTATATGTAAATAGATATAATTATTGAAAAAATATGTAAATTATATGCAAAAGCATATAGCTATAAAATCGCTCTTATGGATTCAAACATCTCATCGGCGTTAGCAAACTGGATACCTTATAAACTTTCCAACGATGAAGGCCGGCCACGCTGTGAATGGCTATATACAGGCGATGAAGATTTTAAGGAGCCATTTTTTGATCAAACGATTTCCAGGTGCCGGCAACTGAACTACCGTAGCCGAAAAAGCATCAGCAGTATAGATCTATTGCCTCATTGGTCAAATGAGATCGAGAGCGTTCCACCTTCTGCTTTTATCTTTCATGTGTCAAGATGTGGCTCTACGCTGGCTTCTCAATTGCTTGCGCTGGATCGTACCAACATTGTGCTTTCGGAAGTCCCTTTTTTTGATGCATTGCTGCGGTCGGAAAAAAATATTCCTCACCAATTGCTGAAGGCTGCCATTGCCTTCTATGCACCTGTAAAAAAGGATAGAAAACGCTTGTTTATTAAAACAGATAGCTGGCATATCTTCTTTTATAAACAGATCAGGGAACTGTATCCGAACACACCTTTTATTTTATTGTATCGCCGGCCCGACGAAGTGGTGAGGTCGCAACAGAAACAAAGAGGCATGCATGCAATACCCGGATTGATTGAACCTGCTCTGCTGGGTTTCGATAGCAAAGAGGTACAACAGATGAACCTGGACGAATACATTGGCAGGGTACTGGAAAAGTATTTTCAGGCTTTTCTGCATATCGTGGAAGAAGATGCCCTCGCTATTCCTATCAATTACAACGAAGGTCCCATAGTAATGGTAGAAAAGATAGCAGACATATCCGCCACTTCTATCAACGATACTGAAATGGAAAAAATAAAAAACCGGGCGCTGTATCATGCAAAATACCCTGAACGGGTTTTTGCGGAAGATGCGATCCGTGATCCTGTGCCTGCCTATTGCAAAGCTGCTTATGAAATGTATGAAGCCCTGGAGCTAAGAAGAAATTCATAAAATTTCTGCACAGACTGCGCTGCTGTTTCCCTGCTTGTATCGATGACCAGGTCTGGGTCAGCCGGAACTTCATAAATATCATTCACGCCTGTAAGATTAAAGATCTTGTCGGGATGATCGTCGTGTAACAATGCCCGCCTGTACAATCCCTTTGTATCTCTTTCGATAAGAACAGGCAGGTCGCATTTGATCCATACCGTCTTTGTACTATATTTTTCTCTTAACTCATTCCTGATTGCTTCAAATGGATTAATGGCGGCAATCATAATGATATCCGCCCTTTCTTTAAAAGACCAGGCTGTCTTCCCAAGCCGTCTGATGTTCTCCATTCTGTCTTCCTTCGAAAAGCCCAGGTCTTTGCAAAGGGTTTTCCTGTAGGTATCACCGTCAATAATTTCAGTTTTCAAGGATTGGTTTTCCAGCAACGATCTCACGCCCTCTACCAACGTGGTTTTTCCTGCTCCAGAAAGTCCGGTTAATTGTATAATCATGACATTGATCATTGAATGAGTTCCCTAAATCTTTGTAGTTTTATCAGCATGAGCATCATTAAATCTGCATTATTGAAAATACCCGTGGACGTCAAAAGTATTCAAAAAGAAATTGAAATACTACAATCAGGTTATTGGCAACCGCATTTCAACAAGCATGATTATGAAGGCGGATGGGATGTTTTATCGTTCCGTTCACCCGGCGGTGGCCTGAACGCGTTTGCTGAATCGCTGAATAATGAGGTGTATGCAGATACGCCGTTACTGGAGCGCTGTCCTTCCGTTCGCTCACTCCTTGATAGCCTGCAATGTGAAAAATTATCAGCCCGCTTATTGAACCTGCAGGCAGGAGCGGTGATCAAAGAACATACCGATAAGGAATTATATTTTGAAAAAGGAGAAGCCCGGTTACATTTTCCCATCATAACAAACCCTTTTGTTGAATTTTATCTCGACAACGAACGACTGCAAATGCAGGAAGGCGATTGCTGGTATATCAATGCCAACCTGCCACACCGGCTTGCCAATAAGGGAACCTGTAACCGAATACACCTCGTTGTTGATTGTAAAGTTAATCATTGGTTGAGCCAGGTATTCAATCAGGCAATTACAAAGACAGAGCTGAAGGATAAGGAGATCTTTTTACGCGATAGGCACACCATACTTCAAACGATCAATGAACTGAGAAGGCAGCCCGATAGCCGAGCAAATGAGCTTGCGAATGAACTGGAAAGACAGCTGAACGAAACCAACCTCACTCAATAACATTCAACTGACGAATTACTGACACGTAATATTGCTTGCCAATAGGAATTAATTCCTTACCGACTGTTAAATGATCTCTGGCTATTTTATCAATGTAATAAATAGAAGCAGCATATGAACGGTGTGTTTTGATAAACATGTCCCTGGGAAGTTTTTTTAACGCACTTGCCAGGCTCGATCGCACTATGTACTCGGATTTATTTGAAAGAATGATATAGGTATAGTTTCCTTTTGTATACAGGCACATGACTTCTTCAGGTTTGATATTCTTCAATACTTTATTCTGCCACACAAAAAAAGGCTTCTGCATAACGAATGAGCTTAGAGGTTAAAAATGCTGGCAATATAAAAAAAATACCAATAAGGATTTTTATGCATAAAATGCGTATGGTATACGCGATCGGTGTGTAACCTCAATGCAATGTTAATGATACCTTGATTCCTCCTCTTTGGGTCCTCTTTGCCTCCTTGAAATCCGAGGAGCCAAAGAGGAGAATCCGGGGACGGGCCCTCGGATTCCGAGGTCAGCCCGAGGTGAAATCGAGGTTCTACATAGGGAGCATAGTGGTGGTTCCGAGGAGAATCCGAGGTGCCAGAGCGATTCATCACACCGTTTTCCTTAGTTCGTCACACCGTTTTTCGAATCTCGTCACACCTGAATTTGTGTTTCCCTAGGAGAAAGTGCTGTTCGTCACACCCATTTCCTCAGTTCGTCACACCAACAGTACAACACCGTCACATTTTTGAAAAAACGGGTTGGTAGCTGATATACATTTGTGTCATCAGTCACTGCTAAAGGAGTTTCGCTCAGGGCTAACGGGAAGAGCGAACCCGTGAACCTTCTCCCAGGCAGCGATTGGTAAGTCAACCCAATTTTTCATCTTTAAACAAAGTGTTTTATGGCACATTCAAACAATAGCCTGGTAACAGGCAAGCTCAGCGGAACCCTCGGAAAAGAACTCGTATTTCGCGAGTGGGAGGGTAAAACAGTAGTGGCTAAAACGCCAGGAAAGCGGAAGGGAGGTCCAACACCTCCGCAAGCAGAAACACAGGAAAAATTCCTGATCGCTTCACGATATGCACGGGCAGTTATCCGAAATGCCGACAAGGGTCTGGCAGAAGCTTACGCAGCTGTCCTGCGACCGCGGCAAAACGTGTATAGCAGAGCGTTGGAAGATTTTTTGTCTACGCCCGAAGTTAAAAGCATCAATACGCGTAATTACAAAGGCACAGTTGGCGATAAGATCGCTGTTCGTGCAATAGATGATTTTCGCGTAGTGAGTGTTCGGGTGCAAATAGTTGCTGCGAATGGCACACTATTGGAAGAAGGTAAAGCTGAAGAAGATACAAATGGCCTTGACTGGATCTACACTGCCACGCAGGCAAACAGTCTGCTGGCTGGTAGTAAGATCATAGCCATGGCAACCGATGTTCCCGGTAACGAAGGAATGTTGGAAGCTACTTTGTAAGGTTTTTACCAGGAATCTCGTCTCGGCTCAGCCGAGACTGGATTCCATTTTTTGTTCAACAACAAAAAAATTATATGGGCAAATTACCAAAGCGTCATTTCTGGGAGTGGTTCAAACGTCATAACAAAGAATATCTTGACCTGAATAAAAAGCCAAAAAAAGAAGCTGCATACTGGCTGCATGAATTGAGCGCACATTTACGGGCTTATTTCAAATTCTTTGGGTTCAGTTTAGCGTTGCCTGATGATAAAGGAACTGCCAGCTTAACCATTACCGTAAATGGCAAATCGATGCATTTTAAAAAGGTGGACGCATTTGTGGCCACAGCGCCTGAGTTACCCGGTTGGAGTTTTCGTGCACTGGAAGACCCCGTGCCTATTGATTTTTTAATAGAAAAGCAAATAGAAGACGCAGGTATCCACCCCGGCGAGTTGTATTTTTCTTTTAACGGCAATGATCCGGAGGATAAAGATCTTATAGTGTATCACCCGTTATGCACGGAAGACAACGAGCGATTTATTTTACAATTGGCTTATGCAGCTGTATATAATTTGTTGGGGGAACGTTCATTTGGGTTGGAAATAGGTCTTCTGGAAGTTGATAATTTGTCATGCGCCGATCCTGATGATGTTTACCAACTGTCAGCATTGCCCACCCATATCGACCTTCGAAGATCTGTTATGATGGTAGATCATAATGGAGACTTGTTGAGCAAGCATTGATTGTAGATTAACCCATCCTTTGACTTCCTTTTTTAATGTACAACGCAAAATAACTGTTAAATTATTGGAAGTAAGGGGTAGAATAAACAAGGCACGGATTCTACAACTGCTGTAGAATAATCACAACAATCCGAACAACGATTGCAAATTCAAGCACATAATGATTTAGATTAAGGTGGCAAAGGAATTGATGAAATATTTGAACTAAAATTTAATTTATGAAAAACATCATTGTTTCATTAGTAATCGTGTTGGCTGCCATTGGTGCCTGCAATCCGCCGCAATCTACTACTGGTACTACGACCGACAGTACTGCCACAAACAATAGTACACGTGATACCAGTGTATCAACAAAAACAGACACGAGCATGCACCAACAGTAAACAATACAATGAATCTCTAAAACATCTTGTAGAATAATTAATCATCTGGCTCCATGCCAGATGATTTTTTTTACAACAATCTATGATACACCATCGATGCCAGAATTTTCTCACCGATGATAAAGAATGGGATGAATACTTTGAAATTAGCCATTCCCTGAAATAGTTGGTCAGGGCCTTCGATAAATCTGCTTACAAAAAATACACATTAAAATATAACAAGAGGAATATAATTCATAAGAGATGGCAGAATTTTTGCTTTTTGGGTGGATTATCCTATAACAGAAATCAACAACCATGAAGACCTTCTCCCGTTTCCTTACATTGTTTTTCTTACTAACATGTATGCATGTATTATTATATGCCCAGGAAGATGTGATCATACAAGGAAAAGTACACACGGCAGATGGTAAACCTGCTGAAGGTATCACGGTAGAATTGTTTAGTAAAAACCTGGCTGACACTACCAATGAACTGGGTGAATATAAAATTTCAGGTATTAAACCGGGCAATTATATCGTCCGGGTCTTTTATGCCGGATTACAGCCCGTTGAAAAAGTGCTCACCGTCTATGAAGGCGAGATCGTTGTATCTGATTTTACGCTTCCGGTTAGTCAGGAGATACTGAAAGAAGCGAAGAAAGTAAAAGAAGCGATGGAAGTGAAGGATACAATTGTGAAAAAGGAGGTAAAAGAATTACAGGAGGAGAAAGCGCCAGATGAAAAAAAAGAAAAACGGGTTATAAAAGAAAATGGTACAGGAACCAAAATGCCGCTAAACAACCTGGAGAACCCTCAGGTATATACAGTCATACCAAAAGAATTAATAAAAGAGCAGGTAACTACCGACTTTGGCAATGCGCTTAAAAATACACCGGGTCTGTACAAGATACAGGTAAACAGGGGTATTAATTCCGGGGGGCTTTCTGTTTATACGGTAAGAGGCTTCAGAACAGAGGTTACGGCGATAGATGGCGTACCGGGAAAAACGAACGGTGAAATGGACCCTGTGAATGTAGAAAGAATTGAAGTGTTAAAAGGCCCTTCTGCTACTTTATTTGGTGCGCCATTAACCTCTTTTGGCGGCATGATTAACCTCGTTACTAAAAAGCCCATTGATTCATTGGACGGAGAAATAAGTTATACTACAGGAAGTTTTAATTTACATCGTATTACAGCAGACGTATATGGCCCAGTTAATAAAGATAAAAGCGTACTGTTCAGGCTAAACGCTGCTTATCAGAATCAACAAAGCTTCCAGGATGCCGGTTTCAGAAAATCCCTGTTGATTGCGCCTGCTGTAGAACTACGTGCCGGCGACAGGCTCAGGGTTAACCTGAATGCAGAATTTTACAGTGCAGAAGGAACCAACGCTGCTGTTGTTTTTCTGAGCAGCAGCAGGCAGTTGATCGCCCGCAGCCCCGATTCACTAAAGTTTGACTGGAATCGCTCTTACACCAACAATGACCTGACCATAAAAACACCAACGGTAAATGTGCGAGCAGTAGTTAATTATCAGCTCTCTGATAACTGGACCTCACAGACTATTATTTCCAACAATATCCGCAAATCCAATGGGTATTATCAATACCAGTCCATTACAAAGGTTACCGATGACTCACTTGCACGCAATGTGGCTCTGTACAATGCCACTAACAGTGCACTAGATATACAACAGAATATTAACGGCCATTTTACCACCGGCGCCCTAAAGCACAGGCTACTGATTGGCGTGGACTATTTACTCGCAATAGAAAACAACAACAATTCGCCAACAATAAATTTTGATTATGTGAATGGGCAATTGAGTAATGATAAAAACGATTCAAAAATATCGCGTTATGCCGTAGACCAGAAGCTGACCGCCAGCACAGCATCTCCGATCAGAAACAATACCCAGATCAGTGTGTACAGCGCCTATGTCGCTGATGTGTTGAATGTAACCGATAACCTGCTCGCTCTGCTAAGTGTACGGATCGATCGTTACAGCAGTAAAGGCACCATCAATCGTATTACCAATACAAAAGTGGCCAATAGCGAATATAACCAAACTGCCATTTCACCAAAATTCGGTCTACTATACCAGGTAGTTAAAAACAAGGTGTCTTTATTTGCCAATTATTTAAACGGCTTTGCAAATGTGGCCCCTGTTACCCAGCCCCTGCCAGATTACTCAGGCGCTTTGAAACCCCAACAGGCAAAACAATATGAAGGAGGCGTTAAACTGGGTCTTATTGATAGCAGGCTTAATATAACAGCCAGTTATTACAACATTAAGGTGGAAAATATGAGCCGCACAGAAGTCGTTGTTCGCGATAGTATGAACTATAATGTCATCGTTCAGGATGGCACCCAAACCAGTAAGGGATTTGAAATAGAACTGGCCGCAAATATTACCAACGGATTACATATCGCCGCCGGCTTTGGTCATAATACCAGCAAGCTAACCAAATCGGCAAAATCAGTGGAAGGAAGACGGCCTGTTTCAGCCGGACCTGCCAACCTGGCGAACGCCTGGATCAGCTATACCTTACCGCAAGGAAAATTAAAAGGACTGGGTTTTGGACTCGGGATGAATTATGCAGGTGAACACCTTACAGCCAATTCAACAACTACAGGTGTATTTACATTTCCTTCTTATTCGTTATTTAATGCTACAGCATTTTATGATGCCCGATGGTTTGGGCTGGGCATTAAAATTGACAATATCACCGATGAGCAATATTTTGTTGGTCAGGGTGTGCTTAGCGCTCAGATGGGCAGGAGCTTTATGGCTAATGTTACTATAAAGTTGTAGATGGTATCTCCGGTATAACATAAAATAAAAAAGGGTTTCAAGAAATTGAGACCCTTTTTTCATTTTGCTCCTCCTAAGTATATCGGTGAGCAAACGTTTGCGCTCCGTTTTTTTTATTATTACCTGTTTTATCGGTATTTTTTTGGATAAATATTTTACATGACCTCCACCAATACAGCAACAATACCTTATCAGCGGCTTTTATCACTCGATTTCATGCGGGGGCTCATTATGGTACTGCTCGCCCTTGAAAGCACCAAACTCTATGGCCACCTGCTGGATGCAACGGAAGGAAGTTTTCTGAACGGCTTTTTTGTCCAATTTGAGCATCATCCCTGGAATGGATTAAGATTTTGGGATCTTATTCAGCCTTCATTTATGTTTATGGCCGGTACAGCCATGGCTTATTCGCTGCATAAGCAAGTACAACAAGGGATGACCTGGAATCAGCGCTTTCGCAAAATATTAAAGCGTTGTTTCTGGTTATTTTTCTGGGGCGTGCTGGACTATGCTGTCAGACAAAATGGACTGTCATTTGAATTATGGGATGTATTGACGCAATTATCGTTCACGACACTTGTTGCGTTTCTTGTTTTTCAGTGGTCGACCAATGCACAGATAGCCGTTTGTGTTGGCTTGTTACTGTTAACAGAAGTTTTATATCGTTTTACCCATGTGCCCGGTTACGATCAACCCTTTACCAATCAGCATAATTTTGGCAACTATGTCGATTTAAAGATCATGAATATTATTAACAAAGGAGGCTGGGTAGCTATTAACTGCATCCCTACATCGGTGCACACAATTGCAGGAGCGCTGGCTGGCAAACTGTTGTTATCCGGTACTGATAAAATTAAGAAATTAATTATCTGGTCTGCTGTATGTCTGGCGCTGGGCTTTGGATTGGATTGGGCGAACATAACACCTATAATAAAGCGAATTGCAACCAGTTCTTTTACCCTGGCATCCCTGGGCTGGGTTTTATTATTCCTTGCTGTTATTTACTGGTGGATTGATATTAAAGGTCACCGGAAAAACCTGAAGTTTTTCATAATAGTAGGAATGAACTCTATTTTTATCTATTTGTTTTTTGAAATTGTAGGAGCAAGATGGTTTAATGAGTATGTAAGCGCTGTTACAAACGGCCTGATGCAAATGATCCACACACCGCATATGCTGATGATGATCATTACATCATTGTGCATATTTACACTGGAATGGCTGATGTGTTATTTCCTCTACAAAAAGAAAATATATTTCAGGTTGTAAAATGTTTTGTTTCGTTCAGATCTTCTACTGTTGGAAGGCGTATAGCCGTAAATTTCTATTGAATAAATTTTATTACCAGCTCTAAAGAAGCAAGGGATCAGGTTGAAAAATTGGGGATCATATTGAATTTTTTCACTTGATCCGGATGAACCGGTTCCAGGGCTACAATTTTATGGTGCAAATAAAAAAAGCAGCTACAACTTTCGTTATAACTGCTTTTTCCGCTCCCCCTCCCCGACTTGAACGGGGGACCCTCTGATTAACAGTCAGATGCTCTAACCAACTGAGCTAAGGAGGAATATGTTTGTTTTCCATTTCCAGCGGCCAGCCTTTCAGCCCTGCCATCTTTCCGAAATGGGGAGCAAAAATAAGGATTTTCCTATTTTAAAAAACACGTAGTCAAAGAAAAATCAAGGAATTAATTAGAAATTTTATCGGAAAAGGCCGCCGATTCTCTGTAAAGTTGTCGACCACACAAAACCAACCGTAAAAACCTACACCCACCCAAACAATCCGCCATCCGGCACCCCCACAAAAATGGCTTCTCCCCGCACTTCCACCGGGTAGGTTTTTAAATAATATCCCTCTCCGCTGGTATTGCGGCCGTTCTTTAAATTGAATTTGTACCGGTGAACAGGGCATACCACATTCCCGATGGAATCGAGATACCCCTCCGACATGATCCCGCTGGCGTGCGGACATTTATACGCAAATGCAAACCATTCCTCTTTGAACCGCGCTATACAGATCTTCTTCCCCTTTACCTCTACAACGGCAATGCCTTGCTGGTTAAAGGAAAGCGATGAGGGATAATCGGCTATTTGATGGAACGTGTATTTTTTTTCGGACATGTGTAGCGTTTGTGAGAGGACCGTCCCCGGGATAAAATCTTTAAAAACCCGTTCTATACGGATACCGTATCGTATATAATTCCTTTACCTTATCCAATATCGTGTTTCGTAGCTCTTCGAGGTTCGTTTTTTCAGTGGCCGAAATAAACACACAATTGCCCTGTAACTCGTTTTCCCAGCGCTCTTTCAGGTCCTTCAGGATCTCTGCCCTTACCTCTTCTTCCAGCCACGGATCAAACGTATTCTTTTCGTACTGGTCCATTTTGTTGAAAATGGTGATCGTTGGCTTGTCAATCACATCCAGCTCCTGCAGCGTTTTATTTACCACGCCAATCTGATCTTCATACGCGGGGTGCGACGTATCTGCTACATGCAACAATATATCTGCCTCGCGCACCTCGTCCAGCGTGCTCTTAAAGCTCTCTACCAGGTGGTGGGGCAACTTGCGGATAAATCCAACCGTGTCGCTCAATAAAAATGGGGTGGTTTCAAAAACTACTTTGCGGGTTGTAGTATCCAGCGTCGCGAATAATTTGTTTTCGGCAAATACCTCGCTCTTCGCCAGCAGATTCATTATGGTGCTTTTGCCCACGTTGGT
Source organism: uncultured Niastella sp. (assembly GCA_966212235.1). Lineage (GTDB taxonomy): Bacteria > Bacteroidota > Bacteroidia > Chitinophagales > Chitinophagaceae > Niastella. Next base: position 22,809 of record CBIHPP010000029.1, on the reverse strand, counting down.
ATATCCAACCAGGGCTACCCGTATAAATTCCCCGCGGTCTTTTCGCTGGGTGAAGGCCTGCTTATCTATTTCGCTAAGGCGTTTACGCAACAACGCTATCTTTTCACGCACAATCCGGCGGTCAGTTTCAATTTCCGTTTCACCCGGTCCCCTCGTTCCTATACCACCGCCCAAACGTTCAAGGTGCTTCCACATACCACGCAGGCGCGGCATCAAATATTGATACTGGGCCAGTTCTACCTGGGTTTTGGCCTGGGCAGTCTTGGCACGGCGGGCAAAAATATCCAGAATTAAGTCGCTTCGGTCGATGGTCTTTACATCCAGTACCTTTTCAATATTGGTGATCTGCGACCCGCTCAACTCATCATCAAAAATGATGATCTTGATATCCCGTCCGTCGATATAGTTCTTTATTTCTTCCAGCTTTCCCTTACCTACAAATGTTTTGCTATCGGGATGCGGCAGTTTTTGTACAAACCGTTTTACAGTTTTCGCGCCGGCAGTTTCGGCCAGGAACGCCAACTCGTCCAGGTACTCTTTTACCTGTACTTCGGTCTGTAATTTATGTACCAGTCCTACCAGTACAGCCTTCTCTTCGTTTTGAATGATATTCTTCTTGTCTAACAATTCCTTCGATTTTCGATGCAAAAGTAAGCGGAAAGTCGGAAACTCGGGCAGGTTCACCAGTTTGAATGGTCACACGGGGTGTGTTTTACATCTATTTGGGTTGGATTTTAGGCTACATTTTCAGGCAATAAAAAAAGTCCGGAAGAAGTTTCCGCTTATGCGAAATCTTCTTCCGGACCTTAATGATTTGAACGTATATATTTTAAAGTTCCCTGTTTACAGGGTGTCTTCTTTTTCTACAAACCGCTGATGGATATACCTATCTGGAAAGGTCGGATATCCGGTAATGCAGAATTCGTACCCCCGACACCGTCTTTTATAAAATTGTTGACCTGGTACGAACCATAAACACCAAATATCCCTTTACTGATGCGACCGGTTACCGACAGGCGGGTGCTATTAAAATACCGTTTTGATTTTATCTTTTCTGTATAAGCGAGCGTTCCCCCGTTGCTGATCAGGTTTTTACCCTTTGTCATGGCGCTTAACATGGTGCCCACTTTACCGCCAACGGCAAGCTTCCAGCTTTTATTGGTGTTTTCCGGATCGGCTGCAAAACGAAGCTCTAACGGTATTTCCAGGTAAGTGGTGGCTATCTTATATTTTTTAAAATAGGAGGAATCTCTCCTGAAAGTAAGCGTAGTGGATGATCTGCCGGCAATATCAGCCGTCATTTTATCGAGGTAGAAATTGTCGGTTCCTAAACCAAGACCAAGACCTACGCTAAAACGTGGACTTGTCTTGAAAGGGAAATCGAACATGAAATACATATTAAAACTACGGGGGATGCCTTTCGTTTGAATAGTATCTGGCCTGGCTGCCCATCCATTATACCCTATTTGGATCATGAAGTGATCATTAGGGCGGTTGGAGAGGTTAACCTTGCTCCAATCCTTTTTCTTTGGTTTTGCTGCTATGGTAGAGTCCTGTGCAAATAATGGAAATACAAATGCCAATGCTAGGGAAAGCGTAATCAATTTTTTCATACTGTTCTCAAATGATTGTCAAAAGTATCTTTCACAGGGTTAATGAAAGGTTAAGGTTACAAAAAAGCCCAGGGCACTGCCATGGGCATAATGAAGTGATGGTTGACTTTGTTGCGGATCGCTCCTCCCGAAAGTTATTAGTATATCGGGAAGCGATACGTCAAACCAGAAAATAAGCTCTACAGAAACCCTGTTTCGATCGACCAATTGAATTGGGTGACCTGTGTAGGGGATACTCTAACCCTCCCGGTAATTATTTAGAGTGAAAGCCAACGATGATATAAGAACTGTGTGGACCCTGTAGGATTTGAACCTACGACCCTCTGATTATGAGTCAGATGCTCTAACCGTCTGAGCTAAGGGTCCTTTTGTTTCAAAGAGCAGCAAAATTAGAAAAATTCATTCAGTACCCGGCGAAAATCTTATTTAATTTTTTAAATTACCTTGTGCAGCAGCTTTGAACTGACCAGTTTGGTCTTTCTACCTGACGATTAGCGGTTTTTTATTATGCTTGCCAGCCCTCAAATACAAGAACTGCAACAGCGCATTGCGCTTTATGACGATCAAACAGCCTATAAGGAGTTGTTTGCTCTGTTCTATAAGTCACTCCAGCAATTTGCTGTTACTTTCGTCCGTTCACCCGAAGTAGCCGAAGAGATCGTTTCCGACGTATTTATAAAGGTGTGGAAAAAAAGAGCCGGCCTCAACCGCATCCATAACCTTAAATTATACCTGTTCATCAGCACCAAAAACGGAGCGCTCAACCATCTCCGCTCCCAAAAGAAGGTTTTCCTTCAACCTGAACAATACTTCGTACAGCTGCAAAGCATCTATTTCAATCCTGAAAAACTCATGTTGACCGCCGAAATGATGAACCGGGTTCAAAAGGCCATCAACGACCTGCCACCCCGCTGTCAGCTAATCTTTAAACTAATTAAAGAAGATGGCTTGAAATACCGGGAAGTGGCGGAATTGCTGCAGTTATCCATAAAAACCATTGAAAATCAAATGGCTATCGCCCTGCGGAAGATCGGGCTGGCCATTCATTTCGATATTCGTACCACATTGTCATCGTAAACAGGGGTTCGGGAAGCAATTTTCCCAATACCGATAAACAGGTGATAGTCTTTGGCGGGCCGCCAGCATAAAAAATCTTTCCGGCGTTTGGGGGTATGCTTTTTATAGTAGTGTCCTTATGTGTATATACTATCTATTATAAACACATGAGTAAGGACAGAATCTGGTTTTTAGTTGGCAAAAAACTAGCTGGTGAGGCAAGTGCCGATGAATTGAATGAACTGGAAGGACTGCTGCGTAGCGACCCTGACATGCATTATGCGCTTCAAAATATAACTGACATCTGGAACCTGCAGGCGCCTGCAACCAACGAGGCAGAGGACGTATTCAGCCGTCATATCGATAGATTAAAAGAGGCAGGTGTTGATTGGGACCAACCCGCAGATACCGAACACCAACCCAACTTTCCCATTACGCAAAAACGTTCCCGAAAAGCTTTATTTTTTATCAGTATCGCAGCAGCTGTATTGATGATTGCCAGTATATATTGGTATACTTCCGTAACAAAACGCACAACGGCTTCCCGCCCTTTTGTGGCCGGCCATACCGGCGAAAAAAATGAGGTGAGTACCCGCAATGGTTCTAAATCAAAGATCACCTTGCCCGATGGTTCTAAAGTCTGGCTGAATGCCGGGAGTGTTCTTACCTACAACAAAGATTTTGGCGGCGACATACGCGAGGTTGATCTGAGCGGAGAGGCGTTTTTTGAAGTAGTTCCTGCTATTTCACCAAAGACAGACCAAAAGATCCCATTCATTATTCATACCGAACATATTGATGTACGGGTACTGGGCACAGCTTTTAATGTGAAATCATACCCCGGCGACAAGCAAACAGAAACAAGCCTGGTACATGGAAAGGTAGAGGTGCTTATTCATAACCGGCCCGATGAAAAGATCACGTTGCATCCCAATGAAAAACTGGTGGTAATGAATGAGGACGTGAGCCAGCCGGTTAATGCTAAGCCCGGCGTGCCAAATAAGGAACCCTTTGTTTCGCTGAGCAAATTAAACTATACAGCTGCCGATAGCATACTGGTAGAAACCGCCTGGGTACAAAACAAACTTGTTTTTGACAATGAATCTTTTCGGGAAGTAGCCGAAAAAATGGAGCGCTGGTATAATATTAAGATCCAGTTCAGAGATACAAAAAAACAAGCCTTGCGGTTCACGGGGGTGTTTGAAAATGAAACCATACAACAGGCTTTGGATTACATGAGCATAACAGGGCCATTTCATTATTCCATGCAGGGTAATACCATAACGATAGAACGATAATAATTAATCAAAACGATTGCCAAATGAATAATAACAATAGTTCCTAGCATGTAAACGAAAGCGGAATCTCATTGCAGTGAGATTCCGCCAGGTAAAATACAGGCTGAAATGCAAATTCCTGTTTAATGCACAGGAAACACCTATTATTTAACCTTCCAATTAACAAAGTATGAAAAAAAACGGAATTCTGCCGGGTTTCGGCAGGGACCCGCTTTTATTAAAGTTCGTCCGGATTATGAAGCTTTCATTTGCTATAATACTACTTAGTTGTCTTCATGTTTCTGCCGGTGGCTTTTCCCAGAACAGGATCAGCGTTGACTTTCAATCCACTCAGTTAAAGCGAGCTTTATCATTTATTGAAAAGAAAAGCAATTTTCGCTTTCTATATAACGAAAGTCTCGTTACCGATGCGCCGCGCATTACATGTAACATGGTAAATGCCGAAGTAACAGATGTGCTGAAACGCATTCTCAACAATACCGGCCTGTCGTATCAATTAATGGCCCATAACCTGGTTATTCTGAAAACAGGAATAGCAGCATTTATAGATATCAAAGTAACAGGTAGAGTTACCAGCACCTCCGGGGAACCTGTTGCAGGCGTTTCGGTTATTGTAAAAAATACCAGTATTGGTACCACTACCGATGGGGCGGGAAATTATGCATTAACAGTGCCCGACAGCGCCATTCTGGTATACTCATCGCTGGGGTTCGACACTCAGGAAATACCGGTTAATGGTCGGGCTACCATTGATGTTAGTTTGAAAGCAGCCGATGCATCCTCTTTGCAACAGGTGGTAGTAATAGGATATGGTACCACCACGCGCAGGGATCTAACTGCGCCTGTAGGCGTAGTGAATACGGAAGAATTGAATAAACGAACGACAGCCAGTCCTATGCAGGCATTGCAGGGTAATGCGCCCGGGGTGCAGGTTGTTACAACCGGAGCGCCCGGCGGGTCACCTACAGTACGCATCCGTGGTGTAGGGTCATTCAATAACTCCAATCCACTATATGTGGTAGATGGTATGTTTGTTGATAATATCGACTTCCTTAACACCAACGACATTGGTGAAATGTCAGTGCTGAAAGATGCCTCTGCTGCTGCTATTTATGGAGTGCGTGCTGCCAATGGCGTTATAATTATCACTACCAAAAAAGGAAAATACAATATGAAAACCCGGGTAACCTACAATGGTTACTTTGGTGTGCAAAAACCCACGGGAGAGTATAAGCTGGCAAATGGGGCTCAATATGCCGCCATGGAGCTGGCTAAAGGCAATGCTACCGATTCGGCCCGGGTAAAATTGTCGGTATCCAAATTTGGCGGCTCAGGGGTAAACCCTTCTACCAGCACTGATTGGTATGATGAAATTTTGAAAAGTTCTTCGCTCATGCACAACCACAGTATTGATTTAGCAGGTGGCGCCAACAAAGTGAATTATACCCTGGGTTTAAATTATCTGTTTCAGGATGGCATAATGGAAACGGAGAGCAATTATAAACGGTATAATGTGCGTTTTCAAATGGAGGCAAAGCCATATGATTTTCTAAAATTGGGTATTACCATGCATTTGAGCAATTTTATTCAACGTAATCCTAATGCCGGGGCTTTTTCACTGGCCTACATGGCATCACCACTATACCCCGTTTATGATGCAACCAATACACTGGCAACCCCGGTAAAATATGCGTCATCAACAACCCTTGGTTTTGCGAACGGCGTGTTTAACAACCCGGTGGCAGCTGCAAACTACTGGTTCGATAAAACGAAAGGGTTTCAGTTGCTGCCTACCGTATATGCCGAAGCAGATATCATAAAAAATAAATTATCATTCCGAACACAGCTTAGCCAGCGATATGGTTCCAACCTGAACCAGAATTACCAGCCGCAATATTATATTGATGAAAATCAAAAAATGCGGGTATCAGTATTGACAACTACTGAAACAAGAGCGGAAAACTACATTCTGGATAATTTATTAACGTATAAAGACGGGAAAGGCAGTCACCACTGGACCGTGCTGTTGGGTCAATCAGTTCGTGACGAACGCTATAGATCAACACAGGTAATAACAGACAGCGTTCCCGCTCAACAAACATTCTGGTATGCCGATCAGGGCATTCGTAGAACTGATGGATATAGCGAAACCGGGTATAGAAACTCTTCTGCATCCTGGTTCGGCAGGTTGAGCTATGATTTTGCCGGCAGGTACTTATTGACTGCTACATTTCGTGCTGATGGTACTTCGAAGTACCAGGACAAATGGGGTTACTTTCCTTCAGTGGGTGTAGGTTGGGTTATTTCAGAAGAAGAATTCATGAAGGATCAGAAATTGTTCGACCAGCTAAAAGTGCGCGGATCCTGGGGTAAACTGGGTAATGATAACGTGAGTCCCAGTACAGGTTATGCAGTGGTTTATACCGGCAACGACTATTCCGGCATTTTCGGAAGTACTGCTACAGCTAATGGAAGCATACAAACGGGCTATAGGATTGACCCCGTTTTCGGCACCGTTAACTGGGAAGTAGTTACCGAGTGGGATGGTGGGATAGATTTCTCCATGCTGAACAGGCGATTGAAAGGATCGGTGGATTATTATCACCGGCAAACGGATAAACTCGCTTTTGAAAGAAATATTCCGTTCATAGGCTTACGCCAGTATGGCAACTGGGGTAAAGTGAATAATAGTGGTATTGAAGTTGATTTGAGTTGGGGCGACAAGATCGGGAAATTGGGATACCGTGTGGGTGGTAATCTCAGCACACTGAAAAATGAAGTGGTAGACCTGAAGGGCTTGAAAAATTTGCCGGGTGGCGTAGCGGAGTTTCCCACCCTTTCACAGGTAGGTGATCCGTTCAATTTCTTTTATGGTTATCAGGTAACAGGCATTTATCAAAATCAGGCGGAGGTAGATGCTGATCCCGTTACTGCTGGAAATAATGTAAAGCCTGGTTATTTTAAATATAAAGATCTGAATGGCGACAAAGTGATCAATGCGGATGATAGGGTAAACCTGGGAAGCTACCTGCCTAAAATTACCTATGGATTTACGCTTGCCCTGGATTACAACAATTTTGACTTTAGTGTTTTCTTCCAGGGTGTAGGCGGCAATTCAATTCTGAATAATAACCGCGCAACACGCCAGAAATTTCCGGATATGAACGGCGATGAAAAGTTTGTAACAAGTTTATGGACGGGCGAAGGTTCAACCAACAAATATCCTTCTGCCTTTGCCACCACTCAAACGTGGAACAACAGCGCCAGTTCATTTTATGTGGAGAATGGCTCGTATCTGCGGCTGCAGAATGTACAGTTGGGATATAATTTTAAGGTAGGCAAAAATGAAAACGGCCCTTCATTCAGGGTGTATGCAACTGCCGACAGACCCCTCATTTTTACCAGGTACAGTGGCGTAACCCCCGAAATAACAGCACCTGCGCAATTACCCAAAGATCGGGCAGCGGCCCCAGCCGTTACACCGGCAACTTTTATTTCCGGATCAGGGTACGATAACAATGTATATCCTACCACTGCTGTGTATACGATTGGGGTAAGAATCACTTATTAATTTTAATACTTCGCATCATGAATACGCTAAAAAATATTATAATTCTTTTACTGGTGATGGAGGTGGCAGGTTGCAGTAAGCTCCTTGACCGCGATGTAGAAGACCAAAACAGAAGCACGGCCATCGACTATACAAATTTAGGCGCCATGTATTCACCGGTTTCGGGGATTTACAGAACTGCCTCTGGCGACAACCCCGGACTGGTTCACTGGATGGATGCCGGCGTGCGTATCGTACGTGGCGATGATGTAGCCAAAGGATCGGCGCCTAATGATCAGGGAACGCTAACCGATATCAAGAACTTTCAAAACAGCAACCCGGGCGTTGTTACCTTCTGGGGTAATAATAACTACTGGAACGACCATTATGGTTTGGTGTTGTATTGCAATGAAGCTATAAACGGCCTGAACAAGTATGCAGCCAATATACCAGCAGGTGATAACCCAAACCTGGCGCTCAATAATCAATACAAGGCCGAAGTGCGGGTAATTCGCGCCTGGGCACATATGCTGATCTCACGCGTTTTTGGGGATGTGCCCATTGTAATTGATAACACCACGCTTGCCACGGTTCCCAAAGTATCGACGCTGGAACTGCGGCAATGGATCATCAGTGAAATGGATACGGCCATTACTTTTCTTGAAGATGCCCGGCCAAACCAATCAGTACATAAAGGAGCGGTAACAAAATATACTGCGTTATTGATAAAAGCTAAAGCTGCTGCAGATGCAGCCGGCAATGATAATGGAAGTCCCTATTGGGATGTTGTGTTGTCGGCCACCAATGATATTATCAATAGTAATAAGTTCAGCTTGTTTCCTGATTTTTATCAACTGTGGAAGATCCCGGGTAAACTAAGTGATGAGTCGTTGTATGAGTTACAATATTCTGATTTTGGAACAAGTACCGGAACAAATGTTAAGCCCGGGGCCTTTTGGGATTTCCAGGGGCCTAGCGGCAACCAGCAAGGCAGTTTTATTTCCGGTTGGGGATTTTTATATCCCACCCAGGCCATTGTTGACTTTTTCAATAACCGCAGCGATTCAGTTCGACTGAAAACCAGTATTCTTTTTGCCGGAACTTCAGAGGCTAATTTTGTTACTACCCCCAGCGGTGATAAAATTTATGGTAATACAAACAGTCAAACCAGGTTTATGGGGAAGGCCTATCTGCCGGCTAACCAGGTAACATCAGGTAGAAGAGAATATGGCACCAATAACAATGTACGGGTATTGCGTTATGCCGATGTGTTGTTATTGAATGCTGAAGCAAAAGTGCGCAAAGGACAGAATGGCGATGTGCCATTTAACCTGGTTCACCAACGGGCAAAGTTGAATGCGGTAACAGGCGTTACCCTGCAGAATATACTGGATGAACGCCGTGCTGAATTTGCCTGCGAGTGGTGGGGAGAAAGGTATAATGATCTGATACGTACAGGCCAGGCTGCTACGGTTCTTTCTTCCGCGGGCTTTGCCCCTGGCAAGGAATATGTGCCGGTTCCCCAGGCACAAAGAGACCTGAATGCGAATTTGTAGTTACCTGATCGAATGGTTTGTTGGTCCCGATAGTTATCGGGGGTTTGATGGTTGGAAACTGCCTCACGGCGGCCAGCCATCAAACCATAAACCTAAGGTTTAATCCATACCCTCACCAGTATCGAAACCAAACGCAACGCCGCAATGATACGTTACAGGTTAACCGTAATAACGATTGTATTTTCTGTTTTAATGATCCGGTGCTCCAATTCACAAAAATCAGTAAACTCAGAGGCAAAGTTTTCTCCCGATGATGAACAACTGTTTACGGAGGTTCAGCAACAAACATTTCAATATTTCTGGGAAGGGGCAGAACCCACCAGCGGTATGGCGAGGGAACGCATTCATGTTGATAATGTATATCCTGAAAACGATCAAAACGTAGTTACCAGCGGCGGTAGTGGTTTTGGCGTAATGGCGTTATTGGTAGGCATTCATCGTGGCTTTATTACCCGTGACGAAGGTCGGGAGCGGTTCGAAAAAATAGTTCAGTTCCTGAAAACCGCCGATCGTTTTCATGGCGCCTGGCCGCATTGGTGGAATGGAGAAACAGGAAAAGTGAAGCCTTTCAGCCGTAAAGATAATGGCGGCGACCTGGTTGAAACTTCTTTCCTGATCCAGGGGCTGCTTTGTGCCCGGCAATTCTTTATTAAAGGCGATTCAACCGAAAAAGTATTGGCTGCCCGTATTGATACATTGTGGCGTGAGGTGGAGTTTGATTGGTACCGGCATGGTGAAAATGTATTGTACTGGCACTGGAGCCCTCAATATAGCTGGGAAATGAATTTTCCGGTACATGGTTACAATGAATGTTTGATCATGTATGTGCTGGCGGCCGCTTCGCCTACGCATGGCGTTCCTGCTGAAGTGTATCACCAGGGCTGGGCTGAGAACGGAGCGATCGTTTCTCCCTGTCCTGTGTTTGATTATTCGTTGCAATTGCATCACCAGGGTGATTCTCCATACGGCGGTCCGTTATTCTGGGCGCATTATTCGTACCTGGGACTCGATCCGCATGGGTTAAAAGACCGGTATGCAGATTACTGGGCTGAAAATAAAAACCAGACGTTGATCAACTATGCCTGGTGTGTAAAGAACCCCAAATATTTTAAAGGTTATGGTCCGGATAGCTGGGGACTTACGGCCAGTTATTCCGTGACAGGTTATGCCGGCCATGCGCCTGGCAAGAATTCCGATCTGGGCGTAATAACGCCCACCGCGGCTTTATCCTCCTTTCCTTATACACCACAACTCTCCATGCAGGCTATGCGGCACTGGTATAATGATATGAAAGATAAACTGTGGGGGCCTTATGGTTTTTATGATGCGTTTAGTCAAACCGCCCACTGGTTCCCGCAACGTTACCTGGCTATTGATCAGGGGCCTATTGTTGTGATGATGGAAAATTACCGCAGCGGTTTATTATGGAAGTTGTTTATGAGCTGTCCGGAAATAAAGACAGGATTAAAAAAATTAGGATTTGCAAGTCCGCATTTTAAGTAGGTCCTGAGCGTAGTCGAAGTGTTTATTTAACAACTACCCATGTTTAAGAAACTTATTTATATCGTTTTTCATATAGCGGCAATAGTTCCGCAGGTGTTCCCTCAAAGCAAGGATGATCAGGGTGGGTCTCGCCGTCATTTGGCGGCGGGGCTCATCCTTAATCCACCTCCTGGCAATCGCACGTATTGCAATCCCATGAACATCGATTACGGCTATACGCCCATACCTAATTTTACCGAATGGGGTAAACACCGGGCAACCGCCGACCCCGTCATTGTAGTTTATAAAGGAGATTATTATTTATTCAGCACCAACCAATGGGGTTACTGGTGGAGTAATGACCTGTGTAACTGGAATTTTATTTCCCGCCTGTTCCTGAAACCCTGGCACAAAGTATATGATGAACTTTGTGCGCCCGCCGTTTGGGTGCAGGGCGATACGCTGCTGGTGTTTGGATCGACCTACTCAAGCAATTTCCCCATATGGATGAGCACCAATCCCAAAGGCAATGAATGGAAAGAAGCAGTAGACTCTTTCGAGATCGGCGGCTGGGACCCCGATTTTTTCCTGGATGATGATGGCCGGCTGTATATGTATAACGGCAGCAGCAACCGGTATCCGTTGTACGGAATTGAAATTGACCGTAAAACGTTCAGGCCTATGGGAACGCGCAAGGAAATGTATTTGCTGGAACCCTGGCGCTATGGATGGCAGCGCTTTGGCGAATACCAGGATAATACCTTCCTGGACCCGTTTATTGAAGGCGCCTGGATGACCAAACATAACGGTAAATATTATTTGCAGTATGGCGCGCCCGGTACCGAGTTCAGCGGATATGCCGATGGCGTAGTGGTAGGCGATCATCCGTTAGGACCTTTTATTCCTCAATCGCTCCCCTTTAGTTACAAGCCCGGCGGCTTTGCCCGCGGCGCCGGTCACGGGGCTACGTTTAAGGATATGCACAACAACTGGTGGCATATATCTACCATTGCCATTTCAGTGAAAAATAATTTTGAACGTCGGCTTGGCTTATGGCCTGCCGGTTTTGATAAAGACGATGTTATGTATATGGATGCCGCTTTTGGCGATTACCCGCATTATTTGGCCCCCACCGGTGGAGTGGGCCAGGGGGCGGCCGCCGGAGGCTTTACCGGTTGGATGCTCCTTAATTACGATAAACCGGTTACCGTTTCATCTACTCTTGCCAGTTTTTATTCAAACTATGCTGTTGATGAAAATATAAAAACATACTGGAGTGCATCCACGGGTAACATGGGCGAATGGATACAGACTGATCTGGGTAATATGAGTACCGTACGCGCCATTCAGATCAATTATGCCGATCAGGATGTTGATTTTCTGGGCAAGACCAAAGGGACCTATCATCAATATAAACTCTATCATAGTGCCGACGGCAAAAAATGGAAGTTGCTTGTAGATAAAAGCAACAACAAAACCGATGTGCCGCACGACTATATTGAATTGGAAGATCCGGTTGAAACCCGGTTTATAAAACTGGAGAATATGCATATGCCCGGCGGGAAATTTGCCATCAGCGGGCTGCGGATATTTGGCACCGGTAATGGCAGCAAGCCAGATACAGTAAAACAGTTTATTGTATTAAGAACGGAAAAAGACAAACGCAATGCCTGGTTAAAATGGTCGCCGGTGGATAATGCGTATGCATACAATATTTACATGGGCATAGCGCCTGATAAATTATATAACTGTGTGATGGTGTATAGCAGCAATGAATATTACTGCAAGGCCATGGACAAAGAAAAACCCTATTATTTTTCCATTGAAGCCATTAATGAAAATGGGGTATCGGCCAGGAGTAAAGTAATAAAAGTAGAATAACCGGTTGGTTGCGATTTTCGTTATCAAAATAAAAGCCTCAAAATAATATTTATATGCGCAGGACATTATTAACGATGGTTGTCTTATTCTCCCTGGTGCAGATAGCTGCACAAACCCCCGATGCCAAAATGAATACGTATGTGACTGAACTCATGCGTAAAATGACTTTGGAAGAAAAGATCGGTCAATTGAATCTTGTAACACCCGGATGGGGCGTACCTACCGGTTCGGTGGTAAGCAAGGGCGTGGAGGACAATATTCGTAAAGGACGGGTGGGTGGATTGTTTGGCATTTTTGGTCCCGATAAGGTGCGCCAGGCGCAGTCCCTGGCCATACATGAAAGCCGGTTGCATATACCATTGATCTTTGGTTTGGATGTAATACATGGCCATAAAACCATTTTCCCTATTCCCCTGGCTATCTCCTGTTCTTGGGATACGGCATTGATTGAACGCAGCGCTCGCATTGCGGCTATTGAAGCCAGTGCCGATGGCTTGTGCTGGGTTTACTCACCCATGGTAGATATTGCCCGTGACCCGCGCTGGGGCCGCATTGCAGAAGGCGCCGGGGAAGATCCTTTCTTGGGTTCAAAAATTGCACGGGCCATGGTGAAGGGGTACCAGGGCAGCGATCTGTCGAAAGACAATACTGTAATGGCCTGCGTAAAACATTTTGCTTTATATGGGGCAGCCGAAGGCGGCCGCGATTACAACACCACTGATATGAGCCGCATTCGCATGTACAACGAATACCTGCCACCCTATAAGGCAGCGGTGGATGCAGGTGTGGGTAGTGTAATGAGTTCTTTCAATGAAATTGATGGCGTACCGGCTACCGGCAACCGGTGGCTGCTTACCAGTTTATTACGAAACCAATGGGGCTTTAAAGGCTTTGTGGTATCAGATTATACCGCCGTAAATGAAATGATAGCACATGGCGTGGGCGATTTGCAAACATCGTCAGCTATGGCCCTTAATGCGGGGCTGGATATGGATATGGTGGGAGAAGGTTTTTTGACCACCCTGCAAAAATCGCTGAAAGCCGGAACGATAACAACAAAGCAAATTGATGACGCCTGCCGGCGCATACTCGAAGCGAAATATAAACTCGGACTGTTTCAGGACCCTTTTCGCTACGTAAATGACGCCCGGCCAGAGAAAGAAATATTGACTGAACAGAACCGGCAGTTTGCCCGTGAAATAGCAGCACATTCTATGGTGCTGTTAAAAAATGACCGCAAAATATTGCCATTGAAAAGATCCGGTACCATAGCACTGATTGGTCCGCTGGCCAATAACCATGCTGAAATGTTGGGGACCTGGGCCGTTTCGGGGGATAATACAAAAAGTGTGACCATTCAACAGGGTTTGCAAAATGTAGCCGGCAATAGTGTACAGTTCCTGTATGCGAAAGGCGCCAACATAACCGACGATACTTCCTTTGCCAAACGGATAAGTCCATTTACAAAACCAACAGAGATAGATGCCCGATCGCCGGACGTACTGATCCAGGAAGCCGTTGAGGTAGCGGGCAAGGCTGATGTTGTAGTAGTGGTAGTGGGCGAAGCGGCTGAAATGTCGGGTGAATCGGCCAGTCGCACCGATCTTGATTTGCCCGGTAGTCAGCGAAAACTGGTGGAAGCGTTGGTAAAGACCGGTAAACCGCTGGTGGTGGTGTTGATGAACGGCCGGCCGCTCGTTGTTCCCTGGCTTGATGAACAGGCGCCTGCGCTTGTAGAGGCCTGGTTTGCCGGAACAGAAGCCGGTAACGCAATAGCCGATGTGTTATTTGGTAATTATAATCCTTCAGGCAAACTCACTACCTCCTTTCCACGTAGTGTAGGGCAGATACCGGTATATTATAATTATAAGAATACCGGCCGGCCTTTTGAGGGTGGTAGCCCAAAATTCAAATCAGATTACCTGGATGTTGTCAATGAACCGCTATACCCTTTTGGCTATGGGCTCAGCTATACCAGCTTTACCTATGATACCATAAAGCTTAGTCAGCCCGGTTTACGTGCCGGCCAGTCGATCACCGCATCCATAATAGTAACCAATTCAGGAGATATGGCCGGCGAAGAAACCGTACAACTATATATTCGCGATCTGGTGGGTTCTGTAACCCGGCCGGTAAAGGAGTTGAAAGGGTTTCAAAAGATCATTCTCAAAGCCCATGAATCAAAAAAAGTGGAATTTACTATTACGGTAAACGACCTGAAGTTTTACAATAGCGATCTGAAATATGTGGCTGAGCCGGGTGAGTTTAAATTATTCATCGGCACCAACAGCCGGGATGTGAAGGAGGCTAATTTCAGGTTGCTGAAATAAATCTGAACCGTAACTTGCGGCCAAATTACCGATCAATGGCACCTGTGAAAAACATTCTTTTCGATTTGGGCGGCGTTTTATTAAACCTGGATGTGGCGCTAACCCGCGATGCGTTTATTAAACTGGGCGTTACGCAAATAGATGATCTGTTTCGCATCGGCCATGCGGCGTCTTTTTTCAGGGATTATGAAACGGGCGCCATTTCTGACGAGGAATTTGTAGAAAAAGCCCGTCAGCTGGCGCTTCCCGGCACCACCAGCGATCAAATCATTGCTGCGTGGAATGTTATGCTGCTCGATTTTCCGGCAGAACGGGTACAATTCCTGAACCAGCTGAAAAACAAATACCGGCTTTTTTTATTCAGCAATACCAATGCTATTCACCTGCAGGCTTTTCATAAAAGTTACCAGCAGGTATATGGTACTGTCATGGATGATCTTTTTGAAAAAGCCTGTTATTCGCATGTCATCAACCAGCGGAAACCGGATGTAGCGGCTTTTCAATATGTTATAAAGGATTGTAACATCGAGGCCGGGGAAACTTTGTTTATTGATGATGCCCTGGTCAACGTAGAGGGTGCCCGGCAGACCGGGTTACAGGCCGTTCACCTCACCGGTGGAAAAACGATCCTTGACCTGGGGCTCTGAAAACATTTAATATTTACTTACTCTTTTACTTCCTCAAAATCAATGTAATCTCCTGTTTTTGACTTGGGAGCAGACTCATTCTTCGCTGAAGATTGCCGGCCGGAAGCCGTATTTTGTTGCAGGGGGTCCTGCTGCTGTTGATGCTGGCGTTGGAATTCCTTTATTTGACGGCGCATTTTCCACGTCATTTTGAGTAATGGGGCCACGAATCCAAATACAAATTTGTAAAGGAAAAAGGCCAGCAATATCCATAATAAAATACGCGATATACTCATATTATAAAAACTAAAGGTACAAATACAGCACCTATCCTACTGTTAAGGTGCTCTAAAGAATATATTTTTGGAGGCTACAATCCCCTTAACCAATTCGGGAATTTGGCAAAACTATATCAAATCAACAAGTGTAGTATTCCGAAAGTTCATACACGCCATTTTTTTGGTTTTCCTTCCCATAATTGATGGCCGTCACCCATTTCATTTTTTGTTTATTCAAAATTAACAAAGGGGTTTTTGGAAGTAATAATCTATTTACCTTACCTTTGCCAAGGCAAAAGATTTTAAGAAAGGGAACGGAAATCGTTCCCTTCTTTATTTCCCGTAAGAGCATGGAAACACCAGTACAGGCAATTGAAAAAATGTTACAGGATATGCTGGTCAATGACCCGGCT
This sequence comes from uncultured Niastella sp., assembly GCA_966212235.1. Classification (GTDB taxonomy): domain Bacteria; phylum Bacteroidota; class Bacteroidia; order Chitinophagales; family Chitinophagaceae; genus Niastella. Next base: position 6,726 of record CBIHPP010000029.1, on the reverse strand, counting down.
TATTTCCTGGTAGAGATTAGAGTTAAACCCACCAATAACGTCAAACTTTTTTTGGATGGCGATCAGGGAGTGACCATAGAGAAATGTATCTCCTGGAACCGGGCATTATATAAAAGGATTGAAGAGGAAAATCTATACCCAGATGGAAATTTTTCGCTTGAAGTATCCTCAGCCGGCGTTGATGAACCCCTTAAAATGCTCAGGCAATACAAAAAAAATGTAGGCCGGTCGGTAGAAGTGATCCTGAAGGACGGTATTAAAATTGCCGGCAAATTGATCGACGTGAGCGAGGAAGCCATAACGGTAGAGGAAACGAAAGGGAAGAATAAAAAGAAAGAGGTGATACAACACCAATTTCAATTTGATCAAATAAAATCAACCACAATTCAAACCGTATTTTAATAGATCCGCCCTGGCGGAAAAAAATTGTTGTATATGGCAAGCATAAACCTGATAGAGGCCTTCGCAGATTTTAAGGATGCAGAAAATATTGACCGTCCTACCATGATGAAAGTGGTGGAAGATGTTTTCAAAACCCTGCTGCGTAAAAAATATGGCAGTGACGAGAATTTTGACGTAATTGTGAATGCAGAGAAAGGTGACCTGGAAATTATGCGCCGCAGGACTATTGTTGAAGATGGGGCCGTAATGGACCCGCTGGCTGAAATTGCCTACACCGATGCCGTAAAAATTGAACCCGACTTTGAAGTGGGTGAAGAAATATATGAGGAAATTAATATCCTCGATTTTGGTCGCCGGGCCATTCTGGCAGCCAAACAAACCCTGGCCAGCCGTATTAGTGATCTGAAAAAGAACGTACTGGTAAAAAAATACGGCGACCGCATCAGCGAAATAATCAGCGCCGAGGTTTATCAGGTTTGGAAAAAAGAAATTTTATTGCTCGATGAAGAAGGGAATGAGTTAATATTGCCTAAGTCTGAGCAAATTCCGCAGGACTATTTTAAGAAAGGTGAAAATATCCGCGCCGTTGTAAAAAAAGTAGAATTAAAAAACAATTCTCCGGTCATTATTTTATCCCGTACCTCTCCCTCTTTCCTGGCAAAACTGCTTGAAATTGAGGTGCCTGAAATATTTGATGGTCTAATTGTTATTAAAAAAATAGTTCGTGAACCTGGTGAAAGGGCCAAAGTGGCAGTAGAGTCGTACGACGATCGTATTGATCCCGTAGGCGCCTGCGTAGGTATGAAAGGTAGCCGTATCCATGGGATCGTACGGGAGTTGAAAAATGAGAATATTGATGTTATAAACTGGACCAATAACCTCCAATTGATGATCCAACGCTCGTTAACACCGGCCAAGATCACCAACATGGAGCTTGATAATGATAAAAAACAGGCCAATGTGTACCTAAAGCCCGACCAGGTGTCGCTGGCAATCGGTAAAAAAGGCGTGAATATCAAGCTGGCACAGGAATTAACGGGTTATAGCATCGACGTTTATCGTGATACAGAAGGCGAACCACAGGAATTTGATATCGACCTGGAAGAATTCAGCGATGAAATTGAAACCTGGGTTATTGATGAGTTCAAACGCATCGGTTGTGATACAGCTCGCAGTGTGCTGGATCTGACCGCTGAAGAACTGGAAAGAAGAACTGATCTCGAAAGAGAGACCATCAATGAAGTACGCCGGATATTGAACGAAGAATTTGAAAAAGGATAGCAGGAATGTCAGTTTGGTTATAAGCAAAGGAGTTTGTAAGTAAAGGCCGTCAAAAAGGGGCATGCGCGAGGCATGAACCGGCCTGTATACATGCCTATTAAAATCAATATGATCAAAATGACTTTTTACAAGTAATTTGCTTATCCAAACAGCGAACAAAACAAAAAATTGTCTTACAATAACGAATGGCAGAAACAACAACACTTAGATTAATGGCCGCAGCCAAAGAGTTTAACATCGGCAAAGAAACGCTGGTAGACTTTTTGGTGGGAAAGGGATTTAGCAAGGACGATCTCAAACCTACGTCTAAACTGACGGAGGATATGTATCGTTCTTTGCAACAGGAATTCCAGAGTGATAAAGTGGCCAAATTAAAAAGCGACCAGATTGATCTGCCTAAGGGGAGCCTGGAAGCAAAGAAGAAGAAAGAAGACGATGCTGCAGCAGTGAAGAAAGAAGTGGTTAAAAAACAGGAGCCTGCTCCGGTTGTGGAAGAGAAAAAAGAAGAAAAGGAAGAACCGGTAGAGAAGGTTGAAAAAGTAGAGAAGGTAGAGAAAGTTGAAAAAGCGGAAAAAGTAGAAGAGATTCCTCCGGTTGTTATTCCTGAACCACCTGTAGTTGTTGAAGCAGTTGTTACACCGGCTGTTGAAGAGAAGAAGGAAAAAGAGAAGGAGAAAGAGGTTGTAGAAGAGCCGAAAGCAGAAGAGAAACAGCCAGCAATAACCAAGGTTGAAACGCCTGAAATAGAAGGGCCCAAAGTATTGGATAAGATCGATCTTTCGACTATAGATTCTTCAACAAGGCCGAAGAAAACGCCAATTGTTGTAAAGAAAAAAGAAGATGAGCCACCGGTAAAGGAAAAGGCAAAAGAAGAAACACCGCTGGTACAGGAAGAAAAGCCCAAGGAAGTACAGGAGCCAAAAGAAGTAGTGGCTAAGGCTGAACCAAAGGTGGAAGAAAAGCCTAAAAAGCCGAAAGAAGAGGTGGCAGCACCTCGCCAACAGCCTGCTAAACAAGTGGTTGTTGAAAAGAAAAAAGTACAGGAGCCGGTTAAGGAAGTGCAAAAAGAAAAAGAGGTAGAGAAAGAAGAAGCACAAGGCCCGCCGGTTATTGAAAATATTAAAGCAGATAAACTTACGGGACCGAAAATTCTGGGCAAAATAGAATTGCCGGTTGGTGACGAAGCCCGCACCAAACCGAAGCAGCCCAACGAGGAAAAGAGGAAGCGCAAGCGCATTCCCATTGAAAAGAAAGATCAACAGCAAACGCCGCAACAACGGGCTCAACATCTTTTCAAGAAAAGAGAAGTCGGCGGACATCAAGGCGGCCAGGGTGGACAAGGCCAGCAGGGTCAGGGTCAACAGGGCCAACAAGGCCAGGGTGGTCATGGCCGGCAGGGACACCAGCAAGGTGGCGGCGGCGGTAATTTCAGAGGCGGCGGAGGCGGTAATCGCCCAGGTGGCGGTGGCAATCGTCATGGTGGCAATCGCCCCACTATATCGCGTGAGCCGAAAGAAATCAACGAAAAAGAGATCCAGGATAAAATACGCGAAACACAGGCTAAATTATCTGGCCAGGGTGGACGTGGTAAGAGCCTCAAGGCAAAACATCGCCGCGACAAGCGCCAGAGCATGTCTGAACAGCGGGACGGTGATACACAGGACAACAAGCTGCAGGTAACTGAGTTTATCAGTGTAAGTGAACTGGCTAACCTGATGGATGTAAGCTTTGCCGAAGTGATCAGCAAGTGTATGAGCCTGGGCCTCATGGTATCTATCAACCAACGTTTGGATGCAGAGGTAATTGAACTGGTAGCCGGTGAATTTGGTTATGAAGCCGAATTCATTGATATGGAGAAGCAGATGGAAATGGAAGAAGAAGTAGAGGAAGATAATGAAGAAGATCTGCAACACCGGGCGCCCATCGTTACCATCATGGGTCACGTTGACCACGGTAAAACCTCATTGCTCGACTATATCCGCAGCGCCAACGTGGTAGCCGGTGAAGCAGGTGGTATTACCCAGCACATTGGTGCCTATGAAGTAACACTGCCCAACGAAAAGAAAATAACTTTCCTTGATACACCTGGTCACGAAGCGTTTACCGCCATGCGTGCCCGTGGTGCCAAAGTAACCGATATTGCGGTCATTGTAGTTGCAGCAGATGATGCAGTGATGCCGCAAACCAAGGAAGCCATCAGCCACGCACAGGCTGCCGGCGTACCAATGATCTTTGCCGTTAATAAGATAGATAAAGATGGCGCCAACTCACAAAAGATCTATGAGCAATTAGCCGGTATGAACCTGCTGGTTGAAGAGTGGGGTGGTAAATATCAAAGCCAGGAATTGAGCGCCAAGCAAGGATTGAATGTAGATAAGCTCCTGGAAAAGATCCTGCTTGAAGCCGAGTTATTAGATCTGAAAGCCAATCCAGACCGCGAAGCTTCCGGTAATATTATCGAAGCTACGCTCGATAAAGGCCGCGGCTATGTAGCTACGGTACTCGTTGCAACAGGAACTTTAAAGCATGGTGACCTGGTGGTATCTGGCCAGTTCTATGGTCGCGTAAAAGCGATGTTCAATGAACGTAACAAACGTGTGGAGGAAGCGCCGCCTTCTACCCCGGTATTGATATTGGGTTTGAATGGAGCGCCTCAGGCCGGTGAAAAATTCAGGGTATACGAAGATGAAGGAGAAGCCAAAGAAGTGGCAAATCGCCGGGCTCAGATCTTACGCGAACAAGGTATACGCACCAAGAAACATATCACGCTCGATGAAATTGGTCGTCGTTTGGCATTGGGTAATTTCAAACAATTGAACCTGATCCTGAAAGGCGACGTGGATGGTTCGGTGGAAGCGTTGAGCGATTCATTGCAAAAATTATCAACCGAAGAAATTGTTGTATCGGTAGTGCATAAAGCAGTGGGTGCCATTAGTGAAAGTGACGTAATGCTTGCAACAGCATCCGATGCTATCGTAATTGGTTTCAACGTACGGCCTTCAACCCAGGCAAACCGCCTGGCCGAAACCGAAGGAGTGGAAATCAAGCTGTACTCGATCATCTACAACGCAATTGAAGAAGTCAAGAGCGCGATGGAAGGGATGCTGGAGCCGAAGATCACAGAGAAGATCGTGGCCAATGTGGAAGTGCGCAACGTATTCAAGTTCGATAAAGCTACAATTGCCGGTTGTTATGTACTCGATGGAAAGATCCTGCGTAACTCGAAGATCCGCGTAATTCGCGATGGAATCGTAGAGTATCCTAAAGGTGAGGGACAAAGCGCCGAACTGCAATCTTTGAAACGCTTTAGAGATGACGTGAAAGAAGTGCCTTCAGGTATGGAGTGCGGCTTAACAGTTAAAAACTTTAGCGATGTTAAAGTAGGCGATATTATTGAAGCGTTTGAACTGGAAGAAGTAAAAAGAACATTATAAGATAAAAGGCACAAGGTACAAGGTTTTACAGCTCTCCGTTGAGCCGGATCCTTGTTCCCTGTGCCTTTCTTTATTTCCGGAATTTAGTTTTGCAGTGGCCTATAGCGTACTGCTTGCGGCTAACGTAGCTATTCTTTTGTTAAATACACCCTTACCACTCAGTAGATGGTAAGGTAACCAGTAAATTTGGCTCTATCTCTCTTCAAAAATAATCAGATGAAACCTGTTTTTACATTTGTAACTGCCTTGCTTTTAGGTACCGTTGTGGTAGCCCAGGCTCCACGGAAAGTAGTAGCCGACAAGATCGTAGGCATCGTGGGCGATAAAATTATTTTGAAATCTGATGTATACAACGATATCCTTGATCGTCAGCGGCGCGGAGAAACTGTTCCCGAAAATGCCGACTGCTCCATCATGGAACAGATTCTTACCCTGAAAGCATTGGTGCTTCAGGCCGAAAAAGATTCCTTACAGGTTGGTGACGATGAAATCGACGCCTTGCTCGATAACCAGATCCGCGGTTTTATAAATATGTACGGATCAAAAGAGGCCCTGGAAGAAATTGCCGGTCGTACGGTTTACCAGATAAAAGAAGATTTTCGTCAGACATTTAAAGAAAGAAAGCTGGCCGAGCGCATGCGCGATAAGATTGTAGAAAACATCAAGATCACGCCGCAGGAAGTAAATCAATATTTTGCAAAGAAAGACCAGAACAATTTACCCTTTTATGAATCGGAAGTAGTGATCGGGGAAATTATTTTGAATCCAAAAGCAAGCCGTGACCTCGAAAAACTGACACAGGATGAGTTGGCTGATTTTAAAAAGCAGGTAGAATCGGGCCAACAGAAATTTGAAACCCTCGCACGTTTATATACAGACGATCCGGGCAGCAAGGAAAACGGCGGACAATATTCCATCAACCGCACAGAAAAGACCTGGGATCCCGCTTTCCTCAACAACGCTTTCCGGCTGAAAGAAGGACAAATTTCTCCCGTGTTCAAATCAAAATTCGGATACCATATTTTATTAATGGTAAGCCGTGCAGGGGATGATGCCATTGTGCGTCATATATTACGTATTCCCAAGATAACCGATGATGAAATCAACGAAGCCGTTAATAAACTGGATTCAGTAAGATCAAAACTCATTGCAGGAACCATTACGTTTGGTGAAGCTGTTGCCAAATACAGTGATGATGAAACTTCCAAATACACCGGTGGTATCAGACAGGGGCAGAATGGCTCAACATTTTTGGAATTAGGCCAACTGGATAAAGAACTGGTAGAATTGCTTGCAAAGAGCGGTCTTAAACCTGGTGAGTATTCAAAACCTACTCCATTCACCGACGAAAGAGGAAAGAAAGGTGTTAGGATCGTTTATTTGAAAACACGCACATCACCACATCGCGAGAACGTGAAAGACGATTATGACCGGCTGGCCAAGGAATCAATTGAAATAAAAAAGCAAAAGGCGCTTGAAGGCTGGTTTGCTTCAAAAATTCCTTCTTATTATATAATGATCGATGATGACTTTAAAAACTGCGGTACATTGAATAAGTGGATGCAATATGCAACTACTGGCAGCAAATAATAAAATTATATATTGAATA
>CBIHPP010000028.1:0-81300 GCA_966212235.1 uncultured Niastella sp. | reverse complement strand
TGCGTTGGATAATTAGCACGTAAATCTGAATATTCAAAACTCAAATGGCAATACTACGTATGCCATGGCTGCCTAATCAGTGATTAAGTAGTCATTAGGGCCGCCGAGCAGGTTGTTCTGTTACCACGCTCCGCCGCCGACTCAAAAACAAACACAGAATGCTGCAATCATAGGCTGTGCCGGTTGCTTAAGACCATTCAGCTAAGGAAACAATCGGTTCGTCCGTCTCCTGTTGTTTCCCGACAATCAATGCCGGAATAAACATGTAGAAAGCTTTTGAAGGATATGTTTGGACACCGGTTCGAATCCGGTCGCCTCCACGAAGGGGAGTAATCGAAAGATTGCTCCCTTTTTTTGTAAGTCTTAATAAGTAATTTCACATTTGGTACGCACTGCGTTCTCATTTCTATCGGTATATTCATCTCACCGAAACGAGGCCTTTTCTTTCTTGCACATTCTTCACCCGCTTCTCTATCTATTTTATCAATATCATCGACTTTTGTTGCATTATTGTTTACGCATGAAGGCGATATCAAGGTTATAAATGAACGAATCCCTGCACTCATTATCTTTGCGGTATCTATGGCAAACATGACATACGAAGAACTGGTAAAAAAGCATCCTGGCTCTCTAGTAGAGAAGATCGTGACAGAAGTGTTAAGCAAAGATTCCGTTGACGTTTACTTTGAAGATGAGGACGACGAACAGTGGGCAGTAATAAAAGTGCATATCTATGAAGAAGATAAGGAGATGGCGCTCCGGTTACTATCCGATAACAAATGGATATTGCAGTTTGGATACTATGACGACGAGGATGAATTCATTGAACTGCTTCAGCCGCTTACTCAGCCGGAAATCGACCTAATACCCAAGGGCCTTCAAAAGGTCATGCTAAAAGTCGTGACGATTGAAGAAGGCTTACGGCTCCCGGGAAATTTTTTGTCCAGATAGAGCCGGACTTTTATACAAATTTTTTTTAGGCAACTTTATTTTACCGGTACTTGAGTTATAAGTCATGTCGTTTCTATCAACTGTTTTACAATATATGTACGGCTTATTGTGATGCAAATGATAGCCTATTGATTATTGCCTATTCACCGCCAGTAAACACGGTCTGACGTCCCAGCTTGATCGCCCCCATCGCTATCTACACATACTTAATGCATCTTACTCAACACTTCCCGCTCAAGCCGGTTTATCATCCGCGCCTTTTCGGTACTGTCCAGGTAAGATGATTTCGAACAAGTCCATTGCGCATTTGACAGACATCAAAGAACATTTGAGTTTTAATGGTTTTGCACATACTAAGCGCCAGGACTACTTTAATACCGAGTTTGGATTGATATTGGAAGATATGCACGATGAAAATGTGATTGCCAAAGACGACTTTAGGATAGAAGTAAAAAGTTCTCGTTAAAACAATCACCTTTCAGGCTGCAAACCCCAATGCTCCGGCGATCGCCATAGGGCAGATAATAATAACTCTCTCATAAAAATAAACTCCTTAGGCAGTTTGTCATACATACGGGCAAAAAGTTCTTCATGGCTCAGCAATTCTGCCTTCCATGCCTCCCGGTCAACTTCCATTATTTCTCTGAACTGCGTTCTTGTAAAATCAAGCCCGTTCCAATCCATATCACGATAACGGGGCACCCAGCCAACAGGGCTTTCTATAGCAGAAGCAGTACCGTTTACTCTTTCAACAATCCATTTCAGTACTCTCATATTATCTTTAAATCCGGGCCACAAAAAATTGCCATCCTTATCTTTCCTAAACCAGTTTACGCCAAATATCCGTGGGGCATTGGACAAATTTCTACCAAATTGAAGCCAGTGATTAAAGTAGTCAGCCATGTGATAACCGCAAAACGGCAACATAGCAAAAGGATCTCTTCTTACTTTACCCTGTTCTCCAAATGCAGCGGCGGTAGTTTCAGAACCCATCGTACTGGCAAGATATACACCAAAGTTCCAATTAAATGCCTGATAAACTAATGGGATCGTTGTTGCCCGCCTCCCACCAAATATAAAAGCACTAATTCGTACACCATCAGGGTTTTCCCAATCACTGTCAATAGATGGGCATTGCGATGCTGGAGCTGTAAATCTTGAATTTGGATGTGCAACCGGTTTGCCGCTTGATGGATCATGTTTTGTTCCCTGCCAGTTTATAATATTGGCAGGAGCTTCTTTTGTTAAGCCTTCCCACCATACTTCGCCATCAGGTGTTACGCCAACATTGGTAAAAATGCTGTTGCTACGTATGGCAGCCATTGCATTGGGATTTGTTTTTTCATTTGTACCAGGTGCTACCCCAAAATATCCATACTCAGGATTGATGGCATAGAGGTAACCGTCTTTACCGGGTTTAATCCAGGCGATATCATCGCCAATGGTTGTCACTTTCCACCCATTCATTGTTGTGGGTGGTATAAGCATTGCAAAATTGGTTTTACCGCAGGCTGAAGGAAAGGCAGCAGCCACATAAGTTTTCTTCCCTTGTGGATTTTCTACACCAAGTATTAGCATGTGCTCTGCCAGCCAGCCCTGTTCTTTTCCCATTACCGATGCTATACGTAATGCGAAACATTTTTTTCCTAACAATGCATTACCCCCGTAGCCGGAACCGTAAGAAACAATACTTTTTTCCTCAGGAAAATGAACAATATACTTTGTTGTGGGATTGCAGGGCCAATTTGAATCCGATTGCCCTGTTTCCAGGGGAGCGCCTGAGGAATGCAGGCATTTTATAAATTCTCCATTGTTGCCTAAAGCTTCTATCACTTTATTGCCAACCCTGGTCATTATATGCATATTCACAACAACATACTCGCTGTCGGTAATTTGTACACCAATTTTAGAGATCTCAGAACCTACCGGCCCCATGCAGAAGGGTATTACATACATGGTTCTTCCTTTCATGCTACCTGGTAATAATCCATTTAATGTATTTTTCATTTCTCCTGGCTCCATCCAATTGTTAGTTGGCCCGGCCTCTTCTTTTCTTCGGCAACAGATATACGTTCTATCTTCCACTCTTGCCACATCGCTTGGATCGCTGAAGCAGGCATAGCTGTTTGGCCATTTTTTCTCATTCAATTTTATAAAAGTACCTTTCCCTACTAATTGGTTACACAAAGCATCATATTCCTCTTTGCTGCCATTGCACCAATAAATGCTTTCAGGCGTACACAAGGCGGCTGTTTCTTTTACCCAATTGAGCAAACCTTTATGATCTGTAATTGTGTTTACTGTTGTCATAATAAGTTAACGTTTAAAATGTTTCACCAGATTTTTATACGGCTAATATTATTTTTCTGTTAACGGTATTTCTTCTTGTAGTATGGTTAATTCTTTAGGATCATATTCATATACTTCATTTGCAAATGCAGCATCCATTTTTGTCCTATCAAATTCTTTTTCATTATTGGCGAGAAAAATGGCTGCAACACCGTTACCGATAAAATTTGTGATGGCTCTGGCCTCACTCATGAAGCGATCAACACCCAGTAATAGTGCCAGCCCTTCTACGGGTATTACTTTAACTGCTGTAAGTGTTGAAGCAAGTACAACAAAGCCGCTGCCGGTAACCCCTGCTGCACCTTTTGAGGTCACCATTAATATTCCAATTACAGTCAATATTTGCGCTCCGGTTAACTCAACGTTAAACACCTGGGCCAGAAAAAGCACAGCCATTGACAAATAAATTGTTGTACCATCTAAATTAAATGAATAACCCGCAGGTATTACCAGGCCCACAACGGGTTTGCTGCATCCCATTTTTTCTAACTTCTCCATTAAGGATGGCAATGCAGCTTCTGATGACGAAGTGCCTAATACAATTAGTAACTCTTCTTTTATATATCTCAAGAATTTCCAGATACTGATTTTGTAATATCGGAGAATTGCTCCCAATACAACAAAAATGAAAAGAGCCATTGTGATATAAACAGTAAGCATCAGCTTCCCTAATGGCATTAATGTGTCAATGCCATATTTTCCAATAGTAAAGGCCATGCCCCCGAATGCGCCTATAGGTGCAAACAACATTACCCAATGCAAAGCTTTAAAAACATATTTGCTTGCAACGGAAAGTGGTTTTATTATTTTTTCGCGGCCCCCGTATTTACTTAAAAAGATGCCGAAGGCTATGGATACTATTAAAACCTGTATCGTTAAATTGTCTTTTAAAAAAGTTACCCAGCTAAATGCTTTTGCATCTGTAGTGTACTTTGAAATATCTCCACTTTGTACCGCTGTTGTATTTACCCCACTGCCCGGTTGAATGATCCATGCTACTATAATGCCAATAAATAATGCGATGGTAGTTACAATTTCAAAGTATAACAACGCCTTGCCTCCAACCCGGCCTACTTTTTTTAAATTACCCATGCCACTTATGCCGAGCGATATAGTAAGAAAAATGATGGGGTTGATAAAGACTTTTACTATTTCAATAAAATACTTACCTAATGGCTGCATCTTTACAGCCATAGTTGGTTCAAAATGTCCCAGCAAGGCCCCGGCTGTAATGGCTGTTAGAACCCAAAAGGTAAGGTTGGTAAATACTTTTTTCATTATAACTTTTGCATTAATAAATGAATAATGTAGAGAACTGGCAACGAGAGTGGGATGCCAATGGCAACCATTTGCGATGCCAATTTTGAGTCAAGGTTATATTTCCCGGCTATAACAGCTGCTGTATTCATAGAGCCAATAGCAGCGCCCATTACGCTGATGGTAATAATAAAGTTTTGTTGACAAAAAACAAAATGATAGAGGATGAATATGAGTAAAGGCGCCAATAATAGTTTATAAAGCAGTCCGATGGTAAGCAATTCCCCATTTGAGTTCCTGGCAGTCAGGTTTATTTGCATGCCTACAGACAGCAATGCCAGTATTAAGTATGGGCTACTGAGTTTAGAAAGTATCTCACTCACTATTATCGGGAAATGAATACCTGAAATATTTAAGCAGAGTGCCAAAACAAAAGCAATGAATGGGGGGAACTTCAGCACATTAATAGCTATATCTTTTACAGATGGAGTTGTAGACGAATACCAGGAAGCTACAGCCACACCTAATGTAATCCCAATTAGAAAGGAACCAGCCTGGCTCATTAAAATAGCTATCTGTAATCCTTCTTTTCCATACAACATTTCAAAGATCGGAAACCCCAAAAAGGAGGTGCTGCTTATTCCGCCGGTAATGATCAAAGACGCAACCGACTTTGGCGGTATTTTTTTCCATTTGCCCACCAGGGCAAAGAATATAAAAGCTCCTGCAAAAATTATCCAGGCTACCAGTACAGGAAAAATAAATTTGCTGTTGAACTTTAATTCTGTGATCTGCCACAAAATAAGCGCGGGCATAAAGAAATTGACCAGCAATTCGTTTATTATTCGATAGCTGTGTGCAGGGACTATTTTAAAACGTCTCAATAATACCCCTGCTACAATACAAAATACTATTAGAATTATTTTATCCAATTAAAATCTTTTACTTTATAAAATCTTATTGTATAATAGCCTGGACAGTAACAACAGCCGGATTACAACACAGTGCCGGCTGTTGTTATTATTAAAATTTCAAATTAAATGTTGTATAATAATAAGCGCCATTAAACCCAAACTGATTGGCGTTTCGGGTATAAGGTATTTGTCCGCTGCTATACGATGCATAAGTAGACAATACTTTATCGGGATATACATTAAATATATTGTTAGAACCGAGCGTTATTGAAAATTTCTTAGTGATATCATAATTAACTGTTACATCTATTAAGGTTTTTCCCGAAAAAGTCTGACTGCGGTGTGGAAGTCCTGAGGGCTTTTCCCAGGCAACCACTTTTCCGAAATAGGTTGCCTTGGCTGTTATATTAAATTTACCGACCTGGTATCCCACACTTGCTAGAATTTTATTTCGTGGCTGAGATGTTTCAATGAGTGATATGCTTACTGTGTCAATTAATTTAACAGTACTGGTTGCGCCGGCCTGCAATTGCGCTGGTGTTGGTTTTTCTGAAGTGATTTCTGTTTTATTAAAAGTGAAAGCCAGGCTGGCATTTATCCCGCTTGTTGGTGTAAGGTTGTGCTTAAAACTTGTAACAAAATCAATACCTTTTGTACGTGTGTTGATATGATTTGTAAAAAAGGTGACTTCTCTTATACCTGAGCTTGCCGGAAATGCTGCCTGCAAAGCCGGAATTGAACTATTAACAGGTAGTTGTTCTGAAATAATGATCCTGTCTTTTACATCTATCTGGAAGGCGTCCAATGTAAATAAAAATTGTGTGCCTGCTTTTGCAGTTAAACCAATGTTGTAATTCCAGCTTAATTCAGCTTTAGGATATTCAATGCCCAATTCCGATAGTCTTGGATCATCGCTACGTAATTGTTTTGTTTGGCGTATAGCACCGGCCTGTACTGTTGAAGTGGTCTGGCTATTGAAAACCTGTTGTAATGATGGTGCTCTGAAGCCGCGGTTGATGGAAGCCCTGACAGCAAAGTTCTTTGTCAGATTATAACGGGTGGCCAATTTACCTGAAAGATTACTGCCAAAATCACTATAGTTTTCATACCGTGCAGCAAGTGCTACCAAAAATCTTTCAGTAATATCGCTTTCAATATCTACAAACAATCCAATATTTGTTCTGCTTTCATTTGCTTTATCCGCTGGTGCAATACCAGGCCTTCCACTGCTGCCGGGAGCTTTATTGTTTGAAGACGCTAATGGACCGACCTTATAGGAGAGAGAATCGCCTTCAGTAAGTTTAAACTGATCAATGCGAAACTGACTACCCAGTGCGACATTGACTGATTTTGTTCCTAATACATCGTCAAAGCTTTTGCTGAATGTAGCTTCAGTAGTGCTTTGGCCAAATGTGTTTCTGCCTACATAAAAATTGGTTGGTGATTCAGCGCCCATCGATGGATTGGTAGTGTTGTTGGCATATAGATCCAAATAGTTTGATCCGTAACCGGTGCTTAAATCAATGTTCCATCCTGTTGCCGATATTTTATTTACTCCGGCAAATAGAGAATAGTCAGTGGTTTTGCCTGGAAGTTCCGGTATATAACCATCGGGGAAAAGCGAGGGGTTTGCATTAGCATCACCGGCACTTGCGTTTCTAAAAAAGCCATACGCTAAAATATCCTTTTTTGATACCCCGCCGAAACTATATAGTGTCCAGTTCTTTCCTAATGGATAACCAATGTTTACGAAAGCCTGATATGCTTTTGTCCGGTTGCTGCCATATTTGGTTACATAAGCAGCCTTATTGGTTGGCCACACACCTCTTGCATTACGAATGCTATCATCAGTCGACTTGTTACTACTGTAGATGATCCCTGTATATGGATCAACCCTATCGGTGGCACCCACATATTGATAATGTAATGTAAAATTAAAATAGCTTCCTTTTTTACCCAATCCAAATCCATAGTTTAAGGCAGCCAAAGCAGTACCACCGTCTCCTTCTTTTGTAACCCCGAATTGAGTTTTAAATGTTCCGCTATTTATATTTTTCTTTAATGAGAGGTTCATTATACCAGCGATTGCATCTGATCCATATTGTGCAGCGGCACCATCTCTTAAAATTTCCATTCGTTCTACGGCTAATGATGGGATACTGTTTAAATCAGTTACAACGGTGCCTTTCCCCACTGTTACATTATTATTAATGGCAGAAAACTGATGGCGTCTTTTCCCATTTACCAGTACCAATGATTGGTCTGGCGACATGCCTCTTAAAGTAGCAGGGTCAGCAAAATTGGCCACACCGTTGATGCCATTTTTTGCCGAGTTGAATGACGGGGAGGTAAACTGCGCCATCTGTCCTAGATCAGTTTGCCCTGTATTTTCCAATTCTTTAGTATTGATAACATCTACAGGAACCGGGCGATTAACATCTGTACGGGGTTTGCCGCGGGAACCAATGATTGTCACAGCTCCCAGGCCGGCAGCATTAGAGTATAGTTTTATTGTGTAATTATTCTCCGATGTGACTTTTACATCATAAGTCAGGTAACCAACTGACGATATTAGCAGTACATCACCATGCTCTGCACTAATTGTAAATAGCCCTGCGCTATCTGTAGTAACAGCCTTACCTTTCCCTTTAAGGGTAACAGTGGCTCCGGCAAGTGCCTCTTCCTTATCACTGGTTATTTTGCCTGAGATTTTTTTGCTTTGCGCTTTTACACTTTGTACCAGGTAGAAACAAAGCAGGAAAAAATATAATGATTTAAATATTGTATTAATTCTCATAATGTTTTATTTGGTTGTTTAAAACTAAGAAGCAAGCTAGTATAACAGCATGTGCCGGAATAATGCCGGTATTATATTGCTTCTTAAGAGGAGGGGGGCGGCTAATAAAGTATTGGGGATGCGTTACATTTTTCAAATGGCAATCGTTTTAAAAATGGCAAAAGAGTAATTCAGGTACTTAAGGGCGGCTAACCCTCTATTTCGATCCTAATATACAATGGATGGCTACCTTTTATGTTTTTGATGGCTTCTGAATTAAAAAGAAAACAAAGTCTTAATTTCTGAAGAAAATATTATCTTTCGGAAGGTTCTGTTTTGTTTCCGAAACGTTGCAAATTGCTAAAAGCCATATTGTTGTATGAAAATTAAGACCGGCAAGGAAGAGATTGTTTACCTGCTTACAAAAGTGGTGGAAAAGTATGAGCAGACTACTGGTCACAAAATTACCCTTAATACAAACAGAAAGAATTACGAAGATCTGGCAAAACTACTGAGCGATATAAGTAATGAACTGCCTAATACAGCCCATTTACTGAACCATGAAAAGTATCCTGCCAGCCTTAATCGGGAGAAATTAGAATATCCGTATAGAAAATATGATATTACCGGTGGACAGATAAAGGATGCTTATAACGGAATTGTAGCAAGCCCAAGGCCATTTCTTGTAGATGCATGTTATATCTATCTCTTTGGAATTGGAAGAAAGGGTTTTGAGGAAAATCCGATTGATGAATGTTTGCTGGTGACTGAGTTATCCCCTGCGAATGAACTGGAGCGTTTTAAAAAAGAACAGGAAACACTTAAAGCCCAGATATCAACTTATGAGTTGGAGAGGGTAACATTACTCAGGCAGAATCGTTCAAAATTTCACAATCAGAAAAGGGCCCTTTTAGCGCTGCTTTTTGCAGTTCTTGCCATTTCTTTTTTTACAACTTATAAATGGCTCAGCTTAAAAAATGAATGGAGCAAGGTAAAAAAAGACATGAACATTTTGCCATATCAACCTACTCAGGCTGAGATTGATAGCCTTGAGGGGATTTGGTTATGTTATACCGGATCACCTCAGGCCAGAAGTTCAGATCCAAATCGATTTCACCAGGTCGTTTTTAATGTAGTGCATATGGAATATAAAAGCGGATATTTTATCTACAGCAGGTATGGAGCTAATTTTAATCATACAGGCTATGCGCAATATGAAGCTCCATATCTGGTATCCCTCTATTCTCATATTAAAAACAATACCGGCACAATTGAATCGCCAAGACATTCTCTGATGCAACTGAATAAGGAAACACGATTTATCCCTATTATTTCAGCTTCCTGGAATTTTGATGTGGGTAGCCGGAATAGTATTGTAGGTATTCGAGAAGTTTATGTAAAAGAAGGGAAAGGCGGCTCTATTGAAGAGGTCATAAATACAGTAGAAAATGCAAGCTGTAAATGCAAGATTGTTAACTGGCATCAGACTAATGGCAGAATAAAGACTTTTTATCTAAAAAACCAGATCCTTGATAATTTACCTGAAACAACATTAAAAAATTTATTGGATGAAAAGAGTATTATTCTAAGGGAACCGCAGGTGGGGGTATTATTATCTGCTGACACAAGCCACAAATAGTGAAAGGTTTACACCATCTCGGGATAAGGGCAGCACTGATATTTATCTATTTTCATCATTCGTCCTTTTCCCTGAATTCACATCAAACAAAAACTCAACAAGGTTTGTCTCCGTAAGCAAACCCAGTTTTTTCCTTAACCGGTACCGGCTTATTTCAACACCTCTTACAGAGATGCTCATCAGTTGGGCAATTTCTTTAGTTGAAAGGTTCATTCGCAAATAGGCACACAATTTTAATTCATGTGGTTTTAGCGATGGATGCCTTTCTTTCAGCACATTTAAAAAATCGCTGTGAACGTTGTTGAAATGATGCGAAAACTGTTTCCATTCATCATTGAGCTTTTCTTCATCGCCTAACACTTTCAGTATCTTTTTTAATTCCGGCATTTCTTCTGCGGCTTTGCCTGATTTTTGCAGTTGCTGTAATTCTGTTTTTAACTTCAGAATAAACTCTTTCCTATGAACAAGGTTCATTGTCGAAGAAGCAAGTTCTGCATTTTTATGGGTGATTTCGTTCTCCAACTTTTCATTTTGTAAACGAATGATTTCTTTCTCAGACTTTTCTAACTCAATCTGGTGCTGAAAAGCCATTTGCTTTTGCTCTTCTTCGTATTTTTTCTGATCGGCTAAACGGCGTTGCACCAGTTTAATCTGGTGCCTTTTGGCCTGGTACCTGAATAAGCAATACAGTAAAAACACAACTATAACTGCATATAGAATATATGACCATATCGTTCTGTACCACGGGGGCGTAATGGAAAATGTATAACTGCATTCATTCGATATATTGTCATTGTTATTTTTTGCTTTTAATCGAAAGGTGTATGAACCCGCCGGCAGGTTCGTATAGTCTTTTTCGGGTTTTTTTGTCCATTCGCTCCAGCCTTTATCAAAACCTTCCAGATAATAGCTGTATTCAATACCTGGCTGCAATCCATACAAGGAGGCAGAATAAGAAAAATGAAAAGAATTCCATGTATACGAAACAGCAGTTGTTTTCGCTTTTACGGCACTGTCAGTAGTATCGTAACCGCCATATAAAACGCTGTCTTTACCGGCAAATATCTTTACTGTTGTGATATATACTTTAAAAGGACGGATGTTTTGCCGGTACTTTTCATAATTAATATGATAAAAGCCATTTTCAGCCCCTATAAAAATGTTCTGATTGTTATACGGATATATATTTTCAAAACCACTTAAGATCCTGTTCTTTAATTCGGAGATATAAACAATAACCGGTTCCTTAGAACTATAATCCGCTACGCCGGTTAATTTTTCCTGCACAAACCAGATGTTGCCCCGGGCATCGTCTTTAAGGTATCTGATGGGTCTGTCGCCAAACACACGGGCATACGTGGGCGAAGGGAACATAGTGCCTGATTTTTCATCATATTCATAAATACCTTTTACCGTCGCTGCCACCACCTTTCCCTTAATTTTAAAAACATGGTTGTTTAATGAAGAAGGCAAACCGTCTTTATCTGTAAACAATTTAATGGAATAATCGTTCAGACTGATCTTATAAACTCCGCGGTAGGGGTGAGAAACCCAGATATTTTTGTCATCGGTTTCGAGATACCGGGCCGATTCATTGAATGTTGAAATGACGCCTTTGTCAATATAGTTTCCGTTATTATTCTCAAATAAGCGAACACCTCTATAGTTACCGGCCGCAATTAATTGACTGGCTGAAGCCGGAAGTTGTTGAAAAGTCCAAAAACCTGTTTCTGCGGTCATCAAACGGGTGTCATCACCCGAAATGCGCCAGCAACCATCATCGCGACCGGCAAGGATATTATTTTCAAATACGTTCAGATTCCAGGTTTGGCCGCCAAGCAGGTGTTGAAGGTTATCGGGTAAAGTAGTAAAGTCGTTTGTCTGGTGAAAGGGCAGCCGCAGTATACCGGTAGACAGTGCAAAATACAGGTTGTTCCCCAAAGCTTTTACGCCATAGCCGCCGCCATTGTTAAAAGATGCCGGGTTGAGATGTTTTATGGCATTACTAAAAGCAATAAAGCTTAAACCATTATCAAGCCCCAGCCAAATGTTGTTTGTTGCATCGCAAAACAACCGGCGGATCGTATTGTTTTGCAATCCGCTTTTTACCGAAATGTTTTCAAGCACCTGTCCTTGCCTGTTGATAAGATAAACCCCGTTGAAATAGGTACCTGCCAGAAAATGAGTTGAATCAATTGGTGTTAATGCCGTGAAGTGCTGTTGCCCGATCGTTGTACTTTTTAAATGGAACGGTTGTAACACATTATTGTATAGATAATATAATCCGTTCCGAGGTGTACAAACCAGGCTGGTATCCTTTCCAAAAGGGATCATATCGGTGATAAAAAAATCGGCAGGCAGGTTTTCTCTGTGTATGATGGTTTCCCATTGCCCGTTTTTATAAGTGAGTACACCCGCTTTTTCATCATAGGCTATCAACTGGTTGTGGTGTTTGTGTAAAGAGAGCCAGGAAGAAATAGGCGGGTGTGCAATAAGCCTGTTATTCGACAGCCTGAATATTTTGTAGGTAGTGCGGAAGAAAACCTCGTCGCCCAGGATTACAATATCCCATACATCTGAAAATGATTTATCGGTTTCAGAAAGCAGGTGTTTTAAAGACGTATAAACAAGCTTTCCGGCGGCATCGGGGGCAAAATAACCCAGCTCATCCTGGGCGCCGGCATATAAAATACCGTCTTTGCCAAACTCTATTGATCTTAATATCGTGTTGTTGGGAACAGGGAATAGCTGCCATATTGTACCATTATATACCAGCAACCCTTCGTTATTGGCTACATATATCCTTCCTTTATCATCCTGTTTGATGGCCCAGTTTTGTGTACCGCCATTATATGCCTGTTTTGAGAAATTGACCATTTCCCTTTGTGCAATAAACGACTGTCCTTTGCCCTGCGTAGCAAAAAACAGAAGCAGCTTTAAAACAAGCCCAAACCAGGTACATCTGTTCGTTTTTATCGGTTTCATATGGCAGATGTAGTACAGATGTACTAAAACATGCTCAAAAGTAACATTTTAAAAGTGATTGTGTAGTGCTGATGTAGCCTAAAAATTTGACGGGGCAGGCAGGAAAAATACCTTTACTGAAGGTTACACTTACCAGGAGTTACATACGGTTTTTAACATTACATTTTTTAACGATTGCTGCCATTATGAGAAAATTATTATCATTCCCCCTTTTTACAGGTTGCCCCAACCTGTTTAAACAATTCTTCCATTGTCATCCGCTTCTTATAGCAATTTATAAAATCTGGCTGCACAAAGTGTCAAAAAGTCTGGCTTCCCGGGTAAGCAACATACCTGATTTTATACAACATAAAATAACAATATGTATGAGACTAAAACTTAAGTTTTGGCTGAGCGCTGCGCTTATATTATTATATAGTGCGGTGTGTGCCCAAAGCATTACTGTAAAGGGAAAAGTCAGCAGTAAAGGGGGCGTGCCCCTTGAAGGCGCAACGGTATCAGTTAAAGGGGAGAATATTTCCGTTACTACAAACGCCGGAGGTATTTTCTCCATATCATTTCCGCAAAAAGGTTCAACCCTTGTTGTTTCCTATGTAGGATTTGTTTCGAAGGAACAGCCTGTTTCGGGAAGCGATGAACTGTATTTTATTCTGGAAGAGGTTGCGGCTGATCTGAAAGATGTTGTGGTAATTGGCTATGGAACACAAAAGGTAACAAAGGTATCGGGCGCCATTTCTACATTGAAGTCTGCCGAAATTGAAAAGCTGAAACCTGTTCGTGTTGAAGAAGCATTGCAGGGTAATGTATCGGGTGTAAATGTTATTCAAAGTGGTTCGCCCGGCGCTAAACCAACTGTTTTAATAAGAGGTATTCCCGACCTGGGTGGTACCGACCCAACGGTTATTGTAGATGGTATTCAACAAACTTTACAGGACCTGAACTCCATTAACCCGGGTGATATAGAAAGCGTAACGGTATTAAAAGACGCAGCAACAACAGCTATTTATGGTGTAAAGGGGGGCAACGGAGTGATTGTTATTACCACTAAATCGGGCCGCAAAAATCAAAAGACAGAAATTAACCTCAACAGCAGTTACAGCATGCAGGAGGTGATCAGCACAATTCCCGTATTAAACGCTACAGAATACGCGGCTATACTGAATGAAGGAAGCACGCTGTCGGGCGGAAATATTGTTTTTCAGGACCTGAGTGGCTTAGGCGCCGGTACCGACTGGCAAAAGCAAATATTCAAGAAGGCGCCTTTGCAAAACCATAACATATCTGCCAGAGGCGGTAGTGAAAAGATCACTTACTTTTTGTCCGCCGGTTATTTATCGCAGGGTGGTATTGTTGGCGGTTATGATAAGTCGAGGTTTAACCGGCTCAATTTTACTTCTAATGTTTCCTTTGATCTTACTTCAAAACTTAAATTTATTGTTAATGCAACTTACCTGAACCTGAACGGAAAGGGTGTGCAGGAAAATGCTTTTAACAGCATTATCGGTAGCGCATTGAATTATGACCCCAGCGTTCCGGTATACAATAACGTACCAAACACCATCGGGCAATACGGGTTCAGTTCTATAATTACCCGTGAAATTTATAACCCGCTTACCAAACTCGAAAACACGTATAACCAGCAAACTGGTCATAAACTTTATGGCAAGTTTGAGCTGCAATATGAAGTGATAAAAAATTTAAAGTTGACCGCCCGCATGGGATACACAAAGTATGATGGCAATGCAAAGAGCTTTGACCCGCTCGTATTCTGGGGATTGAATAATACGGGCAATACATTAAATGCCGATGGAACTACCATTGCCGGTTTTCATAACAGTGTAACACACGACAAATCCACTGCTTCGCAACTAATTTATGAAGGGTTTGCCAACTACAATTTTCAGGTGGCCAACGGCCATGATTTCGATATAACAGCCGGTATTAACCTAAATAAAGGCATAGGTAATGCAGCGGGTGCAAGCAGGCAGGATGTACCTTATAACTCCTGGGAGTTTGCTGACTTTACTGCCGCCACCGGAACAACTGCCAACAATAACACCAACGGCCTGCGGGGAAGTTATTATCAGTATGTAAACAGGCATGCCTCGGGTTTTGCACGACTCAATTACGACTACCAGAATAAATACCTTGTTTCATTTACCGGAAGAAGAGACGGCTCATATGCATTTGGAAAAGAAAATAAGTTTGGTAATTTTTACTCAGGGTCAGTTGGCTGGGTGGTGACTAACGAAGCGTTTTTTAAGGTTGGTTTCATTAATAATTTGAAAGCAAGAGCAAGTTATGGTTCTGTGGGCAGTGATAATAACCTCGATCCCAAAAGGGTGCTGGTAACCATTCAAACAGATTATCTTTCTTCACTCTACGGATCGGGTAATAGCATCGGGTATACGTTCGGCAATACATTTTATCCCGGCGCTACCGTTGCCTCAGTGGCCAATAATGCGCTGAAATGGGAAAAACAAAATCAATGGAATGCAGGTTTCGATGCAGCGTTCCTGGGCAACAAACTCAACCTGAGCGCCGATTATTTTGAAAAAAGGACCGACGGTTTGTTGTTTACCCCTGTTGCATCGGGTTATCTGGGAACAATTCCTCCGCCAATTGCCAACATCGGCAGTACAAAAAGCAGCGGTATAGACGTTACTGCAGGCTTTAATACTGCTATTACAAAAGATATCAGGTTCACTTCTTCAATAACTTTTACCAAAGCCACCAATATGGTCATCAAAACTTCCGAAGACAGTGCCTGGGTTACCGGTGGCAATTACTTCAATGGCCAGTCACAGTCAGTTACCATATTTGCGCCCGGTAAAGCGCCTGCGGCTTATTATGGTTACAAAACCAACGGGCTGTTTCAAACCTGGGACGAAATTTCAAAATCACCCACACAAACAGGGGCCCAGCCCGGCGATATAAAATTTGCCGATCTCAATAGCGATGGAAAAATTGATGCAGCCGACAGGACCATTATCGGAAATCCCTTCCCTGATTTCACCATGGGGCTTTCACTTGGCGTTACTTACAAAAATTTCGATGTCAGCGCATTTACGTATGCCTCGGTTGGCAATGATGTGTACAGGGCTTTTGAGAGAAACGATAACTACACCAATAAGTACCGGGCTGTATTAGGCCGATGGACAGGCCCCGGAAGCACCAATGATGCCGATCATCCGCGGTACTCTTTTACAGATGCCAACAACAACAGCCGCGTATCTGACCGGTATGTTGAAGATGGTTCGTTTGTAAAGATCAAAAATATATTGTTGGGTTATACATTGCCATCGACAAACATTACTAAACTGTTCAGAAGCTTCCGCATATATGCGCAGGTAAAGAATGCTTTCACTTTCACGAAATACGCCGGTTACGATCCTGAAATTCCAAACACAGGCCTTTTAGATACCGGTATCGACCGTGGGGCTTATCCGCAGGCAAGATCTTATACGATTGGGCTTGATATCAAATTTTAATTCCTCTATTAAAATGTAACAGATGAAAAAGTTTAGTATAATATATATAGCAATAATGCTGATGGGTGTTGGCTCTTGTAAAAAATGGGTTGAGTATGACCCGCACGACGACTTTGTAATTACAGAGATAGATTACCTTAAATCGGAGGCTGATTACCGCGCCATGGTCGTGGGTGTTTATTCGCCGTTGCAATGGCTGAACCAGGTAGTGCCGGTAAGCGATATTGCATCGGACAATGCAGTATCGGGTGGGGAAAGCGCTGCAGATGTATTATCGCTTCAGCAAATAGATGATTATACTTACTATCCGGTTAATTCAACACTGGCCGATCTTTGGCAGGCAAGCTACGAAGGCATCAACCGCGCGAACTATTTACAACAGTATAAAGAAAAAAATCTGGCAGGTACAACCGTGAACTTTGCCGGTAAAGAAGCGCTGTACGGCGAGGTATATTTTTTAAGGTCCTGGTTTTATTTCACGCTTGTAAAAATGTTCGGCGATGTTCCGCTTTTTGTTGACAGACGGCTTACCTTATCAGACTCCAGAAAATTACAACGGTCATCCAGAGCAGATGTATATAAACAGATTGAACAGGACTTAACCGCGGCCATTGCCGTATTACCGGCCGTTCAATCAGAAAAGGGGAGAGTTACCAAATATGCTGCACAGGCGTTGTTGGGTAAAGTATACCTCTACCAGAACAAATATACCGAGGCCGCATCGATGCTCGAAAATGTTATTACATCCAATGCCTTTACATTGGTGAGTGATTTTAGTGCTATTTTTTTACAGAGCGGAGAGAATGGTCCCGAATCGGTATTTGAAATTCAATACTCAAACGGACAAGGCACTTACGACTGGAATCATGTAACAAGAGGACAGGGTAATTTGGCTGTTCAGCAATGCGGTATCAGGGGATTGAATGGCGCAGCCAGTATGCCCTATGCGCCCGGATGGAGCACCAATTTGCCAACACAAAATCTGGCCAGTGCCTATGAAACCGGTGACATGAGAAAAGCGGTAACCATTCTTGATATTGAAGCCTATAAGTCGGCTAATCCTTCTTTCAACATAACCTATCAGGCGGCTCCGTATAAGAATACCGGCCTGTACAATCAAAAGTATCTTCCGCGAAAAGGCGAAACATCTGGTCAGGTTGAGTTAAACTATCTCAACAATTACAGGAGCATTCGTTTTGCAGATGTGTTGCTGATGGCGGCCGAAGCCAACAACAAGGCTGCTGCTGCCAACGATCAAAAAGCAAGGACCTACCTGAATTTGGTGCGCCGCAGGGCTTTTGGCGATCAGTTGCACGATATAACGGCCAGCAGTACTTCCTTATATGATGCTATTTTGAACGAAAGACGTTTGGAGTTGGCTATGGAAGGAGAACGTTTTTTTGATCTGGTAAGAACAGGCAGGGCATCAACGGTGCTGGGGCCGCTGGGTTTTGTTGCAGGTAAGCACGAAGTGTTCCCCATACCACAGACCGAAGCGGATGGTGGTTTAACGCAAAACAACGCCTATTAATTCATCTCCAAAAAATTGTTTATGCAGAAATATATAATAGGCCTGGCAGTACTGGTGGCATTGGTTGCCGGATGCAAAAAAGACAACTATGATGATGTGTCACTGGCTGCTTCGGCAAAAGATCCGCAAAACCTTTCGGCCTTGTATGAAATTACCCAGGATAATACCGGTTTGGTCACTATAACACCCAATGGCGAAAGCGTTTCTTATTACGAAGTGTATTATGGAGATGGCAACAGTACGCCGGCAAAAGTTCAGCCCGGTAAGTATACACAGCATAATTACGGCGAAGGTGTTTATAATGTAAAAACGGTTGCACATAATCTGGCAGGAAAAACTACCGAATTTACAAAACAGTTAACCGTTACGTTCCGCGCGCCTGAAGACCTGGAAGTAACTGCGGCTATTGATCCGTCCAATAACTTTACCGTGAATGTCTCTGCCACGGCCTTATATGAAACCCATTTTGCGGTGTATTTCGGAACAGGCGCCAATGAAATTCCGCTTTCGTTTAACGAGGGCCAAACAATAAGCCATACCTATAGTACCTCGGGCAATTATACTATAAAAGTGATCGCATTAAGCGGTGGAGCTGCTTCCACAACAATAACAAAAAATGTTACCATACAAAACCCGCTGAACCTGCCGCTGCAGTTTGAAGCAGCCGCTTCGAATTATACATTTACCAATTTCGATGGCGGTAATGCTTCCGTGATCGCCAACCCACAGGTAAATGGCATCAATACAAGTGCACAGGTAGGTAGAATGGTGAAAGGGGCCGGCCAGGTTTGGGGAGGCAGCCAGATCGCCCTCAGCAGTGCGATTGATTTTACAACGAATAAGATCTTCCGCATGAAGGTGTTCTCTCCCAGGGCTGGGGCCAAAGTATTATTGAAAGTAGAGAATGCTACCAATTCGGGTATCAATTACGAAAAGGAAGTCACTACTTCTACAGCCAATGCCTGGGAAGACCTTGTGTTTGATTATTCGGGTATTAATACTTCCAATGCGTATCACAAAATTGTGCTTATTTTTGACCTGGGTACGATGGGCGATGGCTCAGCCAACTTCACTTTCCTCTTCGATGATATTCGTCTGGTGCCGAACGACGTAATGCTTCCCCTGAATTTTGAATCTTCTACGCTCTCCTACTCATTTACTGATTTTGATGGTGGCAGGGTAACTGTGATCAACAATTCACAGTTGAATGGCATCAATACCAGCAGCAAGGTGTGCCAGATGGTGAAGAATGCGGGACAGGTTTGGGGAGGAAGTTATATTGCATTGACCAACCCGATAGATTTTTTGGTATTGAAAACCTTTCGCATGAAAGTTTTTTCGCCCCGGGCCAATGCGAAAGTGCTGCTGAAGGTGGAGAATTTGAGCAACGGCGGTATTTCATACGAAAAAGAAGTAACTGTTGGTACAGCGAATACCTGGACCGACTTATCCTTCGATTTCTCCGGCATCAACACCGGCAATTCTTACCAGAAAATTGTATTGATCTTTGATCTGGGAACTGTGGGCGATGGTTCGTCGAATTTTACTTTCCTTTTTGATGATATCAGGTTAATGTAACCGTAAAAAATATTACTATGCAAAATTTAATCAAAATACTTACGTCTGCACTGCTGATCATAACAGCAGTTGCCGGCTGTGATAAAACAGATTATTCATTTGGCAACATAAAAACACCAACCGGTTTGAATGTAGCCGCAACAGTTGACGGGGCCGATCCAGGCAATCCCAACGGCAACGGTTCGGGCAATGTAGCGATAGCAGCCACCGCAACGGATGCAATTTCTTATAAGATTGATTATGGCGATGGAACAACCAGTCTGGAACCATCGGGTATGGTAACACACAAGTACACCTCCACAGGTACTAATACCTATACCATTAACGTAAGTGCCATTGGCACTGCCGGCGCTATGAGTACTATCAGCAAGCAGGTTACTGTTTTTGTGGCTTTTTCACTACCTGCAGATATGATGCAAAATTTAACCAATGGCAGCAGCCGTGTGTGGGTTACTGATCACAATGCCGCGGGGCATTTGGGGGTAGGCCCGGCTACGGATTTTTCGCCAATATGGTATGCCGCAGTTCCCAACAGCAGGGAAGCATGTGCTTATGATGATGAGATCAGCTTTTCAAAAGTTTTAAACCAGGTGTCGATGACTGTAGATAACAAAGGCGCTTCGTTCTCTATTGGTGCTGCTGCCGCATTTTATGGCATGAGCGGTGGTGATAACTGTTATTCACTCAATACAGGCGGCACAAAACAATTGTCGTTTATGACGGCAACATCAGGTTCTACTGCTGCCAATTCAAGGCAAATTGAATTTGTTGTTCCAGGCAACGGCATCATTAATTTTGGCACCGGCGGAACGAAATATGAAATTTTGTCTATTACCGATAGCACTATGCATTTGCGCAATATTGGAGCAGACGGAAATTCGTGGTATCAAAAGCTAAAAGTTAAACCCTGAGATAATGAAAATTGTAAAAACAATCGGCTGTTCGCTTCTTTTTATATCAATCCTTGCATGCGGCAAAAAGGGAGGAGATGACGGAAATAACACTCCCCCCACTAACCTCTCACTTACTGCAACGGTAAGTACCGACAGCAGCGGCAATGTAACTTTTACTGCTATGGCCACCAATGCCGTATCGTATGATTTTGATTTTGGCAATGGCGTATTTCAACTGGTGCCCACCGGTGTTGTTACCTATCGCTATACGGCTTCGGGTACCTATATAGTGAATGTCATTGCAAAAAGCGCCGGCGAACAATCCGTCTCCCAATCCATACAGGTTAAGGTCACCGTTAAACAAGCTATGCTTTGGTCGGAGGAATTTGATACGCCCGGAGCGCCCAACAGCGCCAAATGGGGCTACGATCTGGGGGCCGGTGGCTGGGGTAATAATGAATTACAGTATTACACCAACAGAACCGACAATGCAGTGATATCGAACGGCACTCTGAAAATCATTGCCAAAACTGAAAATTACAGTGGCAGCACTTATACTTCAGCGCGATTGTTAACCAAAGACAAATTCTCTTTCAAATACGGAAAGATCGAAGCAAGAGCCAAATTACCTGCAGGCGTAGGTACCTGGCCTGCCATCTGGATGCTGGGAAATAACCTGACTACTGCGGGTTGGCCGGCCTGCGGTGAAATAGATATTATGGAACATGTAGGAAAAGAATTAAATAAAATTTTCGGAACCGTTCACTATACCGGGCACTCGGGTGGTGGCGGGGTAGGGAACACCATTACCATTTCGAATGCTACCACAGAGTTCCATATTTACACTGTTGAATGGTCGCCCACGGCGATAAAATTTTATGTCGACAACCAGCTTTTCCATACGGTGAGCAACAATAGCAGTTTGCCATTCAACCAGCATTTTTTTGTTATTCTGAATGTAGCTCTGGGCGGCAACTTTGGCGGGCCGGTTGATGCGGCATTTACTTCGGCTGCCTTGGAAATTGACTACATCAGAGTTTACCAGTAAATAATAAAGTAAAGGCCAGCATAAAAAGTAAAACAAACACAGATGAAATTATTAAGTTACAGGCTTATAGGTATGGTTTTTATATTTCCTGCATTAGCGCTGTTTTCGTATTGTAGCGATGCAACCAGCAGACCGGCAGTAAGTGAACCGGTAAAGCTGGACCAGAAGGAAATATTCTTTGATGATTTTTCGGGCCCGGGCCTCGATACATCAAAATGGAATGTGGAGATTACCGGCATGCATTTCAATAACGAATTACAAGCCTATGTTGACTCTGTGAATGTGTTGCAGTTTGTAAACGGAAGCGAAGCGGAAGGGGCAGAAAACGGGGCGGCATTATTTACACCGAGGTTTGTACCGGGATACACAACCAGTGATGGCCGCAAATTTGATTTTATTTCAAGTCGTATCAATACAAGAAATAAAGCTGCGTTTGCATCTGGTACGGTATCAGCAAAAATCAAGCTCACCGAAGGAGCTGGGTTATGGCCGGCCTTTTGGATATTGGGATCAGGGCAATGGCCCGAAACCGGCGAAATAGATGTTATGGAATATGTTGGTGAAAAAGACTGGGCAAGCGCCGCTGTGCACGGACCTAAATACAGCGGCGATGCCGGACTGGTAAACAGGTTGTATTTTACCGATAGCAACAATGCCACGCAATGGCATATTTATTCGGTTGACTGGAAACCCGACAGCCTTATCTTCAAATACGATGGCATAACCATGTTCAGGGTAACCAAACCTATGGCTACCTTTTTTGGGCCCTGGGTATTTGACAATCCCAAATATCTCATTCTGAATTTTGCAGTAGGCGGTGTTTACCCATTTAAAATAAACGGGATCAAGGAACCGTATTACGGATTATCTGCTAAAACGCTGCAGGCTATAAAGGAAGGCAAAAGCAGGATGCTGGTTGATTGGGTGCGGGTGACCACAAACAAGTGATGGAACGTGAATCACATAGAGTCCACTAAATAGGTAACGCCTTCCGCCAACTGGCGGAGGGCGTTATTTTTTATCTCTACCGGACGGCCGAACCATGGAACTCTGCGGAATCCTGAACGGATCATTGAACAGTTGGGGATTAAATGCAGAAAGGATAACGGGATTGTACTGTTCTTTATTGATACCGTCTTTTATCATGGAAGAAGAATGCCTAAAGGCTGATAATTTTATTAGAAAAAAATACAAGATAACTGTTTACTGATACCAATCAGGAGTAACAGAGCCATCAGTCCTGATGCGGCTATTATAAATAGTTGTATAGCCGGGCTCGAAAGCGAAAAGGCAGAGCGAGTAACCGGCTGGTAGCCAATATGCATGTAGACAAATTTGTTTGCCCTATTGAACCGGTAAATTAAAAGAACGAGGTATTTTTCATATCTATGAATGAATACAGCAATCTACTAAATATTTGTCTCCCGTTAGCAGGATGGAACGATCTGGTAATTATCGCAAACGTTAGTCGGACCGTAACTGACAGGCAAAACCGGATAAATGTAAATCCCTGCGAATGTATTATGAAAAAAGGTAATGGTCGGACAATAGTAGAACTTTATACATTTATATTAAAACCTTTCATATGAGAAAAACAAAAGCGCTTTGGCCTTTAGCCGTCATGCTGTTTTTATATACAGCTATTGACGCGCAATCGTACACAGGTCGCTTAGGTGTTGAAGCACCAGACGACGTATTTATCGATATTGTCAAAAAAGATTACCGATGGAATAAACCCAATGGAGCCGGCGGATGGGCGGCCCTCACATGAAGAAAATCAGTTAGATTCTGAATCGTTGCAGGCTAACCGCCGAATTGAATGTACACTATTAGAAAACAAGCGATTAAGAATAAAGTTGCCCTTATTCATTAATCGCTTGTCTTTTATCTCATAAAAATATCTGCTCTGCACCTTTTATTTCAAAAATAGAAATAAAAATGTGTCCAGGCGGTAGCCTTTTACAGCGGGATTTTAATGTTCATATAATTTATTTCTTATTTCACTATCACCAGCCTGCCTGTATACTTTTTATTACCTGCATTGATAATATAATAGTATACGCCTGCATGTAATTCGTTGGCGGGAACTGCCACCTTGTAATGCTGGCCTGCAGTTGAATTGCCTTTATATAATATTTTTTCGCATACGCCTAAAGTATTATATATGCCAACAGTTACCGCCGTGTTTTGGGGCGATGCAAATTCTATTACACTATTCAACGTAACCGGGTTGGGGTAGGCTGCATGCGTAAACTGCGTAACTCCGGCAGCAGCAGCATTTGCGTTTTGGGTATTTGTTGCGCCGGTTGTAACTTTTCTTGCTTCGCAAAGATTTCCTGCTACTTCGACGAGGAGAGTTGTATCGCAAAAGTTGTCACGATCTTCTACGAATAATGTATAAGTGCCCGGAAGATTGACTACGAAGGTGGCTGTAGTATCATAAAGAAAATCTGGCCCATCAACTGGCCCAAGCCATAAAAATGCACGATTCGCCACAGTTGTGGTTGCCGATAATGTAACCGTTGGATTGGCGCAGCTTAATATACCGGAGTTGGTAATGGTTGCCTGTGGTTTTGTTCTAACATCTGTAACCTTAACGGTCATGGTAATCGAACAGCCCGTAGTAACAGGGTCAGAAACAGTTACAATGTAGTCTCCTCCATAGTGTACTATTGCAGTTTGGGTAGTTGCAGTAAACCCATTGGGGCCTGTCCATTGATAAGAGTATCCATTCCCTGAGTAGGCATAGATTTGAGTGCCATTGTTAGCGCAGTTAATGAGAGATGTACTGCCATAACTTCCACCTTGTATATACTGTCGGGTAACGTCAACGCCCATTGTTGCTGTTCCTGTTGGGCCGGTTGCTGTAACCCGGTAGTAGCCTGGGCTGTTTACAACAATGGATTGGCCCTCGGCTGTAAATCCACCGGGGCCTGTCCATTGGTAGGTAAGGCCGGGTGTAGGCGACGCAGCCGTTAAAGTTACGGTAGGATGGTAACAGTTAATTATACCATCGTTGGAAGCAACCACTGTTAAGCCTGGTTTCGAAAAGAAGCAGGTTGAACCCTGACCAGATGCTGCATCGTTGGTGATAATTTTTATGGTGGTACCATCTGCATCAGGGAGCGTAATATCAGCCTGATTACAAACCTGTACATTCATACCTGTTGTTACCCGGAATTTTATCACCACTTTACCAGCATCACCCGGCAGCACAACGCCGACCGGTTGTGCAGGTGAATTGATCAACTGGCCGCCGTTTACCGAAAATGGCATTGCGCCACTGTTATCGGCAACTGCCACACCATTCATTGTTGTGGTGCCGGGGGTATAAAAGCATCCCGAGGGAAGAATATCTTCTAATTTAACACCGCCTGCCACAATATTTCCCGAACTGGTCACTTCAATAGTATACTCGATGGGATCTCCTGATATCACACCCTCATGTGTTTCAGTTGACAGATTCGTGTATGTTTTTGTGGCTTTTAATGACGCCCCAAGTACCGGTATGGTGCAACTGCTGAAGTCGCCGCTCGTCCAAACATTGCTGGTGCCGCTTGTAATGGAGGCAGCGGTCATGGTAGCAAGGTTAACCCGGTATACGTTCTGGTAAGCACCACCCACAATTACATTGCCATTATAATCTGCGGCTACTGAGTTAACGCTTGAAGGCATGCCGCTTATAGTGCCCAGATAAACAGCATTGCGGGTTACCGGATGTATCCTGTAGAGTTTACCGGAATTGGGGATCAGATACAAATTGCCGGAACCATCGGGAAAAATATCTCCCCCGGTTTCAGCCAATACATTATTGGCGCCATTGCGGGCATCATTAACAAGCGGCCCTAAGCGGTCGATTATAGGAAGGTTGGTAGACGGATTAACAGAAAAACGGATAAGGTCCTGCCCGTTTCCTGTAATAGCATACCCGAAGCCGTCTGCAGCAAAAGTCATCCTTTCGATATTATAACCACTACCTGTAGTTGTTTCGAGCGGGTGACCACCATATTTTCTGGCAGCAATTGTTCCATTACCGTTAAATTCAAGATAACAAAGGTCCTCCGGTTGATTAGTGGTAGAGTAGTTTACAAAATATAACCGGTTGGTGTTTTTATCATAGCCCAAAGCGGAACCATATTTTAAAAAAGAAGCGGCTGGTACTGTTGCACCGGTAATGGCATCAGTGCCACCCACCGAATTGCCGTTAAAAATAGTGTTTACGCCTATTCCGGTTGAAGGACTTATCGTTTTGATAATCCGGTAAAAATAGGTAGACGGCACGCCTGCAGGGATATTGGCAGTAACATTATAAATAGTATTACTGCAAGATTCATCGATGGGCACCACGGTTGATTCTATAGCGGTATTTAAAAAAATAGTATTAGTGGTGCCCGGATGGGTTCCCTGCAGTGTTGCATAACCGCCGGTAATGTTGCCTCCATTGGTAGTTACCTTTGCCATGAATTTTACAGTAGCGCTTAAATTAGGGGCCAGTATACCCCCCGCGGCCGAAGGTGAATTAATTAACCCACCCGATCCGGCAAAGGGCATTTTACCATTTACATCAGCCACTGCAATGCCATTTACTGTTGTGGAGCCGGTTACATAAATGGTGCCTGCCGGCAGGCTGCCATAAAGGGAGGTTTCGATAATGTAATCGGAGGTGCTGTTCGTGACCGTAATGGTATATAACATTATATCACCCGTAACGGCTGTTGCGCCATCTGCACCGGTTGACTGGTTAATACGTGACACCGTGAGGGTTTGTGCATTTACAGCATTGCTAATGCCAATAGACAGCAATAAGGAAATAAAAAAACATCTTACAAAATAGAATTGTTTGTACATAAAAGGGATTTTGGTTAACAAAAAAAGATTTCAAAAGATATATGTGCTATTGCAGAAAGTTGTCGATTATAATCTGTGATTAAGGTTGGTTGAGTGTTTATATATAGAATATAACGGAGGGTTAAAAGAACGGAGAAGATAACCATTTGATCTCACTCGGGCTAAGGCTTATTTGGCGGTTTTAACGGGGCAAAGTAATGTAAATATTTGTTCAAAAACATCTATTGTTTTTTAAAATACGTATGCTCGTTTATGATATAATCAGGAAAGATTGCAATTGGATGTAATATGATTCAAAAAAAACGCATTTTACAGCTACCGACTGGACAGCCGGTTTCGTTATTGCCTTAAAAGTTTGCTGAGAAGCATTATCGCTGGATTCTTCAGATACTTTAGGGTTTGAAGTAAATCTCTTTCATAGCCTGGCTGTATCAAGAGAACGAAATCTTATTTTATCGATAGGCTGGAATTGCAAAGAATTTGATTTCCGGTATTGACTTCCGGGTTAGCTACATAATCTATTATTTCTGCCATAATCTCACCATTCTCTTCATCATAATTCAGCACTCTTATTTTCCAGATAACCTCTGGTTTGAACTTTTCTATTTGTATAGGAAGATCAAGTTTGGCTGAATTGGGATGAATTTGCTATTTATAAAGCAAATGGCGGAACGCTTAAGGTGTTCTGGCAATAGTAATTGTTATGCCTTGCCAGCTGCAAGATATTTGTTTCGGTAACCTGAAGGTGATTCTCCGGTTTTTATCAGAAATTGCCGGCTAAAATAGGCAGGGTCATCGTAGCCCAGGTCGTACGCAATTTCTTTGGCTGTCATCGAGGTATGTACAAGTAATCTTTTTGCTTCAAGGATGATCCGGTTTTTGATGATCTCATTGGGCTGAGGCAGGTTCAGCCGTTTGAATTTATGCGTAATTGTTTTTGCTGCCATAGACAGGACATCCGCATAGTCAGAAACGGTATGTTTTTCCTTATAGTGAGCATCCACAAGAAGAGTAAACTTGCGGAAGAAATCCAGGCTGTTGTTCTGGTCCGCCAAGGCTTTGTCAAGGTGCTCACCTTTCCACAGCCGAACTGACCTGATAAGTAACTGCTTTAAATAGGTCCGGATCATCTCTTCAATCGACGTGTCATTCAGATCAAATTCATCTTCAATTTGTCTGAATAAATAATCTATGAAAATACTTTCCTGTTTTGGAATATTCACCATCGGCATGTTGTTGATATTATTAAACAGCAGGCCATCACATGCAACCTCACTATCATTTATCTGTATACAATAGAAATCGCGATTGTAGAAAATTAAATGCCCGTCTTCTTTGCCACGCTTTTCGATCCTTAGAAACTGATTGGGAGCAATGAAGAATAAAGATGGCTGGCGTGTATCATAAACGGCAAAATCTACTGTAAGTTTATATCCCTTTGGCAGGTATAAGATTTTGATATAATCCTTGTATTCAGTATCATTAATATTGTCAAGTGTTTCATCATTGACCTTTAATAAACCCAATCTTTTAAGACTGTTTTCAAACAAATACTTGCTCATGAAAAACAATTACTTGGATAATAAGTGAAAATAACATTTTTAGCAATAACAAATACACCGTCGCGGACTTGAAATAGTCCGCGACGGATTGATCTTATTTACTTTCTGACGAAATTTTCCAGTTCCGTATTGAATTTATCCATTTCTTCTACAAACAATGCATGGCCACTATTTTCAAACTTTACGAGGTATGAATTCTTAATTCCTTTGTTAAGTTGTTCCGCAAAGACGGGTGGACATAATTTATCTTTTGCGCCCTGAAATATTGCCACTGGTATAGTTATTTTTGAAAGAACAGGACGCAGGTCAAGATCACGCAATGCTGTTATCGATTGGGTAATGGCATAAGGTGATGCTTCCAGGTTGATATTCTCCAACCATTTCTCCACGTTTTTTGAGATGCTGCCTTCCTGAGCGGGAAACGCTGCTCCAAAACCTGCTATCAGATCCTGCCTGCTTGTCTGTGTATTCTTAATCAGACTGGCTGCGTCGGCATCGGACACGCCATAAGGAAATCCTTCCCGTTGTTTCCATGATGGGGCGGCAGCGCCAAAAAGAGCCAGTTTACTCACATGCGCTGCGTTGTATTTCGTTACATAATGAATAACCACAGCACCGCCCATTGAAAAGCCACCGAGCACGGCATCTTTTATTTTCAATTTTTCCAGCACAACTTTTATGTCATCAGAGAATACATCGAAGTCATATCTTCCATAGGGTTTATCCGATTTGCCAAAACCGCGGAGCGAGATGCCAATTACTCTGAAACCTTTTTGTACCAGATACTGGTATTGATATTCGTACATCGCATCGCTGAGTGGCCATCCGTGGATCAAAACAATAGGCTGACCATCCCCCAGATCAGTTACATGGAGCTTAACGTTTTTCTCCACTTCGATAAATTCTTCCCGGCCCGCAGAGGCTGGTATTCTTTTCCCTTGTGCATTGCCTGTCTGGTTAAAAAGGAAGCCTAGTAAAAGGATTGAGGCTAAAAGTTTTCGTTTCATATTTTCTCTTTTATTTGTTTAAAACTGCTGTTTTCAATGTTTGATTTGATAACACAAAGATGCAAATGATTGTGCGTGTAGGAAATGGATAATTAGCTAATAGTCTTGTACATTTTTCCCTGATTCATTTGTTAGCGTTGAATGTATTCCAAAACCAAAAGTTTGATACCTGTTATCCAGGCAATTGGGCGGTGGGGTGATGTCAATGAAAAACGTCTGCGGCGTATAATCCTGGCTAATCCAGAATTGATATGTGAGTAGATATTATAGTCTTTGGTTTGTGGTAGAATATAAGAAAGGGGATAAAAATTGGAAATTGTTTGCCGATTTCTACACAACGGCAACAGTAGCCTTTTATGGTGCGTCCCTTACTTTTTATAGTGCGCCCCTCACCTTTTATGACTCATCCAAAGCTAACTGTGACACAACAGTAGCTTTTTATGGTGCGTACGTTGCTTTTTATAGTGCATCCCTTCGTTTTTTCAGTGCATCAATTGCTTTTTTTGCCACACAAATAGCCAATTTCAGATTGTAAGTAAGCAACATACGATCGTAAAAAAGCTATCTGTACACCATATTTGGCTACTGACGTTCTAAACTAGGCTAGGGACGAGTCATAAAAGGCTATCGAAACAATATGATTTAGTAAGGGATTTACTAAAAAAGGCGAGTGATAATGCATAAAAAGCTTCGGTTAATGTATAAATGCGTACGGTAGATCTATAAAAAGCTACTGATGGTGCGTAAAAGGTAAGATGATGCGCCGATTCCCAAGGGACTTCAAAAGGTTATGCGTATTGTCGTGTCGAGTGAAGAAGGCTTGCGGCTTCCTGGAATTTGAGAGGAAGTATCAAAAGTATTTTGAAGGGCTGAGAATCACTTAAACGAAAATCGAATCCATCAGGTACCGAATAAAAAGAGGGTGTATCGGACTTTGATACACCTTCTTTTTATTTTGATGAAAAGCCGTCAGGTCGAATAAGGATCAAGGATAAAAATTGTGGATTTTATTCTAAAGGAGCTATTGGTCTCCCTTGTTGTCTTACTGCACTTCCAGTAATTCCACATCAAATACCAATACCGAATTGCCTGGAATACCCCTGTAATCATTACATCCATAAGCCAGGTAAGGCGGAATGATCAATTTTACCTTTCCTCCCTGCTTGATAAGTGGGATGCCTATTTGCCAGCCCTCAATTACGCCGCTCAACGGAAAACTTGCTACTCCTCCATCGAAGGACGTGTTGTTGGTGAATTTACCTGTATAATTTGCTTTCACAGTTGAACTAATAGTGGGCGTTGCACCACTGCCCGGCTCAATGATCTGGTAATACATCCCACTGGCATGTTTGGTAGCTGTAATGCCATTTGCACTGATATAATTCTGCATTGAGGCATCATCTTCTGCTGCTGTGGTACATCTATGATCTTCTTTATCCTTATTACTACATCCCGTCAGCACCAGGGCCAATATCATACTAAAAACAAGATTAATCAAACGCATGTATATTATAAGTTTAGGGGCAAATATAATGTGGAGTATGTATATGAATCAATTAATATTACAATGCCCTGCCAATATGCGGATTCCCTTCAATACGGCGGACGGATACCAATAAGGATGTATCAGCTTTAATAATTCTATTTATCTTCGGCATCAGGCTAACTGTTAACTACCATTTATTTCATAATTACCTTTATATATATGGACGAGGAAAAGCAGGATGATCTTGTGAAACCTATGTAAGGTGGTTTTTTTTATCCCTCCTACGTTAAACCATAAACTATTTATAAGATGCTGAAATACGACACGGACGGTTCATTTATTGAACTAAAAGATGGCAAAGTGATTTCAAGGGAAATAACAACTTATAATAGTTTTGGTAAATTTCTTGAATGGATAAGTTATGATGACAATGGCTCAATCAAAGAAATAAGAACCTGGCAGTTTGATAAAAATAAACGGATTATTGAATGGAGTTATTTAAACCCTGACAGAACCGTGAATTATATTGAAACAGTCAGTTATGATGAATCGGGTAATCGCCTTGAATATGTTGCCAGGGACTACCGCGAAGTGTTTGAATATAACAAAAGAAACCAACCTGTAATAAGGCGTTTTTATGACAAAGACCGTTCTTTAAAATATGAACAGATTTTTGAGTACGATGAATTTGGCAATAGAATATTAGATAAAACTATTGAGAATGATAGAGAGATTATTAATAAATACACATACGATAACAACAATTTGTGTATAGAGGAGATTAAGGGCGTGTTGAATTATAAAACAATTTATAAATACGATACCGATAAAAGATTAATTAATGAAATAACATATGACCAATTCGACAACATTATTTCTAACTGTTTTTATGAATATGATGAAAATGGAGAATTGATTGGCGAAAGGTATGAGCATTAGTATAACTAACCGGAGAGTAGTTCTAAGGATTTTTCAATAAAAAACTTTTCAGCGGGCAGCAATGTTTTTTAGAATTATCACGATGGGGAAGAAATATTACATTTTCGACGTTTTAAGGTTTTTTTCTAGGCGGCCGTATTCTTACAACACCTTCTCTGTACCGTTTTTTTTCTCAGTGGGCTAATTGAGCGGGATGTGTTATTTTACAGTTAATACATTTTGTTGGTTTATGTACCTACGTTCATTTCTTTGCATTCCCGTTATTGTAATACTCTGTTCCTTACTGGAGCTACAGCTCGTTAAACCCCGGTTCCGCGTATTGGCGTTGGCGGAAAACGGCGGCCATCATGTGGCTTATTCCAAAGCAGCGAAAGGATGGCTCGATAAACTGGCGGCCGACAGCAATTTTGCGATCGATTATGTTGATAATACTAATAAAATAGACAGCACGTACCTGTCAAAGTATAAGCTATTCATACAGCTCGACTATCCCCCTTATTCCTGGAAACCGGCAGCAGTGAAGGCATTTGAGCGGTATGTGAATGAGGGCAGGGGCGGATGGATCGGTTTTCACCACGCCAGTTTACTGGGAGAATTTGACGGTTACGGACTGTGGCCCTGGTTTTACCAGTTTATGGGACAGATTCGTTTCAAAGACTACATAGCCACGTTTGCAACAGGCGACGTGCATGTGGAAGATGCTAGCCACCCAATACTGAAGGGTGTTCCCCCCATTTTTAAAGTGAAAACAGAAGAATGGTATACCTATGACAGGAGTCCGCGCCCTTATGTGCATGTGTTGGCCAATGTAGATGAACAATCTTATGTACCGGCATCTGCCAAAACAATGGGCGACCATCCGGTTATCTGGACTAACCCTACATATAAAGCGAAGAATATTTACATTTTTATGGGGCACTCGCCTGATCTTTTTGAAAATGCTGCCTACCTGACTCTTTTCAAAAATGCGATCTTTTGGGCTTCAGAGTAGAAATAGCCCCCAAAAAAACATCCCCTCCCGATTGAGGCATTTTGTCTTTAGCGTTTAAGAGGAATGAATCAAACCCATAGTTAATCCTGGCGATGAAGCGTAAGAACCTGCTGGCTATAATTATGATTTTAAATACTATATATTTGTAATATCAGAATTGATCAGGGGATCCTCCTCTTGTAAAAACCAGTGTAATTCTTCTGCGGTACGGAAATTCACCTTTTAAACCTGTTTAAAATGAAGCAGCTATTAAGGACTTTTTCTGTGCTTTTGCTATCCGTAATGTCACTTACTGTTGTAGCACAAACGTATCCAAACCTGGCGGGCACCTGGTACGTAAATGGAGACGCTAATGTTCCCGCTCGCATTACTCAAAATGTGCAATACCTTACTTTCGCCTATTCAAACCTCTCTTCCAACGGTTATTTCACCACCACCAGCAATCAATTATATGCAACCGAATGGAAAGCCTACGCTACACTTTCCCCTGATGGTAATACCATTACCTGGAACAATCAGTATTGGACACGTGCCACATCCTCCGCTTACCCTGACCTTAGCGGTAAATGGTATGTGAACGGCGATGGAGCACAACCTGTTCAAATTACACAAAACGGACAAAATCTGAATTTTTCTTCCGGCGCCGGAAGCTCTGCGGGCTATTTCCAATCTGCTAACCAGGTTTATGCAAGATCATGGAACACCTACGCCAATATTTCATCTGACCGTCAAACCATTACCTGGGGTAATCAAACCTGGACCAGGAAAACGACCACCTCTAACCCGCAAGGAGTCTCCAAAAAATATTGCCGCTTCGAACTATCTACTTTTTATTATGCATCCCAATCCTTAGGCGCTGTGTGGGGCAGAACCGGGACCGAGCCAGTAATGCCGACTGCCCAGGCTATCACTGCAATGCAAGCTCATTTGGATCTGGCAAGAGCTACTTTAGCAGACTATCAAACCTGTATTCAAAATGATTTAAATAAACTCAGCACGCTTCGGTCACAGTTACCTTCGATGTCATCTGCGCAAATCAGGCAAAGTATAGAAACAATTATTATAGAGCTTCAGACTGCAATAGCAAATGCACCGTGGGTGTGTGATAACGGTGTTAGCCCTATCGCGATCTATGTTGGCGGTGTGCACCTGGGAGCAGCCCAGGCCTGGGCATCGGCTCAGCAATGCCGGCCAGCTCCAATGCCTGCTGCTATCGCCGGAGTTATCCGTGGCCATTTGAATACCGCCCAGACTGCATTGACACCTTACACCGCGTGCCTGCGGGGCACAAGAGCGGATGGCGTCACCAGAATTCCGGCATTTGATTTTTCCGCTTTTGGTATGGTTCCACTGGCTTCACCAAATTCTATAGAGGCTCATACATTTATTGTTGGCATAGAAACCCAATTATTATGGGCAATAGCCTTGTCTGATTGTTGCTGTAGTTGTACAGGAAGGGGTACGGTCACGGGAGGTTCAGCGTGTGATACAGGATGCGAGACTTATTGCAAGCAAAAAGGATTTACACATGGCCGTTACAATGGTAAAGCCCCATGCTTGTTAGGCGTAGTGTCAGATGGGGGCTGCGATTGTTGGTAATGCGCCGAGGCCGATCAATGGAAAAAATAGTATGCCGGGGATGAAGTGTATTCCAGAAAACTGTTTTGCATTCAATCAACATGTGTGAGTCTCCTCAAAATGTATAATCACCTGATCAACAGAATGTGCACGGTTCGCAGTAAAAGTTGTGCACATCAGGAAAAGTTTACTTTGCTAAACTCATAACTTTCAAGAGAAGAAATGATTCAAATGTAAACAACTAACTGTAAACCTCAGGCTACAATGAAAATTAATAAAAACCTTATCCCTAAAGGGCTGATGATCTTCATGCTGTCAGTTCCTTTCCTGTTTAAACCTTATTATACCTGTGCGCAGAGCTGGAGTGCCAATTGGATCTGGACTGCCGATCAGGGCCCCAATAATACCTGGTTATCATTTCGGAAAAAGGTAACCCTTAGTGCTCAGCCCTCCAAAGCCCTCACCCGAATTGCGGCGGAAAACAAGTATTGGCTGTACGTGAACGATAGCCTGGTGGTAAAAGACGGCGGCCTCGACATACGCCCCGACATTAACAATACTTATTATGACGAAGTAGATCTTGCGCCTTACCTCAGGGGTGGGGAAAATACGATAGCTGCACTGGTATGGTATAAAGGTGGCGGAGACGGCTATTCGCAGCGGACCTTAGACAATGGCGGCTTTTTATTCCAGGCCGGTATCGAAGGCGCCAGTCCGGCTTCCATTGTAAGTGACAACACCTGGAAGGTGAAACTTAATCCCGCTTTTAACCGGGGCACTTTCAACTTCAAATATAGTGTAAGCGGAACCATTATATTCAACAACGCTGCCTTCGACGATCCACTTCCAAACATAGTGAAGGCCGGATATTACAGGGTAACGGGAAGCGGCAATCCCTGGACCAAATGCGCCGATGAAGGACAGTCGTTTACACTGCCAGGTGTATGCGATGTGGCCTATGGTTCAGAAAACAACCAGCTAAAGCCAGCTGGTGATTATAAATGGGTAGCATGGCCGGTAAGCTATGATGCCGGCAACGCCATGCAGGCCTGGCAGGCCGCAGGCTACAACGACAGTAATTGGGGATTCGCCGTAAACAAAGGAGTGCCGCCTGCAGCGCCCTGGAATACGCTGAAGCCACGAACGATCCCCTTTTGGAAAGACTATGGATTAACGGCTTATAACAATGCATTCCCTTCTACGATCAGCGCAAACACTACGGTAACTGAAGAACTGGGCATTAACATTCAGGGAACGCCTTACCTGAAAGTGAATGCACCGGCAGGTGTGCGGATAAAGATCATACTGAATGAATTTTACTTTCAGGAATACATTACGCGACAGGGAGTACAGGAGTTTGAATGTTTTGCCTGGCAAAACTCAAGTAGTCACACGGTAAAATACGAATTCTCCAATGTTACGGGCACGGTCACCATCCTTGATCTGAAATTCAGGCAAACGAGCTACAACACCGCTATTCGCGGCAGTTTTTCCTGCAACGATGCCTCGCTCAATACGCTATGGACCAAATGTAAAAATACATCACGGGTGTGTATGCGCGATATCTACTACGATTGTCCCAACCGGGAGCGTGGCCAGTGGTGGGGCGATGTGTCGGAACAGATACTGTATTCTTTTTACCTGTATGATGAGAATGCCAACCTGCTGACTAAAAAAGGATTCAGAGAATTGTTTAATTCCCAAAAAGCAGATGGGTCATTGTACACAACAGCACCGGGAACGGCATTTGGTCTTCCCGATCAGAACATGGCTGCCGTGGCTATGTTGTGGAAGTACTACCAATACACCGGTGATGCAGGCCTGCTGCAGGAGATTTACCCGCAAGCTAAAAAGTTCATTGATTACTGCGCCCGCACTGCCAACAGTGATGGCATGTTGATACTGCAACCCGGTCAGGGTAATAATTTGTGGAACTGGATCGACTGGGGCAGCAACAAGGATATTGTAGAAGGAAGCGCCAACACCGTATGCAATGCCATATACATTGTACTGCTCGACGCGATGATTAACGTAGCCGGTATGCTGGGTGCGTCTTCTGATAAAACTAATTATCAAACATTGCAAAATAGGGTGAAAGCCAATTTCAATGCCTATTTCTGGAACAGCGCTGCAAATGCATACGTGTTCCACAAAAATAACGGTGTGCAATCATCGGTCATTGACGATAGAAGTAATGCATGGGCAGTGCTGGCCGGCATGGTAGACCTTGCAAAAAGACCGGGCGTGTTAACGGTGTTGAAGAACAGGAACGATGCCAGCCCATATCAGGAAATGTATATCGAAATGGCTATGTCGATGCTGAGCCCCAACGATGCGCTTACAAGGATGCGCACCCGGTACGCCGACATGATCAGCAGCTGGTCTTCTACCTTATGGGAAGAATTTCCTGCAACCAACAGTAGTAACCACGCATGGAGCGCCGGACCATTGTACCAGCTGAGTGCCTGGGTGCTGGGTCTTCAACCTTCACAGCCTGGTTATAATGAATTTATTTTTCAACCACAGGTAACCGACCTCACCAGCATCTCTGCAAAAGTGCCTTCCGTTAAAGGAGATATAATTGCCGCATACAACCGAAGCAGCAATACGTTTACGCAGTCATTGACCAATCCGGCCAATACATTAGGTATTGTGGCGGTACCTAAAGGCATGCTGGCAGCCGGCATAAAGGAGATCGATGTCAACGGTACCGTTGTGTGGCAGAATGGTTCGGTTACGGGGACTGTAACAGGTTTAACGTTTATGTTCGAAGATATTAACAGCATTTGGTTCAATGTACAGCCCGGCGCATGGACCTTCAACGCTTACTCACAGGCAACAACCGCTAATGAACCCGCCGTGTTATACGTCGATTGTAATTATGCCGGAAACGCCGTAGCCTTGCCCGTGGGTAATTACAGCCTTCCTGCTTTAATAGCACGCGGTATACCCAACGATGCCATATCTTCTCTGAGGGTGAAGAACGGATATCGCGCCATACTGTACTGGGATACCGATTTTGGTGGGAGCTCATTGGTGAAAACAGCCGATGATGCCTGCCTGGTCGATGACGGATGGAACGATGCGCTGAGCAGTGTTATCATACAACCCATCACCGCCGCTGCAGCGCCTGCAACTGCTAACGCGCGTACC
Organism: uncultured Niastella sp.; assembly: GCA_966212235.1. Classification (GTDB taxonomy): domain Bacteria; phylum Bacteroidota; class Bacteroidia; order Chitinophagales; family Chitinophagaceae; genus Niastella. The sequence goes on along the minus strand of CBIHPP010000028.1, from coordinate 44,324 downwards.
GCTGAACAGGAGTCTGCGGGTAACGATCAATCAACCGTAAAGTTGTACCCCAATCCTGCAAGCAATATGCTTACCATTTACCCGGGTAATTCAGGCTACAGGTACCTGTACATTAAAGATGCAACGGGGCATACCATTATAACAAAGGCCCTGTCGCAGGATGCGCCTTATGTAACGATCAATGTTAGCAATTGGGGTAGGGGTGTTTACTATGCACTTTTTAAAGGAGGTCGTAATGGAAATGAGGTGAAAAAACTGGTGATAGAGTAGGGGTGGTGAATTTCAAGGCTTTTTTCGTTACTTCATTGGGCGATTATTACGATTTTAACATAACATAGAAGCTGCCGTCTGTTTATTACCTGCGGTTCGGACTGGTATTGCTTATTTTTTATATTAATAAAAATGGGACTCTTTTTTAGTTGTTTTTCAGCCGGGGCTTGCTTCTTTTTAAGTTTTATTCTTTTTTTTCAACCCTACAAGCAGAATATAAAGGCAAATAGATGGTTGAGTATGTATATCCTGGTAATGGGAATTTCGTTTATTGGATTTTATCTTCAGGAATCTGTAACGGATGAATCAAAGGGATATATAACAGAATGGATTAATTGTTTTCAGTTTCTGCTTGCCCCGCTCATTTATATAAGCATCTTGTTTTTCGTTTATCCCAGAATGACGTTCGGCGGAAATAAATGGTTTCATTTTTTGCCATTTCTTTTATTTTCTCCTCTTGAATTAATTTTTTTATTACGATATCAGGGTGATCAGACCATCAGCCCGATCGCTTTATTCTACTGTGTTTCAATCTTCCAAAAACTCCTGCCATTTCAGTTTTTGATTTACATCCTATTTTCATTGAGAGCGCTTTTGCGTCATAAAAGGAACCTTATGCTTATTTCTTCATCCATAGAAGAAATAAACCTTAACTGGCTTAAAAATTTTCTTATTGTTCTATTGTTCCTGACGGTATTTTGGTTTAACAATCTTTTTTTTGAATCACCGGTTTTAAAGGGGATAATGCCTTTTGTGTACGCTGTTTCCATTTTCATAGTAGGATTTTATGCAATAAAGCAAAAAACAATATTTCAAAGATCTGATGAGCATACGGAAGGTATTTCGGAAATTATTGAATCAGACCCTGAAAATGAGCCTGCTAAGCTTAAGCGTTTGAAAGATGTAGAACTGAATGAGCTAGCGGTAAGATTAAGAGTACTACTTGAAGAAGAAAAAATATTCCTTGATAATGAACTAAACCTGTCAAAAGTAGCCAGTAAGCTTTCATGTAATGTACACGATGCTTCCTATTTAATAAATGCAGTAGCAGGGGATAATTTTTATAATTACATCAACAAATACAGAGTAGAGGAAGCAAAAAAACTATTGTTGTCCGAAAAAGAGATAGAGTTAAACATTTTGGGAATAGCCTTTGAATCCGGATTTAATTCAAAAACTGCATTTAATACTTCTTTTAAAAAATTTACCGGCCTTTCACCTACCCAGTTTATTAAAAGCAACACTGCAAATTCAAATTAATGGCTTTAAGGGAAGTAGGAAAAATTGGCAGTCAGACTGCCGACTTGTGACAATTGTACTGGAAAGTAACAGCAAAATTTATATTCAATAAATATGATATTTATTGAAGCCGTAAAAAAATCGAAAAACCTGTTCGCCTGGGTAAATCCGAACAGTAAATGCCCCTTTGACTTTTAAGTTTGTGCCCATATAGCATAATTAAAAACTTAATGGGCAATGAAAAAGAATCTCTGTCTTAGTTATCTCCTACTCACTTCCCAACTAATTTTTTCCCAATTACAAACAGCTCCGGTCAAGGGAGGGCTCGTATTCCACATATCATTAGTAGGGACTATTAAGTACCCAGGGTTAAAGGTGGGAGCCGATTATTTGGTAATTACTAAAAACATAGATAAAGAAAAGCATAATGGCTCTCATAAACTGATAACTAAAAATCGCTATTTGACAGGCAATATCGGCGTTTATTATCATAAAGGATATAATACAAATATGTTTTTACTGGTGGGTTATTTACTGGAAAGAACAAACCAGAACGGCTGGCAAAGAAGCTTTGAGCCTCAGATTGGCATTAGCAGAACCTTTATTAATGCGCCTGTATATAAGGTTACCGATGCCGGACAGGTAAAAAAAGTCAGAGCAGCTGGGGATTTTTACCTGGCTCCGGCTCTTTCCGTTGGGTTTGGGAAAGACTTTTCAGTGAAACACCCGGATAATCCTTTAAGGCTTTTTACCAGGGCAACCTTATTTATGAATTACCCTTATAACAATTTCATTTATGCAAGAGGAATGATTGAAGCTGGTGCTGCCTGTAAATTTTCAAACCTGTTACCCCATTCTGTCAAAGTAAAAAATAAGAAAAGATGAAATTTATATTTAAAGTTTCTAGTCAGATACTTGTTATTGGGTTATTGCTGGTCTCCTGCCAAAAGGATAATATCCATACAAGTGGTATAATTAAAGAACAGTTTTATCTGCAAAATGGCGATTCCAAAATGCAGGTTTATGTAGAAGGCAATATAACATCTAAAAAAATTGTAATTACAGTTCATGGAGGGCCCGGGGATGGCTCACTTTATTTGAATGTTGGTGAAGTTAATAACATAGCCGAAAAGCAATTGGCAATAGCATATTGGGACCAGCGTTTATCAGGCTCTTCTCAAGGTAATAAACAGGATAAATCGTTAAACGCATATGTTGATGATTTGAAGAAATTGATAATACTTTTAAAGAACCGGTATGGAACTGATACTAAAGTTTACCTGTTGGCACATAGCTGGGGCGGCATGATAGCCCCTAAATTTCTTGAAGTACCCGGAAATCAAAATATGGTGGATGGCTGGATTCAGGTTGACGGGGCGCATAATTATCCCCTGAATGATTCTTTGTCAAGATGGGACCTTGTACATTTTGGCAATCAGGAAATAGCCGCAGGCAAGAACAAAGACAAATGGAATGAAATTGTTAATTATTGTTCACAAAATGACCCTACAAATGACAGGAAAGTTGCAAGGAAAATAAATACGTATGCAAATGAAACTGATGACTTAATTGCCGCGGTTAACCCTGAGTCGCCAACTACGAAGGAAAGGATTAAGCTTTTAACAAAGGAATATCATTATCCTCAAACAACTTTTTTCGTAAACGGCATTTATAATAACATTGTCGGCGATGTTGAAGACCAGGCGTACAAGGAAAATATTGCAGTTAAGTTAAATTCCATTACTAAACCAGGTCTGTTCTTATGGGGTAAATATGATTTTGTTTGTCCGACAGGTTTGATGGATGAAATATCCAGCAAAATTTCCAGTACGGATGTGACAACAAAAATTTTTCAAAATAGTGGTCATAACCCAATGTTTAACGAACCAGTTCTTTTCTGGACTACGGTAACAGACTGGGTTCTGGCACACTAAAGCAGTGAACGCCCTATGAAGTTGCTCTTCTCTACACCACTTGTTTATAATTAAAAAAATATTGAAGCTGTTTAAACACAAGCAAGGCAAAAGGCGAAAAAAGCGTTTGGTGCTCTACCAACTGAGCTATCATATTATGGTTGTAATATGAGCAGGGCTCGAACCTGCGACCGCCCGATCCAAGTCGAAGTATCTTTTTTCTACGGCACTTGCTTTGTGTTTAGTAGCGGTAAAAGAATTGTAAGGTAAAAAGCGAGTAAAGTACGTTTGGCGATTGGAAGTCGAAGTAACTCTACTCTACGACACTTACAATTTTTTTAGTTCAATGTATAAATTTATCAGGGCAAAAAGCAAAACAGGTTATGGGGCTGCGCTTGCCGGAGTCGAACCGGATAGTTGTTACACTATTCCTCCCCTAAATTGGAGCGAAGTAACCCGTTTCTACGGCACCTGGTGTAATTTTCTATAAGGGCGGAAGAAAAACAAGCAAGGCTACAGGCGAAAAGAGAGTGCTCTTAAAGAGCGTCGTTCTTACCCCCGTAAGGGCAGTGAACCGGTAATTCGACATCTCAGGGAGACTTGCGTTCCCGAAGGAACTTTTACCATGACGGATTTTAACCCGTCTTCGCTCACACGGTCGCCCGTGTTACGCAACCTTAGGACCGTTAAAGTACGAAGTAACTCTTCTCTACGGCACTTGCTTGTTTTGTCCGCAAAAATAGCTTTTATAATTCTATTTTTTCAATGGCATCCATGGCATTTGCTCCATCTTCTATTGCCTCCATCACTGCAAACACTTTATCGCTCCAGCCTGCAATCAAATGAACACCGTTTTGCTCAACTTTTAATGGCACATGTTTATGTCCCGCCAGATCAAATACATACAATTTTGCGTTTGGTGCTATTTTTTTATAAGCGTTCCATTGATAACTAATTGTATTTTCTGCCGACTGGTTATTTGTGTTACTATCCCACATTTGTGTATCGGTAAACAACATGACCTTATCTGCAATATATTTTTTCGATACAAGGTCTTTTAAAACAAGATATCCATTTGTTGAGTAACCAACTTCGCCTTCTCTTTTATAGAATGCATCAACGTTCGCCAGTATTCCTGTAGAAGGCAAAGGCACTATTTTCCATGTGTCGCCAAACATACCAGTCAACACATTGTCACACCTGTATTGCAATAGCATTCCAAGCAACAACCCGATGTCATACATCAATATTTTACTTTTCGCAGAAACAGGTTGTTGCATAGATCCCGATACGTCACAGGCAATTACGACTTTTGTACCCAGATCAAAGCCTTTCATATTTTGAACGCTTAATGCCAAAGCATTTTCCAAAGCTTTCATTACATAGGATGTATACCCTGAGTTAACAGCTTTCAACTCTCTATACGCTGCCAAAAACCGGAAAGGCAATTGTTTGGAATTACCCACCGCTGTTTTGTTGGTTAAATGATCACATACTGTTTGTATATGGTCTTTACTTACTTCACATTCCAGGATATTTCTCAAATTTCTAAGCAAGGCCATATAACCCAGTTTCCTGCTGCTTATCAGTTCTTCCCATTTTGCTTTGACTGCATTTTTCTTTGCATGCTCTGTTGCAAACTTTTGTTGCCCGAGCACAGATAACTCAGTTTCCCATGTATAAGGAACAGCCAGTTCATTGTTCACAATTTTATTGAAAAGCAACTGCTGCGCTTCATCCTTAGCTTTTGGGTGAACAAGAAATAGTGCATCACGCAATTTTACCTCAGTACTTCTGTTATATTTTGCAAATTGGTATTCATCAAAGTTGTTGAATGATGCAGCTAACCCCTTTTGCAGTTGTTTAGAAATTTTATTCAGTTTTTTAGTTCCTGTTCTTTCATTGGCTATTTGATAATAGGCCAACATTTCCGTTATCTCATCTGGTCTTTTTACTACCTTTTCAACCGTTTTTCCTACCAGGTCATTTCCCTTATGAATTTTAGCCAATTCAGTGGCAAGAACAACTGGTGCGGTACGCAAATTCATTTCATGCCTTGTATATACTGCCAATTTTGCAATGAAAGATGCATTTACCTGAGTCATCAATTTTTTTATCCTTGCTAACCGGTCATCTGCTTTTTCATAGAAGGTATCATTAAGCATGGTTGTAGCAATGGCGGCGTATAATTCCATTTCAGGAGTTAACGTATAAGCTTTAGCTCCTTCATGGTTTACTGCTGTTTTTTCTTTAGTTCTGAAATTGAATCTCATAAAAATTTGTTTTACCGTATTGACATTGCAAATATGCACACGCTGCTGCGCAGCCGACCTGCGCAGTAAAAATAAATTTCTGCATATTTTTAAATTCATGTGATTTTCAGTTGTTTAAATAGGGATTTACTTTTAAGTAGGTGGTTGGAAAAATGATCTGCGCAGCTCTATTGCGTACTTTAGGCAACGTTGCTTATATTTATGTGTTGGCAACCATTAACGATTCAACATGAAAGCTCAAAAATTAGCAGCTATTAATGACATGACTTCTCCTTTGTTTCGAATCATGTCCGTTCACAATGTAAACGAACCACACAGACGACAAATAGACAACGACATCTGCGCATTTCATATTGGCAATGGCTATATTTTAAGCGTTGCACATGCTTTGAAGGGAGAACTCACCATATTTCGTTCAATGACTGAGGCAGACTATCAAGCTACTATTATACCTCATTTAACGGCCGATGAGATTTTGCAGTTTAACGGATGGTATCTACCTGACAACACTACTAACAAAAGATATTTGAGTTTAGTCAATCAAAATGACTACACCTTGTTAGTCGATATTTTGAAGAGAATTAATTATGATACCCGAATCGGAACCCTATATCAAAATAACATCTGTAAACCATATTTGATCATACAACAGAAAGCAGCACACTTTTATAATAATGCCGCTGCACATGCCCGGTTTCACCCTTCACTTAAATTTTTAGATCCAAACTCACAGCGGCAGACGTATTTGATAGAAATAGAATTGATAGAATCTTTTACAGCTGACGACGTTGCATTGTATAAAATGGTCAATACGCACCAAAGCATCATTGACTTAATTCCCTTTTTCGAAATTGACCATGAAGTATATGATGTTTCTGAGCAGGACTTCTACTGTCTTCAATCAGCACCCTCAGATTTGACTCCCGGAAGATTATTAAATGAAGCCAATATAGAGGGGCTTTTGGACCAATGGATAAAGCAGCCTGACAGAATTGGCGGCAACTATACTTTGGAAGGACTACGATACTTAATAAAGGGATACTTTCGGTTCGGATCTTCAGGAGCCCCTTATTTAAAATTTGATGCAGCAACAAACGTTTTTAAGGTTAATGCGATTCAAAGTGAAGCTTGTCCCATACAATTGACTATTAATGATAACAGAAATGGTAATTTTCAATGGATTAATGCCATTGCCACTCCCCTGGCAAATGTTATCGAGAGAATTAATGTCCACCGATTATAACACCGTGCCACAAAATTTGCAAAACACCGCATCCTTGTCGTGTCCTTCTCTTCCGCAGCCAGGGCAGGTTTCATGGCCATGTTTTCTCATACGTGCCGCATTGGCCATTTCGGTGGTGATAATACCGGTAGGGACCGCAATGATCCCATAACCAATGAACATCATTATAGAGGCAATAAACTTACCCAATGGCGTCACCGGGGCTATATCGCCATAACCCACGGTGGTGATGGTGACAATTGCCCAATAAATACTGTCGGGAATGCTGATAAATCCATTTTTCCCATTTTCTACCAGGTACATAACAGAGCCCAGTATGATAACTAGGCTTAGCACTACCAGCATGAATATGGTGATCTTTTTTAAGCTGGTGGTAAGGGCCAGTTTCAGGAACTCCATTTCTGTTAAAAAATGGGTAAGCTTGAAAATGCGAAACACCCGCAGAAGCCGTAAAGCACGAAGCACCAATAATGATTGCGCCCCCACAAAAAATATACTTAAATAAGATGGTATGATGGCCAACAGGTCTATGATACCTAAAAACGATATAACATAGCGAAAAGGTCTATTAATACTTATCAAACGCAGTATGTATTCCAGTGTAAACAAACCTGTAAAAATCCATTCCATTACATAAAAAATCCGACCATATCGGTCATGATAGCTTTTAATGCTGTCGAGCATGACCACCACAATGCTTGAAATGATCAATATAAGCAAAGCCACGTCGAAGATTTTGCCGGCAATGGTGTTCGATTCGTAGATCGTATTATGAAGCCTGCTTCGCCACGATACAGGGTTGGCTTTTTCCATACCACTTAAGTTTTAATACTGTAAAGTTCCTGATAATTATAAAAACCGAATAAAACAGCCACAACTTAAGGTAACTGAATAATTTTTATCTCTTTCCAGAAATCGGGTAAGTTTACACATCAATTACAGACGAATAACGGAAAACCTTATATGAAACTGGATGTTATTACCCTGAGCTGGATCTGTTTCTTTACCGGAAGTTTACTGGTTTGCTTTAAATACACCCTGCGCGCAGGATGGGCCGTGCTGCTGGCTGCCTACGCATTGGCTTTTGCAGGTAAGCAGATCATATTTGTCGGTTTGGCCTGGTTGGCGCTAACGGCAGGGGCATTGTTCGCTGTCATACGCCTGCAGGGCTGGAAACAGGTTACGATGCATTGTGTATTTATTGTATTGAGCATGCTATTGTTTATGCACCGGCTGCCGGGGTTTAATAACCTGCTTGTTTTTGATAACATACGTTTTTCGCCCGATGCAGCGCCTTTCAAAATGTATCTTAACCTCGATAAACCATTTATTGGTTTTATACTTTTTACCTGTTTTGGAAGTATATGGTATCAGAATCGTCCGGATACAAAAATGCTGTTAAAAGCCATCGGCCAGCCGTTGCTGATCATAACCACTATATGCCTGGGAACAGCCCTGTTGCTGCATTTTGTTTCATGGGATCCCCGGTTGCCCGCTAAATCGTGGATATGGGCACTGAACAACCTGCTGCTGGTAGCCGTTTGCGAAGAGGCATTCTTCAGGGGATACCTGCAGGGTATTATTGGTAAACAGGTTTTTAAAGGAAAAAGTCCATACATCCCATTATTCATTACAGCCCTGCTATTTGGCCTGGCGCATACAACCGGCGGACCTGCGCTAATGCTGCTCGCATTCATAGCCGGTTGTGGATACGGATGGGCCTATTACAGGGGAGGTATCCTGGCAGCTATTCTTACCCATTTCTTTTTTAATGCGCTGCATTTTTTCCTGTTTACATATCCTATGCATGGGTAGCAACAGCATTTAACCTAAGCTATTTCGTAAGCAGCGCCTGTCCTTCAAAAACGATCCCTGGCCAGCCATGGATCATAAATTGCCTGATATTTTGATGATCGGCGCCATTCGGATTATTTAATACCGATTGATAATGTTCTGCAAATAAGGAAAGGGTATCTTCCTCGTTCAGGTTATTGAGTTGAGCGAAAGCAAAAACTTTGGCGCTACCCTGGTTCTGCGTTGCTTCATTATTCGCCTCACCATTTTTAAACGCCGTTGGCTGATGTTGATAGTAGGTTTCTATAAATTCAATCACCTCTTTGAACGTAACTGAATTGTCTTTTAATTTTTTTATCAGAATAATGAGTTGCTCTTTCATTGAGATACCATGTATTTAATAGTAATTTGAGGTTGGGGGGGCAAAAATAGAGATTTTACGACAATATATTCAGGAATGACTTATCTACAACAGTATGACTTTAAAAATTATAACTTGTTACAAATTGCGCAAATACATATTGCAGATCTAAATATTGGATCACAACAAACCATTTTAAATCGGGAATTATTATCATTGTTTTACAACACAATCACTATATGGAAATAACTTACAAATTTGATGTTGTGCCAAAAGCAGACGAGGTAATTGAACTTTATGAGAAGGCAGGACTTCCAAGACCAACGAATGATAAAGAAAGAATTACAAAAATATACGAGAACTCAAACCTTATTATTACCGCCTGGGACAATGAAAAATTAGTTGGCGTTTCTCGTTCAATTACAGATTTTGCGTGGAGTTGTTATCTTGCCGACCTTGCTGTTAATCCAGACTATAAAAAATCTGGAATAGGAAAAAAATTAATTGAGCTTACAAAAGAAAAGGTGGGCGAACAGTCGATGGTTTTATTGCTTAGTGTTCCTACGGCAATGGAATATTATCCAAAAGTTGGTTTTTCAAAAGAGGACCGGAGTTTTATAATCCATCGGACAAAATAAAGTTTGTTCAGCAAGCTGACAAGGTAGACTACTATACCACTTTAGTGGTATTTCACCCCTCCAATGGAAAAAAATCATTCCCATCAGGAATCTTAATTCTAATTTAGTCCGTATCGGGTATGCACATGAAGGTATACACCGGCGAAAAAGTGCGCTAAAATCAGGAATATGCCGCTTTATATGGACGTTCATATTATTCCAGGCATCAAAGCCAAAGATGTTGCCGAAGCACACCGGAAAGATATGCTGATGCAGGAAGAACATGCATGTAAATGCATGACCTACTGGATAGATGAAGAACGGGAAAATGTATTCTGTCTTATTGAAGCGCCCGACAAAGAAGCGGTAGTAGCCATGCACAACAGGGCACATGGCCTGATACCCAATAAAATTATCGAAGTAGACCCGAATCTGGTAGAATCCTTTCTGGGGAGGATATATGATCCTGTAAACGCTGCTACAACAGATGATGGATTGAAAGTATTCAATGATCCTTCCTTTCGAATTATTCTTTTCATCAATGCCAAAGACCCGGCATTATTAAGGTTTGAATTGGGTATTGAAAAGGCCAATGAATTATTGAATAATTCTACCAATATAATAAGACACAACCTGGCTATATACGATGGGCGTGAAGTAGAACATCCGGGAACCGGCTTTATAGCTTCGTTTACAAATGCGGCTAAAGCAGTGTCCTGCGCTTTGTCTATTCAGCAGGCAGCGTCCTCTCCCGAAGTGCATGCTGCCTTATTGAAGATTGGTATCAATGCCGGGGAACCTGTTTCAACCACCAACAAACTGTTTGGCGATACTATACAATTTGCCAGGCAATTGAGTTTCGTATGCAACGATGCCCGCATAACCGTTGCATCGGTTGTTAAGGATCTGGCCATCAAAGACCATTTTCAAAAGCCGGCCGATAATATTTTAACCCTGGCGCCGCCAGATGAAATTTTACTGCAATTGTTATTCAGTAAACTGGAGGAGAACTGGCAAAATCCTGACTTTACAGTAAGTGAATTTTGTCAGGCAATGGCTATGAGCCAATCGCAATTGTACAGAAAATCAGTTGAACTGACGGGAATGTCGCCCAATGTATTTTTGAAAGAATTCAGGCTTGAAAAAGCAAAAGAACTAATGAATAAACAACGCTGTAGTATTTCTCAGATAACATTCGATGCCGGATTTACCAGTCCTTCCTACTTCACCAAATGTTTTAAAAAGAATTATGGGTTACTGCCCATGGCTTACCTTGACCTGTTGCATTAAGCAAACTGCCCGCTGGTTGAATTGTGCCATTTTTTGAATGATTTGTTACAGTCCCCGTTTTCCCTTCAATTTTATTGCTGATTCAGGATTGATATTTATTGAACGATTTGTTATACAGCATCCGTGGTTGTTGAATTTATCTTTGGTTATTCCAAATAAATAAAACAAACAACCATGAAAAAGACCTTCTATTGCTGCACACTGATTCTTGCTATCCTGTTAGTGTTCCACTTTACCGGTATGGCACAGACTACTTCCGCTACCACCAAATCAAAAACCAATAAACAAACGACCATGAAAATGTATGTTATTGAAAGGGAAATAGCAGGGTTAGGTCAGTTTACGCCTGAACAATTAAAAAGCGCTTCCCAAACTTCGTGTGGCGTGTTGAAGGAAATGGGTTCAAAAATTGAATGGTTACAGAGTTATGTAACGGGCAACAAAATGTATTGTATTTACAGGGCCGAAAACGAAGAGTTGATTAAAGAGCATGCCAAAAAAGGCGGCTTTCCTGCTAATTCCATTGTAGAAGTATCGGGCATCATCAGTCCGGCTACTGCAACGGGCAACTGATTGAAACAACAAGCTCCACAAAGGCGGGGAAGTCAGTTATACAAACGACTTTCCCGTTTTATTTCCAAAAAGTAATTTCCAATACCTCATTTAAAGCCTTGTGGTTTATCCTGAACCTTTTAAGAAATTTCATGATCCATGGAAACAGGACGTTCCGGACTGATTTAAAATTTGTCAGCACCATGTAATCGTTTTTATTTGATGATCTGTAACCGGCGCCAGGCAACCTCAGCAATAACAGATTGACCTCCCTGAGTTGTATGAGTAACTACATACCTGATCTCATTTCCGGTATAGGTATATGAGCGTTTTTGTGTGGTTCCTTCCCAGTTGGGAAAAGAAGCATGGGCTATATTGAAAGTAATAGTATTATTTGCCTCCTCCACTGAATATTTGCCAAAATGTGAATTGCTGCCCTGGACCATCATGGCATTTTCTTCAGGTGTACATTTGTTTTTATCGCCTGATACAATGTGCGGCCGCACTGCTTTTAAGATTTGAATAGCATAATTCCCGTTTTCATCAAAGATCAACATGCCTTGTGGGTTATCGCCATATGGATGTATTCTGGAACCATCAGGATAGATGTTATCTACCGATACAAGGGTCCATGTTCCCATTAATTGCTCCTGTAATGATTTTTTTGAAGATCTGTTTTTGCTTTTCTGCGCAAATGAAAAGGATATAATGCCTAACGTAAGTAGTAATAAAAATGCAATTTTCATGTTCCTGCTTTTAATGAGCTCACTTTTAATATAATTTCAATACATCAAAATTATACAGATTATTAGTAGTGTTTCTTGTACAATTTTGCGCTAATTCTGTATTTTTATGTCATGGCAAAGGAAAACTTATACAAGCCATTTGAGATTGATCATAAAGAACTGGACAGGTTTCCCAGGAGGTCGACCCGCAATAATTATTTTGAGTTGATCTATATAATTGATGGAACGGGGGTACAATCGGTTAACAAGAACAAGTTCAATTACCGGAAGGGCAATTTATTTTTACTAACACCAGAAGATATCTATTCCTTTGATATTAATACACCAACCCAGTTCTTCTTTTTGCGCTTTAATGAATATTACATAAACACAAAGTCTGCAAAGGATAAAGAAGCTGTGCAAAGTTTGGAGTACATTCTGTTGAACGCCAGTCACCGTCCGGGTTGCATTTTAAAAAATAAGGCAGACAAGCCATTGATCGCATCACTGATAGAAAGTATTATCAGGGAAAATACTAATCAGCAATTATACCATGGTAAGATCATTGAACAAATTGTAAATACAATAATCACGATCGTAGCCAGGAATATTGCGCTGAAACTTCCTAAAAATGTAAAGGAAAATACAGGTGAAGCTGTGCTTGATTTGTTACATTATATTCAGCAAAACATATTCGAACCTAAAAATTTGAAAGCTGAAAAGTTGAGTAAACATTTTGGGATCTCACTCAATTATTTGGGCCGATACTTTAAAAAGCAAACGGGTGAAACCATGCAGCAATATATTTCCAATTATAAGCTGCGGTTGATTGAAACAAGGTTGTTGCATAGTGATATGCGGATCAATGAAATTGCCTATGAACTTAATTATACTGACGAAAGCCATCTTAACAGAGCTTTTAAAAAGCATAAAGGCGTGAGCCCGTCTGAATTTAGAAAGAAGAATGTGCAGGTTAAACAGATGGGGTTATAATAATCTACAATTACGGAAGTAAAAGATGAATAGATGGAAAGTATAAAATTTACAGAGAAAATAGAAATTAAATGTAGCCCCGAGTTTGCATTCGACTATACACAAGACTATAACCAAAGGCTGAACTGGGACACATTTCTAAAAAAGGCTGAGCTGATCGAAGGAGCGACAATTGCGGACAAAGGAGTTAAAGCATATTGTGTTGCCAAAAATGGACTTGGAATGGTGACAGAATATGTTTCGTTTAACAGGCCAAGGGCAACGGCAATTAAAATGACAAAAGGACCTTATATGTTCAAGTCGTTTTTAGGTTCATGGACCTTTAAGGAAATTCAACCAAATTTGACAGAAATTATTTTTTTATATTCGTTTCAACTTCGGTTTCCATTCAACCTGGCGACAGGACCAATAAAAAGAAATCTAAAAGCCAACGTAAAGCAACGACTTGAAGACCTTAAAGAAAATATTGAGCGAAAAAGCGCGACACGCTGACAGGAAACTCAGAATTTATAACATCTTATCATTTTTTTCTGGAATAATATGGCAACACTCCGTTTAATCATCTCATCTATTCTGACACTTTCTTTCTTTGCTTGTTCTCAGGATGATAAAAGCAAAGTAACAATTTTGTTTGACCGTGTTGACAAAGTAGAACAAGGTGGAGATGTATTCTTAAAAGGGATTTCAGTTGGTGAAGTAACTCACCTCGAATTATTTGGCGACAGCGTTTTGGTAGACATCAAACTTGCTGATACGATCAAAATTCCGGTTGACTCAAAGTTTATTATTTATCCTTCCTTACTCGGTACTTCTAACATTAGCATTGAACGTTCTGACAAAACGGTATTCCTGACTAACAAAGACACTGCAAGAGGTTATTATTTGCAAAGAGCCTTGCTTGATGGCATGATTTCAGATTCGACCAAACGGGAAAAAATTCAACAATCCCTTGATAAAATTGCACAAGGAATAAAAGAGTTGGCAGAAACATCGAGGGATACATCGCAAAGAGACACCTCACGAAATGAATAAAGCGATATTAAATACAAATCTGTGAAAACTGAAAGGGAGATATTTAAAGAAAAACTACTTTCCAAAGACAGTAAAGAAAGAACGGAGGCAATTAATCAATTGGCAAAGTCAGGAGACATGAAACAATTAGAGTTTCTAATGAACTTTCTATTCGAAAATAGCATTGGGAATGGGCCATCTATTGCGATAAAAGCTATTGGAAATTCCAAAAATGAATTGGGAAAAAACGTACTTGTGGAAGTTTATGGAAGAGCCAATAGCAACGAGAAGAAATTAATTATTGAATCCTTATTAAAATTGGGCGTCTTCAAGAATTTCTTTTCTGGAAACCAGCTACACAAAAACATACAGGAGCAGTTATGGCCTTTATTATCCAGCCTGAAGTCAGCTCAATTAAAAAATATTTTATCACTGGGGCAACAGGAGTTTAAAGAAAAACTTGACTTTGCGTGGAGAACAACGAAACATTGGAGAAAATAAAAACGCGGCATTAATTACTTTGTACTGCCGTTCACACCGGCTCGGATCGTTTCTATCAATGTTTAATAGTCGTAATATCTTGCAAAAACTTTTCCATTGCTTTTGTCGGCAAGAATGATTACCCGTTGGGTTGTGTCACCTATTGGCTCCACTAAAAGACATTCATTATTTAAAACGAAAGCATTTGTTGCAGTAGCATTATTTAAAACTTCTAAGTCATCGTAGTTGTATGATCGCAAAAACAGCGGTTCATTTTTGTAGCGAATAAAAAACGTATCGGCCAGTTTTGATAATTGTACCTGTTCCCCATGTTGGATCATTGCTTTTGCCTGGTCTTTTGTTGGATATATGCCTTTATAAACTCCTTGTTGGGTGCCCAGCAGTGAGGTCCAAAACCTGACAGCCCAATTATTCGGCGCCTGTGTAAACGGTTCCAGGCCCATTACGACGCAACCCGACGAAGCATTCCAAACCCGCAGGTCGGGGTCGAGGTTATAAAATTCGCGATCAGGCATGCCAAAGGTTTCGATGGCTGCTTCTCCCTGAAAATAGTCCTTGCTTCCCAGTGCAAAATGCAAAAGTGGTAGAATTGTCCACGAAGACATGAGCAGTAGATACCATTTTAGTTTCGTGCGGCTAATAAATAGATAGATCAATGCCCCAATCCAAATAAGCAGTCCAAAGAAAATAGAAATAGGGAACAGTAATGTCAGCCACGAAGAAATAAGTGCTGCCCTAAAGATTAATTTTAGTATTCTTATATGATTTGGCGACTGTTCCATTTACATTGTTATTAACCTCTAAATTTACAAATCTTGCTTCCGGAAGACAAAATATAACATTTTAATCAATATTATTTTATAATATGAAAATAGAACATCTTGCTCTTTGGGTTGACGACCTGGAAACGATGAAAGCTTTTTACTTAAAATATTTTGACACTTATTCAGGAGAAAAATATACTAATGAAAAGAACCAGTACACATCTTATTTTATTTATTTCGGCGAGGACAAAACTCGTTTAGAGTTAATGAACAAACCGAACATTGCCCCAGTTATTGGACAAAGAGGATTTGCAAAAGGGATTGCTCATTTTACAATTTCAGTTGGTGGCAAAGAAAAAGTAAACGAACTTACTGAAACATTAAGAAGTGACGGATATACAATTTTTAGCGAACCTAGAACGACGGGGGATGGTTACTATGAAAGCGTTGTTCTAGACCCTGAAGGAAATATTTTAGAAGTTTCGGCTTAAAAGTTGAAGCCCTGACAACACATTAAAATACAGGCAGAACTTTAACAACAAGGCGAAAGCACAACATTGGGTTACAAAGGACTTGCTTGTTAAAGACAATTTTAAGAACAGACACAAATGAGAAACAGTATTCTAATTTTAGTTTTTTCGTATTTACTTATTTCTTGTAATTCGCAAACAGACAAGAAATCAGCAATTGTTGAGTCTGTTGATAGTTCAGCAGTGATTTTGTCAAATCAGAAATTAGAAAGATTCTTCCCAGAGAAAAAAACTGTTGTAGAATTTGACACAACAATAGCTGACAGACAAATACAAATTACAATTAAGAGAACTGACCTTGACAGCTACGTTATAAATGAATACGAATATGAAGGTAAAAAGCAGATTGATAAATATAGAGACGCTGAAATAGCGCTAACAATTAAACAAAAATATCAGTTGCTTTTAGATACTGTATTTAGAAAATCCCACTTTTCAAAAAATGCCGAAAATGGGTTTATGGATATTGCAATTTTTAACAACTATTGGTTTAACAAAATCAACAAAGACAGAATTGAATTCCTGGGAACAATTAGCAAACCTGAAACTGACTGGGCGCTTGATTTTAATCACTATTTCGACTTGACAAACAAAACACTAAAATTTGTAGAACTAAAAGATGAAAAGGGAATTATTGATAACTGAACCTGGCGTGTATGAACCGAGTATTACGGTGGACAATATTTAATTTAAGAAATAAACGCATACTGTAAATGACACGATTTGATATTTTAAAATATACCTGTATCTCCGGTATGCTGATGGGGATTTTGATACTGAATAGCTGCCATACGACCAGGAAAGCCAGGTATAGAGATAAAGGCGATTTTGTACAGATCTTCGACGGTAAAACCTTAACCAATTGGGTAGGGGATACAACTTACTGGCGGGTGGAAGACAGTTGCCTGGTAGGCATCGTAACACCGGAAACGTTGTTGAAACGGAATAGTTTTATCATTTGGCAGGGAGACATGCCGGATAATTTTGAGTTTAGGCTTGATTACCGGATTTCTGACAAAGGCAACAGCGGGATCAATTACCGAAGCGAAAAAGTTGATGGCGTTCCCAACGCCTTGCGAGGGTACCAGGCGGATTTAAATGGGGCCAATACCTATACCGGTAGCAATTATGAAGAGCGCAAACGAACGACACTTGCTTCTCAGGGTGAGAAAACGATATTACCTCCTATACAAATTTCTCCGGATTCACTGCAAACGCAAGTCAAAAGCAATCAATGGTTACCAAAGAAGGTGATTGCCTCACTTGGATCCCCGACGGCTCTCAAGGCCGCTATAAAAACCGATGACTGGAACCAATACCGGATCGTGGTAAAAGGAAATCACTTGCAACACTTTGTCAATGGAGTTCTGATGAGCGATGTAACGGATAACGATACGGTCAACAGGCGATTTTCAGGTTACCTGGGTGTTCAGGTACATGTCGGTCCGCCAATGAGGGTCGCTTTTCGCAATATTCGGTTGAAAAAGCTTTGATTATACCAATTATGCTTATATTCTATGTTATTTTAAGTATTTAAATATCAGTTAAATACGTTGGTATTTGCATGAATTATTAATAAAAGTCCATGCGGAAGCGTAAAAGTTTTAAATTTGTCTTATGACAAAGCTGGAGCAGTTAAAACGGCATTTGAAACCAGGAGAGGTCTATCGACGAGCCGATCTGGAAGTTTGGTCCACTGCAATAGATCGTCATCTTCAGCAATTGGTAAAGGAAGGTAGTTTAGAAAAATTGTCTGGTGGGCTTTATTATGTTCCTAAAGAATCAGCATTCGGGAAAGCACCTGCAGAGGAATGGGAATTATTGCGCACGTTTTTAAAAGACAGTCGGTTTCTTGTCACTTCTCCAAACGACTACAATACATTGGGCGTGGGCACTACCCAACTTTATAATACACGCCGTGTCTACAATTACAAGCGTCATGGGAACTATAAACTCGGCAACCGGACGTTTCATTTTGTACGCAAGTCGTACGTACCGCAAAAATTGACACCTGAATTCTTATTGGTCGATTTGACCAATAACCTAAAAGATTTGGCCGAAGACCAGCCTGCACTGGTGCAAAACATCAAAAACAAAGCAAAACAATTAGACAACAAAAGGCTGAAAAGAATGGTTGAGCAGTTGGGAACCGTTAGCACAAAAAAATTGTTCGCTTCAACGATATGACTATGAGCCAGCCTATTTACCTGCACGACATTTTGGCCAGAATCGCAGAGTTTAAAGAAAAGTTATAATACAGGTAGGGCTTAACCTATCAGCTCCCCAATATATCAGCTCCATCATTCAATTGTTGCAGGATGGTCCATTCGTCAGAAAATAGTAAAGGATAAATCAATGCTGTAACCTGTCCTGGTGTTTTATTATATTTTTTTGCAAGTGCTTCGCTATTTCTGAATAAGATAGCATAGTTTGATTTGTTATCCAGAATTTCTTTGATCAGTGAGCTTTCGCTTATTTCGCGCCAGTTTGTAATAGGGGCTGTTAGTAATGCTTCACAAAAACCATCTAAAGAAGTATAAGAAGAATAAGATAATATTTCATGCTCATCAATTTCTCTGCCGGTTAATTGATTAACACTGTTCATTGTCGTTGGCAGGTTGGCTTGTCCATTCTCAAATAACTGAATAATGCTTTTTAGTGTTTCTTTTTTATCCATCCTCTTCTTTGGTTATATAAGTAAGTGAAATAAAGATATCTGTGAAGTCCCACCTGAAAAATGTCATTCAGCAAAATAGTCCACCTCTAAACGTTGTATGTTTGATAGTAACTCAAAAGTGTAGGTAAGTGTATACCTGTTTGAATAGGGCGCCAACGTATCTTTTATAGTTTTTTTACCACTGGTCAGTAAAGGGACAACCCAACTGACTTCAGTATAGAGAGATCTTTCCATTAATGCAAGTAGATGGAGCGTGTTTAGGTTCTTTTGAACTTTTTGCAATCCAGGAGCAAGTTGTTCCTGGCCATAGGTTTTATTAAAACGATCCAACATGGTCTTTACAGTGGTAACGGTAGGCGTAACATCTTTATGATATTTGCTTACATAAGCATCTATTTGTTGTAGCCGCTGTTTGTTTTTGTCAATAGTAGTATCAATGAGTGCGCCCAGACCATTTCTGATTTTACATTGTCTGAAGATTGAATCTGCCTGCTCATTCCAGGTGGCGATTTCATCTTTTGTCACCTCCCGGGAATAAAGGATTGTTCTCTCCGCCCGTTCAAGTACAACTTCATTGTTACCATAGAATACCTCCCGAACAATCCAGTTATTAAATTGATCGTAGGTGTACTCAATCCTGTATGTGGTTACCTCGTTGGTGTTTTTGTCTTTAAAAATTGCCTTGACAGGATCCTGGTGGTT
This sequence comes from uncultured Niastella sp., assembly GCA_966212235.1. Classification (GTDB taxonomy): domain Bacteria; phylum Bacteroidota; class Bacteroidia; order Chitinophagales; family Chitinophagaceae; genus Niastella. The sequence continues at coordinate 24,869 of CBIHPP010000028.1, read as the reverse complement.
ATTTCTTATTAATGAGTCGCAATTATACGTGAAGTGCGATTGTGATAATTCGAATGCTAATGGGAAATCCGCTGGTTTTATTTGATCCCAACCATGCTTTATATGGTTCAGCTTTTTTTCTTCGTATTCAAACAACCAGGGTGTTGTGGAGTTCTCTATCCTGATGGAAAATACCCTGTTCTCTTTGAATTCAATGTCTATCGATTTGGGGGCGCTATTTGTCCTTTTTTCCGTAATGTGCTTAATGTTCCCCTTTACATTCAAAGTGGAAGTATCATATTTTGTTTCAGGTAGGGTGGTGGTACAGGAACCAAGAATGATCAAATAAATAAATTTTAATATGAGTGCTGGCTTCCTCATTATAGTTATTTTGAGTTTGATAGGGTCGCTATTGTAAAATTGTGGAAATCCATCAAAAATGCATCTTACATGGTTTCCTGACAATATACGAAACAGATGTATAAATTAATAAAAGACACGGCAAGTTGCCTTCATTTTAAAAACATCCTATAACAAGGGTTTTGTGTTAAATTGCTTTTTATCATTAATAAAAAACAACCACGACAATATGCAAACAAGGCTTCTTATTTTTAGTACAATCATGCTGATGTCTCTGCAAGTAAGTGCTCAGACTTCATCGAAAATGACTCGTGACTTCGGTAAACTAATTATTGCAGATTCTGCATCAACAATTATTATCCCGACAGTTTATGATGTGCCGCTTTTTACATCGAATAAGCTTGCTTCATGGGGTAATTATTATTCAAACTTGATCTTCTACAACTTTAAAACCGATAGTAGCAAAAAGTTATTTCCCAATGACGTTTATATTGTAAGTTTTGATAAACCTGACTATTATTCTTATAACCCGAACAAAAAACCTGAAAGCAATATTTCATCAAACTGGATATTTTATAGAGTTTTGAATTTCGATAGAAATAAGAACAACAAAATTGATGGTGATGATCCGGTTATTTTATATGTTTCAGGAACTCATGGAGAAAATTGTAAACCCTTAACATCTCAGGATGAAAATGTGGTTGATTTTCAACTCTATGAAAAACAAAACATAGCAATGATCAAGGTGCAAAGAGATCTTAATGGAGACGGTGATTTTACAGCCAAAGACACAGATTATTATTATGTAAAACTTGACCTGAATACATTAACGTTTGGACAGAAAATTGAACTTAAGTAAGCAATGCTGATTTTTGGCAAAAATCGGTTACCCCTGCTTTTTATCATTTTTTAATTCAACCATAGTTCCTTTGCCGATGGTTGATGTAATATGTAGCTTATAGGATATCTGGTTTGCTCTGTATTGTATATTACTCAATCCATTACCCTTTATCACGTTACTTTGCTCAAATCCATTACCGTCATCTGAAATAAGTAAATGAATTTGATTTGTTTCCTGTTTGGCCACAACTTGTATATGGCTGCAGTTGGCATATTTAATGCTGTTATTGATGGCCTCTTTAGCGATCAGCAATAAATTCCTTTTTTCTGTTTTTGAAATGGGCTTCCCGTTTTTATCGGCTTTATAGGTGCAGGCAAAATGTATGTGATTGGCCTGGCAAACCGGTAATGCAAATTTTTTAATGCGCTCCAATAATTCAAAAATAGTATCCTCATTATCGTCCAACACCCAAATCATGTCCCGCAAACCATAGGTGGCTTGTGTGATCGATTCTTCAATTTGATTTAAATGATCTTCATTTTGTGGTTCCCTTTTGGCCAGATGTGTAAATATTTTTACCGTGTTCAGCGTGCTGCCGATATCGTCGTGCAGGTCATTGGCAATCTCTTTCCTTATTTGCTGTTGTTTTTTAATTTGACTGATTCGATATCGCACGAGGGAATAAAGTAATGCAGCTGTTATGAGCGATACCAGCAATTTGAACCAGCCTGTTTGGTACCATTGGGGAAGAAACAGTAAACTCAGTTGCAGTGGCGTTTCATTCCATATCCCATCTTCATTGGATGCCCGCACCAGCATGGTATATTTCCCAGGCGCCAAACCAATGAGGTTGAAAAAATTCCTGCTACCCAAATTTATCCAGTCGCTGTTCAATTCTGCTATTTTATAAGCATAGGCTACACGTACGGGATTGGGATAGTTTAAAGCCGAAAAGGTAATAGTTGTTTGCAAGGCGTTATTGGGTATGGTTATTTCTGTAAGACTGAAATTGGAAGTATCGGTTATACCCGATTTGGTTTCAATTTTAATATTATCCAGATACAATTTGGGTGATTGGCGGTTCATGTAAAAGTATTCAGGTTCTATGATCGTAAAACCGTTCACACCACCAGCATAAATTTTGTTGCCGCTTTGATAACCACATAACTGTTCAAAAAAATCAGATTGCAGTCCATCGCTCTGAAAGCTGTTTCTTATATGATTGGTAACACAATTAATTACTGAAAGACCATAATTGGTAGTGGCAATAACGAAGCTATCACGAAACGAAAAGGTACGGTACACGCAGTTATTACTTAAACCATTGCTGGTTGCTATAATCCTTTTTATCCGGAAGCGTTTATCTGTTTCAATTAAACCATTTCCATAGGTAGCAATCCAGTAACTGTCGGCCGTTTCGCACATATCCATAAAATTACTTAGCACTGTGCCCGTGTTTTCATCAGTAATTGTATAAGTAGTATAATGGCCCGTAATGGGGTTGAAATCAATAACAGATTTTTCTGTGAGAATAAAGGCTTTGCCGTTTCTGCTTCTGTACAGGAAATCTATAATGCTCAATCCTTCCACTGTATTTTGCACAGAATCTTTATGATATATTTTTATTTGATTGCTCCGGGTGTTCCAGACTGTTAATCCTTTTTGAATGATGCTGCCAAATAAAATAAGAGAATCGTTGAATTGCATGCCACAGCTAAGCTGGTCATTTTCCAGTGGCTGTAAGCAGGGAAACCGGGTGCGTGCCGGTTGTATTTTTTTGTCTTTCAACAGGAAGAACCCTTTTTTATTAGAAACAAAAACATTTCCGGGCGCATCTTTAAATAACAGTAAGTTGGAACTGGCATTACTGATCTGTATAATTTCTTTTGTTAGCGCATTAATATGGAATAATCCGTTTTCATTTCCGCTGTAAATGGTTTCTTCTGTAGCCGGCAATACAGAAAATGCATGCCGCATGGTTGTTTCGCTGTTGAAGGATTTTGAAAACGGAGTAAATGCGGTTTTCCGTACGGAAAAGCTGGCCAGTCCGGGTTGCGTCCCGATCCATACTTTTTGTGCTACACTATCATATACGATCTGGTAGGTAGCGGTTAACCAATCGTCGGTTTTGTTTTCATCATACCAGGTTTGCAGTTGCCGGGTTGATACATCCAGGGAATAAAAGCGATTGGTAGTAGCGAACAATAATGTGTTGGCAGATGAGAAGGCTATGCTTTGAATTTCGGCACGATCGGGAATCCCTTTTGTGCGGTTAGGTACGTAGGTAACGGCTTCACTACCGGTTGTAAATAATCGCAAACCCCAACTGGTAGCTACATATAACATATTGTCGCGAAGAGCAAGGTCCCAGAAACGCAGCTTCCTGTTGTCGGAAAAGCCATTGGCCAGTTCATTGCGAAAAGTGTTTATTAATTCAAACCGGTTGTTTAGTACGGCAATGCCATAACCATCGCTAAAGACCCATAAACGCCCATGCCAGTCGTATGTTATTTTTGAAATATTACATTCGCCCGGGCGCATACCGATCTTTTGTTCAATATTTATATCCAGCCAGTTATTAGTTTTGATACTATAAGCCGCTAATATGCCATGTCCGCCCAACCATAAGGTATCTCCCTTTATGTACAGGCAACGTACCCACTTTTCGGATAATGGTTTCCGATCACGGTCAAAGGTAATTTGTTGAGTAACAACCCGGGTATTTATATCGATGGCATTGATACCGGCATAGGAGGTGAGCGCCCAGATCTGGTTTCTGGCTGTATCTTCTGCAAGATCAGCTACATAACTACTTACCAGCCTGTGCTTTGGGTTAGATTGTTTCGAAAACACCTGAAATGTTTTTCCGTCGAACCGGTTCAACCCTTCCTGGGTACCTACCCACATAAAACCATAAGCATCCCTGATAATTTTTGTAACGTAATAGCTGCTTAATCCTTCACTTTGTGTATATTTAGTAAGGACAACAGTTTTAGCTCCCTGGCCCCAGGCTGTTACAGTTATAAGAAGCAATAAAACGGTAGGGGTTATATGCCAGTGATATGGTTTCACCAAAACTAAGCTACTAAAATGAGCGGTCAAAGCAAGCGGAAATGGACAGTATTTTTTCTAATAAAATCTGTTGACGCGTCAATTGGCGACGCTATTGAGATGATCAATGCCGTTCGGCGCGACGTTGATGCCTGCGATTACATTTCAGTAATCTTTTGCCTGCAGGTGCTTAAAAAAAATGTTCCGGCCATATTTAGCGGTGATCCCAACGACATAGTTAAAAATGACAAGCCTGATCGAACTACTGTTTTTTGCAGTTTGACAAAAAGCGATGGGCAGAACGTTCAATTTAAAAGCGATTTGAAACTTATTGCTGAAGAAGATGATTTTGATATCACAAACCCAGAATGCATTCAAGGGTTTTTTAAGGAAGAAATCCTTGAAAATAATAGAGCACAGCGATATATGCTTTTTACCATGGATCATGGAAATGGGTATGGCATTTTCCGTGATACGCCTGAGAACTCACTGGTTAAAATACTTGATGGCGCTATTGAGTTGGTCCCGGCACGGAATATGAATTTTCCTACGCCCGTCATTGTTACCAATAATACGCAAAGCAAAAATGCTATTGACCAGGATAAAGTTTTGACTATGGATGAACTGGCTGCTGCTATAGGACAAGCCTTTGGCAATGAAAAGATCGACCTGGTTGTCATGATGAACTGTTACATGCAATTTTTCGATGCCGGTTATGCTTTGCGTGATAATATAAAATATTTAATTGCCCCGGAATCGTTTATGCTTTTTAAAGGATACAATTATGAATTTATTTTCAGAAAGTTATCTCAGGAGCCTGATCTATCTTCCAGAAGACTGGCAAAACACATAGTTGACTCTTTTGAACTAAAAGTGTATGATGATTATTTTGTGGGAATTTCAGCAAAGGCCACCACAGCTTTATTTGCCAATGATGTAACCTATTATGCTGAACTGGCAGATTATATTGACCAGCTTGCCGGGGCGCTTGAACAGGAATTGAATAAAAATAAACCTGAGATCATTATGGCCCGGGTAAATACCCCACCGGTAAGTGGAGCTTCCCACCTTGTAGATTTCTTTTACCTGTTACAGAACTTACAAAAATCATTGGGCGACACCTGGCAGCGGGAACTGGTAGAGGAACTTTTACTGCTGAAGAAAAAAGCAATCATTGCTCAATATATTGGATTTGATTTTTCCAATTACGTAGGAAGCGCAAATCCTTCGGGATTTTCAATTTATTTTCCAATCAAGTTGTTTGGTCAAATTGCCAGCCGTGAAGCCTTCAATCTTTTTAATGACACCAGTTTTAGAAATGATAAAAACTGGCATGACCTGGTAATGAAATTTGTATAAGATAAAGTTCGTATAACGCGATGATTGTATTATACGAACCTTATTCAAAATTACAAACTGCTTCGATTAAACTTTGGCGGTTTTCAATTCTGGCCGATGAGTGAGAAAGTCAGTATCAAAATCAAACAACCGCATTTCAGCGCCTGTGCCAGGAACTTTCGTACCTACATCACCGTCAAATGCAATTGAAATTATGGATGTATCTTCTGTGGAACTCTTTTTTTTCAAACGGATGTTTGCCCTACCCGATACGATTAATTCCTTATTAAATTTAGCATCACGGCATTTTTCCTGATCACCAGGTTCCTGGTCAGGGACCTTTATGGCCTTGATGCCTATGGTGAGGCAGAGTTGAAACTTACCGTCTGTTTCAATAATTTTGATTGATCCGTCCTGGTCAAGATCAATGAGGCTATTGCTGAAATCAATTCTCGCTCTGGACATACGTTTTAATTTTAAAGGTTAAATAATTATGGAAATGATTAAGAGATCGGTAACTGCTATAATTAAATAGATACTATTTTTCGTCTTATTGCCTCCATAGCCATACCCACGCGGCTTTGCACATTGAATTTTTCAAATATCGAATCGCGATAACCATCTATCGTTCTGTCTGAAAGGTGCATTTGGGAAGCAATCTGCTTATAGGTAAGATCGCTGCAGGCCCATTGTAAAAATTCTTTTTCGCGATCGGTAAGATGGACACTTTCCTGTTTATGGTTATGCATGATCAGCCTCCTGTAGTTGATGTTTGCCGCATCGGCGTTATAATATCCTTTACTATTTATTTCTACCAGCGCTTTTTCCAGTTCATCGGGGTGAATATCCTTTACCAGGTACGCACAGCAACCGGCCTTCAACATACTGATGATCGTAGTATCATCATCGCGTGTAGACAGGGCCACCAGTTTAATGCCAGGAAATTTTTGTGTAACCTTGCTTGCTGTTTGTATGCCATCCATCAACTTCATGTTCACATCCAGTAAGAGAATGTCGGGCAAATGGGGGATGGCATCCAGCTTTTTTAACAACTCTTCACCACCCAATGCTTCTATAATAGTATTGAACCCGTTAAATGTGTTAATAAGCAATGCGAGTGATTTCAGGAATAATTGCTCATCATCTGTTAATCCGACTGTAATGGTATTGTTATTTGTTGTTGCCAATTTGGTTGTATTAAAAGTGGGAATTTTTGTTATTGAATGTATTCATTCCGCTTGAGAGTACAATATTGGGTAATTGGGAAGATTAAAAAAAGGGTGTTTTTCACGGTATTCCTCAGGTTATTTCCCCGTTTAAAATGAAAATGCAGGTATTAAAAATACCTGCATCTGAAGGAAAAGGGTTTCTATTATGGTTTGGTAGCTTGTACTATTACCCACCGAATTTAATAAATTTATCCTCCGGCCTGAATAATAAAGGTTCTCCCTTGCCAGTTCCGGTAACCTCATAGTATTTGCCAAGAAACATCATGCCGATCTTGTATTTGCCATACGCTTTGTAGCGGATGTCAACGGGGTTACTTCCCCTTAAAAAAAAGGTTTTATTATTCCTGGTAGGCAATGTAGGGCGGCCGCCGTTGAGCGGTATAAAGCCAAGCAGGTTATTCATACTTTTTTCATCGCTTTTCTCTAATTCAGTACCTGCATCGTTCAGTAACCGCCGCCCGTTAACAGTGTCGGTTATCTGCTCAATGATTATATTCCCGGATAACAGGATGGTATTAATGGCATAAAGTCCTTCTGCCACCAGCGATTGAGGCAAACGGTCTCTTCTACCTGTTACTGATAAGGGCGCTGTCATAATTCTGCCCCCGCTATTGGGATCGCCAAACCATAAATACGTGTCGCCAAACGGAAATGACCAGGCTCCGGTATTGGCATTGATCGTTATGCAATTCAGATGGGAAGTATACCAGTCATGCCCGCCAGTGCCGCTTATATACCAACTGCGATTGGGATCGTATACCCATATTTTCTTAGTGCTGCCGCTTTGCGTAGCGGCATAAGGCACCACCACATGTCCTGAATCGCCTGTAATACCCCCGGTGCTGGCGCTGATGCAAATAACAGGCGGATCATTCTTTGCCAGGTATTCCTGTACTTTGGCATATGCATAATTACCATCACGTAATTTTTTAATCGCCAACACGTCGAGAATAAAAGAAAGAAAACCATGATTGATCTGGTTACCATGCGTCATAGCAAGCGCTCTTTCCAGGGTGGGATCATCGGGTCCATCTGAGCCGCTGTATACATAAGGAGGATGGCAATATCCCAGATGGCCGCCATTCTTCATCATCAGTAAGGCCATTACATTCATGCCAAAGCAAAAGCCAACTTGCGGCAGTTTGGTTTTGTACAATTCATTGTAAAATATCTGGTCAAAGTCTGCAGAAGGAGCCGGCGCCACCCCAATGTATGTTTCCCTGAACAGGGCCCAGGGAAAGGAATCCCTGTCGAAGTTATCGAAGAACCAGGTATTTCTTTTGGCCCATTCGGGATCAGGGTCCTGTTGTGCAACAGTGTTTATGGTGAACAACAGCATCGTTGCCAGCACAGTTATTAAATAGCAGGGTTTCATATGTAAATGATTTGTAGTTTTTATGGCGTTATATCTTTTATTCCCGACAAAGGCGACAATCGTCCGTTCTGTATCAGCAGCGCTACGGCATACCAGTAAGTTTGTCCTTTTACCACCTTCACATCAGTATACCAGTCGCTTTTTACCGGGCTTACTACCACGGGAATGAACGGACCGGCTGCACTGCTGCTGCGGTATACAATAAAACCTGCGTGGCTCGAAGCATCAAACGAAGGCGTCCACTTCAGTATGACAGCACAGGTGTCGGCATGAATACTGATATCAGTGATCTCCGGTGCATCCGGCGCTTTCCGGGTAAAACTGAACGTACTGATTGCAGCAGCACTGTCGCGCGGTGTTTCGTTACCATCATAATCGATACCCACCACTTTATACCAATAGGTCAATTTGGGTTGAATGTTCTTGTCCTCGAAAAATCCCTGGCTCATCCACGGTGTAGCCTGTACGGAGATCTTGTCGCAGGTGGCGATGTCTGGCGCCTTATAAGGAGCTGTCAAAACCTGTGGCATCGTAGGCGGCAATTCAACCGTCATACCGCCTACCCATGTGTAATCCGCATCATTGGGTTCTTTGGTCGGGTCTTTTCCTTCGGCACGGTACACATGATAGGCCCTGGTATCCTGCGTGGGTGGACCGATCCATTCTACTCTGATCTGTTCTGCCTGGGCAAATAACCCGGAGATGATGGCATGTTTCGGCGGTGTTCTGTCATGCAGTCTCTCACATTTTATCTCCATCTTTTCTGCAGGGGAAGGAATAGGGAAGGAGCCGCTGATATTATTCGATGAATCCTTTGCTTTTATCCAATAGGCATAACAGAGCGGTGAACCCGCTGGAATGGTACGGTCATCGAAAAAGAAATTGCCGGCTGAAATGGCCCTGTTTACAGAATCTTTGGTGATCTCGCCCAGGAAAACAAATGAACCACTGCATGGACAGGGAAGCGTTGGTTTGGGGTCCCTCGGACCTGCTGCACCTGTTGGGTCTTTGGGTGATTTGGGGTCATTGGGAGATTTAGGGTCATTCGGTGATTTTGGATCATCCTTCTCCTCAAAGTATTTCGAAGGGTCATAGGTTTGCCAAACACGGCATGTATCCTTGGGGTTGCACTCAACCCAGTCTCCCAGGTGACATAGACTGCGATAGATCATATAGCTGGCCACGTCGGGTTCGGTATTGGGTTTCCATTTCACCGAGATGTATTCTTCAAATCCTTTTGTTGTTACTTCTTTTGGATGATTTGGTTTTGTAGTGTCTTTTACAATAGCGGATACGGCCGAAGACCACTGGCTGGTATTGGTGTTTTGATCGATGGCCCGCACGCGATACCACCATGTTTTGTTGCCATATTGAGAACGCAACGATGGATCTTTATCAGTCGTATCACGATAGATCAATCCTTTTTTTGTTAATGCTTCACATATATATGTTGAAGGGGTTGTATTGGGATTATCAGACGAGGCAAAGCGATATAATTTGTATTTGATGGTGCTGTCAGGATATTCCCAATGCCCGTTGATATCCCTTACCACCTGTTGCCATTTTACGGTTACAAACCCGGTAGTATCATCGCTGGTGGTAGAAAGATCGAGCGGTGCAGAAGGAACGGTACTGTCTCTCGGGATTACCGGACCGTATGTAGGTGATGCAGTGCCTGTTCGCATAAACAGATCCAATGTTCTTATCCGGTAATAATAATTGGTGTTGTTTTGGGGTCCGCCAATGGCAATGCCATTGACAAGGTGGGTGGAATCTTTTCCCAGAACGAGCGTGTATCGTTTATAGTCGAGAAACCCATTGGCAGAAGGAATGAGTGTATCTCCGTTCAGCTTTTTGGTTACTTTTAGCGAGTAAGCGCTTTCATTCACCCGTTGAAAAGGTCCCAAAGCAGTGGGCGCTCTTTCTATATAATACCCGGCAGCGCCGCCTACATCATCCCATCGTACCTGTACGTTATTATCGCCTGCTTCTGCAACTACGTTCGCAGGTGCGGGTAACGGCGTGAATGTGCCGGCTGTTACCAGCAGGTCGGCGGCTACATCGCCCATGACGGTGTTGAACGCATTCAAAGCAACAACCTTATAACGATAACTGGTTCCGTTGACAACCGTGATATCTTTATAACCCAGGCCTGCCACAATCGCTATCGGCATCGATGATCTTGCCAACATGTGTAACCGTTTCTGCCTGGCTGAATCGGGTGTGAGCGTACTTATTAAACATGGATTGTATAAACCAGTGGTACCTGCCAATGCTTTGGCTACGATTTTCCATTCGGTTGAATCAGGTGTGGTGATCAATACCGATCTGATCGTTACGCAATTGGATACTACCTGAACAGGTGTTGTATTGACTGGTGTACCGGGATAAGCAGCCGCACCATCCAACTTTCGATAGATATTATATTTCACTGCACCTGTAAACGGCGCCCAGTTCAACGCCACATGAAGTCCCGGGCCGGGATTGCTGCTGATCGCCACGGCGTTTTGTGCCTTTGTATATAAGTGTGTTGACAGTATCATCAAAACAGCTGTCAATATTTTCTTTGCAATAGCCATGGTTGGTGTTTTTTAAAGCGATAAAGTTTAGCGTATGTAAAATCCTTCTGTCGTGTTCAGGCCCACCGTCACATCTACAGAACCACAGGCTACCCACAGCACGCATGCTTCCAAACCCACTGTTCCCTGGAAGCCAAATGGATAAGGCCCTAAGACCTGTAAATTGAACCAGGCTGCTGCGGATACCAATCCGCCCAGTATTTCGCCATGTATCCGGCCGCCCAGGTTACCTACTACATAGGGCAAACCTATTCCGGGCGACAAAGCGCCCAGCGCCGCGGCTGCTGCCGGTTCCAGAACGAAGGCGCCCAGTCCGAGATATAATTCATAACCTCCCGAAACGATGAAGAGACTTACACTTTGTGCTACATACAATGAGCCATATATACCTGTTAAACGTGCTGGCATCGGGGTTAGATTCAATCTGTATTTTGGATTACTGGCCAATAAGACCCAGGCTCTTTCCTTCGGTGCATTCTTACCAATATAGAATGCTGCACCAACACTGGTCCCTGCTCCTACTCCCGATAAAGTCAGCGGAGAATACGAGCCGCCCATCATTGTCAACGCCACCATACCCTGCAGTTCAATGAAGTCGATCCCCAGGTGCCAGTTCAGTAGACCTTCAGCCTGCAATGAGCTGCCGCTTAAAACAAAAGGTGGAGCACCGCCGCCTTCGGCCACCCTGAACTTACCCATGACTTCTCCTTCCATAAATCCCTCAGCCCAGTTCATGGTCATTTGTATATGCCCGATGACCAATGCATCCAGTGAAGCAGCTATCGACATATAGGCTTCGCCATCTATCGTTATCCTGGCCAGTGAAGGTGTGAGTTGTAAAACGGCGGAGAGATAGGAACCTGCCCTGGCTGCCACGCTCACATTGGCCGCATTGGTAACTTCACCGCCAACAACGAGGTTTTCAATACCGTCGTTATCGATACAGGCGCAGCCCCATATCCTTGTTATATTCGAGATATTGGCAATGGGGCCGATGGAGATAGACCGCTGGTCCAACAGGTTGGAACCAATACGAATACAACTGCCACGGCTGTTCATGGTAAGCGAGGAAGTGATATCGCCCCCTAACAGATTGCGCAGGGCGCTCATGCCATTTCCAATAAACCCATCCTGTATAGAAGCCGCATATCGAATGTTGAAATCGAAAACACCCAAACCGTTTGACCAGTTACCATGTATGGTAGAATCGGTGGGGAAGAAGCCTGGTGCAAAAGCTGTATCGCTCAGCGTGACTGTTCTTCCATTATTTGGATCACCCGGCGAGCCCGGCGTATAAGTATCTATGATATGCAGGTAATCTCCTCCAAAGAAGGGGAAGAAAGCGGTGCCGCCCACCCGCAGGTAACCTTTTTGCCCATAAATAATGGGTGACAAAGCGACGGCATTATGTATGTAGTTGAATTTATCAAACTGCTGACCTGCTGCATTGAAGTCGAAGTATAATCTGCCCATATTGCCATTGGCGAGCATTTCGCCCCAGGTGATCCAGAAGGGTTGCGCAAAATGTCTTGTTTCTGCAAGACCGGCAGCAGTTAGAATGATCTGTCCTGTTTTTACACTCACCAGTCCTGCATTGTCGAAACCAGGTTTGGGAACCAACTGCAATCCCCAATAGGCCAGTGAATCGCCCGCTTCTAAAGCCAGTTTACCGCCTGCATTATTAGCCGTGGAGGTGAATACCATTTCTTTAAAAGATAAGGTATCACCAACAGGAGCAGGTAGCGTGAGATGAGAACGGAAATCGCAGGTGATCACAGCACTTTCCACGCATTGGAGCACAATTCTACTGTAAAGCTGCTTACTACGCACCTGCGTAAGTGTTTCAAAAGGTTTTACACCTACATAAAGCGGTTTGGATGGATCACCTAATTTCAGCGGTGGCGAATCGAGGATATCCCCTTTGATATTGCAATGCACACCTTCTGTCACTACGTTCAGCCAGGTGGTGTCTTTTTTGTTCAGGCGAAACCACACAGGGCTGCTGGTAGGAGGATTATACGGGTCGTTAGGTTTCCATGTGGCAGGAACATTCGGCGTGTTCACCACCAGGTAAGTAAAATCGGTAAAGGTGGCGCCCTGCATTTTATAGGCTTCCACCACGGCGCCATTGATGATCACCGGCGGATTGGCGAATTTTTTTCCGCTGGCGTTCGTTGGATTAAATGCCGGCACATGCTGCGCCGAGAAGTATAACCAAACCAAATCGTTCATTTGCTGTACGCCAAAAGATTTTTGATTACCGCCACCTGCGGCGATCAGGTCGCCCCAATAAATAGTGGCGTCAGGTTGTATCCCTGAATTACCTAACAAGTCCATGTTAGACTTGATAGCCAGGGAAGCATTCGTAAGAACGATCTGTGCATCATTTACCTGCCGCACGGCCGTTTTGGGTAGAATAATTTTCGCAGGACTGAGCGCACCGCCCGTCACCTGGCTTGCTGCCACATTCACGATAGCATTATCGAAAGTGATCGTGTACCCGAATGGCTGGGCAGCACCGTAATAATAAGGAGTTGTATTTTGAAACGATGCAGATAAACCGGTACTTTCAACAATGGCATTGGTGAAAGTATACTCAGCCTGCATATAACCAATGTTAGATACAACAGAGCCGGCAGGTGATCCTTTGGATCCGCCCTGCATCAGTACCACGCCTTTCCAACTGGCAGGTTTGCCTGATGGCGCATAGGCAGCCGAGGAACTGAAATCAGCCACAAAACCCTTGCCTTCTATGCCCAGCGTCGTATTACCAATACCGAACACGCCAAAGGTGGAATCAGGGCGCTCTACATAAAATTCGCAGGAGGGAGAAATGGGGAAGCTGCCAAGATTCAATTTTCCCCGGGCACAACCCTCGTTTTGTGTAATGGAAACCGGCAGCCGCAATTGGGCTGTTACCAGTGCACCTTTGATAGGTGAGAAGCGAACCTCGCTTACTTCGAGGGTAAAACCTGCATGTATATTCCACGAGAACGGGGCAGCAGGTATTACCGGTTTGGTCGGATACACGGCTATACCATCTAATACCTTGCAGGCAGACAACCCGGCTTTGATCACACTGGCGACAACATCGCTGAATCGTACGCAAATACCTTCGTATGGTCTTTTGTTTTTGTTATCGGTGATCTCATTTTCTGGTATGGCCTGACTGCCTGTGACCCTGTCTGGTTTGAGCCTGCTGTTTTTCGATAGCAATGGCCATTCAGGGCCAGTAATGCCGCACGGGAATTTTATCCACCCAATGCCATTCAGGTTCTTGAAAATTTTTGCCCGATCGTCCCATACGCCGCCTTTGTCGTAGGATTCTACCACGATGATATACTCATTAATAACAAGGGTGTCGGGAAATTTGAGCGGTTCCTTTTGTGCATTGATAATGGTTGAACGAAATATCAGCAGCAGCAGGCATACCAACTTCGTTGCCTTTGAACAAAGCAATATTGTTTTGGTTTTTTGCATAACAAAATCCAATTAAAGATGATCAATCCATAAAGTGAATAAACATAATACGCACAGGGATACCGCGTATGTATCAATTCATAAGAGTCGGACTATTAGTTCTGAATCGTTACCGTAGAGGGTTGGGTAGGTACTAGAGGAAGGTGGTAGCTTCCGTTTAGAAATTATCTTGTAAAGTAAAAGTAGGTAGTCCATGCACATTAAACAATAGCATGAAAGTGGTATTTTTTTTCCAACTATTACTGCCCGTCTTTAGAGTAATAATCGGCTACTTGCATCCGTAATAATACTGAAAAAACAGGAAGGCGATAGTCTATCTTTCCCTGTATTCTTTTGGCGTAACGCCTACTTTTGTTTTAAACACACTTGAGAAATAGGCTGAAGAAGAAAATCCGGTTTTGCTGGCTATTTCTCCAATGGTACAGGACTCATTTTTTAAAAAATATTTTGCCTTTTGCAATCGTGTATTCAGGATGTAATCATTCACATTGATGTTCAGTAATGCTTTTACTTTCCTGTATAACTGTACCCTTGAAATGCCCATTTGCTTACAAATAACATCAACCGTTAGGTCTTCGTTACTCAAATTGCTTTCTACAATGGCAGAAAAATCGTTTATGAATTTTCTATCGGGTTTTCCCATGGTCTGGGTTTTTAGATCCGCGGGTATTTCTCCTGTAAAATGATCTTTTAACCGCGCCCGGTTTCCCAGCAGGCTTTTTATGGTTTGCTGCAGAAATGTAATGTTGAATGGTTTGGTAATGTACGCATCAGCCATATTTTTCATGCCTTCAATTTGCTGTTCAATGGCTGTTTTGGCAGTTAATAGTATAACAGGTATATGCGATGTGCGAAAATCATTTTTGAAAATAGCAGTAAGCGCCATGCCATCTTTCCCCGGGATCACCACATCGCAGATGATCAGATCGGGAACGTTATCGAAAGCCTGTTGCAAGGCTGTTTGTCCATCTTCGCCTTCCAGTATTTCGTATTGTTTGTTCAATTTATTAACAAGAAAATGTCTTAGATCGGCATTGTCCTCTATGATCAATACGGAATGCTCTTTTTCAGCGGGTGCTTCATCTGTTTCAATTTTTACCAGGGTGTCGGTTGTAAGATCGGCGGTATAAATTTTTTCATGCTCGTATAAAACAGCCTGGTTTGTTTCAGGCTCCTGTTCCAACACCATTTCATTGTTGGCAAGATGCGTATTACCGAGTGGCAGGCAAATTTCGAAACAGGTCCCTTTCCATTTCTCACTGCTAACGGAGATGGTCCCTTTATGCAAAGTTATCAGTTCTTTTGATAGCGCAAGGCCAAGGCCCGATCCTTTGTAATTTTCATATTCGCCCTGGTAAAATACCTCAAATGCATGAACGATAGCATCTTTTGCCATGCCTACGCCATTATCCTCGATCCTGATGATGGCATTGTTTTCGTTTTTATTGATATAAATATGTATGAAGCCATTATCTTTTGTAAACTTGAAAGCATTCGATAAAAGATTAAAAATCACCTTATCCATCATGTTGACGTCCATCCAAACCATCAGTTGTCTTTCTTTGGTGATCAGGCGAAGGTCAATATCCCTTTTTTGCGCTATGCTTTTGTAGGATTGTATAATGCTGGAAACGAAAATGATCAAATCGTTCTCTGATGCCTGTACCCGCATTTTATCTACCTCTATTTTCCTGAAATCGATCAGTTGATTAACCAGCCGCAAAAGCCGCAGTACGTTTTTCTGAATCAGGGAAAGGGTTTGGCTGGTGCTGTAATGGTTTTTGTTGTTAGCGAGTAACTCTTCCAACGGCCCCAGTATGAGCGTTAATGGCGTTCTGAATTCGTGTGAGATATTTGTAAAGAAGTTGACTTTGGCTTCATTGGCGGCTTTTGCTTTGGCCGACATTTCTACCAATTGCGCCTGGTGATCGAGGATCTCCTGGTTTTGCTGCTGCAATTTTCTACTGATCTTCCGGTTTTCCCGCAGCGAATAAAAAGCAAGCCCCCCTAAAATAAGGGACAGCACCAGGGAGGTCACCAGTATATAAACAAAAGTGCGTTGGTTGTTATAGATCCTTTTTTGTTCTTTCAGCATCAATTGCTGCCGTTCTATCTGTTGTTGCTGGCTGATGGTTTTTTCTGCCTGCAATTGCATAATACGCACATTGGTTGAATCGATGACCGTGGTTTGAAGAAGGTTCTCTTTGGCATAGGTTTCTTTGTTCAGGATCTTCAGGGCTATCCGTATAGCCTCTTCGCCGCCGGTAGGGTACAGCATGGTAGCTGTAATTTTTTTGCCGGCCACAAACTGCATCCCCGCATTTGGCAGGCCATCTACCCCTATAATGGCCGGCTGGGGCTGTTTACTGTTCTTATATACTTCATAGGCGCCATGCGCCATCATATCATTGTGTGCAAATACCAGGTTAACATCGGGATACTGTGTTGCAATTTTTGAAAATTCATTTTTTGCCGTTTGGTTCAACCATTCGCCATTTACCTGTCGAATCACCTGCAGGGCAGGGGAGTTCTTTAACGCATCGGTAAATCCTTTATGGCGTTCCATGGCCGGTGACGATTTGGGCAGCCCGGTTATTTCTATAATTTTTCCTTTTCCATTAAGCAGGTGCAGGGCATACTGGCCGGCCATTTTGCCAATTTCGTAATTGTCGCCGCCCAGGTAGGCCGTATAAAGCGGGGACGATATTTTTCTGTCAACAACAATTACGGGAATGCCTTTACTAAAGGCTTCCTCTACCACAGGGGTTAACGGTTCAGCCTCATTGGGTGATATAATAAGGAGATCGATCTTTTTCTGTAAAAGTTCTTTCACCTGCGTTATCTGTTGTTGGCTGTTGCCGTCTGCCTGCCGGTAAATAAAATTTACAGCCGGGTGAAACGCCAGTTCTCTTTTCATGCCTTCCAGCATGGTTTTTCGCCATGCGTCAGATTCTATGCATTGCGAAAACCCAATGGTATAACCTGGCTCTTTGTTTTGACGGGTACATGAGCTGGTACAAAAAAGCAATAGAACGCCCGGAATAACCAAACGGGTAATTAAAGGCAGGCAATTCGTAAATGATCGTATCATATTGGTGGCCGGCAATGAATAATAGATTTCAGGTGCTTCTATATATAAATATAAGTAATGATCATCCGGTTTGCATTTTTTGCGAAACACTTACCCCGCATGAATGAAACAATTTCTAAAACATCGCATACAAATTCTATAAACAGCCAACGAATGGATATTGATAAGCATTCGTTTTGTATTGAAATATAACCTTTTATATGCCTGCTGCTTTGTTTTTCCATAAATAATTCTTTGAAACAGGATCGCTACACATTCGGGCGCACATAAGATAGGTTTACATAAAATTGCTTGTCGTATGAACAAAAGAAAAGTCTTTTTGTGGAGTCTTGTCGTAGCGCTCGGCGGGTTTTTATTTGGCTTTGATACGGCAGTTATTTCCGGGGCTGAACAATCCATCCAGGCATACTGGACCCTCACTTCGGTTGAACACGGCCTCACCGTTTCCATTGCTTTGATCGGTACTGTTATTGGTTCGTTGGTGGGAGGCATTCCATGCGAACGGATCGGAAGAAGAAATACCTTAATGGTAATTGCCGCCATGTACCTGGTTTCGTCGCTGGGGACCGCTTTTGCTACCAACTGGCATGTCTTTTTGCTTTTCCGGTTTTTGGGCGGGTTGGGTGTAGGCGCTTCTTCGGTAACCGCGCCTGTTTATATTTCAGAAATTGCCCCTGCTGACAAAAGAGGACGGTTGGTTGCGCTTTTCCAGTTCAACATCGTATTGGGTATTTTACTTTCTTATTTTTCCAATTACCTCATTGGGCAGGAGGGGGAAACTGCCTGGCGTTGGATGCTGGGTGTTCAGGCTTTTCCGTCATTGCTCTTCCTGATCCTGCTTCAATTGATACCTGAAAGTCCAAGATGGTTGATCCTGAAAAAAGGAAAACTGGCAGAAGCTGCGGCTGTTTTAAAAGAAGTAATGCCCATTGGGTATGAAGTTGAAATAGAAAACATCAAAAACAGCCAACAGCAGAACAGCAGTTCCACCAATGGTAACCAGTTGCTCAGCCGCAAATACCGGTTTCCTGTTTTACTGGCAGTCGCATTTGCTGTTTTTAACCAGGTATCGGGCATCAATGCCATTATTTATTATGCACCCCGCATTTTTGAAATGACAGGTTTGGGGCGAAACTCCTCTTTGTTGTCAACGGTTGGCATTGGCATGGTAAATTTTATTTTCACCATCATCGCCATCAATTTTATAGATAGAATAGGAAGAAAAACATTGATGCTGATTGGTTCTGTAGGATTGATTGCAACACTCGGGCTGGTGGCTCAGGCTTTTTATGCCCACAGCTTCAGTGGTTGGTCAGTTATCATTTATCTGCTGTTCTATATTGCTTTCTTCGCTTTGAGCCAGGGTGCTGTGATCTGGGTTTTTATAGCTGAAATATTTCCCAACCAGGTAAGGGCAAAAGGCCAAACGCTGGGAAGTTCTACCCATTGGGTAATGGCTGCCATCATTGCCTTCTCTTTTCCTATGCTTGCTGAAAAACTGGGTGGTGGTAACACTTTCTTATTCTTCAGCATTATGATGGTATTGCAACTGCTGTTTGTATGGAAAGTGATGCCCGAAACCAAAGGAAAATCACTGGAACAGATAGAACGAACATTGGTCATGCATTAATTATTGTTAACGTTCAAAACGATTGCGCATATGAATAATCAAACTACCGCCGGTAAACAAGTGGTTTGTTTTGGCGAGATCCTTTGGGATATACTGCCTGCAGGCGAATTGCCGGGCGGGGCTCCAATGAATGTGGCTTACCATTTACATAAGTTGAACCGGAGCCCTTCTTTGATTACGAGTGTGGGATCGGACCAATACGGTTCTGCACTGATGGAACTTTTATCGCAATGGGGAATTTGCAGGGATTATGTAAGTATAAATAAAAACAAACCTACCGGCATTGTATATGCCCAGCCAAACGGGCCCCATGAAATGATATACGACATCGTGTATCCGTCTGCCTGGGATTTTATATTCTGGGATGACCGGTATACTTCCCTGGTGCAGGATGCAGATTATCTGGTTTTTGGCAGCCTGGCTTGCCGGAACTATACATCAGCGAATACGCTATTTAAACTGCTGGAATCTGCGAAGACCAAAGTATTGGATATTAATTTAAGACCCCCGCATTTCAGCACCAGGGTCGTTGAACAATTACTGCACAAAACAGACATTTTAAAATTGAATCTCGCCGAACTGGAATTGATCACCTGCTGGTCTTCAACGTCACTTATAGTGGCAGACAGGATGCAGGTGCTGCAGGACCGGTTCCGGATCAAAACCGTAGTAGTAACTATGGGTAGTGAAGGTGCGGCACTTTGTATGGATGGAATTTTTTACCAGCACCCCGGTTACAAAGTACAGGTAGCCGATACGGTGGGTAGCGGCGATGCATTTCTGGCTGCCCTGCTTTCTAAATTGATCGACAGATCACCACCTCAGGAAATACTCGATTATGCCTGTGCCATGGGAGCGCTTATTGCTTCTTATTCCGGCGCCTGTCCCGATTATTCCATACAGGAGATCACAGCACTTATCAGCAACCTACACGAAGTGCAGGTGTGATCAACGAAGCTATATAGAGAATAAAAATCTTTCAAACCAAAAATAACGCTATGCAACGATTGTTAATGGTTATTGCTGCCTTGCTGTTTTCAGTGATAACCTTTGCCCAGAAAAAAACGATTACCGGTGTGGTTGTACATAAAGCCAACCATACGCCGCTGTCAGGAGCTACTGTTGCTGCCAATAAAAAAATGGTAGTGACTGATGCGGCCGGAAAATTTACGCTCGAAGCATCAACCGGTGATCTTATTACGGTGTCTTTTGTGGGAATGAAAACCGCGACGCTCAAATTGACAGGCAATATGCAGGAACTCTCCATTGAACTGGAGGAAGGAGAAAAAGAACTGGAGCAATTTGTGGTGATCGGTTATCAAACCCAAAGAAAAAAGGATCTCACCGGCGCTGTAGCCGTAGTGGATCTAACCCCAGTGAAAAATAACAGTTCCGGCAATACCATGCAGGCATTGCAGGGTAGGGTTGCCGGTTTGTACATTGAAAAGAATGGCGGTTCACCCAATGGCAGCAATTCAAGGATCCTGATAAGAGGCGCCAATACATTAGGTGTTAATGATCCGTTGTATATTATTGATGGAATACCTACCACCAGGCCCGAAGTATTTCAAAACCTTGACCCGGCAACTATTGCATCGGTGCAGGTCTTAAAAGATGCTTCCGCCGCGTCCGTGTACGGTTCCCGTGCATCCAACGGCGTTATTATCGTTACCACAAAGAATGGCGGTAATACCAATGGTAAAGTAAATTTTCAATTGAATTCCAGTCTTTCGGCCCAGTCCGAGAAATCTGTCCGGTTAAAAATGCTGAATTCAGTAGACAGGGGCAAAGCATTGTGGCAGGCTTCTGTCAATGATAAGCAGGACCCGGCTGGTGCCTATGGAGAAATATACAATTTCGACTGGAACAATGATCTTAATAATCCCGTATTAAATGCCGTCACTGTTAAACCCTTTGTGGGCGGTGATCCCGGTACACCTGCCGGAAATACCGACTGGCAGGATGTGATGTATAAAACCGGTCTTGTAAGCAATAACAGTTTAACCGTTTCCGCAGGCAATAAAAATTCATCACTCGAGATCAACCTGGGATATTTGAAAAATACCGGCATGTTACGATATACCGGTTATGAACGCATGAGTGGAAGTATAAACGCTGTAACCAGGGCGTTTGACGGCAAGGCATCATTTGGTGTAAACGTACGTGTAGCGAATTCGAATGAAACCTTAACATCGCGCGATATTGGCGGTGCAGCAACTACCTTCCTGGCAGTTACACTGGCGCCTACCATTCCGGTTTATCAAAGCGACGGAGCTACATTTGCAGGGGCATCCGGCGGTGGTTACTCAGACCGGAATAACCCGCTGCATATGCAATTTTTGAGCAGATGGGATAATGCCAACAGGCTCTCTACGTTTGGAAGTGTGTTTGCAGAAATTCAACCTGTTAAGAACTTATACTTCAGGTCAACACTGGGTGCAGACTATGCCACTTTTCTGAACAAAACTATTTTGCCAACGTTTACAGAAGGCGCTTTCAACAGAACGACCAATAGCCTTACGTTAGACCAGAACAAATACCTCAGTTATACATTTTCAAATACGGTGCGGTACAACTGGAATATAAACGACCGGCATAATTTAAAATTCCTGGCAGGTACAGAATTCGTCAGAACTGATCTCAACTACCAGAATACAAGGAAAGAAGGCTTTGCGCTTCAGACCGAAGAATATTTCACCCTGAGTGCCGGTACCGGTAACACCAACGTGTCGGGCGGTTCAACCGGCAATCGCTTATACTCACTCTTCGGCCGCATCGATTACAATCTTTCAGATAAATACCTCGCGGCAGTCACCCTTCGCCGTGATGGATCATCCCGTTTTGGCGCCAATAACCGGTACGGTGTTTTTCCCGCTGCTTCTGTAGGCTGGAGAATAGACAGAGAAAGTTTTATGGAATCACAGAAGCTTTTTTCTGAAATCAAGTTAAGGGCCGGTATTGGCCGTGTAGGTAACCAGCAAATTGGCGACCTGGCACGTTTTGGACTCTTTGATGCACGATATGGAACAAATCAAAATCAATTGACGCCCGGCTTCTGGGAGCAGTATATGAATATAGGCACGGCATATTCGCTGTCAGGCGCCAATACCGGTACATTGCCTTCCGGTTTTGTGCAAACGCAGGCAGAGAATGCCGATCTTAAATGGGAAACAACCAATGAGGTCAATGCAGGTTTAGACTTCACCCTGTTCAAAAACAGGATCTATGGATCGTTCGATTATTTTTCACGCAAAACAACCGGTATATTAATTATACCCCCGGTAGCATCGGCACTGGGCGAAGGGCAGCAAAAAGCAGTGAACGGCGCTTCCAAAACCAATAAAGGCTGGGAGCTTGTTGTAGGTTATGCGGGCGAAAAAAGCGGCGACTTTGGTTATGATGTACGATTGAACTTCGCCCATTTCAGGGATAAAATAACCGAGTTGCCAGAAAGCGTACGCCCTGCATATGCCGGCAACCTGGTAAACACCATCATCGGCCATTCTCAATTCGATATTTTCGGTTACAAAACGAATGGCATCTTTCAATCGCAGGATGAAGTGAATAAGGCGCCCACACAGATTGGAGCCGGCCCGGGCAGGATCCGTTATGTAGATGACAACAACGATGGCGTTATTAATGATCTCGACAGAAACTGGATTGGTACTACGTTACCTTCATTGGAATATGGCCTGCGCATAGACCTGACCTACAAAAAATTCGACCTGTCGATCTTTGGGTCAGGTGTAGCCGGAAGAAAAGGATTCGATGTATATACGTTATTCAATAAGCTGATGAAAAGCCGCGAAAATGTTGGACCCGGTGTATTCGATGGCTGGACGCCGCAGCACACCAATACCAGTGTACCTGCTTTAACACTTAAAGACAATAATAACGAAGGCCGTACTTCTGATTATTTTATGGTCAGCACTTCCTATTTCAAAATGCGTAATCTTCAGCTTGGCTATAATGTGAAACCCAAAGCCATCTTTACAGCGGTACGTTTGTTTGCTATGGCTGAGAATTTATTCTGGTTCAAAAGCAAAAAATATTTAAGTCCCGACCCTGAAAGGATTGACCTCGATCCGATACCAGTACCTAAAATTTTCACATTCGGTATTAACGCCTCATTTTAATTTCCAATCAAAATCAGCAGTAAAATGAAATATACATATATATCAGCCATAATAATTTCGGCCATATTGCTATTGGGCGCCTGCAAAAAGCAACTGGAATATACACCATCGGGCGTATTGTCGTCATCGGCGCTTACAACACCAACAGCCGTTGAAGGATTGGTAACTGCCGCGTATGCAGCCATAGGTAATGGTGATATGACCGGCCCGATCTACAGCCTGTGGGCTTATGGAAGTGTACGGAGCGACGATGCCTATAAAGGCGGTGGAGGCACCGGCGATGTGGGAGAAGTAGATGCGCTGGAACATTACAACCTGGTAACCCCAACGATGGACTTTTTTGTTTCGCGCACCTGGAAAAATTTATTTAAATCCATTTCCCGGGCTAATGTGGCGCTTCGTGCAGTTACTAATTTGTCAGATGCAGTATTTTCACAAAGAAAATCAAGACTGGCCGAACTGAAATTCTTAAGAGCGCATAGTTATTTTACCATGAAACTCTTATATAAGAATGTTCCCATCTTTGATGAAAATGCATCTTCCGATGATATTTTAACCGTGTCGAACGATCTCTCCTGGGAAGCATCATGGAATAAAATTGCTGATGATCTACAGTATGCAGTAGATAATTTGCCGGTAACACAAACAGAGATCGGGCGACCCAATAAGTATGTTGCGCAGGCTTATTTGGCAAAGCTGCGGTTATTCCAGGCATATGAACAAAATGCCGCACATAAGGTGATTAATATTAATCAAACCAGGTTGCAGGAGGTAGTTGCGCTGTGCCAGTCGGTCATTTCATCAGGTAAATACGCATTGAGCGCCGACATTGCCGACAATTTTTTGCCTGAAACAGAAAACGGGAAAGAATCCATATTCGCCATTCAGTTTACCATCAACGATGGAACCACATCCGGCCGATTGAATTATGAAGATGGGTTGAACTATCCGCATGGCGCACCGCAATACGGCTGCTGTGGGTTTCATGCAGCCAGTCAGAACCTGGTCAATGCATATACCACCAGTGCAACCGGGTTGCCCAACTTTACCACATTTAATAACAGCAATGCCAATTTAAGTACGGCAACTGTTGATGTACGTATTGATCATACCGTTGGTATCGACGGGCATGTGTACAAATATGATAATACAAAAGTTTTCAGCAACAGCTGGGTACGCGATCCAGGCGTATATGGTAACTTTCATACCATGCGTAACCAGCAATTGGCAACCAGCTCCTCTTATTTCAAAAATGGCCCGTTTATGGGTGTGGCAAAAAATTATGATATTATCCGGTACGACGAAGTTTTATTAATACAGGCAGAAGCATATATTGAATTGGGACAACCCGATAAGGCGTTGCCGCTGATCAATCAGATAAGGGCAAGGGCTGCAGCCAGTACAGGTAAACTGAAAAAGCTGGACGGTACTTTTGCATCAAATTATAATCTGCAACCCTATCCGGCTGCCGGTTTTACACAGTCATATGCGCGTACGGCATTGCAATGGGAACGGCGGCTTGAATTTGCTACAGAAGGACAGCGATTTTTTGACCTGGTAAGATGGGGTATGGCAGCCCAGGTTTTAAACGATTATATAAGCATTGAAAAAAGCAGGCGCACTTTTCTCGCTACCGCTGTATTTACAGCAGGCAGGGATGAATATCTGCCAATCCCACAATCAGAAATTACGTTTACCAAAGGACTGTACAAACAAAACCCGGGTTATTAGGTGTCACGAACAAATGAAAGACTTTTCGAATTAGTTCTTTGAGTTTTAT
>CBIHPP010000027.1:0-92101 GCA_966212235.1 uncultured Niastella sp. | reverse complement strand
CTATTACACAGCGCGCCATTACGGTAACTGCTGATGCGAAGAGTAAAGTGTATGGAGAAAGCGATCCGGCTTTGACTTATCAAATCACTACCGGTAGTCTTGCATTCACCGATGCGTTTGCTGGTGCATTGACAAGAACCGCCGGTGAGGTCGTAGGTACTTATGGTATCCTGCAAGGTACATTAGCCCTAAACAGCAACTATAATTTGACTTATATAGGCGCCAATCTTTCCATCACACAGCGCGCCATCACGGTAACTGCCGATGCGAAGAGTAAAATATATGGCGAAAGTGATCCTGCGTTAACCTACCTGGTGACTTCCGGCAGTCTGGCATTTACTGATGCATTCGCCGGTTCATTGACAAGGGATGCGGGTGAAAGTGTAGGCACTTATGCTATTAAACAAGGTACACTGGCACTGAACAGCAACTATAATTTGACGTATGTAGGCGCTAATTTAATTATTGGCCAACGCGCTATCACCGTAACTGCTGATACAAAGACCAAGGTATATGGCAACAGTGATCCTACTTTGACTTATCAGATCTCTATAGGTAGTCTCGCATTCACGGATGCATTCACCGGTTCATTAACAAGAACAGCCGGTGAAACCGTAGGTACTTATGGTATTCTGCAAGGCACATTGGCGCTGAACAGCAACTATAATTTGACTTATGTGGGCGCCAATTTTTCCATCACGCAACGCGCCATCACCGTCACTGCTGATGCAAAGACCAAGGTATATGGCAACAGCGATCCGACTTTGACTTATCAAATCACTTCCGGCACGCTTGCATTTACGGATGCATTTGCCGGTGCATTGACAAGAACCGCTGGTGAGGGCGTAGGTACTTATGGTATTCTGCAAGGCACACTGGCACTGAACAGCAACTATAATTTGACATATGTAGGCGCCAATCTTATTATTACACAACGCGCCATTACAGTAACTGCTGATGCAAAGACCAAGGTATATGGAAACAGTGATCCTGCTTTGACATATCAGATTACTTATGGTAGTCTCGCATACTCCGATGCAATTGCCGGTGCATTGACAAGAACCGCCGGTGAGGCCGTAGGTACTTATGGTATTCTGCAAGGCACGCTGACTTTGAGTAGTAACTATAATTTGACATATGTTGGCGCAAACCTTTCCATTACACAGCGCGCCATCACGGTAACTGCCGATGCGAAGAGTAAAGTCTACGGCAACAGTGATCCTGCTTTGACATATCAGATCACTGTAGGTAGTCTAGCATTTTCTGATGTGTTCGCCGGTTCATTGACAAGGGATGCGGGTGAAAGTGTAGGCACGTATGCCATTACGCAAGGCACGCTGGCACTGAACAGCAACTATAATTTGACATATGTGGGCGCCAATCTTTCCATCACGCAACGTGCCATTACTGTCACCGCTGATGCAAAGAGTAAAGTATATGGTAATAGTGATCCTGCTTTGACCTATCAAATAACACTAGGAAGTCTCGCATTCTCCGATGCATTCGCCGGTTCATTAACAAGAACAGCCGGTGAAACCGTAGGTACTTATGGTATTCTGCAAGGCACATTGGCGCTGAACAGCAACTATAATTTGACTTATGTGGGCGCCAATTTTTCCATCACGCAACGCGCCATCACCGTCACTGCTGATGCAAAGACCAAGGTATATGGCAACAGCGATCCGACTTTGACTTATCAAATCACTTCCGGCACGCTTGCATTTACGGATGCATTTGCCGGTGCATTGACAAGAACCGCTGGTGAGGGCGTAGGTACTTATGGTATTCTGCAAGGCACACTGGCACTGAACAGCAACTATAATTTGACATATGTAGGCGCCAATCTTATTATTACACAACGCGCCATTACAGTAACTGCTGATGCAAAGACCAAGGTATATGGAAACAGTGATCCTGCTTTGACATATCAGATTACTTATGGTAGTCTCGCATACTCCGATGCAATTGCCGGTGCATTGACAAGAACCGCCGGTGAGGCCGTAGGTACTTATGGTATTCTGCAAGGCACGCTGACTTTGAGTAGTAACTATAATTTGACATATGTTGGCGCAAACCTTTCCATTACACAGCGCGCCATTACGGTAACCGCCGATGCAAAGACCAAAGTATATGGTAACAGCGATCCGGCATTTACCTATCAAATAACATTAGGCACTCTTGCCTTCACTGATGCATTCGCCGGTTCGTTGACAAGGGATGCCGGTGAAAGTGTAGGCTCATATGCCATTAAACAAGGCACGCTGGCACTGAGCAGCAATTATAATTTGACTTATGTGGGCGCCAATCTTACTATTACACAACGTGCCATCACGGTAACTGCCCAGGTTAAGACCAAAATATATGGCAACAGTGATCCTGCTTTGACTTATCAGATTACTTATGGTAGTCTTGCATTCACCGATGCATTCGGTGGTGCTTTGACAAGAGTTACAGGGGAAGACATCGGAGCGTATGCCATTCAGCAGGGAACTTTGGCACTCAACAGTAATTATAACCTTACTTATATAGGTGCCAATCTTACCATTACCAAGAGAGCACTCACTATTACGGTTAATAACAAAAATAAATTGTACGGTGATCCTTTACCTGTACTCAATGGCATTGAAACAGGTATAGTGCCCAGCGATAATATTACTGTTAGTTATGGCACAGCGGCTACACAAGCCTCGCTGATCGGGAACTATCCGATCACGGCAGCGCTGAACGATCCTGATAACCGGTTGTCAAATTACACCGTAACCAATACACCAGGAACGTTAACCATTTTGATTGTGCCGGTAACAACGTCTGTTATTACCAATGCCACAACACCGCAATACAGCGATGCCGTCACCTATACAGCAACTATTACTGGCGGAGCGCCGGTCGTAACTGGCGCTAATGGTGCGGCCGTTTCTGTAACATTTAAAGTAGGAAATCAGGTAATGGGTACCGTTCCGTTGGCAGTTTCCGGGAATAATCTGGTTGGTATTTTGGCAGATAACCAACTGGTTGAAGGGCTCGCTGGTCAAATGGCTCCGGGTGCTAAAGGTGTAACCGCAATATTCAATACGCCCAATGCTAATTATGGATTAAGTAGTAGTAATAATACATCAACCAGTTCGCTTACTATTACAAAGGAAAATGCCGATATTACTTATACGGGTCAGGATTACGTATCACTGCCAAGTACAACGGCTACATCGGTAACGATAAGTCTGAGTGCCACCGTACGCGATCTGTTCCCTGGTGCAGATGGAAACCGGGGAAATATTAAAAATGCAAAGATCACTTTCAGAAGAGATAATCCGGTGACTGGTACAATCCTGGGCACTGCCAATATAACTCCGGC
The DNA here is from genome assembly GCA_966212235.1 of uncultured Niastella sp. GTDB lineage: Bacteria > Bacteroidota > Bacteroidia > Chitinophagales > Chitinophagaceae > Niastella. The sequence goes on along the minus strand of CBIHPP010000027.1, from coordinate 88,749 downwards.
TCTGATGACCGATTCAACGATTGGTACTGTGGTTACTTCATTCACTTATACCTTAAGCAGTACTGAACTATCGGCAGGTGGCGCCAATTTGCAGGTGTATGCAATAGCGGATAATTATTATGCGGGTGGCACCTCTGACGTGGCTACAACCATCACGGTTGCCCGTCCAGGTTCTGATTTTGTAACCGGTGGCGGCTATTTACGTAACACTTCGTGTGCAGGTACATTAGCCGGAACATTGGATTTAAAAACCAACTTTGGCTTTAATATGATGTATAATAAATCAGGCTCCAACCTGAAAGGTCAGTGTAATATTATTATACGCAGCAATGGCAAAATTTACCAGGTGAAAAGTAATGCGGTGAATACGCTGGTGGTATCGGCTACCGGTTCAAGCGGTACGCCTGCCTATTTTAACACCAAGGCGAATTATAGCGATATCACAAATCCGTTGAGCCCGATAGCCATGGGTGGCAATATGGACCTCACCGTTAAAATGAATGACGTTTCTAACGGTGGCCAGAACGACCAGGTGAGTATATTAGTAATGAACCCCAATACTTCCGAGGTGATCTTCTCCAGCAACTGGAGCGGTGTACAAACGGTGTTACAAAACCTGGGTGGCGGTAATGTTTCAGTACGAAGCACACCTGCATCCAACACAGTTACTTCTGCCCGTGTTGAGCAAACAGAAGAGATACCTGTTGTTGTGAATCCATTTACGGTGAAGGTGCTTGGCAATCCGGCACAGGATTTCTTTAATATTAATATTCAGGGATCGGAAGGAAAGATAAGTCTTCGGGTTGTTGATATCCAGGGCAGGGTATTGGATTATCGCGAAAATGTTCCGCAAGGGACCTTGCAATTGGGACATTCGTATCGCTCAGGGTTCTACTATCTTGAAGTTAGACAAGGCAATAAAATGAGACAGATAAAGCTGGTAAAATTATAGTGGGTCTTCTGTAACAAAGAGTCTTGCTCAGGCGGGACTCTTTAATTGGTTCATTTCATTTTAGAATCCCATATCAACTACCTGACTCCATCAGGTCGCACAGAAGGAGGGTGTTCCGATAACGGGACACCCTTTTTTTATGTTCCCAGGTCAAAGGAACTGGTTTTTCCCTCAAATTAATTGTTTGTATGTATGTACAAAGTATTTACTTTTGAAACCTATTTCCACCTAAGTACGCCATATGAAAGATAAACCGGTTCACGGGCTGCCTGCATTTTTGCTGAATGCATTAGTCGTTTTGTTAACCCTTTTGGGGCAGACCGCTTATTCCCAACAGGCAACGGCCGCTCGCCCTAACATTATTTTCATAATGGCCGATGACCATGCTTACCAGGCCATCAGCGCCTATGGTTCTACCCTTATACAAACACCCAATATTGATAGAATTGCCCGGGAAGGCGCTATCATGAAAAACGGATTTGTAACCAATTCTGTTTGTAGTCCAAGCCGGGCAGTTATATTAACTGGCAAGTACTCCCATATAAACGGATTGAAGGATAATGGCACTTATTTTAACGGTGCGCAACAAACCCTGCCCAAAATATTACGGGCCAATGGATACCATACCGCTGTTGTAGGCAAATGGCATTTATGGAGTGATCCTACCGGTTTTGATTACTGGAATATTTTACCGGCACAGGGTCATTATTACAATCCACCTTTTATTAAAATGGGGAAGGATACTGCATATAAAGGCTATGTGACCGATGTTATAACTGACCTGGCCTTGCAGTGGATCGGTGAGAACAGGAATGCCCCTTTCTTCCTGATGTTGCAGCACAAAGCACCACATCGCAACTTTATGCCGCCATTGAAACACCTGCATAAATTCGATAATACCAATTTCCCGCTTCCGGCCAATTTTTATGATGATTATAAAAACCGGCCGGCCCTGCAACGGCAGCAAATTACGGTGGCGCGGGACCTCGATATCCGGTACGATAGCAAGATCCCCTGCGACTCCTGTGCCGTTACTAAAATAAATGATTGGGCGCCGGCAGAGTACCAGCGTGAAATGGAACGGTTAACGCCTGCAGAACGCCGTCAGTGGGATTCAGTGTACCAACTGGAATACGAACAGTTTAAAAAGATCCACGATACCACCTCCCTGGTTAAATTCCAGTTCCGCCGGTATATGGAAGATTATTTGCGCTGCATTTTGTCGGTAGATGATAATGTAGGAAGGGTGTTGCAATACCTGGAAGAGAACGGACTTTCGGAAAATACCATTGTGATCTATACTTCCGACCAGGGATTTTATTTGGGTGAGCATGGCTTGTACGACAAGCGATTTATGTACAATGAATCTTTTAGAACTCCTATGGTCATCCGTTATCCGGCGAAAATAACGCCTAAACAGCAGGTAGACCGATTTACCCTGAACCTCGACATAGCGCCCACGTTACTGGATTATGCCGGTATTCCCATTCCGGCTGATATGCAGGGCGCTTCGATGCGGCCTTTATTACAAAAGGAGAAAGTGGCCAACTGGCGGAATGAAATTTATTACCATTATTACGAACTGTCGTTTGGATTAACCCGGCATTACGGCATTTATACAGGGCGCTATAAGCTGATGCACTTTTACCATCCTATAGATGCCTGGGAATTATATGATTTGAAAAAGGATAAACAGGAAATGAACAACCTGTATAACGATCCAAAATGTTCGAAAACCATAGCGGACCTGAAGGTGCGTTTACGCAACCTGCAGTTGCAGTATAAGGATTCTGTATTCCATTAGCATATTAGCACATTAGCAAATCAGCACATTATTCTCTACGTGATTCAATTGTATATACAAAGCTGTCCGCCTTGTAATAGCCCAGGTTATATTCAATGGGCCGGTCGCCCTGGTCGTAAACAAAACGTTTTCTGAACAGAATAGGACTGCCGGGTTCTATTTCCAGCTTGCCGGCAATGAATTTACCGGCTGCTTTGGCGCTGATCTCTTCCTTCGATAAATTGGCGACTACCAGGTAATCCTTCTCCAGTATTTCGTACAATGGGCGCTTGAAATCCTCTTCACCGGTTAGCCCAACCCGTGGATGAAAATACGATGCAAAGTATACAAATGGACCTTCAGGACGGCCTCGCAGCCTTTCCAGTTTCAGCACTTTTTTCTTTGTCGTGATCTCAAAGAAATTAGCCACTGCTTCATCGGGAAATACCCAGGTGACGTGTAATTCAAAATTCTTGATGGGAATGCCGCGAGCCTGCATTTCCTGCGAAAAGCTCAACCAGTTCTTTGATTTGGAGCTCACCGACGATTCGGCTACCCTGGTACCGATACCTTTCTTGCGTATCAGCAAACCTTCATATACCAGTTTGTTCAACGCCTGGCGCAGGGTGGTTCTCGAAATAGCCAGCTCCTTGGCCAGGTCCACTTCATTCGGTAAAAACTTGCCATCGGCATACTGAGGGTCGGCAATGATGTTACGTAACAGTTCTTCGGCCTGTAAATGAAGAGGGACGTGACTTTTATGATCTATTCGAAGCTTCATACTGGTTTGATTTTTCGTGCAATTAGAGCAAATGTAAAAAAAAATGGCCCAAATGTTTGTATGTTTATATGTATGTACATACATTTGGTGTACGATTTAGCCGACATAACAAACTACTGCCATATGAAAAAAGGAAACTTTTTAATCGATGTCAATGTGCGTGGAGGATAGATTCGCTGCACATTGTTACGCATTCCGTCTTATACCCCTCACCAACATTAAGGAACATTTATATAAATCAGTAGATCTTCATCTTCTTATCCGCACGCTATTTAAAGCATCCTTTCACCTTATTCTATGTAACGTCATTTTATAATTTATTCAACCTGCGTTAGCATATGAAGACTTTTACATTATCCATATTTACGCTACAATTTTGGGGACTGTTGTTTGTCAGCAGTCTTCAAACGGTTTCTGCGCAAGGCAGTGGAAGCATCCAGGGCGTTGTGTTAAACGAGCTGGGTACGCCATTGGCAAAAGTGTCTGTGATTGTAAAGGAAACACATAAGGGTACTTCCACCGATACGCTTGGCCGTTTTTCCATCGTTGCACAAAAAGGGCAAACACTTCTGTTCTCCATGACGGGTTATGCCACACAGGAATGGCTGATACGGAATGAAGAATCTGTCAATCTAACGCTATCGCCCAGCGCATCTTCGCTCGATGATGTGGTGGTCATTGGTTATGGCGCTCGTAAAAAAGCAACGTTGACCGGCGCTGTTGCTGCTGTTACCGGGAAAGAAGTGGTTACTACAAAAAATGAGAATGTTCAGAACATGCTTACCGGAAAGATTGCCGGCTTGCGTGTTACACAAAACAGCGGTGAACCGGGAAGTTTTGATAACTCATTTGACATAAGAGGATTGGGTAACCCGCTTGTTGTTATTGACGGTGTGCCCAGAAATAATATCACCCGCCTTAACCCGGCTGATATTGAAAGCATTTCGGTATTAAAGGATGCCTCTGCTGCCATCTATGGTGTGCGGGCGGCAAATGGTGTTGTATTGATCACTACTAAAAAAGGTAAAAAGGGGAAACTTCTTCTTAACTACAATGGTATTTATGGACTTCAGTTTGCATCGCGTCTTCCCAAGCCCGTTGGAATTTTTGATTATATGACATTGGTGAACGAGCAACGCATGCACAATATTAACGGCGGTACGCCGCTGTATACGGAAGCCGACTTTGAGGCTTACCGTAATGGAACAAAAGTAGCCGCCAACTGGCAGGATGCTATTATCCGTAAAACAGCCCCCTTTACACAACACGACATAAGCGCCTCGGGCGGCACCGATAACACCACTTATTTTGTAAGCCTTGGTTACATGACTCAGGACGCCATTTTTAAAAGTGATGATGTCAACTATAATCGCTATAATATTCGATCGAACCTGAGCACAAAAATAAACAAACGCTTAACGTTTGATGTGAACCTGACCGGCATCCTCGATCAAAAGAACCAGCCCTATATTTCTCCCTGGTATGTGTTCCGCAGCCTTTGGTATCAGCCTCCGGTTCAAAATATTTATGCGAATAATAATCCGGCTTATTTCAATAACGTGCCCAGCAACCTGAATGGCGTGGCGCATTCCCGGTCAGATGTGAACGGTTATATTACCCAGAAAAATAAATGGTTCCAGTCGTCAGTAAGTTTAACCTATGAAGTGCCAGCTGTAAAAGGACTTTCATTGAAAGGATTATACAGTTACGATTTCAATGACAACAATAACAAAACGTACATGAAGGCGTATAACCTGTACAACTACAATGCAAGCACAGACACTTATACGCCGGTACCGCAACAAACGCCGGCTACCATAAGAAGGGATTATGCAGAATTTCCTGCCAGCTTATTGCAGGCTTCTGTGAATTACAATCACCAGTTCGGTGACCACAATATTTCTGCGCTGTTATTATACGAACGAAATACCCGGAGTGCCGACAATCTGTTTGCCCAGCGGGAACTGGCATTGGCTGTAGACCAACTGTTGGCTGGTAATAGCACCAACCAGCAGGGTAATATGTCGTCTGGCAATTTATACAAGACCATCAATGCATCGTATGTTGGGCGCCTGGCCTATGATTATGCGGGAAAATATTTTGCAGAGTTTACGTTCAGAGAAGACGGTTCTTCCAAATTTGCCGTGAATGAACAATGGGGTTTCTTCCCGGCCGGTCTCGTGGCCTGGCGTGTGTCGGAAGAACAATTCTTTAAGAACATCCCGGCATTATCGTTCATCAATAACTTCAAGCTGCGTGGTTCGTATGGACTTTCCGGTGATGAGAACGCTTCTACCTACCAATTTATTACGGGTTATAATTACCCGGCCAGTGGTAGTGCAACCAGCACCCCTGCCGGAGCGGTGTTTGATGGTACATTCACCAGCGCCGTGCAAAGTAAAGGATTGGCCAACCCTGCCATTTCCTGGTATACTGCAAAAATGCTGAACATAGGTGTTGATGCACAGGCCTGGCGGGGTTTACTGGGTGTTACATTTGATGTTTTCCGTCGTGATCGTTCCGGTTTACTGGCAACGCAATCATTAACCCTGCCCGATGTAGTAGGTGTTGGATTGCCGCAAGAGAACCTGAATGGCGATCGCACCGAAGGTTTTGACTTCGAACTGAGTCATGAAAATCGCATTGGTGCATTGAATTATATGGTGAAAGGCGTGTTTGGTTATACAAGAACAATGAATACCAAACGTGTTGCAGCAAGAGCAGGTAATTCGTACCTCAACTGGAATAACAGCACGTACACAGAGAATCGTTGGAATAATTTGTATTGGGGTTATGGTTCCGGCGGACAATTCCAATCGTATGCTGATATCGTAAACAATCCTTTCTATGTTTCCAGGAATACAGTCGTTGGCGATTACAGGTATGAAGACTGGAATGGCGATGGACAGATCAGCACCCAGGACAACCGCCCGATCTCCACAGCAGGCTTGCCCAATATTACATATGGTTTCACCGTGAACGCAACTTACAAAGGTATCGATTTGAGCATGACCTGGAATGGCGCCGGCAAAGTGTTTGTTTCTTATTTTGAACAATTGAATACGCCGCTTTGGGCGGGTGGTGGCGCATTGGAGCAGTTTATGGACAGATGGCATCCGGTTGATCCCAAAGCAGATCCATACGATCCCAATACGGAATGGGTGTCGGGCCATTTTGCTTATACAGGCTCCGTACCATTTACCAACACATTGGCCAATGCAGCCAGCGCAGCTTACCTGCGATTAAAAACGGTTGAATTGGGTTACACGCTGCCCGAAAAATGGCTTGCCAGAACCGGGATAAAAGGATTACGTGTTTATGCCAACGGTTATAACCCGGTTACGTTTACAAAGCTCCGTTATCTGGATCCAGAACATCCATCCAGTCAGTTTGGTTATCTATACCCACTTGACATTAAACTCACCTTCGGCTTAAACCTTCAATTATAATTATTGCCATGAAAAAGTATTTATATTTTATAGTAGCTGTTTTTTTCCTGGGACTGACGGCTTGTGAAAAGCTGGATGTGCCACCGCTGAACGTAGTGCAGGATAAAGACATTTTTACAAATGAAGCCGGAATTTCTTCATACATGGCCCGGATGTATAGCCGGTTACCCATTGAAGATTTCAAATATTCACCCACCATTAGTTTCAATGCGTTTGTAGTTGGTTCTGCCAGCGGCATCACCGGCGAAGCGCTGAGCCGTGATATGCCCAGTGCCACTGAAACATTCAATTACTGGGCAGACGCTTATAGCCTGATCAGGGAGTGTAATTATTTTATGGAAACACTGCCTACTTATGCCAGCAACTTCAGTACGGCACAGGTAAATAACTGGCAGGGCGAAGCCCGGTTCATTAGAGCCGTTACTTATTTTGCGCTTGTAAAACGATATGGTGGTGTGCCAATAGTTGACAAAGTGTTGACGAAACCAGATCAAACCATCGGCGAATTGACCGCCAGCATCGAGGAGTTGAAAATTCCCCGTTCATCGGAAGAAAAGGTCTACGATATGATCGGCGAAGATCTGGATAATGCGTTTACCAGTTTGCCGGAAAGCAATAAGGCAGGAAGACCCAACCGCTATGCCGCTGCCGCTTTTAAATCAAGGGCCATGTTGTTTGCAGGCACCATTGCCAAGTACAATACAATTAATTTGACGGCCGGTGCAGAACGCCTTTGTGGTATCCCGGCTACTAAAGCGAATACTTATTTTAAAGCAAGCTTCGATGCGGCTGCATCACTGAATGGCAAATACACTTTATATACCAGGAATTTTGTAGCAGGAGATAAGACCGCGATATATCAGAATTTCGTCAACCTGTTTTTAGATGCGGCCAGTACGGAAAACATTTTTATACGTCAATATAAATATCCCGATGCCGTGCATGGATATGATGCCCTGAGCGTACCAAAGCAATTGGAAGGTCCGGGTGGAAATTATTCTTCAGAAACAAACCCTACACTTGATTTTGTAGAACAATTTGAAGGGCTTCCCAAAAATCCGGATGGCACCATTCAAACCCTGGATGGCAGTGGTAAATACGTTTTGTATAATAATACGATGGATTTGTTTGCCAATGCTGAACCGAGGCTGAGGGCCACCGTGATACTTCCCGGCGATCTATTTAAAGGGCAAAGCATTGAAATGCGTCGTGGTATATACACAGGCAGCGCGGCCAGCGGTATCAGCCGGTTATTGCCTGCAGGGTCTACGGCAAACTACCCAACGGCAAACCTTGTTACATCCGCAGCCGTATTGCAAACTCCTTACACATTGCCTAACGGAACAAAAATGAATCCAGCCGGCATCAGTGGTGTATTTACCAACCTGGCTGCCAATGGGCCCGGCGGAAGCATTACCGGATTTTCCGTTCGTAAATACCTGGTACCCGATAAGCCAACAGCAGAAGTAGTAACCAATCGCTCAGAGCAAAGCTGGATTGAAATCAGGTATGCAGAAGTGCTTTTGAATGCAGCTGAAGCCGGATTTGAATTGAGCGCTGCAGGACAGGGTTCTAATTATTTAACAGCGGCTTTGACTAATGTGAACCTTATAAGGACCAGAGCAGGTGCAACACCGGCTGTTTCGCTTACAAGTATTGATACCATCAGAAGGGAAAGAAGAAAGGAACTGGCTTTCGAGAATAAGATCTATTGGGATCTCAGAAGATGGCGCATGCTGGACCAGGAACAAAATAGTACGTTGTACAGAGTGCTGATGCCATTTTATTCATCAGATGCCGGCAAATATTTCTTTGATGCCCGTTTCGATGAAAGAAATGTGCGGTTCACATTCGATACCCGGTCGTATTATCAGCAAATTCCTACAGCAGCTGTTACCAAGAGTCCAAACTTAGTTCAAAACCCAGGCTTTTAATTTCATTCTATATGAAGAATACATTTTATCATATCATTCTAGGGATAGCACTTATCTCGGCAGGTGCATGTTCTAAAGTAGACAACTATGCGGCGCCTGATCAAACCTTAATGGGAAGGATCATTGATGCCGGCACCGGTAAAAATCTTCCCGGCGAAGTATCGGGTGAAAATGGCACCGGTACCCGTATTGAATTGAAGGAGCTGAGTTGGAGTGAAAATCCAACGCCGCTGTACCTGGCCACCATGCAGGATGGCACATATAATAATACCAAAATATTTGCGGGCCATTATAAAATTTCTGCTGACGGCGCTTTCGTTCCATTGGTACAAACTGGCGCTAACCCGGTTGATAAAAGTAAGGAAGTTGATATTCAGGGCGGCGTGACAGTGGTTGATTTTACCGTGGAACCTTTTTTACGGTTGGAATGGGTAGGCGAACCCGTTTTAAATGCAAATGGTACTGTTAGTGTGAAGGTAATTGTTACAAGAGGCACCGCTGACCCCAACTACCAGTTGAATGTAACGGATATCAATTTGTTTATTAATAATTATCCGTATGTAGGCAATAATGCCAACAGTTTTGATGACCGGTATTCTACCCGGGTAGCGTATACCGGAACCAATGGCAATAGTTTATTGGGACAAACATTAACCCTTACTACAAAAGCTGCGCTACCTGGTAAACGCGATTGGTATTTACGCGTAGCTGCCAGAACCACTTTTCCGAACCTTGGCAGACCGTACAATTACAACGAAGTAAAAAAAATATCGATTCCTTAAGGCAGGGTTGAAAGCTGGAACAGAAAGTACAATGAAGTCATAAATATGAATATGTGTAGTGTCAGATTTCGTTTAGGTTGGTTGGGATGTGTTTTACTGGTTCTTCCGATAAACAGAACAACCGCGAATAGAAAAAAAACAAATAAGGAACTCAACAAAACACCAGTGTTTGTTAAGCAAGGTAACGACCAGCTGTTGTTTAGCAGCGAAGTGAAGCCCTGGTACAAACACCGGAAAGACGGGAAAGCAGGAAGAGAAATTGTTCTTTATTGTAAGAACGGAAAACTGGCTGAAAAAATAACTGTTACCATTCAATGTAACGGGATCGAAGAATCGACGGAATTACAGACGGGAAATAGCTCGGATTCAATAGCTATTCTATTACCAGCAGGAGTGGGCGTAACATCAACAGATGCAACCATTACTGTGCGCTCGAACAACAACACGGCTACAAACACCGTACATGTTCCGGCAAGGAAACAGTGGACTGTTTACATTTATCCGCATGCGCACGTTGACATCGGATATACAGCCTTGCAGGAAACGGTCAAAAAATTACAGGTACGAAATATAGATGTGGGAATTGATCTGGCACAAAAAACACAGCATTACCCGGCGGGCGCCCGCTTTGTATGGAATCCCGAAGCTACCTGGGTAGTGAGCAGTTATCTGAAAACAGCTACGGAGGCAAAAAAGAAAAAATTGATCGAAGCAGTTCGAAAGGGATGGATACAGATCGATGGCGGTCACTCCAACATAAACACCAGTACCTGTTCAGAAGAAGAATTGATGCGTATGTTCTGTAATCAACAAAACATACAAACGCTGACCGGTGTACCGGTGAATACCATGGTGCAAATGGATTTGCCGGGTGGTAGTTGGGGACTGGTACAGGCCGCTGCGCAAAACGGTATTAAGGGCTTTATTAGTTTTCCCAATTATTACGACATGCGCAGGACCTGGGAACATAAGCCGTTTTATTGGATAGCGCCTGATGGAAAAAGCAAGCTGTTGCTTTTACAAGCCACGCCATATGGAATAGGCTATACTATTAAAGGAAGCAAATACGGATTGCAAAAAATACAATCGTTTACCGATACGTGCGACCGGTTACGTACGGCAACGCCGATGGTGAACTTTATTGATCCTTTCATTTTTGATGAAACAGCCCGGCTTGAAAGGAAACAAACACCTTATGATATAATGGCCATAACCTGGTCAATGGCCGACAATTGTTTAATAGATGCCGATTTGCCTGAAGCAGTGCGGCAATGGAATGCCACGTACGATTACCCCAAACTGATCATTGCTGGCGCCAAAGAAATAGTACAGGCATATGAAAACAAATATGCGGATATTTTACCCAGTTATAAAGGCGATTTTACAGAGTACTGGACGGATGGCCTGGGCTCTGATGCCCGCCGCGTAGCATTCAGCCGGCATGCCAAAGAAAACCTGGTACAGGCCGAAACCCTATGGGCTTTGTTAAACAGAAAAAGAGCGGCACCGGCACAACAATTTCACCGGGCCTGGGAAAATTTATTATTAGCCGCAGAACATACCTGGGGTGCCCAGAATCCCGGAACGCCATTGGCCCAAAAAATAGAAGCTAATAAAGCCGCTTATTTTGAAGATGCGGAAAAAATAAGCAATGACCTTATTGCAAAAGCACTTGAACCAATAAGAGTAACAGGCAGCAATACCATAGCAGTGATCAATACCCTGTCCTGGTCGCGTAACGGACTGGTCGTATTGTCGGCCCAACAAAGCAAAGGCGGCGACCGGGTGCTGGATGATGCCAACAGGGAAGTATTGTCTCAACGGCTCACCGGCGGCGAACTGGTTTTTCAATCGGGGAGTATACCGGCATTAGCTTCAAAATTATATCGGGTAGTACCTGGTAAATGCAGTTTAGCCGGCACTATTAAAGCAGGTGCTGCATCATTGCAGAACGAGCGGTTGTTACTGACAATAGATGAAAATACAGGCGGTATTAAAAGTATGATCGATCTAAAGTATGATCGCGAAATAGTTGATACCTCATCGGCTTTTCAGATCAATAGTTATAATTATGTTCCCGGTGTATGGAATGGGAAAGATAGCAGTGGACATAGTATACAAGCTACGGATGTATCTGTTCGAATAAAAGAGCAGGGACCATTGGTTGTTTCGCTGTTGATCACCTCCAAAGCAACTGGGTGCAACTGGTTGACCCGGGAAGTAAGATTGATCAAAGATCAACCGGTAGTAACGTTTATCAATACCATCGACAAACTGGCTATTCGTAAAAAAGAAGCTATTCACTACGGATTTGCATTTAATATACCAGCCGGTAATATGCAAGTGGATATTCCCTGGGGTATTATGACGCCCGAATATGATCAACTGCCCGGAGCCAACAGGAACTGGCTGGCATTTCAACGCTGGATAGATGTATCGAACAAGGATTATGGGGTTACCTGGACTGCCATTGAATCGCCGGTAGTAGAACTTGGTGAAATTACCGGTACCATACTGGATGGCGCCCGCCAGGCCGATCGCTGGCTAAAAAAGATACCAACTACTCAAACCATTATTTCATGGCCGGTGAACAATCACTGGGATACCAATTTTTCACCTGAGCAGGAAGGTATTATTACAAATACCTATAGCATGCAATTACATGCAACATATGATGTAGTAACGGCAAACCGGTTTGGGGTGGAACAACATCGTCCCCTGATAGCAGTGCAAACAAAAACCAACCCAATTGCTAAATCATTAATTTCATTGGACAATTCAAAAGTGATCGTTTCGGCGTTGAAAGTGAGTGATGATAACCAGGCATTGATCATGCGCCTGCGTTCTATTTCTAATAAAACGGAAAAACTTAATATAACATATCCGGCAGCCGGCGGATTACCAAAGTCCGTATTCATTTGTACAGCCGGTGAAAAACCATTGCAACGAAATACGGGCAGTATTGAATTGCCGCAATATGGAACCGTGAGTTTACGAATGGTTTTTTAAACCGGGTTCGTTGAATAATAATATAATAAGAAATGTCAATAAAACGCAGCATTAAAATCTGTAAACTATGTACGAAACATCGGATAATATTGTAGGGAAAAGCAAAGGGGCGGGTAGTAAAAGGCGGGTAAGTTCACAGCCATTATTGCCGCAGCAGTTACAGGCAGGTTCAGCATCCCGTGAAGGATATAATATGTATCCATTTCATACTTTGGGCACTGACAGCATTTTCAATGGCTATACTTCACTTGCCCAGTGGATGGCGAACCACAAGCAGATCATTGTAGACGGGTATGGCGGCATATTATGGAAAGAAGTAAAACAATGCCTGCAGGCAGAGTTCCTGTCAAAAGGTATTCAGGTACATTGGATCGATGTAAGTACCTATATGAAAAAAGAAGAAGTGATTGCCGATATGGTGGCGCCTTTCTTAGGTACTACCGATTCGGTTTGGGGAACAAAATTCCATGGCAAGCTGGCTGATTTTTTCAATATGAACGACCTGTTGTCATTACAATCTGCCAGTGACGCTGATTGTACCATTGTATATGGTACCGGGGCTGCATTGCTTACCTGGGATGCACCGGTCGTTTACCTGGACCTTCCAAAGAATGAAATACAGTACCGCATGCGGGCTGGTAGTATCACCAACCTGGGCAGTAAAAAGGTAACACGTTCCGCCGACATGTATAAACGCTTTTATTTTGTCGATTGGGTGGTATTGAACGAACACAAAAAAAATATTCTGAATAACATTTCGGTGATAGCAGACGGTCAATGGAAAGAATCGTTGAACTGGATGCTGGCCGATTCGCTGAAAATCGGACTATTGACATTAAGCCAGCGGGTATTTCGCGTGCGTCCCTGGTTTGAAGCCGGCGCCTGGGGCGGCCAATGGATGAAAGAGAACATTCCACCGTTGAATAAGGAGGAAGTGAATTATGCCTGGTCCTTTGAACTGATCGTTCCCGAAAATGGCCTCGTGTTTGAAAGCAATGGCTATTTGCTGGAAGTTTCTTTCGACTTTTTGATGTTCGAGCATAACAGCAATGTATTGGGTAAACATGCAGGCTTGTTTGGGTATGAGTTTCCGATCCGGTTCGATTTTCTGGATACCTGGGAAGGCGGTAATTTATCCATTCAATGTCATCCTACCTTGCAATATATCCGTGATCATTTTGGCGAAACCATTACCCAGGATGAAACCTATTATATTCTCGATTGCAAAGAAGATGCACAGGTATTCCTGGGCTTCCAGGAAGGTGTTGAGCCGGCTGCATTCCGGCAGGCTTTGGAGAACAGCAAAGCCAATAAACAGGTAGTGGCCATCGACGAATTTGTGCAATCGCACATCGCATCCAAACACGATCTGTTTTTAATTCCCAATGGCACCGTACACAGCGCCGGTGTCAATAACCTGGTACTTGAGATCAGCGCCACGCCGTATATATTTACTTTTAAGATGTACGACTGGTTGAGGCTTGATTTGAATGGAGAGCCAAGAGCGATCAATATTGATCATGCATTCAATAACCTGAATTTCGATAGGCAAGGATCCGCCGTCACGAAAGAGTTAATATCGAAACAAACAGTTATTGAACAGGGTGATGACTGGAAGCTGGTGCATTGTCCTACGCATCCGGTCCATTTTTATGATGTGCACCGGTTTGAATTTATGTCCCGTATAACAGTGCAAACAAACAATACCTGCCATATTCTGATGTTGGTAGAAGGCAGTGCGGTTTCGGTGGAGATGACTGATGGATCTATTGCGACCTTTAGTTATGCCGAAACCTTTGTTATTCCTGCCGCTGCGGAAAGCTATACACTCATCAATGAAGGTACAGGCATGGCAAAAGTGGTAAAGGCTTTTTGTAAAGAAAATATAACAGAACTAAAATAATCTCAAAAAGAATTATGAAAAGATTGTTGTTGTTTGCTTTAATGAGTAGTTGTGTGTTACTGGTAACTGCTCAGCAAAAAGAACCGGTTGATTATGCTGACCCATTACTCGGGACTTCCGAATCTCGGTGGATGTTAAATCCCGGAGCTACCATGCCTTTTGGTATGGTACAGCTAAGTCCCGACAACCAGGGCGGCGTTTGGAAATCGGGATACGAATATAGCCTGAACAATATTGGCGGGTTTAGCCATATTCATTCCTGGACGATGGCCGGCTTATCGGTTATGCCTACAGTTGGTGCGCTGAATACCCGTCGCGGTCCGGCGGATGGTCCCACAACTGGCTGGACGACCGGCTACCGCTCGAGAATTTATAAGGAAACGGAGAAAGCCAGTCCAGGTTATTATGGCGTTACCCTGATGAACGGCAATATTCATACGGAGTTAACCAGTACTACCCGTGCCGGTTTCTTCCGGTTTACGACGCCTGAGGAAGAAGAACTGCATATTCTCCTTGACCTTGACATCCCTTTTGAAAACACGGCTGAGATCCTGGATGCCAAAATCACTAAAGTAAGCGATAAAGAAATTGAAGGTTATTCAAAACAGAAATGGAGCTGGAATGAATATACCGTACATTTTGTAGTACGATTTAACAAATCCATCGAAAGCTTTGGCGGCTGGAAAGCCAATCAAAACATAAAAGATGTGAAAGAGGTAGCGGGTAAAGGACGCATGGGCGCTTTTGCCGATTTCAAAACAAAGAAAGATGAAGTACTCTTAATGCAAACGGCCATTTCGTTGGTAAGCATTGAGCAGGCACGTTTGAACCTTGAAACAGAAATGAACCCCTTTAATTGGGATTTCGATGCTGTTACAAATAATGCCAGAAAAGTATGGAATGGTATGTTGAATAAGATACAGGTGCAGGGTGGATCAGAAGAAGAAAGAAAAAAGTTCTATACAAACATGTACCGCTCTTATGTGGCCCGTACTACCTGGAGCGATGTGAATGGTAAATATGTGGATGTAAATGAAAAAGTACAACAGGTGAGTCCTGATTCGCCTATTTATGGTTGTGATGCATTATGGAATACCTTCTGGAACCTGAACCAGCTATGGGCGCTGGTAAATCCAGACCTCACCAGCAAATGGGTTAAATCATTTTTAGAGATCTATAATACAGGCGGCTGGCTGCCTAAAGGACCTGCCGGTATTGAATACTCCGGTATCATGGAAGCATCGCATGAAATTGCACTCATTGCAGGAGCCTATCAAAAAGGGATCCGCGATTTCGATATCGAGAATGCTTTTAAAGCGATGATACACCAGCAAACCACACCAGGTGTAGTAACCCCTGAAAAAGGTTATGCAGGGAACAAGTTTTTTGAATCGTATATGAAACTGGGCTATGTACCTACAGAAGAAGGGCAGGTTAGCAATACGCTTGAATATGCTTATGACGACTGGTGTGTATCGCAAATGGCCAAAGCACTTGGTAAGAAAAAGGAATACGAACAATTTATTAAACGGGCCGGTAACTATAAAAACGTATTTGATACGGCTACGAAATATATTCGAATGAAGCACCAGGATGGGTCCTGGGTGAAAGAGTGGAATCCTTATTGCTGCACGTCATTCAGCGGTACGGGTTACCTGGAAGGAAATGCCTGGCAATACAGCTTCTTTAATCCGCATGATGTACAGGGCATATTGAACCTGATGGGCAAAGATGAATTCAATAACCGCCTGGAAGATGGGTTTAAAAAATCGACCCGCTATAATTTTAATGCCGAAGGTGATTTGTACGATCGTATTCCCATCAATCATGGTAATCAGCCCAACATGCAGGCTGCCTGGTTATTCAATTATTCCGGCAAGCCCTGGCTTACGCAGAACTATACGCGCGAGATCATGAACCGGTATTATGGTTCCACGCCTTTGCACGGATGGCTGGGTGATGAAGATGAAGGACAAATGGGCGCATGGTATGTAATGGCTGCCATGGGGTTGTTTGAAACAGACGGCGGTACTTCCGTAAAACCATTTTATGAAATCGGCAGTCCTGTCTTTGAAAAAACAACCATCACACTCGACCCGGTTTATTATCCTGGTAAGACCTTTGTTATAGAAGCGCACAATGTGTCGGATAAAAACCGGTATATACAATCAGCTACGCTGGATGGAAAGCCATTGACCAAACCGTGGTTTTATCATGCTGATCTGGTAGACGGAGGTTCACTGGTGTTGGAAATGGGGCCCGAACCCAATATGGCCTGGGGCAGCAAACCGGGTGATGCGCCACCTTCCATGTCTAAAGCGCCAAACGCTAAACGCTAAATGCCAAACGCAAATACAAAAGCGCTGAAAACATGGTATTGCGTTAAGCGTTCCGCCTTCAGCGTTCAGCATATAATTTTAGGCTTGTGGGGAAAAGGAAATTTTAAATAAAGACTTTAGAAATGGATATACGTTATAAGACGGCTTACCTTTTTATCATCACCCTGGTAGCATCGCTGGGCGGGTTTTTATTCGGATTTGATATGGCGGTGGTATCGGGGATACTGCCTTTATTACAAAAGCAGTTTTCTCTCTCGGCTTTCCAGGAAGGCTGGTTTGTATCCTCGGCATTGGTGGGGTGTATCATTGGCGTTGCCATCTCCGGTGAACTGAGCGACCGGTTGGGCCGGAAGAAACCGTTGTTACTGGCTGCCTTGTTGTTCTTATTGTCAGCACTTGGCTGTGCCTTTCTGCCTTCTTTGCCGGGTATTATAGCTGCGCGTATCATGGGAGGCATTGGCATTGGACTTGCTTCCAACGTAGTTCCGTTGTATATCTCGGAAATAGCACCTGCACGTATCCGTGGCCGGCTCGTTACTTATTATCAATTTGCGTTAACACTGGGTATCCTGGTAGCTTATTTAACCAATTCTGCATTGTTGAATTATGCCCTGGCCCATACAGGTGATGCCGGTAGCTGGTTGCATACGATCATGGTAAGCGAGGTTTGGCGCGGTATGTTTGGTATTGGTGTAATACCGGCTGTGCTGTTCATGGTCGGACTTTTTATGATTCCGGAAAGTCCGCGTTGGTTGATTCAGCAACATCGTGAGCAGGAAGCAACAACCATCCTTAATCGTATCAATAATCATATTGAAGCCCAGGCCAGTTTACAGCAGGGGAAACAATCGCAGCACGATAAAAAAATATCTTACCGTTCCCTGCTGGCGCCGCAATGGCGCAAAGCACTGATCATTGGTATATTGCTGCCTTTGTTCTCACAGTTCAGTGGTATCAATGCCATTATTTATTATGGTCCCAGTATATTGAACAATGCAGGAATTTCACTCAGCAATTCATTGTTGAGTCAAATTATTTTTGGCGGCGCCAATATGCTATTTACTTTAATTGCCATCTGGAAAGTAGATAGTCTGGGTCGGCGGCCATTATACCTTGTAGGAACGGCCGGCGCTACCATCAGTCTGTTGTTGACCGGCATTTGTTTTTATGCCGGCGCTACTACGGGCTGGGCGTTGTTGTTTTGTGTACTGGCGTTTCTGGCTTCATTTGCATTTTCAATAGGACCTTTGAAATTTGTTGTGGCTGCGGAAATTTTTCCGGGTAACATCCGTGGTCGGGCTATGGCCATAAGCATTATGGTCATGTGGATAGCCGATACCATTGTAGGTCAGTTAACGCCCATACTTTTAAAAAGCATTGGGTCTGCCTATACTTTTTGGTTGTTCGCTTTATTTTGTTTGATTGCCTTTGTGACGGTGTATAAACTGTTGCCGGAAACAAAAGGCAAATCGCTGGAGCAAATAGAAAAAGACTGGAAGGACCAGGCAAAAGAAGAGGACCTGTTTGTTACACCGGTTGGTCATTAACCAATATCTCAATTCGTATAAGTAATTAGCATGACAAGCCATTCCATTGTAATAGGAGCAGATATCGGCGGATCGCATATTACCGCAGCGGAGGTTGATGTAACGGGCAGGCAATTGATTGCATCTTCGTTGGTTCGCTTACATGTAGATTCCATGGCTGCAGCACAGGAAGTGATCGATGTATGGGCAACTGCCATTAAACAGGCGATGCAACATAGCGGCGTTAATAAAATTTGCCTGGCCATGCCCGGTCCGTTTGATTATGCAGCAGGTATTTGTCTCATCAGGGATCAGAACAAATACCCAATGTTATATGGACTGAATGTAAAAGAAATGCTGGCGCTGGCCCTTGAAATAAACGCAGATGATATTTACATAAATAATGATGCGGCCTGTTTTTTACAGGGCGAATTATTTTGTGGAAGTGTAAGCGGCTTCCAACATGTTATAAGTGTTACGTTGGGCACAGGTCTGGGAACAGCTGTTTATGAAAATGGCAGTGCTAGGAGCGCCGATCTATGGAGTATGCCATTGTACGATGGTATTGCAGAAGATTACCTGAGCACTCGCTGGTTTGTAAAACGCTATACAGCTATCAGTGGAAGTAAGGTAAGCGGTGTGAAGGAATTGGTAGGGCTGGCCATGCATGATGAACTGGTAAGAACCTTGTTCAATGAATTTGGTAACAACCTCGCCATTTTCTTAAACCGGTTTATGGAGAGTTCCGGCGCAAAAGCAGTCGTCATTGGCGGAAACATTGCCCAGTCATTTCCGCTGTTTAAAGAGGCACTGCTTGCAGGGATTGAAATCCGTTTTCGGGAGGTGCTTATTACCACCTCGGTATTAGGCGAAGGAGCTGCGCTGGTAGGCGCTGCTGGTTTCTGGAGCCAGCACGGCGGGACCCTGACTGCAGTCGAGAGGGCGTTACACTAAACGTTGAGCGTCCTGAGCGTAGTCGAAGGATCGAAACGCTGCAAAACATAATTGAACTTCAATTTCAATAAAAATATTAGTGCTTTGAAAAAAGAATTGTTTGCCATTGTTTCCATCTTGATGACTATTAGTGCACAATGTGTAGCACAGGGTTCATCCAATCTGACACAATTTGTTGACCCCAATATTGGTACGGCGCATTGCCGTTGGTTCCATTATACACCGGGTGCTGTGCCTTTTGGTATGGCCAAGCCTGCACCCTCCACAAATGGATCGTACGGTAATGTACATGGCTGGGATGCAACCGGCTACGATACCCGGCATCAGTCCATAGAAGGATTTCCCAACTTTCACGAATTCCAGGTAGGTGGAATTGTATTTGCACCTATTACCGGTAAACTGCAAACGACACCCGGCAAATTGGAAAATCCGGATGATGGCTACCGCTCCCGCTTCGATAAAAAGGATGAAGTGGCAACATCCGGTTATTATTCCGTATTGCTGAAAGATTATAATATTAAAGCAGAATTGACGGCCACCAAAAGAGTAGCGTTTCATCGCTATACCTTTCCTCAAAGTCAGGAGGCGCATATCTTATTCGACATTGGCAATAAACAGGGCGAAAGCGGTCCGGTGAAGGATGCCAAAGTCTACATGCAACCCGATGGCCGCATAGAAGGTTTTGTAACCACCTTACCGGTATATGTTCAGAAATACCAGCCCGGTGGTGAAGTGACTATGTATTTTTCTGCCCTGGTTGATAAAAAGCCATCAGCAGTTGGTGTGTTCAGTGGTAACAACATAACAGCGGGCAAAAATGAGATCACCGGTAAGGGCGCTGGTTTGTATCTGACATTTGCAACCGGCGAACAGGAAGCAATCACTATCAAAGCCGGTTTATCGTATACCTCTATTGAAAATGCATGGTTGAACCTGCAGCAGGAAGCAGGTAGTTTATCATTTGACAATGCAAAGCAACAGGCAATCGATACCTGGAATCAATACCTGGGAAGGATACAAATAGAAACGCCTGACCGGAACAATACGGTTAAATTCTATACGGGATTGTATCATGCATTACTGGGCAGGGGACTGGCCAGTGATGTGAACGGTGCCTATCCGAAAAACGATGGTACAATAGGGCAGATTGCCCTGAACAAAAAAGGCATACCGTTACACAATCATTATAATACCGATGCGGTATGGGGCGCTTACTGGAACCTTACGCAATTGTGGGCGCTGGCATACCCTGAATATTATACCGATTTTATAAAAAGCCAGCTGTTGATCTATAAAGATGCCGGCTGGTTAGCCGATGGTATTGCCAACAGCCGTTTTGTATCGGGTGTGGGTACTAATATGGTAAGCATTGTATTTTCCGGGGCGTATATGGCCGGCATTAAAGATTTTGATGTACAACAGGCGTATGCAGCAGCCAGGAAGAATGAGCTGGAAGGCAAAGATCGCCCCCGTGGAGCAGGCAAGCTGGATGTAGATAGTTTTATCAAATACGGTTATGTAAATCATTTAGATAAAGGCAAAGGTGGGGGAGAAGTCTGGCAGTTTTCTGCTTCTCACACGCTTGAATATGCGTTCAGTGCCTATGCCATGGCGCAATGGGCAAAACGCCTGGGCAAGGAAGCCGATTATAAAACCTTTGTACGCCTGTCGAAAGGATGGGAGCATTTGTTTGACCCATCGTTAAAACTGGTACGGCCTAAATTGGCAGATGGTTCTTTTGTCGATCAGTTCGATCCGGCGCAACCCTGGCGCGGATTCCAGGAGGGCAATGCCTTGCAGTACACCTATTTTGTTCCGCACAATCCGCAAGCCCTGATTGCCAAAGTAGGAGCCCGCACATTTAATGAAAGGCTCGACAGCACGTTTTTAATTTCTGAAAAAGCACTCTTTGGCGGCGGTGCCAACATCGATGCTTTTGCAGGCATTGGCGGTGTATACAATCACGGCAACCAACCCGGCTTGCATATCTCGTGGCTGTTCAACTTTTCGGGCAAACCTTCTTTAACGCAAAAATGGGTGCGGTTGATCTGTAATAAATTTTATGGTACCGAAGCCGTACATGGTTATGGGTTTGGACAGGATGAAGACCAGGGACAACTGGGCGCCTGGTATGTAATTGCTTCTATGGGATTGTTTGATGTAAAGGGATTGGCTGATCAACAACCGCAAATGGGCATAGCCGGCCCTTTGTTTAATAAAGTAACCATACAGCTCAATCGCAAGTATTATCCCGGTAACCAATTTGTGATCGAGACAAAAAATAACAGCGATCAGCATATGTATATTCAATCCATGCAACTAAACGGTAAATCCCTGCACCAGCCGTTTATTTCATTTACTGATATTACGAAAGGCGGAAAGCTGTTGGTAAACATGGGGGAGAAGGCAGTGAATCAGTATTGATGCGACCACTAAAAATAAAAAAGCAGGACACAGAAAAGTTAATTTCTGATGTCCTGCAAACCACCCTTCATGAAAATAGTTCCTGCCTATTGAGCGTCTCCTGCCATATTTTTAAACAGCATGTACCGGTGTAAATCCATCTTCGCTGGCAGCGGGTACATATGCTTCTGTCATCAATTCTTCTATCGTTTGTTGCTGTTTCCTATTTTTTCTCCGTTCGATCCAGTGATCAAAAATGGCATAGATAACAGGAACAATGATCAGGGTAAGGAACAACGAACTGATCAAACCGCCGATAATTACCCAGGCCAAACCATTCTTCCATTCTGCACCGGCGCCTGATGCAAGCGCAATAGGCAGCATACCAAACACCATTGCAATGGTTGTCATCAGGATCGGACGAAGCCTTGCATGGTTTGCCTGTATCAATGCGTTAAAGGTTTTTTCTCCTGCTGCTTTCCGGTGATTGGTAAAGTCTACCAGCATAATGGCATTTTTACAAACCAGACCAATCAGCATGATGATACCCAGAATGGTAAATATGTTTAATGAATTATTGGTTAAACCCAATGCCAGCAGCGCGCCGATAAATGACAGCGGTATAGAAAACAACACCACCAAAGGATAAACGAAACTATCATACAACAATACCATCACCAGGTATACCAGTAAGATAGCGGCCAGCAGGGCTACACCCAGGGTGCCGAATCCTTCAGATTGGTTCTCCATATCGCCACCCCATAAGTAACTGACGCCGGCAGGTTTTCTTATTTTTTCAAACGCCTTTTGCCATTCTCCGGCAACAGTACCCGAAGGACGACCTACTGTTTGACCCTGAACGGTTACGGAAGGACTTTTATCCCTTCTCTCTAACAGGCTCGGGCCTGATGCTTCTGTGATCGAAGCGAACTGCGATAATTTGATACGCTGGTTCTGATCATTTACAAATTCCAGGTTGCGTACATCTTCAATGTTCGATCTGTTGAAACTGTTATAGCGGATGTTGATGTCGTATTCGTATTCACCGGCTCTGAACTTACCATCGGTATTACCATTGAAAGCCGTTTGCATGGTAACACCAACTGTTTGCAACGTTAAACCCAGGCTGGCCATTTTATCGCGGTCTACCTGCACATTGATCTCGGGGTTGCCCGATTCAACAGTCAATTTTGTTTCTGCCGCCCCTTTTATTTTTTTCAATTCTTCATGCGCTGCATTGGCAAAGGCCATGGCGCTGTCAAGGTCGGGTGCCATCACGACCAGTGCAAGAGGCGCATTATCGGCCGTACCCAACATGCCTATCGGCGTTGTCTTTACTTTAGTGCCTACCAGTTCTGTTTGTAATTCTCTTTTTATTTTAGCCGCATATACATAAGAATCGTCATTGCGATGTTTCCTGTCTACCAGCTTTACCCGAATTTCTGATTTATAGGCAGTAGACTGGCTTCCGGCCATACCTTCACTGGTTTGTCCAACCATAGTAACCATATCAAGCACTTCGGTTTTTTTGCGCAGGTAAGCCTCTGCCTTCTGCGTTACCTGGTTGGTTTGTTCAATAGAAGCGTCCTTCGGCAATTCCATTTGCACCAGGAATTCACCTCTATCGCTCTTGGAGAAAAATTCACCTCCGATAAAACCACCGGCCAGCATATATAATGAACTCACAAACAAAACCAATACAATACCTAACGTGATCCGTTTATGATTCAACGACCATTTCAGAATATTGGTGATCCAGTGCGTGAACGAGGTAAGTCCTTTTTCAAAGCCCAGGATAATTCTGCCAAATATGGTTTTCGAAGAAAGATGTTCCAGTTTTCCGAACCGGGAAGACAATAAGGGTACAATGGTAAAGGACGACAACAAGGATAACAGCGTGGCAATAATTACTGTTACACAGAATTGTTTAATGATATTCGATACCAGGCCGGTACTCAATGCGATGGGTAAGAACACCACCACAATTACCATGGTAATGGCTGTAACCGTGAATCCAATCTCTTTGGTTGCCTCGAAAGCTGCACGAACGCGGTTCTTACCCATTTCCATATGCCGGTAAATGTTTTCGAGCACCACAATGGCATCGTCAACAAGAATACCCACTACCAGTGAAAGACCCAGCAAACTCATCAGGTTAAGGGTATAACCCAACAGCGACATACCGATAAAGGTGGCGATCAATGAAGCTGGAATAGAGATCATGACGATCAACGAGTTTCTTATGCTATGCAGGAAGAACAGCATCACCAGCGCTACCAACGCTACGGCCAGTAAAAGATCATGCACTACCGAATCGGCTGCTTCCAGTGTAAACACCGTGCTGTCGTTCGCAATCTCAATCATTAAATGACTGGCTGCATATTGACCTTGAAGGGTAGCAATCATCTTTTTGACATCATCGGCCACCGCTACTGCGTTCGCATCGGATTGTTTTACGATCTGTATGGCAATAGAGTTCTTCTGATTCACCCGTGATATTTTCTCCACCTCTTTTTGTGCATCCTGCACATCGGCAACGTCGCCCAGGCGGACGGATATTCCGTTATGTGATGTAAGTACCAGGTTGCGCAGCTCTGCTACATTTTTATATTTACCCGATAAGCGCACCAGGATGCTCTGTTCACGTGTTTGCACATTACCGGTGGGGAAATCGAGGTTTGAACCGAGAATGAGTTGCTGCACCTGCGGTACCGATAAACCATATCCTTTCATCTTCTCTGCATCGAGACTAACCTGGATCTCTTTTTCCTGACCGCCAACCAGGTTTACCTGCGCTACACCGTTTACCCGCGAAAGGGCGGGATTGATACGTTTATCAACCAGGTCATAAAAAGAAGCTTCATCCATTTTAGCTGAAGCGGACAATGTGAGAATGGGAAGATCACTCAGCGAAAACTTATTCAACGATGGCGGGTCCACATCCTCGGGCAGATCTTTTAAAATAGCATTGATCTTGCGTTGTGCATCGTTCAATGAATAATCGGCATCGGCGCCGCTGTTCAGCGAAATCGTAACCAATGAAATGCTTTCCATCGACTTCGATTCCAGTTTTTTAATATTCTCCAGCGATGCTACCGCATCTTCAATTTTTTTGGTCACGGTATTCTCCACTTCCGCCGGCGATGCACCGGGGTAAACCGTAGTAATGGTTACCGCATTGCTGTCGAACTTGGGGATCAGTTCGTATCCTAGCAAAGTATAACTAAACAAACCGCCCAGCGTGAGTATCGTGAACAGCACGATTACCATGGAAGGTCGTTTTATGGAAATTTCAGCTAATTTCATCTTGAATATTTTTACAATGATGGTTGTTCCGGCGGTTATTTTATGATGCTTACTTTGCTACCGTCAACAAGATTGATCTGGCCACTGGTAATTACCAAAGCGCCTTCATTCAAACCTTCCAGTACTTCTACTTTTTCACCTATTACCCGGCCGGGTGTAACCTTTTTCAAATAAGCAACCCCGTTGTCGGACACAAATACCTGTTTGCTATTCACACTACCAACAAAAGCGGTGCGGGGGATCATAATAATGGCTGACTGATTGGGATAATCGAAAATGGCAGTACCGTACATACCTGCTTTTAACTGGTTGGCGATATTGTTGGTGATCGTGATCTCCACCGGAAAGTTCAACGCTTCGTCTGCTTTCGGGGCAATGAAGTTGATCTTGCCACTGAATACTTTATCGGGGAATACACTCGCCTTCACCTGTACCTGTTTACCTAACTTCAGGTAAGGAATCTGTGCTTCGTTTACAGTTACATTTAATTTAAGGGTCGACACGTTCACGATATCGAATAACGCAGTTCCGGGTGCAACAACACTTCCGGGTTCAATATGGCGTTTGTTTACAATACCGCTGATGGTAGCACGAATGTTGGCATCGCCCAGGTTAATACGTGATTGATCCAGTTTGGCTTTTGCATTTTCTACATTCAAACGTGCCTGATCGAGTTGCTGCTGGGTTACGCCACCGGTTTTGAATGCGTTTTCATATCGTTCAAGATCTGTACGGGCAGTTTGATGGTTGGCTTCGGCGTTTTGCATATCCACTGAAAGCTGATCTACACGGATGGTAGCTACCGTTTGTCCTTTTTGAACATAACTGCCTTCGTCAA
Source organism: uncultured Niastella sp. (assembly GCA_966212235.1). Taxonomy (GTDB): domain Bacteria; phylum Bacteroidota; class Bacteroidia; order Chitinophagales; family Chitinophagaceae; genus Niastella. The sequence continues at coordinate 62,790 of CBIHPP010000027.1, read as the reverse complement.
CGAGTACCTGTACAACACGACCAGCTTTTTCTGCGGCCAGGCTCAACTCCTGTGCAGGAGCAAAATTTCCATTGGCGATAACATCCAGATCGGGTATTTCGCGTGCCACCGTATCTATGCGTACCGATACGGTCGCATTGGTTTGTGCTACAATTTTTGTTTGCTCTTCCGATTTCTTTTTGTTGTTTGAAAGGACCTTTGCGATGGCTCCTACTGCGACTAAGATGACTACGATTGTTACAATGATCCTGAAGACCTTTTGCATTGTATGTTAGTTTAAGAGTGATTTTAAATTTCCCTGGGCTTTTATGAGTTGTATCTCTGCCAAACGGTAATCCAGTAAAGCGCCAGTATAGTTATTTTGCGCTGTCGTCAATGAATTCTCGGCATCAAGCAGATCTGTTAGCGGTGCTAACCCCTGCGTATAGTTATTCTGCGAATTAGCATATACTTCTTCGGCCAGCGCTACATTTTCTTTTTGATTATTAAGCGTGATCATGCTGTTCCGAAGTTGTGTTGTGGCATTCCTGTAAGTAAGGTTCAGCGACAGTTCTTTATCCTTAATATCTTCCTGTAACTTTCTGATTTCAACATCTGCCTGTCTTACTTTCGATCTGGTTGAAAAGCCGGTAAACAAGGGCACCTTCAGGTTTAATCCTACCGATGCATAATCGAACCAATTGGCGCTACTACTCCCTATCGGGAAGGAATTGCCCAACCCCTGATAACCATAGTTACCAGAAAGTGATAGCGATGGATAATATTTCGCGCGGGTAGCTTCTTTATTCAATACCAACAGTTCTTCCTGTTTTTTCAACACCTGGTAATCTGACAATTTCTTTACATCAGGGTAATTATCCATCATCGCCAGTTTCGGTTGAATGCTGTCCAGCACGGAGTAGGGTATTGTGATAGGCGTTTCAATGGGTATGCCCATGTAAAACTTCAGGGTGTTTTCCTGCAATTGTACCGAGTTGATCAATTGCTGGCGTTGTGCCTGCAGGTTCGATAAATTGACCTTGCTTCTGTCGAGGTCAATTTTTTTCGCCAATCCATTTTTATACTGGCCTTCAATGACATTTTTAACACGAGTGGTAGTGGTAATATTACTGTCAATAACCACCAGTTGCTGCCGTTGTACCAACACCTGGTAGTATTGTGTAGCTACCTGTTCAATCACCTGCTCATCGGTTAATCCGGCCAACAGCTGGTAATATTGTTGGGTGGTTTTTGCCGCTTTCAAACCGGTAAAAACAGATTGATCGAATAAAGTTTGAGACAGCGATAACGAGGCGGTGCTGTTCCATTTTTGTCCAAATGCTACCAGTAATGTTTTGCCCGGTTGTCCGGCCAGTTCGCCCGGTAGAGCGCTTAATTGTAAAATGGGATTATAGGTAAGGCCACCATTGGCATTTATTTGGGGAAGGGCCTGTGATCTGGCCTCGTCAATTTTGTTTTGGCCATTTTCTACATCGAGCCTTGCCTTTACTGCGGTTGATTTATTTTTCAGCGCCTGTTGAAGGGCTTGTTTCAGGGAAAGCGGAGCTGTCTGGGCTTCTGCCAACGACAAAACGCTCACCCCGGCCACAAGTAATACCAAACGTTGGGCAAAAGTTCGAAGCGATTGGTTGTGTTTCATTAATTAAATATTTAGTTGTACTGTTTGCTTATTGGTGTTATTAGTTTTTTTCCGGCTGTACCATGTTGTTAGTCAAACTGTATTGCTTCAATTCATTTTCCAGTTGCGGAATGGCTTCCGGTGCAATAATTCCATACAGGAACAGGTACATTGCCTGTCTGAAAACTTCATCTTTTGAATAGTCGTTCACCAGTTCACCCGCGAATTCAAAATCACTTTGAACGTGCTGTTGTAAAAGGGTAACTACAAGTTTGGGATGAAGGCTTCCACGAAAAACGCCTTCCACAATTCCCTGCTCAAGTACTTGCAGTATCCGTGGCTGCGTAATGTTGTGCAGTGTATTGATCAACCGGGTGTTTTCTGCCGGATAATGTTTTTGCAGGTCGGTAAAAAAAGCCGGACAGTTCTTTTTACAGAAGTCAACATTAACAGCCATGTATCTGAGCACCTGTTGCAGGTTGCCTGAATCTTCATTGCCTGCCGCTGTCATTGCCTGGTTATAGGTGTCCGCAACAAGCGTACATACCTGTTGAACCAGATCGTGACGGGAGGTAAAAAAGCGGTACAGGGTCTTCTTTGAAATGGCCAGCCGCGCAGCAATTTCATCCATCGTAAAGAGCTGAATGCCCTGCGTGGTAAAGAGGCGGAAAGCTGTTTCTAAGATGATGGTTTCGTTCATTAACTATTCGACTATTTTGGTTTATTGGTCAAAGATAATATGACTTTTCGACCAATTTGTATAATTGGTCGAAATAAGTTGTTAAAAGCGTGTGAAAGCAAGCTAGGTGAGAGCAAAAGAAATGCTAAGCCCTACGAATTAATTAGACTTAATTGATTGATAGTTAATGTTATTTTAGAAAATACACTGTAAACTTTAGAAATGTCTATTGTTTCTGCTATTCCGGGTGGAAGCGGTGGGCTGGATTCTGTATATTTGTGTAAACAGATAAAAAATCGACCAAATATGTCGAATAGTCAAGATTTAAAAGATCCGATCAGGGAAGAAATACTACTTGGTGCACGGGATCTGTTTGAAAGGTTTGGGTTTAAAAAGACCACCATGGAAGATATTGCCCGGCAGATTGGCAAATCGAAAAGCGCTTTATATTATTATTATAAAACGAAAGAAGAGATTTTTGAGGGGGTTATTCTGAATGAAATAGAAACCACGCATAACATGGTGGCTGAAGCCGTAAAAAAAGAAGAGTCGGCTGCCAACAAGTTCCGTAGGCTTTTTACCAGTTTGCTCGAAGGTGTAAAACAAAAGGCCAATAAGTTCAGCTTTAAATCAGACCTCTACGAGAACCATTTCCTATTTGAAAGTATTGTAAGGAAGCGTGATTCATATATAGAGGAGCTGATAAAAGATATTCTCATCCTGGGTATCAGTCAACGTGATGTAAAAATGATGAACAATGCAGAGATGAGTTTGTGGGCAAGCATGATAAACATTACGTTGAAGGCTACGGCAAATAAAATTTTTCTGGAAGACGATTTTAATTTATCCGGAAGTCAACTTGTTTTTATAGCTGATACCTTTTTTAATGGGGTTAGGGCTTAAACAGCTTTTAATATCGGGGATATAAACTGCTCAATGACGAACTCAATAGATATTACTGATTATTTACAATCGGTTCCTTCCAAAAACGGCGCCTCGTATTAATGCAATAATTAAAGTAAAAAGAGCTGAACCCACGACTGCCCAGATAATGGGAAATGTTTTTCCACCCACCTTTATGGCAAATATTTCGGGCAGGCCCAATTTGTGAGACAACCACATACCTATATATGCGCCAATAAATCCAACTACAATGGAAACAAAACAACCGCCCAGGTCGTACCCGGCCAGGGATTGGCCAACGCCTCCACAAATGGCGGCAATTACAAGCAGGATCAATAATTCGGTGAGTGTCATAATAATAAGCTTTTTCGATGTTTACGTTGCAATTTGAGTGCCGCACTTGCGAAGCCGACCGGTACACATTTTAAATAACAGGAATAAATGATTACTTTTGTCACCAATTCAAAAACAAGGTCAAACTTTGTGTCATGTAATTCCTTCTACATATAATCCTTTCTAAACAATACGCTACTTTCAGCGTGTTACCACATTTCTATTTTCTAAATAATTTTGAAGTTACTGTTTTTGCAGGGCTTATTCACACATAATTGTGATTTATGCAATCTGAAAAATACGGTCGCACGTATCATTATCCCTTTTCGCCTGGTACTACCAGCGATGACCGGATCAATTTTGATTACTGGAGCGACCTTCAACAAATAAAAACGGTAGTACATACCGAAAAACTCGATGGGGAGAACAACTGCCTGAGCAAATATGGTGTGTTTGCCCGTTCGCATGCCGCACCCACTACTTCACCATGGACTTCAACGTTGCGGGAGTTTTGGCAGCGGGTAAAAAATGATCTTGGTGATCTGGAGATCTTTTTAGAAAACATGTATGCGGTGCATTCCATCAGGTATCAACAGCTGGAGCATCATTTTTATGTATTTGCTGTACGGGAAAATGATCGCTGGTTGGGTTGGGAAGAAGTACAATGGTATGCATCGATGCTGGACCTGCCAACGGTGCCGCAGATCGAAATTGAAAGTACACCCGGCAACCGGTTGTTGTTCGAACAAAAAATAGGGGACATCATTCGTACTGCCGGCGCCTTTGAACCCATTGATACAGCAACCGGTCAGCCTTGTACGCTGGAAGGTATTGTGAGCAGGAACGCCGCTGCTTTTCACCGCGATGATTTTACACACAATGTATTCAAGTGGGTGCGCAAAGGACATGTAAAAACAAATGAACACTGGACCCGGAACTGGAAGCGGGCAGGTTTAAAACACGAAGGAGGAAATCATGTGGACCTTAACAATCAATAAAGACTGGGAGAGTTTACGCAATCAGTTCGATTGGGTACGGGACATGGAAAATGTGCCCCAGGACCCGGTGCACCATGCAGAGGGCAACGTGGCCGTTCATACGCGTATGGTGCTGGAAGCTTTGGAACAACTGGAAGGGTATCGCAACCTGCCGGCGCAACAGCAGGAAATATTGTGGGCAGCTGCATTGTTACACGATGTGGAGAAACGCTCCACTACCGTACACGAAGCCAATGAAAGTATTACTGCAAAAGGACATTCAAAAAAAGGGGCCATGACTGCCCGAGCCATCTTATATACGCAACAACCTGCACCGTTTGCAATACGGGAACAGATTGCGCAATTGGTGCGCTTTCATGGGCAGCCGATCTGGGCTATAGAAAGAAAAGATCCGGCAAGAACGGTCATTGAACCAAGTTTGATGGTGGACACGCAACTGCTTTCGCTGTTGGCCAGAGCAGATGCCCTGGGAAGAATATGCGATGATCAGGCTGATCTATTATACCGCATCGATCTGTTTGAAGCCCTTTGCCAGGAACATGATTGCTGGGGAAAACCCAAGGCGTTCCAAACGCCCAATGCCCGGTTCCACTATTTTCACAAAGAAGAAAGTCCGCCTGATTATATTCCCTTTGATGAATTTGGTGCAACGGTGATTATGACCTGCGGACTTCCGGGTGCGGGTAAGGATACCTATGTGCACCAGCACTACAAGGACTGGCCTGTCATTAACCTGGATCAGATACGCCGGGAAAACAAAATAGCGCCAACCGATAAAAGTGGCAACGGAACGGTTGTTCAACTGGCAAAGGAACAGGCAAGAGTGTATTTGCGCAAAAAGCAACATTTTGTGTGGAATGCCACCAACATAACCAGGCAAATGCGGGCGCAACTGGTTGATTTGTTCATTACCTATAAAGCCTATGTTAAAATGGTGTATGTGGAAGTGCCTTACAATAAGTTACATGTACAAAACAAAAATCGCGAGGCCGCTATTCCTTACCGGGCCGTGGATAAGTTAGTAGCAAAACTGGAAGTGCCGGCATCCTGGGAAGCGCATGAAGTAGTATATTATATTAAAGATTAAAATGGAAATGGAGCGGCTCGGTAAACGGGCCGTTCTTTTTTTATCTGTTCTTCCTGATCACCTCTTTTTGTTCAGGAACAAATTCACAACCGTCAGGAAGGCGAACCTTTTCTACCACAAAAATAAATTTGATACAGCTGAAAGGTAGCCAGAAGTCATCGCAGCGGGGTGCAGGATTATAACTGCGCAGGCAAAGCTCGTGTTCGCCGGGATCCGTTTCTGTTGAATCGTGGGTATTGATCTGGCAGGCGCTTTTCAACAGGCAGAACTGTTGCCCGCCATCATCTAAAATAATGACGATTGGCCGGTGCAGGGGAATATCCAGTACACTATTTACTTGTAACAATCTTCCTAATACAAGGCTGCCACTGGGAATAGATTTAGGCGTGTTATCTGTCATGCTATCTCCCTGGTTGGGAAACCAAAAGTACTGTTCACCGGCTATCTTGTCCGGCGTATCGATGTAGTATTTGGGCGTACCCAACGCCATATCCAGGTCCTGCATTTTGTTACTGTTACTTTTCATGCCCGCCTGTTTGATTGGTAAAGATACATTAACCTTTACAGTTTAAACATAACTGTTATATATCAGCATGCACGAATAGTACATCAGGATAATAGAATATTCCATTTTTTACCATATGCACCTAACCTAATTTGCTATATGCGATTGTTCTGCTATAATCTAGCCTGATAGCCCATTCGCTCTCGCTGTACGAAATCAATTTACATTTTTGTTTCACTCAACCTGAAGGTTGTTCCGGTCATTCTTTTGTTTGACAGCCCCGGAATACCCCTTCAAGCATGTATTATATTGTTCGTTCATCTAAATTAAAACTAACGTATGCTTTGCTTTTTACAAGCCAGAAAGTGCGCGCACACTTTATTGCCATTACTGTTTTTTACCTGCTGTTTTTTGTCTTCTTTTTCCCAAAACCCCGTATTTAAAATAGACCTGAACCAAACCGGCAGGCCGGATGCCGAAGTATTGGAGTCAGGATATATGGCCTGGGCATTACCGGCTGCAACGATTGATACGGCAACACTTTCCTTAAGCGGCGGCATCACGGTTAAATTAATAAGAAAAGGACCCTATGGCGATAAGCTGAGTACCAACTGGTATAAGGCTGGTATACAAACGCCGTACTTTGCCCGCCTCGTATGTGATGGTGTAAGGGTAAATAACGGAAACAGCGGTGCGCAGATTGAAATGCGTATCAGCGGTCTTCCTGCCGGCAGGCACAGCATTCTCACTTATCATAATAATGTAGATAATGCGCTTCCCAGTACGTTTGCGCCTATTGATGTTTATCTCGATGGGGTACAGAAATATAATAACCTGGCGCTAACAGTCAGGGAATTGGTAAAATCCAATGTACCTGTGGCGTATATGTATGCTGATGCGGTGCCTAACCAGGATGTTGTGGTGTTGTACGTAGCGGATACGACCACCGGTGCTGTCACTAAAAATTTTCTGATCAACGGTATAGAGATCAATACGGGTAACCCCTTATACCAGGCTCAAAACCCCATCCCGCAAAATAGCGATGAACATGTTAATGCAGATAATGGCTCCCTTAATATGAGTTGGACGAATGCTTCCAATGCTGTAGCCAGTCATGTGTATGTTGGTACCGACTCTACCACCGTGGCCAATGCAACTGCAGCATCATCGTTTTATAAAGGCCGGGTTACTACGTCTGCCTATACGATCAATGGTCAGTACAGCATGAACACCTATTATTGGCGGGTTGACCAGGAAGATGTTGATGGCAATATCACCCGCGGCAATATCTGGTATTATCGTCCCCGCCAACTGGCCTTTAAAGATGCAGAAGGATATGGACGCTTTGCACGTGGCGGCCGAGGCGGCAAAGTCGTTCACGTAACCAATCTGAACAACAGTGGCCCGGGTAGTTTACGCGAAGCCATTACCAATGATATTGGTCCGCGTACGATCGTGTTCGATGTATCAGGACTTATTTCGTTGACCGAGCGGTTAACGATCGGTCAGAATTATATAACCCTTGCGGGACAAACAGCTCCTGGTAAAGGGATCTGTATTAAGACTTCGCCGTTTGGCGCCGGTGGTAAAGACATTGTAATACGACATATGCGCGTGCGGGTAGGCGGTCCGGTAACAACGGATGGCATGGGACTGGTTGGCGATTTTAGTATCATTGATAACTGTTCCATCAGCTGGACGATCGATGAAGCTTTCAGTTCCAGAAACGCCAAAAATATTACGTTGCAACGGACCCTGATCTCAGAAGCGTTGAATGTGGCGGGTCACCAGAATTACCCGGCGGGCACAGCGCACGGCTACGCAGCAACGATCGGCGGTTACAACGGCAGTTTCCATCATAACCTGCTGGCGCATTGCGAAGGCCGAAACTGGAGTTTGGGCGGCGGCCTCGACGGCAACGGTTACTATTCAGGCAAACTGGATATCCGGAACAATGTGGTATACAACTGGCGTGGCCGAACAACAGATGGGGGCGCGCACGAGGTAAATTTTGTAAACAATTATTATAAACCAGGCGCAGCATCCCGCATTTTTTATGCATTGACGGCAGATCACGAAGGGGTGGGCCTGGGCACACAACAATATTATTTCAACGGCAATGTAATGCCCGGTTATTTCGATGAAAGCACACAGGATAATGGACGTCGCATGCGGATAACCAATGGCGCCATTGTAAATTGGACAACCTTTGTCAATACCCCTTTCTTCGATTCTTATGTAACAACACAAACGGCAAAGGATGCCTACAAGCGGGTGCTTTCCAATGTCGGTTGTACACAGCCGGTATTTGATGATCACGATGTTCGTATCATCAATGAAACGTCAACAGGCACCTACACCTATTCAGGAAGTGTATCAGGCTTTCCAGGTTTGCCCGATAACCAAAGTGATGTGGGAGGATGGGAAAATTATCCGGAAGCACGTCGCGCTGGCGTGTGGGATACGGATAACGATGGCTTGCCCAACTGGTGGGAAACGATCAAAGGATTGAATCCCAATTCACCCGCCAATGATTTCTCTGATGTTAATAGTGACGCAGACCAGGATGGGTATACCCAACTCGACGATTACCTGGATTGGATGGGCGGACCGCATTATATTATGCTTCCTACCAATAATTTATCCATCGATCTGAAAACACTGGCGCGTGGGTATACCAATACCCCGGTATTTACGATCAACAATATAGTCAACGGAACTGTAGTGCCTGACGCCGGTAACCCGGGAACGGTAGTCTTTACGCCCGGCGCCATCGGACTGGCTTCATTTGAATTTACCGTTACAGATGCAGAAGGCAGCACCATGACAAGGACCATCAACATTCTGGCAAACCCCGATGTGGCATTACCTGTTTCACTGGTAAACTTCAAAGCAAAAAGAAAAGATGCAGCAACCGTATCGCTGAGCTGGGAAACAGAAGATGAGTTGAACAATGATCATTTTGATGTTCAACGTACATTCTCACCTGGCAATCCGTTTACAACCATTGCAACCGTTGACAGCAAAGCCGGTCATGGTACCAGCTCCATGAAGTTATCATACGATGCGCAGGACCTGAACGATTACAGCGGCGTAACATATTATCGACTCGTACAAAAAGACCTGGATGGTAAATCAACCATCTCGGAAATAAGAACAGTTACCGGGAGCGATGCCCAGCCACAGGTAAAAGTTTGGCCGGTTCCATCAAAAGGCAGGTTCAGTGTGTTGTTTACCAATGCACCCTATGCTACGGTTATTCGGGTATATAATGTAGATGGAAAAATGGTAGGTAAAGAAGAAACGATTGTAAGTGGTGTCATTAAACCGATCACTATTTCAACATCAGGCACCTATTTTATTAAAGGGATCAATAAAGAAACCGGAGAAGTGGTCTTTATAAAGAAAATGGTGATTGAATAACCCTTCTTCCGGAATATAAACTTTCTTTTTTTAGTGTATTACTAAGGTTCACTCTTTTAGGCAATTTCGCCCCGATAGTCTTATCGGGGCTATTTTTTGATTATCCACAAACTTGAAAACAACCTCCGGTTTTTTATCTTTGGTTAAAGTTTCACTCCCTGTACCCACTAAACAAAGGGTATGTATATTCTAACTGTTTCTGAAAATATTTTGAAGATGGTCCTCGGCCTGGGCGTTCTGCAGGGAATGCTGTTGGCTGCCCTCATTTTCTTTCATCCCAGGGGGGACAGATCCGTTAATATATTTCTGGCCTTTTTTATCCTCAGCGTTTCAGCGGTAATGGCCCTGCCTTTGATCGTTCAACTGGTCGGATGGCGGAATAGTTTTTTTATCCAGTCTGTTCCCCTGTTGCCTGGTCCTTTTTTATATCTCTATATCCGGAGTTTTAAAGAAACGATCAGCTGGCGAAAAGCCTGGCCACATTTTTTGATATTCTTTATCTGGCTCATTCCCACCTACTTTAATCTTTTAAAGTTCGGGAGGCTTTATCCTGATACCGAATTGATACCCGTTGAGGCGTTACGTAGCCCCACTACCATCGTACTAATCATGGGACGGCCTGTTTTGCAGGTGGTGTATTATTTCCTGGCGCGCCGCGAATTGATTTCATATCAACGATCTATACGGCACCTGTTTTCCGAAACAAGCCGTATCGATCTGCATTGGGCAAAGTTCCTGGTAAACGGATTCCTGGTGTTGGTAGGTGCTTTTTTTGTGACCTTTCCGCTGATCCTCAATTTACCCAACCATATATATATGTTACTGCTGCTTAATATGGCGGTAGGGGTACCCTATATTTATATAGCCACTTATCTGGGCATCAAACAGTACACCATCTGGCAGGTTCAACCCGGCATTAATAAAGAAGCAGCCGAGGTAACCATTCAGCAGGCTGTTGAAATAGAGGAAAATACATCAAATGGTAAAAAGCCCAAACCCGCAAAATCCGCACAAAGCGATGACCGCATGGGTGTGCTGGTAAAGAAAATAATCGGGCTCATGGAAGAAGAAAAACTTTACCAGGAAGCCGAATTGACTTTGCAACAGGTGGCTAATAAACTTCAGGTTCCCACGTACCAGGTTTCACAGGCTTTAAATGATGGGATGGGAAAAACCTTTTATGACGTGGTCAATAATTACCGGGTAGAAGATGCCAAGCGGTTGCTGCTGGACGAAAAAAGCCGGAACTATACGATCCTTTCCATCGGTTACGAAGCAGGGTTCAATAGCAAAACGACCTTCAATACCGTGTTCAAAAAATTTACCGGTTTCACCCCTACCGAATTCCGCGATAAGCAAAACACCCTCTTAACAGCTTCCTGACACGCCGTTTTTGTCGCCCGACGTTCGGATTTATAGATCGGAACGGTTGGAATGAACGATTCAGGAAAACATCTCCCCGCTGATTCTCAATTATTTATTAGTTCGAACAAACGAACTGATCAATTCGAACAGGTGATACCGGTTCGGATTGGCAGAACGGAACCGTATCGCCTTTTGCAGACGGCAATTTTGTGTCGTCAACCAAATTTAAAAAAGATCAAAACCAATTTTATGAGCAAAAGGCGGAGATGGTTCAGGAGTATGCCGGTGCTAATGTTATTAGGTATTCTACACAGTACGGCAAAATCACAAACCTCATCCATTACTATCAAAAGCGCCATTGAAATGGCACTGGCTAACAACTATACGTTAAAGGCCGACAGCCTCAACAACCAGATTGCCGGTTACCGAACCCGCATCGCAAAGGCTGATTTTTTGCCGCAGGTAAATTTCAGCAGCAGAGCTGAATACAATCCGGCGCTTCCTTCTCAAATGCTGCCAGGCAATTTTGTAGGGCAACCGGATAAAGACCTGATCCCTGTTCAGTTTGGTACCCGCTATTCCATGGGTTCAGGTATTGAGGCAACGCAAACTATTATCAGGAAAGCCTCCCGGTTGCAAATTGAAGCTGCTGAATTGAATACCGGCATTACCCAAACCAGGCACCTGCTTACCCGGGAAGATTTGGTGTTCCAGGTGGCGACGGCTTATTATAACCTGATGGCCATCACGGAAAAGATAAGCATTACGAATAAAGATTATGCAAACATCCGGGAGATTGAAGTGATTGCCAAAGCACAATTTGAAAGTGGTGTGTTGAAGCGAATTGATTTTGAATCATTGCAGATCAATGCGGCTAATATACAATCACAACGGGACCAATGGCAGACAAAGTACAATCAACAGCTCGCTTATTTTAAATACCTGTTGGGAGTGCCCGCCAATGCGTCCATTACCATTGCGAATGATCTTAACCAAATGCCCGCTTCGGTTCAGGGTGGTGGTACCCACTTATGGAACCGGGAAGATGTTCATTTGTACCGGCAACTGATAGAATCAAAACAACTGGAATTGAAAACGATCAGGGCGGAAAAATTGCCATCGTTGAGTGCATTCGCCCGGCTAAATTACCAGTCACAGTTCAATGAACCCGGCGATGCATTATCAGGTGATTATGGATACAAAAGTTCTACAGTTGGAATAACAACAAGCATCCCTTTATTTGACGGTCGTAGAAGAAAAAAACGGTTACAGGTAGCGCAGGTAGAATTGCAGCAATTGCAATATCGTAATGAGCAACAGCAACAATTGGCCAGTACAGAATGGATCAGCGCCAGTGAAACATTGAACAACAACCGGCAACAGGTGCAAATCACCCAACAAAATCTGGTGCTTGCTGAGAAAGTATTTACATCCCGCAAAGCATTGTATACCGAAGGCGTAACCACATTGATCGAGTTACTCGATGCAGAAAGAGAATTAAGTCAATCCCGTGACTTGCATACGCAAGCGCTTATCAATGTGCAAACCAGTCTGGTAGATGCACATAAAGCAAATGGAACATTATTAACTGAATTTTTAAAAACATTATAATATATGAAAAAGAAGATCATTCAAATAACAGGCGCTCTATTAATTGCCGGTAGTATCGGCATGGTGCTGGCAAGTAACAAAGCGAAGATCGATAAAGCGGCACAACCGGTAAAAGACAACGCCGTGATACCGGTTAAGATAGCGGAAGTAATATCAGATTCATTCAATACAGCTTTTACTATTAACGGAACAACGTCACCGGCCAGGGAAGTAAAGATTGCTTCGGAAGTACAGGGCAAGCTGGTTGGGTTGTATATAAAGAATGGAGATGTTGTTCGTAAGGGACAGGTGATCGCGCAACTGGATGCAGGTGTTTTTTACGCACAGCTAAACAGCATTGAATCATCTCTGGCAAAGGCTTCACTGGACATCAACCGTTATACTCATTTGATTGAAATGGGCGGCGCTACCTCCATGCAGCTGGAAAGTGTAAAGTTGCAATATGCTTCTTTGCAGGCGCAGAAGAAAGAAGTGTTGCAACAGATTGCCCATATGCAGATATTATCACCTTTTAATGGTAAAATAGAAAATGTATCGGTTGAAACGGGTTCGTATGTATCGTTTGGAACCGTGCTGGCGCAACTGATCGATAACTCAGCATTGAAAATAAATGTGTATTTGTCTGAGCAGGAAGCATTCAAAGTTACAACAGGTCAGCCGGTGGTGGTTACCAGTGTGGTGTTGGCGAAACCACAGACCGCACACATTAGTATGATCAGCGATAAGGCCGATGCTTCCGGTAAATTCCTCACAGAGATCTCTTTGGCCAACAATGGTAAAGAAAAACTGAAAGCGGGCATGCTGGCTGATGTTACATTCTCATCAGGGGTTACTGAAACGGGATTATCCATACCGGTGAGCGCCTTGCTGGCTGGCACAAAGCAAGCTGCCGTCTTTGTGGTAAATGCAAATAAAGTACAACAACGAACAATACAAACGGGTGTGGTTACTTCCGGTAAAGTGCATGTGCTGGAAGGTTTACAGGCAGGCGAACAGGTCGTAATCTCCGGACAACTGAATTTGGAGAATGGTGCGCTGGTAAACGCAGAGCACTAAGCTTTTGAACCTTATCAACTTTTTCAACTTATTAACTTTTCAACTAACAGAACATGTCACTAACCGAACTATCAATAAAAAGGCCCACACTTGTCGTTGTGATCTTTACAGTGCTGGGGCTTATAGGAATAGTAAGCTATTTCTCAATCGGGTACGAACTGCTGCCCAAAATGTCGAAGCAGATCATAACCATTAGTACAAAATATCCTGGTGCTGCACCTTCGGAAGTAGAGAACTCGATAACGAAGGAAGTAGAGGATGCGGTTTCTTCTCTGGAGAAACTCGATAACATCAAATCAAAATCGCTGGAAGGTCAGTCGAATGTTATCGTGGAATTTAAGTCTGATGTAGATATTGACCAGGCCATGCAGGATGCGCAACGGAAAGTGAATGCAATTGCTTCCCGGTTGCCTGAAGATGCCAAAGATCCGGTGATCTCAAAGTTCTCTGTAGATGAAGCCCCGATCATGAAAATGTCGGTGGCTTCCAAAACAGATAACCGGGCGTTATATGATATAGTGAAACAACGTATAGTTCCATTATTATCAAAACTGGAAGGTGTCGCTAATGTCGGTATTATGGGAGGTGAAGAAAGACAGATCCGGGTGAATATCGACCGCACAAAAGTAGAACGGTATGGCCTGGATGTACAACAGGTATTGAAAGCGATTGAAACCTCCAATCTCGATTTTCCGGCTGGTTCAGTCAAGAATAATCAGGGTGAAACAACCATTCGGCTTGCCGGGAAATTCAAAAACCGGGAAGATATTGAAGCGGTGGTGATCACAGATCGTGATGGAAGGGCGATTCATCTTAGTGATGTAGCGGTGGTTATTGATGGCATAAAGGAAACAGAAACCATCAGCCGCTATAACGCCAGTACTGCCATCGGATTACTGGTGTACAAACAAACCGATGCCAATGCGGTAGAGGTAAGCAGGCAGATGCATGAAGAAATAAAATTGCTGGAAAAAGAATATGCCAAAGCAGGATTAACATTTGCCATAGCACAGGATTCATCGGAGTTCACCATGAAAGCAACTGAAGCGGTGAATCACGACCTGGTACTGGCTGTATTGCTGGTGGCCCTGGTGATGCTGGTTTTTTTACACAGCATGCGCAATGCCGTTATCGTAATGGTCGCAATTCCTGCATCACTTGTCTCTACATTTATTGGTATTATGCTGTTTGGCTTTACGTTTAACCTCATGACGTTGCTGGCCTTGTCACTCGTAGTGGGTATCCTGGTCGACGATAGTATTGTGGTACTGGAAAACATTCAGCGGCATATGGAAATGGGTAAGGGAAAAAGAACAGCAGCGCTGGATGGAAGGAACGAGATCGGTTTTACCGCTATGTCGATCACGTTGGTGGATGTGGTGGTATTCATGCCCATTACCCTCGTGGATGGTATGATCGCCGATATCCTGCGCCAGTTCTCCCTGGTAGTAGTGGTATCTACGCTCATGAGCCTTTTTGTTTGTTTTACCCTTACGCCATTGCTGGTATCGCGGTTCGGAAAGTTGACACATCCTAACCCGAAAAAGATGGGTGGCCGTGTTATTCTGTGGGTTGAAAAACATATTAACCGCCTTACTGAAAGTTATGGCTCATTACTCAAGTGGAGTTTAGGACATAAGCGTTGGGTATTGCTTATTACACTGGGATTATTGATAGGTTCATTTTCACTGGTAGGCGGCGGCTTTATTGGCAATGAGTTTGTGAACATGGGTGACAGGGGTGAACTGGTTGTGAAAGTGGAATTACCCAAAGAAGCCACCATTGAACAAACCAATTTAAAAACCCAGGAGGTGGAGCGGTATATATTGTCGAAACCCGAAGTGGTGAATGTGTTCTCTTCTATGGGAAAAAGCGATAACCAGTTTGCAGCGCAGGGTGAAAGGCATATTTCGGAAATAAGTGTAAAACTGGTCGACAAAAGTAAAAGGCCTGTAAGTACGGAGAAATTTTCCCAGGCCATTAAAAAAGAATTGCAGGAGCATATTACGGGCGCAAAGATCAGGATCAGTAATGTGGATATTATGGGAAGTACCAGCGAGGCGCCGATACAGGTAGTGCTTAGTGGTAGTAATGTGGAGCAGTTGCTTACGTTTGCCGATACGGTATTACAAAAAATAAAAACCGTTCCGGGTGCTGCTGACGCTAAAATTTCTATAGAAAATGATAAACCCGAAGTAAGTATCCGCATCGACAAAGATAAAATGCTGGCGTTGGGACTTCGGATGGACCAGGTAGGAAATAATATCAAACTGGCATTCAACGGTAATAGTGATGCACAGTTATCAGAAGGGCAGTACGATTATGATATCACGGTAAAGCTCGATGCATTTGACCGGGAATCCGTCAATGACCTGCAGCAATTATCATTTGTGAATACGGCCGGGCAGATCATCAGGCTTAACCAGTTTGCCACTGTTGAAAGAACAACCGGTCCGGCCAAACTGGAACGTAAGGACAGGATCAGTTCCGTGACAGTTTCCAGTGAAGTAACGGGCAGGCCGCAGGGTACTGTGGGCGCAGAAATAAAAGCGGCCATTGAAAAAGACCAGTTACCAGCCGGCATTTCTATAGAATATGAAGGCAATATGAAGCAGCAGGCCGAGGCTTTTGGCAGCATGGGTTATGCATTGATCGCATCGATCATCTTTGTTTACCTGATCATGGTGGCGTTGTATAATTCTTATATCTATCCTTTTGTGGTATTGTTCTCTATACCGGTTGCTATGGTGGGTGCTTTACTGGCGCTGGCATTGGCCATGCAATCGCTCAATATTTTTTCCCTGCTTGGCATTATTATGTTGATTGGACTGGTAGCCAAGAACGCGATATTATTAGTGGATTGCGCCAACCAGTTAAAAGAAAAGGGATATACAACAGTAGATGCATTGCTGGAGTCTGGTCGCACCAGGTTGCGCCCGATCCTGATGACAACCATTGCCATGGTGATCGGTATGTTACCGCTGGCATTGGCGAGTGGGGCGGGGGCCGAATGGAAAAATGGTATGGCCTGGGCCCTGATCGGTGGTTTAACCAGCTCTATGTTGCTTACGCTGGTAGTGGTACCTGTTATATACCTGATCGTGGATCGTTTAATAAGCAGGTTTAGCCGAAAAACAACACCTGCATTGCCAGCACGGGCACTCGTGACTGCATAACATACTTCTCTCATTTTCAAAATTATTTAAAACTCATTTTATGGAATTTTTAATTGCCTTACCAATAATCGCACTGCCATTTTTTTTCCCTGTTGTAACGGGACTGATGGCAAAAAGCCTGGGACGGAAATTCTGGTTTTGGTTTTGTTTGGGGTTCCCATTGCCATTTGTCGCATGCATCATCCTGCTTTGTTTGCCAATACGAAAAACAGATAACAGGAATGAATTTCAGGTACATTAAATATTTGCAATCAGGTATAAATAGTCTATCATGAAAGTTATAATCGGTGAACGTATAAACGAAGCGTTGTTGCAGCATGAAAAACGTCGAGCGGTGATCCTGGTGGTTTTATTTGCAACAGGTATTTGCTACCGGTTTCTTGACCTGTTTTTTTTAAAGACAGCAGATCCGGATACGCCCACCAGTACATTCGGAATTACCTGGCTGTTTCCAGTAACGATACTACTGTTTGAAGTAGTATCGTTACTGGTCATTTCAAAACACCTGCGGTCCGGCAATAAAGCGATTCCATCGGGTGCACGGTATGTGAATACGGTCATGGAAGTTTGCCTGCCTTCCTGTATGATCTTTATTATCGCCAGGCAGTATCCGCAATTTAATGTGCTGAATTCTCCGGTGGTATATATATACTTTGTATTTATCATTCTTTCCACCCTGCGGTTGAATTTCTGGTTGTCTTTTTTCTGTGGACTGTTAGCTGCATCATCGTACGTTGCTTTCAGTTATTTTCTATATAATCATTTTTATGCTTCAGACGGAGTAAAAGTGGCGATCCTGTTATTCTCGGGTATCGCCGCCGGACTGGTAGCGCGGCAGATAAGGACAGGTATAAATAATTTGTTGAAAGAAGCTGAAAAAAGGCATTTGGCAGAAAACCTTTTCGGACAGCAGATATCCATGGAAATTGCAGAAAAGATGCTGGAGAATAATGGGCGCATCGAAAGTAAGCGAATGCAGGTAGCTATTATGTTTATCGATATCCGGAATTTCACTCAGTTTGCTGCAGGAAAGAATCCCGAAGAGATTGTACAATACCAGAATGCCTTTTTTAAAATAGTGATCGATACGATGACCAGGTATAACGGTATCATCAATCAGTTCCTGGGCGATGGTTGTATGGTAACTTTCGGTGCGCCCGTGACTATGGAGAATCCCTCGCAACATGCGGTTGATGCAGGTGTGCTCTTGTTGCAGGAATTAAATATCGCTGCTGAAAACGGCAAACTGCGGGCTACCAGGGTTGGCATAGGCATTCATACCGGGGAGGTGGTGACTGGTAATATTGGCACAGCCCAACGCCGGCAGTATTCCATTACCGGCAATGTGGTGATACTCGCTTCAAGGATAGAGCAGTTGAATAAACAATTCGCTTCCCAATTACTGGTTTCGGAAGAAGTGATACAGGCCATCGATGCCGATGCATCATCTGTAACCTGTTTCGGCTCTGTTGCACTAAAGGGGTGGCATAAGCCGGTGGTGGTGTATAAACTGGCTTAGGGAGATCGTTCAGGGGGCGGATTTGTTCGGATCAGAATTAACGTTAATGTGGATAAAAAAGCTGCTTTCATACAATGATCAGGTACTATTGTTGTTTTAATGGAGCACTCAATTTTCTGTATGGTTAAGAAAGCACTGATCGTTGTGGTATTACTCACAGGAACTGGCTGGCTGGTTTTTTCCCAAAGCAATCCGCTGGCGCAGAGTATGAAGCGCGGACAGGAAGTATTTAATGCCACCTGCAAAAACTGCCATCAGGAAAACGGGCAGGGAATGCCTGGGGTTTATCCGCCGCTGGCAAAATCAGATTTTCTCGCGCAGGATACCAAGCGCGCCATTGGTATTGTGCTGAATGGGATCGATGGAGAAATGTTTGTGAATGGTAAAAAATATAATCTCGATATGCCCGCGCAAACACAACTCTCCGATCAACAGGTGACCGATGTGTTGAATTTTGTGCGCAATAGCTGGGGCAATAAAGGAAAAGCTATTTCTGTTACGCAGGTTAAAGCAATAAGGAAATAAGAGTTGAATGATCAGCCTATCCTGAAGACAATAGGTATCCGTACTTTTGACTTTACCTTTTTGCCGTCTTTCTCGGCTGGTAAAAATTCGGGTTGAAACAGTTTAACTACCCGTAGTGCCTCTTCATCAAGTGCTCGAAAAACACTTTCGTCAACGCTGTAATCAATGGCTTCCCCATTTTCGTCCACTGTAACCACCACACCTGGACTTCCCATTTTATTGTTATCAATGGCATCCTGAGGATACCGCAGGGTTCTGTTGAGAAAGGATTGCCACTCATAGGTTGAACGCAGCCAAACCGGGTCGCGGTCTGCTTTGCCTTTAACCCATTCTCCATTGGAAGACTGGTATGCGTATGTATATTCGAATGATTTCTCCGGCTGATTTATAAAAGAATCCTTGCTGAAATCGTATTGCCAGGCAAGTTCTTCGTGTTGTTTGTAAAATTCCCAGATACCTGTTCTCTTATGGTCAGAATATATTTTTTTTGATACCACTGAACCTTTGGAATCGTATCGTTGCCAGACACTGTCTTTTTTATCCATTTTATAAAAGCCGCTAATAGCTAATTTACCGGTAAAGTAAAATTTATAGGGCCCGGATTTTATAGTTGGATTATCTTTTAAAACACTGTATTTCACTTTTACCCTACTGTATTTTTCGCCATATTCTTCAGTAACTTCTTTTGTTTCCTGTGAAAATGACTTAATGGCTATAAACAACAATATTAACAAGGGAGTAAGAGACAATTTCATGAAAAGGGTTTTTGGGACCGCAATTTAATAAAAAAGAGGGCGAATGTCAACCCTCTCTTATGAAGTATGATTTATATATCTTTAAATTTCTACACCTCATTCATATTAAACGGCAGTTTACGTATTCTTTTACCCGTTAAATCAAAAATGGCATTGCACAAGGCTGGCGCAAACGGTGGTAATCCCGGTTCGCCCACACCGCCGGGCTTTTCATCATTTTCCATTATATATACTTCAATATCGGACACATCGGTTATGCGTGGCAGCTGGTATTGATGAAAGTTCTGTTCAACCGCCTTGCCATCGGCGAAATGGGTTTCATGGGTGGTAGCGGCGCCCAGCGCCATTACAATACTGCCTTCTACCTGGGCTTTAACAATATCAGGGTTCACATACCAGCCGCAATCCATCACGGCCACTATGCGGTCGATTGTTAATTTTCCATCGGCCTGTTTCGATACTTTCACGGCTTCACCCACAATGCTTTTAAAACATTCGGTAATGGCTACGCCCCAGCCGGAATTTTTGGCGCGCGATTTCCAGCCTGTTTTTTCTTCCAGCATGTCAACCAGCGTTGAATAACGTTCATCGCGCAGGTGCTGCCGCCTGAAATCGAGCGGATCTTTTTCTGCAGCATGCGCCAGTTCATCCATAAAACTTTCGTAAGCAAAGCCATTGGTAGATGCATACACCGAACGCCACCACATCACGGGGATCGGCGATTCGGTAGGGATGTCGGTAAAACTATAATGGTCAATCGCATCGAAATAAGTTTCCAGGAACCCTTCCGTTGTACTGCCGTTAAAATTGGTTTTATCGGCATGAGGCCACTGGTGCATCATATTTTGCGCAGCCATTTTTGTTTGAAAAGCAGCAATACTGCCATTGTTCAACCCCGCTTTGCATTCATACACCGCGCCGGGACGAAAAGGCCCCTGTGCCATATCATCCTCACGGGTCCAAACAACCTGAACAGGGGCTTTTATTTCTTTTGATATCAAAGCGGCTTCGGCCGTATAATCGATAAATGCTTTTCTGCCAAAACCACCCCCTAAAAATGTCATATGAACGGTTACATTTTCAACAGGCATTTTTAACCGGCCTGCCAGATCGCGTTGTATCCAGTCCGGCGCCTGGATTGGTCCCCATATTTCACAGGAATTCTCTTTCACATCGGCTGTGCAATTCAGTGGTTCCATACAGGCATGCGCTTCGTAGGGCGTTTCATACACCGCTTCCAGCTTTTTCTGCGATTTGCCAAACGTGGCTTCAAAATTACCACCGGTACGTTGTGAGAGTCCCGGTTTTTTCAGGTCTTCTTTCATGCGGTTGTACAACGCGGCTGTATCCATGTGTTCGAACCCGGTAGTGTCCCATTCTACCTTTAATGCTTTGCGGGCCTGCAGGGCGGCCCAGGTATTGTCGGCAACAATGGCTATACCTTCCCTTATGGTATCAAATACCGGCATTTGAACTTTAATCACATGTTTTACACCGGGCATCAATTTAATGGCACTGTCGTTATAACTTTTTACTTTTCCCAAAAAGTGCGGACTGCGTTCAACCACGGCATACAACAGACCGGGTAATTTTTTATCAAGACCGAACTCTGCTTTGCCATTTACTTTAGGTGGCGTATCCTGGCGGGGCAGCGGCTTGCCTATGATGGTGTAGTTCTTTCTTTCCTTAAGCGTTACCTGTTTAGGTGGCGTGAGCTTCGCTGCTTCTTCTACCAGTTCCCCATAACCTATTTTCCTGTTGGTAGTGCGGTGAATGACTTCGCCTTTCAATGCATAACATTCGGCTGCCGGCACGGCCCATTTTTTCGCAGCGGCTTCTATCAGCATTTCGCGGGCGGTAGCGCCGGTCCTTAGCAAATGTTTATACGCACTTCGCACCGTAGAACTGCCGCCGGTTCCCTGGCTGCCATATTTAGTTTGGTGACCGGGTGCAAAGGAGATCGTCACCTGGTCAAGCGATACTTCCAGTTCTTCCGCGATCATTTGAGGAACGGATTGGAAAGAACCTTGTCCCATTTCAGCGCGGTGATTTAAAATAGTCACCTTACCGGTTTTGTCGATAGAGATAAAGGCGTTTAATGTAACGCCCAGGCTATCGGCTGTTTCGGCGGTAATAATAGTGCTTTCTTCCGCCAGGGCAGGAAAGTAGAATCCTATGGTAAGCGCGGCGCTTGTAAAGCTGGATAATTTAAGAAAGGCGCGGCGGTTGATGGAATTGGTGTTTGGCATAAAGCAGGTTGGTTTAACAGGTGGAAGATTTTGCGTAGCGGAACCGAAGATCCCGCTGCAGCGGGGTTAAAAACTTTTTGCCGGCGGTTGTTTCATCATCGCCGCTGCTTTGTGAATGGCTTTGCGAATACGGGGATACGTGCCGCAACGGCAAAGATTTCCCTGCATGGCCAGGTCAATATCCCGGTCGGTGGGGTTGGGATTCCGTTTCAACAAAGCGGCCGCCGACATAATTTGTCCGGTCTGGCAATAGCCGCATTGCGGAACCTGCTCTGCGATCCACGCCTGTTGTACGGCATGTGAGTTGTCGGAACTCAAACCTTCAATGGTGGTTATTTTTTGATTGCCCACAGCCGATACCGGCATGGAGCACGAACGAATGGCGTTGCCGTTGAGATGCACTGTACAGGCGCCGCACTGCGCCATACCGCATCCATATTTTGTACCGGTTAAATTCAGCAGATCGCGCAACGCCCATAACAAGGGCATTTTGGGATCAGCTTCTACCGTAAAACTGGTGCCGTTGATACTGAGTTTGTAGGAAGCCATAAAGCAGGTGATTTTGAGGATAGTAAGGTACGAAAATGAAAAAGCGGTTTCCCTGGTTATTGGCTGAATGGCAGCCAAATTATGCCCAACGCCGTTGGTCGAATTTGTAACAAATTATATGTGGCAACTTTTGTAACTTTAATTCAGGTTATGTAATTAAATATATAACGCTCCCGAAACAAATAATTCGAAACATGAAAGAAATTCAGGCCATTATACAGGCCTACGAGGAGGCGCAACAGCAGGGAAAACAAACGGCGCTGGCCACCGTGGTGCATGTACAGGGTTCTTCTTACCGCCGGCCAGGCGCCAGGATGTTAATTACAGTAGATGGGCAATTGACCGGGGCTATCAGCGGCGGTTGTCTGGAAGGCGATGCCCTGCGTAAAGCGTTGCTCGTAATGGCACGCCAGCAACCCATGCTGGTAACCTATGATACTACCGATGAAGACGATGCCAAATTAGGGGTAGGACTGGGATGCGAAGGCATTATACATATTGTTATAGAACCGATATTACCCGATTTACCCGATAATCCCATTCAATTATTAAAGACCATCAGCGCACAACGGCAACATGCCGCATTGGTGATGCTTTTTTCCCTGAACGACCGGCGCGAAGTGCAGCCGGGCACCTGTTTATTACAATTACCTGGTGAAACCGTAACGGCCCGGATAGGAAATGAGGCGTTGCAGAAGGCATTGACGGCCGACGCCAAAACCGCTTTTGTTAACCAGGTATCTGCTACCAAAACATATGTATCGGAAGGCAAACAATTCACAGCCTTTATTGAATTAATAAAACCCGCCATATCGGTGATCATCATTGGTGCAGGAAATGATGCCATGCCAGTAGCGCAAATGGCTCATATTATGGGCTGGCAGGTAACGGTAGCCGATGGACGGCCGGCGCAAGCTACGACGGCCAGGTTTCCTACCGCTAACCAGGTACTGGTGACCAAACCCGATCAGGTGATAGAGCAGGTAACCATCGATGCGCAAACGGTTTTTGTGCTGATGACCCATAATTATAATTATGACCTCAAAGTGTTGCGGCAGTTGATTACCCGGCGCGTTACTTATATAGGTATGCTGGGTCCGCGGAAAAAACTGGTGCGCATGCTGGACGAATTAAAGGTGGAGGGGATAGAACCCACGCCAGAGCAACTGGCTTCTATATACGGACCTGTTGGTTTGAACATTGGCGCCGAAAATGCCGAAGAGATCGCATTATCTATCATTGCAGAAATAAAAGCCGTTATTGCCGGCCGGGCGGGGGAGTTTTTGCGCAATAGCGCCGATACCATTCACCCACGGGTGGAGAAGGAGATGGAGGAGGTGAAGGTGAAGTGAGGTGTATGCTGATACAGCCAAAAACGAATCACTGGCATCAGAATTTGATGTATGAAGTCAAAACCTGCATTATGGAAGATCAAAACGGGAATAGTATGACCATTTTTCACACCGACATAGTGATATTAGCCGCCGGCGGTTCCTCCCGGTTAGGCCGCCCTAAACAATTATTGGCCTGGCAGGGTAAGAACCTGTTGCAACATGCCGTGCAAACGGCCCTTGAAATAACCACCCAACCCGTGGTGGTAACGGGCGCCCATGCCGATCAACTGGTTGCTGCGGTAGACGCCAGCCAGGTGCAGGTCGTTTTTAATCCGGAGTGGCAGCAGGGGATCGCTTCCTCCATCCGGTGCGGTCTCCAGGCGTTGCTGAGCCGCACGCCCACGCCGGAACAGGTGATCTTTATGGTTTGCGATCAGCCCTTTGTGACTCCCGGTCTGTTGCTGGACCTTATCCAGGAACAACAAAAAAGCGGAAAAGCCATTGTTGCCAGCGCCTATGCCGGAACACTGGGCATTCCTGCCCTTTTTGAAAAAGCCATGTTCCCGCAATTGCTTGATTTACAGGGCGACTCAGGAGCAAAGAAGATCATGCAGCAGCAGCCCGATCAAACGGTCGCGGTCGACTTCCCCCAGGGTAATATCGATATTGATACAGTGGATGAATATGAAAAGTTGATAAGTTAATAAAGTTGACAAGTTGATAAAGGCCGGGAAGCTAACTTTTCTACCCCCATTAACTTTATCAGCTCTATCAACTCTATCAACTTTTTCAACCTGTTTACTGGCATTTTTAGGTTAATTTTACTTCTTCAAACACTTCTTAACCAATTGCAGGAAATGATAATTGATCAGTTTAACAGGGTGCACGATTATTTACGGATCTCACTGACCGACAATTGTAATTTTCGCTGCTTTTATTGTATGCCTGAAGAGGAATACGAATTCACGCCCGCGTCAAAACTGATGCAGGCCGATGAAATAGAAGCAATCGCAAAAACTTTTGTCAGTTTGGGTGTAAAAAAGATCCGGTTGACCGGTGGCGAACCGCTGGTTCGCAAGGATGCGGCCGACATCATCCTTGCCCTGTCGAAACTGCCCGTTACATTAACGATGACCACCAACGGCGTTCGCCTGCATGAGTTTCTGCCCACATTAAAACAAGCCGGTATCTCCTCGCTCAATGTTAGTCTGGATACATTACAGGCCGATAAATTTCAACTGATCACCCGCCGCGACCAGTTCCAGCGGGTTTATGATAATATACACCTGTTGCTGGAAAACGACATTCGCGCCAAAGTGAATGTTGTGATGATGAAGGATTTTAACGATCATGAGATCAATGATTTTGTGGCCTGGACAAAAAACACGCCGGTGCATGTACGCTTTATTGAGTTCATGCCATTTCAGGGCAACCGATGGACGAGCAACAAAGTGCTTACCTTACAACAAATATTACAGACCGTAGAAGCGGAATACTCTTACATCCGGTTGAAAGATGAATTGAACGATACCGCTAAAAAATTTATGGTCCCGGGCCACGCCGGAACATTTGCGGTCATCAGTACCATGAGCGAACCTTTTTGCAGTACCTGCAACCGGATGCGCTTAACCGCAGATGGCAAAATGAAAAATTGTCTCTTTGGAAAAGGAGAAACCGATCTGCTCACCGCCTTACGAAATGGCGAAGACATCATTCCTTTAATTCGCCAGAGTATTCATGCCAAGGCCAAAGAACTGGGCGGTCAATTCAGCGCAGATTTTGAACATATTGAAGCCAGCGCTATTCAAAACCGCAGCATGATCACCATCGGAGGATAATACAAGCGTCATGATTTCTGTAACAGAAGCTAAAAATAAGATCCGCGCCAATGCCAAAGCATTAGCGCCGGTAACCATTCCATTACAACAAGCTGCAGGCCGGGTATTGGCGGCCGATGTATTTGCATTGACGGATATTCCGGCATTCAATCAATCGGCCATGGACGGCTATGCTTTATCGTTTGCCGGCTTGCAATTGCATAAAACGTTGACGATACATGGCGAAGTGCCTGCTGGTGCGCCTGAATTGTTTTTGTTGGAAGCCAACAAGGCCATGCGCATTTTTACCGGTGCAGCAGTGCCCGCCGGGGCCGATACGGTTGTGATGCAGGAAAAAATACAGGTAAATAACGGCCAGCTGCACATCCTTGACGAACAATTGAATGCAGGAAATAATGTGCGGCTAAAAGGCTCAGAAATCAAAGCCGGCGAACTGGTATTGTCGAAAGGTCAGCGACTAACGCCTGCGGCTGTGGGTTTTCTGGCAACTACCGGTGTAGCGGAAGTTTCGGTGTATCCTACGCCGGTGATGAGCATCATTGTTACCGGTAATGAATTGCAGCAACCGGGCTTACCGTTATTGCACGGACAGGTATATGAATGCAATTCATTTCAGTTGCGCGCAGCGTTGCAGGGATTGCAGATAGAAGATGTACCGGTGTTTGAAGCAAAGGACGATCCGAAAACGGTAAAAGATATTTTACAGAACGCAATGGACAATAGCGATGTGGTTTTATTAACCGGCGGCGTAAGTGTAGGCAATTATGATTTTGTTCCCGAAGCGGCAGCGGCCTGTGGCGTAACCACTCTATTCCATAAATTAAAACAACGTCCGGGTAAACCATTGTTCGTGGGTAAGAAAGAAAACAAATGGGTGTTTGGATTACCCGGTAATCCATCATCGGTACTTACCTGCTTTTATGAATATGTGATACCGGCGCTGGAAGAGTTGATGCAATTAAAGCCGGTGCTGAAAACGATACAGGCGCCACTGGCGAAGGCGTATTCCAAAACAGCGGTGTTGACCTTTTTCTTAAAAGGGTATTACGATGGGCAAACCGTTGTACCGTTAGATGCACAGGAATCGTATCGCCTCCGATCATTTGCCATGGCCAATTGCCTGTTGTGTTTACCGGAAGAAAAAATGGACTATCGGGAAGGGGAGGAGGTTGAGGTGCATTTATTGCCAATGTAAGATTTCTGGATTTTGAGATTTTGAGATTTTTTGATTTGAAAGACAAATTCCCAAAACAAATAATAAGAACCAAAGCCACAGGCCTTGAAATTTGGGATTTGTTTTTTGTGATTTAAATCTCGAAATCGCACAATCTATAAATCAGAAATAAAAAGATATGGCTCCAATGGAAATATTATTCTACGGTCTACTCTTCCTTGTAGCATTCCTCTATGCTTCCGTGGGGCATGGCGGCGCCAGCGGTTATCTGGCCCTGATGGCCCTGTTTGGTTTGGCGCCTGAAGTGATGAAGCCTACAGCACTTATGTTGAATCTGTTCGTATCTCTTACCTCATTCATTCAGTTCTATCGCGGGAAACATTTTAAATGGCAACTGTTTTTACCATTTGCTATAGCTTCCATCCCCATGGCTTACCTGGGCGGAATGATTCATATAAATGGAGACATCTATAAAAAAATATTAGGACTATTGTTATTGATACCGGTCATTCGTTTCTGGTTCTTTAGTAAAGTAGATGTTGCGGAATTTAAAAAAGCGAATTGGCCATTGTCGTTATTGATTGGTGCAACGATCGGTTTTTTGTCGGGCCTTATTGGTATTGGTGGCGGCATTATATTATCACCCATTTTGTTGATGCTTAAATGGACCGACCAGAAGCAAACCGCAGCCATTAGCGCCCTGTTTATTTTTGTGAACTCCATAGCCGGGTTATTGGGACAATTACAGAAAGGTATTCACTTTAGTGGCGATATGTATATTTATGTAGCCGTTGCATTTATCGGAGGATTGGCTGGCGCTTATTTTGGCGCTCTGAAATTCAAACAGTCCATTTTAAAGAACATCCTGGCTTCGGCGCTGCTGGTGGCATCTATAAAATTGATCTTTACCAGTACCGAGGTAAAGCCAAAAGAGAAAAAGTTAGAATCACCCGCCGCAGTGGGGCATTCAACTCAATAAATGAGTAAGAAAAGGGCTACTGGCTGGCAGAGGCCACCTTGTAAGAATTAAGTAATTTTGTGGAATTGTAAAATCATTTTATGGCGGTACAGGTTATTGTGTTTGGACAGTTGACAGATATATTGGGAACCAGTCCCGTCAACGTAGAAGGTGTGGCGGATACCAGCGAGTTGGTGGCGCAATTGAATCAACGCTATCCGGCACTGACGAATGCGCCCTATATCATTGCGGTAGACAAACAGATCGTAAACGGCAATACAGCCCTGGCAGAGAACAATACGGTGGCGTTGTTGCCGCCATTTGCGGGCGGATAAATCACCAAAAAATTGAATCATGATCACAGAACGCAAGCCAAAAAATATATTCACAAAGGGGCCTATTCCGGCTTCCTTTATTGCCGAGAGTATTCAAAAGCACGATACAAAAACAAATATCGGCGGTCATAGCATTTTTTTAGGACAGGTACGGGCCGATGAGATCGATGGCAATAAAGTAACGGCGATAGAATATACTGCCTATGAAGAGATGGCATTGGAGAAAATGCATGTGATACGGGAAGATATTTTTGCCAAATACCCGCTTGTTTGTATGCATGTGCATCATAGCATGGGAAAAATAGGAGCCGGGGAGATCTGCCTGTTTGTATTTACTTCATCGGCACACCGCAAAGCGGCCATCGATGCCTGTACGGAAACAGTGGAAAGAATAAAAGCCGAACTACCCATTTGGGGCAAAGAGCTGTTTGGGGATGAATCGTATCAGTGGAAAGAAAATAAATAATTAGACGACACACTACTAATGGTCAATATAACCCACAAAGTAAACACGTTAAGACAGGCTATTGCTACTGCGATTGTAAAAGTATCCAAACAGGAAACGATCGATGCAATACAACAACGCAAAGTACCCAAAGGCGATGTGTTTGAATTTAGCCGCGCCGCCGGTTTGCTGGCCATTAAAAAAACAAGTGATGTTATTCCCGATTGCCATCCCCTGCCTGTTGAGTATGCAGCCATTACCCATACGATAGAAGGGTTGAATATCATTGTTACCGTTGAAGTGCACACCATTTATAAAACAGGGGTAGAAGTGGAAGCGATGCATGGCGCCTCTGTAACGGCATTGACCATGTACGATATGCTGAAACCGCTGGATAAAGAAATTGAGATCAGCACCATTAAGCTGGTTAATAAAAAAGGCGGCAAAACCGACTTTAAGGATTCGCTCACGAAAAGTCTGCGTTGCGCCGTCATCGTTTGCAGTGATAGTATTTCAGCAGGTGATAAAGAAGACAGGGCCGGAAAAGTGATCCTTCAAAAATTAAAGCAATACAACCTCACTACCGGCCTGTACGAGATCATCCCCGATGAAGTGGAGGTGATTCAATCAAAAGTAAAACAGCTGGTTGAGGAACAGTATAACCTGGTATTATTTACGGGTGGAACGGGATTGTCGCCCCGCGACGTTACCCCCGAAGCCATAACACCACTGCTCGATCGTGCCATTCCCGGCATTATGGAAGCTGCCAGGCAATACGGACAGCAACGCACCCCTTATGCAATGTTGTCACGTGGCGTAGCCGGGTTTATTCAAAATACCCTGGTGCTTACCCTGCCCGGTTCAACCAAAGGCACCGAAGAAACCATGGATGCCTTATTTCCCTACCTCATTCATATTTTCAGGGTAGCGGAAGGCATGAGACACGACTAAGAAATTGCTGATTTAGGGATTTAGCGTTTTTTAGATTTCTTTATTGTCAGCCTTTCCGCATATTCCCAAATTCCAAAATCTCAAAATCAGAAATCTCCTATTTCAGGCCCCTTTGTAGAAAAAAGGCCACAAATTTCCCCTGTATGTAATAATGGTAACGTCCTGTTGCCCTGCATGGCTGGTATAGTATTTTGATACTTAATGCTATTCTTCAATACTATCCACTTTTAAAATAATATTTTATGCACAGCAATCGGGATAAATTAATGAGTGCCGCCACCTGTCAAAGGATGGCTTCCGTAGCAGGCGGAATTATGTTAATTGGCAGTGCATTCAACAGAAATTCTTCCAGGCGCTTTTTAAAAGCCGCTGTAGGCTTTTACCTTACTTATAAAGGGATTGCCGGTAAGCGGTCGTTCAGCGAAGTATACCATTCTATAGAAAAAGTAGCAGCCGGCAGGTCGGTCAATATCCGGGCCTCGATGGTTGTCAATAAACCGCGCGAAGAAGTATATGCCATGTGGAGAAATCTGTCGAACCTCCCATTATTCATGAAGCACCTGGTGCGCGTGGAAGAACAGGATGAATTGTTTTCAAACTGGGTGATGGAGATCCCCGGCAAGGTTGGTACGCTGCAATGGCATTCCGAAATAGTGAAAGAACGGTACGGGGAAATGATTGCCTGGCAAAGTTTGCCTGGGTCATCTATTGATAATGCCGGTAAAATAGGTTTTCGCGATTCGTTGGGCGGACAGGGAACTACGGTAGATGTGATTCTCACTTATCATGCGCCGTTAGGCAAGGCCGGCGAACAGATTGCCCGCATATTTACTCCGGTGTTTAAACGAATGCTCGAAGACGAGATCAGCGGATTTAAGGATTTTGTAGAAACTCATGAAACGATTTTGATACCGCGTTAATAATGTAGGATATAGGGATTTTGAGATGTGCGAAGTAGAGCCTGTGGAAAGAATGCAAATCTCAAAATCCCTTATTCATTATATCATCAATTCTTTAATTAGGAACATATTCCCGCAAGTGTACTGTATCCTCAAAGAAAGAAGTTAGTATCAGGATATCTTCAGGTCCACACCATTTCATGTGTTGCCCATCATACTCGGGCGCAACCACTACTGTTGGCGCTGCAGCCGGTAACATATAATTCAGGTTCTCCAACAGCTTTTTTTCACTGATAGCTTCTGTGCCTGTTTGTGGCGCCAGTTGCGGCCAAATGGTTGTATACACCGCTTCTTCATACGTTTTACCCGACAGGAACATGATAGGTATTAATTTATTTACCTGCCGTATTTTGCTGGCCAGTGAAAAGTTGGTGTGCACCGACTGATTGCTATCGAGCAAAACCAGGTCGGGATTTTTATCAGCATAATATTGAAATGCTTCTGAGGTATCCGTACAAAACCAAACCCGGTAACCAGCCTGTTGCAATGCTTGTTTAACAAATAGCCCCAAAACCAGGTTATCTTCCGCCAGTAGTATAGTAAC
The DNA here is from genome assembly GCA_966212235.1 of uncultured Niastella sp. Lineage (GTDB taxonomy): Bacteria > Bacteroidota > Bacteroidia > Chitinophagales > Chitinophagaceae > Niastella. The sequence continues at coordinate 31,901 of CBIHPP010000027.1, read as the reverse complement.
AGGTTTCATATAAGAGTATTAATGACATTTTCGACTAATAATTGTGTTCACTAACAACTTTTTCAAGTACAGGTTTCACACCTAAGCGGAAACCTGTACTTAAAAGTGTTTATTTAACATTACTATAAGAAAGATCCTTAAAGAAGGTTACCAATCCCTCCATGTTTACCTCCAACACAATTCTTTTATTATTGTTTGATAATTCTACAAAATAGTTATCAGTATCTGCAAATGCATTGCCGTATAATACCATATCGCTCTGGTTATATTCGTTGTCATCAAACAGGATAACCGACTGCGTGGTGTAATCGCTGAAATGTTTTGCAATATAATTTCTGGCAATTGCAGGCATATCCAGATAACTGACCGGCATTGTAGTACCTATCAGGTCATTATTATAATCATAAAAAGCTTTCATCTCTTTGCCATTCAGGGTAAAAGAAGCTTCTTCAATACCAATTTTCTTCCAGGTTACATTCGTCGCATCCGGAAAATCCGTCTCAAAATGTTGTTCGGCCATATAAGTTGGTTCTGTTAATGCTTTCTCTCTTCTTATTGCTCTGTTCTCTTCCCGTTGTGATTTGGTTATCTTGTGTGAAGTGCTATTACTGGCAACATAGAATGCAAGTTCATCCTGTGAAGATGCGGTTGTAACGGTAAATAACAACATGCTGCCGAAAATGAATACGTGTTTCATACCTTATAGTTTTTTGTGTGAATATTTTTTTACAACGGTATGACGACAGAAAGTTTCTTTTGTTACTGCGATGGTGGTCGTTTAACGGGGGCTTAACCGGTGTTAAGGAAATGTAATGAGGAAAGGAGGTAACGAGGAAATGTATAAAAAGAAAAACGGTGCGTTACAAATGTAACACACCGTTTAAAAGAGTTTGTAAGTTGCCTTTACCCCCCGTCAGCTGGCGGGGTTGGGGGTTTACAGGTGATCCAAATGCGGCATCAAATGTTTGCGCATGGCATTGGGATAGGCTTCGGAATTATCGCCATATAATATCTTAACCAGGTCGGCATGTGTTACCGAACCCACAGAAGTATGATCAAGCTTTGATTCATATTCAACTACGTATTCAAAAACAGGCATCAGAATATCCTGAAAACGTTTCAGGGTTTCGTTGCCGGCCATATCGTATAAAGTAGAATGAAAATCAACTTCACAACGAATACGTTCTATTTGTGTAGTGGCTTTATGCTCGCGTTCAACAATCACATCCAGTCTTTTCAGGTGTTCTTCCGATTTACGGCGAAACAGCAAATCGCCCAAACCTACTTCCAGTACCAAACGCAGTTCAAACAACTGCTTGCGCACATTCTCATCTAATATAGTAGGATGTATGATCAGCTCAAGACCTTTCATCACATCGGGCTGGGTAAGTATCATACCCCGCTTCTTGCGCGATTCGATCATGCCCAGCATGCGTAACCGGCTGAGCGCTTCCCGTACCACATTTCTGCTAACCCCCAATGCCGAGGCAATCTCCGTTTCCTTTGGAATAGGATCACCCGGTTTAATAGAGCGTTTAATGATGTACTCGCGCAGGTGTGTCTCCACCTGATCGGCCATCGTGGTATAAGCGATAGGCTTCAGTTTAAAAAGGTCTTTATCGATGCTCATATTTTCAAAAGTAATAAAAAATTAGGTGAATATGTAATACTTAATGAAGGTTATGTTTTTGTGTCAGTTATACGGTTAAGCAGGTTTAAACAATCGATTGCGTACGAATGCTTTAAACCTGCTATATCAGCTATTGCAAGTGGCTGTTTATACTTTGTTCTTCTGTGGCTATTTTAGGTGCGTAAGATATTGATATAGTGCATGCTGTACATTAATCGCGAAGGAATAAAAGTTCCTCGTCCAGGCGGCCTCATGATGCGGGAAACAGCCTACAAAGTTATCCAGTACAAATTGTCAGGCAAAAATATTTGGAATAAATGAGTAGAGTTCTATATTTGTATTATGTAGTACATAACGACGTATTGCTTTTAAACGAATTGCAAAACTAACGACAAGCCATTTATGAAAAAGACTCTTACCTGCTTACTCATTGGCTGCTGGTTACTGATTAGTGCCGTTGGCTTTGGGCAAACCAATCCGACTGTTTCGGGCACCGTCACAACAACCTCCACCTCCGAAAAGCTTTCCAATGTAACAATTACTGTAAAGGGAACAACCCGTGCCGCTGTCACCGATAACAACGGTAAGTTCCAGATCAGGGTTAACTCGTTGAACGATACCCTGGTGCTTTCCTACATAGGCGCCCAACCAAAGGAAGTGTCAATAAACGGGCAAAATGTAATCAACGTTTCGCTCGATGCCGAAGCAACATCCCTCACCGATGTAGTGGTGGTTGGGTATATGACACAAACCCGTAACAAAACAGCAGCAGCCGTATCAAAACTGGCCGCTGAAGAACTGGTTAATACCCCAAACCCTAACCCGGTACAAGCCATTCAGGGAAAGCTGGCCGGGGTTTCGGTTCCTATTGTGAACGGGCAACCGGGATCAGGGGCCAATAATATCCTCATTCGTGGCGGTACCAAACTCAATTCCTATGGTACGGGGCTGGGCACAAGTGATGGCAAAGCAAACAGCAATGTTGATGTTTCTGACCCGCTGGTGGTTATCGATGGCGTATTCCGCTCCTTGAATGATATCAACCCCGATGATATTGAATCGTTCCAGGTAATGAAAGACGCCGCTTCTACAGCTGCCTATGGTGCACGCGGTGCAAATGGCGTAATTGTAATCAAAACCAGGTCGGGTAAATATGGTGCAAAGCCAACGATCACCTTTAATTATCGCCGTAACTGGGATACCCAAATGCGCGATTATGACTATTTAAGTGCGAAGGATTACCTTACCCTGGCCCGCACTACTGTAAAAAATACGGCTGATGCGCTTAATAAAGACAATCTGTTGAACAAAGGCGGTTTTTCAGCAGGCACTACTACGTTTACAACAAAAGGCCAGTATAGCAACTCCATTAATTTAACCGCTTTATACGATAACCTGGTGGCCATTGAAGGACAAGGTTATGTAGATAACCTGCTGGCCAACGGATGGCAGGTGATGGATGATCCCATCAATCCCGGTACCAGGTTATTGTATGCCGATAATAATTACCAGGACAAGCTATGGAATACAGGCATCTCCGATAACTACAATGCCAGTGTGAACGGTGGCAGCGAAAACGCCAACTACAATGTATCGCTGGGCTATGTGAACCAGCAAGGTATTTTTGTGGGAACCAACTACAAACGGTATAACGTACTGGGCAACTTTGGTTTTAAGGTCACCAATAATTTTAAGCTCGATGCCATGGTGAACTACCAGAACGTGATCCCTAACTATGTTGAATCCTATACCAACGACCTGGTACGGGCCACCCGCATTACTCCGTTGATCCGTATTTTCCGGGACGACGGTACCCCAGCCTTTGGTGAAGTAACAACTACCCGCAACCGTTTTCACACGCTTAAATACGATGATATAAGGGTGAACACAGAGCGTTTGGTAACCCGTTTGGGCGGGGATATAACTATTGTGAAAGGACTTCATTTCAGACCGGCGGTTTCTTATATACTGGATGATAACCGGAATATGCTGTTCAGAAAAGCATTTCCGGGTTCAATACAGTTATCTACAAGTCGTCAAAAGTCTGAGAACACCAATAATATGCGTCAGTTGATGATCGACCAGATCTTACAATATGATCATTCTTTTAATGACCATAACTTCAGCGTACTGGCTGGATTTAACTATACCAGGTATCAGGAAAATATTGTAAAGATCGGGTCACAGCGCGCAACGAACGATTATGTATATACTATTGAAGAACCTACCACGGCGCTGGTGAATGATCAGATTGTTACCAACGTAACCGAGTTCAGCACCAGTTTGGAAGACAAACGGTCTGCCAGTTATTTTGGTCAGTTCAGTTATGATTATGACAACAGGTACCTGGTAGGCGGTTCACTTCGTTACGACGGTTTCTCTTATTTTGCTCCCGGTAATAAATATGCCCTGTTTCCTGCTTTATCAGTTGGCTGGAACCTGCACAACGAATCTTTCTGGAAAAGCAAATATGTAAGTGCATTAAAATTGCGGGCAAGTATAGGCAGTGCAGGTTTAAATGACCTGAAAGTAGGCGACACCTATGGCAGCTATTCAGGAACAACGTATGCACAAACAAGCGGCATTGTACGCGAAAACCTCGCCAATCGCAATCTGGTATGGGAAACAACACAAACCACCGATCTGGCTGTTGATGCCGGGTTCCTGAAGAACCGCATCACGTTAACGGTTGACTTTTACAACAAGTTAACCAACAACAGGATTGCCTCCAAGCCATTACCGTTAGAAGGACCATTTCCATCTATGGTATATAACAACGGATCATTACGGAACAGGGGCGTTGAAATTGAATTATCAGCCACTGTTTTAAAATACAAGGAATTTACATGGAAAACCAACTTCTCGTTTGCATTGAACAGAACTGTAGTTACAGACCTACCGGATAATGGCCGCGACAAGAACCGCCAGTTTGGTGGTACGGTGTACGATCCTGCTTCAAAGAGTGAAGTGGAAGTAGGCGGATTTGCCGAAGGCGAGCGCCCATACAGTTTATATGCCTTTAAAGTAGAAGGCGTTTTTTCAACCGATGCGGAAGCAGCTGCGTGGGGTAAAAAAGACCTGATGGCTTCTCCCTCGGGTCAAACCGTAGGCAAACGCGCCGGTGATTACATTTGGGCCGATCTGAACGATGATAACATCATCGATAGCCGTGATATGGTGTTCATGGGATACAGAGCTCCCGACAAGATCGGTGGTATGCAAAACACCTTTACTTATAAAAACCTAACGTTGCGTTTTGCCATGGATTATGCGCTGGGCCATGTGATCAGCAATGGCGCATTGGCCCGTTCGTTAGGTCAGGGCCGGGCTTTTAATGAAGGCGCTCCTGCCGAAGCACTGGGCGATGACATCTGGAAACAACCCGGTGATGTTGGTAAGAAATATGCGCGCTTTTCTTTTGCCGACTATGATTTTGGCCAGCGGAACTACATTCGCCAGGTTACAACGGTTGGTACCAACAATTCCTATGGCGTTGATGTAAGCACTATGTTCGAAAAAGGCGATTTCCTGGCCTTCCGGGAAATTTATCTGGGATATGAGTTGCCGAAAGAACTGGTAAAAAAAGCACGCATTGCCGGGCTAAATATATTCGGTAGCATTTATAATATAGGTTATCTCACAAAATATAAAGGAGTGAATCCGGAAACCTACAGCGGGTTCGATGCGATCGGTTATCCGCGCCCCCGCCAGTTTTCCTTAGGGGCTACCGTTCGGTTTAAATAATATCAATTGATAACGATTGTAATTACAGTATATGAACAAACTATTTTTTCTTATAATAAGCTTCGGGTTGCTATCAGGAGGAACCGGTTGTGAAAAATTGCTTGAAACAAAAACCGAATCATCCATTACAGATGATGAGTATTTTCAAAGCGAAGGTGATTTTGAGCCATACGTTGTGGGAATATATATGTATCTCCGGGGTTCTGCAAAGATCGGCCCGCAGAGTATCACCGGTATTGCCAACAATCTTGCCTATGGCACCGAGCGAGGCGAAGAATTGATATCTGCTCTCAATTCACGTTTTACACAGGCCTGGACGCACAACCTTTCACCTACCTCCGGTCCTTTCGATTACACCAACTGGTATAAAGCCATCGGTAACTGCAACCTGTTATTGTCGAAGATCCAGGATTTTCAATTTGCCAATGAAAGCACAAAGAAAAGAGTGATGGCAGAAGCCTACAGTTTACGGGCTTATATTTATTTCAGCCTTATCCGCATTATTGGCGACACGCCTTTAATGCTAGAAGCCATCACCGATGAGAATGTGCCTCAATTGCCCCGGGCAAAAGCTACAGAGGTTATGACGCAGATCATTACCGATTTGGATAAGGCGATTGCTTTATATCCGGCAAAAACAATTTCTGGTAAATATCGTTTTTCTTATGCATCAGCCCAGGCATTGAAAGCAGATGCCAAATTGTGGAGCGCAAAAGTGCTGGCCGGCGGCGCCGCTGATTTCAACGACGCTATTATTGCGCTGGCTGAAGTAGAGAAAACTACTGGATTGACTTTGCGGACCGACTTTAAAGAAGTAACCACCACCCGGGCCAATAGCGAGATCATTCTTGCTGCTTATTTCAACCGGGATGAAAGCGCTGCCAATTATGGGCTCAACGCACTGCCATACCTTACCGGGGTAACGGGTGCTACTAATATAGATAGTTTACCATATTGTATTACCACATCAAACGGTCAGGGCGCTTACCAGATAAGCGCCAAATCAAAAGCCTTGTATGCCAGTGGCGATAAACGTATTCCATTCACCTGGGTTACCGAGCGTCAGGGCGCTACACAAAAAATTTCCTGGATCACCAAACTGCCTGGCAATAAATACACTGACGACAGGGTATCTGATAACGATATTATTATGTACCGATTGGGTGAAATATACCTGATGGAAGCCGAAGCGTATGCAGGCATTAACAATACGGCAAAAGCGATCGATTACCTGAACAAGACCCGTGGCCGTGCCGGTTTAGGCAATTATGCAGGTGCTACCGATAAAGCCAGTGTTGAGAAAGAGATACTGGATGAGCGTGGCCGTGAGCTGTTCTTTGAGAACAAGCGTTGGTACGACCTGGTGCGTTTTCATAAAGGCGGTACCATTAATGTATATACCTATGTGCCGAACCTGGTTGGAAAAACCACACCCTTGTTCTGGCCGCTGGCCGCCAATGTACTGGCTAATAACGGACAGTTACTGCAAACCGATGGTTATTAAAGCATACAACTATAAAAGGCAATGGATCCACTAACGGCAGCAGACATCAGGGGCAATTGGGCAACATTGTTAATACCCGTTAATAACGATGACAGTATCAATTACAACAACCTGGGAGAAGAAATAGATGCCCTTATTGCCATGCAGGTAAATGGCATTTATTCAAATGGAACTGCCGGTGAGTTTTATAGTCAAACGGAAGAAGAGTTTGATACCATCAGCAACATACTGGCCGAAAAATGCAACGCCGCAGGCATGCCATTTCAAATTGGTGCCTGCCACACCAGTCCGGTCATGGCACTTGGCCGGGTAAAACGGGCAGCAGCGCTGCAACCGGGCGCCATACAGGTTATCTTACCCGATTGGTCGACGCCTTCCATGCGGGAAGTGATCCGCTATCTGCAAGTAATAAGCGAAGCGGCCGGACCGGTGGGGTTGGTCTTGTACAATCCCCCCCATGCCAAAAAAAGATTGAGCCCGGAGGAATTTTACCAGGTAAAGGAAGCCGGTATAGATCTCGTTGGTTGCAAAACAGCAGGTGGCGATGCGGCATGGTATGCGGCCATGAAAAAATGGGCGCCTGAATTATCGCTATTTATACCGGGACACCACCTGGCAACGGGTGTGAGTTTGGGTGCACATGGCGCTTATTCAAACGTAGCCTGTTTACATCCGGCGGCTGCGCAACAGTGGTACGAGCTGATGTTAACGGATATGCCGCGGGCGCTGAACCTGGAGAAATGGATACAGCTCTTTATGAGCCAGCATATACAACCCTATATAAGCACGAAAGGATATAGCAACCAGGCGGCAGATAAATTATTAGCTGCCATTGGTGGATGGGCGAATGTGGGTACGTGTTTGCGCTGGCCGTACCAGGGCATCGATGAAAGTGAGGTCGCCAGCCTGCGTGCCATAGCGTATGAAATGATGTCGGAGTTTTTCATTTTGGGTGAAGTCAATACATTTAGATAGCTTGATACCATGCGAAGAATAATAAATTATTGCAGGTTGATTGGTTTGGTTGCGATGTTATGGTCACCTCTTCCCGTTCGTGCACAGGCACATGCGAAAGTCGATACCCTTTCGTTATTTGTGTCTGGCACGGACGGTTATAAAAGTTACCGTATTCCTGCTATGGTGACAACCACCAAAGGCACGCTGCTGGCTTTTTGCGAAGGCAGAAGGAACAATGCCGCCGATGCCGGCGATATTGATATGTTATTAAAACGCTCAACCGATGGTGGACGTACCTGGAGCGCGCAACAGGTTATCTGGGACGACAGCACCAACACCTGTGGCAATTGCTGTGCGGTAGTTGATGAAATAACCGGTGACATTTGTTTGTTGATGACCCATAACCTGGGTGATGACAAGGAAAAGGATATTATAAAAAAACTCAGTCGCAGCACCCGCACCGTATGGATAAGCAGAAGCAAGGACGATGGCTTAACCTGGAGCGTACCCGAAGATATTACCGCTACCACTAAAAAGAAGGAGTGGGGTTGGTATGCAACAGGTCCTGGTACAGGCATACAAATAAAGAACGGAGCGCACAAAGGCCGCCTGGTAATTCCCTGCGATTACAGTTTTGATGATTCAACCACCACTCCAAAGCAGGGACATCCGTCCATGGGCTCGCATGCTATTTATAGCGATGATCATGGCGCTACCTGGCAGTTAGGCGGCGCCATCACCCCAAAAATGAATGAATGCCAGGTGGTAGAAGTGGCAGATGGTAACGGCACTTTACTGATGAACATGCGCTCGTATTTTCAACGCAACTGCCGCGCCCATGCAATCAGTTATGATGGCGGCATTACCTGGACAGCCCCGGTTGATATGCCCGCGTTGGTAGAACCGGTTTGCCAGGCAAGTATTATCCGGTATACCTGGCCCGCTAAAAAAACAAAAAGTTGTATGCTGTTCCTGAATCCGGCTTCAGCCAAACGGCTCAACATGACCATTAGGGCAAGTTATGATGAAGGACAAACATGGCCGGTGATCCGTACCTTATTTCCAGGTCCGTCGGCTTATTCCTGTATGGCTGTTTTACCGGATGGAACGATCAATTGTTTATACGAAGCCGGCAGTAAGGATCCTTATGAAACCATTGTGTTTCAAAAACTGATAGCGAAAGAATTATTGACAAAGAAAAAATATAAATAAATATAATGAGCACATCCCTGAGTCACATTACCGGACTGTTATCCGCACCCTTTACCCCAATGAATCCTGATGGAACCATCAATTTCAACAAAGTTCCCGATGTAGTGAACCTGTTAATTGATAATAAGGTTAAAGGCATGTTTGTTTGCGGCAGCACCGGTGAAGGCCCCTCTTTGACCACAGACGAAAGAAAACAACTGGCAGAAGCATTTGTAAAAGCAGCAGATAAAAGATTGCTGGTATTTGTGCATGTAGGGCACAATAGCATAGTTGAAGCCCGTGAACTGGCAGCCCATGCGCAGAAGATTGGCGCTGATGTTATTTCAGCCACGCCTTCCACTTATTTTAAAGTAGACTCTGTTGATCTACTGGTATCGTGCCTGCAGGAAATTGCCAAAGGCGCACCGGCTTTGCCCTTATACTATTATAATATTCCGGGCTTAACAGGCATTAATCTCGATATGTTAAAACTGCTGGAGAAAGCAGAGAACATTCCTTCATTTGCCGGTATTAAATATACCGCTCCCCACATCCACGAATATCAGGCATGTGTTAACTTCAGTAATAACAAATACGACATTTTATATGGAACCGATGAAATGTTGTTAGGCGCATTGGCTACCGGCGCTAAAGGTTTTATAGGCAGTACCTATAATTTTGTGGCGCCTTTATACAATACACTGATAGATGAGTTTAAAAAAGGAAACCTGAAAGAAGCGCAACGACTGCAGTATATTTCGGTAGAAATGGTGCGGGTTATTGTTAAGTATGGCGGTTTACGCGCACAGAAAGCCATGATGAAGCTGATTGGCTGTGATTGCGGCAATGTACGCCTTCCATTGAATCCATTTGCAGCGCATGAATACAAACTGCTGGAAACAGATCTGAAAAATATTGGTTTCTTTGACTGGATCTGCAAGCCGAAAGAGAACAAAGTGGGTCTGTTAGGTTAAATTGAAGCTTGCCGGTTTTAAGAATGTGAAATAAGAAGTGGGAAGTAAGAATTTAGCGATTTCGGGATTTCGGGAATTGGAGATTTGTCCGAAGGCTACAACTAAATGAAATCTCAAAATTTCTAAATCTCTAAATCAGAAATAATCTTTCATACTTCCTACTTCGTAAACCTATGACCACAAAGCCTATCCTGTTATAACAATTGCCACATGAATAATCGTCTCCTCCATATATTTTTTTCCCTGCTATGCTTCACATCTTCGTTGAGCAGCATAGCCAACGACACCACCAAACCTTACCTGCAATGGTCGCAATTGCCTGCCATTCCCTCTTCCGTAGGGTTTGCCGGTTCTTTTGCCGGTGTATCGAATGGCGCATTGCTGGTTGCCGGTGGTTCTAACTATGGTAATGGCACACCCTGGAATGGCGGCGTTAAAACCTGGTATGATAAGATCTTTGTGCTGGAGCAGGCGAATGGCTCCTGGAAAGAGGCCGGCCGTTTACCACATCCGCTTGCCTATGGTATATCATGCACCTGGCAGGATGGAGTGATTTTAGCTGGTGGTAGCGATGCTACAAAACATTACAGCGATGTGCTGATGCTGCGTTATAGAAACGGCCAAATTGAAATAGAGTACCTGCCTTCCTTACCTGCACCCATTGCCAATGCCTGCGGCATTATTATCGGCACAAAAATGTATATAGCCGGTGGCATAAAAGAACCAAACGCTACACAAGCCGAAAAGAATTTCTGGGTACTTGATCTTGCCCAACCTGCCGCAAAGCGCGCATGGTTGGCACTGGAACCCTGGCCCGGTGCGGGCAGAATGTTTGCCGTTGCCGGCACCCAGGAAGGTGCTTTTTATTTAATAAGCGGCGCTGCATTGAATAAACAGGCAGGCGATAGTTCGGTTGGTCGTACCTTTTTAAAAGATGCTTACAAATACATTCCTGGCAAAAGCTGGGTCCGCATTGCCGATCTACCGCAATCAGTAGCGGCAGCGCCCTCGCCCGCATTCACCACCGGCCAAACGCATTTGTTGGTATTTGGTGGCGATAACGGAAATTATTTTGCACAGAATGCTACGCTGCAACAAAAACATCCTGGCTTTTCGAACAACGTTTGGATGTATAATTCCATTACCGATTCATGGAGCACGATAGGCGACGTTTTTACCGATAAAAGAGCAGATGTTGAGAGCAACCCCCTTTCCAGTACCTGGGCGCCGGTTACCACTACAGCTGTTGTTTGGAATGGTAACCTGGTGCTGCCAGGTGGCGAAGTACGTCCCGGCACCCGTACCAACCGGGTGTTGATGGCAACAGCGACACATCCACCCGGCGGCTTCCATTTGTTCGACTGGACTATTGTGGGCATATACTTTTTGCTGGTGATCGCGATCAGCGTCATTGTATCACGCAATATGCAACGCACAACCAGCGGGTTCTTTTTAGGCGGGGGAAAAATTCCCTGGTGGGCAGCAGGGTTGAGCATCTTTGGTTCCAAACTAAGTGCGCTTACTTTTATTGCCATTCCCGCCAAAGCATACGCTACCGATTGGGTGTACCTGTTGAACAACGTGATGATCGTGGTAGTGGCGCCTATTGTCGTATATTTCTATCTGCCTTATTTCCGGAAATTAAAACTCACAAGCGTATACGAATACCTGAACATCCGCTTTAACCGCAATGTAAAATGGCTGGGCAGTTTAACGTTCGTTGTGTTCCAGGTAAGCCGGCTGGGCATTGTTATTTATTTACCGGCGCTGGTGCTGAGCGCGGTGACCGGCATCGATATTTTTATCTGTATCATTGGTACCAGTCTCATCACGACCGCCTATAGTGTATCGGGTGGTATTGAGGCCGTGGTTTGGACGGAAGTAATGCAGGTGGGCGTATTGCTGGGTGGTGCGCTGGCAACTTTATTTTTTATTGCCAGCTCCATGAACGGCGGTTTCGGACAATTGTTTACCGAAGCCATGGAGCACGATAAATTCCGGCTGGCCATTCCCGATTGGACGATCACCGAACCTGTGCTATGGGTGGTGTTTGTTGGTGGTTTCCTCACACAATTGGTTACCTATTCATCTGACCAGGTAGTGGTACAACGCTATCTGACCACTTCAACCGAACAGGAAGCTAAAAAATCGATCTATACCAATGCGATATTGGTGATCCCTGCATCGCTTATCTTTTTCAGCGTGGGAACGGCACTATGGGTGTATTACAAGCATCATCCGGCTGCCTTGAATCCACATGGAAGAACCGATGATGTGTTCCCCTGGTATATCAGCAATCAGTTGCCATCTGGTTTGGCCGGGTTGGTGATTGCCGGGTTGTTTGCCGCAACCATGTCTACCATCAGCAGCAGTATGAACTCTATTGCTACAGTCATCACCACCGATTTTTATCAGAGTGTGCGTCCTGAGAGTACCGATAAGCAGCGCTTTGTTTTTGCCCGGTGGGTAACAGTTGCGTTAGGCGGGTTGGGTTGTTTGATTGCCATCTATATGGTGTATTTGCGCAACGCTTCTATCTGGGATCAGTACATTAAAATAATCGGGTTATTTGGCGGTTGCCTGGCCGGCATGTTCGTTGCCGGTATTTTCTTCCCGCGTATTCACAGCGCTGGCATTATCGCCGGGTTTATTGTAAGTGCTGTGTGCCTGTATTTCATTCAGGCGGCAGGCGTCATTAATTTCTTCCTGTACCCGGCAGCAGCGGTATTAATTTGTGTACTCGTAGCGTATGCAGTAAGTGTAATATGGCCCCAAAAGAAACCGCAGAACGTAGCCGCCCTTAAATAACAAATGGGCATTGGTGACCCCAATGCCCACTCTAATTATTTTTATTTACTTAGAACTTACAGCTTATAACTGTATTCAATCTTCCCGATCAGCATTTTGTTCTTGCCAAAGCACTCGTCTTTTTGTTTAAGCCCTTTTTCATCATACCTGTAATACCATTTCTGGTAATCGGCGCCGCCGCTGGTAGTTACCAGCATCATGGCAATGCGCCCGGTTTCATCGTATTCAAAAATGTAATCGGGTAAAAGTCTTTTAGCGCGGTTATTGTATCTTACTACATCGGTTAACCGGCCTTTATCATCGTAGTAATAATAAACAACAGGTTGTTCAGTACCGGCATGAACGCTTCTTTCTTCGCCTACATTTTCTTTTTCATCCAGTTTAAAGTTCACAATAGTGGTATCGGAGCTGTTTTTGATCTTCAGCATTTTTTCGGGCTTGCCGGCTTTGTTGTAAAACCACAGGTGTTGTTCCCTGGTTGAATAGCCGCCGGGCGAAAAAGACATATTAGTAATACCGGTTATAAGGTCCCTGGCATCGTACGTATATTGAATTACCACCTTATTACCATCGGTGGTATCGACACTTTGAATCAATTGTCCCTTATTGTTAAAAGAATGGGTGATCTCATCTTTACCGCTCAGGCTGGTCAGGGTTTCCGTAGTGATGGTAGCAAAATTATTCGATATGTCCTGTGAACCGCCAAAACCCTCAATGGGTTGGTTGTTGTTATCGAAGCTGGTCATTTTTACCGATTTCACTTTATTAGCCAGGTATATAGCCCGCTTTTTGGCAATTTCATTGGTCATCACCAGGTCGTTGTAATAATGCTGGCTGTATGCTGTATGAGCAATAAAACTAATAAGAATTGTAAAAACCAATATTCTAATCATATTATAAACGACTTATTTTTTTAGCGCTTTAGTAACGAGTAATTTGGTCCAATAATACAACCTAACTGTGAATTTTTCTTTAAAATACACCGTTTCCTTATTTTTAGTTAAAATTTCCCCCTTTGTCACATAGTAAAGAGCGTCATGAGAAAATTTGCCTCAATTGTAATGCGGAGCTGCACGGAAGATATTGTCACGTATGCGGTCAGGAAAATATCGAGCCAAAAGAAACGGTCTGGAGCCTGATCAGCCACTTTTTTTACGATATTACCCACTTCGACGGTAAGTTTTTTAGTACCACCAAATACCTGATTACCCGACCGGGTTTTTTACCAAAGGAATACATAGAAGGCCGGCGAGCCCGGTACCTGCACCCGATCAGGATGTACGTTTTCTCCTCTGCTTTATTCTTTCTTATTTTTTATTCCATGTTCCATTTTAATATGGACCGGGACAAGGATGATATAGAAGATAACGATGATATCGTAAACAACATCGGCATTGTTCCCCTGGATTCTATTAGAACAAAAATACTGGAAGAAGCCAAAGCCAACAGGCAGGATGCCGATTCTGCGGTCATTGAAAACACGCCAGGGGGAGCCAAACCGTACAGGTATAAAGGCAGGAAGGATACAACTCAAAGAACAGCGTCGGATCAAAAAGCAGATACCATACAAAAGGCTGATTCAGCCGGGGAAGCAACAACGACGAAAAGGAAGAAAAATAAAAAGCGTTATAATTTCAACATTCCCAACCCTGATAAAAAGTATAGATCCATCGCCCAATACGATTCGGCTCAGAAAGCCCTTTCACCGGATGAACGGGATAACTGGCTGGAACGGTTGGCCAAACACCGCGAAATAGAACTGAATGACCGGTATAAAGATGATCAGCAGGCTATGTGGAAAGACCTGCTTGAAAAATTCACGCATACCTTTCCCTACCTGTTATTTGTTTCCCTGCCATTGTATGCCTTTTATCTTAAGTTATTGTACTGGCGACGTAAACAATTCCTGTACGTAACACACGGAATATTTTTAATATACCTGTATATCTTTACCTTCATTAACCTGTTAGTGTACTTTGGGTTGAATAAGATACACAAATCAATGGACTGGGACTGGATGGGTTGGATAGAAGGGGCCGTATTGCTGTATGGCGTATATTACGCATATAAAGCCATACGGAAGTTTTATGGACAGGGCAGGGGGAAAACGTTGGTTAAATTCTTTATACTAAATACAGTCGCCTTCTGGTCAATCGCTTTCCTGTTCACCGCATTCTTTTTATTCGCCATGCTTAAATTTTAACAAATTTGTGATTATGCAACAACAACCGGTGGCGGAAGCATTTATGCGCCTGGTATCTATTATGGACGATCTGCGTGAAAAATGTCCCTGGGATAAAAAGCAAACCGAGCAAACATTGCGGCCACTAACCATAGAAGAATTGTATGAACTGGCCGATGCGATCACCGAAAAGGACTGGAAAGGAATAAAAGAAGAGATCGGCGACCTGTTGCTGCATATTGTATTTTATGCAAAAATCGGCGCTGAACAACAACAGTTCACGCTCGAAGAAGCCATCAATGGCGTTTGCGATAAGCTCATTCACCGGCATCCGCATATTTATGGCGATGTACAGGTAAAAGATGAAGAAGAAGTAAAACAGAACTGGGAAAAACTGAAGTTAAAAGAGGGGAAGAAATCGGTGTTGAGCGGTGTACCGCTTTCGCTGCCGGCCGTGGTAAAAGCAACCCGTCTGCAGGAAAAAGCCCGCCAGGTTGGGTTTGAATGGGATAACCGCGACCAGGTTTGGGATAAAGTGACCGAAGAAACGGAGGAATTGCACGAAGCGGTAGCCGCCAATGACCCCCAACATATTGAGGAAGAGTTTGGCGACCTGCTGTTTTCCCTGATCAATTATGCACGATTTTTGCAGATAGATGCGGAGAATGCCCTCGAAAAGACCAATAAAAAATTTATAGCCCGGTTTAACCGCATGGAACAGGTAGCGTTACAACAAGGTAAACCATTGGCCGATATGACCCTGGCTGAAATGGATGCCATTTGGAACTCGATCAAAAAACAAAACCCCGATACTTGAAGCATTTGCAGCATAAATTATTAAACAGGTACACTTATACTTTATTGGCTGCCATAAGCCTGTTTACCCTTGCTTATTTTTTGAACAGGTACGTAACCGATGTTACTTCGCCCCGGTACTTTGCCCGCATTATTCAAAACAGGATACAGCAAAAGGAAAAGGATTTTCAGCAACTTGCCAGCGATACCGCTTTAATGGGATCACTGGTTGATCAAACCTATAGCGAACCCACGCTGCAAAAATTGCTCTATACAGAAAAAGGCTACGGGTTATACATCTATGATGAAACTGAAACGGCATTTGATGTGCCGCCTGCCCTGCTTTTCTGGAATACACAACTGGTACTTCCATTAAAACATACCGCAGAAGACAGCGTGAGCGGCCGCCTGGAGCGATTATCGAATGGGCTTTTTATAAAGGAAGACAGCATGAGCAGCCGGCTCGACCGGTTGTCGAACGGTCTTTATATTCATGCAGCACGGGTTTTATTCCTGCGCAATGACCGGCGTCTGGTTGCCGAAGCGCTGATACCAGTGATGCGGAAATGGCAATATAACGTGGAAACAGAAAACCTGCAGAAGGAGTTTGTTGGCTTCAAAGGAGCTATCCGGCAGGTTGATATTTCCAATAGTGTTACCGATTTTCCGGTAAAAAGTGTCAAGGGTGATGTATTGTTCTATTTGCAGCAAAACACGTTATATGGCCGGCCGCATAACATGTGGGTGATACTGGTGGTGATAGCCGGTTTTTTCCTGCTATTCCTTTTCCTGCACCAGGTGGCCGATTTCGTATGCCGCAATTATGGCATCTGGTATGGTATCGGGTTGCTGGCTGGCGTGGTAGGCGCCTTGCGGTTGATCGTGTACGGTTTCCCCGATATTCTCGCCTTACGCCAGTTCGAGTTGTTCGATCCGGCTATTTATGGTTCCAGCTATGTATTAAGTTCCCTGGGCGATCTGTTGATCAATGCCCTTTTGTTATGCTGGGTGATCACCTTCATTAACCGGCGCATAAATATCTCGGCTATACGCCCCTACCACGAGCCCTGGAAGAACTGGCTGGCGCTGACTGCTACAGTAGGCGCTTTGGTGATTGTAACTTTTATGTTCGCCGCCATTTTGCAAACCATGGTATCGGATGGTAAAATATCATTTAACGTAACCAACTTCTTCAGTTTAATTGCAACCCCATATAGTTTTGTTGGGTTTATCGTACTGGCAACGCTGGCGCTGAGCTATTTTTTCATGTCGCAGATATTATTGACCGTGGCGGGGAAAATGGTAGGCGATAGAAATTACTTTATGTTCATCATCGCCGGCGCCGTTGGTTTAATGGTATTGTCCTTCACAGGCAACAACAGTATCGTAGAACTGAACCTGTATGTATTGCCCTGGTTGATGGCTTTTATGTGGCTGATGCAACAACG
Source organism: uncultured Niastella sp. (assembly GCA_966212235.1). GTDB lineage: Bacteria > Bacteroidota > Bacteroidia > Chitinophagales > Chitinophagaceae > Niastella. Next base: position 14,668 of record CBIHPP010000027.1, on the reverse strand, counting down.
CATTTTTGCCGGCCTCAACTTCAGGCTGAATGTGTCGGAAGTATTGTTCTGGTTATTTGTGTTTTCATTCTCCATGTCGGTCATAATCATTTTTGAGAATGGGAAAATTGAGCTGGAACAACGCAGAAAGTTTGCTGAGAAGCTGGCGTTACAGGCCGACCCCACGAGCGAACACCTGCTGAGCGTTGACCTCGCCTACCTGGATAGTAATTTCCTGGTGAATAATATGAGCCGGTTTAACAAGCCGTATTCCAATGCCTATCTCAAAGACAGTATTGTACAAAGAAATGTAAAGGTGAATTTCAAATACAATATCAGGATATTCACGTTCGATTCAACCGATGCTCCCCTGTACAATGATGATCGGGCTGCATATGACACCCTCAATACGATCTTTCAGATACAGGGAAAACGAACGGCCATTCCCGGCATGCGTTTCTTTGAACAGTCATTCGATAAGTTTTCCTATATTTTCAAACGGGAAGCCTCTTATGGTAAACAGAAACTGGGTTCAATCTTCGTGCTGGCCGAACCGCGGCGAAGTAAAAATGAAGCGCTCACGCCCGAGCTGTTCCGTCAGAACAGCGTTTTGCTGCCTGAACAGTATTCTTCCGTGTATTCATATGCTATTTACGACAGCGAACGTAAGCTGATATCATATTATAATGATTACGCATTTCCAACGCACCTTGACAATTCGCTGATCCCGCAACAAGAATATGAACGCCGCCGCAATAATTCCTTTGAAGAGTTGTGGTACCGGCCTTCGTCAGATAAGGTGGTGATCATTGCCCGAAAAAGGAATTCGTTCATTGAGGCAATTACTTTGTTTGCATACCTGTTCAGTACCTTTTTGTTCTTACTGGCGTTTTACCGGTTCAGTTCGCTGATCATCCGCAGCCGGTTCCATTGGTCGGTATTGAAACAATACATGCAATTAAGCATCCGTTCACAGGTCCACAGTACGATCCTGATGATTAGTTTATTGTCGTTTGTTGTGATCGGGGTGGCCACCATTCTCTTCTTCATAAACCGGTACCAGCGTAATAACCAGGACCGGCTTACCCGCGCCATGCAGATCATGGTGAACCAGGTGCAGTCGCACGTGAACCACCATCATCCTTCTATTTACGATTCGGTGTTTTATGAACCGGTGTTTACCGAACAAATGGAACTGTTGATACGGGGGATCTCTGAAGTACATGGTATGGATGTGAACCTGTATGATACGGTCGGTGGTTTGCGCGTTACAAGCAACCAGGATGAGGATATGAATATTTATTCAAGCGGGGTTTTAAGTACCAAAATGAACCCGCTGGCCTATTACAGGTTGTATCATTTGCAACAGGTGCAAACGGTGACCAATGAACAGGTAGGTAAGCTGGATTACCTGAGTATTTATTCGCCGATCAGAAATGAGCGCGGACATGCCGTTGCCTTTTTAAATATTCCATCGTATAGTAGTCAGACCGAACTGAAACAAGAGATATCCAACTTCGTGGTAACGGTCATTAACCTGAATGCATTTATCTTTTTGATAGCGGGTGGTATTGCACTGGTGATCAGTAACCGGATCACGCAGGCGTTTACCATCATCAGCCAGAAGATGCGGGAGGTTAACCTGCGCAAAATGAACGAGGCCATTGAATGGAAACGCGATGATGAAATAGGTGTGCTGGTAAAGGAGTACAACAAGATGGTGCAAAAGCTCGATGAAAGTGCCGAAACGCTTGCCAAAAGCGAACGGGAGGGCGCCTGGCGGCAAATGGCCCGGCAGGTAGCGCATGAGATCAAGAACCCGTTAACGCCCATGAAGTTGAGCATTCAGTACCTGCAGAAAGCCATCGATAATAATTCAACCGATATAAAAAAGCTGACGACCAATGTAGCCAAAACACTGGTTGAACAAATTGATCACCTGTCGAAGATAGCCTCCGATTTCTCGCAATTTGCCAATATCGGAAATCCGAAGAGCGAAGTATTTGATCTGCACGAAATGCTGCAATCATTAGCATCTTTATACAACACCGGCAGTAACCTCGATTTTAAATGGACGCCCGTTGAGCAACGGGTATTGCTGTTTGCCGACCGTACGCAGTTGAACCGGCTGTTCACCAATCTGCTGCAGAATGCCGTGGAAGCCTGTACCAACCATGATCAGCGTATCATTCGCATGAATGAGCAATTGAACGGCGAGTATATTACGATAAGTGTAACTGATAATGGAGATGGTATTCCCGAACAAACGCAATCACGCATATTCACGCCAAACTTTACCACCAAAACATCAGGCACCGGTTTGGGCCTGGCCATGAGTAAGGGTATTGTTGAACAAGCCAAAGGAGAGATATGGTTTGTGACCAAAGAAGGGGCAGGCACAACGTTCTATGTGAAGATACCCCTCCTAAGGGCGAATTGATAAGGTTCATAGTTCATAGTTTACAGTTGCTCCGCGCTTTGAGCAGGTTTCATTAATTGAAATTCCTAAAATTTTGAAGTTTCGGGTGTTCAATGGTATCGGAAGAACCTCGAACTAAAGAACTATGAACTGTAAACTATAAACTTCAAACTGTTAAATTTTTTTCGCAGTCTTTCTCTTTTGCAAATAAGCATCAAATTCTTGCAAAGTAAAACTACTAAGATTGTGTTGTTTCGATAATCCGCCTTTCTGGGCAGCCAGTACACCATACCGGCAATCATCATAACCTTCCACTGAGTGTGCATCGGGGTCAATGGAGATCAATACACCTTTTTCAATGGCGTAGTCGATCCAACGCCAGTCAATATCCAATCGGCGCGGGTGGGCGTTCAATTCAATCACCACCTGGTGCTCAACACAGGCATTAATGATGGTAACATGATCAACCGGGTAACCTGGCCTGCTGAGTAACAACCGGCCCGTCATATGACCTAAAATGGTGGTATATGGGTTGCTAATGGCATTCATCAACCGCATCATCGCTTTCTCTTCCGTCATTTTTAAATTGGAATGCACCGAAGCGATCACGAGGTCGAAGGTGGACAAAACATTATTCGAATAATCAAGCGCGCCATCGCCCAGGATATCACACTCGATACTTTTAAATATTTTGAACGGCTTGAATTTCTCATTCAGCTCATCGATATACCGGTGCTGCTCGCGAATGCGTTCTTCCGTTAATCCATTGGCATAAGAGGCGCTTTTACTATGATCGCTGATCACCAGGTATTCATAACCTTTATCAATACAGGCTTTGGCCATTTCTTCAACCGTGTTCACGCCATCGCTCCATTGGCTGTGGCTGTGAATAATGCCTTTGATATCGCCAGGTGTTATCAATGGCGCCGGGTTGTTTTTTGCAGCAGCCAGCGCATTGGCTTTTTCCCGCACCGGTGGCGCCATGAAAGGTAATTGCAGGGCGGTGAAAATATCTTCTTCTGATTTGTACGATGCGGTAGCGTTCCAACCGGGTAAGGCCACGCAGGCAGTCATAAAATCATCGCTGCCGCTTGTCTGAAACAGGGTCATGTAGAAGTTGTCGGCCGACGCCCGGTAAAACTTCAGCAATACATTTTCAGGACCCATCACGCTGAAAATGTCTTCCAGCGTTTCGCGGGTTGTATAATTATTGGCACCAAGAAACGCAAGCAATTCTGATTCGGTGGCAGTCGTTACCCATTCCAGCCGATCAATGATCTCAGATTGCCGCCTGAACTGACCGGTGAGGGCAAACAGTTTATCGGGAAATTGTTTATTTAACGTGGCGTCAATAACGATCGCATAGGCTTCCGTTTCGGCATACAGGTGACTGCCCTGGCTTTTCATATAAAACTCAATGGACTCCTGTACATTCTGCTGGGTCTTCTGGCCAAAGCCTTTGTAGAGTAATAAACGGTTCTCATTACAGGCATACAACAGTTCACCGACCGATTCAATGCCCATTTCTTTCCAGATGGTAGCGATCTTTTTTGGACCCAGTCCTTTTATTTTCATCATTTCCAGACAACCGGGCGGCGTTTTCAGAATAATATCTTCCAGGGCACCCAGCTTACCGGTTTGCAGAATTTCAACAACTTTTTTAGCAACCGAATCGCCAATGCCTTTGATGGATACTAATTTTTCTTCCGGCACGTCGGCCAGTGGTTGCGTTACCTTTTCAATGGCAAAGGCGGCGCTGGAATAGGTTTTTGACCTGAACGAATTTTCACCATGCATATCCATCAGCTTGGCCAGCAGCGAAAATTGTTCGGCAATGAAGTAGTTGTCGACCATAGTATATTAAATGATGCGGCTAAATTAAGCATTTTGTAATTCCACCACCACATCGTCCTGTTGCACAAACACGCCTTCATTCAAAACGACCTGCTTCACCACCGCCGCACCGGGCGCCACAATGGTACTCTCCATTTTCATGGCCTCAATAACGAATAGGGGCGTATTCTTTTGAACGGTGTCGCCGGTCTTCACCAGAATTTTAGAGAGTTTCCCCTGCAATGGAGCGCCGATCTCGTTGGCTGCACTCACTTTTTTATGCGTGGGCTTTACGGAAGTAAAACTTTTATCTTTTATAAAGATCGATCGGGTTTGTCCGTTCAGTGCAAAGAATACCTGTTTATACCCATTCTCATCAACACTACTCATATGTAAAAACTTAATAAGAATGCTTTTACCCGGCGCCAGTTCTATCAGGGTTTCCTCGTTGGGTTTTAAACCGTAAAAGAAAACAGGGGAGGGCACATAGTATACTTCGCCGAACGTTGCTTTAAACTGGTGGTATTCGTCAAATACTTTAGGATAGAAAAGTGCAGACAACAGATCGAGGCGGTTATACTGTTTGCCGTATTTGGCCTGAAATGTTGATAATTCCTTTTCCAGGTTCAGCGGTTGTAAATGTGCGTTGGGCCGGTCGGTAAACGGTTTTTCATTTTTGAGAATGAGCTTTTGCAAGGTTTCGGGAAAACCACCGGGTGTTTGTCCCAGGTCGCCACGGAACAAACCAATTACCGAATCAGGAAAAGAAATGGTTTCGCCTTTTTCAAAAATATCCTGTTCGGTGTAGTCGTTGGCCGTCATGAACAGGGCCATATCACCCACCACTTTCGACGATGGCGTTACTTTTACTATATCGCCAAACAGTTTATTCACCACCACATAATTCTTCTTGATATCGGTGAATTGATCTTCCAACCCCAATGAGCGGGCTTGTGGCCGCAGGTTGGAATACTGTCCACCCGGAATTTCATGATCAAATACTTCGGCGGTGCCGGCCTTTAATTGCGATTCGAAGGGATAATAGAATTCGCGTACATCTTCCCAATAGTTGGAAAGCTCATTCAACTTTTGCAGGTTCACCGGCAATTCGCGCGGATGACCTTTCATCATGGCTGCAATGGAGTTGAAATTGGGTTGCGAAGTAAGGCCCGACATGGATGCAAGCGCTACATCGATCACATCAACGCCTGCCTCGATCGCTTTCAGGTAGGTAGCTGACTGAATTGATGAGGTATCGTGCGTATGCAGGTGAATGGGTATGTCAATGGCTTTTTTCAACTCACTGATGAGTATGCCTGCCTGCATAGGCTTTAACAGACCGGCCATATCTTTTATACCCAGGATATGAGCGCCGGCATCTTCCAGGCGTTTAGCGAGGTCGATATAATATTGAAGATTGAATTTTTGATTGCGTTCGGGGTCCATGAAGTCGCCGGTATAACAAATACATGCTTCCGCCAATCCGCCCGTTCTTTCCCGAACGGCGCGAATGCTCACTTGCATGCCTTCCAGCCAGTTTAGCGAATCGAAGATGCGGAAGATATCGATCCCGTTCTTTCCGGAAGCTTCAATAAATGATTCCACGAGGTTATCGGGATAGGCGGTATAGCCTACTGCGTTAGAACCGCGGATCAGCATCTGGAACAAAATATTGGGTATGCGTTCCCGCATCATTTGCAGCCGCTGCCAGGGGCATTCATGTAAAAAGCGCAGCGCTACATCGAACGTGGCGCCACCCCACATTTCAAGAGAAAAGATCTCCGGGTGGTTTTTTGCTACCGTTTCGGCCACCTTCAACATATCGGTGGTACGTACCCGCGTTGCCAGCAACGACTGGTGGGCATCGCGAAAGGTGGTATCGGTGTATTGTATACTCCCGGTATTCTTCAACCAATCAATAAAACCGTCGCGGCCCAATTCGGTGAGCCGGTCCTTGGAACCTTTGGTGATATGTTGTTGCACAGTATCGGGCACCACCGGGTTGCGGAATGTAATGGTTGGATTAACAGCCGGCACATCAGGATTTCCGTTCACAATAATTTCAGCGAGGTATTGCAGGGCTTTGGTACCACGGTCCATGCGCGGGGCCAGGTGAAATAGTTCCGGATGGTTGTCGATAAAATCAACAGTAGCGTGGCCACTTTGAAAGGTAGGGTTTTGTAACACATTCTCCAGGAAGGCAATGTTGGTCTTTACACCGCGAATACGAAACTCTTTTAACGTACGTACCAGGCGATCGCAGGTTTCAGCGAGGTTGCGACCGCTTGCTGTGATCTTTACCAGTAACGAATCGAAGAAAGGAGAGATGCTAACGCCGGGGTAGGAGCTGCCTTCATCGAGTCGTATACCCGGACCACCGGCATTGCGATACGCGATCAATGTACCAAAATCGGGTTTGAAATTGTTGGAAGGATCTTCCGTGGTTACGCGGCATTGAATGGCTACGCCTGAAATTTGTAACTGTTCCTGCGAAACAATATTAATGGGCGCATCGGTGAGCGCATAACCCTGTGCTACCAGGATCTGGCTTTTTACAATATCGATACCGGTTATTTCTTCGGTAACGGTATGTTCAACCTGTATGCGCGGATTGACTTCAATAAAATAGATGTTCTCCGCTTTATCAACCAAAAACTCAACCGTACCCGCATTGTTATACTGCACGTGTTTACAAATGCGAATGGCATACTCGTGCAATTTGCGGCGGGTTTCAGGTTGCAGAGAAATAGCCGGCGCTACTTCAACCACTTTTTGAAAACGACGTTGTACCGAACAGTCCCTTTCAAACAGGTGAATGATATTGCCATGGTGATCGCCGAGGATCTGCACTTCAATATGTTTAGGCGATTCAATAAACTTTTCGAAGAATACGGTATCATTACCAAAAGCGGTTTTTGCTTCATTCCGCGCTTCAAGCATTGTTTTTATAAGGTCTTCTTCATTTCGTACCACCCGCATACCGCGGCCACCACCACCTGCAGCAGCTTTAATAATAATAGGATAACCGATGCGATGGGCTTCCTGTAAGGCAATATCGGTTGATTGAATATCGGCCTGGCTGTCTTCGATCATGGGCACGCCGGCTTGTTTGGCAACTTTTTTGGCGGCAATTTTATCGCCCAGTTGTTCCATGATCAATGCTGTGGGACCAACAAAGGCAATATTTTCCTCTGCGCATCTTTGAGCAAACCGCGCATTCTCTGACAGGAAGCCATAGCCGGGATGTATGGCGTTGGCCTTTTCGCGTTTGGCAACCCGAATGATCTCTTCAATATCCAGGTAAGGTTTCAGCGGATCATCATTCTTTCCGATCTGGTAAGCCTCATCAGCTTTATAGCGATGCAGCGAATACCGGTCTTCAAAAGTGTAAACGGCAATGGTCTTAATGTTTAACTCGGTAGCAGCACGTAAAACCCGGATGGCAATTTCTCCCCGGTTGGCAACAAGAATTTTTTTAAACATGACAAGCAGTTAATTTTTTTTTAAGAAACTACAAAAAAGAACCCCAAAATGGGCGATACTGACAGCAAATCACATGTGACGATGAAAAAACGGTACCAGGGTTGGGTGGAGGTAGGTGGTTTTATATAGGCGTTGGTAAATAGGAAACGAACACCATAAACGTGGGTGTAAAAATAATTAATTGCCACACACGAACATGGTTATTCATTATTAAACAGCCGTTATTATAATTGGATATGCGAAAAAGAATCAGCGGTGAAGTGAAAAACGATGATCAATAATGTGGCGTGTTATGCTTTTTGATGTGCTGCTGTAATACAGGCTGGTAGCGGGTTTCAGCGTTATTGGGTAAAGTAGATATTGGTTCAGGCAGGCACAAAAAAAAGTCCCGAAGTAATTCGGAACTTTGATATTTTTTGCTTCCAAAAAGCTGAAGTTATTTCTTCTTCTTAGCAGCTTTCTTTTTCTTTGGAGCGGCTTTCTTTGCAGCTTTTTTTGCAGCTTTTTTCTTAGTTGCCATGATTTGTGAATTTTAACGGTTAGTAAAATAGAATTTAACTGGTGTAAAAATAAAAACTTATTTCAAACCGCCAAAACTTTTTTTACTTTTTGTAAAAAATTCACTATACATGTGAACAACATGTTAGCCTAGGCTATTGCCTCAGCAGCTACGCTTACGATACTTTTATCGTTTTTGGTTTTTCTGAATTCAACAACACCGTCTGTTAATGCAAACAAAGTGAAGTCTCTTCCAATACCAACATTTTTTCCGGGATGATAAACAGTGCCACGTTGACGAACTATGATGTTACCTGCGATTGCAGCTTGACCACCATAAATTTTAACGCCTAAGCGTTTGCTTTGTGAGTCGCGACCGTTCTTTACACTGCCTTCCCCTTTTTTATGTGCCATTGTAAAAAATTTGAAGAGTTTAAAAAATGAAATTTGAAAATGCTTTGTCAGCGATTCAAACTTATAAATACTTAAAACTTAAAATTCCAAAAACCAAATAACAAGAGCCAAATGAATATCAAAAACCAAATAACAACATCCAATCAGCTTTCTTTTGGAGCTTGTAATTTGAAATTTGAGATTTATTAAGCTATAGCTGTTACTTTAATTTTTGTGTACTGTGTGCGGTGACCATGTTTCTTACGGAAACCCTTTCTTCTTTTCATTTTAAAAGCGATTACTTTATCGCCCTGAACCTGGTCAATGATCTCTGCTTTTATAGTACCTTTTACAGCACTGCCCACAGACATCTTACCCTGATCATCTAACAGAAGGATTTCTGAGAATTCAACATTGTCTCCAGCTTTTCCGTCTACGCGCGGTACGTATAAAGTTTGGTCCTTTTGAACCTTAAATTGTTGTCCGGCGATTTTAACTATTGCAAACATAGGTTTCCAAAATTAGGATCGCAAAGGTAAGGGTTTGTAACAGATTTTGAAGTCTTTGGAGCTATTTTTTTACAATTTCTGGGGCTGAAATGCCCGGTATTTGGGCAAATTAATAAGAAATGCTGATTGTTAACTGTTTAGATGGCTAACTGGCTGAATGGGGATACTTATTATATATTATGGTGTACCAGGGTAGGGAGCCGACCTGTCAGAGCCTGCCTCGATACTTCGGGACAGGCTCTGACAGGTCTATTGGATGGTCAGCTGTTTTTTTAACACTCCCATCTGCGAACAATCAGACACTGAGCGAGTTAATAATAGCTTTGGTTCATAAACAGCAAATCAGTCTTTGTGCATTTCACTAATTGACGTAGGTTTGTTTTTCCTAACGATGGAATACGGGATTCAATGAAAATAAAATCGTTTCTGGCAAAACCTTTTGCCCATTATATATATAAAGGTATCAGAAAGGGCATGACCACCGCAGTAGCAGACCAGGAGAACATCCTGAAAGAGCTACTTAAAACAGGTAAGGCGACTGAATTTGGTAAAGATCACCATTTACAGGACATCAACGTGCACGAAGAATATGTACAGGCCGTACCGGTGCGGGATTATGAACAGTTCAAGCCCTATATAGAAAAAATTAAGGAAGGAAAGCACAATGTACTCTGGAAGGGATTGCCTATTTACCTGGCCAAAACCTCCGGCACTACCAGTGGTGTAAAGTATATCCCCATCAGTAAAGAATCTATCGATAATCACATCAATACGGCCCGTAATGCCTTGCTTTGTTATATTGCAGAATCGGGTAATACCAACTTTACCGATGGTAAAATGATCTTTTTATCGGGTTCGCCCGAGCTGGAACGCATCGGTGGTATCCCAACCGGGCGTTTAAGCGGTATTGTGAACCATCACGTGCCCAATTACCTGCGCAGTAATCAACTGCCTTCATACGAAACCAATTGCATCGATGATTGGGAAACCAAGCTCGATAAAATAGTGGCCGAAACCATTAACCAGGATATGACCCTGATCAGTGGTATTCCGCCATGGGCGCAAATGTATTTCGACCGGCTGATAGAAAAGACCGGAAAAAAGATCAAGGAACTGTTTCCCAATTTCTCAGTACTGGTACATGGCGGCGTAAACTTTGAGCCTTACAGACACAGGTTGTTTGAAAGTATCGGTTCACCCATAGCCGCTATTGAAACATTTCCCGCCTCGGAAGGATTTATAGCCTTCCAGGATTCACAGGATGCCGAAGGATTATTATTAAATACAAACAGCGGAATATTCTTTGAATTTGTTCCTGCCGGTGAAATATTTAATGCCAATCCTACCCGGTTATCGTTGAAAGAGGTGAAAGTAGGGGAGAATTATGCGTTGCTCATTAACAGCAATGCCGGGTTATGGGGTTATAACATTGGCGATACCGTTAAATTTGTATCAACCAATCCATACAGGCTGGTCGTAACCGGACGGATCAAACATTTTATATCGGCCTTTGGCGAGCACGTGATCGGGGAAGAAGTAGAACAAAGCCTGATAAAAGCAGCGGAAGAAGAAGGCGTGCATATCACCGAGTTTACGGTAGCGCCCATGATACAACAGGGCAAAGGACAATCGTACCATGAGTGGTTCATTGAGTTTGAGAACCGACCCGAGAATATTGACCGGTTTGCAGAGAAGGTAGATGTGAATTTGCGCAAAAAGAATATCTATTATAACGACCTCATCACAGGCAATATATTGTTACCATTACATATTCGCCCGGTTAAGAAGCATGGGTTCATTGATTATATGAAATCCATTGGTAAATTAGGTGGACAGAATAAAGTGCCACGCTTAAGCAATGATCGTAATATTGCATCGGCACTGGAAAAATATGTAGAGTAGTTTTAACGTTAAGGCTGTCTGATTTAGCTTACTTAACAAATTTTATTGAAACCGGAACATGTCGAACAGTTTTCCACAAAGACGCATAGCAATATTTGGCTCAACAGGCTCTATAGGCTGTCAGGCGCTCGAAGTGATTGCCGCCAATCCCGACAAATTCACGGCAGAAATTCTGACTGCGCAAAGCAATGATGAGCTGTTGGTAAAACAGGCGTTGCAATTCAATCCGAATATTGTTGTAATAGGGGATGATAAGAAGTATCCCTTTGTAAAAGAAGCTTTATCACATACCGATGTAAAAGTATTTGCGGGCGAACAGGCCCTTGAAGAAGTAGCCGGTATGGATTGTTATGATATGATGCTGGCAGCCATTGTTGGTTTTGCCGGCTTACGACCTACGCTATGCGCGCTCGAAAGCGGCAAAGCCATAGCGTTGGCCAATAAGGAGACGCTGGTAGTGGCGGGAGATATCGTGATGCAGAAGGCCATTGAAAAGCGGGTACCCGTTATTCCGGTCGATTCAGAGCATTCAGCCATCTTCCAGTGTTTGGTAGGCGAAACGCGCAACAAGATTGAAAAAGTGATCTTAACAGCGAGCGGCGGACCTTTCCTGGGTAAGAAACCCAATTACCTGGTGAACGTAAAACGCGATCATGCGCTGCAGCATCCCAACTGGCAAATGGGTGCTAAAATTACCATTGACTCAGCCACCCTCATGAACAAAGGGCTGGAAATGATTGAAGCCCGCTGGTTGTTTGACCTGGGCCCCGAGCAGGTACAGGTGCTTGTTCACCCCCAAAGTATTATACACAGCCTGGTACAGTTTGAAGACGGCAGTATTAAAGCCCAGATGGGGCTGCCCGACATGAAACTGCCCATTCAATATGCCCTGGCCTTCCCGCATCGAATACCCAACCAGTTTCCCCGGTATAATTTCAAGAACCCCGCCCAGCTTACATTTGAAGAGCCCGATACCAAAACATTCCGGAACCTGATATTGGCCACCGATGCGCTGTTCAGAGGTGGAAACCAGCCCTGTGTGCTGAATGCCGCCAATGAAATAGCCGTATTTGCATTTTTGCGAAATCGTATTGGCTTTTTAGATATGACCGACCTGATTGAACGAACCTTACAATATGTGCCGGTGATAGAGAAGCCCACGCTGGAAGAATATTTTGAAAGCGATGGGGAGGCCCGTAATTTTGCTGCCTCGCTGATTAAGTTGTAAAGGAGACGCAAAACGCTGAAGGCAGAACGCCAAACGCAAGGCTGGATAGTGATTTTGAGGTTTAACATTGGGTAATTAGCGTTCAGCGTTAAGCATTTAGCGTTAAGCTTTTCAAGTTTTTTGTGAGCGGTTAACTGAATTGCAGGATTATTCGATATTTTGGGCGTATTTTAAAATAAACACACCGCTTATTAAGCGTTACTATGATCACATTGTTAGCAATAGACTGGGCAGTAGTAGGTATAAAAGCCGGACAATTAATATTATGTTTATCTATACTTGTCGTATTACATGAAATGGGCCATTTTCTGCCCGCCAAATTCTTTAAATGCCGGGTAGAAAAATTCTATTTGTTCTTTGATCCCTGGTTTTCCATTGTAAAAAAGAAGATTGGCGATACCGTTTACGGTATTGGCTGGTTGCCATTAGGCGGCTATGTGAAGATCTCGGGCATGATCGACGAAAGCATGGATAAAGATGCGATGAAGTTGCCACCCCAGCCCTGGGAATTCCGCAGTAAGAAACCCTGGCAGCGCCTGATCATTATGATCGGAGGTGTTACGGTTAACCTTTTCCTGGGCTTCTTTTTATTTGCTATGATCCTTTGGCATTGGGGCGAAGAGTACCTGCCCGCTAAAAATGCCGTGTATGGCGTATATGTAGATAGCCTCGGAAAAAGCATCGGACTGAAAGATGGCGACATGCTTGTAGCTGTGAATGGTAAAGAGATCGAGAATTTCAGCCGCATCAGCACCGACATCATATTAAATGAAGCCACAAGCATTCAGGTTGTTCGTGACGGACAGAACGTGGAAGTGCCAATACCTACAGGAACAATCAGCAAGTTGATAAAGCGCAAAGGCGATCCGCTTGCTTACCCCAGGTTTCCTGCCGTAGTAGACAGTATTAATAAGAGCGCCAAATTTACCGCAGGCGCTTTGAAAAAAGACGACCAGATCATAGCCTTTAACGGTCAGCCGATCGGTTCGTTTTATGAGTTGAGTGATATCAAAAAGAATTACAAGGACAAAGAGGTAGCATTAACCATAGTGCGCAATCAAACCGATACGTCCGAAGTAAAAGTGAAGTTAGCCGCAGACGCAAGCATTGGATTCTATCCCCGTCCGCCCGATAAATTCCTGAAATTTGCAGTCAGGAAATATACATTCCTGGAATCGTTACCAGCAGGCGTAAAAAAAGGTTGGAGCACACTGGTGATGAACGTGCAGAACTTCAAACTGCTATTTACCAGCAAGGAAGTAAAGGCCAGTGAATCACTGGGAAGCTTTTTGACCATTGGAAATATGTTTGGTGCACAGTGGGATTGGGAGCGTTTCTGGACGATGACCGCTCTGTTGAGCATTGTACTGGCATTTATGAATATACTGCCGATACCAGCTCTTGATGGCGGACACGTGCTGTTTACGCTGTATGAAATGATCACCGGACGCAAGCCAAGTGATAAATTCATGGAGTATGCGCAAATGGCGGGCATGATCCTGCTGCTGGGCGTTATGGCCTATGCGTTGGGACTTGACTTCTGGAGGTATTTGTTCAAGAACTAGGCGATCAATAAGAGATTAATATAGTTTAACCCCTGGCTAGTTGGCCGGGGGTTATTTTTTTACGGCAAAATGTTCGTTCCCAACTTTTCAACATGATCCGCAGTTCCCCGACCTTCTCATAAGTCACTTACTATGTACTATGGGTTACTATTTATGCAACAAGCCTTGCTCACAATGAGTCATCCCTCTGCCATTATAAAACATCCCTTACTCAAAACGTTGGATCCCGAACTCAGTATGGATCGTCCGTAGGTAAGAATGAGTCATCCCTTCGTAACTTTGGTATATAAGTCGTTAACTTATGCTTGTATGTTCGAAACTTATTATCTAAAGTTGACCAGATATAACCCATATTTATTGACTTATGATTCATTGTTGTGAAGATATGCTTCAAAATAAGCGACTCATGTGTGAAAGTTAGCAAGGGACGCCCCATAGTTAGCCAGGGATGAGTCATATTAAGTTACTTATGTCTCAAAGTTGTGAGGGATGCGGCATCCTGAGTTACTTATGCTGCATATTTTGCTACGGATGACTCATCGTTACCAACTTTAGCCCAATGGCTGGGAATACGCGGGCAAACAGGCCACGGAAATACGCGGGCGAAGTCATTATTTAACCAATCTGGCCCTGACAGAAGTGGCTGTCGATATGTTATTACAAATGAAAAATTTAACAGCAACCCGGGTAATTTGGCAGAAGCGAAGAAATAGTATTAAATTTGCTGTTCTTTAGTTCAGAAAAGGAACTATACGGGGGCGTATGGTTTTGACAGCGTAGATCTTTGAAAGTATAAGCATGTCGTGCGTTGGATAATTAGCACGTAAATCTGAATATTCAAAACTCAAATGGCAATACT
>CBIHPP010000026.1:0-121838 GCA_966212235.1 uncultured Niastella sp. | reverse complement strand
TCACGTACGGTTCTCTGAGAACTTAGAGTTGAAATACTCTGATTTACTCGTTGAGGCAAGGCGTAAAGGCAACGAGGGGTGCTACTATGGAAAATGTGCTCAATGCCTCGTTGCCTTCATTTAAACAAATCATATGTATGAATAAAAAGAAACTGATTTTTATTACAGCGTTCTTGATATCACTCGTATCAATACAATCATCATACGCCCAGCAGCCTTACAGGGAAATGCATCGGCCGCAGATCCATTTTTCACCCAGGGAAAAATGGGTCAACGATCCTAATGGAATGGTATATCATAACGGCATTTATCATCTGTTCTTTCAGTATTATCCTGATAGTACGGTATGGGGGCCTATGCATTGGGGACATGCAACCAGTAAAGATCTAATTCACTGGCAGCAACAACCAATTGCATTGTATCCAGATAGCCTGGGTTATATATTTTCCGGCAGCACAGTAGCAGATAAAAATAATACGTCGGGATTTGGAAAAAAGGGGAGCACACCGTTGGTGGCCATCTTTACACACCATGACCCCAAAGGAGAGAAAGAAGGCCGGAATAATTTTCAGAACCAAAGTATTGCCTATAGCCTTGATGATGGAAAAACCTGGACGAAATATGCCGGCAACCCGGTATTGAAAAATCCCGGTATTACAGACTTTCGCGATCCCAAAGTCATATGGTATGAACCGCAGAAAAAATGGATCATGACACTGGCAACCAAAGACCGCATAACATTTTATTCCTCTGCCAATTTAAAGGACTGGATAAAGGAAAGTGAGTTTGGAAAAGAGCTGGGTGCACATGGCGGTGTATGGGAATGCCCCGACTTATTTTCATTGGATGATAATGGTAAAAAAGTATGGATATTGATCGTAAATCTGAATCCGGGTGGACCCAATGGTGGATCAGCAACGCAATATTTTATCGGAGACTTTAATGGCAACCGGTTTACGCCTATTGATAGCAATACCAGGTGGCTTGATTATGGGCCAGATGAATATGCCGGTATAACCTGGAGCAATACAGGCAGCAGGAAAATATTTTTGGGCTGGATGAGTAACTGGATGTATGCGAACGTAGTGCCAACCGTTACCTGGAGAAATGCGATGACCATACCCCGTGAGTTAAAGCTGAAACGTATAGGTAAGGAAATATATGTAGCATCAGCGCCGGTTGCAGAACTCAGTGTTATCGGTTCTAAACCCGTTACCTGGCAAAACGTACAGGTTAAGAACACCTTTGATGTAACAAAGAAAACCGGAAATACATCATTTCCCGGCCGACTTGATCTGACTCTCGAAAAGCCAGATGATTTTACGGTCATACTTTCCAATGATGCCGGAGAAGAAGTGGTGATAGGCTATGATAAGCAACAGCAACAGTATTTCATTGACCGCT
The DNA here is from genome assembly GCA_966212235.1 of uncultured Niastella sp. Taxonomy (GTDB): domain Bacteria; phylum Bacteroidota; class Bacteroidia; order Chitinophagales; family Chitinophagaceae; genus Niastella. The sequence goes on along the minus strand of CBIHPP010000026.1, from coordinate 120,434 downwards.
CCAAATCGGGAAAAACAGGATTTCAGAAAGATTTTGCAGGTAGGCACATTGCGCCCCGTATGGAGAAAAAATCCATTATGGATCTTTCACTGATCATCGATGTTAGTTCGGTTGAATTGTTTGCAGACGGAGGTTTAACGGTTATGACAGAAATTTTCTTTCCAACGGAGCCATTCAAACATATCCGGATTCAATCACCCGATAATACCACCATTAAAAAATTAGCAATCAGTAGTTTCAAGAATATCTGGTGATCACTGGTCATCGCCATTTGAATAATCAGAGCCTCGCATTTTGCGGGGCTTTGGTTATTTTACGTATTTTATAGGTTTAAACTATTGATTTTTAGTTGTTATCTTCATTATTAAAAAAATGAAGAATATAGTAAAAAAGGAAGATGCTGTACAAAGCAACAGATTTTGTTCCATTTTATAAACACCCTAACGAACAAAGTGGATATATTATATCGGGGAAATACAAACTGAAATTTGGGGGAGAAGAATTTTTATTGTCAGCAGGAGATACCTATTCTATCCCAGCGGATGTGGAGCATTCAATTGAAATTTTAGAGGGAGGAGAAGTGGTAGATGTGTTTACGCCAATCAGACAGGATTATTTGTAAGTATCCATAATTGTATCAGGATGACGAACGCTCCCGGACGCATTGCACCAAAAACTGAACCGTATTATGGCCTTTATTATGGTCCGATAAAAATCAAGGCTTCTTTATTTACATAGTAGTACTCTTGAATTTAAAAAGTTGTTATATCTTGCCTAAGAAATAGACCACTTCCCAACCATCTTTCTTATTGATTCCCATAGTTTACCAGTAACTACATACTAAAACTCGTAATACTATGGATAAATTAGCACTTTTGTTATTTCTGGCATCTCTTATCTGCCTGATCCTCGGATTAATTAAACCAACTTTATTTAAGGGCCTGTTTAAAGGAAAGACATCAAGAAAGGCTGTTGCGCTAACATTTGGCCTGGTAATGATCACATCTTTTATTGTATTTGGCGTTGTGGCCAAGCCGGTATCAAAAGCTGATGCAGATCAGGAAGAAATAGACCAGGCGATGGAAGAGTTCGAAAAAGAAGAGAAGACAAGGAAAAAGAAGGAAATGCGGGAAGTGCAGGAAACGCAATCATCGCTTACCCCCGAAGAAACAATAAAAGATATTATACAAAAGGAACTTAAGGGCAATAATAATATTGACAAACCTTATTTAAGGGATATTAATTTGGCGATGGAGAACAACAAAGCTTTTGTAATAATAAACTATAATGCAAGTGAAAATCTTACTACCAATTTAACCCTGGTAAGTATGAAATCAAAAATGAGCGATCTGTATTATAAATTATACAAAAGTGGTTTACCCATAGGCTCAGTTTCTGTTTGTGCATACATGCCGCTTATTGACAAATATGGAAACCAAAGTGATGATATTGTTTATACCACGCGTTTAGGCAATGAAGAAGCCTCAAAGGTTAACTGGAGTGCCGATGATGCCATGATAAAGAATGTAATTCTCCCTAAAGTTTGGTCAACTAACTTCTTACATCCCGCTTTGTCATCAGACTAGTTGCATTTGCAGCGTTTGTCCTGGTAATATCTCCGGGTCCAAATATGGTTTACCTGATCTCCCCGTTCTAAGGGAACTATAATCCATGTGATCGTTTAAAAACGTTTGTACCTGGAAACGCCGATAGCCCGGCGGTCACTCAGGTACAGACTTGTATTTGATCCAGTTGCGATATGGGCGATCGTTCACCAGAACTGTGATTATTTGTTTCTCCATACACCATGTATGCAAGCCATATGCCTCGCATCTTGCGGGGCATTGCTTATTTATGTATTTTGTAGGCTTAAACCCTATGAAATTAAATGCGAACTTTAGTTATTGTACTCTTACTTTTTAGTAGCCATTTTTGCTCTGGACAGATCGATACAACTATAATTGATAATAATATCTGCATTAAAACAAGTCCTTTGGCTTTTATTGATCCCTATGGCAGTTATTCATATAGACTTGGAGCAGAATTTAAATTAATCAAGAATACGGCATTTTCTTTTGAACTGGGTAAATACTATGACTTAGGTCAAAAAAAAGATCTAAAAATAAAGCCCAAAGGTTTTATTATCAGACCTGAAATAAAAGTCTATCTTAATAAATTTAAATTATCAGTAGGGCCATTTGTGTCATTGGATTTTTTTTATAAAAAGATTGATTTTGAATATAAGGATAGTATTCGTTTACCATCAATGCAACCCTATGAAACGCAGTATTCAATCTGGAAAAAAGTTTATAGTATAAATATCAGGACCGGAAATTTGATTGTCTATAAAAATAGAATAGCCGTAGAATGGTATGTGGGAGCTGGTATAAGGTATATAAAGGGGCGTAACTCATTATCATCGGAAGAGAACGATAACATACTAACCGGGGAAAACCATGGAGATCTTATTGGTACCGGGCAAAGGGCTGTAAGCGGGTTGTGGCCAAATGTAACTATTGGATTTAAAATCGGCTATTCAATTAAACGTAAATCCTTCCAGGCGGAGTTAATTCCTCACTAAACTTTTAGAATGACACGCTCCTTTAAACGATACTTGGCTTTTTACATTTCCATTATCGCCAGAACAGTATTTTCAGTTTGACAATAGCGGCTAGGCTTTTTAATAATAGTACTAAATGAAAGCATATAAATTTATTAAGACTGGTCAAGATTGGTTTATTGACCTCCCTGAGTATCTTGAACAAGGAGGCAGCATCGGCGACTTACAAATGGTAGACGGTGCAGACACAATGCTTGACTTGATGGCTGGAAATAAAAACACAATCACATTATATATTTCAGAAGAGCAATTTGAGGGTGCAGACATTCTTACTTTGACTGAGAAATGCGACCCTTATATTGGTGGTGGATATTACATCATGAAGGAATACGAAGGACAAGAAATTAATCATATTATGTGGCTCTGCCAGGTGACAGAATTCGTATTCGGAGATCTTCCCCAACAGATTTTTGTGAAAAGAGCGGCATAACCCTGACAGGCTTTTTCTTCCTGTTTTCATTTCTGGTTGAAACTGACGGAGGGAAGAAAAGAATAATTATTGGTGGGGTTGATCACGACTTGAGTTTCATTACTTCCAACTTTTTGCTGACAACACTTTTAAATTTCTGAATTCAGGGCCTTTTGGCGGACATATTTATAGAGGGACTTATTCTTTAAACCATGATACCTTGGTATTGAAACATGATAGCTTGCGACAACTATACCCATCTTTACACTTGTTTTTAAAAATGACACAAGCAGGAAATATTTTGAACCAATAGACTCGAGCCGGTTTACGGACAGGCTTTTTATTCTGGAAGATAATAGAGGCGGGAAATAAAATACGGCTTACATGGAGTTTCTGGTAAATCCGCCACATAAAGCAACAAAATGATAGTTGAAAGCAAAGGAATTAAAACAGACAAATACTACATCCCACCATTTGAATTACGGGACGGTGAAATAGTTGTCATTTACCTTTATGGTGGAGCACATTTCTATGAACTGAAAATGGAGTTAGTGGACATTTTTACCGGGAAAAGTAAAAATGCCAATGTAAGTATTTTTCGACCTTTGACTTTTGTAGAACATTTTATAGAACCAGCATTTAGGCGGCTGTTTTATCCTGTGACAGTGAGAGAGTACTTAAAGAGGAACGCTAACTCAATGAGTAACTTTACGAAAAAAATATATGACAATAAATGGATAAACAAAAAGACAAAAGTACATTCACTTGCATGGGACCAAAGAAAATTACTTTGCCTGTATTCAACTTTATCAAAGACAACAGATATTGTATTTGATGTGGCTGGACTAGACCCGCAAGGAGCGATTAAAACATATCAAATTGTAAAGGAAAATATTAAAAATGGTGGTTCTGCTATATTAATTGACTGGACAGATGAAATGAAAAATGACTGCACAAAATTTATAACAATCGAATGGACAAAATAATAACCTGGCACAGACTTTAAAAGTTTAACCTTTAAATGCGAAGCATATGAGAGAAATTATTTTAAACTTAGCGATAACTTTTGACGGTTTTATTGAAGGCCCAAATGGCGAGATTGATTGGCTGGTAAGAGATGAAGAAACGGATTTTGGTGACATTCTCACTGAAATATTAAGTGACAAGGACATTATCTTTTATGGACGCGTAAGCTATGACAAGTGGGGCAACACCCAGGCTGATGAAAATGCCTCTCAAAAACTTAAGGACGCATTCAAATTGATGCATAATAAAACGAAGTATGTTTTTTCCAGGACAAAAACTGCCGACAATACCAATGCTGTTTTTGTCAACTCAAATATCAGGGAACGAGTTTTAGAAATTAAACAACAACCAGGGAAAAATATCTGGCTTTACGGCGGAGCAAAGATTATAGAAACATTCCTGAACCTTGACCTGATCGACGAATACAGGCTTGCCGTGCATCCCGTTATTTTGGGAAAAGGCAAACCTCTTTTTCAGAATATCGAAGGAAGACATAAACTGGAATTAGTGGAAGTAAAGGGTTATAAATCGGGGGTCGTATTACAGAAATACAGGACGAACAGAAAAAACGTGAGCTAACAGGGAGCGCTAACAATAATATTGGCGATGATCCCCGCCATCGGTTGCTCCTCATTTGTATCAACGTAATAGATCGGCTCATTCAAAACTTTGGAAAAGCTGCGACAATTTTTTACCTTAGAATAAGCGTTTTATTCTGCAACGTTTATTTCCCGACCAGTTTCCGCTCTGACTAGTATTTTTTTCCATTGATTTTACCAGTATAGGATTACTGTATAATAACGTATATGGCGGTTTGTTCCGACTCAAACAGTATCCGTGTACGTGGAACACAAGCTGACTCGTGCACTGATTACTACACCGGGGTTGCACTGCAACGCTCTGGTCAGTGCAACCCCGGTGCAACTCCAGTGAAACCCTTACCGGTTAAAAGTTATAGTATAACCGTATTGGGGTTGTAAGGTGCCCGTATCCGATGCATTGCTCATTTATCTTAAATAGGCCCACATGACAAACAAGAAAAAAACTATTGTAAACCGCAGGCGAGTGCTTACAGACCCGGTTTTTGAAATGACCCGGCAAAATAATACTGAATTTGCCAGAGCCTGCGTCGCAAACCGATTGCTGCGGTATGCCTTTAGGTTGATTATGGTCAATAAGGCCGACAGGTATGTGTCGGGCCGGCTCACCAAAACCATGTTCAAGATCCTGCAGAGCGACTCCGTAAACGACCGTGGCGAACGCAAGGTAATCCAGGGCGAATTGGGCATACTGGAAGGATTTAATTTTAATCGCGATACCAGTCTGCAAAATGTTTTACGGGGCCCCTATAATATTACTATTGATAAAGCGGTTATGCAGGCAACCATCCAATTCCCCTCGTTTATGGCAAAAGCCATGATCGAACCTACATCCGGCGCCCATGCCTTTAAGTTAACCAGTATAGCAGCATCCCTGAACCTGGAAGAAGAAACCTGGCCGGTGGATCCGGTGGAGACCGATATACTGGATATATTCCGGCATCCACGTAAAACCCTGGAGCTGCAAATACCTCTACATGGGCATAAGTCAACCCATGCCATAATCGTCGCGCTGGGTATTGAATTTTTTCATGAAATAGGCGGCCGGTATCAACCGGTTGAAAAAAAGCACAATGCTCTGGCAGTGGTAAAAGTGTTTCCTGCTGATGAAGTTTGAATTTAGAGAGTGTGGTGCCAGGCGTGGCAAAGCACACGCAAATGGGGTATTTACAAACGCAAATGGCCTAAATTAATTATCGGATTGATGGTTTGCGTTCGCAGTACGCCCGTTTTTCATGTGACCACCTTCACATAAGTGATCATTACTAATCGTATTTTATAGCCGGGTAACCCAGGAGCCTGCGCCACAAGGCAAGCTGCCCAATAATACTGGCCTCCCTGTAAATGTTGAAAGAGATCAAGTCATAATAGGACATTTTCATTCCGCCCATATCAAACTCACTGTCCAGTTTCTTATCATCAATTTCCACCAGCGCCTTACGGGCTTCCGGAGTAATCTTCTCCCAATCTTTTAGATATTCAGCGGCGGTTGGGTATTTTATTCCATCCTGTATGCCCTTATGGTTTTTAAAAAGTTCTTCACCCGTTTGTTTGAATCCTGTACTCGTTTCGGATGCCATCAAAAAGCGCTGATTTACCAATGAACCCGCCAACCAGGCCGGGTGATTCGCTTGTGTGTTCAGGCGGTTATGCATATCTTCTACCGAAATTCCTTCAAGTGCTTTGGCAAAGAAGCCCGTATGATAATCAAATAGGGTCAATAAACCCTTTGTTCTTGTACTGGCGGTTTGCGTTTCCATATTCTTCTTTTTTAATGTCATATAAAAGTACAGAAGCATGACCTGGTTCAGGGGAGTGGATTGCGACAAAAGAAGGGTGAATTGCGACTGGTTGTTGACTATTCCAAGAATTCATTTAACACCCATATCCGCACAGTGAACTGTTCGTTTTCGGACACATTTCCTGTAAAATAGTTACTTAAGCTACTTATTCACAACGGGTTTTATCATTGGCATAACGGTTGGATGCATATCTGCCGGAACCATACGTGTGCCCGGTTGTCAACTTTGCATGAACACTACAATTGATAACCGGAACACAAGAACCGACAATACAAATCTTATACAATGTTCAAGAATTATCTGCTGCTCGCCGTAAAGAATTTCAGAAAACACAAAATGTTTTCGCTGATCAATATACTGGGATTAACAGTGGGCATTACCTGTTGCCTGATGATCTTCCTTTTTATTCTGAACGAGTTCAGTTATGATAAATTCCACAAAAACGGCAAGAACATCTACCGCGTGATGCGGGTTAGTAAGAAGGAGAGCGGAACAAGATTTATACCTTACCTGTCGCCACCTTATGCACAGGCATTATTAAATGATTATCGGGATGCTGTTGAAAAAACGGTAAGGGTATCTCCTGATAACGGCCTTATCTCCTACAATGGGATTTCTTTCAATGAGAAAAAGATAATACTGGCAGACACCAATTTTTTTGAATTTTTCAGTTTCCACTTGCTTAAAGGGAATGCTGCTTCAGTTCTTAACGACCCCCTGAGTATTGTAATGACTGCCTCTGCTGCTAAAAAATATTTCGGCCAGGAAGATCCGATGGGTAAAGTTGTGGCATATAATAAAGACCTGCAGCTAAAGGTTACCGGTATTGTTGAAGATATACCGGCTAATTCGCATCTTGAATTTGATATGGTGATTCCCACCACCCACTGGAACAATACACCCTGGTTTCAGCAATGGTCGGCTAATGGGCTGTATGTATACATTCAACTTAACCCTGCTGTACGTCCTGAGCAACTGGAAAAGCAATTTCCCGCTTTCATGGATAAATACATGGGTAAATATTATCGGGAAGCCGGATTTAAGATGGATCTTACCATTCGCCCGCTGCATGGAATTTATTTTGAAGGAGAGAGCCCATCTGATCCTGTAAAACATGGCAGCAAAAAAATGGTCTACATATTCATGAGCATTGCCATGTTAATTCTCGTGATCGCCTGCATCAATTTTATGAACCTGTCTACTGCAAGGGCTGCCGACAGGTCGAAAGAAGTTGGACTGCGCAAAGTATTGGGTGCAGTGCGCAGGCAACTCACCATACAATTTATTTTTGAATCACTGCTTTTCACAACTATTGCAGCCATGCTGGCTGTTTTGCTGCTGCAATTGATCATGCCCGCCTATACTCATTTTTTAGGATATAAACTACCGGCTTACTGGAACAACCTCTGGCTATATATTTTTACCATTGGCGTTATTGTAATAGTGGGTGTTCTCGCTGGCAGCTATCCTGCTTTATTGCTATCTTCTTTTTCACCCATCGAATCGCTCAAAGGAAAACTAAAAACAGGCTCTTATGGCGCCTTTTTAAGAAAGGCATTGGTTGTTTTTCAATTCGGCATTTCGGTATTACTGATAATCAGTGTCACCATCGTTATGCAGCAAATGAGCTATGTAAGTAGCACTGATCTGGGTTTTGCCAAAGAACAATCCATGATCATAAGACTTGATAATAGCGCGATATACGATAAAAAACTTCTGTTAAAAAACGAGTTGCAGCGCGACCCTGCTGTAACAAGTGTTTCATTAATGACCGGTGAACCTGGTGGCTTTCATGATGGGTACACCATGGAGTCAGAAGGCAGGCCTGGTGATAAAATATCAATAAATACGGAATTCGCAGACTTTGAATTCGCAAAAACACTCGGATTAAAAATAATTGCGGGACGGGATTTTTCACCTGAATTTGTTACAGACTCTACAGAATCGGTGCTCATTAACCATACTGCTGCAACAAGGATGGGTTATACGCCTGAACAGGCCGTTGGCAAATGGATAAAGATCAGCGCTGTGGATAGCTTACGCAGAACGATCAAAGGTGTTGTGGAAGATTATCATTTTACATCCCTTAAGCAAACTATAACGGCGCTGGTGATTTCATCTGGCAGAAATAACGACAGGCGACTGGCCCTGATAAAGTTTAAAACGGCCAATTTGCAACAGGTTATTGAACGCATAAAGAAAATGTATAAGAAGGCCGCGCCTGATTATCCTTTCGAGCATGAATTTCTCGATGAACGGTTTGATCAATTGTACAGATCTGAAATGAAACAGGAAACTTTATTAACCGTTTTCTCCGTTATTGCCATTGGCATAGCCTGTTTGGGATTGTTTGGCCTGGCCTCTTATACAGCCATAAAAAGGACAAAAGAAATAGGGGTTAGAAAAGTATTAGGCTCCTCTGTGCAAAATATTGCGCTGCTGTTATCAAAAGATCTTATGAAACCTGTATTGCTGGGAACGGTTATAGCAATACCATGCGGATACATAATAATGCAAAAATGGCTTGAGGATTTCGCTTACCGCACCAACTTTAATTGGTGGCTTTTTGCCATGGCGGCCATCATTGTTTTATTAATTGCATTATTAACCATAAGTATTCAGGCGGTAAAAGCAGCGCTGGCAAACCCCGTAAGAACGTTAAGGAGCGAATAGATACTGAATCATTGGTTTATTTAAGGCATGAAAGTTATGCATGCTGTTCTATTATTTTTTTAGTTCCACTTCAATGACATCCACCAAGTTGCTGCGAACACCTGCGGGCAAATCAATAAGAATTTGCCCGTCGGCGTATTTAAAATTTAATTTTTGTCCTGAACTTACAATGGAAACAGATTTTGGTTGTAAAGTTGTCTTTAATGAAATCGTTTCATCTTTTGCCGGTAAACGATCTTCTTCATACTTGCTTTCATTTTTAAATGCAGGTATGGCAAACAGGTACCTGTAATTATTTTTTGACGTGGCAGGAACAGATGCGGTTTCACTGGCAGGCAATTGCTGCACATGCTGAACCGAGCGTGCATTCTTTTTCATCCAATCGCCCACTACTTTCATATTGTCGTAAACGGCTTGTGGAAATATGCCATCAGCAGTAGGACCTACGCCTAATAAGTAGTTTACTCCCCAGGATCGTGCGGAAACAAATTCTCCTAATACAAAAGCATTGGAACGAAAAGGTTGTGTATTGCTGTTTGCCCAACTATTTGTCCATGTATTGCAAAATTCTGCCCAGGTATCTCCCGGATCCTGTTTGGGCGGATTGCGTTCGAAAGTGATATAATCTCCTTTTCCATGGAGGCGGGGATTGATAACCATGCCCGGTTGTAATTTTCGCATCGCTTCCTGTGAAATTATTTCAGTTGCATTAGGAATAGGTGGTTTTCCATCAAACCAAATCAAATCAATTTTACCATAATGGGTAAGCAATTCTTCAACCTGTCCTTTCACCATGGCAGCATACGCTGCCTGATGTTGTTTGATTTCTTCTTCTGATTTGTTTCCTGTTCTCGGATTGAAGTCTGCATCAACTTTTGGCAACAATGGATTTGATGTATAGGCTTTGCCATAAATGAAACTCATATACTCCCGGTCGAAATACCAGTTGGGTGGAGAATAATAAAACCCAAGTTTCAATCCATATTTGCGAACGGCAGCAACATAAGGCTTCAATAGATCTTTTCCGCCCATATAATTTTTTGTGCTGAAATCTCCATATGCACTCGGCCATAATGCAAAGCCTTCGTGATGACGTGTCGTTATCACTACATACTGAAAGCCTGCATCCTTTGCAGCTTTTATCCATTTATCGGGGTCATAATGTTGCGGATTAAAATCCCTGGCCATTGCCCAATATTCATTGGGACTAATAACAGGAGGCTTTCCGTTGAGGTTAAAATCTTTTTCACGAACCACACGCATTAATTCTGCAGAATCTAATTTCCTGTTGGCAAGCGCTCTTCCCGGGATCATGGGCCACGAGATGTCCATGTTTTTGACGGAAGACAAACCCCAATGAATAAACAAGCCAAGCCCTGCTTCAGGAAACCATTGTGCATCGGGATGCATGGTATGTGAGCTATTTCTTTCTTCTTTTACGTTGATCATTGCCTGCTCTGCCCTGGCATCTTTATCAACGCTTTGAGGGTAAGCAATGGATGTATAAAGGAGAAAAGGGCCAAGCAATACAAATAAAGAATATTTCATCAATGAATGATTATGGTTTGACAGTGAGATGAATATGCAACTAAAGAATAAATGAACAGAGTATGCTTTATAAGATTAGCCGGTTATTCAATGATTTTGTCATATGTGGTTATAAAACATGAAACAAAATTGACGCGGAATTTCGTTTATCATTTTCAGGTATATTGTGGGGAGAACAGTTGGGTAGAAACAGGCCCAATGAAATGTAAAAAGAATGAATCGTCCATGACAAAATTTTCATCCGATCCCGACGTGTCGGGAGGGCTGGCGGATTGTGTCAGGTAAGATCCATCTGGCCAAACGACAAATAATATTTTCAGATGAAAGAAATACAAATAGTTTTATTCGCTACAATCGTTAGTTGCCAATTGAGTTGCAATAGTGTACAACCTAAAAATGAAGGCAAGGTTATTCATATTGATAATATAGTTGATCTGACCCATACTTTAACGCCTGATTTCCCTTTCATTCCAGTTAAAAAGTTGACATATCCATTTGAGCTGATCCCTATGGCAACATTAAAAGAAAATGGGGTAGAAGCAAATTCATGGAAGATCCATGAGCATTTAGGAACGCATATTGATGCACCAAATCATTTTATTCAGGATCAAAAATCGCTTGACCAAATAGATTTGAAAGATTTGATTGTGCCGGTAGTGGTGATTGACATTAAAGAAAAAGCATCAAAAAACAGGGATGCAGCATTAACCATGGACGATGTAAAAGCGTTCGAGGATAAAAATGGAAGAATACCGGACCATTCCTGTGTGATGATGTATTCAGGTTGGGAAGATCATTTAAAAGACTCTTTGTTCGTAGGGTTGGATAGCAATCTGGTGAAACATTATCCGGGTTTTTCAAATGATGCAATTGCATTTTTAATTGCAGAAAGGAATATAGCTGGTATTGGTGTGGATGTTTTGTCCTTCGATCCTGGAACAGACGAAAATTATACAGGACACAAAATACTTTTTAAAGCTGGTAAATGGGGTCTGGAATGCGTTGCCAACCTTAGCAAAATTCCCAATAAGGGTGCTACCATAATAGTGGGTGCGCCGAAAGTTGGAAGAGCAACTGGTGGATTTACGCGGATAATTGCGGTTTGGTAAATTTTATTGCTCTTTTCTTCTATATGTTCTCCAACTTTTACTACCTGCCATTCTCAAATTAATCGCCTACTTGCATTCGTAACATACGATTGTAATATAATATCATTATGGTAGATCAGTCTTGTAAAAAAACTTCATATGTAAAAACAGCCAATGACGGTTTTGAATTTCTGCTCATTGAAAACGGCAATCATGTTTTTATTCGTACACATAAAAAGCAAAAGCTTATTGATGGTTTTAAAGTTCTTTGTATTGAGCGGCTTAAAATAGCCATCAGCAATAAAGAATTTAAAAAAGTGATATTCGCTCAACAACAGTAGTAATACGTAAGTTCTTCTATTTGCTGATTTTTGGTTAAAATAAGTTAACGGCATATATTTAAGTATTAGCGCACATTGCAGATGATGACAACCCGAAATACTTAAAAGTATGAATACTGACTTCAAAACGGTTGATGAATACATAAAATCATTCCCTACGGACATTCAAACATTATTGAAAAAGGTCCGTGAGACGATTAGAAAAAATGCACCGGATGCTGTGGAAAGCATTGCATATGGAATGCCTGCCTACAAGATGAATGGGAAACCGCTTGTTTATTTTGCATGGTTTAAAAAGCACATTGGCTTTTACGCAACACCTACCGGCCATGCTGAATTTGCAAAGGAACTTTCATCGTATAAGCAAGGAAAAGGTTCGGTTCAGTTCCCACTTGACAAACCAATTCCATACGAGTTAATTAAGAGAATTGTAGCCTTCCGGGTAAAGGAAAATGCGGTGAAAGTAAAATGACTAAAAACGCATATAAATTATGATAAGAATATTCTTTTTCATTTTCTTATTCCTTCTAACAGCAGCTTCTTTTGGTCAAACAACTTCTGAGATCATTGTTCCTGCATTTGGTGACAAATACTCAACGTTTGTGGGAAAACTTGAATCAGGACAGACAGATATCAATTACAGGGAATTTAGAGAAAGTTTTATTGAAAGCGAACAATTTAAGATAGCCTCAAAGAAATCAAAGGAATTTGATAGCCTTGAAAAAGAAATGTATGCTCAAATGGGCAAAGAGAAATTTCAGGAAGTTATCAGTGTGACAAAGAAAATGCTGAACATTGATTATACAAGTATGATAGCACATAAAATACTTCGACAGACTTACAAAATTATTGGTGACACCGTTAATGCTGCAAAATATAAGACAATTCAGTTTGGACTTTTAAATTCGATCGTTAAAAATGGCGACGGCAAGACTTGTGCAACCGCCTGGCCAGTAATTCAGGTTAAGGAAGAATATTTCATTTTGCAAATGATTGGTGCCAGCTTATTAAAACAGAGTACTGATTATTCAGGCGGTGTATGCGATAAGATGGAAGTAAAAACAGAAGAGGGAGACAAAAAAGCCTACTATTTTGATGTAACTAAAGTTTTTGAAAGCTATAAAAAAATTGGACTGGAATGAAATAACGCCTTTTGATTACTTAAGCTTAAAATCTGCTATTGCTTTTTCTTCTCCATTAACGATCACAGATACCTGGTGGGCGCCGGGATAGAAAACCCTTGTTGTTATCAGTCTAAAGGACTGGCTGCGATCTATGGTCATAGATTCACCTGGCTGAAACAGGCGTTCACTGATCTTAAATACTTTTCTTGCCAGCTTACTATTTGCTTTCAGGTAGTAGATACCATATTCGAGCCGCACGGTCTGGGCTGTCCTGGCATTATTTATAATACTAAATCGGAAGCGTAAGTGATCACCTGTTTTCACTATAGGCGTTAGTACTTTCAGGAGGGACAGGCCCACATGTTTGCTTTCCAGTCCATAATGCGCTAAGATAGCCGTGTTTCCTTTTTTCAATAGCGTTCGGCTCCCATGTTTGATGACTGCATCTACCTGCGGGCTAATCCCTTTCCACTTACCTGCGAGCGTAATTACCAGTTCGGGATGATCCTTGGCAATATCATTCAGGCTGTTTGCGACACTACGGCGCACTGTTTCGGATAAATCATTTTTTAAGTTTTCCAGGATAGGTAGTACTACACTGGGGTCTTTTTTCAGGGCAGGTACACCCAGCGCCCAGGGTAACCGCGGACGGGAGCCTTCACTGGCCAGGCGGCGCACCGCTTCATTTTCATGAGTTGACCATCGAACCATCTGCGCCAGCATAGGTTGATAATATCGAAGTAAGAACGGCCTTACCGCAAACTCACAGCTTACATATTGTGTAACCAGTTCCAGCGCCTTTACAGCATTGTCATAGTCATCAAGGCCGTAGGTTTCAATATAGTCTGGCAAAAACATGTGTTCGAGACCGCCTTTGGGGAATTCATGTTTTCGCCACCGGTCTAATATTTTTGATAGAATTTTAAGGGAAGCCGGGCCGAATGTATCGGGCATAAAGGGATGCATACAACGAGCAGTATGCTTCATACGTTCTTTAAGTTCCATTGTTTTGAAGGAGTTTATAAACAGGGAGCGTTTGAATTTCGTTTTATCGAACCCCTCAATCGTATGGATGAATGAATTGGAGAGCCGGTCATAAAATGCCGGGGAATAAAGGTCTTTTAGCAGGTAACTCATATTCGTATATTGAGTTGCAAATTTATGGTGTTAGTTATTATTCCATCAATCTGCAGCAGCATATTTGTTCGCTTGATTTTATTAATACTAATTATTGTTTATTTGACTAATTTGCCAATAGATTTAAAGAGGATTTAGCAATAAATCCACCTGAAATCAATCGGATTTATCCGGATTTTAGTGACAAATTATCGTCGAAAATGCCCCGCCGCGGCGGGGCGTTTTCATTTCTTGCAATCCCCAAAAAAAAGAGGACCGAAGCCCTCTCTTTTTTACGAATTATCTGAAGCGTTTTAATATTTTATGATCACCCTAACGTAAGTTGTTGTTCCATCGAATACATACAGATAGTAAATGCCATTCTGATGATGCGTGAGGTCAAAATCTACTTCGAACATGAAATGATTTCTTTGGATAATCCTTGATTCAATTGGGTTTCCATTACTATTATAAATGATCAGCGTGTATTGTTTATCGCGACGCTTGTTATCCAGTTTCACTTTCAACCGGCCGTGTGTCGGGTTCGGATAGACCTTGAGCGTAATACAATCCTTCTTTTCATTGTCTGCAAAAACAAGCACCGTTTGTTCCACCGGATCACCGGGAAGATAATTTTCATTACCTGGCTGACTGGCGCGTACTACCACATTACCTTCACCTGTAAATGAGAGTGTATTGTCACGAATTATTCCAGGGCCGGAAACGATGGAATAGATTACAGGCAAACCGGATGAAGTGGTGGCCGTTAATTGCACAGAATCTGTACGGTTATGAGGAGCTATTGCAGCAAAAGAAATAGTTTGAGCTGCTTTATTGATAGTAAATACCTGTTCGCTGAATGCTGCTTCATAATTTTCATTGCCTGTCTGTACTGCCCTAATCGTAGTGGTACCAGCTCCATTGATCGTCACAGAGGCTCCTACAATGGTCACCGGTCCAGATACCAATTCAAAAGTAACGGGCAGTCCCGCGTCTGAAGAAGCCGACAATTCAAACGGCCCATCGCCATAAGTTTTTGTTTCAACCGGATCGAATGAAATTTGCTGCATAGCTTTACTGACTATGAAAGTCTGTTCTACAACTGCAGGGAAATAGTTTTCATTTCCTTCCTGGAAGGCGCGTACAGTGATGGTGCCTGCGCCGGTAACTGTCAGGGTTGAATCCTCTATATTGGCGGGTCCGGAAACGATCTCAAACGCAACCGGAAGTTGCGAGCTGGCAGTTGCTCTTAGTGCAAAAGGCCCAACACCATAAGTGGTATCGCTGATGGCATTGAACGAAATGGTTTGCATCTTTTTTTCAAAGAGTTCCCACTCTGCAAACTGCGTACCGGTTGAAGCCAGGGATGCGCTATTATTGGTAATATTCAGCCGATAGTATTGATAGGGCGTTGTATTGGAGAATGTATATGTTTTTGTCAGCAGCCTCGACGCAAAACTTTCAGTGGTACGTGTATCCAGCGTTGTCCAGTCAACACCATTATTGGACCCCTGTAAATTCCAGTCCCGTGGGTCACGGCCCGGCACATCATTAGCCGAAGTGATCGTATATTTTACAACAATGGCAGGAACCGGCGATTGGTATTGAACCCACAATACATTCCTTCCGCTGCGGTAATATTTTGTCGATTTATTATTATCGATCAGGCTGGGCACGTCTTCAGTCGGCTTGGATGTATTTGGATATTGCGCGGTAATGATGCCTCCGTTATCGGTTATATCAAACGATGTAACAGGTGCTGCATTTATAGTGAGACGCACCGGTGTGGAAAGACTTGTTTTATTAAGTGCATTGGTTGCTTTTGCCTGCACGATATATTTGCCTGCAGCTACATTTGTCCAGGTAAAAGTATAAGGTGCCGTAAGGTCCTCGCCCAGTTTGGCGGTCCCATTAAAGAACTCCACTTTTATAATGGTTGTACTGTCATCTGATGCATTTGCGCTGATCAGGATTGCAGCGGGCGCTGTAAAGACGGAATCATTGGCCGGCGATGTGATGTTGATATGCGCACCGGCGGGGTTTACATTCACAAGAACAACAGCAGGAATACTTTCTTTTCCCTTGTCGTCCGTTGCCTTCGCCGTGATCGTATGTGTACCTTCCATGGCTACCCAATTCAATGAATAAGGTGCCGTTGTATCTTCACCGATCTTCGTGCCATCTACCAGGAACTCTATTTTCGAAATGGTACCGCTGAACGAAATAGCATCAACGTTGAGCGTCACGTTAGCGCCAGCATCAAAGATCGCTTTATCGGCAGGAGCCGTAAAACTGGCTACCGGCACATCGCCTGTGGCATTTGCACCAACATCTGCAGGATTAAGCAAACGGGCGGTGACAGCCGTGGATGAAACTTCGTCGGCGCCAATGTCAAATGGTGACGTACGTGGCTGTCCATCCATATCTGCAGTTACTGCGGGAAAAGTATCGGTAATGGCGTTTATGGCGGCACTGCCAGGCTGAAGGTGATAGGTGCCCGTGATGTCTTTTGCCAGCATGGGATCAGTGATCGTGTAGCCGGAGGAAGGCATGGCGCCAGGTCCGCTTACATTGAAAAGAATATTGCCGGTCCATAAAGGGTTGGTATAAGGACCTGCGATGGAAGCCGCAGCGCCACCACCCTGAACAATGTTATTGGCCACCGTAATAAACGTAGCGCCTAAACCGCCTGTGCGTCCACCCTGTTTGAAATTGCTGCTGCAATTGACAAGCGTATTAAATGCGATGAGCACGCGATCGGGACGGTCGTGACTTGTTAATGCAGCGCCATCTGCCACCTCTCCATCACCGTTGCCAATATCCAGCGCCGTGCTGCAGTTCTCAAAATAATTGCTGAAGATCACATGATCATCGCCGAATATGCGCAAGCCTGGTGTATTGCTGAAATAATTGCCATATACCTGGCAACGGTTGCCATGCCTGAGGGTGAATTGTGCGGGACAATTACGGATGGTATTGTAGCGGACAGTTACAGCTGAGGATTTGATAGAGATCATCTCATTCTCGCCATCACATTCTTCAAATACGTTATGTTCGAGAATACTGTTGCTTGATGAAAGACTGTATCCGCTCAAACCAAATTGAAGTGTTTCAGCACCATTGCCACCACCAGGAAATTGCTTGTAAAAATAATTATGATGGATCCAAAGTCGCTGTGCGATCTGACTGCCAGAACCACGAACCGTAATGAAACGTCCAAGATTACGCTTGTTCTGAAAGGTGTTATAATCCACTTCATGGTCATTACCGTTGAGCTGCAGATATTCACCTTCACCCGGTGTTTCAAAAATATTTCGTGTCCAGCGACAAAAGCTGGTACCGCTAGCCATTTTTGCATGGTTTGCCGCATGGGTAAACTTGAAGCCTTTGATGATAATGTATGCGGCGGGACTTACCATACTAAATCCACCGGTACCGGTGATCTCAGCACCGCCAATAGTTTGTGCCGCGATGGTGATTGGCTGAGCGGCTGTCCCTTTTTTATTGATAGTGATATCAGCCGTTGTTGTGTACACGCCATTGGCAAGAATGATCACATCGCCGGGGACTGCGTTGTTAATGGCGGTTTGCAGTTCGGGGAGAGAAGTAACAGGGATCGTTGTGGCCATTGCCATTTTTGAACCCGATAAAAGCAGCAGAATTGATAAGATCTGAAGGGCGAGTTTTTTTGCATAGGAATACGATCCTTTTGGGAAGGGTAAATTTTTTTTCATTGGCAAGTTTTGATGATTAATGAGAAAATGACGACAAGCATATTTCGTAGCACAACTAACTTATAATTTGTAAGCGCTGTTTGCCACTGTTTTGCTTTTTATTCAATCATTTTGGCTTATTGATGTGCGGGAGGGGAGGCATTGCAGGGATTTTTTTGTATAATAGCAGATATTTTTGTAAGCATTATTTTACTTAACCAAGCACAGCAAAATGCCTCTAATCAACTATTTTCTGAAACCGTTTCCCCTTACTATAGTAATTACCATCCTGCTTATCGCTGTAAACAAAAAATCACACTGTCAAAATAGCAATGGTACTTATGATAGTGTTGATAACAAATTCTATATTTCATTATCTCCCTGTGCCCTAATAGATGTTTTAGATTACCCTTCTATCCGGATAAATGGGGATGTAAAAGTTTTTAAAAATATTTCGATCTTTGTTGAAGGTGCTTTTTTCCCATCAGTGGGCGACAGATTTTACAAAGAAGATGCAAGCGGGTTTGTCATTAAACCCGGTGTGAAATTTTATCTTAAGAAAGAAAAGATCATAAACGGAAAGTATATTGGCCTGGAATATCAATATAAACAGCAATACTATCATTTGCACGACAGTATTGAAATAAATGGGGGGAATCCGTTTTATAAGCGATATGGCATGACAAGATACGTTAACTGCATTAATATAAAATATGGCGAATTGACCAATCTTAGCAGAAGGTGGGTTGTTGAATGGTTCGCCGGAATTGGGATCAGGTACTTTCATTCTTTTACCAATTTGCAGCAGGAGGAATATGATGGTATTATTCAAAAGGAAGCACTTGGTAATTCCAGTATGGCAGGATCTCAAGTAAGAACGATTGGTAATCGTGTTTACCCCAATTTTACTGCTGGTTGTAAACTTGGCTACCGGTTGTGGTAGTAAAACAAACCGGCATCACCTGATGCCGGTTCGTTTATTAAGATAACATCGTATCTGCAAAATGTAGCATTGCCTTTTGCATGAATTGGGTAAAAGCGGTATTTGTTACGCCATTTACTTTTGTATAACGTCCATCTGAAAGATACAGTTCACCCAGACCTTTGTAGTAAGCCTTTGTCCCCTGTTCTTCCGTTCTGCCGCTGAATTTCATGATCATTTTATAATGTCTGGCTATTAAAGATTGTACTTCCGTACTGGTGGGGTCTTTTTCAGTACAATCCAATAACTGCTTCATTACTATGTCCAGCTCCTGTTTCATGGAAGCTACTTCTTCTTTACTGAGTTTACGCAGGATATCTTCACCTTTCAATACACGATCCTGCCCCCAGCGATTCATAGCCTCTTCTCTGTATTCAGTGATTTTATCAGGTGATAACCCTTCATATATATCTTCTACCGATAACATAGTTTTGTTTTTTAAATGAAGTAATGTTTTGTCTATGGTATCGATCAAAGTGCTGATCCGTTCGCTCTTTACACGCAACGCTGTCTTATGACTTTCCAACGCCTGTATAAGATCAAATGCAGGATCATCCAGAATTTCTGCGATCTCTTTTAGCGGAAAATCGAGTTCCCGGTAAAACAGTATTTGCTGCAGCCGTAACAATTCGTTTTTCCCGTACAGCCGGTACCTGGCTTCGGTACGAACGGAAGGTGTCAACAGCCCCATTTGGTCATACAGGTGCAAGGTGCGCACGCTTACACCAGCTAACCTGGCCAGCTTTTTTACGGAGTAATATTCCATGATCGATACTTTCTACTGCAAACATAGGGTATGACGTAAGGTAAGAGTCAAGTGTTAGGGAAGATTTTTTTTGAGAATTATTTCCTTATTATAATTCACAGGCAGATACAGATGGCGGATGTTCTATTCAGTTGTATCAAAATCCCGGCTTATTTATTTTAAGCTCCCATTTAGTAATTAATTCCTGAGGGAAGTGATTTTGATCCATCCATTGAATTTTACGTTCAGGGAGGTCTACTATTTTAAGTTTGGAACCCAATTTGTGTTTCTCCAGATTTAGGATTTCAACCTGCATGTTATCTGCAAATATGTAGTCGGGTTGAAATTCGCCCGAAGATGCTTTGAAACTGCCGAGTATATAGGGATCTATATAATCAACAGGATTGCCATAAATGCTCAAACGCTGAATGTCAACAGGAATATTTTCTATGCGGGTAATATTATTATCTCCTATGTTCAAACTTTTCAGGTTTTTAAGCTGACTCAGTTGGGGTGGGAGAACTTTCAATTCATTGGAAAAAATTTCAAAAGTTGTTACTGAGTGAATATTTCCAATGCTTTCCGGCAGTTCGGTGATTTCATTTTTGCTTAGTTGTAAATAATTTAGACTGCCCAAATTAGCTATGCCTTTAGGGATAGCTGTTATGCTGTTGTCAAATAGATTTAGCGTTTTTAGTTGTTTTAACTGCCCTATGCAGGAAGGAATGACCGTAAGTTTGTTATTGGCTACTAACAATACATGCAATAGCAGCAAATTGCAAATAGTATCCGGTAAATGAGTGATATGGTTATTATTAATAAACAGCCTTTTTAAATGGGTTAGATTAGCAATACTTTCAGGAATAAAATTGATTTGGTTTGCACTCAAATGCAATACCTCCAGATTGGGAAGCGTGGTTAACACTTCTATATCGTTAATCTGGTTTTCATTCAGGTATAACACTTTGAGGTTGGTAAACTCACCTATCCAGTCTGGGATGGATGAATTTTTATTGTTGTCAAGATTTAAATTGCTGATATGCGTGTTCTCCCGTAAACTGGGAGGAAATTGTGTAAGATTTTGACCTTTATAATTGAGTAATTGGGGCTGCATGGTTGTATTTATTTCGACTTCAAATGCAATATCGTAATTTATTCACCCCCCTTTACTTTCATATCTAGCACATAAATGGTTTCCGATGCGGTTATAAAAAGCCTGTTTCTGTGTTTGCCGCCGAAGGCAACGTTGGCGGTCCATTTTTCAGGTATGGCAATATGGGCAATCTGTTGACCCTGACTGTTGAAAACAGTAACGCCCTTGCCGGTGAGATATACATTACCCCGGTCATCGATCGTCATTCCGTCGGAACCCATATTGACAAAAAGTTGGGCATTGTTTAATGATCCGTCTTTGTTAATGGTATAGCGGTAAGTTTTGTTTCCTTTGATATCGGCTACGTATAAATATTTTCCATCAGCCGTGCCAGTAATACCATTGGGTTGCTGTAGGCTGTCTACAACAGCCAGCGGAGTCTGACTGCCATGGGCCAGTACATACACTTTTTGTTTCTCCATGTCGGGTTTGGTCCTTGTCCACCAGCTTCGTTGATAGTAGGGGTCAGTGAAATAAATATCTCCGCGTGGAGACACCCACAGGTCATTAGGACCGTTCAGCTTTTTACCATTCACATCATTAATCAGCACGGTAATTTTTTTATTCTTGCTTATTGACCAAAGCTGGTTTTGTTCGTCGGCACAAGAGAGCAGGTTGCCTTTGTTATCAAAATCCAGACCGTTTGACCTGCCTGCACTATCAAGAAAGAGCGAAAGAGTTCCGTCAATCCCATACTTCCATATCTTATTGTTTGGCTGATCTGTAAAATAGATATTCCCCTGTTTATCTGTAGCGGGACCTTCCGTGAAAGCGAAATTCCTGGATATCAGCACCGGGGTAGCGCCGTCGGCTATAATGCCGGTATCAGATCGATCGTGTTCTGCTTTCAGAAAAAGGCAGCAGCAACACAAAGAGACAAGCAATCCTATTTCTCGTATTTTCATATGCATAAAACCTGGTTTATGGCAATCCTGGTTTTGTAATTTACTGAATAATTATGCAACCGTTACAGATTATATATAAGTTGCATGTATCTGTCTGTCACCAGGTTTTTGATTTTTTATAACCTTATCGTATATTCATAAAGTATGAAAACACTAGTCATTCTAACAAACCTGTTCCTGGCAGCTATCTTCGTAAATGGCCAAAACCTTTACATCAAAACATTTGGGAAAACCAATGACCAGCCAATCATATTCCTGCATGGCGGACCAGGTTACAATTGTGCAGGTTTTGAAGCAACAACTGCACAAACGCTTTCAGATAAAGGTTTTTTTGTAATCGTATATGACAGGCGTGGTGAAGGACGAAGCAAAGATCCAAAAGCCGCATATACATTTAAAGAAACATTCGAAGACCTGAATCACATTTACGAACAGTATGGCATTAAAAGATCTACATTAATAGGGCATAGTTACGGTGGCGTGATCGCCACACTTTTTGCTGGTTCTTATCCCGATAAAATTCAATCAATTATTTTGGTTGGAGCTCCTGTATCGCTTCAGGAAACATTCAAAACCATAATTGCAAAATCAAAAAGCATTTATACGTCTAAAAAAGATAGTACAAGTCTACAATATATTACCATGTTGGAATCCATGGACACAACAGGTATTGATTACAGTACCTATTGCTTCATGCATGCCATGCAAAACGGCTTTTATCGTGTTAAAAATGCAACGGATGAAGCTAAAGGTATTCAATCAAAATTCAGAACTGACACGTTGAGCAAATATGCTTCCCAAATGACGAGGTCCGCACCCAGGGGATTTTGGGAAAATGAAAAATATACGACCATTGATCTTACCGCTAACATAAAAAGCCTGCAAACAAAAAAAATACGGGTGTATGGTTTATATGGAAAGGAAGATGGGCTTTATTCGAGCGAGCAGGTGCAAAAACTACAAAACCTGCTAGGTGAAAACAACCTGAAATATCTGGACAATTGTTCTCATACTGTTTTTATAGACCAGCAAACACAGTTTTTAGACGCGATAAAAACCTGGGCAAGATAAAAGCGATCTGCCTTTTATCAATGCCAGGCAAATAAGTATTAGCCCTATTGTTTACTCGCTTTATGATACTTATTCCTGTATTCAATAGGCGTAAGCCCGGTGATCTTTTTAAATGTATCCCTGAACGTTTTAGTATCCGTATAGCCAACATCATACATAACATCATTGATGTTCTTACGTGTTAACTCAAAACTGCGTTTGGCAGCTTCCACGCGTACCCTTCTTACGTATTCCATCACATTGTTGTCGGTAGCCTCTTTGAACCTGCGTTCAAAACTCCTGCGACTGATATTAACGTGTTCTGCCAGTTCATCAATAGTAAGCCGCTCCGTGTATTTTGCTTCAATGTATTCCTGCGCAATTAATACCTCGTTGTCATTATGATTTTTTTGCCCTTTGAAAATGGTAAAGGCTTTCTGGTTTTCCCTGTCAATGTCTATTGCATAAAATTTAGCTACCAGAATAGCCATATCCCGGTTCGTATATTTTTCAACAAGGTATAGCAACAGGTTCCAGATAGAATTGGCGCCACCGCTTGAATAGATCTTCCCTTCCTCGGTAATGATAGCGCCATCTACCAGTTCCACGTCGGGATATTTTTCAGAGAACTCATTATAAAAAGCCCAATGTGTGGAGCATTTTTTCCCATTAAGCAAACCGGTTCCGGCGAGCAGGAACGCACCCAGACACAAGGAGGCGATCTCAGCGCCGTTTTTGTACATGTGCCTGATCCATTGAATGGAATCTTTATTTAATTCAATGGCGGTAGTTAAATCGCCGCTTAACGCCGGAATGATAACCAGGTCTGTATGATGCACTTCTTCCAGTAATTGGTTCACCTTCACTGAATATTCCCCGTTCTGCACCGCGATATTATTTTTCAGTCCAACAAATTCAACTTCAAAAGGTAATTCCTCGCCGGCGTTTTTGCATACATCATTAACTGTATTGAACACGCGGTAAGGCGGCGATATCGCTTCAATAAAACCACTTAGCGGTACATAAATGGAGATCTTTTTCATATCATTTTATTGCTTTCTACAAATCAGGTGATTTGGCATTTTATCCCCCTAAAATAGCCGTTTTCTCCCATTTTGTACCAGCCATTTTAAGATCAACTTTGTGTGAACAATAACAAATAACATCAATCAAAAAAAATCAACAATGAGCAACGTAACATCAAATCAACAGATTTTTCCATTCCTATGGTTCGATGGAAAAACAGAAGAAGCCATGCGGTTGTATACTTCCATCTTTCCCAACTCGCAAATAACAGCATTAAAGCATTGGGGAGCGGGTACGCCATTCCCTGCCAACTGGGTCATGTTAGGCGCTATTACAATAAATGGTTTACAGGTTAATTTATTTGATGCAGGTCCGCAATTCCAGTTCAATGAATCCTTTTCTTTTTTTGTTCACTGTCAAACGCAGGACGAAATTGATAACTATTGGGCAAAATTGACTGACGATGGCGGCAGTGAAGGTCCTTGCGGCTGGTTAAAGGATAAATTCGGTTTGTCATGGCAGATTGTGCCGGCGATGATCCAGGAAAAATTGAGCGGGGGTGATCCTGTTAGAGTCGGTCAAATGATGCAGGCGCTGCAGCAAATGAAAAAGCTGAACATCGCTGAACTGGAAAAAGCATATAATAAATAGATCATGGACATCTATCCCTTCCTCAGCTTTAATGGCAACTGTAGCGAAGCCATGCATTTTTACCGGGAATGCTTTGGTGGCGATCTGCATCTTAATTATCTTATAGATACACCCGGGGCCAATAGTTTGCCTGCGGAAATGGCGCATCTAATTGTAAGCGCCAGCCTGATATCGGGTCACATAAAACTTTTTGCTTCGGACCTGATAGATGAGGAAGGGATAGCTTTAGGCAACAGGATATCCCTGCTTTTCAGTAGTTCATTGAACCGCCAGTTCAAATCACTCTTTAATAAACTTTCCAGGAAGGGTACAATCAGCTGTCCGATCTCGGATAACATGCATACCGGTGAATGGGCATCCCTGACTGACCAGTATGGGGTTCAATGGATTTTTGCAAGTAAGATACCGCATGACTTTTCGCTGTAAGCACACGGACAGATTAGTAATTTATTTAATTTAATGGTGTAACTTCAGAAGAAAATAGTGTATGGCAAAGAAAATTATAACCATATTCGGCGGTACCGGTGCACAGGGTGGCGGCCTTGCCCGTGCTATACTGAATGATAAGAACAGTGAATTCGCTGTTCGTGTTATAAGCCGGCAGCCGGAATCAGAAAAAGCCCGGGCCATTGTAGCAATGGGCGCAGAAGTGATAAAAGCCGATATTGATGTTAAGGCCAGCCTGAAGGCAGCTTTGGAAGGCGCTTATGGTGCTTATTGCGTTACTTTTTACTGGGAGCATTTTGATCCGGAAAGAGAATATGCAAGTGCGCGTAATTTGGCTGAGGCAACCAAAGAAGCTGGTGTGCAACATATAATTTACTCTACCCTGGAAGATACACGCCAATTTGTTCCGCTTGATGATGATCGCATGCCCACGTTGCATGGCAAATACAAAGTGCCTCACTTTGACGCAAAAGGAGAAGCCGATCAACTCTTTATTGACCTGGGCGTACCTGTTACTTTTCTACGGGCTTCTTTTTACTGGGATAACTTTATTTATTTTGGCAGCGGCCCTAAAAAAGCACCCGATGGTAAATTATACCTTACATTTCCTCTGGATAATAGTAAAATGGCAGGCATTGCTTCCGAAGATATTGGTAAATGTGCCTATGGAATTTTTAAAAAAGGAAAAGCGTTTATTGGCAAAACGGTTGGCGTAGCCGGTGAACATCTTAGCGGGCAAGAAATGGCCAGTGCTCTTTCTAAAGCTTTAGGCCAGGAGGTAATATACAATAATGTTACGCCTGAAACTTACCGTGGTTTTGGTTTTCCGGGTGCAGATGACCTGGGAAATATGTTTCAGTTTTACCGCGATTTCGAGGAAGATTGCAATCGTGTTCGTGATGTTGGCGCTTCAAGAGAATTGAATCCCGAACTAAAAACATTTGATCAGTGGCTTGCTGCAAACGCCAAACGCATACCGTTGGATTAATTGTAATATGATTGTTGTGTGTGGGCTATTTTAATATCCCGTATTTTTTTGCATCTTTATGCCAACCAACAGCCCTATGCATACAAGAATTGCAGAGATCCAGTCCTATCTACAACACAATGACCATTCATTAGCGGTAAGAAGAATACTGGATGCCTCGCTCGATACAGCCGATCTTTCATTGTTAAAAGAAGCCATCCAGGTTAGCCAAACATACCGGCAACATAAGGAAGACACAACTTTGCCGGCTGCATTCTTTGACTCAGCCCATGCGCTGCTCGATAAGATCAGTACCGTTACCGAAAAATTTACCCAGGAAACTACGTCACTGGTAACAGCCCGGGAGATCAGCAAAACGTACTCCTCAGGAAACTTCAGCTTACAACCCATCAGTATACAAATAAATACCGGTGATGTGCTCGGCATAGTAGGGGAGAACGGCAATGGAAAAACCACGTTGCTGCGATGCATGGCTGGACAACTGTCGCTGGATACCGGAGAATTGCATTTTGCGCAATTACAGAACCCTGATTATTACAATATAAAACACCACCTCGCTTTTATCCCCCAACGCATTCCGCGTTGGTATGGGTTATTGAAAGATAATCTTCATTTTTCCGCTGCCATCTCGGGCGTTAAAGATGAAGAAAATATTGTGATGGTGAACTTCATGCTGGAGCGGCTCGACCTGACGCCGTACGCACATCTTACCTGGAGCCAGATCAGCAGCGGCTACCGCACCCGGTTTGAAATTGCCAGGATATTATTGCAGAAACCGAAGCTGCTCATACTGGATGAACCGTTGGCAAATCTTGATATCAATGCCCAGCAAAGCATTTTGACCGATCTGCGGTTTATGGCCAAATCGGTGCACAACCCCATGGGCATCTTGCTTAGTTCGCAGCAACTCCATGAAGTAGAAAAAATTGCCGATACGGTGCTGCTTATTAAAAAAGGCTCCTGCCTGTTTAGGACCGGCGAGCAGGAGAAAACAGCCAACGCATTTGTGGTTGAACTGGAAACAACAGCCAATAGAGAAGCATTGTTACAGGTACTGGATAATAAGAGTGAGTTACAATACAATGGTGGCTTTTATACCATTACTTCCAAAGAGATAGTGGCACAGGTTATTTTATCAATGCTTGTTAATGGAGGTATTCCCATTACCTATTTCCGCGACATTACCCATTCAACCAAACGCTTCATTTAATCTTATTACCCATGAACATCAATAGACCCCTGGTGCCCCGGTTCCTGAAGAAGGCTGAACAAAAATTATTGTTGAATAAGCCCGGCATCTGGAGCACACGTACCCATCTTGTATTGTATTATGGTATTTTATTCATCCTGTTCCTGACAGCGCTTTGTTTTATAGAACCCAACGATGTAAGAGACTATTCCACGACGCCTTACTGGATAGGATTTGTATCTATAATATACGTTATTGCCCTTGTGGTATGGCTTATTTACCTGCTGCGCTTTAATGTATTTAAAAAGTATGGCAATATCCATCCGTTACATCTGCTGGTCACGTTTATATTATATTTTATTTCAACGGGCGTCATTGTATTATTCACCTATGTTCATCCGGTTGTAGAAAGTGTTCGGGCAAATATGGCTTATGGCGATGAAGAGATCGTGCACGATATAAATGCCATGAATATTAAATTAAGCCAGCTTGAATATGGTTTATTGCAAGCCCCCTGGAAATACGACACCATCGCTTTGTCAAAAGATATAAAACCATCGGCCACCAGTAATACTTATGCTGATGCTGAAGTTGATGGACCTGCAGCCACCGTGCAATCAACATCTGAAGTTCCATATTTTAAACTGGATTCATCTGCGTTTAATTACAGAATAGCCAATGCCGATAGTACCGTTAAACTAAATGATACTGTATACCTGGTATATGCCACGCCTCCCTTACAGTTTGTTAGTGTTTATAATGCAGATAATTACGCGAAAGAACAAGTACTAAGTTCGTTTGAACTTTTCCATAAAGTATTCGGGCACCAGCCAACACCGGCAGAACGGGAAAGGATCAGTAAAGAACTCGGTCTGCTGCTTCAGAAATATCATTATCCGTCAGGAGATTATTCCAGGGGATTGGAACCTCATGTTAATGATTCTCCTTTTGAATCAGTTAGAAAAAAATACTGGCTGGGAAAAATTGAAAATAATATCGGCCATGTCATTGAAAAAAAATACCGTTGGTCAGATAGGCATCTTTCTGATTTTATAAGGTTGTTTTATTATTTCACATTAGGGATCTCCCTGTTAATACTTGTTTTCAGACATTCCACCGTCCGTACATTTTTCCTGACACTGCTTACCGGGGTACTATTGACGATATTCACCACCCTGGTACTTTCCTTTTCACATATTAACGAAATTACTTTTTTCATTTGGCTGATTGCCTACACGGTTTTGTTTTTTGCAGGCTCCCTGGTAACCTGGTCGAACAAAAAAAGAAAAGCGGTAAGCGGTATCCTGATCAACCTGTTTGTATTGATTGTTACGGCATTTCCGGTGCTG
The DNA here is from genome assembly GCA_966212235.1 of uncultured Niastella sp. Classification (GTDB taxonomy): domain Bacteria; phylum Bacteroidota; class Bacteroidia; order Chitinophagales; family Chitinophagaceae; genus Niastella. The sequence continues at coordinate 91,890 of CBIHPP010000026.1, read as the reverse complement.
TTTGTCGGTTGTTATTATAATTGGAAGAGAGAACAAAATTCCAATCGGGTTGAATATGAAGATTTGTCGTATATACAAATGTACTTTTTCTATGCAGAAATAGGAGGCGCCCTGTTGTTATTGATCCTGTTGGCGACCTATATCGGCAAAGTGTACCGCCGGTGGTATTCGTTGCCGGAAGATTAACGGAACTCATATAATAATCTGTCATATGCCGGGCCATCGTAAATAAATTTTAAGTTCACAATTTTCAGGCTTAAATTTAAGAGACGATTGTTTTGCCATTCCAATAACCAAAACTATTTGTTATGGCAATACGGGTGGCAGTCCGGCACAAAACAGTCTATACCTACGATAGGCTGGTTTCTCTATCTCCCCATATCTTTCGCTTGCGCCCTGCAGTGCATTCGCGTACTGCAATAGAAGCTTATTCTTTTAAACTAAAGCCTGGCGATCATTTTATTAACTGGCAGCAGGACCCCTTTGGTAATTACCAGGCAAGGGTGGTATTTCCGGAGAAAACGAAATCGATGGAAATAGAAGTGGAAGTGATTGCTAATTTGCAGGTCATTAATCCTTTTGATTTTTTTATAGAAGAATATGCAGAAGCATATCCTTTTACCTATACACCCGTACTTGCCAAAGAACTGATTCCCTACCTGGAACATAAGGAGGAGGGCGCTTTATTAAAGAAATGGGTTAAGCGGCATATTGACAGAACAAAAAAGACACGGATGGTTGATTTCCTGGTGGCGGTCAACCGGCAACTGAGCCAGGATATTGCTTATTCCATTCGCATGGAGCCCGGTGTGCAAACCCCGGATGAAACCCTGACCCGGGCATTGGGCTCATGCCGTGACTCAGCCTGGCTGCTGGTGCATATCCTACGCCATGCGGGTTTGGCTGCTCGTTTTGTATCCGGTTACCTGGTGCAATTGAAGTCAGATGAAAAATCATTGGATGGTCCTTCTGGTCCGGCAGAGGATTTTACCGACCTGCATGCCTGGACCGAAGTATACGTGCCCGGCGCCGGTTGGATCGGTCTGGACCCCACATCGGGCCTGTTTGCCGGTGAAGGCCACATCCCATTGGCCTGCACAGCCGATTATGCAAGCGCCGCACCGGTGGTTGGCGCCACAGATAAAAGCGAAGTCAGTTTTTCATTTGAGAATAGCGTAACCCGCATATATGAAGACCCGCGGGTGACCAAACCGTTTTCCGAAGACCAATGGGCAACAATCAATGCGATCGGTTACCAGGTTGATAGAGACCTTGAAGCAAACGATGTGCGTTTGACAATGGGCGGTGAGCCTACATTCGTTTCTATTGATGATATGGAATCGGAACAGTGGAATTCCGAGGCGGATGGCCTTGAAAAAAGAATTTTGTCGCACGACCTGATATTCCGTTTACGCGAAAAGTTTGGTCCGGGCGGTCTGATCCAGTATGGCCAGGGGAAATGGTATCCCGGTGAACCGTTGCCCCGCTGGCAATATGGTTTATACTGGCGAAAGGATGGCTACCCGGTATGGAAAGATATTAGCCTGATCGCCCATGAAAGAGCAAAACAAACACTGACATACAAAGATGCCGAACTTTTTATACAGGAGCTGTCGAGGCACCTGGCGGTCAGCCCTGACAATATAAGCGCGGCTTATGAAGATGTGTTTTATTTCTTATGGACAGAAGGTAAGAACCCCGTGAATGTTGATCCATTGAAGGCAAACCTGAAAGATCCACTGGAAAGAAGAACACTGGCGCAATTGCTCGACCAGGGATTGGGCGATCCTGTTGGGTTTGTATTACCGCTGCAATGGAACCACTGGAATAATAAATGGGCTAGCTGTAAATGGCTATTCACCCGGGAATATCTTTTTTTAATACCTGGAAATTCACCCATCGGTTTGCGCCTGCCGTTAGATTCATTGCCGGTATTGGCCAAAGCAAAAATGCCTCAACAGATTGAACGCAGTTTGTTTGAAGATCTGCCGGAATTGGAATTTTTTCACGATACCATCACCGCCCGTTACGGGACCATTACAGTACATGAAGAACCTAAACAGCGGGTACAGCACCAGGTAATGGCGTCCGTGGCCGCGGAACCGGAGAAGAAGAAGACAAAAGTGCCGGAGAAAAAAGAAGCACCGCCGGAACCCGAAACCGAAATTACGTTTGAGGTACCTACTATTAAAACAGCATTAAGCGTTGAAATAAGGAACGGCATTTTATATGTTTTTATTCCACCCATGCAATACCTGGAGCAATACCTCGATGTAATGGCTTCCATAGAAGGTACTGCCGCCAAACTGCAAATGCCGGTACGTGTAGAAGGTTATGAAGCGCCACGTGATAACCGTCTTGAACGGATGGTGGTTTCACCCGACCCGGGTGTGATAGAGGTGAACATTCACCCGGCAAAAAGCTGGGAAGAACTTTGTAATAATACCGATGTATTATACGAACAGGCCCGCCTAGCAAGATTGGGGACTGAAAAATTCATGATCGATGGAAGGCATACCGGAACAGGCGGCGGTAACCATATTACCATTGGCGGTTCAAAGCCTGCCAACAGTCCTTTGCTGCGAAGGCCCGACCTGCTGCGGAGTCTGATCACTTTCTGGCAACATCATCCTGCCCTGTCTTATTTATTTTCCGGGGCCTTTGTGGGGCCAACCAGCCAGGCGCCGCGGATTGACGAAGGGCTGGAAGATAATTTATACGAAATGGAGATCGCTTTCAGCCAGGTGCCGGAAAAAGGTTTTATTCCTTTCTGGATGACGGACAGGATATTCAGGCATTTGTTGACAGATCTTACCGGAAATACCCACCGATCGGAATTTTGTATTGACAAATTGTATTCTCCTGATTCATCTTCCGGCAGGCTGGGTATATTGGAGTTCCGGGGTTTTGATATGCCGCCGCACAAACACATGAGCCTCGTACAATCATTGCTGATACGTGCGCTGATCGCTGCGTTTTGGAAAAAGCCCTATAAGCATAAACTGACGAGGTGGGGAACCGCCCTGTACGATAAATATATGTTGCCGCATTTTGTAAGACAGGATATGGAGGATGTGGTGGAGTACTTGAATAATGCAGGCTATTCATTTGATCTCAACTGGTTCAATTCGTTTTTTGAATTCCGCTTTCCGCACTATGGTTCCGTAACCATCCGGGACATTACCATGGAGTTGCGTATGGGTATAGAACCCTGGCATGTGCTGGGTGAGGAAATGGCCAGTACGGGCACCGCCCGTTTTGTAGATTCTTCGTTGGAAAGGGTACAGATAAAACTAACAGGTTTGATTGACAACCGCCATATTCTGTTGTGTAATGGATCGAGGGTGCCATTAACGGCAACCGGCGTAAAAGGAGAATTTGTTTGTGGCATCCGGTATCGGGCCTGGCAACCGCCCAGCGCGCTGCATCCGACGATTGGGGTAGATACGCCGTTGACTTTTGATATTATAGATACCTGGAATGGCCGTTCTATTGGCGGATGCACGTATTATGTATCGCATCCCGGGGGCAGAAGTTATAATACATTCCCGGTGAATAGCTATGAAGCAGAATCGCGCCGCATCAGCCGGTTTGGTAACACCGGTCATTCACAGGGACCGCAGTTTGTACGGGGTGATTTTTCTGTCGTGCAGCATTATGTGTCGTTAAACCGGCAACCATTCATCTATGATGCACCGGTGCCAGTAATCAATAGTGAGTTTCCCTGCACCCTGGACCTTCGGAAAAATAAAAGTTTTACCTGGTAAGGTGGGTCCTCCGCCAACTTGCGGAGGGCTCACCTTCGTTCTAAGGGTGCGCCGCGTTAATTCAGCTCATACGTTTCACATCAACCGAAACAAGCATCTTGTGCCGATTGCTGCTCATAATAACGCCGCGTAAAGGAACGATATCGAAATAATTTCTTCCCCAGCCAATAACGATGTATTGCTCATCGGGTGTTTTATTATTGGTGGGATCAAAATCTATCCAGCCCATTTCGGGTATGTACACTGAAAACCAGGCATGAGAGGCATCGCTGCCGGTTAATTTTTCTTTCCCGGGCGGGGCTATTGTTTCCAGGTACCCGCTGATGTATTTAGCAGCCAATCCCATCGATTGCATACAGGCAATGCCAAGGTGCGCAAAATCCTGGCACACGCCTTTTCTTTCTTTCATAACAACAGATAAAGGCGTGGAGATCGTTGTGAAACCGGATGTGTATTTAAAATCGGTATAGATACGTTGCATCAGGTCGAAAGCCGCTTCAAATAAAGGACGTTGCGGTGTGAACGATAGGGATGCATATTGCTTGATCTCGAAGGAGGGAATGGTCATATCGGCGGGAATGGCGAACTGTCTTTCCTGAATGGTATTTCCTTTTACTAACCGCAGCATATCGCGTACGCTTTCCCAGCTTTGTGCGCTTACAGCTTTTTCTTTCCAACCGGGTGTTGTCTTCTCTACTACCGACGTGGTGGTTACCGATAGCTTTGCATGTTCCTGCTCCACTACGAAATAGTAAACGGTATTGCCGAAAAAATCCTGGTATTCATCAACGATCTCTGCAACGGGCGATATGTCGAGCTGAAATGAGCGGCAGGTTTGATCAGGTGTATCTCTTGGAGTTAGCATAGCCAGGTTATGGCACAGCGGAACCGTTTCATGATAAATGTAAGTGGTGGTATGTTTAACACTGTATAACATGAACGGGATTTATAAAAGTCTTGTAACAAATAATTGTTGTTGCGAAAGCGTGTGCTTGAAATATGTTTTGGAAATAACGGTATTGGTTTCCAGCAACAATTCATTGAGCCTGGTAAGCAGCTTTTTTAAATTCACATATTGCAGACTGCTTTCTTCGTACTTACATAAGGCAAGCCCATCTGAAAGATGTAAAAGGGTGTGCGCTTCCAGCATAAGCCGTTCCGGTTCATTCAGTGTTTGGGGTTTTCCCTGTTTAGGCATATTGGAAACGTGTTGACTGATCTTATCAATGAGATAGCCCAGCGATTTGGGATAGTTCATATCAAGCATCAACAGCTCCAGTACCAGGGGCAGTTGCAAATGGTCTCTGAAAGTATAACGATAAGTAACCATGCTTTGCGTAGCTGTCATAACAGCTTCCAATAACTCATATTCTGTTTGCGCTTCCTGTTTTTTATCCAGTATTTGTTGCAGCAGCCGGATAATGAACAGCGACTGTTCAAATTTTCTGCCCAGGTCAAGTATTGCCCATTCCTGTTCCCGCCGCGCGTTTTCCCGGTTCATACCAAGAAAAGCAAACATAGACGTATTCAGGTTGTCTATATCAGTGATCATAGACATAGGATCGTGATGCGACCGGGTCCTGGCTTTTTGCCAGGTTTCCGCCATCTGATCTACAACCCGCCATGTATCAGTTGATAAAAAGCTGCGTACATTGGATACCGATCTTTTAAACGCTAAGAGGTTTTGTGAAAGCCCCCCGTTTTTATTGTCATCAAATAAACTTTTTGAAAATTCCTGCCAGGGGTTATTTATAAGCTGAATGTATTGTCCGCTACTTTCATCGCCCAAAAACCCCGGATAGGAATAAGTACAGTGGGTAAGCGCTTCCAGCAATATTTTTTTTGTAACACCACTTGCAGGCTGCTGGGGTGGATGGTTTTGAATGGCGAATTGCATAACGGTTCGCATCAGGCGTGCGTTATTGATCAGCCTTTCTGTATAGCGACCGGCCCAGTACAGGTTTTCGGCGGTATGGCTTGGTAAAGAATCTTTTTGTAATAAATTGTACGTGCCGCTCGTTTGCAGTTGCAATTTTACCGGTTGCACATGATCTTCGCCCGATGAAATAACCCAGGTGTCTTTACTAATGCCGCCAGTTTGGTTGCTGATGACGAAGTGATCTTTGGCATTACTGGTACGGGTAAGTCCGCCGGGCATAGCAATAAAACTATCCTCATTTTTTACCAGGTAACTTCTGATCAGGGAATGCCCGGGTTCTATCTTTCCATCAACCCACGAAGGGGTAGAGGAGAAGTTGATCTTTTCCTGACCTGTATATAAATGGGGATTCGCTTTTATTTCCGTGATTAACTCCTTTGCTTTTGCTTCAGAAAGGGAAGCCCCATCGATCGTAGAACGGGTGCCTGGCGTTTTACGAAAAATTCTGCGAATAACAAGTTTTGCCAGGTTGTCAATCACATATTGCATCTCTTTCGGTTGACCGCACCACCAGGTAGCAATAGACGGAATGATCAGCTCTTCCTTGAGAAAATGACGTGCAGCGTGGTTGAGAAAAGGCACCAGCCCTGTATTTTCAATAATACTGCTGCCAAGCGGATTGGCAATAGCGACATTGCCTTTTCGTACTACCTGCAGCAAGCCTGGTATGCCAAGCAGCGAATCGCTTTTTAATTCCAGCGGATCACAATACATATCATCCATCCTGCGCAGAATAACATCCACCCTTTCGAGGCCTTCAATGGTTTTAAGCCATACAAAATTATCTTTTACCATCAGGTCATTCCCTTCAACCAGGGTTGTACCAAGGTATCCCGAGAGGTAAGAATGCTCAAAATAGGTTTCATTATCAGGACCGGGGGTAAGAATGACAATTCTTGGTGTTTCGTCCTTATGCGGGGCAATGCTGTTGAGCGCCTGTTGCAGGGAATCGAAGAAAGGCGACAGCCTTCTTACCCGCAGGTTCGAGAACAGTTCCGGCAAAACACCCGACATGGCAAAACGGTTTTCCAGGGCATATCCGTAACCGGAAGGCGCCTGTGCCCGGTCGCTGATGATCCATAACCGGCCATCTGCGCCTCTTGCCATATCCGCGGAATATACCACCAGGTGCTGCTGGCCTGGTAAATTTATATTTACACAGGACCGTAAAAATCCCGGGTGCATATAGATGAGTTCCTGTGGAATGATCCCTTCTTTTATCAACGTTTGGGGGCCATAAATATCTTTCAGTATTAAATTAAAGAGTGTAGCCCGCTGTATCAGCCCTTTGTTAATAACTGCCCATTCTGAGGCGGGTACTATTTGCGGAATAGGGTCCAGCTCCCAGGGGCGCATTTCGCCCGAGGTTTCGTTATAAATGTTATAAGCCACACCATTTTCCTTAAGCAACCGTATAATATCGTTGGTGCGGTTCTGTATTTCAGTATGGCCAAGATTTTGAAGTGATGAAAAAAAGTTCATCCAATCTGCTCTTACTTTCCCTTCATCTGTAAAAAGCTCATTGTAAGAATTGGAGGCTGGAATATATTGCTGTAAGAATTCATGTACACTAAGTTGACCCGGCATATTAATTTCTCACCTTTTGATACTTAAAATTAAGGAATAATAAGTACTTTAAGTCAGTTAAATGACTGCCTGAATTCCAGGGGCGAATAATTGGTTTTCCGCTTGAATAATTTATTAAACGATTGCGGATGTTCAAAACCTAACTGGTAAGCTATTTCTGCAACCGATAAGGTACTGTTTGATAAGATCTCTTTAGCTTTTTCAATGAGTTTATTGTGGATGTGCTGTTGAGCGTTTTGCCCCGTCAGCGAGCGGAGCATATCACTTAAATAGTGGGGTGAAACAAGGAGTTGTTCTGCCAAAGATTGTACGGTAAGAACGCCTTTCATCAACGCGGTATTGTTGTTGAAATAATCATCCAGCAGGGTTTCCATTTTTGACAGCAGATCGCTGCTTATTGCTTTACGGGTAATAAACTGGCGTTTATAAAAGCGATTGCTGTAATTCAACAACAGCTCGATCTGGCTCACCATTACATCCTGACTGAAATCGTCTATAGGTGTTTGTAATTCATCCTCCATATTTTGTAAAATGGTACGAATAACAACTCTTTCTTTTTCCGACAGGTGCAAGGCTTCGTTGGCCGCATAGGAGAAGAAACCAAAGTTTTTAATGTTTTTTCCCAATGGATAATTTCTGATGAAATCGGGGTGAATCAGCAAGCTGAGCCCTGCATATTCTGTATCATCGGCAATAGCCAGTAATTGGTTGGGCGAGGTAAAAACCAATCCACCCTCATCAAAATCATAATAACCCTGACCATATCTTATTTTACCCCGAAGACCAATTTTATAAGAGATCTTATAAAAGTTTAGCAGGAAAGAAGTATTCAACTGGCGTTTATCTATAGGTATGTTGGAATTATCAACCAGGCTTATCAACGGATGCAAGGGCTTTGGTAAGCCCAGCATCCGGAATAGGTCAGATATAGAATTGAATACGATTGGTGTGTTTTCTTCTTTTTTCACATTATTAAGTTAATTCATTTTATCCTAACAACATTTGCTCCATCTGTTTGCGGAAAGCTTCATCCCCAATTTGCAAACGTTGCGCATAAAAGGCCTTGGCATCTTCACCCGCCACGTACCTTAACTGGTCTTTGCCATCAGTGGCTGCTTCATAAACCACTTCTGCAATTTGTTCAGCCGGCGTAAAATGATCTTCGTTAATACCAGAAAACATTTTTTCCAGCCATTTATTGTAGGCCGGGTGAGACGACATATCAGCAGAACGGCTTAGGAAATCGGTCTTGATGCCACCGGGAGAAACCGTTTTAATGTCAACGCCGATTTTCTTCAGTTCAAAAGCCATGCTTTCGCTCCAGCCTTCCAATGCCCATTTGGTGGCATGATACACCGAGCTGAAAGGGAAAGTAATAAATCCGCCAATGGATGTCGTGGTAATAAAAAGCCCGTTTTGCTTTTCCCTGAAATAGGGGATGAAGGCCTGCGTAACGCGGATAACGCCTAAAATATTCGTATTTAACTGGCGCACCAGCTGTTCATCGGACGTAGACTCCAGAGGGCCCATCAATCCATAACCGGCGTTATTAAACACGACATCGATATCACCGAGGGCAATGGCTTTTTGAGTTGTTTCTTTAATTTGGGCCAGGTTGGTAACATCCAGTGGCAGCAAGGTAATGTTGTTGATCACATGTAACTCTTTGTCGTTTTCAGGTTTACGCATGGTCGCGATCACTTTCCAACCGTTTGAAGCAAATAATTTTGCAGTTGCTTTACCCAGGCCTGTTGAAGCGCCTGTGATGAAAATTGTCTTCATTTTTTATTTATTTTGAAGAACAAAATTCCATGAACCGCTTTTCAGGCATGTGTCCAAACCGGAGATTGTTGTAGCCAAAACGGAAGAGGGGTTGAAAAAGGATTATTTTGTTCGAAATCTGTTCTATTATGGATAAATCAGTTATTCTTTTAATACCAGAAAAGACGGACATCGAATTTGAACAGGTGTTTGCTACCTGGGCAAAAAATGGCGGCCGAATAAAAAGATTGGGTAAATATTGGATAAAGGATGAGGAATTAGCCAATCAACCAATTGCTATTTACGGAAGTCAGGCTTTTGCGCTTGTATTAGCACAGATCTATAATGTTGAACTACTTTCGCCTGACGATACGTTAATTGCACGACTTGAACATATATGGACAAAAAGGAATATACAGTTAACGAAAATTGAACACCTGTCAGAAACTGATTTCCCAACTTTCATAAAACCTGTTGTTCCCAAGATCTTTTTGGCAGGTATATTTCAAAATGAAGCAGACTTCAGAAGCGCAACTGAAGGCTTGCCTGATGAAGAAGAGATTTTAGTTTCGACTATTGTACATAACATACAAGCTGAAGCCAGGTGTTATGTGATGGATGGAGTTGTTAAGGATATAGCACTGTACGAAGGCTCAGGGGATTTGCAGGGGGGCGAAAAATTTGTAGCTGAATTTGCTAAAAATAACAAAGATCAGTTGCCGCGAGTAGTTGTTGTAGACATTGCGTTTAGTGAGTTAACGGGTTGGTTCGTGCTGGAGTTTAATGCTTGTTGGGGCGCGGGACTCAATAATTGCAACGCCGAAAAAGTAATTGATTGTATTATTGGGGCAACGGTTAATAAATCTGAAAATGATAAATAAAGACCACCATAAACTAGACAATCCTGTTTGGTATTCTTTAGCTGAAACGCATCAACCATTTTCAGTCGATTATACCATTGCAAGATTTTATCACCCTGATTATTGTCCGTTTGGTGGTTTTGAAGCCACAGATAATATTTCCAACCAGGTTGATGAATATGCTACTTTAGTTGACAATTTTTATGTTGTTGGCAACAAGCCACAACTGTCAGATCGGTTGGCGTTACATAAAGAATTGGTCTGCCTTCAGATGATCATTGATAATAAAATTGATATAGAACTAAAAGAAGAAGTTATACTCCTGACTAACGAACATGCCAATGCCTTATTTCAATTAGTTAATTTAGTTCAACCCGGCTATTTTAAGACCAAAACAGCTTTACTGGGTAATTATTTTGGAATATTTAAAGGCGAAGAGCTGGTCGCCGTAGCAGGAGAACGCATGAAGATGCACGATTATACAGAAGTAAGTGCGATAGTCACCCATCCCAACTATACAGGCCTCGGCTATGCAAAGCAGCTGATTGCTCATGCGGTAAATAATATCTTTGATCAGGGCAGCATACCTTACTTACATGTTGTAGAGGCCAATATGGGTGCTATAAAACTATATGAAAAGTTGGGCTTTGTTACAAGACGAAAAATGAGTTTTTGGAATATTATGAAATAGCTGACTTCAATTTCTGCTACTCATCCTGGTTTTACAGGACTTTCTGTAATAGAACCGAATATTGCACCGAAAACAGCGGTAGTTACCGTCAATTTTGTATATTTCGCCCCGCATTGGAAAAGGGAATTGGATGTGCTTTTACATCTCCGGTTTTAACGTTCCATTAATAAATATTTCAAGTCGACTGTAATACTAATATCATAATGAACGAGAATACTATAGACAGTTTGCGGGAGGCCCTGAAGCATTCGCCCAACAATACGCCGTTGAGATTGTTACTGGCCGAAACTTTACTGGGGTTGAACCGGTTGGAGGAAGCAGAAACGGAGTATACGCTGATCCTGAAATCTTCCAACGATACAAAGGCAAAGATCGGTCTGGCAAAAGTTTTCTACAAAAAAGGTAATTATTCCGCCTGTAATGTGATACTGGAAGAATTTATTGAGAATGGTCACGAAGACATTGAGGCGCTTACCTTGTATGCAAAAGGATTATTAAAAGAAAACTCCGTTGCAAGGGCTATTGAAACGTATAAAAGAGTGTTGTCTATTGATCCCAACTTTTTTGATGAAGAACTCGACAGTCAACTCCGGGTAAAAGGCGGTCGCGAAGAAAGTGAAGAGGAAGAGGAGGAATATGACAGCCGTTTCCTGCAAAAGCCGGCTATCAATTTCAGCGATGTGGGTGGCATGGAAACCGTGAAAAAAGAAATTGAATTGAAGATCATAAAGCCGCTGTTACATCCTGAGTTGTATAAGGCTTACGGCAAAAAGGTAGGCGGTGGTATTTTAGTGTATGGTCCGCCCGGATGCGGAAAAACATTTCTGGCCAAAGCCACGGCTGGCCAGGTGAACGCAAAATTTATCAGTGTAGGCCTGAACGATATCCTGGATATGTGGATCGGGAACAGTGAGAAAAATTTGCATGAAATATTTGAGCTGGGCCGGAGTAATACGCCCTGTATTTTATTTATAGATGAAATTGATGCGTTGGGCGCCAGCAGAAGTGATATGAAACAATCCGCCGGTCGCCACCTCATTAACCAGTTTTTGCAGGAGTTGGATGGCATTGATAATAGTAACGAAGGCGTACTGATCATTGGCGCTACCAATACTCCGTGGAATTTAGATCCTGCTTTCAGACGGCCGGGCCGGTTCGACAGGATCATTTTTGTTCCACCGCCCGATGAAACCACCAGGGAGTCAATTTTTAAATTAAAGCTCAAAAACAAACCCATTGAGGCGATCGATTATTCCCAGTTGGCAAAAAAGACAGAAAACTATTCAGGTGCAGATATCGATGCCATCATTGATATTGCTATTGAATTGAAACTGGAATCTTCTTTCGCAGATGGTATTCCCAGGCCAATTGAAACAAAAGATCTGTTGAGTGCTATCAAAAAGCATAAAGCCAGTACACAGGAATGGTTCATGACCGCTAAGAATTTTGCCATGTTCGCAAATGATGCTGGTTTGTACGACGACATTCTATCCTATTTAAAAATAAAAAAGTGACATGACGGATTATAGCCTATCGAAGATTGGTATTCTCATTCAACAAAAAAAGTACGACGCAGCTGAAAAGATACTGAGACAATTACTGGCACAGGAACCTACCAATATTCATTATCTGGCATTACTGGCTGAATTAAATCTTCAGCAGGATAGATTGGATAAGGCGGAAAGCATTATCGATGATGCCATCGGGCTTTCCCCTGATACGGCTCATTTATACTATATCAAATCGCGGGTCGATATTCAGCAGGATAAATATGATGATGCCGAACATCACGTTTGGCAATCCATTAAGTTAGATCCCTTTGATGCAGATAGTTATGCATGGCTGGCGAATATAAAATTAGCGCGGAAGAAGTATGATGAGGCATTAGAACACGCCGACCGGGCATTGGAATATGATCCGGAGAATCTGTTAGCCTTAAATATCAGGAGTACCGTATTACTAAAGCTGAATAAAAAAGCGGAATCTTTTGAAACAATTGAAGGAGCGTTAAGGCATGATCCCAATAGTCCGTATACACATGCCAATTATGGCTGGGGTTTATTGGAGAAAGGCGATCATAAAAAAGCGTTGAAGCATTTTAAAGAAGCGCTGAAGAATGATCCCAACTTTGGATATGCCCAGAAGGGGATGATGGAAGCCCTTAAGGCAAGTAATCCTGTGTACAGAATGTTTTTAAAGTATGCATTCTGGATGGGCAACCTGACTGCCAAATACCAATGGGGCGTTATTTTGGGTCTTTATTTTGGTACAAGGGCGTTAACAGCACTGGCGGATGCTAATAAAGCATTAAAGCCTTTTTTGTGGCCGCTGATCATCCTACTTACACTTTTTGCTTTTTCAACCTGGATCATAAAACCGGTCAGCAATCTGTTCCTCCGGTTTAATTCGTACGGTAAGTTCCTGCTTGACAGGAAAGAAAAAATAAGCTCCAACTTTGTGGCTATAAGTCTGGTCGTTTTCTTAGCCGGCCTGTTATTATACATATTTTTATCGGATGAAAGATACCTGTTCGTTGCGGCATATGGGTTTGCCATGATGGTTCCGCTCAGTGTAATGTTGGAGCCCTCGAAGTATAATTCATTATTTATCTATACCATAGCCATGGCTGTCGTAGGCCTGGCCGCTTTAGGAGCCGCTTTTTTAAACAATGTGGCCGTATTTGATACCCTGACAATTGTCTTCTTAGTAGGATTTATAGCATTTCAATGGCTGGCCAACTTCTTGATGATCAGGAGAAGTAACAGGTAATGTGATATTACCTGTCAACGACAAAAATTGATGAGCAATTATAGGCCTCGTTCGGGTTCAACCGGGACGGGGCTTTTTTAATTCACTAACGGAAACATTTAACTGAAAATGACATCCTCATCCCGGATTCTCCTGCCGGGATGATTTAATAGTTAAAACCGATTAAATCAACTACCTTTAGTCACTTGCCAGAAGATCTTCCCACAATTTCTTCTTTTGTGCTCAACCTGGTTTGTATGCACCATCTAATCGTATTTTAGTTCAGAAAGAAAAGGTTTTAGGTTTATTCCTATGTAACGAGCAGTTGATACATGATAACTGCTTTATTTTTTCATTATTTAAAATATCTGCATGACCACAATAGATCATCAGTCAAAGATTCTTTTCATAAGTACCTTTTCTCCCGTAAAGTGTGGAATAGCCAGTTTTACACAAGACCTGGTAATCGCATTATATCCGGAAATAAAAGATGATTTTTTAATCAATATTTGTGCGTTGAATAATAATGGTGTAACCAGGTTGTATAAATATCCTGTAAGCCTTGTCATGGATGGCCATAATTTGAATTCCTGTATTGAAACTGCTGGTCTTATTAACCAGGATGCGGCTATTGAACTCGTTTGTATTGAACATGAATTTGGTTTGTATGGTGGTGATATGGGTGAGTATTTACTGGGGTTTTTGTCAATGTTGGAGAAACCTTTTATGATACGGTTTCATACAGTGCTGCCGGCTCCTGATCTTAAAAGATTGAAACTTGTTCAAACAATAGGATTACTGGCCGATAAGATAATTGTAATGACAAAAAACTCTGCCAGGCTACTTAAAGAAGATTATCAGATAAGTGCAGATAAGATCATCATTATACCTCATGGAACGCATGCGAACAGTAAGATCAGTGCCGATGAACTGAAGCGTAAATATGATCTTAAAAGCAAGCTGGTGCTTACAACTTTCGGACTGTTAAGCCCGAACAAGGGTATTGAAAAAGGCATTCTTGCTATGAAGGAGATCAGTGCAAAATTCCCGCAGGCCATTTATATAGTATTGGGCCTAACGCATCCAAACCTGTTACAACAGGAAGGTGAAAAATACCGAACCTATCTGCAACAACTGATCGATGATAACAACCTGCAGAACAATGTCCGGCTGGTGAATGAATACGTGCCCACCAAAAAGCTGATGGAATACCTCACATTAACAGATATATACCTGTTCACTTCCAAAGATCCTAACCAGGCGGTCAGTGGAACTTTCCTGTATGCCATGAGCGCAGGTTGCGCCATTATTTCCAATTCCTTTGTTTTAGCCAAAGAGATGCTGGATGAAAAAACCGGCATTATCCTGGAAGGCAGCGATGAACATGAATTAGCGGAGAAGGCGGTGTTCCTGTTGGAGAACAAGGACATAAGAAAACAAATGGGGGATTATGCGTTTTTAAAAACAAGAGATACTACCTGGGATAAAGTAGCCGGAAACCACGTGGCATTATTTAACAGGATACTGGAAAGACCAGTGATAAAGGCGGGATCGTTTACCGGTTTAATGAATTAATTATATAAAATAAAAATTATGGCAACAGCAGATATTTTACTTGCTCCTGAACCTGTTTTTTCAGCATCGAAAATGCCGGGTTTGAATTATGAGCATATCAGTAATTTAACCGATCAAACAGGCATTATTCAACATGCTGTATATAATATGCCCAACAGGAAAGAAGGCTACTGCATTGATGATAATGCACGGGCGTTGTTGCTGGCAATATGGGCCTGTAAGAATAATAAAAAAGATCAAAAGGCAGCCCAACTGCTGCCGGTGTACCTGGGTTTCATTCATTATATGCAAACCGCAGATGGCCACTTTCGCAATTTTATGAGTTATACCAGGGAATGTTTTGAAGAGCGGGGATCTGAAGATTCTTTTGGCAGGACCATGATGGCACTGGGTTTTTTGATCAATGAAAGTTCTTTGCCGTTAATGATCAGAACAGGCCAGGAAATATTTACAAAAGCATACCCCCATGTAAAGGAACTTGTTTCAATTCGTGGCATTGCCAACACCGTTATTGGTCTGTGCCAGTTTATTAAATATCATTATCCCGACGATCTGAAAACGAACATGGTATCCCATTGCTGCGATAAAATGGTTGCTATGTACAAGGACAATAAAAGGGAGACATGGCACTGGTTTGAACCTATATTAACTTACGACAATGCTATACTTCCGCTGGCATTATTGAATGCCTACGAAATAACGCAGAATGAAGAATACCTGACGATTGCTTTTGAGTCAATGGATTTCCTGGAATCAAAAGTATTTCATAATGATATTCTCAGGCCAATTGGTAACGAAGGATGGCATAAACGGGGAGGTCCGGTTGCGCAATTTGACCAACAGGGTATTGATGTAATGGCCATGGTGCTTTTTTATCAACAGGCTTTCAGGGTCACCCGCGAACAACAATATTTGTCACGCATGTATAAAAGCTATCAGTGGTTTTTAGGTGCTAACGACCTGGGGCTGTCTTTATACGATCCTTCAAACGGAGGTTGTGCCGATGGCCTGCATAGTGAAGGCATTAATTTGAACCAGGGTGCAGAAAGTACATTAGCGTACTGGATATCGCACGTTGTGGTTTCTTTAGCATTAAAAGAATGAGAATAGCGATCCTTGCTCCAATTACCTGGAGAACGCCGCCGGCGAATTACGGCCCCTGGGAACAGGTGGCTTCTGTATTAACAGAAGCATTGGTAAAACATGGAATGGATGTGACCTTATTTGCAACAGGCGACTCGGTAACGCAGGCAAACCTGCAAGCGGTTTGTCAAAAACCATTGGGTGAATATCCGGGTGATGCAAAAGTGTGGGAATGCCTGCATATTTCCAACCTCATGGAACGGGCTTCGGAATTTGATATCATACACAATCATTTTGATTTTCTGCCACTGACGTATTCCCGGTTGATCAGGCCGCCGGTTATCACTACTATACACGGATTCTCGTCAGAGCAAATTATACCGGTCTATAAGAAATATAACAGGCACTCGTATTATGTTTCTATCAGCCATAGCGACAGGCATCCTGCATTGGAATACCTCGATACGGTTTACAACGGCATCAACGAACAACAATTTTCCTTTGGCCAGGGCGAAGGTGACTATTTATTGTACTTCGGGCGATTTCATCCCCATAAAGGCGCGCATGAGGCTATTCGTATAGCTATGGAGTCGAACAATAAGTTAATACTTTGTGGTCTTATACAGGATGAAAACTATTTTAAGGAAAAGGTAGCTCCTTATCTGAATGACACATCCATCATTTACAAAGGGAATGTGGGGCCGGAGCAGCGCAACCAGTTAATGGGACAGGCGAAAGCGCTTTTGCACCCCATCAGTTTTGATGAGCCGTTCGGGCTAAGCGTGGCGGAAGCCATGATGTGCGGTACCCCTGTCATTGCGTTTGACAGAGGTTCTATGAAAGAATTAATTATAAACCGGAAAACCGGATTTTTAGTACATACCATTGAAGAGGCTATTGCCGCTGCGGGTAAAATAAGCAGCATCAACAGGTCGCAGTGCCGTGAACATGCCATGGATAAATTCAGCAGCGAGGTAATGGCCCTCCATTATATACAACTCTACAACAAAATAGCCCGCGCTTCAGGCGGGTTGTAACCGGCTGTTTAAGCGCCGTAAATTATTTCATCCAGTAATTCTTTAAGTGGAATAGTTGCAAACGAGGTCGCATAATCCGACACGGCATACGGGATAAATAATTTATCCTGGTGAATGATCGTTCCGCAGGAATATACTACGTTTGGAACATAGCCGTGTCTTTCATCCTCAACAGGCATCAGGAACGGTTCTTTCAGGCGCCCCAATTCTTTTGTAGGATCATTTAGGTCGAACAAACTGGCTCCCAGGCAATATTTACGCATGGGACCTACGCCGTGTGTGATCACAAGCCATCCTTTCTCCGTTTCAACCGGCGAACCGGCATTGCCGATCTGTATAAGTTCCCATGGATACTTTGGCTTTTGCAATAAGATAGCCGTCTCCCATAAATACAGGTCATCAGAAAACATGATGTAATTATTGACACCGTCAATACGTGATATCATGGCATATTGTCCATTGATCTTCCTGGGAAATAAAGCGAGGTTTTTGTTAATAGCCGCTTTTCCATGAAGCGGGGACATCTTGAAATGAAGGAAGTCTTTCGTTTCAATTAAATGCGGTAAAATAAAAGACCCGTCATATGCGGTATAGGTAGCGATGTAAGTGGACACACCATCCTCTCCGGTAAATTTTACAAACCTGGCATCTTCAATCCCGTTCTTTTCTGTAAATGTTGCAGGAAAAATAACCCGTTCCGAAAGCAGTGAATCGGGTAAAAAATGAATTACATAACTGGTATTCACCATACTGAGAATATCATATTTCAGTTTGTTCCTGCCCATGCCCTGCTCGATCTTCTGTAAAGCCGTTTTCAGGATCGATTCAATTTCTTTATAGGAAAATGTATCCTGCAACTGGCTCAGTATATTTTTGCGAATAGCTTCCGGTAATATGGTCTGCGATAGTAATTCTTCAAAAGCCGCTTTATTATTCAGCCTTTGTTGCGTGATCCGGCCTTCATTCAAATACATTCCGGAAGGCTCCAACTGGATCATGGCGCTTTTATCCAGTTTTGCCCGCTTGAATATCAGGGAGGAGATATGACCTTCGCCCGTAGCCCTGAAACTCAGGATCACATTTAATTCGCCCGGTTTTGTACCTGACTGATCGGGATCTTCAACGATAGAAGGATTAAACAGGGCAGCATGCTCCAGTGAATATTCCATGGTAAAATAAGAGCCGATCAGTAATTTTTTATCCTTGCTTATTGACAGCCATTCTTTCTCTGGTAATATGTGTTTTACCAATTCAAAATGTTTTTCAAAAATTACCTGGATATTCTGATAGCGATCACAAAATTCATTATGCACCTGGAGAAACAGGTCATTGGCCTCCTGATCACTCAATTGCATAACCTTATTGATAAGTGACAGCGATCGCTCATTGCCAGTATTAAAAAAACGGGGAATTACCTTTTTGACGTCCGGATTCAACCGTATATTGATTCTTTTGACCTGTAGTTTCATAAAGTGATAAATTCATACAAACGAAAAAACAGTTCAAGGTAGGTCAATAAAACCGGGTAAAATATTATAAAAATCAATCCCGTAATTGTGTTTTGCTAAACACCTACCTTCATGCAAATCATTATCATGAGAAAATTATCATGCGTGTTAACGATGGCGGCTTGTTTGCTGGCTGGTATAACCATGGCGCAAAAGAAATCAAATGGATGGATATCCCTGTTTGATGGCAAATCGCTCAATGATTGGAAGGTAGGAAACAATGCGTCTACTTTTACGGTTGACAGCGGAAGGATCATTGCGCATGGACCTGTTGCTCACTTGTTCTATAATGGAAATGCACTCGATCATAATTTTAAGAACTTTCATTTTAAAGCGGAGGTAATGACCACTCCGGGTTCCAATTCCGGGATCTATTTTCATACTGCGTACCAGGAGGAAGGCTGGCCTTCAAAAGGATATGAAGTACAGGTAAATAATTCGCACACCGACTGGCGGCGCACCGGCAGTTTATATGCGGTGGATGATGTAAAGGATGTGCTGGTAAAAGATAATGTTTGGTTTACCGAGGAAATTATTGTGCAGGGTAAGAAAGTGACCGTTAAAGTGAATGGAAAAGTAGTGGTTGAATACACAGAGCCCGATTCCGCACAACGGCCTGGTGATATGGGCGGTCGCGTGCTTTCCAGTGGCACTTTTGCATTACAGGGCCACGATCCCAACAGCAAAGTATACTTCAGGGACCTGCAGGTGAAAGCGTTACCTGACACCAGGTGAGCATGCTACTTCCTTTTCAATAATTCATGATGCGTCAACGCCTCTTTGATCGCTTTTATGGCGCTATTGGTCAACATCCGGTTGAGCACTATTTTGGTGCCTGCCCATAATAAGAATTTGTTGAGTCCGGTAACATTGATGGCCTTCATCAGCAGGGCCTGTACTCTTTTTTTCACCAGCGGTTCAAACGCATCGATCTTTTTTTCGTCGATCACCGGCCAGTTGGTGCCCGAAGAAAAAACGGGAATAGGAAAATAAGGCCCGGTTGGCGGCGGCGTAAAAATGGGAATGATCTGGTATTTTCCATTGGCTCCTTTGAATGCTTCTTTATCAATATTACTGTAGCCTGTTTTGAAGATCTCGTTTTGTTCCAACGCTGATGCCGGCACTGTAAAATAATTCCGTAAGAACATTTCGCAATTAAAACGACCCAGGAAATAATCGTGCACCCGGAATTCTTTATTCATAAAACCACTGAAACCATCCAGGGCGCCGCAGGCAATGGCAGCGTCGCCGGCTACTTCCACTTGCGTGCCATCCAACTTCGGTCTTTTACGCGTTGGCGCAATTAAATACTGACCTGATTTATTGTCATTCATGGCATCGGCCAGCTTAGCTGGCTTTGCCCGCAACTGGTTTAAAATGGCGCCCAGGGTTAATGCGAGCACCTTCGACAATTTTTGATCGGGTTTAAACGCGCCCGGCCTGTTACTGGGAAAAGGATCGATCATCAGCACGGAACCTTTAAATAAGTTGGGATCATCATATTCTGCTTCATTGCTCTGACCGGTTTTGTTATTCAGCACCGTTCTAACTTTTTCAAAAGGCTCATTATTGATAACACCGCCGTCGACATTCAATGTTTCGCAAACAACTCCCTCAACCGGAAAGCATTGTGTAACCTCCCGGCAAAAAGGCATGTTGTTCACCTCAGCCGATTTGCGTTCCAGTTTTCTTGATTGTAAACCAACCGGAAAGGCGCCTGTTGCCATAGCGGCATTACGGGCCACTTCAATATTCACATTGTTTTTGAAATCAAGCGGCATCCAGCCGGTATCAGGCGTGTTGGTTGTATTCATAGTGAAACACGCGAAGTCGTTGTGGATCGACATGAAATATTTACTGGACGGGATATTTGCGCTGAAGTTGATATTATACAGAAACCCCTGCAGGTTGGTCAGGGTGGTGAATATTTTAAGATCGGGGTCAATATAACCGGGCATCGGTTTCCAGCCAGTTGTATTTGTTTGTATGGCCCGTTTTGCCAGGGTATCAATAAAAGTGGAATTAAGCAGTGCCTGAATACCGTTATTTTCTATGTCATCCGTTTGCAGCAAAAGCGGTAACATATCTTCGGAAAGCAGATCAACCCAGGAATGGTACAGGTTATTTTCCGGATGTTCGGCCAGCACATTAGTAGTGGGTTTGGAAACCGGTATAAAGGTGTTGTTCAATGAGGCCGCCGTGATAATGGCCGTCATGCCACCGGCTGAGGCACCACCTATAACGGAGATCATTACCTTGTGCCGGGGTGTGCCGGGCATATTGGCATCTTTACGTTTTTGCCATTCCTGTAAAGCTTCCAGCAAATAATCCATTACGCCGGCAGTATAGGCGCCGGCTGAAACTGCACCGGCCATGCACAGGCCAATGTGGAAGGGATTATTATCAGTTGTATTGGTAGCAGGCATACACTAAGATTTAGTGCCTGGGAAGGTACCTATTGTACGATACTGTACATACCGTATTTTCACCTATTTTGGGAAAAAAACTACGTTAGTGGGATGCTTTTAATAACCTGCTGCACAGGTCGTCGCCTATGCCTTCGAGGTGTGCTTCCATAAATTCGGGCAGGCGGGGGTCATTGGTCATAGCCAGGTAACAGGCGAAGTTGTCGGTGACCAGCTCGCTGCTGTTTTCGGCCAGTAGTTTGTCAATGAATTTTTTATTGTCTTCTATATTCAGGTTGGCAGCTATGTATTTATCTATTTTAAGAATGAGGTCCAAAAAGAAGTCGACGGTAGCGCCATAAATGTTCTGAAAGCGGAAGTCGTATTTCGTTGGATTGTAGATGTATTCATTCCGTCCTATATTATTGGCCTTGATCCATTTTTTTAATTTTTTGGAACCCACATAAGGCAATATTTCGAGGCCAACGCTGCTGCCGGCCATATTGCTTCTGGAGCTCCAGAAATTGATCTCAACAAAAAGGTCTTTGGATTCTATCTTCACTTTAGGCCGGCTTTTAGTATACTTATACCCCTTCTGCTGATAATAAAATCCGATGGCCTGACAAAAGGCATCGAATATTTCAGCAGGCGGGGTGGTATCACTTTGGTTGGTCAGTATACTATTTTCAGTCCAGAATGTTGTCATAAAACTTCCCGAAACCGGATCGATTTTGCCAGTAATTTACCAATTATTCTTTCTTCAATCGTATCTATAACGATAATCCTGTGCGCCTTGTTTAAGTTAAATTACAATTAAATGATGTTTAAGCAAATACAAATTAAATAAGTAGCAGGATATTGATTTGAATCATTGGCGTTTATGGGGTATTACCTGAATTTTTGGGTTATGATCACCGTCATTGTTTTCGCCTTTTGTAAATTGTACATTTATATCAGATTAATCAAAGGGGTATCAGTTAAGCAAGAAGATAGCAAAAACTGTTTACGTATTGTTTGAAAAGAGGCAAGAACGGGAACAGGAAACTATCCTTCGAAAAAAACAAAATACTGTTATCTTAACATGAAAACCCAATGGTTAAGCAAGCGCTGATAGCATAAAGGTTTTAAGTAACCACAAGCTACCAACGTTGAACGAAGCGGGTCGAAAGACCCGCTTTTTTAATGTGCTAATTAGCTAATTATTTTATGATCGCCCTGATCGTTCGCAACGGCACCACCATCGATGTAAATCCATTGTTCAGCGCATGATTCAGATCGTGCAATGATTTCTCCAGTAAAAAGGTCTGGATCATCACCCGGAAATCCGTTTTATCTGCAGGAATAAATTTGCTGCCCGCCACCGTATCGAGGTATGCTTTTATAAAAAAGCCGCCCATATAATGCGCCCATAATCGCAGGAACGGTATATACTTAGGCATATTATCCTTTAGTATATGATTGTTACCATGGAATCCCTCATATGCGGCATTATGAAACGACCGCAGCAGGGTAGATACATCGTGCAACGGCGATCTTTTTAACCTTCTTTCACTATAGGGGCGAAGCGGATCGCCGCCATAGCCCTGAATGGCGATATCTTTCCCTGTTAACAATACCTGGCTCAACGTATAATAACCATGTGTGCGGATCTTGAGCACATCCAGCTTTTTATTATATATCCTTTTGAAAACATTCAGCACATCATCGCGGTGTTTGAGCAATTCTTCCGCCTCCGGTTGCAAATCGCCGGGTAAGCGGGAAATGTTTCTTTTCAGGTTCTGGAAAACTTCCCGTACCAGCGTTACCATGGCCGAGAACAATGAGCGCTGATAATGCAATGAAAATTCTTCCGGTTTAAAATCTTTCAGCCCAACACCCGATGCCAGCGCCAGATGCATTTCACCGGTGCGGATGCCGATCAGTCGCGCCTGGTCGGCAGCGCGGCCACCCACCAGGTCTTTCAATCCGTTCTTTAATTGTTCAAAAGCCACCGGTTCGGTCAGGCTGCCTTCCAGTTCCCAGGTGGGCAGGTTTTCCTGGTTCAGCGCCAGTATCCTTTCTATATAATTGTATACCCGCTCCAGCATATAGCTATAGCCACTGCCATGGTTTTCTATCATCACCTGTGCCATGCCTATGGTGATCATTCCTTTCTCTGTATTCCATTCTATAGCGCCTAAAAAAGCCGGCACATTTGGGAATTTTGCCTGCTCGCTGAGGTAGTGGGTAATTTCTGCATCGGGATTTATAAAATAATCTACCCGCCGGTATATGGTCAAAAAGTAATTGTTATCATAAGTAATGGAACCATGATAGCGATCGCCTTCGTATATTTTTGATTTTATATCATCGTGTTGCGCTGCATAATTACCAATAACGCCGTTATTATGGAAGCGTACCAGGTTGTTTTCTTTGCCGGCCAGCGTTTCGTTGCGTGCCAGGTTTTGAAACAGCCATTGCTGAAAAGTGGTTACAAATAACGCATCGCATAAAATGCCTTCCTGCTCACCCATATGCATATAGGCTATGATGGAATGCGGAAAACTGTTTGTCAGTTTTTTGGCGACTGCATTCTGAACTAATGTGACGATCAACTGGTACATTTCGGGTAAACCGCTTTCATACGTAACTTCTATCAGCAATTGCAGTGCTTCGTGCGGTTGTGATGGTATATTGATATAATTAATGATCTCCACATTGTAAACAGACCGGGCCCGGCCGGTAAACCATTTTGATTGTTTGAGGTAAGCCGGCAACACGGTATTTTCCAATTCTGCCCGGGTTGATTTAGTGACCAGATCCTGCAATTGTTTTACCTTCAATAGTGGAATTGCTTTTTGCGTATCAATTTCAGGATGCGCTTTCTCCAGCGAGAACCACAACCAGTTATGCGGACCCAATGTAAAAAAGTAGGTTTCTGCTTTGCCCACGGCGGGGAATTTGTTCCGGCTCATCAATTCTATTAACGCAAATCCTTTATACCCTTCCAGCGGTACTTCGGCCACCTGGGCAAACTTCGACAGGTTTACAACAATGAGCAATGTTTCGTTCTCATATCGCCGCAAAAATGCCAGCACTTTGGGATTATCGATATTCAGGAAGGTTAAATCGCCCCGGCCAAAGGCTTTGTGTTTTTTACGCATGGTGATCATGCGTTTCATGAACCAGAATAAGGACGAGGTGTTGCGGCGCTGCATTTCTACATTCACCGATTCGTAATGATATTCCGGGTCCAGTATCAGCGGCAGGTACAATTGGTGCGGGTTGGCTTTGGAAAACCCCGCATTGCGGTCGGGCGACCATTGCATGGGGGTACGAACGCCATCCCGGTCGCCTAAATAAAAATTATCACCCATGCCAATTTCGTCCCCATAATAGATCACCGGTGTACCGGGTAAAGAAAAGAGGAGGGAATTGAGCAATTCAATTTTTTCGCGGTTATTTTCCATCAACGGGGCCAGCCGGTGGCGAATGCCCAGGTTAATGCGCGCCTTGGGATCCTTTGCGTACGTTTTATACATGTAATCCCGCTCTTCATCCGTTACCATTTCAAGCGTGAGCTCATCGTGGTTGCGCAGGAAAATAGCCCACTGGCAGTTAGGCGGTATCGCCGGTGTTTGATCAAAAATATCGGTAATAGGGTAGCGGTCTTCCATTTGCAGCGCCATAAACATGCGCGGCATCACCGGAAAATGATAGTTCATGTGGCATTCATCCCCATCTCCGAAGTAGGAGGCTGAATCTTCGGGCCACATATTGGCCTCGGCCAGTAATACAGTGCCGGGAAACTGCTCGTCTACATGGGCGCGTAAGCGTTTCAGGAACGCATGTGTTTCGGGCAAATTCTCGCCATTGGTGCCTTCGCGTTCGAACAAATAAGGAACGGCATCGAGCCGGAAACCATCGGCTCCCATCTTACACCAGAAATCGATCATGTTAAATACTTCCTGCTGTACCAGCGGGTTATCGTAATTGAGATCGGGCTGGTGATGAAAAAAGCGGTGCCAGTAATATTGTTGGGCTACGGGGTCCCAGGTCCAGTTCGACGATTCAAAATCCTGGAAGATGATACGCACGTCTTTATATTGGGAGGGATCGTCTGTCCAGACATAGTAATTTCTTTCGGGCGATCCCTTCGGGGCAGTCCGCGCCCGCTGAAACCAGGGATGCTGGTCGGAGGTATGGTTTATAACCAGCTCGGTGATTATTTTCAGGTTGCGCTGGTGCGCTTCATCGAGCAGGGTTTTAAGCTGGGGAATAGTGCCATAAGAGGCATTGATGTTGTAATAATCGGCGATATCGTACCCATCGTCGCGCAGGGGCGAGGGGTAAAAGGGTAACAACCAAATGGCATTTACACCCAGTTCCTGCAGATAATCGAGTTTTTGCAGCAGGCCACCAAAATCACCGATACCGTCGCCATTGCTGTCGCAAAAGGCTTTTATATGCAGTTCGTAAATAATGGCGTCTTTATACCAGTGCAGTTTTTCGTTGAATGGGTGTGTTGTTGATTCCATATTGCCGGTTGTATGACTAAACTATATCAACACATAATTTTTATGCCAGAAGGGGAAGAAGATGCCCCTATTGCAGCAATTAACAGGCGGAAGGCGGGTATTGTTAACGAAATTTTAGAAATGGTCCCCATGAATAAGGGTGAAAGTGCGACGTGTTGTGTTATTTATACGGATGGGGAAATTGCAATGTTGCCGGAGCCGGTTGCCATGGAATTGATTATTATAAATTGTGTATTGATTTTTGTACCGTGTATAGGTAAAAGTTGTAAATTAGCCTTACCCATTACACCTGTAAGGGACTTCCGTAATATTTTCTGAAAGGCATCTGATTGGTCAGCCAAAGCCACTATTGGCAAAACCTTGCCCGAACCGACGTTCAGTCGGGAGGGTATTTAATGAATGAATCAGTATGGCCTTTATGCTTCAAAAAAACTCCGTTGCTGTCAGACAAGCTATTGTCCCCAGGACACACATCCGGTCAAAGGAACTCCCCAGTATTAGCAGGATACACCCCGCTATAAAGCCTTTTTTCAAGCAATGGTATATTCACACCATCGATATCAGTAAGATCATGTTTTTAAGCCAGGCTGAAGCAAGACTGGTTATGCAGGGAATGCGCAGTTACCTGGGTAAATCAAAACGGGATGTTATTACGGTAGATGAATTTTGTTCGTATAGCGGTATTGGTAAAAGTTATGTGCGTATGCACCTGGTATCACGCGTGCTGGAGCACGAATTAAAACAGAAAAGTAGTGCGGGGGTGGTTAATTGAACAACTCCTGCGACTCGCGGTTTTGCAACGCTGTTTCCCATTCGAGCAACATATCGAGTGATACTTCCATATTGATGATCATCTTTTCAGTACAGGTAATGAGTGTATCGAGATAATAGGATACATGCGACATCACCAATACGCGGCTCTTATCGCCTTTCTGCTCCTGTTCTTTTTGCAAAAGCATATGAAAATACTGGTAGTATTCGCCAATCTGGTATAAGTAATCTTCAATTATTTTGTGCATGGTAGCCACTTCTTCACTGTCAACCGACTGGTTAACGGCAAAGCTGGGTTCATTGGAATAACAGGCATTCAGGTTGCCCATTAATAATTCCTGGCCGTTTGCCTCATATTCATTGACCAGGTCAAGAAATGAAGCAAGTAATTCTAACAAATGTTTATAATACTGGGCGGTAAAAGGTTCTGCGTTTGCATGGTTGCTAAACTCCTGGTGCGTTTCCTGGATGAACGCTGATAAGCGTCCGGCATCAGGACTATCTTTCTGGGTAAGTTTAGTGAGCAGGCGGTGGATGACGTTATTATCTAACAATTGTTCGTTAAGCGACCCGCCAAGGGCGTTTATTTCAGCGTCGTTAAAACGGCTGTTGTAGGTGCTTATTAAGATGTTCTGGAATGGTTTTTCTTCAGCACAAATTGAAACAGATTGTTCCTGTCTAAATTGCTTGGTGAAGGTGTTGAAAGGATAGCTGGACATAACAGTGATTTAATAGTGAAGGAATGAAAACCACGACACAATGATACAACTGCTACAGGTCGGTTTGCAAGTATATGAACCTGGAATCTATGTGATTACTGGTTAACATACTACCCACTAATCATTATTATGTATGACCTAGGGGCTTTGGGTAAGTTTAATGGCGGGTATTACACCAGTATAACGGAGAAGTACGAGAATATATTGAGCAACTACCGGCAAATTTGTGCAGCTAATTGATTATTAGCATAAGATACCCATTCACCCGATTGCCGCAATTACAACAATGTTGTGTTTAGTACAATTGTTAAGATTTTTGAGGCTGTTTATTTAACACTTATTTGATTTCTGACAAGTTATTTGGGCAGGTTTCCCCCAACCGGGAGGGGCGTTTTTTCACCGTCACAATCACCGCCTTCGAAACCGGCGTGTTGCTCTTCTTTGCCACACTGTTTACCGGCACCAGTACATTGGCTTCGGGAAAATAAGTAGCCGTGCATTGTTGGGGAATAGGGTAGGGCACTACGATGAATTTATGAGCTACTCTTTCAACGCCGCCATGGTGATTGTATATATCAACCAGGTCGCCCGATTGCAGGTTGTGCTGGTCCATATCCTGCTGGTTCATGAGTATTACCCGCCGTTCTTTATAAATACCGCGGTAGCGGTCGTTGAGTCCGTAAATGGTGGTATTGAACTGGTCGTGGCTGCGAATGGTCATCATCAGCAGTTCATCATTGCCCAGGTGAATGGTGGTAACAGGCGCGATGTTAAAATGCGCCTTCTTTGTGGCGGTATTAAATGATCCTTCGCGGTTGCAGTTGGGTAAATAAAACCCACCTGGTATGCGCACCTGTTTATTATAATTGGTAAAACCGGGAATGGTTTGCTCAATATCATCCCTGATATGATCATAGTGTTGCAGATATTTATCCCAATGAATGGTGCTGCGGTTGCCCAGTGTGGCTTTGGCCAGCCGGCATACAATAACGGGCTCGCTCAGCAATTGATCTGATACGGGTTGCAAAACACCTTTTGATAGTTGAACCACGCCCATAGAATTTTCACACGAAACAATTTGTACTTCATCGTTCAGCATGTCTTTATCACTTCGGCCCAGGCAGGGAAGTATCAGCGCTTCCTCGCCATGCACCAGGTGGCTGCGGTTGAGTTTGGTTGATACATGTACAGTAAGCGTGCATTTGCGCAAGGCGGTGGCGGTATAATTGGTATCGGGCGTGGCAGATAAAAAGTTGCCACCCATGGCGATAAACACAGTGGCTTTTCCACCATGCATGGCTTTAATGGCCTCTACTACATCGTATCCATGGTGTTGGGGTGGCTGAAATTTGAAATGCGTGGCGAGTTTATCCAGGAACTGTTGGCCTGGTTTTTCATAAATGCCCATGGTGCGGTCGCCCTGCACATTGCTATGGCCCCGTACCGGACAGGTGCCTGCACCCGGTTTGCCAATGCTGCCTTTGAGCAACAACAGGTTTACAATTTCTTTAATAGTATCAACCGCATTGATATGCTGTGTTAATCCCATGGCCCAGCAGGCGATGATCCTGGTTTTATTTTTTAACAGGGCAGCTACTTCAGTAAGTTGTTCTACAGATATGCCGCATGCCTGTGCTAAATGATCCAGATTTTGTTGTTGCAGGTCATTGATAAACGCATCGAATCCTTCTGTGTTTTTTTCTATGAAAACACGATCGAATACCTTACCGGGTTCAAGCTGTTCGTGTTGCCATAACAGGTATTCAATGGCTTTTAGCAGTGCGAGGTCGCCGTTGATCTTTACGGGTAGAAAAATATCGGTCAGGTGTGTTTCTTTACCCAGCAGGCCAGCTACCTGTTGCGGGTTGCTGAAACCCATCAATCCCGTTTCGGGCAGCGGGTTCACGGCAATAATGCTTGCGCCGTTTGCTTTGGCTTTTTGCAAAGCGGTTAACATGCGGGGGTGATTGGTGCCGGGGTTTTGTCCAAGGATGATGATCACTTCCGCTTCATAAAAATCTTCCAGTTTTACCGATCCCTTGCCAATACCCAACGATTCGCCCAGGGCCACGCCGCTGCTTTCGTGGCACATATTGCTGCAATCGGGCAGGTTGTTGGTGCCGTAAGCCCGTACAAAAAGCTGGTATAGAAAGGCTGCTTCGTTGCTGGTGCGGCCCGACGTATAAAAGATGGCTTCATCGGGCGAGGCCAGGCTGTTTAATGCGGCGCCTATTTTGTTGAATGCATTATCCCAGGTTATGGGCTGGTAATGGGTGCCGCCTTTCGGCAGGTACATCGGTTGGGCAATGCGCCCTTTGCGGCCAATTTCATAATCGGATAAGGCAGCCAGCTCCGCAACTGCGTTTTCGGTAAAAAAATCAGGGGTTAGTTTTTTTAGAGTGGCTTCTTCTGCAATGGCTTTAGCGCCGTTTTCGCAATATTCACCCAGGGCCGAGCGATCGTCATCCGGGTCGGGCCAGGCGCAACCCGGACAATCGAACCCGTCTTTTTTGTTCATGTTCATCAGGGCCTTCCAACCGCGTGTGATGCCTGCTTCGCCCACCACCTGTTTAACCGTTTCTACAATAGCCGGTATGCCGGCGGCGGATTTCCTGACAGGCCCCAGTTGTAATCCGGTAAACTTTTCAGGATTTTCTGCACCGGGAATATGTTGATTGTCGCTCATAAATAAGTCTTTTGATTTACTCACCCACTTTCACCCTTTGCGCACCGCTGTATACATTGAATCGGTCATTTCGTAAAAAGCCGATCAGGGTAACATTGTGCTCGGTCGCCAGTTGAACGGCCAGGCTGGAGGGTGCACCTACTGCTGCAATAATACGAATGCCGGCCATGACGGCTTTCTGGATCAGTTCAAAACCTGCCCGGCCGCTCAATAATAAAATGTGCTGGTGCAATGGCAATTGCCGGTTCTGCAAGGCAGCACCGATCACTTTATCAACGGCATTATGCCGCCCTACATCTTCGCGCAGCAGCATGCAGTTGCCATTTGCCTCAAACAGGGCGGCTGCATGTAACCCACCGGTGCTTTCAAATACCACCTGCTTTTTTTGAATGGTTTGCTGAAGGCCATAAAATATGCCGGCTGGTAATACGATGGCATCGGGTTGTTGGCTATATACCGAAACGGTTTTAATGGCGTCGATCCCTGTTTTGCCACAAACGCCGCAACTGGAAGTCGTATAAGAATTTCTTTCTGCCTGTTGCAGCCGGGGAATAACGCCTGCTGTCAGTGTAACCAATACGCCATTTTGCTGCGGATGTATATGTTGTATTTGATCAATGTGTTGAATAATGCCCTCAGTAAATAAAAAACCGGCGGCCAGTTCGTGATCGTGGCCGGGGGTACGCATGGTGACAGAAATGTTTTTTTGTACATACCCGGTAGTCTCCCGCCAGGCCAATTGTATCTCCAGCGGTTCTTCTACGGCCAGTTCATCATCCACTTCCGTTTGTTCACCGGCATTGATCTTTTTAATTTTAATATGGGCTACTGGGAGTTGCATAGTGTAAAGTTACTGAATAAGGCGACAAGGTGACGATGCAACAAGGCACCGAGGCAACCATCATATTCGCAGTTTCACGCCTCATCCAGAAGGCGACATGTGCTTTACGCAAAAACGATTAGCTGGTTTGCATTATCACATTATCAAATTATCACAATCTGCTTCGCTGCCTTTTTCAAAAATAATTAAGTGTAAAATTGACAAACATGTTGTTTTGTCTTAGTTTCACGGTCCCAATGAAAAAAATAGGTTGCTTTCAGAACGTGGGTTCAAGGCACTTTTTACATGCCAGCTTTTTTAATAAAAATTAACGATTATCATGTTGCCAAATCTTCGTGCTTTCTATAATCTACCAATTCTTTACATTTATTAATTATTCATCTTAAAGCTCTTACATGAAACGCTTTGCCTTGCTTTTTGCTTGTAACAGTCTGATCGCTTATGGTGCGGTTGCCCAGAACAACCTGGTATTAAAAGTGGATGATGCAAAAACTACCATCAGCCGGCAAATTTATGGTCATTTTGCCGAGCACCTGGGTCATTGTATCTATGGTGGTTTTTACGTGGGAGAAGGGAATGTGAAAATTCCCAATAAAAATGGGATACGCAATGATGTTATAGATGCCCTGAAGAAATTAAAGATCGCCAACTTGCGCTGGCCCGGTGGTTGTTTTGCCGATACCTACCACTGGAAAGATGGTATTGGTCCAAAAAAACAACGGCCGTCAATGGTGAATACCTGGTGGGGCGGTGTTACTGAAGACAATAGCTTTGGTACGCACGATTTTTTGAATATGTGCGAAATGATCGGTACGGAACCTTACCTGGCGGGGAATGTGGGCAGTGGCACCGTGCAGGAATTGATCGATTGGGTACAGTATGTAAATTTTAACGGCAAAAGCCCTATGTCGGAATTGCGGACGAAGAATGGCCGGGCAAAACCATGGGGCGTAAAATACTGGGGTGTAGGCAATGAAGCCTGGGGTTGTGGCGGTAATATGAAACCCGAGTATTATGCTGACCTTTATCGTAAGTATGCTACGTTTATGACCGGCTGGTCGAATGAAACACAGGTATTCCGTATTGCCTCCGGCGCCAATTCAAAAGATTATAACTGGACGGAAGTACTGATGAAAAATATCCCGCTGAACATGGTGGGTGGTTTGGCATTGCATCATTACTCAGTAATAGAATGGCGTAAAAAAGGCCCGGCTGTAGATTTTTCCGAACAGCAATATTTCGAGACCATGAAATCGGCCCTGTTCATGGATTCTTTGGTGATCAAACATTCCGCCATTATGGATAAATACGATCCTGAAAAACGGGTAGCCCTGGTAGTGGATGAATGGGGTGGCTGGTATGATGTAGAGCCAGGTACCAACCCTGGTTTCCTGTATCAGCAAAACACCATGCGCGATGCGATGATCGCTGGCGCTACGCTGAACATCTTCCACAATCATGCTGACCGCGTTCGTATGGCCAACCTGGCGCAAACCATTAATGTGTTGCAGGCTGTTCTTTTAACGAAGGAAGAAAAAATGATCCTGACACCTACTTATCACGTAATGGAAATGTATAATGTACATCAGGATGCTAAACTGGTTCCATTAACCATTAAGTGCAATGATTATACGTTTGGCAATGAAAAACTACCGGCGGTTTCTGCATCCGCTTCAAAAGACTCAACCGGCAAACTGCATATTTCACTGGTGAATATTGATGCTAAAGCCACACAGGAGATATCTGTAGATATTGAAGGCGGTAATTATAAAACTGTGAGTGGCCGTATATTGACTGCTCCCAAATTACAGGACCATAACACATTTGAAGCGCCTGCTACTATTAAACCGGCGACATTCCAGGGTGCTACCTTAAATGGCAAAACGCTAAACGTTAAGCTGCCGCCTTTCTCTGTAGTGGTGCTGGCGTTAAAATAGTTAGGTGGAATGGGAAAATATCAGATATTTGACAAATTTTCCAACAACCCATTTGTAAAATCAAAAAACGAATCACCATATGAATAGATTGATTTGCCATGTTGCAGCCCTGACGCTGATCACCGGCATAGCTTCATGCGGGGGCGAAAACAAACAACCTTCACAAGAAAATTCTGAAACAATGATCAAAGCAGGCGTAACAACAAAAGATTGGGGCGAAACAGATGGGAAAAAAGTGCAACTGTTTACTTTGACCAATACGAACGGCGTAACAGTAAGCATTACCAACTATGGTGGTATTGTTACTTCATGGGTTACACCCGATAAAAGCGGTAATAAGTCAAGTGTAGTGGTAGGTATGGAGAGTTTGGCGGATTATCTGAAAAAGCCACCTTATTTCGGTGCGCTTATTGGCCGTTATGGCAACCGGATCGGCGATGCCAAATTCAAGCTCGATGGCAAAACCTATACACTCGCTGCCAACAACGGAAAGAACAATTTACATGGTGGTAACAAGGGATTTGATAAAGTGGTTTGGGATGCAACCCCCGCGGCTGACAGCACGCCCGCGCTCACATTATCTTATCTGAGCAAAAATGGCGAAGAAGGTTTTCCCGGCAATCTGAAAGTAACGGTTGTGTATACATTAACCGATGATGGTGCCCTGAATATAGATTACACGGCAGAAACCGATAAAGCTACCCCGGTTAACTTAACCAATCACAGTTATTTTAATTTGACCGGCAGCACCGAGAACACCATTTTAAATCATACTTTACAAATAACCGGCGATCATTTTACCCCGGTTGATACTACGTTGATCCCCACTGGTGAGATCAAAGCGGTTAAAGGCACACCGTTCGACTTTACCAAAGCCGAAACCATTGGTGCCCGTATTGAGGCCGTTCCCGGTGGTGCTCCCGGCGGTTATGACCATAACTATGTGTTGAACCGTAAAGACAGCTCCCTGCAACTGGTTGCCGTGCTGGCTGATTCAGTAAGCGGCCGTAAACTGGAAGTGTTTACTACCGAACCAGGTCTTCAGTTCTACAGCGGTAACTTTTTAGATGGTACTTTTGTAAGTGGCGGTAAGCCGGTGAAATTCCGTACAGCGCTTTGTTTGGAAACACAGCATTATCCCGATTCACCCAACAAGCCTAATTTCCCTACGACGATCTTACAACCCGGGAAACAATACCATACGGTAACAAAGTATAAAGTATCATTACAGTAATCTAACTTTTGACATATTTATTTGAACCCCGTGCGCCCAGGCGCGACGGGGTTTATTTTTTATATGGCTTTCTTCCCCATAAAATTTTTATTGCGCTGGTGGTGTTGGTGCCTTTTTACGTATTGTGACATAGACCGTGCGATATTGATTCATTAACAGATAAGCGGAAGCATGACAAATACCCCCTCATTTAAGATCGGACTTTTTGGAATTGGTTTAGATACGTACTGGCCCCAATTTGAAGGCCTGAAAGAACGCCTGGAAGGTTACCTGGGCGAAGTGCACCAACGCATTGCCGAATTGCATCCGGATATTGTAAATGCCGGCCTGGTTGATACAGCCGATAAAGCATTTGAAGCAGGCTATCGTTTCAGGACCGAAGGCGTAAATATTATTTTCCTCTACGTAACCACCTATGCATTGTCTTCAACGGTATTACCGGTTGTACAACAAGCTAAAGTGCCGGTGATCGTGTTGAATTTGTCGCCCGAAGCGGCCATAGATTATGCATCGTTCAATAAAATGAACGACCGTACCCGCATGACCGGTGAATGGCTGGCTTATTGTTCTGCCTGTCCGGTTCCGGAAATTGCCAATGTATTCCTGCGCACCGGTATACAGTTTTACCAGGTAACCGGTATGCTACACAACGACGCGGAGTGCTGGAAAGAAATTCTGGAATGGGTAGAAGCGGCTAAGGTAGCGCATACCATGTCGTTTAACCGACTGGGTTGTATGGGACATTATTATAGCGGTATGCTGGATATTTACTCCGACCTCACCCAGCAGTACCGGTTCTTTGGCGGCCATATTGAATTGATAGAAGTAGATGAACTGGCTGCTTTGCGCCGGGAAATATCAGATGCAGCAATTCAGGAGCGCGTACAATTATTTGCATCCACATTTGATGTACAGGCCGATTGTTCGGAAGAAGAACTGAAGCGGGCAGCGCGCACCTCCGTAGCGTTGGACCGGTTAACCGCCCAGTACCAATTAGGTTCTATGGCATACTATTATAAGGGCACCGGCAATGATGATAATGAAGATGCCATCAGTTCTATCATACTGGGTAACTCACTGCTTACCGCACGTGGTATTCCGGTGGCGGGTGAATATGAGATCAAGAACGCACAGGCTATGAAGATCATGGACAGCTTTGGCGCCGGCGGATCGTTTACGGAGTATTATGCCATGGATTTTAAAGAAGATGTTGTATTGATGGGGCATGATGGTCCGGGCCATATAGCTATTGCAGAAGGAAAAACAAAAGTGCGGCCGTTGTATGTGTACCATGGAAAAGTAGGCCGCGGTTTGTCGGTAGAAATGTCGGTAAAGAACGGGCCGGTTACTTTATTGTCGGTTGTGCAACAGGGAAATGGCAAGTTGTTATTGCTTACTGCGGAAGCTGCTTCTGTACCCGGTCCCATATTGGAAATTGGCAACACCAACAGCCGGTATAAATTCTCCATTGGCGCCCGTCGTTTTGTAAACGACTGGAACAGCCATGGCCCCGCGCATCATTGTGCGGTAGGGGTGGGGCATATTGTGTCGAAGATAAAGAAGCTCGGGGCTTTGTTGGGGATGGAGGTTGTACAGGTATGTTAAGATTTCTGATTTCGGAAATCACAAAAACGCTACATCTCAAAATCAGAAATTATTTAATCGTGACAACCTCCCAACCAACCGGTTTTTTAATAAGATGAATGCCCAGGTCGTGTTCATATTTGACCATATCCAGTTCAAAAATTTCGTCACCAAACCGCAGGTTCGATATTCTGATCTGTTTCAGATAATCTGGCAGCATGGGTTTATACAGGGTCAATCGCTTATTATGACCATCGAACGTAATACGCAGGCTGGCTTGTAATAACAGGAATACCGCAGCTACCGACCACGCTTGTGGAGAGCAGGCAACCGGGTAAGCGGTGGGTGCTTCTCCCCGGCGGAAAGGAAAACCACAGAACAATTCAGGTAAACGTTGCAGTTCAATGAACAAAGACGCATCAAATAATCCCTGCATCAAACGCAACGCCTGGGTCATCATTCCATACCGGGCAAAACCATACGCTGTTATTGCCGTGTCATGCGGCCACACCGACCCGTTGTGATACGACATCGGATTAAACCTTGCAGCCTTCGAAGAAAGCGTGCGGATGCCCCAGCCGTTGAACATATCATCGTGCATGAGCAAATTGGCTATTCGCGCCGCCCGTTCCTGTGTGGCAATGCCTGAATATAAAAGATGTCCTACGTTCGATGATATAACCCGGCAGGGTTGCTTATCGCCATCGAGCGCCAGAATATAGGAGCCCAATGATTCATCCCAGAATACTTCGTTGAAATGTTGCTTCAGTTCCTCTGCTTCTTTTAACAGCTTTTCTGCCATTTCGTAATAGCCTAAGCGCTGCGCTATGTAGGCTGCCTCTTGTTTGGCATCATACACATAGCCCTGCACCTCGCACAAGGCAATGGGAAAACTGGCCAGGTCGCCGTTTTCATGAGAAATGGAATCATGCGAATCTTTCCAACCCTGGTTGGCCAGACCGCTCTCCGCTTTGCGCTGGTATTCTACAAAGCCATCGCCATCCATGTCGCCATACTTTTTGATCCATTCGAGCGCTAATAAAATATTATCCCAGATCTCCCTGATGGTGATGAGGTCGTCGGTCCTTTTTAAGTATTGTCCGGCCAGTACAATGAACAGCGGCGTGGTATCAATACTGCCATAATACAGTTTAAAAGGAATTTCACCGGTCTCGGCCATTTCTCCCGATCTTATTTCATGCAGTATCTTTCCCGGTTCTGCATCCTGCAGGGGTTTTAATTCTTTGGCCTGCCGGTTAGCCTGGTACAATAAAACGCCTTTGGCAATATTGGGCGCTACCCATAATGTTTCCAGCGCGGTAAACGTACCATCCCGGCCAAATACTGTGTTGTACCAGGGCACGCCGGCATAAGGATAACTGCCATAGGGGGTTTGAACCAGTAACGAGAGCAGATCATTCTTCGACCGGTTGATCCAGTTATTAAACTGCTCATTATCGGTATAGATCTCTGCGACCATTTCCTTGCTTTTTTCCATGCCCGTTTTGATCTTATTGAACGCAATGGAATACGGTTCAAATTTGACCGGATTGGCATGTACCGAAAAAGCGGAAGTACAGTTTATGCTATATGCTTCTTTAGGCGCTAATGTAATTTTATAAACAACCCTGTTCTCTTTTATGGAAGCGGGAACAGGATCAAAGTGCAGGTTGGTCTGCCGTTCAATATTATCGAGCCCTTTATAGGAAAGCATCACGTGGTTGTTTGCTGTTATTACGGGGATCTGCTGTTTACCGCGTTGCTTTCTTTCCATGCCCCGCACTTCAAAAATATCCCTGAAATCGGCGTCGAAGGTGATCTCAAGCTCCGTTTCATAGGAGTGTGAACCGTAATTGAACAGGATGATCAGTTCATGGCAGGTACCATCCTGTAAAAATTTGCTGCGTGAAATATGCAAGGTGCCTTTGGGAATAACAATATCCTGCTCATTGCTGATATCAGGATTGGTCAGGTCTACCGACAACATTTCGTTTTCATTCTTTATATTGGAACTAAGCAGCATGGGCCGGTAATGGTTCAACTCCAGTTCCATATCACTGATGAACCGTGTGCCCTGGTGATAAATACCCTGCACACAGGTACCGAATTGTTTGATATCGCCCCACCGGTCAAATATGCCAAACGTATCGCCATAATTTAAGGTAAGTACACGATCATCTGCATATGAAGAAGAGGCCAGAATGTAATATTTGTCATCGTGCAGTTTTACCAGGGTGTCATGTTTTTTCATATCCTGTTTTTTTATGTCTGGCAAACTTTATTTTCTATACGCCTGTGTTAAGTAGAAAGATCTTTCAGATTTTATGCGCAATGACTTTTCGTACAGGCGAACATAATTTTCCGCCATTACGATGTTGCTGAATCTTCTTTGAAAGGTAGCCAGGCATTCGTCGCGACTTATCAAATTAATATTTTCCAGAGCTTCAGTTGCTTTTTCAATACTGTCTACAACAAACCCGGTTTTACCATGCTCCACAATTTCAGGTACCGAACCGTGGTTATACGCAATGATCGGCGTACCACAGGCCATGGCTTCAATCAGTACCATGCCAAATGGTTCGGGCCAATCGATGGGAAAGAGTAAGGCTTTGGCATTGGCCAGCAAGGGGCCTTTTTCTTCTTCCCCGATTTCATGCAGGTATTCAACATGTGGTTGATCGAGCAGATGGCGGATCTCTTTTTCAAAATACCGTTCATCGGCCTTATCAACTTTTGCCGCGATCTTTATTTTGACTTTTGCCCGTCGTGCAATTTCAATGGCGCGGTCTGCTCTTTTTTCAGGGGAGAACCGGCCGAGGAAAACCACATAATCACCTTCTCCATTACCTGGCCGATAAAGATCCTCAGGTAAGCCATGATATACCGTATCTACCCAATTGGCCATGGGTAATGGCCGCCGCTGCGCATTGGAAATAGAGATCACAGGCATATCTGTGAACTTTTGATACAATGGTTTTAATTCAGGAATATCTAACCGGCCATGCAGGGTGGTCAACGTTTTTTTATGGCTGAGCCTTGTAACCGGAAAATGCAGATAATCAGTATGAAAGTGCAGGATATCAAATTCGTGCGCCCGGTCCATCACTTCCTGCAATTGCAACACGTTACCGGCCATTTGATCTACACAATTACTTAATCGTAATGAAGTGGGTATAACCGATACCAGCCTGGCTTTCGTAATGGAATCGCCGGAGGCGAATAACGTTACGTCATGACCCAGCTTTACCAAAGCATTTGTGAGGTAGGCTACTACCCGTTCTGTGCCACCGTAAAATTTTGGTGGAACAGATTCAACTAATGGGGCTATTTGTGCAATTCTCAACATAATCAATAATTTCTGTTTAATGCCTCATTTAAAATTCGATGTCGTTGGTTGGTATAAGGGAAAGTTGCGTATCAGGGATGGGGAAAAAATGCATCAGGTGGCTTATGGCGTAAATAATCT
Source organism: uncultured Niastella sp. (assembly GCA_966212235.1). Classification (GTDB taxonomy): domain Bacteria; phylum Bacteroidota; class Bacteroidia; order Chitinophagales; family Chitinophagaceae; genus Niastella. The sequence continues at coordinate 53,174 of CBIHPP010000026.1, read as the reverse complement.
GACATAATTGCGCTCCTGTTTTTAATGCCTGACTCTTTCAGTATGAAAGCGTTCATTAATTGGTTACTTAGCTTTACGCAATTCAGGTGCCAGACCAAAATACAGCTACAAGCCACACGCTACAAGCTGCAAGCAAATACAGTTTGCGTTTGCATTAAGCATTGTGCTAATTAGCACATGTCACATTTTAACGTGCTTGTTCCTATATTGCACCGGCGTGATGCCCGTTTTTTCTTTGAACAATTTAGAGAAGTAAAAGTTAGATTCGAAGTTGAGCTCGAAAGCAATTTCTTTAACCGATTTGGAAGTATTGGATAACAGTTCTTTCGCTTTGTGAATTTTCAGTTGTATCTGGAATTGACCGGGCGCCAGGCCGGTATACTCTTTAAATATTTTTCTGAACCGCGAATAACTGATCTGCAATTCATTGGCAACATCAACCGGCGATATATTTTGTTCAATGTTTGAACGGAATAACAGCCGGGCTTTATTTACAATGGCATCAACATCCTGGCCGGAGAATTTTTCCTGTTGTGACAGCGAATAGATGTACCCCAATAAGTGCAACACCGTGCCGGCAATGAGAGGTTGGTAACCTGCTTTTTCTTCTTTTGTTTTATCAATGATCTCCAAAAAAAGATGCAATAATGGTTCATGATAGCCGACTGGTATTACCGGGTTGGCGCGTGTAAAAAACTTTTTACTGAGCAGGTTTTGTACAATGGGTCCATCGAACCCTACCCAGTATTCATCCCAGCCGCTTTTTTTATTGGGTTTATAACGATGACGTTCTTCAGGAAACAGTATAATGATGGAACCTTCTGCAATGGGTTGTTTGCCGCCGCTTTTTGATTCAAAGATGCCGCCGCCTTTTGTAATATAAATAACCTGGAATTCATGTAATACCCGCCCTTTTTCCCAATTAAAATAGTGATGGGCAGGATGCGTTGCATAAGGATAGGATGAACCGGCAACAATACGGGTGCAGCCGGTATTCAATACGCTTAATCCCCAGCTTTCATCTGCTGAGCTTACCGGCAGGTATTTGTAATAGTTGACCATATTGTTGCTTTAAAAAGGTCCTTTTTATATCAAAAAGTACAACGCAAATATCAAATCATGTAAATAGCCATGACAATAATAGCGATAATTTTGGTTGACGCACTGAACGATTGTAAACCATCTGATATGAACGGGAACCCTACTGACTGTCATCTTATCGAACTATGGCGTACCGGCAATGAAAAGGCTTACCGGGCTTTATTCGATCGCTATTTTTATAAGCTTTGCAATTATACCACGAAATTAATTCCTGATAAAAACGTTTCAGAAGAGATAGTGATGGACGTTATGTTTGCCGTGTGGCAAAAGCGTGATCTGCTGAATACAAATTTGTCTCTTTCCGCCTACCTGTATAAATCGGTGAAGAATCGCCTGATCGATCATTTACGAAAACAAAATCTGCGAACCGTTTCACTGGATCAAACACCTGTTGAACCACCTTCCTCATTTATTACCGACAGCCGTTTATTGCATAAAGAACTGGAGTGTTTGTATAGAAATTCGCTGAACCGTTTACCGCCACAAAAGAAACGCATCTTTACCATGAGCCGTGAAGAAGGCAGCTCTTATAAGGAAATTGCCGACAGATTGCAATTATCAAAAAACACGGTGGAGAATCATATGGTAGCTGCTTTGCGGTTGCTGAAGGTTCAGATGCGGGTGCAGTAAATGGGTTCAGCAGGAAATGAAAAAAATGGGGGTAAAAGTAAAATATATTGAGAAAAGTAATATATTTGTTTAGTTATAGGTGAAATTTAAGCTCTGATAGCAGCATATTTATAATTTATTTTAACTTTAAAGTGAAATATACTGGTCGGCAAACGGATCTCAATTATCAGGAAATTTAAACTTTAGTGACCATGAATAAAAAACAAACACCCGCCAAAAAGCATAGCAGTGCATTAATAAGTGGTTTGCTAAATGAAACAACTACTGCCGAAAAACTACAGGTGAGTACTAAAATGCAGGTAGCAGCCCGTTTACACGATCTTATTACCGCCGCAGGTTTAAGTAAAGGCGCTTTTGCCGAAAAGGTAAATAAAAACCCTTCAGAAATAACCAAGTGGTTGAGTGGCACCCACAACTTTACCATAGATATTTTATGCGAAATTGCCCTGGCGCTTAATGTGCCGGTTGCCGAACTGTTTGCGTTTGAGCAGACTCGGGTAATTAATAAAGTGCAGATCGTAGTTTCATCAAAAGTTACGCGACCGGCTGTTCCCTTTGGTTCACCTTTAATCACATGCTGTGATACCCGGTTTTATTTTGCCACAAGCAAACAACCGCTATTGTTTCCTTTAACTTCATTTACTTCTTAATATGGCAGGCGCTGAATATAAAAAGCATTTGTCTGGAATAGAATTAAAGGGCATTGAATTGCTCAACAGTTCTCTTAATTTGTTGCCTGCTCAAACAAAGGTTGACGAATTTAAATATAACATTAACCTGGAGAGCAAAGCAGATACCCGAAACAAGCTGTTTTTTGTTGTTGTTGCTGTGGAAGTTAAAAACGATGATCAAACAATTGTGTTTGGTTCATTGATCGTTAGTTGTATTTTTCAATTGGAAAATTTTGAACAGGTCATACAATTTGATGCAGAGAATAAATTAAATGTTCCTCAATCATTGATCGATTTGGTCAATACCATTTCAATATCTACAGTAAGGGGTATTATGTTCAGTATATTCAAAGGCACTATTTTGCACAATGCATTTTTACCAATTATAGATGCGGAACAATTGTATATGCAAAAGGGGTAACTTACACAATCGTCACTTCAATTCCCCTACTTTCCAGCTGGTTTACAAAATGCTCCGATATGCCGCTATCGGTAATGATCTGATCTATTTCTTCCAATCCACATATACGGCCAAAGCCGCGTTTGCCGAATTTGGTAGAATCGGAGAGTACGATCACTTTTTGCGACACATCGATCATTTGCCGGTTCAGGTGTGCTTCCATCACGCTGGTGGTCGTGAGTCCGAATTCCAGGTCAATGCCATCTACGCCCAGGAATAATTTACTACAGAAAAAATCGGTTAATATTTTTTGCGCGTATGGTCCGGTTACGGAAGAAGAGCTTTTACGCAGGATGCCGCCCAACTGCATGATCTCGATATCTGCATGTTTGATCAATTCCTGCGCTACCTGTAACGAAGCGGTGATCACAGTCAGGTTTAGTTTCGGCGGCATATTTTTAGCCAGTGCCAACACGGTGGTACCGGAGGCAATGATAATAGAATCATTGTCGGCGATCAGCTGGGCTGCCGTAGCGCCAATCTTCGTTTTTTCACCCGATTGCAGTTTCTCCTTTTCATTCACCGGCCTGTCAACCGTATACGGGTTGTTGAGGGTGGCGCCGCCATGCGTCCGGAACAACAGGCTTTTATCTTCCAGCAGTTTCAGGTCCTTCCGGATGGTAACGGAAGAAACGTCCAGCTCCTTGCAGAGTTCCAATACGTTAACGAAGCTTTCCTTGCTCAGTTTACTCAGAATGAATTGATGTCGTTCAGTTTGTGAGATCATATGGTTTGACAAATTAAATGAAAATTGTCAAATAAGGGCACAGGTGAATTAACGGGAACTCAGAATGGATTGATTGCCAGTCATAAGAAGAAGGAGCGCGGTATTGTTTCTAATTGGAAAGCGGGTGAAAAATATATAATTCAGTGGGATAATTATATAATTAGGTGAAAATATATAATTCAGTAGGGTAATTATATAATTAAGGGGTCAAAATATATAATTCAATATGAAAATTATATAATTAAGGAGTCAAACTATATAATTCAGTGGGGTAATTATATAAAAATTGGGTTAAAATAAATAGTGGGGTCTGGTCTCAGGATCTACTCATTAAAACGGTGTCAGGTGGAGTATCATTATAAATTCTGAATCCCATCAGCCTGAAAAAGTAATCTACTCTAGTACCAGCTTTCCGCTTTAAGCGTCTTTATTAATGCCTGACAGTCTGGTTTTTAACTTTGAAGGAAACAGAAATGAATTTCCCAGGGTTGGGTCAGGGTGACCAAAGGCAACTTTTAAATGGTTTTCTTCTCTTTCGAAGTATTTTACTTTATGGTTTCAAATTGTTTCATTATTATTGTGAAAGAATTAAATTGAAATAAAACGAAAGTTTTAGATATAAAATGGAAGCCGAAAGCGTACCAAATCGAATTACCCTGATAAACAGGCTGGCAACACAAAACGAATGGGATCTGATTGTGATTGGAGGCGGGGCATCCGGTTTAGGTATCGCCCTGGAAGCAGTAAGCAGGGGATATACCGTTTTGCTGGTGGAACAGGCCGATTTTGCCAAAGGCACTTCAAGCCGAAGTACCAAGCTGGTGCACGGCGGCGTTCGTTACCTGGCACAAGGTGATATTCAATTGGTTAGAGAAGCCAGTATTGAACGTGGCTTATTATGGCGCAATGCCCCTCACCTGGTAAAGAACCAGACATTCATCATTCCTATCTACACCTGGTTCGACCGGTTGAAATATACGATCGGACTTAAATTATACGACTGGATCTCAGGCTCATTGAGCCTGGGATCTTCTGTTTTTATTTCCCGCGCAAAAGCATTGGAAAAACTGCCCAACATTAAAGCCGAAGGGTTGGTGGGCGGAGTATTATATCACGATGGTCAGTTCGACGATTCGCGGCTGGCCCTTAACCTGGCGCAAACCATTATTGAACGCGGGGGTGTTGCGTTGAACTACCTGAAAGTAACCGGCCTGATCAAAGACAATGGACAGCATATTTCGGGTGTACAGGTAATGGATACGGAAACCAGCCGGTCTTTCACCTGCAAGGCAAAAGCGGTGATCAATGCCACCGGTGTGTTTGTAGATGCGATCCTGCAAATGGATAACCCCACCGGTTCAAAAAGTATTACGGCCAGTCAGGGTGTACATCTTGTGCTGGATAAAAAGTTCTATCCGGCCAGTGATGCGTTGATGATCCCCGCTACCAGTGATGGACGGGTGCTGTTTGCGGTGCCCTGGCATGGAAAGGTGGTGGTTGGCACAACCGATACACCGGTGAGCGAAACCTCATTGGAACCGCAGGCGCTGGAAAAAGAAATTGCATTCATTCTTGAAAACGCGTCGCGTTATTTTGTACAACAACCCAAACGAAGCGATGTGTTGAGTGTGTTTGCCGGATTGCGCCCGCTGGCAGCGCCGCAAAAAGATAATCAGAAAACGAAAGAGATCTCACGCAGTCATAAGATCATGGTTACACCTTCTCATCTTTTTACCATACTAGGCGGTAAATGGACCACCTTCCGCAAAATGGGTGAGGATATGGTTGACCGGGTTGAAAAAGAACTGCAATGGCAGCATAAAAAAACGGCTACCAAACAGTTAGCTATACACGGGTCTATTGCCGATGTAGACCAGAATGATCCCTTATATTTTTATGGCAGCGATACCATGCAGGTAAAAGCATTGATGAATGGTCATGCCGGGGAATGGCTCAGTGCCAGTTTGAAGATACACGAAGCGCAGGTAATTTGGGCCGTGCAGCATGAGATGGCGCGCACGGTAGAAGATGTATTATCGCGCAGAACCAGGGCACTGTTGCTGGATGCACGGGAAAGTATTCGCATGGCGGAACCGGTGGCCATCATTATGGCGAAAGCATTACAAAAAGATGAACAGTGGATCAGGGAGCAGGTAGTTGCATACACTAAACTGGCGGAAGGGTATTTGTTGAAGTAGTTACACAAAAGGCGAAAGTGAAAGACCCAAAGCCGGACGATTTTCGATTGAAAAACCAATCTGTATAATGAAACGACGCAAATTTATTGCCTCCCTTGGCTGGCTGACTGCAGGCTGGGTGATAACGCCCGCAAAAGCATTCGTACCCGTTGAAAAGAAAATAAAAGGCGCTGTGCTGGCAAAAGGCAAAGGCCTGAATGGAGTAGTGGTAAGTGATGGGTATTCCGTAGTAGCAACTGATAAATCGGGGAAATATGAAATGGAATTGCATCCGAACGCCACGGCGATCTTTGTTTCTACCCCGGCCGGCTATGCGTTTACCCACGAAAAAGGATTATCCCGGCATTACAAGTTGGTACAGGATATCAATAAGCGCAAAGGGATCAACTTTGAGTTGGAACCATTGACCGTTGATGATACCAATCACCAGTTTATCATCTGGGCCGATCCGCAAGTGAAGCATGAAAAAGATGTAGAAAGGATGATGGCGGAATCAGTACCCGATGTACAGAAATTCGTACAGGCCGCCAGCGGAGCCTTGTTGCATGGTATCACCGTTGGTGACATTGTATGGGATAATCAGGCCCTGTTCCCGAGTTACAATGCAGCCGTAGAAAAAATGGGTATCCCCTTCTTCCAATGTATCGGCAATCACGACCAGGATTATAACAAAGGCGGCGATGAAATGTCTGACGATACCTTTCAACAACATTATGGTCCAACCTGGTATTCATTTAATCGCGGCAAAGTACACTATGTTGTAATGGACGATGTGCGCTATCTCGGTAAAGACAGGGAATACGACGGTTATATTTCAGAAGAACAGTTGAGCTGGTTGCAGAAAGATCTGTCATTTGTACCCAATGATCACCTGGTGATCGTATGTGTGCACATCCCCGTGCACAATGAAGTAAAAAATAATGAAGCCTTATATGCATTGCTGAAAGGCCGTAATGTACATATCATGTCGGGCCATACCCATTACCATCGCAACGTAATACAGCATGATATTTTCGAACATAACCACGGAACTGTTTGCGGCGCCTGGTGGACAGGGCCCATTTGCGGCGATGGTACGCCTTCGGGTTATGGCGTATATTCGGTCAAAGGCACCGAGATGAGCTGGCATTATCAGAGTACCGGTAAAGAAGCCGATCACCAGGTAAGCATATATGTGCAGGACCAGGACGCCGCCAGCAAAAAGCTGCAGGTGAATGTATGGAATTATGATCCGGCCTGGACGGTAGCGTGCTGGGTTGATGGCGCCAAACATGATGGGCTGAAACAGGAAAAAGGATTTGATGCATTGGCGGTTGCTTTGTACGAAGGACCCCAACTACCCAAACCGCGTGGTTTTGCGGAACCGAAAAAAACAGATCATTTGTTCAATGCAGTTATCCCGGTATCGGCCAAACAGGTGAAGGTGGTGGCCACTGATAGGTTTGGGAAGAAATATACAGCGGAATATAATGCATAATTTAACAAAACGATTTTGGGATTTCGGGATTTTGAGATGTAAGAAAACAAGGTATGATTGAACAAAAGAAATCACAAAATCTCTATATCTCAAAATCAGCAATAGCTAATTATATTTACAGCTACAACATAACAATTGGCACATATGAAAAAAAAGACCTCAGGCATTGTTTTTTGTTTATTGATATTTTCTTTAAATATATTGGCACAGGAAGTAAAGATCGACAGTGCGATTCGTCCCGGTAGCTATAAATTAAGATGGGAATTTTTCAAAAGTTATCCCAATTCAAAAAAAGACATCATTTTTGTTGGCAACAGTATTACGCAAGGCATTGACTGGGCAGAATTATTACAGAATAACCATGCCCGTAACCGCGGTATTTCGGGCGACATTACCTATGGCGTGTTGGAACGGTTGCGTGAAATAACAGAAGGACAGCCTGCTAAAGTGTTTGTATTGATAGGAATTAACGATATTGAGCATAATATTCCCGATTCGCTGATTGTAAATAATTACCGCCGCATCATCAGGCAGATAAAAGCAGAATCACCCAGAACTAAAATTTATTTTCATACCCTGTTACCCGTAAATAACGAGTTCACACAGTTTAAAAAGCATTATAATAAAGACGAACATATCGCTTTTGTAAACACGGAGCTGAAGAAAATTGCCGCGGAGGAAAACATTACCCTGATCGATCTGCACCCGCATTTTTTGGATGCATCCCAAAAACTGGATAAACGTTATACCGTAGATGGATTGCATCTCAACGCCGAAGGGTATAAAGTTTGGGCGGGAATACTGAAACAGTATTTATAGGTTGAAAAGGGCTAATATAACTAACGATTAATAACAAACATACATGCCACAATACATCTTATCATTCGACCAGGGAACTACCAGTTCACGCGCTATCATTTTCGATCATTCCGGTTCCATTATATCCATCGCTCAAAAAGAATTTACCCAGCTTTACCCGCAACCAGGTTGGGTTGAACATGATGCCGCTGAAATATGGGCAACGCAACTGGCCGTTGCGGTGGAAGCTGTAAGCAAAGCTGCATTGAAGGCAACCGATATTGCAGCCATTGGTATCACCAACCAACGTGAAACTACCGTAGTGTGGGATAAGGAAACCGGTACACCGATACATAACGCTATTGTATGGCAAGACCGCCGTACAGCCGCATTTTGCGATCAGTTGAAAGTAAATTCCGGTAAACTGATACAGGAAAAGACGGGGCTCATTGTGGACGCCTATTTTTCTGCCACCAAGATCCGCTGGATACTTGATAATGTAGAAGGCGCCCGCAAAAAAGCGCAGGAAGGAAAACTGGCTTTTGGTACCATCGATACCTGGCTGGTATGGAAGCTCACCGGTGGTAAAGTACATGCAACCGATATCACCAATGCTTCCAGAACCATGTTGTTCAATATTCACACCTGTACCTGGGATGATGAGTTGTTGAAATTACTGGATGTTCCGGCTTCCATGTTACCGCAGGTTCGTTCGTCAAGCGAAGTGTTTGGACAAACAGACCAACAAATACTGGCCGCGCAAATTCCCATCGCAGGTATTGCCGGCGATCAGCAGGCGGCTTTATTCGGACAAATGTGTACTGAGAAGGGCATGGTGAAAAACACCTATGGCACTGGTTGCTTTATGCTCATGAATATTGGCGATAAACCAATTCTGTCAAAAAACAACCTGGTAACAACCATCGCCTGGCAAATTGATGGCAAAGTACAATATGCACTGGAAGGCAGCATCTTTATTGGTGGCGCCGTCGTGCAATGGCTGCGAGATGGCCTGGGCATTATCAAAAAATCGGAAGATGTAGAAGCGCTGGCCAAAAAAGTACCCGATAACGGTGGGGTATATCTGGTTCCCGCCTTTGCCGGACTGGGCGCCCCTCACTGGGATCAACATGCACGCGGTACCATTGTAGGTATTACCAGGGGTACTACTTCTTCCCACATTGCCCGCGCAGCATTGGAAAGTATTGCATTGCAAACCATGGATGTTTTAACCGCTATGCAGGCCGATGCCGGTGCACCTATTAAAGAACTGCGGGTAGACGGCGGCGCTACCTCCAATGACCTGTTATTACAAATTCAGGCGAATGTATTGCAGGCTACGGTAATAAGACCCGACATCACCGAAACCACGGCTATTGGCGCTGCTTATCTGGCCGGACTGGCAGTGGGTTTCTGGAAGAATATCGATGAAATAAAAAAACAATGGAAGCTCAATAAAAGTTTTTCGCCCGATACTGACAACCCGACCCAATTAACAAAAGGCTGGCAGAAAGCCATTAGAGCGGCCAGGGCATGGGCGGAAGATTAATGTGATAATGTGATAATTCGATAATGGAAAGGCAAAAGGCAAAAAGGCGTCGAGGCTTAAAGGAAAAAGGGTAGTATGGAATAAAGAACTACAAACGATAAACCACAAACCATAAACTAAAATTGTATGTCACCATTTTCCGCCGAGTTGATCGGCACCATGTTTTTGATCTTGTTAGGCGCTGGTGTTGTGGCGAATGTGATATTAAAAGGCACCAAAGGATTCGGCGGCGGCTGGATAGTGATCACCACCGGTTGGGCATTGGCCGTATTTGTAGGTGTGGTCATTGCAGGGCCATATAGCGGCGCGCATTTGAACCCCGCCGTTACAATAGCACTGGCTATAACAGAAAAGTTTCCCTGGAATGAAGTTCCGCTATATATACTGGCACAACTGGTTGGCGCCATGCTGGGCGCTTTTTTAGCATGGCTTATTTACAGAGATCATTTCAATACAACCAGCGACCCCGATACGCAGCTGGCCGTGTTCAGCACCGGGCCGGCTATCCGAAATACCACATTTAACCTGTTGAGTGAGATCATCGGTACGTTTGTGTTGGTCTTTGTTGTTTTCTATTTTTCCGATGCGGAGATCAAAGAGCCCAAATCACCCATCGGGTTGGGTTCATTAGGCGCATTGCCTGTTGCCTTCCTGGTATGGGCCATTGGTCTGTCGTTGGGTGGAACCACCGGTTATGCTATTAATCCGGCCCGCGATCTCGGTCCCCGTATTGTACATGCCTTGCTTCCCATAAAACAAAAAGGCAGTAGTAATTGGAAATATGCCTGGATACCGATTGTCGGTCCCATCATTGGTGCGGTTATCGCAGCCTTTTTGTATATGGTGTTGAATGAATTAAAATAAAATAACAATGAATTCAAAATGCACATGGGTGCTATCAGTAATGGCAGGTTGCTTGGCTGCCTGCACGGCGGCTAAAAAATTATCAGTTCCACCAAACTATCCTGCCTTTTATAAAGAAGGACACCGCGGTACCCGGGGTTTAATGCCCGAGAATACCATCCCGGCTATGAAAAAAGGTGTTGAAGCAGGGGCCAATTGCATTGAGGTAGATGTATATCTTACCAAAGATGGCAAAGTGTTGATTGCTCATGACCCTTTTGTAAATGTGACGCACTCGTTGTACAATGATGGTACGGAGATCGCCAAAGGCGATGCTAAAAAATACATCTGGCATCAGATGAACTATGAAGATATCCGCAAATTTGATGTGGGTTCAAAATCATATCCGGCGTATCCGCAGCAACAGAAAATAAAGGTCAGTATGCCATTGCTGGGTGAATTGATCGATTCTGTTGAAGCGTATGTAACTGCCAATAATCTGCCCAAACCCATTTATAATATTGAATTAAAGACTTCTGTCAAATTTGATAGCCTGAAGTACAATGCAAGTCCGGCTGAAGTGGTAGATGCCGTGTTGAAAGACGTTGAGCCCAGGAATATTGGTAACCGTTTCTATATTCAATCTTTTGATGTGCGTCCGTTACAGTATGTACACAAAAAACATCCTGGTATTGTCATTGGTTATTTAACTGCTGGAAAGAACCTGGATAACAATCTAAAAAGTCTTGGTTTCTTACCCCATATTTATAGTCCGGAATCGATCCTGGCGAATAAAGCCATGGCCGACTTTTGCCACAGCAAAAATATGAAGCTGGTTCCGTGGACGGTTAACGATAAAGAGAAAATGAAAAGCCTTATAGCCGATGGCGTTGATGGCATCATTACAGATTATCCCAATTATTTTGCGGAGATCGGGAAGTGAGTTGAGCCGTTGACAAGTTAATCAGTTGACAAGTTAAATAAGTTAACGAGGTGAGTTTCCGCCAGCCGGCAGAGGCTTACCTTTTTTAGTTTTACCCACTTTAACGGTATTTTTCCCTGTTACCCAATTACATATATCCTCCCCGGTACACTATATTGCGACAGATTTTTCACAGTTTATATATAATGATTTGTTGTAAATTCAATTTCATGAAAGGTAGATTGCGTAGGGTAATTCCGGTTTTCTGTTTTGTATTGTTCCATTCCATGTCATTTTCACAGCGCTTCACAGATTATGTAAACCCGTACATAGGTACGGCAGGCCATGCGCATGTGTTCCTGGGAGCCAATGTGCCGTTTGGGGCTGTACAGCTGGGCCCTGATAATGTTTTCAGAGGGTGGGACTGGTGCTCTGGTTATAATTATACCGATAGCATCATCAAGGGTTTTTCACACACCCATTTAAGCGGCACCGGCATGCCCGACCTGGGCGATGTGCTCATTATGCCTTTTACCGGCGCTATAAAAACCGGAAAGGTTACACCGGAAAATCCCACTGCCGGTTGTTCTTCCCACTTTTCTCATGCAAAAGAAAAAGTACGGCCGGGCTACTATGCAGTCACCCTGGATGATTACAACATCCAGGTTCAATTAACGGCTACCGAGCGGGTAGGGTTCCATCAGTATCATTTTCCTGCCAATGCAGCCTCCCGCGTGCTGATCGATCTGAAAGAAGGCATCGGTGATAAACCTACAGAAACATACATTGAAAAAATAGACGATTCCACCATTTATGGTTACCGCTTTTCAAAAGGCTGGGCGCCCGACCAACGTTTGTATTTTGCCATTAGGCTATCGGCGCCCATGCAACAATTCGAGGTGTATGATGATTCCAACAAGCAGGAAGGTAAAACTGCGAAAGGCGAAGGCGTAAAAGGTTTTATCGGGTTTGATAAAGCGCCTTCGGTATTACAACTGAAAGTGGGCATATCACCGGTAAGTTCTGAAAACGCCCTGGCGAATATTACAGCAGAAATACCTCACTGGAATTTTGACAAGGTTCAGAAGGATGCACTTGCCAAATGGAATCGCGAACTGGGCAAGATTGTCATAGAGACCAAAGATACTACTGCCCGGAAAATATTTTATACAGCATTGTATCATACCATGATTGACCCGGCATTGTTCAACGATGCCAATGGCGAATACCGGGGCGCTGATAAAAAAGTATACAAAGCACCTTTTCAGAATTACACGATATTTTCCCTGTGGGATACGTATCGCGCGCTGAATCCATTGTACACGATCACGCAACCCGGCCGGGTGAATGATATGATCAACACCATGCTGCATATTTATCAACAACAAGGGAAATTACCTATCTGGCACCTGGCTGGTAACGAAACCAACCTCATGCCGGGCATGAGCGGGGTGCAAATTGTGGCGGAGGCTTATCTGAAGGGCTATAGAGGGTTTGACACCGCCCTGGCTTTTGAAGCGGTGAAGAATACTTCCCTGCGCAATGAGTTCGGGTTGGATTATGTAAAGTCCCTTGAATACATTCCATATAACAAAGTGCAGGAATCGGTTGCTAAAGCGATGGAGTATTGTATCAGCGATGGCAGCATTGCGCTCATGGCAAAACAAATGGGAAGGGCAGAAGATGCCGCTTTGTTTTTAAAACGCTCGCGGTATTACCGGAATTATTTCGACAGCACCACTAAATTCTTCAGAGGTAAAAATGAACAGGGCGAATGGAATAAATCATTTGGCCCCGGTCGTACGAGCCATCCCTGGATAGATGATTATTGCGAAGGCAATGCCTGGCAATACACCTGGCTGGTACCGCAGGATGTGGAGGGACTTATTCAATTGCTGGGCGGAGATGCCGCTTTTGTAAAACGATTGGATGAATTCTTTAAACTGAAAATAGAATTCGATCCCCAGTCGCCACCTGATATTTCGGGCATGATCGGTCAGTATGCGCATGGCAATGAACCGGGGCATCATACCACTTATTTGTATACCTATGCCGGCGAACAATGGAAAACGGCAGAGAAGATCCGGTTTATTTTAAAAGAACAATACCTCGATAGCACCGACGGCATCAGTGGGAATGAAGACTGCGGGCAAATGTCGGCCTGGTATATTTTTTCTTCCCTGGGCTTTTATCCCGTATTCCCGGCCAGTGGGGCTTATGTTATTGGCAGCCCGTTGTTTGATAAAGCAACCATCCAACTGCAGCCAGGGAAAACGTTTTCGTTAAAAACCGAACAGAACGGTCCAAAGAATATCTATATTCAACGCATAATACTGAATGGCAAGCTCTGGCCCAATACCTATATCACGCACCGGCAGATCATGCAGGGAGGCGCGATGACGATTGTGATGGGAAGTAAGCCGAATGTAAGCTTTGGCAAGGCTGTAATAAACAGACCTAAATCTCAATATTGAGGTGAAAGGGAGCAAGTTGATAAGGGCCGGTACTTAGCATTGAATAACTGAATAATTAAGATTTTCCATATGAAAAGAACAAGCTTGTTCCTGTTACTTACGATTGCTACTACGACAGTATTCAGTCAAAATAAAGTATTCGATATAACAAAATTCGGCGCTGTTGGCGATGGCGCTACCAATAATACAACTGCTATTCAAAAAGCCATCGATAGCGTTGCAGCCAGTGGTGGCGGACAGGTAGTAGTGCCGAAAGGAAAATTTGTAACCGGAGTTATTACGATACGTTCAGGTGTTGAATTGTTTGTTTCTCCCACTGCCGAATTATTAGGCAGTACTAAAAGAAGCGATTACGGTACGGTACGCGCATCGGCGCTGATTGTGGCCGAAAACCAACATAACATTTCCATTACCGGCGGCGGTACCATCGATGGACGCGGCCGCGAAGTGGTGGCAGATGTAGACCGCATGTTAAAAGAAGGTACGTTGCAGGATCCCCAATGGCAAACCGTTAATCCATGGGGACAGAAACGCTCGGCGGAGTTCAACCGCCCGCATCTGGTCACGTTCAAAAATTGCGACCAGGTAACCATCAAAGACGTGTTGTTTAAAGATGCAGCCTGCTGGGTGCAAACCTACAGCGAATGTACCAACCTCACCATCAAAAATATCCGGGTAAAAAGCACTGCTTATTATAATAATGATGGCATCGATATCGCTGATTGCCGCAATGTAAAAGTTACCGGCTGTAATGTAGATGCCGATGATGACGGCATTTGTTTGAAATCACATAATCCGAATGCCTTTTGCGAGAACATCGAGATCAGTGATTGCATCATTCGTTCCAGCGCCAGCGCCCTGAAGTTTGGCACGGCTTCGCATGGCGGCTTCAAGCATGTAACAGTAAAGAATTTAAGTATTTCCAATACCTTTCGTTCGGCCATTGCACTGGAATCGGTAGATGGCGGTATTCTCGAAGATGTGACCATAGAGAATGTGAAAGTGAAAAATACCGGCAATGCCATTTTCATCCGGCTGGGACACCGTAATACCAAAGCGCCCATTGGCAAAGTGCGGAATATCAAAATTAGTAATGTAATGGTAGAAGTACCTGCCGGCAAACCCGATAAAGGCTATGAAATGGAAGGCCCGGTAGTTACAGCGCCGCACAATGTATTTCCTGCCTCCATCACCGGTTTACCCGGTAATCCAGTAGAGAATGTTACGTTGGAAAATATCATGATCACCTATGAAGGGGGCGCTGATAAAAAGGTAGCGCATTTTGCGCTTGACTCCCTTCAAAACGTACCCGAAAAATCTGGTGATTATCCCGAATTCTCCATGTTTGGCGAACTGCCCTGCTGGGGTTTGTATGTGCGCCATGCAACCGGCATTTCATTGAAGAATGTTGTGCTGGCCTACAAAAAAGGGGATTTCAGACCGGCCGTTATCTTTGATGATGTACAAAAATTGCAGGTGCAGAGCCTGAAGGTCACCAGGGCACAGAATGCACCGGTAATCGTTTTGAAAGATGTTCCATCACCCATGCTGAAAGACCTGAAACTCCCATTCGACAATAAGAAAGCCATTATGATCTGGAAGAGATAGATCCTGATTCGTAATACGGTGAGCAGCAAATAGATAGACTTCTCTCCCGGTAAAATTTGGTAGTCTACCCCTCATGCAGGAAATTGCAGCCCGGTTTATACAACCGGCAGCGAAAGCTGTATAGGAAGGGGATTCATTTTAGCTACCATTGTATTCCGTTAACTGAAATAATTATGAGCATTCTTTCAAAATTTTCATTGGCAGGCAAAACCGCACTGGTTACAGGCTGCAAAAGAGGCATCGGTAAATCTATAGCCGTTGCACTGGCCGAAGCAGGCGCTGACATTATTGGCGTATCTGCGACTCTTGAATTAACGGGCAGTAAAGTTCAGCAGGAGGTAGAAGCCACCGGCCGTTCTTTTAAAGCCTATCAGGCCGATTTCAACGACCGCAAAGCCCTGTACACGTTCATCGACAAAGTAAAGGGGGAATGTGCGCCGGTTGATATTTTATTTTGCAACGCAGGCACCATCATGCGTAAACCCGCCGCTGAGCACCCGGATGAATACTGGGATGAAGTGATCAACGTAAACCTCAATGCCCAGTTTATTTTAAGCCGCGAATTTGGCAAGGACATGATCCAACGGGGAAATGGTAAAATAATTTTCACAGCCTCTTTATTGAGCTTCCAGGGCGGTATTACTGTTCCGGGATATGCTGCCAGTAAAGGCGCTATTGCCCGTTTAACCATGGCATTGAGCAATGAATGGTCTTCCAAAGGCGTACAGGTGAATGCGATTGCGCCCGGTTATATTTCAACCGACAATACCGAAGCGTTGCGCAATGATCCTGAACGCGCCAAATCTATCCTGTCGCGCATCCCGGCTGGCCGCTGGGGCGAAGGCGAGGATATGAAAGGTGCAGCCGTTTACCTGGCATCACCTGCTTCTGACTATGTTACCGGAACGATCATTACCGTAGACGGTGGATGGATGGGAAGATAATTTGCTAATATGCCAATTAGCTAATGTGCTGATTGAAAAGGCAAGTGTAATTTTGACCACAGACCATTCACGATAAAAACATTAACATGGATAACCGATTAGCAATAAGTCCGAACGAAGCAAAGCAAATGGATACTGCTGCTTTACGTAAGGCTTTTTTGATAGACAAAATTTTTGAAGCAGATGCAGCCCATTTTACCCTGTCGCATTACGACCGGTACATTGCCGGTGGTATTATGCCGGTAACAAAAGCAGTCAGTCTGCCCAATCCCGAGAAGCTGAAAGCCCAGTATTTCCTTGAAAGAAGAGAGATGGGTATCATCAACGTGGGTGGTAAAGGGACCATTACCGCCGATGGACAAACTTTTGAACTGGATTATAAAGAAGCTTTATACATTGGCAAGGGAACACAAAATGTGCAATTTGCTTCGGCCGATGGCAGCAAACCTTCCAAATTCTATATCAATGCTGCGCCGGCGCATCATACTTATCCCACTAAAAAAATTGCCCGTGCGAATGCCGAAGTGGTAGAACTGGGCAGCCCGGCTACTGCCAATCACCGCGTCATCAACAAATTGATCGTTAACAGTGTGCTGGAAGTTTGCCAGTTACAAATGGGTATGACAGAATTAAAAAGCGGCAGCGTATGGAATACAATGCCTGCCCATACCCATGACCGTCGCATGGAAGTGTATTTCTATTTTGAAGTACCCGATGGCCAAAGCGTTTGTCATTTTATGGGCGAACCGCAGGAAACACGGCATATCTGGATGCAGAATGAACAGGCTGTGATCTCACCTGACTGGAGCATTCACTCCGGCGCCGGAACTTCCAACTATACATTCATCTGGGGTATGGCTGGTGAAAACCTGGATTATGGCGATATGGACCATTGCGCCATACCAGCCCTTCGCTAGTCTACAACTTACTGTTATAAACATTGAAATGAGCCGTGGTTTCCCCCATAATAAGGGAAAACCGCGGCTTATTTGTTTATAGACTATCTGTTATACATTCCCTGCTCTTATTGAACTGGTTAGAAAAATATTTTTTAAATGTGGTGAATACATTTAAATTTAGGATGAACGATTGACTGCCAATAATGATCCAGACTGCTATTCATACCGACAACCTTTGTTGGGATCGCCTGCTACAAGGCGATAAGGATGCCTTATATGAACTGTATACAAAGTACTATCATACCTTATTGTTTATTGGTCTTAAGAATATCCACGACAGCGATCTCGTTAAAGATGTTATTCAGCAACAGTTCCTGTATCTGTGGGAAAAGCGCCATACGCTGATGGAAGCCAAAAATGTGCGCAGTTATATCATCATTTCTTTTTTACGCCGGTTGACAAGCGATTGGGTAAAAGCCCGCCGCACCGTGAACCTGGAAGTTGCCTGGAGCAAAAAAGAAGAAGAAGGTTTTGAAACATCGCACGAAGAAAGCCTGATCCTCAAAGACGATCATGAAGCGATCAGCAGGCATTTAATGGCTGTGATCAATGCGTTGCCTGCGCGGCAACGTGAGTTGATCATGCTTAAATTTTATGAAGGGCTGAGCTACGATGCCATCACCCAAAAAACGGGGCTGACCCACCGCACCGTATATAATAAGATCCATGAAGCCCTGTATAAAATAAAACAGCAACTGGTACAGCCGGCTGTTGTTTCTGGTATTCAATCACTTTTACTCCTATATGTAGCCTCCGGTTTTCTTTTCTGAAATTTATTTTAAAAAAGACGGGTAAAAAACACAGGCCGGGTACTCTGCTTATAAAAGAGCGGCAATGCAACATAAGTACCGGACCGTTGATGATCTGTTAAAGGATGAATCCTTCATCAATTATTGTCTCAGGAAAAATGAACAGGACGTTCAGTACTGGGAAACATTTATTGCTGCGCATCCCGGTAAAAAAGACCTGGTAGAAGAGGCGGTGCGCGAGTACCGGTTGTTGTTTACAGCCCTGGCCCAGGCTGATATGGAAGAACAATTAACGCAACTTAAAAAAAGGGTGGAAGGCAATGAAGATGCACCGGTAATTAATTTAGTGCCTGCCAGCAAGCCACATACGCTATTCTACAGGCGCTTTACTGGCATCGCAGCAGCGGTGCTGGCGGTCATTACCATGGGTGTTTACCTGCTCTG
Source organism: uncultured Niastella sp. (assembly GCA_966212235.1). Taxonomy (GTDB): domain Bacteria; phylum Bacteroidota; class Bacteroidia; order Chitinophagales; family Chitinophagaceae; genus Niastella. The sequence continues at coordinate 34,620 of CBIHPP010000026.1, read as the reverse complement.
GGAATCACAACGAACATCAACCCTTCAACCAGGAATTATTCAATATGTATGTAAACCCGGCGAGCGGAAAAGTTTTCAATTACCCGATGGCACAGCGGTTATCCTCAATGCAGGAAGTGAAATATACCTGAACGGTCAGTATGCCAAAAACACCCGCGAAGTATTTTTGAAAGGCGAAGCTTTTTTTGAGGTGCAGCACAATGCAGCCGTTCCATTTATTGTACATACCGCCAGTATGGATGTAAAAGCGCTGGGTACTGCCTTTAATGTAAAATCATATAATAATGAATACAGGACCGAGACGGTACTGATACGTGGGTTGGTAGAAGTGACCCTGAAAAAAGATAATAACCGGAAGCTGTTGTTGCATCCGGATGAGAAAGTGTTATGGACGGAAAACAAAACAGGTGGCAACGCGGCAGCCCGTTCGCCCCAATCAAAAAATATCCCCGAGCAGGCTGTCATAAAACCCGTTAAGAAAACAGAAAATGGAGAAGTGAAAGAACTGGCCTGGGTCCAGAACAACCTGGCATTTGAAGATGAAGCTTTTGAAGATATAGCGTATCAGCTTAACCGATGGTATAATGTGAATATACAGTTCGAATCAAACGACATAAAACAATATCATTTTACAGCCACCTTTAAAAAGGAAAAGATAGAACAGGTGCTGGAGATACTAAGAACGTCAAAGAAGTTCAATTATCGCATTGAAGAACAAAAGATACTGATATATAGGTAACGATGTAGGAGGAAAGAAGTAAATAGGGGAATGCGGCAACATTCCCCTGCTTAAAGCCGAAACAGGTTAACGTGATAGCATTGCCTGTTTCCATTATTCATCTTTAAACATTCTAAAGGTATGAAAAAAAATCATCCGCCAACGGCGGATACCTTTCTTTACGCGGCATTCGCCAAAGGGGTAAGGATTATGAAACTAACGACTGCTTTATTAATTATTGGCTGTTTGCATGTTTCGGCGAAAGGGCTTTCACAGGAAGAGAAAGTTACCTTAACACTGAAAAATGCATCCATCCCACAATTATTTAAAAGTATTGAGAAAGTAACCGATTACCGGTTTGCTTACAGCAATGATATATTGCCGCGCGAATTCCTGGTGACCATCTCTGTAAAAGAAACGCCTGTGTCATCGGTGTTAAGAACAGCTTTATCAGAAACAGGTTTGAAATTTAGCCTGATCGATAATGAGGTGATCGTCATTTCAAAAGATATCAGTGGAATGGCGAGTATTACCGTGAGTGGCATCGTCACCAGTGAAGCAGGCATGGCCCTGCCGGGTGTTTCGGTATACGTGAAGGGAACTCCTTCCATTGGCACCATTACCAATGAAAAAGGGTTTTACCGGTTGGAAGTACCCCAGGAGACAAGCACCCTGGTATTTTCTTCTATCGATATGCAAAGCACCGAAGTGGGCATTGCCGGCAAAACAGCCATCAACGTTGTATTAAAAAGGAGTATAACAGAACAGGAAGAAGTCGTGATCATTGGATATGGAACACAACGGAAAAAAGACCTGACCGGTTCAATCAGTACCGTTGATCCGAAAGTGCTGAATAAAGTTGCTACCAATGATGTACTGAAGGCTTTACAGGGACAGGTGGCTGGTGTAAGTGTTACCAGTGGCGGGCAACCCGGTGCGGCGCCTGCTATCAGAATTCGGGGTGTAGGTAATTTTTCCAGTAACACACCTTTGTTCATTATTGATGGCGTGCAGGCGCCGGTGAACGACATGGTGATCGCGGATATTGAAACGATACAGGTGTTGAAAGATGGTTCTGCCGCGGCCATCTATGGTTCGCGCGCTGCCAACGGCGTTATTATCATTACTACCAAACGTGGTAAGACCGGGAAATTTAAATTGGATTACAATGGATATTACGGTGTACAGAACATTGTAAAGCGATACGATGTCGCCAACGCCCAGCAGTACCAGGAACTGGTGAATGAAGCAAGCGCCAATGCCGAGCCGGTTCAACTGGTAAAGCCTGCCAATGATCCTACCTCCGCCTTATTTGTAAAAAATATTAATACCAACTGGCAGGACGAAGCATTTAAGACCGGTCAAATACAGGAACATACCATTGGCATTTCAGGTGGAAGCGAAGCTGCCAAATATTATGTGTCGGTCAATTTTTTCGATCATAGGGGAACGGTAGCCGGTAAAGGCCCATCCTACAAACGGTATTCATTCCGTATCAATACCGATTTCAAACAGGGCCGCTTTAAGTTTGGCGAATCATTCAATTATGCAAAGGTCGATCAGCGATTTATGACCTTCCTGCATACCGGAAATATCCTGGGTTATATTGTAAATGCCATTCCCACATTGCCAGTGTATGATTCAAGTACCCGGGATGGATATAGCAGTGCCAGTCAAACCATACATGGTTCTTACACGGCCAATCCCATTGGGTTCAACAATGTGCTCGATAGTAAAACAGAACGCTTCCGGTTTTTTGGAAATGCCTATGGTGAAGTGGAGATTGCCAAATGGTTGAAATACAAAGTAAGCCTGGGTTATGAAAGAACCGACTGGCGTGATTTCTATTTTGAACCGATACATGACCTGGGCTGGTTCTATGTAAACAATATTGCCAAACTAAACGACTGGCGGGGTTCGGGCAATACAGGTACTATTGAAAACACCCTGACGTTTGATAAAACAATTGGCCGGCATACCATTAACGCCCTGGCTGGTCAATCGGTACTTGAAAGCAATGTGTCCCGCACAAATGCACATGCCGAAGGGTTTACGCAACCTTATTTTCCGGTATTGAGTAACGGAACTTCCGGTGTTTCTGTAACCGGAACTGAAGATAAAAACCGGCTGTCTTCTTATTTCGGCCGGGTCAATTATATATATGATGACAAATATTTAATGACTGCCACCATTCGCCGGGATGGTTCTTCACGGTTTGCACCGAAGATCCGTTGGGGAAATTTTCCGGCTTTAGCATTAGCCTGGAAGTTGCATAATGAAAAATTTTTCCAATCCATATTACCCGATTTTGTAAACCAGGCAAAACTGCGCGCATCTTATGGGGAACTGGGTAACCAGGAAATAGGCAATTATCAATACCAGGCATTTATTAACTCTTATGCGCATGCCGTATTTGGTAATCAACTTGCTTTGGGCGCTACACAAACTGGTTTTGCTGTACCGGATATTAAATGGGAGACGATGATCAGCCGAAATGTGGGTATTGATGTTGAACTCTTCAGGAAGTTTACTTTTTCTGCCGAATATTTTCGTAATACCGGTAAAGATGTTTTGCTGCGGGTGCAGATCCCCGGTTCAACAGGTGTATATCCCGGAGAATCACCTGTCGTAAATGGCGCCTCTATCCTGAACACGGGTTTTGAATTCCAGCTGGGTTATTCCGATAAAAAAGGCGGGTTCACGTATAACATAAATGCCAATATTTCTACCCTTAAAAATGAAGTGTTGGCGCTGGGCTATGGCAACAATCCCATTTATGGTTATGGTAATTTAACAAAAACGGAAGTAGGTCGGGAAGTAGGGGAGTTGTATGGTTGGGTGATAGATGGCATCTTTCAGAGCAAGGCAGAAATTGATGCGTTGAATGCCAAATCGCCTATTAAACGATACCAGGAAGAATTAACCCGGCCCGGCGATTTTCGCTATAGAGATATCGATGGCCGGGATAAAGATGGCAAACTAACAGGAACGCCTGATGGTAAAATTGATGATGACGACCGTACCTACCTGGGCAGCGCCATTCCCAAATTGTATTATGGCCTGAATGCAAATGTATCCTATAAGCAATTTGATCTGTCGGTAGTAGCTTCCGGTGTATCCGGGAATAAAATTTACAACAGCATCCGTGCAGGTATTGAAGGTGGCGGTGGTTGGGATAATTATGGAACCCGTTTACTCGACCGTTGGACGCCAACGCATACCAATACCAACGTTCCCCGGGTGGTTATGTTCGATCCCAATAAGAACGGACGCGCTTCTGCCCGCTGGCTCGAAAATGGCAGCTTTTTCCGCATCACCACTTTGCAGGTAGGCTATACCTTACCATCGCAAATATTGCAAAAAGCACATTTATCGAATGCCAGATTGTACATCACCGCGCAGAACCTGGTGACCATTACCAAATACACCGGTTTTGATCCTGACTTTGCGAATAACAATGGCTTATTTGACCGGGCTATTGATAACGGCTTATATCCGAACCGGCCATTCACCGCTAACGAGGCAGGTGGATTGCCCAATCCCCGGTCGTTCCTCTTTGGCGTGCAGGTAGGACTTTAATGTGAAACGCAAAGAATAAGCCGTTAACCAACAAAACTGTTAAGCAATGAACATTAAAAAAATATTATTGACCACCGCAGTCGCTTTTTCATGCATTTCGTGTGGTAAAGATTATTTGGAGCTGACCAATCCCAATCAGCAAACAACCGCTACATTCTGGAAAACAGAGACCGATGCGGTGATGGCGGTAAATGCCGTTTATCAATCGTTGTATTATGATGGCACATTTTTACGCTTTGCCCAATGCGCCCTTGATCTTAGAGGCGATGATATTATGAGTCCCAGTCCATGGGATGTATTGTCGAATACCGGGTCCTTTAAACTATTCAACAATACTATTATGCAGCAATGGCTGTGGATTGCATTTTATGGCGGTGTAACCCGCGCCAATTTTGTGCTGGATAATTTAGACAAGGTTCCTTTTAAAGATCAGAGCTTATATAACCGGTTAAAAGGGGAGGCGCTGTTCTTGCGTGGATTGAATTATTATTACCTCGTTTCGTTCTTCAATAATATTCCGCTGGTAACAAAGTTCTATGAAAGTTCATCAGAGTATTTCCCGGGCCAGGCGTCACCGCAGGATGTATGGAACCAGGTATACCAGGACCTTGATGAAGCATCGAAACTGTTGCCGGTTTCCTATGGCAATGCCGATTTGGGAAGAGCTACCAAAGGCGCTGCACTGGCATTTTTAGGAAAGAGTTATTTGTTCAACCAGAAATATGAGCTGGCCTCCGCTAAATTTAAAGAAGTGATGAATTTGGGTGGATACGACCTCGTAGCAAACTATGCCGATAACTTTACCGAAACCAATGAAAACAACAAGGAATCCATTTTTGAAATACAGTTTAGCCGTGAAGTAGGTGGTACTACATTAGGTTGGGTAAGCTCGCCGGCAGCAGACTGGAGTAAAACGACCGCACGCGCCATTACGTTTGCACCGGCTCCTTTCGGCTGGAATGATGCAGCGCCTACTCAATGGATCGTAGATGAATTTAAAAAGGAAAAAACAAAAACCGGCGACGATGATCCCCGCTTGCGCGCAACCATTTATTTCAATTACCCCGGTTGTAAATTATACGGGCAATCTTTTCAAACCGTATATGCTGCCGACCTGAATAAATTAGGCATAAAAAAATATGGTAATGGCGATGGAAACATGCCTGATGAAAAAGACTGGCGTTCCGGCATCAACGAACGGCTGATGCGATATGCCGATGTGCTGCTGATGTATGCAGAATGCCAGAACGAACTGGGCAATACCGCCGAATGCGCAAAATATATTCAACGCGTGCGTAACCGGGTGAACCTGCCCGACCGGGAGGCCGAATTTGCTGCTTTATTAAAAGAGCCAATGAAAGATAGGATAGCTCACGAGCGCGCTTTGGAATTTGCCCTGGAAGGACACCGGTTTGATGACATCCGCCGTTGGGGCTGGTTACAGAATCCCACCAAACTGGCTGAACTCAAAATGCATGATCCCGAGTTCAACAGTTACGTAGTTGGCCGGGAGTTCTTCTCCATTCCACAGGCGGAAATTGACGTTAACAAAAACCTGAAGCAGAATGCAGGGTATTAGCACGCATTACATACGATTGCTGATTGCGGTGGTAACGCTCGTAGGGGCTGGCTGCAACAAAAAGGGCGATGAAGACCCGGTGGATCCGCCAACACCGCCGCCTTCAACATCCTTTGATATTAATTCCATTACGGATACCTACGCAGCTATAGCGCCATTCAGTAATTATTCTCAATGGGGCCCCTATAATGTACATGACCCTTCCATTATAAAAAGTGGTGATTATTTTTTCTGTTACAGTACCGATGCGGCATATGGTACTACAGTAAAGCCGGGCATTCAAATAAGAAAATCAAAAGACCTGGTACAATGGCAATTTGTTGGCTGGGCATTTAATGCATTACCTGCCCTGGGCGCCAGTTATATTACACAAACCGGCGGAACACCCTTTCAATCCTTATGGGCGCCGTATATCATGAAAGTGAACAACCAGTACCGGTTGTATTATTCTTTGTCATCGCCCACTTTGCGGTTAAGTGTGATTGGACTGGCCACCGCTGCGGCGCCGGAAGGCCCGTGGACGGAACAGGGATTGGTCGTTACATCGAAAAATGATTTTTCTGTTACGCAAACCAATGCCATTGACCCAACGGTGGTAGTAACACCGCAAGGTGAACACTGGATGTATTATGGGTCCGCATTCGATGGCATTTATGTGTTGAAGCTGAATGCCGCTACTGGTCTGACTGCCACCAGTGGCGATAAAGGAAAGCGGATCGCACAACGGGGATTTACCAATGCCATCGTCAATGGAAATATCGAAGGACCGGAGATCGTATACAACAGTACGCAAAACAAGTACTACCTGTTTATCGCGTATGACTGGCTGGAAACAAAATACAATGTGCGGGTAGGGCGGTCATCATCGCCGCAGGGACCGTTCCTTGATTTCAATGGAAAGGATATGAATACCGAAGAAGACAATTTGCCAATGATACTGGCGCCTTACCAGTTCCAGGGGCATGGCGGATGGCAGGGCGTGGCACATTGTTCGGTGTATGAAGATGGTGGTCAGTATTACATGGCGCATCAGGGGCGGCCTTCGGTTGACAAATATTATATGGACCTGCATGTGCGTAAGCTGTTCTGGACAACGGATGGCTGGCCGGTTGTTTCTCCCGAACGATATGCCAATACCACGCAGAGTGCCATTGCACAAACTGAACTCACCGGCGACTGGGAACAGATCGTGCTGGGATATAAAGTAGTTCCGGGTTACGCAACTGAACAGGTAGATGCGAATGTACAGGTGGCCACTACCATTACGTTGAATGCCGATGGGAAGATAAATGGCAATACTGCCAATGCCTGGACGTATGCCGCACCCTGGCTTGAATTAAAATGGAACAACGGAGCATTTACCGATAAGGTGTATGTTTCAAGAGAACGTGATTGGGAGAATAAGAAAAGTACTACATTGGTGTTTACCGGGTTGAATAATGCGGGTACGGCGGTTTGGGGAAAGAAAAAATAATGTGCTAATTTGCTGATTAGCTAATGTGCTGATTGAAATGCATAAGAGCAACGGAGTAATTAAAAACATAGAACTAAATAGAATGAAAAAAACGATCGCGCTTGTAGTAGCAGTAATGGCATTTGTAAGTGTTTCTTTTTCGCAGCAAAACCATACCCTGGTTGTAAAGGCAGCACAACCAACGGCAACTATTCAGCCTACCATGTGGGGGATATTTTTTGAAGACATCAACCTGGGCGCTGATGGCGGTATTTATGCAGAGATGGTGAAGAACCGCTCGTTTGAGTTTTTAAAACCGTTGATGGGCTGGACGGTGAACCGCAAAAAGTTTGTGGAAGGGGAAATCCTGGTTATAAACCGGTCAGAAGAAAACACGCGCAACCCCCGGTTTTTGCGGGTTACCATGAACAACGCCGCAAAAGGTGATCTCGGATTAACCAATGAAGGGTTCCGGGGCATGGGAATTAAAAAAGGCGTACGGTACGATTTTTCTTTAATGTATCGCCAACCTCAGGCACATACGAAATTACATATAGAACTTATAGACACAACCAAACGAGTTGTTGGCGATACTGTGTTGTCGCTCACCGAAGCAGGCGACAACTGGCACAAGGCTACTGTAAGTTTTCATGCCAATGAAACCGTATTGAAAGGCAAATTGAATATCTGGTTTGAAGGAAATGGCACTATAGACCTGGATATGATCTCCCTGTTTCCCGGTGATACCTGGAAGAACCGGCCCGGCGGTATGCGGGCTGATATGGTGCAGTTGCTGGCTGACATGAAACCTGGCTTTATCCGTTTTCCCGGTGGTTGTATCGTAGAGGGATTCGATCTCTCAAACCGCTATCGCTGGAAAAATACGGTTGGTCCCATTGAAGAAAGACAATTGATCATGAACAGGTGGAATATTGAATTCCCACATCGCTCAGCGCCGGATTATTTTCAAACATTCGGTCTTGGTTTCTTTGAATACTTTCAACTGGCAGATGATATTGGCGCCGAACCATTACCAATTCTTAATTGCGGAATGGCCTGCCAGTTTAATTCTGCTGAAGTAGTTCCCATGCAGGCGATCGATCCGTATATACAGGATGCGCTCGACCTTATTGAATTTGCAAATGGCGATGTAAACACCAAATGGGGCAAGGTGCGTGCCGATATGGGCCATCCCGCTCCATTCAACCTGAAGATGATGGGCATTGGTAATGAGAACTGGGGACCGCAATACGTAGAACGATTGAAAGCATTTCAGACAGCGATCAAGGCAAAATATCCCGGCATAAAACTGATCTGCAGTTCAGGCACTGATCCCAATGGCGATCGTTTCGATTACCTGAATGGCGAACTGCGCAAGATAAATGCAGACTTTATAGATGAGCACTATTATCGCAAACCGGAATGGTTTTTTCAGAATGCAAGACGATATGATACTTATCCCCGTACCGGTTCTAAGATCTTCGGTGGTGAATATGCGTCGCACGTTGATAAAACCGCTGGTGGCACCCGCAACACCTGGCTGGCAGCGATTTCAGAAGCGGCTTTTATGACCAGTCTGGAACGCAACGCCGATGTGGTGCAAATGGCTTCGTACGCCCCGCTGTTTGCGCATATTGATGGTTGGCAATGGGCGCCCGATCTTATTTGGGTGAACAACCTGCAATCATACGGAACACCCGATTACCATGTACAAAAACTATTCTCCCTCAACAAAGGTTCCAAAGTAGTACCCATTACATTGAACAATGATGTAGTAGCCGGGCAGGACAGCCTGTATGCTTCGGCCTGTATCGATGCGGCTACCAATGAACTGATCATTAAAGTGGTAAACGCTTCTGACAAATCGCAGAGCAATACGTTGCAACTGGAAGGGGTGAAAAAGATCGCCTCTAAAGGAAAGCTGACTGTAATGCAATCAGAATTGACCGCTTTGAATTCATTCGACAGTCCAACCAACGTAGCACCTGTTGAATCAACGATTGTAATAAAAGGTAAAAAAATAATTCTCAATAATTCTCCTTATTCATTCAGCGTGCTGCGGGTTAAGTTGGAATGACGTTTTATTAACCATTCAAAACTTGCCTGTAATGAAAAAAATACCTTATCTGCTTGTTCTGGGAATGCTGATGCTTGCGCAACCCAAACAGGCGAATGCATTGGGCGGCGCCATTCAGTCCCATGATCCTTCTACCATCATTAAAGATGGCAGTAAATACTGGATGTTTACAACCGGTAATGGCATTTATGCTGCGTATTCAACGAATATGTATCATTGGACATCCGGTCCCAAAACAGTATTTCCCATTGGGACCTGGCCTTCATGGATCAACTCGTCGGTACCCGGCTTTAGCGGTACTTTCTGGGCGCCGGATTGCATCTATATGAACGGGAAATATTATCTGTATTATTCCTGTTCAACATTCGGTGGTTCGGTATCAGCTATTGGAGTTGCCACGTCGCCTACATTGGATCAAAATTCATCGTCGTATGTATGGACTGACCTGGGCAGGGTGGTTTCATCTTCTGCTTCCGGCGATATCAATGCCATTGATCCTGCGGTATTCAAAAATTCAGATGGTAAATTATACCTTTCGTACGGATCATGGCATGGGGGCATCGGTATCATAGAGCTTGACGCTGCAACCGGTAAAGTAAAAAGCGGCGCTGCCGTTACAAGAATTGCCGGTGGCAGCGGCGCTGATTGGGAAGCACCCTGTATCGTTAAGAACGGCAGTTATTATTACCTGTTTGCCAACCGGGGAACCTGTTGCAATGGTACCAGCAGCAGCTATTACATAGTGATGGGAAGATCAACCAGTATTACAGGGCCCTATGTTGATAAGAACGGAACGGATATGAGGAATGGCGGCGGAAGTGTTGCATTGGGCGCTTCAGGAAAATATATTGGCCCCGGGCATTTGGGGCTGTTGACAGAGAACGGGGCGAACTTTGCATCGATGCATTATTATGATGGTAACGATAATGGTAATCCCAAACTGGATATTGCCAATATGGGTTTTAGCGGCGGCTGGCCATTTATTACCAGAGACTGGATAGCTGCAGGAGAATACCGCATTACCAATAAGAACAGCGGACTGGTGTGGGATGCCTGGGGTTGTACAGGAGCTTCAGGGCAGGGGATTGCGCAGGGCGCCTGGAACAATCTCACCTGCCAGAAATGGAACCTGGTACCTGTTGGTAATGGTTATTACCGGATCAACAATGCATTGGGCGGACTTTCCGCTGATGTAGTGAATTGTAGTACGGCAGCGGGTACGTTAATGCAATTATATGCGTGGTTGAATAACAACTGCCAGAAATACAAGATTGAACGATTGGGCGATGGGTCGCATATTTTTACCCCATTATCCGGCGCCAGGATTGTAAGCATAGCCGGTTCTTCTACGACTGCGGGTACGCGATTATCTTTGCAGGACTATTCAGATTGCAATTGCCAGAAATGGTTGATTGCAGCGCCTGCGGCCAGAGAGGCAGTCAGCCCACCGGAACCTTTGTTAACCGAAGAACGATTGCGTGGCGTTTATCCCAATCCGGTGGCTAAAGGGGCTTATTTGAATGTCGTTATTGGTTCACCGGGAAAATATATAATAACCAATATTTTTACGAGTGATGGTAACCTGGTATATTCAAATAAACAGCTTGCCTCAAACAACATAAAGGTTCCCGCACCGAAAAAAGCGGGCGTGTATATGGTGCGGGTGATGAGCGATGAAACGATCATCACGAGGAAGCTGGTAGTGGAATAATCAGAAATTTTCAAGACCTGTAAGGTCCATCATAGAATCTTGCATTTTCGGCATGATGTCTTGGACCTGACAGGTCTTTTACCTGAAATATGTGCTGATGAAATATTATATAGTTTGTATCTGCCTGGCAGCATGTTTGTTTCCTGCATCCGGAATGGGCCAAAAAAACCGGATTCCTGTTCATGATCCGGTGATGATAAAACAGGATAGTGTATATTATTTGTTCTGCACCGGCATTGGCATTAGCATGTGGTCGTCGGTAAATAAAATTGACTGGAAAAAGGAGAAACCTGTTTTTGCCCAGCGGCCAGCCTGGGCAGTACAAGCCATTCCAACCTATCGCGGCCATACCTGGGCGCCTGATATCAGCTATCATAACGGACAGTATTATTTGTATTATTCCGTTTCAGCTTTTGGCAAGAATACATCCTGCATTGGTGTGGCCACAAACAAAACATTACACCCTGCATCTCCGGAATATCATTGGGAAGATCATGGTAAAGTAATACAGTCCGTTCCCGGCCGTGATCTGTGGAATGCCATCGATCCAAATCTCATTTATGATGAGAACAATGTACCCTGGCTAACGTTTGGTTCATTCTGGAGTGGGATCAAACTCGTACAGCTGAACAGCGATCTGCTGTCTGTTGCCCAGCCTGAAGTATGGCATACGATTGCAGCAAGACAACGAAAGTTTGATACCCCTGATTCCTCAGCCGGTGATGCAGCTATTGAAGCGCCTTTTATTTTCAAAAAGAATAAATATTATTACCTGTTTGTGTCTTTTGATGTTTGCTGCCGCGGCGTAAACAGTACCTATAAAGTAATGGTAGGCAGAAGTGAAAAGGTAACTGGTCCATATGTTGACAGGAATGGCGTTACAATGACGAGCGGTGGCGGTACGCTGGTGGTGGCTGGCGATTCAGTCAGGTGGTATGGTGTTGGTCATAATGCTGTTTGTAATTTCGATGGGAAAGACTATCTCGTATACCACGGTTACGATGCCAAAGACAACGGTAAATCAAAGTTGATCATGCGTTCGTTGGGTTGGGACGCAGCCGGGTGGCCCGTGGTGGGCAGTGAATGGTGAATGGACGGTAATGCGGCAAAATAATATTCTTAAACGATAAAGGCGTGGCAACGATAGAATCGTGCCACGCCTTTTTAAATTCGTATGTTCCGTATTGATCTGAATTATTTTGCTGCGATGGGTTGTGCCGGTGAAGTAGTTTCCAAATTATGCTGCGTAAAGAACAATGACGATGATACCAGCGAGTTCACATATACTTCAATATTCAAATACCCCGGATTCGTGGTACTATAGGTGGTAGCATCGGCTTTATTATTCTTGTTTAAACCATGTGCTGTTTCCCATGCATCAGGTATACCATCTGCATCTGAATCGAGTGGGGCAGCAGCGCCGGTTACTTTGCCAACGCCGCCATTGATCAGCGGCATATCGGTTTCGCGGTATATATACCGGCCCTGTGTGCCACGGGAAGCAACTTCCGCAACGATCAGCGAATCTACCTGGTCGCGTTTGGGATAAGTAGGCCCCACGTTGTTGATGATCCACGCATAGGCCTGTGACGCCGTCATAGAAGGAGACGCGGCGGGATAAGCAAAGGGTGATGTTTTAAAATTCCCGGCGTCGAGTCCGGGATAGCCGGTGCTGTTATAAGGCACGGCCGAACCATCCAGGGTACCGTTCTTGTTATTGTCAAAATAATTGCCAGCGCCGTATAGGTTAAATGTACCGGTGCCTCTGGAGAATGGGGTAGATGCTGACGGTGGTGTAAGCGGCCCGCCTACGAAATAGTTATTGATGATGTTTACTTCTGAAACACCGGATGACCCGCCCATGATATAGGCATCGCCTTCCCAACCATAATTCATTTGATCACCGAGCCGGTTGCCATTGCCCCAGTTGTATACGACGTTGTTTACAAACTCATTCTTGCCTTTTACTTTGGGATTACGTGTTTTGTTGCTGATGTAGAGGTCCCTGATCAGACTTACTTTACCTCCATCGGGTGTTTGTATTAAACCGCCGCAGGAATGGTTTTCGCGATGCAGCCCCTGACCGAGAATGGAATTCTGAATGGTAATGTTGTCTGGTGAGGTATTCTTGTTATCCCAGTTAATGGAGAATACTTCATCCATGCCCCAGGTAAATGACATATGATCGAAGATCATATTGGCGCCGTTGGCAATGCCTGAGGCGTCTTTACCCGAGTTATTGGTAGCGCCCAATCGTATACGCAGGTACCGGCAAATGGTGTTGTTGGAATTGGTAAAGGTTATCCGTTTGCCAACAAACACAATGCCATCACCGGGCGCTGTTTGTCCGGCAATGGTCGTATTGGCGGCTACGCCAATGTCAGAGGCCAGGGTCACGATGCCGCCTACTCTGAATACAACCACGCGACCCGATACACTGACGGCATCGCGGAACGATCCTGCGCCGGCATCGTTGAGATTGGTAACCAAATATACCTGAGGACTGGAAACACCGCGGGCGCCGGTTGCAAACCGGCCAAAGCCTTCGGCGCCGGGGAAAGAAAGTGTTTGAGCGTGAACTGCGGAACCGGAGAGTAAGGATAAAAGGAACAAGAGTTTACACGAATAGCTTCGTGTAATGACTGCAATTGTTTTTTTCATATAACAGGTTTAATTGATGACAATAGTTGTCAGGGGCCGGATCGTAATAACATGAACATATATGTTAGGTTGTAAAAACGGGTACGGATCATTGAAACTGACTGAAACTGACTTTAAGGCTAAACGCTTAATGCTAAAAGCCGAACGCTAAATGCAATAGTGAAATCAGCGTTAGGCGTTATGCATTATGCGTTCAGCGTTCATTTATTTCCATTTGAATGGTAAGAACCAGTTATTCTGATTCATTAATTTGGCTTTGATGCTGGATGCCAGTCCGGCATTGCCTGCTTTTTCAAATTTAGCAGCCACGCGGGTAGCCAGGAAACCGGCATCATTTCTTCTGATCGCTACACGCATCAGGTCTTGCCAGCGGGTGCCTTCATAGGCCAGCTCCAGGGCGCTTTCAGTGATGATCCTGTCTTCAATGGTCAACACACTGTCGGCCCCTGACGGAATAGGATCAGATTTCAAATGTGCTCTTCCACGTACGCCCACATTGCGATGCCAGGGTGCGCGGTAGCTGGGATAATCGCCCATGCGTGCATCAAAATTATAGGGGTATGCATCAAACGTTTGTTGGGTATTGCCTACATCACGGCTTTGTCCGCCGCCGGGGTTATTGTCGAAATTATATTGAATACCGTTGTGAACTAAAGCATACGCAATACGGCTGCGGCCATCTCGGTTGGCTGCTTCTGAATAGCGCAGGTGTAATTGGGCAGCCCGGTACAGGAACCATTTGCCTGGTTTCTCCAGCACACTAACGGGTACATACGTATCTTCTGTAAGATAATTGTACAGGTATTTCGTAATAACCGGTTGTGATCCCAGCATTTTATAGGTTAGTTTACCTCTGGCATCATATGGAAAATTATTTTCTGATTGTACCTGGCTGTTCCAGGCGTCAATGGCTGTCTGACTGGGTTTAACCTGGTAACGGCCACCCCTGTTTGAGAAAAGGTCAATAAAAGGATTTTCGGGTTTGAAACCTTTGTCGAAAAACAACATCCAGATCCATTCCTGGTTGTACAGGCCATCCTGGCTACGGGCAAAAATAGATCGCCAGCCACTGTAGTTTGCATCAACCAGTCTTCTTTCATCATACTGGTTGATGCGCGCATCGCCCCAATAGTTCACGGCGATGTCGTCATTTTTCAGCACATCAGAAAATCGAACCCGGTAGTAATCCGGGTCGGAGCCATAGGTTTCCATCACATCTTTATAATTCTGTGCAGCTTTTCTTGAATCAACTGGTGAACCGGTAAAAGCTGAACGCCACAGGTACAGATCACCGAGCAGGCATTTTTTGTTGATAAAGAATTTTGCCGTGTAATAGCCATCCACAGTGGTGATAAGGCTGGTGCCGGCGGGATATAGATCTTTGAAAGGTATTCTTTCGGTTGAATTTACCAGTGTATCGACAAGCGTTTTAAGATCGAGCCGGGGATACCTGCTTTCATCTTTTACTTCATTCACGGTTTCAAACGGCTCGGTGATATAAGGAATATTGCCAAACTGGATGCCGGCCTGCAGGTATACCCAGGCGCGCAGGCAGGCAACATCTGAATAACGCTGGCGGTATTCATCTTCTTTGAATTTTTTGCCATCCCGCATCTTGTCAAAGTTCTTCAGGATATCATTGCAGTTCAGGATGACTTCATAAAAGGACCGGGGATCCGCATAGGGATTATCTTCGGTTACCGTATGCTCATTTACCTGTTTCAGATCATCATCGGCATTCAGCGTGGCGTCCATGAGGTCGGCCCTTAATTCATTCAATACAACGTATTGTTTAGCCAGTTGCATGAACTTGCCATATAAACCCAATACGGCCGCATCGGCATCATACACGTTCTGGTATACCTGTTCCTTATCGAGCGATTGTTCGGGCTGCACATCAAATAACTTTTTACAACCCGATAAAATAGTTGTAAAGAACAGCACTGCTAAAAGGGAAACTATTTTTTTTATGGCTGACATAATCATATTATTACTCCGTTACAATTAAATTTTATAAACCAATGCGCACGCCTGTTTGTACAGATCTGAACTGCGGTTCCAGGCCAATATCAACTCCCTGTCCCAGCACGCCTTCCGTTGCGCTGAATTCAGGATCATAACCCAGGTATTTTGTAAAGGTGACCAGGTTATTGGCAGATGCGTACACTGTCATATACTTGAGAAATGCCGGTTTAATGGGTACATTGTAGCTTATTGATATTGTTCTTAAACGCAGGTAAGAACCATCTTCTATCCAGCGGTCGCTAAAGCGGCTGTTGCCCATGGGATCGCCATAAACGGCTTTCGGTATGTTGGTGACCTGTCCCTGTGTGCGCCAGCGGTTGACCATTACAGGCAATTGGTTGTCGTAGGTTGAACCGGATTCCAATTGCGCACGCATGTAATTGTATACATCATTACCAACGCTGAATGTGAACAGGGCATCAAATGAAAAACGTCTCCAGCTAAGGCTGCTGCTGAACATACCGGTAAAATCGGGATTGGGATTGCCGATCACCTGCATATCCTGTTTGTCGATGCGCTTGTCGCTGTTCACATCTTCAAAGATCATATCGCCGCCTTTAAAGTTGGCCATGGGACCAGCGGGCGTTTGGGTTTGGAAACCGTCAGCGGCAGCATCGGCATCAGTACTGTATACGCCATGTGTTTGGTACCCATAAAACAGATTGGCTGCTTTGCCTGTTTCGCTGAGGATGTAACCATCGGCAAATGGCGTAATAATGCGGTCATCGGGCAGTTGGGTGATCTGGTTCTTATAGGCGGCAATACCGGCACTCACATCCCATTTCAACAGGGGGCGGTTGATGATGCGGCCGCTTATATTCAGTTCAATGCCTTCGGTCTTCATGCCACCGCTGTTGGCCGCTATATAATCAAATCCGGAAGCCGTGGGCGCTTTTTCGATCACTACCATTTTCTCTGTACGATTCTGGTAAACATCTGCACTGATGCGTAACCGGTCGTGCATAAAACCGATATCAAATCCCATGCTGGCTTTCTTATTCACTTCCCACTGTAATTGCGGGATGGCAATATTACCGCGAACCAGTCCTTGCATGCCCAGCAGGTTTTGTGATACATAGTACTGACGGGCTGTATAATTGCCTATGTCGTCGTTACCGGTAAAGCCGTAACCGGCACGCAGTTTCAGCATACTGACGACCGGTACTTTTTTCATGAATGTTTCAGATGTCACCAGCCAGGCAGCGTGCAGGGAGGGCAACAGGGAGAATTTACTGCCGCTGATGGTCAATGCGTTTGGAATGGCTTTGCCAAAACGGGATGAACCATCAGTCGCAACAGCTGCTGTAAGGAATAATTTATTGTTGAACCCGTAGTTAACGTTGAGATAGGTGTTCATCCAGCGGTTCTTGCCAATATCACCGCCTACTTTGCGCAGGCTGGGGATGCTGTACCCAACGTTTATGAGTTCGTCTGTGGCTGAATTAAAACCATAGCCAACATCCTGCTCCTGGCTTTGTTGCTGGTAACGTACCCCGGCCAGCACTTCTACATCATGTAGAAGCTTAAAGGTCCTTTTATAGCGCAGGCGGGTATCATTGAACGCACTGAACAGGCGTTTGGTCTGGCTGCCCGACCGGCTGTCGGCAACGGCTGCCTGCAGGGTATCGTTGGTAATGCCTTTGCGCGGAATAAAGAAGTTTTCGCGCACTTTATCATGCGTTATTCCAAATAAGGAGCTAATAGTAAAATAGCGGTTGATGGTATAATTGAAGTTCAATGAACCAAAAAACCGGTAGCTTTTACTAATAGCCAGCACATTATTCACAAGGGTGACCGGGTTGCTCATGCCCAACGTGTCAACATCTGCCAGGTTGGGCGATTCTGCACCGGTTTTGTCAACATCCTGAATGGAGAAGAACGGTGCTTTTGCCAGCGCCACAAAAATGGGATTGAGCCTGGTGTTCAGCCCGAGATGTTGTGTATTTTGTTCTCCATAAACAAATGACAGGTTGCTGTTGGCCGTAAGCCGCTTACTTAAATTCAAATCGGCATTCAACCGGGTATTATAGCGTACAAGATCGGTGTTCTTAATAACGCCCTGGTTCTTCAAATAACCCATCGATAATGCGTACCGGGCAATATTATCGCCACCGGTCACACGCAGGTAAATATTTTGTGACATGCCATTTTTGAAGATGGCATCCTGCCAGTTGGTATTGTAATGATTCCGGTAATACTCAGGGCTCAACAGATCGTCAGTCATGTAGGGTTGCTTTTTGATCTGATCATCCGTCATGCCCTGTGATTGTAACATATCCGACAGGTAAGGCCTGTACTGGGCTGCATTCATCACCGGTATGTTTTTGGGCGCAAAGTTTACCCCGGTAAAAACACCTACATCAATACGGGTGGCCAGTTCTTTTGCTTTGGCTGTCGTGATCATGATCACGCCGTTGGCGCCTTTGGTCCCGTACAACGAAGAACCGTCCCTGATAACTGTGATGTTATCTATGTCTTTTATATCTATTAGTGACAGCGGGTTTGAATAGAAGTTGTTTATGATAGAACCGCCGAAGTCGGTGTTCTCATAGATCATACCATCTACAACAAACAGTGGCTTGCTCGATGCGTACAGTGATGACATACCGCGCATAAACATCGTACTGCCGATATTGGGTGTGCCCGACCTGCGAACAACGGTGACGCCACTGGCAATGCCTTGTAAATAATTATCGGGTGTTTCCAGGTTGCGTGTCCAGGCGCCCTGTGTATTGGTGCTAACAATGGCAGAAGTTATTTCGTTCTTTGGTAAAACGCCTGTAGTTGTTACGGCCGGGTCGTAGTAGGAATCAAAGTTCTCATCGAACAACTGTACAGATACCGACTTGTTTCCCCGTAATGGAACATCTTTTGATTGAAACCCCGGGCTCGATACCTGCAGGGTGGTGTTATACGAGGGAACCTTTATCGTAAACTGGCCGTTCTCATCAGATATGGCTGCAGAAAAGGAGGGAATGGAAATATTGATACCGGGCAATGGCTTGCGGGTAGCCGCATCCAGTATGATGCCGGTAGCTTTCAACGCCAGCGAATCGGACCGGGTGGGTTGTTTAATAATGATTATCGTGTCCTGACCGGAAGCCGGTTGCGTAGTGTCTGTTTTAACCTCCTGCGCTGCCAGTTGACAGCCAATCAGGGTTGCCAGCGCTGCAACGGAAACCTTTTTGGTAAATACAGTGGAGAGTTTCATGAGTTGAATAGGAGAACGCATAAATTAGTTTTATTGAATAACCGGTTCCAGTCTGATATAATCGAGGAACATGGCATTTTGGTTCGTATTGCTGGAGCTGGGCGCAATGTCTGCGCTTAGCAGGAACAGATCGAGATAACCGCCATTGTCATAGGTGGTTACCGTATAATCGCCCAGGTATTCTTCGTTATAGGTATTGTAAGGGACATTGCGATAGGGGAATGTGGCATTTGTAGAGGCGCCCATCGCCAATCGCTGGTTCAGGGTATTGTTGTACCGGTTATTATAGGTTGCCCAGTATACTTTGTATTTGGTGGTGAACACATTGTATATGCGGTATTGCACCCCCCATTTGTTTACGCCATGGCTGAACACGAACATGTCGGAAAATTGCTTGCCGGTAATGGGATTAATAAGCGTACGGATGTATATCGGCGATCTTGAACCATTAGAGGTCGTGTAGGGAGAACTCTCTCCCTCTACCACGATAGGTCTTATCCGCTGCCTGAGCTTTACATCCATATCGTTCATGACATATACATATCCATTGCTGGTATGGTATACAGCCTGTATAGCCGATTTGTTAATAGGGACCCATACACCGGATTTCGATTGAATGGAATCGGGTAACTGGTTCGGGGCGTACGCACCTTCAAATGCCATGTCCTTAGCTGTATTGAGACGGGCGTAGTATTGTGAAGCACCTGCATAAGTCGATTTATAAAAAGTATCCAGTTTGGCCCTTTCTTTATCCCAGGTAGGATTATTCATTATGAAAACCGTATACTCTTTGCTTTCATTGCCGACATCGATTATGTAATCAAGAAAGTAACTGCGCATGACAGTGTCGGTTCCTTTTTCATAAATGGGCTCACCGGTTTGGGGATTAATACCAATTTGTACGGCATTGGTAGTATCTCTTTTGGGATATATAAGCGATTTGATAAAAGTGCTCATGTCGTTATTGCCGGCTTTTATCGAATCAATATAACTCCAGCAGTTACCTATCGGTGCTGCTGCAGCAGTAATGGTATGTAATACCCCATTTGCTGCTAACCGGTCTTTGGTGTTAATAGCTGCATCTTCAAAAGAGGCCTGTTTAAAAATTGCATACTTCCCATCTAACAGCGGAAGGCGTGAATAGGGCGCCTGTGCCTGGCTGGTATAATAGGAGATGCGGGCAATATGATGGGCTACGAAGGCTTTCAATTTGGCTGCATCGTTGCTAATGGCTGCGTCTATCGATTGCAGGGCGTCGTTGGTAGGGGCCCATACAGTAAATGATTTGTTCAACTGTAAGGTATCGGCATAGCCTGTTTTTTCAAGGTATCCGGCAAACTTGCTTAATGATTCGTCGGTGGTTATCTTTTCATACAGGTTCTGTGTAAGATCATTATCATTTGCTTTATTATGATCATCCCATTTACGGGTACAGGATAGCTGTGCAGTACACCACAAACCCACGGCTAATACAACTGATTTGTTTCTCATTAATAACATAACACGTATAGAATTTGATTTACCCGGGTGGTCACGGATCAGTCGCGACCACCCTAATTCAGGTAATATGAATCAACAGTACTTTAATAAACGATAGAACCATCCGTAGCGAACTTAGGCTTGTACTGCTCCATGTTCTCGGGAATGAAATGCACCATATCGAGCCAGCATCCCTGGGTATTCGGTGATCTTTCTGTAGTAACAAGTTTTAATTTATGCCGGCCGGTGGTAGTGATCTCAATGGTGCCCACCAGTTTTGAGGCCATGTGATCGGCTGTACTGGCGCCTACGTAATACCGTTTCCATCCCGCTGCCTGTACTTCTGCTTCTGATAAGGTTTTGCCATAATTATAATCGCCAAAGGACCACAGGCGGGGAAGCAATACACCATCGATCCAGGTTTGCATGCCTATACCGGTATAGTTGCCATTCGAACGCCAGCACATCCATATTTTGTACCTGCCTTTAATGATCAGCGGGGTGGTGAATTCAACCCAGTTCATTTGGCCGCTGGTTGTTTTTAAGTATTTGAAATTTAGCCGGTCGTTCCAGTAGAAAAGGTCTTTGGCGCCCGGGTTGTTACAGAAATACTCAACTTCTCCGGCGTTCCAGGTAACATCTTTCAGATCACCTACCTGGAAAGTTTGCCCTTTACCGCCTTTGCGGAAGATCGAGGTCAGCTTCATGATCTCCGGTTGTTCTGCCACATCCCAGTAAACAGGTGTCGGGTTGCGCACTTTTATATACAGGTTATTATTCAGGTCGTGTAATACGCCATTGATACAGGCAATATCACTGTATGTTCTGTTTGCCAATGCACTGTCGGTAACCCCCTTATCCGTTTCATAATTCAACAGTACATCCTCATTCCTTAATGTAACGGTAATTACTTCCTGGGGAACCAGCGTTTCATGGGCCGGTGTTATTACCAGGTCGGCCAGGAATTTGAGGTCGGTAAGAATATGATAACCAACATACATATGCAGACTGTCTTTCGGATCTTTTACATTGATGCCTTTATATTTTGCTTTCAGGTCGTCATAGCTGTAGATCTTGTTGTTGGCATAAACGGCATCCGATTGCGCCAGTACGGTGTACCAGATGGGTGTGGTATCGTTCTTATAAGCCAGCGTTTTGAGTATGGTATCATAACCGGTTTCTACCAGCGCTTTGGTAAAAATGCTGTAATTGCTGTTATCTGATATCTGCTGATATAATGTTTTTTTACTGGGCACCAGTACGTGATCTATTGTATGTAAGATACCATTGCCGGTACGTATGTTGGGCTGGGTAATGATCGACCGCCGGTTAACAATATAGCGGGATACGCCGTTCTCGTTATTGATACCCGTAACAAGGTATTCGCCGTACATGGTAGGCACCGGCAATTTCCCATCAGTAAAAGCGGGCGTGGAAATGGTGTCAACCAGCACGTGGTACCGTACCATTGTTTTACAGTCATCGGCGGTCAGCTCATCTACAGATGTTTTGCCAATTTCCTTCAGATAGCTTTGCAAGGCGTCGTTGGTAGGCGCAAACAGGGTGTAGGTGCCATAGGCATTCATATATGCGTAAGTCCCCGATTTATCCAGCACTTTGAGAATCTCTGAGTAGGTTTCGGGATATTTTTCCATGTAACCTACCAGGTTCTTATCGTCGGTTGTCAACGTCGCAATCTTTATCTTTTTACATTGCGATAACCCAACCATAAGAAGGGTGATTGTGATAACCAGTGCAACGGGTTTAATAAAATTCTTCATATAAGCAAGATTTAGTAGTAGCTTATTGGTAAAAGGGGTTTTGCTCAAGGTTTTTGTCGGTATTCAGCTCATAGGCATATATCGGGAAATAATGGCTGTTATAATCTTTGTATTTGTTCAGGGCGCTCTGTTGCCGTTCCGGTGGGGCTGCATGGGCCACCATCGTCAATAAAATATCCAGCCGCTCATAATTATTCCTTTTGGCATTTCGCAACAGGTCGTACCAGCGCTTGCCTTCAAAAGCAAATTCACGGGCCCGTTCTTCCAGCAGGAAATCAGTAACCTGGTCAACGCTGTTGGGGTCGGGTCCCCGGTCGGTTGCCGCCAGGGCATGACCGCGTTGCCTGATCTCATAGATGATCTTTAATGCGTCGGCCCCATTGCCCAATTGATTCAATGCTTCTGCCTTCATCAACATGATATCGGCATAGCGATAAACGATCCAGTGATTATACGATGCGTCAGTCGAAGCATCCCAGAGAAATTTAATGATGGCATTATTGCTGCTTTGCACCGATGCATTATCGGCCCGGTAATCGATGCTGTCTGAATTATTATAATCAACGGTATAGATGTCTTCCATGACTGCATCAGCAGCCTGGTATCTCTTTTTGTTGATATAGAACAGGTTGAAGAAAGGATTCTGGGCTTCTTTGTTATACTGGAACTCGAAGATCGATTCATTGGAATTGCCCACATCGAATATTTGATAGAAAAAACCTCTGCTGGTGATCAAACCGAATTTTCCTGAATTAATGATCTTGTTGCAGGTTGCAAGGCAGTCGTTGTATTTGTCCATCCACAGGTATACATCGGCCATGAGTGCGTAAATGGTGTATTTGGTTACCCGGCCTTTGTCGAAATCTTTACTTCCATAGGTGGTAACGGCTGCACCTTCCGCATCTTTAAGGTCGGTGACGATCTGGTCAAGCACTTCGGCCTGTTTGCTTTTGGGTAATTGTTCCAGTTGGTCATCGCTGGTGGTGGCGCTTAGCTTCAGCGGCACATCGCCAAAACTGCGCACCAGGTAAAAATACATCAGGGCCCTGATGGTGCGGGCTTCAGCCAGATAAGCATTCAGCTGTTGTTCACTCAGCGTATTATCCTGTTTCAATACACCGGGGCCCAGCGTGATCACTGTATTGCAATAATTGATAGTGCGGTATACTGCACGCCAGTTTACGATAGTATTGGTCGACAGCAGATTCACGTTATATATGTCTATGTCATTGCCGTTGGCGCCATTGGATGGTATTACCATATCTGCCCGCAGTTCTCCCCACATGAACAGGTATTCGCCGAGGGTGCGGTCAGAGACGCCTGAGGGGTTGCCGAGCAGGGAAGCATAAACACCATTTACGGCTGCGGCCAGTTGCTCCTTGGTCTTCCAGAATTCATTGCCCACGATACCGTCTGCCGGTTTAAGGTTGAGCCATTTTTTGCAGGAACCGGTGCCGGTAACCAGTAGCATCAGAATGATGGCGATATATAATTTCCTAAACATGATATAGCGTTCGTTGATTTTAGAATGTGGTGGATAAGCCGATGGTAAATGTTTTTGATGGCGGTGTCATGGAGTAGTCGAATGCTACGCGGAACGGATCGTTGCCTCTTGCAGACACTTCCGGGTCCTGGCCGGTATAACGGGTAAGGGTCAACAGGTTCTCGGCAGTAATATAAGCGCTTAATGATCCCAGCTTGATCCTGCTCAGGGCCTTCTGCGTAAAATTATACCGGATGGTGGCCGAACGTAAGCGCATGAACGATCCATCTTCCACATACCGGTCACTCCCCAGCCAGTTATAACCGGTTCCATATACAGCCCTTGGGATATCCGTGATATCGCCTTCTTTTCGCCATCTTCTTAAAACCGCTGTACTTTGGTTATCGAAGTTGTACATGGAAGAGGTGTTCATTTGGGTACCGTTGATAATGTCCTGCCCGATGCGGTAGTTAAAGAATACAGTCACTCTCAACTGATTTTTCCACGAAAAAGTTGGTCCAAAGCCACCGGTGAACTTGGGGTTGCCATTACCCAGGTAAACCACATCCATATAGTTGATGTTACCATCATTGTTGATGTCTTCATAGATGGCATCGCCCGGCTGGAAAATATAATCAACATTCGGATAATTAAAGCGCATGTATTTGGTTTGTCCGTTAGGCCCTGCGATCGGTTGTCCTTTGGAATCCCGGGCCATGGTGGCGTTTTTGTCGGCATATACGCCTTTATACCGGAAGCCATAAAAAGAGCCGAAAGGATTGTTCACCTGTAACAGCGATTTGTACTGGCCATTGGCTTCTATATTGCCTTTTTCACGGGGATAGTATTCCGAGATCTGGCGAATGATATTGTCGTTATGGGCAATATTGAAGTTGAACTCAAGACTGTATTCTTTCTTTCTGATGAGCACGGTATTCAAATTTACCTCCCAGCCCTGGTTGTCCATGGTGCCCACGTTCATATCCACTTTATCGTAACCGGTAAAGGAGGAGATCTGTAAACCGGAGAAATACATTTGGTCAATGCGGTTGCGATAAAAGTCAACATCGAGGTTGATGCGCCGGTTCAGCATAATGAAGTTGAAACCCAGGTTAATTCCCTTATTGACTTCCCAGGTAAGGTTATTCAACTGCATGGTAGCGGGGTAAATAGCCGATTGACCAAGGTAGGTGTAAGCGAATGTATTGTAGGTGTTGTAGAAGGTGTAGTCATTTTTAGGTTCCCGTCCTGAGTGGCCGTAACTGCCACGTACACTCAGATCGTTCACCCATTTCTGTAAGGGGCGCATGAACCATTCATCCGACAATCGCCAGCGGGCCGATACGGAAGGGAAGAACCCATACCGGTGAGCGGGACCGAATTTTGAGTTGCCATCCATTCGCATGGCTGCATTGAAAATGTACCTGTCTTTAAATGAATACTGGCCGTTCACCAGCGCGCCAATAGACCGGCTCTGGATCTGGGAGGCTGTAAGGTTCAGGTCGGTATTGGCGGTACGGGAAGGCACGGAGGGGTCCTGCAGATCGGTTGATGCCGTATTCGACGTTTGTGCCTGATGCGAAACATATTTGTAATCGTTTGTCAGAAACGTTGAAAACAAGATCAGCTTGTGATTTTCTTTCAGGTGCGGCGTATAGGTCAAACTGGTTTTTGATTGTACGCTGAAGGCATCGGCATCGCCATCATATACCCGGTTCACGACGGTTTCGGTCCAGGGCCGGCCGGTAGCGATCTGTGGCAGGAAAGATTTGTTTTTCGTATTGTTGATGTCGAACTGAATATCGAAGTTGGCAAACAGCACGGTGGGTTTAATATCGTATTGCAACTGAAAGTGCGGTATCACCCGTTCGCTGAGTATTCTGCGGTATGCTTCCGTTGCCATGGCAACGGGGTTAACGGTGCCGCTTAGTTTATTTTTGTTGTCAATGCCCCCGTATTGTCCCTGTACGTTTTGGGCCGGTGAAAAGAAGTTGGGTGTTTTGTTTCCGTACTCATCGTATTCGTAAATGCTCATGTTGGGCATTTTTCTATACGCCACTTCCAACAGGTTATCGGCATAGTTGCGGTTGTTGAGCGAGTGCGAATAGGAAAGGTCGGTCCTGAAACGGATGCGGGCCGATACGGTGTAATCGAGGTTGATACGGGTATTTATACGGCTGAGATCGTTGCCGAGGGTAGTACCGGTTTGTTTTGTGTAATCGAGCGAGGTGAAATAACGGGCTTTCTTGCCACCACCGCTCATCGATAAGTTGTGATTTTGAATATACCCGGTTTTCCTGATGGCGCCTACCCAGTCGGTATTGTTACTATAGTTGTAATACCAGTAAGGATCATTGGGGTCGTACTGGAATTCTTTATACAGCTGGGTATTGAGCGGCTGTCCATTTTTGTTCATTACTAATTCGGGTATCAGTATCGAATATTGATCCCCGTTGAGCATGGGAATGGCTTCAGGGGCCTTGGTAGCCGATGCCTTGAAAGTATAGGTTAAAGCAGGCTTACCCATTTTACCCCGTTTGGTAGTGATGATCAGCACGCCACCGGCTGCGCGGGCGCCCCATACTGCCGTGGCAGCGGCGTCTTTCAGCACGGTGATGTCTTTTATGTCAGAAGGCGAAATGTTCAGTAAGGCGGCATAACCCTGTTCATCGGCGGTACCGAAGTTGAAGTCAGACGGGATCTCGGTTTCATAAGGCATTCCGTCTACAACGATCAGCGGATTATCGGATGAGTTGATGGAGGAAGTACCGCGGATCTTGATACTCATAGCTGCGCCCGGGTCGCCCGAACTGGCGGTGATATCCAAACCTGGCAACCGGCCTTGCAGGGCCTGGTCAATAGAGGTGGCCTGCATTTCTTCCATTTCTTTTGCATTGATAGTAGCGGAAGCAAATGTGCGGTCTCTTTCAGAAACGGCCATCATGCCATTGTCGCTTTTTTTATCGGCCACCACAATGATCTCATCCATATCTGAATTGGTAGCTACCAATGATATATTGATGGTTGTTTTGCCGTTCAGGCTTTGTACGGTGGTTTTGTAACCTATATAGGAGATCGAGATCTTATTCTTTGGATTTGATATCCTGAGCGCGAAATTGCCATCTATATCGGTAGAAACACCCCGCAGAATACGATCGTCATTATCAATTTCGGTTACTGACGCGCCATGAATGGGCGATTTGTCGCGGTTGCTGACGATTTTACCGCGAATGATCGTGGGTTGGGTTTGGGCCTGCAGGTTGCTGAGGGGAACCAGTCCAGCCAATAGCAGGATAAGCAGTGAACCAGGTGAAAACAATTTTTTCATATGTCAGTTTTGCGAAATGATCAATAGTTGGGTTTCAGGTAATTGTTGATCGAGTGAATGACGATGCGATCTGCTAACACATTACTGCTGGCGGCATTAATGCCCGCTGTACGATTATATGAATCTGTAAAGGTGAACACACCGGGGTCGTTGGTCACCGAAATAATGCCAGTCTGATCGCTCAGGTTCTTGTAATTCGTTTCTATACCGTCTTTTGTTCTTTCGTCGTTGATAACCGATTTCTTCATCGTGTGGAATTGGATAAAGCTGGTCACCAGTTCAATTTCCTGAGGGGCAGTAGGCGCAAAATTGGGCACTTTGTTAGGCGCCGTTCCTGTACCCGGCAGAATGCCATCGTTAACCGCCTTCACGATCGCAGCATTATCAGGGATCAGAAAAGTTCCAAAAAATCCCAGGGGAACACCACTGATAGCGCCGGTAGTGGGGGTATATAATTTAGAGCTTTTCAGATACTGCACAAAGTTATAATAGGGGGAAGAGGCGGAGGGCGCCAGGGCTTCCAGCTGTTTCCCAATAGTTACGGCTGAAAACAATAACAGGCCGTCGGTATAATATACCATTCCGTTTTTCATGGCTTTGGAAGCCACTATGTTTACCTTATAGTTTTTATCGATATTGCCGGCAGCGTAAAACTGGCCGTTCTGCCATTTGATCATTTCACCACCCATTGTTTCAATGATACCACTGCCGCTCAGGTTGTTCAATTGATTTTTGGGAGTTGCAATAACGCTCATATTGATCAACCGGGCCACGGT
Source organism: uncultured Niastella sp. (assembly GCA_966212235.1). Taxonomy (GTDB): domain Bacteria; phylum Bacteroidota; class Bacteroidia; order Chitinophagales; family Chitinophagaceae; genus Niastella. The sequence continues at coordinate 6,759 of CBIHPP010000026.1, read as the reverse complement.
GCCCTTGGGATCGCCGGCGCCGGTGGCATTGGGATCGGTATTTATCCAGGCGCTTCTGTTGCCGTCCCAGTCGAAACCCAGCGTACGGATCTGGGCATCCGACATCATCAAAATGGTATAGTTAAAGTTGGGGTTGGTGATCACCGGTTTAAGATCTGTGTTCAGCAACCGGGTCATCAACGAATATTTCGGATCCAGGTAAGGGCGGGAATAAACAGTAAAGAACAGGTTCGACTCCTGCACTTTATTTGCCCCATAGAAAAAGCCGTTGCTTAAGACTTTTTTGTCCAGGATATCGGTGGTCGAATTAAACCGGGCCTCTTCACCGAGGAAATTAGCAGTTGTGGCGAACTTGGTGGGCCATACCGGTGTTTGCCACATGTGGGCATTCAGGAAGTCGAGCAGGATTTGAATGGGCAGCTTGCTCAGGTTGTTCAGGTCGTTGTTGTAATGTTCAAGCACCACGCTTTTCAGATAGGGCTCCAGCGCGTCATTGGTAGGCGCAAAGAGCGTGTAGCCATTCATTTGCCCGTCATTGTCCTGCATCTTCATGTAATTTTCATTATTCAAAGAGAACGCAAGGCCGCCGTTGTAGTATTTCACATACACCTTGTCACTGCTGTTATTCAATACCTGGTATTTGTGGGTAGCATCTGCGCTTTCGCCATAGCCTGCCATAAAACGCTGGAACAAACTGTTGAACAGGCTGTATTCAGGCTTGGAGGCCAGGAATTTTTCAATATTCTGTAAGGGCGATAATACTTTATCTATAATATGGATGTTACCGTTTTCGGCAGGCACATTCGATTCCGTGATCCTGGCGTCGAGCACATTCAAACCGGTAAAAGAAATTCCGGGAAAGAAATAATTGTAATCGGTGGCCGTCAGCTTTGCTGTAGTGAAATAGGGATTGGTAAAGTAAGGAAGGTATTTATTGTTATTATCTGAAGGGCTGTAAAAAGGCCCGTTCCGGTTCGCTGCAATGATATGGAGTAACTGGCCATTTACGGTGGCTGTATCGAACAGATCGTAATAGGTGGTCCTGCGCTTGAATGCCAAATCTACCTGCCAGCCGGTGGTAGACTGGTAATCATCAAGGCGGTCGGTATTGAAGGAATTGTATACCAGACAATAACGAACAATTTTTTGAGCCGTTTCAGCGTCAATGGCTTCAACGCCACTGATATTCCGTTCTTTAAAATATTTGCTGAATGCTTCATCGGTAGGAGCAAATAAGGTCCAGTAACCTGCATTGCTAAGAATTTCCTTATAACCAGCTTTATCAATACATGCAAGCAGTGAAGTAAAACCGCCTTTGCTTTGTAGTATCTGGTAAACGGGTGGTTCAAGTCCTTCTGGTCTGCCATAATATTCATCCCATTGTTTTTTTCGGCAGCTAACCAGTAACAGGCAGCAAGTAACCAATAAAAGAAGTGATTGTAACGATTTTCCCATGACAAGTGATTGGTTTAGTCTTATTAGAAAGCCAGATGCAAACGAATAGCCGTCATTCTCCCCTAAGGGCTTGTTTAATCTCCGGAAAATGAAATAGTAATAAAAATGAAGGGAAGTTGTATAAAATAGCAATCACAGCAGACGTGATTGCTGCATTTGGTTGGTGCAACATGGCAAGTCAGTTTCGTTTTGGTTAAGTAGCAGTAAACAGCTATAAAATTAAAGTTTCGGGGAGTAAAACTATCCTGAAGCATCCCGTACCGGGCGCCTGATCTACGCAATCGTTCCCGGAAATGTCATTACGACGTTTAAATGTACGAAAACAATACACAAAAAGCAATGAGCAGCAGTTGATTGCTATTATGCTAATTCCATTTAGACAGGACGGAACAGGATGAACGTTGTTATAGGTGGTCCTAATTTTAACCGCGCAGGCGATTGTTAACTATTAAATAGTGCCATTATGAGTGTTCCGAAACTTCTACCAAAAGGCATTTGGTTAATGCCTTTTTTTCTACTCTTCACATTATTCCAGGCAAAATCACAGGATGCAACCGGTAGCATTATAATTACCGGAAAAATTACTGACGAAGCTGGCAGTAGTGTACCCAGTGCAACAGTGCAGGTAAAGGGTACAGATAAGCGGACCAGTGCCAAAGAAGATGGTTCATTTTCTATTTCGGTAACAACCGGTAAAGAAACATTGATCATTTCTTCCGTAGGATTTGAAAAGAAAGAGATACCGCTCAATGGAGAAACAATTGTTTCTGTAAAATTGACCAGCGAAAAAAATATGCTCGAGGATGTGGTGGTGATCGGTTATGGTACGCAAAAACGAAGGAATGTGACCGGCGCCCAGTCATCGTTTAATGCCAGCAAGCTCGATGAGCGTCCGGTAACAAGGGTTGACCAGGCGCTGGTTGGTCAAATGCCCGGTGTGGCCGTTAAACAAACAACCGGTTCGCTGGGTAAAGGCTTTAGTGTACAGGTTCGCGGTAGTGGTACTATTACTGCGGGTAGCGAACCATTGTATGTAATTGATGGCTTTCCATTGGCCATGGCTTCCCCGAATACGGCAGGTAATTTTGCCAACGGTAACCCGCTCGATAATATAAATCCCAATGATATTGAAGATATCCAGGTATTGAAGGATGCGGCCTCTGCAGCGATCTATGGTTCCCGGGCCGCCAATGGCGTCGTGTTGATCACTACCAAACGGGGAAAATCGGGTAAAGCAAAGATCAATGTAAACAGTTATGTTGGTTTTACGGAGCCCTCCAGAAAGCTCGACATGCTGAAGAGCCAGGAATGGATCGACCGGTTCACCGAGATGGTGAATGCAAGATATGTGGTCGATTATGCTTCTAAAGGCGCCACTGCCAGCGACAATAACACCCGTCGCCGTCAACTAATAGGGGGATTGGGAGTTAATGATTACAATACAACCTACATGACTGATGAGCGCTGGACAGACCCCAGTCATACCGGTCTGGCATTCATTAACTGGCAGGACGAAATTTTCCGCAAGGGACTGATGCAGAACCACCAGGTTTCTGCCAGTGGCGGTAATGAAGTGGTTCGCTACTATGTTTCAGGAAATTTTGCCCGGCAGGAAGGTATGGTGATCAATACCGATTTGACCACCTATACGGCGCGCGCCAATGTAGAGATCAACGCCAGCAAAAAGCTGAAGTTCGGTTTAAATATTACCCCCTCTTTTAGCATCATCAACGATCCCGGGGTGGAAGGAAAAGATAATATCCTGCACCAGGCGCTGAGTATGAGCCCGGTTCAGGAAGATACTATGGGGGTGTATGCGAACGCCGGCCTGAACAACCAATACAAGTGGAGCACTTCTACCAACAGCCCTTATGCAAAATTAAAATACATCCTGGGTCAAACCAGGCGTTTTCGAACGCTCGCTTCTGTTTTTGGCGAGTACCAGATCATTCCGGGTTTGTCATTCAGAACAACCGTTAACCTGGATAATACGGATAACGACAGTAAAAGTTATACTCCTTATATAGTGACCAATTCCCTGGCTACCAGGCTGGCGCAAACTGCCGCACTCGCCAACGGATCGTTCACCAGCTATAGAAAGCAAACCTTTGTAAATGAGAATACGCTCAATTACAATAAGATTTTCAACAGTGTACACGACATTTCAGCTGTAATAGGGTTCTCTTATAACTCCGACAAACTGGATAACCAGGAGATCAAATCGAATGGTGGTTACAGACAGGATGGGATCATTACCCTGAATGCCGCCAATGGTGTTACCAGCACTACTTCAGAAACTAAAAATGTGTTGTTGTCGTATTTAGGCCGCGTACAATATTCCTATGATGGCAAATACTTGCTTTCTGCCAGTATTCGCCGCGATGGATCGAGCCGTTTTGGCCAAAGTGGAAAATGGGGCTACTACCCCAGTGCATCGGTTGGCTGGCGCGTGTCTGAAGAAGCATTCATGAAAACAATACCTTTCATTAACGATCTGAAATTAAGGGGCAGCTGGGGTAAATCGGGCAACTATCAAATTGCCGATTACGCAACAATTGCTCAGTTGGCTGTATATAACTACTCCTTTAACAACGCATATGCAGTTGGCCTTGCTACAGGCGGTATTCCCGGCCCAAGCGGCACCCCTACAAACGGTGCTACCAACCCAAATCTTACCTGGGAAAAATCACAAACCTATGATGCCGGGCTCGATGTAACTGTATTAAACAACCGCATCACCGCCAGCTTTGATATTTATTCAAGAAAGAGTTCAGACCTGTTGCTGAATTTGCCAACTCCCTGGGTAACCGGTTTTGCCACGCAACTAAATAACGTGGGCCAAACCCGTAACCAGGGCTGGGAAATAGACCTCACCACCCGTAATATTGTAAAAGGCCCGCTACAATGGACCACCTCCATCAACTTCAGCCACAATGCCAATAAAGTGCTGGCGTTAGGCCCCGGCCAGTCACAGATCATTATCCCGGCGGCGCTGACAGGTTCACAACACTCTATTTTACGGGTGGGCGATCCCCTGTACAGTATTTATGTAGTTAAACAAACCGGCATCCTCACCCAGGATGATATTAATAAGAAAGTGGCCCTGTATGGATCGGAAACAGTGGGTGATCCTAAATATGAAGATTTTACGCCGGATGGTGTTATCGATTTGAACGACCGGCAGATCGTGGCAAAACCCAATCCTGATTATATCTATGGCATGACCAACACGGTTCGTTATAAAGGTTTTGATTTCACCGTATTGGTGCAGGGCCAGCATGGCGGATCAATTTACTCTTTATTAGGCCGCGCCTTAGGCAGAACCGGACAGGGTACTGTTGATAATGCGCTGGGCTTTTTCCGTGACCGCTGGCGCTCACCCGATGATCCCGGCGCTGGTAAAGTGGGTAAAGCGTATTCCACTTTCGGACAGATTGCCAATACCGACTGGTTGTATTCTTCCGACTATTTCCGCGTTCGTATGATCACGTTAGGGTACGACCTGAACCGGGTAATAAAAGCGAAGAAAGTTTTGAATGCTGCCCGCATATACATCACGGCTGAAAACTTCTTTGGCCACGATAAATACAAAGGCGGTTTGAACCCTGAAGCAAACAATACCGACCTGAGTGGTAATGCCCTGTTCCCCGAACCAGGCGATTATGGTGGATTGCCTTTGCCAAAATCGTTGATCATGGGTGTAAACATTTCTTTTTAATTCCATCTGGCCAAAACACAATAAATATTTTCAGATGAAAAAAATAATTGGTTATTCATTGATTGCCATGATTGGGTTGCTGAGTGCCTGTGAAAAGCAATTGAATCAGGAGCCTATTTCCGGACAGGCCACTGCAGGTTTTTTTAACTCAACCATTGAATTTACGCAGGGCGTAAACGCCGTATATAATGGATTAAAAACCTATCCCGACAGGTTATTGAATTTATCCGAAACCAGGTCAGATAATTTATACGCGGTATCGGATGGGGGTGTGCGTGACTGGGAAGGTATTAACAGTTTTCAAAAAACCATTGCCGGTAATGTGTATGTAAATGAGGCCTGGACAGGAAATTTCAATGCTATTTTCAGGGCCAATTCGCTCCTGGAACAATTAGCGGCTAAAGGCGAAAATGTTATTTCCGATGCCGGGTTAAGAAAACGCTTTGAAGCAGAAACCAGGTTCCTGCGTGCTTTTTATTATTTTGACCTGGTACGGATCTTTGGCCAGGTGCCCATCATTGACAAAACAGTAACGCCTGCCGAAGCGGTAACCATTGGAAGAAGCGCCGTGAATGATGTATACGGTTTGATCATTTCCGATCTGAAATTTGCTGCCGACAATTTACCTGAATCTTATACCGCGGCAGATAAAGGAAGAGCTACCAAATATGCCGCCAAAGGAATACTGGCTTTGGTATATATGACTCGCTCAGGCCCTACCTATAATATAAAAGGACCTGGTTTGGGAGTGGATGAGTGGGGCCAGGCGCTTACCTTGTTGAATGAGATCATCGCCAGCAAGAAGTATGTATTTGGACCATCCTATTCCGATATTTTTAATTATGACAAGGAAAACAATGCGGAAGTAATCTTCGATGTGCAGTATAATACTGGCTCAAATCCCGTAACTGGCGGTACATTCCCCTGGTTGCTGGTTCCTGATAACTGGTTTCAGTCAATAGGTAAAACAACACAAGGCGGGTTAACCATACGGCCTGTTTCTAACGACCTGTTGAGCTCTTATGAACCAACAGATACTACGCGCAAAAAAACTACCATACACGGAGGATTTAAGTATAATAATGTTACAGAAAACCGCTCCTTCTTTGTAAAATATGTTGACAGTACCAAAGTGCCTGCTAACCGGCTCGACTGGCCAATGAACTTCATCGTACTGCGCTTTACTGATGTATTAATGATGAAAGCAGAATGTATACTGCACGGTGCTACTGGTACGCAGGCTGATGTGGACGCCATCGTAAACCAGGTGAGAGCACGCGCAACAGTACCCGCCATTTCAAATGTAACGCTGGCAAGATTGTTTGAAGAAAGAAGAAAAGAGTTTGCAGCAGAAGGCAGTCGCTGGCACGACCTGGTGCGCAGTGGAAATATTCAATCAATAATGACAACATGGATTGCCAAGGATGATGTTGGACATACCATGCAACCATTTCAAATAAATTACATCTTATATCCTATACCACAATCGGAACTGGATGTAAAGCCGGGCTTGTATGAACAGAATTTAGGATACTAGGTGTCACGAACAAATGAAAGACTTTTCGAATTAGTTCTTTGAGTTTTAT
>CBIHPP010000025.1:0-124171 GCA_966212235.1 uncultured Niastella sp. | reverse complement strand
ACCCTAAAAAGCAAGGGTGACAGAACGCTGATCCTGACCAGCGGTTTCTATGTAAGCGGCGAAAACAACGCCAACAGAAACCAATCCCCTGCTATCGAAAAGCTGGAAGTGGAGCTGGGTCGGGCTGGTGTAGTTACAACCACCGCCAGAAACGTAACAGGCGCAAAAGCCTACGCACACCAGTACACTAAAGAGCAGCCCAATGCACACACCGAATGGATGGGAACAGCCAGTTCTCATGCCAGCCATACTTTCGAGGGATTGAGCTCCGGTCAGCAATACTGGTTTCGCGTTGTAGCCATTGGCTTTAAAAAACAAAGGGCCTTTTCGCCGATTGTTTCCAGGTTTATTCAGTAAACCACGACATATTCATTAGTCCTTACAAAAGGATCAACGGGGCCGCGTTAGCGGTCCCGTATTTTTGTGCGTGCCCGTCATTCGTCTGTTAAATCTTTTAGTATATAACTTGTACTTCTCCCACCGCCTGGTTCCTTTATCAAAATTTTTTTATTTAGAAGATCGGTAATCTCCGCAAATCATGCGGAGAATAAGACGATTATTCTCCGCATGCCTTGTTTTTCAATAGGTTACTAAAATAGAATGTATCATTTATTTACACTTCAGATGTTTTTATTTCAATGAGCTATTATAATGTTTATTGTAATAAACATTTTCATTAATTTTGTTGACTATAATAAACATTATGAGTGATAGAACGATTGTGATATTACCCAAATTAGTCAGGGTTCTAGCTGAACTTGGAAGCAATATTAAACTTGCAAGACTTAGAAGAAAATTATCAGCCGAACAAGTCTCTGAAAGGGCTGGTATAAACCGAACTACATTATGGAATGTTGAAAAAGGTGCTTCAAATGTTACCCTGGGTGCGTATATACAAGTGTTGTTTGTTTTGGGCCTTGAAAAAGACTTATTAAAAATTGCTGCCGACGATGACCTAGGCAGAAAATTACAGGACGCCGAATTGGTTACTAAGAAGCGAGCCCCGAAAAAAAGTAAAAAATAAACAGGCCATGGATATTTTAGTATATGCAGATTGGATAGAATTGAATAGGCCTGTTTTTATGGGTACTTTGTCAGTAACACACCTTAAAGGCCGGGAAGTTTTTTCTTTTGAATATGACAAAAATTGGTTGAATTCAGGAGGCCCACAAAATTTAGATCCGGATTTGCAATTGTATACAGGGCCCCAATTTCTTCCGAAAGAGAAAAAAAATTTCGGAATCTTTCTTGATTCTTCACCCGATAGATGGGGAAGAGTTTTGATGTTAAGAAGAGAAGCCATTCTGGCCAGAACAGAGACAAGAAAACCTAAAAATCTTTTTGAAGAAGATTACTTGTTGGGCGTTTATGATGAGCACAGAATGGGCGCTCTTAGATTTAAAAAAGAAGAGAGCGGTTCCTTCTTAAATGATGATACAAAGTTTGCCACACCACCATGGACTTCTTTAAGAGAACTCGAATTTGCCAGTTTACAATTGGAAAAAGATGCACTATCAGATGAGGAATCATTAAAATGGCTGAATATGCTTATGGCTCCAGGCTCATCTCTTGGCGGAGCCAGACCCAAAGCAAGTGTTATTGATCCAAAGGGATATCTATGGATTGCCAAGTTTCCTAGTGGTAATGACCAGATAAATATTGGAGGGTGGGAAATAGTTGTAAATGAATTAGGCAAAAAATCAGGCATTAATATCGCTGAAGGAAAAACAGGTAAGTACAATAGCAAGCACCATACATTCATGTCAAAAAGGTTTGATAGAACTAACCAGCAAAAGCGTATTCACTTTGCCTCTGCAATGACGCTATTGGGCTATAGTGATGGTGCAGATGGTGCAAGTTATCTCGAACTGGCAGAATTCATTTTACGAAATGGTGCAAATGTAGAGGCAAACCTGGAAGAGTTATGGCGAAGGATCGTATTTAATATCGCTATTAAAAACACAGATGATCATTTACGAAATCATGGTTTTTTACTAACACCTAATGGATGGATACTTTCGCCAGCTTTTGATGTGAATCCTGTCTATTATGGAAGGGGACTGACATTAAATATTTCTGAAGAAGATAATTCTCTCGACTTCGACTTGGCCTTATCAGTAGCTAAATACTTCAGACTTAAAATTGAAAAAGCTGACGAAATTATTGAACAAGTACGGAAAGCAACTTCTTCATGGAGAGCGTTATCAAAAAAATATAATATTCCTACTAGTGAACAGGATTTAATGGCACAGGCATTTGAGCACATTAGCTAACTCGTATCCATCATCGCATGTTCCCTTGAAATGGTTACATAATTCACACATTGGGGTATTCGGCGGCCGTTTGCCCCATAAAAAAAGGTGAGCCCCCTTTAAAAGAAGACTCACCCGTATATTTTCAATCGTTCCGTCTATTTCAACAATCCATCAACTGTTATAGCTACATAATACAAACCTCCAATGGTTGGTCCGCCGGCATACTGAATATAGCGGCGGTTCAACAAATTGGCGCCCCCGGCTTTAATGCTTGCATTCACTTTTGGAACGCGATAGGTAACCTGCGCATCGAGGGTGTTGTATGATGAAATGCCTCCTGTTACCAGCGGGCTTTCCCACAGGAACGCATCCTGCCATCTCCACACTACATTAAACCCAACATTCTTTACTATTTCCCGGTTACCAAATGACAGGTTGGTTGACCATTTTGGGGTATTGAACCCTGTTACAAAAATATCATCGGTATTGTTGGATTTCATTTGATTGAAATTCACGTTACCGCCAACGGTATATTTCTTATAGAAATTGTATGTAACGCCCAACGCTGAACCATAGTTGGTGTAGGTGTTCTTTGCATTGGTATATACCCGGTAGCGCTCCTGCCCTTTGCTGGCGCTATTGCCTCCGCTCGCAGTGGTTGCATCGCGGTTGCGGTCGAGCATTGAGATCACAGCGGCATCAGAACCTACCGTTTCTCCTATGGGAACAAACACCTGCACCTGACCCAGGAACCCATCGTATTTGTTTGTATAGGCATCCACATCAATGATCAGTGTATTGTTCAGCAACACACTTTTGTAGCCGACCTCAAACGAAGTGATTTGCTCAGGACGTGCTTTTGGCAAATTAGCCACTACCAGCATATCGCGATTGGCCAACGCAGCTGCATCTGTATTCCCGGCTGCGGCAACTGTTGCATTGAAGTTTACCACAGAAGCCTGGGTATAGCTGTTCTCGAGATAACCCAGTCCTTCATTGATATATGATAAACTACCCACGCGTTTTACGCGACCATTATTTACATATGACAATGCTTCAAACAAAGCCGGGAAACGGTATCCCTGCTGAAAAGTGAAACGGAAATTATGCCGTTCGTTGGCTGTATATACAGCAGCAAGACGGGGTGTGAATTTGGGATCGAATTCTGGATTGTAATCGTAGCGCAATGATCCGAACAATTTCAATTTTTCCTTGAAGAAGGTTTTGGTAACCTGTGCAAAGCCACCAAACTTTTTATAGTATACATTGCTTCCGAAATCACTGCTATCGGGCACTTTGCCATCTACCATCACCGGTTTGTTCCTTTCATTTATGGGGCGACCGAAATCGACAAAATTATTTCCATCAGGTATGATCTCATAAATACGGGCATCGCCACCTACCAACAGATCAACGACCTTCGTGTATTTCGATAGATCCCATTGCGCTTCGGTATGGTACAAACGGCTTTTTTGCCTCAGGGCAGCGCCACCAGTTATGGGAGCATCAGGAATGGTGCTTGATTTAATATCCCAGTTATTGATACTGGTAATTACATTCTTCAATGAATCAAACCTGTAAGTACCTGGTACAGCACGGTCAGCATCGGCTTTTCCACGAGCGAATTCGTTTGCTGCTGCCAGGTTAGCTGATGTGAGGGGACCATTAAGGCTTGCATATTCAGTCAACGCATTTTTATATTTGGTAGCCCATGCCGTACTTGAACCTCCGCTGTAGAGGTCCATATTATCGGCCAGCGGTTTTACATTGTATGAATTTCCTGTGTTCTCTAAAGAAACATAGCTGCGAATGGTGTAATTATTCCCTTTCAACTCCAGGTGATGGTTTTGCACCTTTACATCATCCAGCCGTATTTTGTTACCTCGTTGAAATACACCATCCATTTTTCCAATTCGATAAGTATAAGACAACTCCGCATTCTCGGTGAGGCGGTAATGCACGGCGGCATCAAATTTCAGGTTGCTCACCTTTGGACTTACCAGGTCTTGTTCCCAATAACCGCTACGCACAACGCGTAATGTCTGGTTGGTTTTTCCATCAATGGTTAACCCGCTGATTGAGGATGTATTACTGCCGGCCAATGCATCATCGCCATATTTATTCCAGCCATCAGCCGCCACATTGTTTTCACCATCCAGTGCCGGAAAATTAGGGTTGGCACTTTTGAGGTTATTCGGGTTTTGATCGAGACGGGTATTTGAACGCCAGTCGATCCCCTGCATATAACCCAGGTTCACTTTAAAGGCAAATTTATTATTAAAGGCTTTGGCATACCGGATAGCCGATTCTGTTAAAAGGGCTGCGGTATGATCTTTATTATCAACATGGTTAACGCCTGTTTTATGATAAACGCTCAAACCCTGGCTGCTGAATGGATTTTTGGTAAGCAGGTTGGCCATCCCGTTAATGGCGTTCATACCATATAAAGCGGAAGCAGCGCCCGGTGTTATTTCTACGCTTTGAATATCCAGCTCCGTGGGCCCAATGGCATTCCCCAGCGGTACGCCCAGTGTAGCTGCCTGCATATCTACCCCGTCTACCAACTGCATAAAACGGAAGTTATTTGGAATATTAAATCCACGTGTATTTGGCACTTTAAACGTTAAGCTGGAGGTTGTCATTTGCACGCCCTTTACATTTTCCAACGCATCATAGAAATTGGGCGCGGGTGTTTCGCGAATGGCCCTGATATCCAGCTTTTCAATGGCTACCGGTGATTTAAGTATGCTTTCAGCCACACGCGAAGCAGTCACAACAACCTCATTTCCCAATACAGTTTGCGTTACCATGGCTACCTGTAATTTGGAGCCCAGGCTTTTTACTTCCAGCTCCTGCGCTTTAAAACCTATAGAGGAAAAAACCAGCGTAAAAGGTAATTTTTGTTTTGTACGAAGTAGAAAACTTCCGGTTTTGTCGGTAATCGTTCCGGTTACCGATCCTTTAATCTGTACACTTACATCAGGCAAGGGGTCACTTTTTTCCTGGTTGACAACCTGACCTGAAATTTCAATAAGGGCTACTGTTTGAGAAAAGGCGGTTGTGCACATAAAAAGGGCTAATGACGCTAATACGCCATATTTTAGTTTTTGCTGCCGTTTTAATTGTGCTGAAATGCCGTACAAGGTTTTGGTTACAAGCATCCAGCCTGATGGATTTGCTGTTTTCATTTTCATTCATTTATTTGTGCCTGATCAATAGCCCATTAATTTAATAGACTAAATTTTCATAGTAAAACCCGGCTTAATAACACCGGGCGAAAGTCTATAATTATAATAGACTAAAAATGCATTTTAAAATCCTGGGTAGTCTAATCCAGGATTTATGCTGCGAATATAGTCCATTATTTTAATGGACTAAAGAACTATTTTAATTCCCGGTCACTTTTTTTTGTGCCAGGATGCTAATAAAAGATCTTAACGATAATTTTCAAGCTCCAGAATATTACCAATAATCCTAATAAGATCAGGGAAGTTTTGCGGGGTAATTTACCGGCCAGTTTTGCCGCCAGCGGCGCAGCCAGTAATCCGCCTATTACCAGGGCTACAATTACCTGCCAGTGGGTTACACCCAGCATGGTAAAGAATGTAAAAGCACTGGCCAGGGTAACGAAGAACTCGGTCAGGCTCACCGAACCTATTACAAAACGCGGGCTACGGCCTTTGGTAATTAAGGTAGTGGTTACAATAGGGCCCCAGCCACCACCGCCAAATGAATCGAGGAAACCACCAAATCCGGCCAGCCAACCATAGTGTTTGAATTTCTTTTTTTTCTGCTCCTTTTTAAAGGCATTCCAAAGTATGCGTAAACCCAGCAACATGGTATAGGTGGCAATGATGGGCTTGAGATAAGGCGTTTGCGCATCGCCATATTTTGATAATAGAATTGCTCCCAATACAGCGCCTATTACCCCCGGTATCACCAATGCCTTGAACAGCTTTTTATTTACATTACCGAATTTATAGTGACTATAACCTGATGCACCACTTGCAAACATTTCCGCTGTGTGAATACTGCCACTCATAGCAGCCGGACTAACACCTGCCGTCAATAAAATGGTTGCGCTGGTTACACCATAACCCATTCCCAGGGCGCCATCAACCAGCTGCGCCAGGAAACCGGCCAGCAGCATCCAATGAAAGTTCTTATCCAATTGCTGGTACCACCGTGCTGTGTCATCAGCAATCCGTTGAAATGGTAAATAAGAGAATATAAAGTGGCCGATGAGCATCAGTCCAAACGCGATGAGGGAATACGTGGCAATTTTGCGCCAGCGCCGTTCCCTTTCTACATTATCTTTTTCTACGAGTATGCGGGTGAGCTCGTTCAGTCGTTTTACCTTGTATTCAAAATTGCCATTCAGCTTATTTCTAACCGCATGCAGGTTATTGATCATGTCGTCCAGTTCGGCCGGTAACGCATGGTTCAATACTTCTTTTATCCGTTTGGCAGCCGTAGGCGATTTACCATTGGTAGAAATGGCAATTTTCAGGTTGCCCTTCTGCACAATGGAACTCAGGTAAAAATCACATTGCTCCGGTGTATCGGCTACGTTTACCAGTATCTTTTTTTCTTTGGCAGCCGCCCTGATGGCCAGACTTGTTTCCTTTTCGTTTACTGCGATTACGATCAGGTCTTTATTCTCAAGGTCAGCCTGCTCAAAAGCGCGTTCATGCAATGTAACGTTGGGATGATGTTTTGCCAGCTTGCGTACTTCGTCTGAAATGTGAAGCGCTACAACAGTAACAGGGGCTGCAGGTGAATTACCAAGCAATGCTGATAATTTTTCTGTGCCTACTTTACCCCCTCCTACCAGCAATACCTTTAATTCTTCCAGCTTTAAAAAAACAGGAAATAAAAGGTTACCGCCCTGATCGCCTGAAGCGGCAGTTGTTTGTTTTACCGGTATGTTTTGTTCTGTTGACATGCTGACCAGCATTATTTAAAACGTTACTATCTTCTCCCGAACTGCAAAGTCGCCAAATGTTTCGCCTGATTTCCTGTTCTTGCTATATTTTTCAAACAGTTCATCCAGCTCTTTCAAAATTGCAGGTTCGTCGATATTTTCTTTATACTTTTTATTTAAACGGAACCCTTCGCGGTCGCCACCCAAATGTAAATTATAACGGCCATAGGCGGTGCCTATAAAACCGATCTCTGCTGCATAAGGCCTTCCGCAACCATTTGGGCAACCGGTCATACGCATTGAAATCTCATCATCCTCCAGGCCATACTTAGCCAGGATAGGTTCAATTTTCGTGATGAGCGATGGCATGTAGCGTTGTGCTTCGGCCAACGCCAGCGAACAGGTATTAAACGCTACGCAGGCGATAGCATTTTTACGTACAGCCCCTGCATTGTCTGTATGCGCAATAATGCCGAATTCGGTCAGGATCTTTTCTATCGCTTTCTTATCCTTTTGCGCAATGTCGCTGATGATAATCCCCTGGTTACTGGTAAACCTGAAATTGACTTTACCGGTTTTTGCCACTTCAAGCAAAGCTGTTTTTAAAGCAACTTTTTCATCGGCTATACGGCCATTTTCAATAAATACGGTATAATACCATTTCCCTTCGTGGTTTTTGTGCCAGCCGTATTCGTCCTTTCTGCTGGTGAAGGTATATGGTTTTGGCTCTTCCAGTTTGAAACCACAACGTTTTTCCAGTTCTGCTTTGAAAGCTTCCACACCCATTTTATCAATGGTGTATTTCAGGCGGCTCAGTTTACGATCGCTGCGGTTGCCATGGTCGCGCTGAACGGTTATTACCTCCAACACTGCTTTCAGCGTATTTGCTTCGCCTCGTACAAACCCCAGCATCGATGCCAGGCGCGGGTAAGTGGCTGCGTTACCATGAGTAGTGCCCAAACCGCCACCGGCAGCAATATTAAACCCTATCAGTTTCCCATTTTCAATAATGGCAATCAAACCAAGGTCATTGGTAAATACATCCACGTCGTTGTTTGGCGGAATGGCTATACCAATTTTGAACTTCCGGGGCAAATAGCGGTCCTGGTATAATGGATCTTTTTCTACTTCTTCTTTTTCTTTTTCGAGCAATGGCTTTTCATCGAGCCATATTTCATAATATGCTTTTGATTTGGGCAAACCCAATTGGCTTATTTTTCCCGCGTAAGAGAATATTTCCTCATGTATTGGCGAGAACTTGGGATGTGAAGCGCAAGCCACATTACGATTTACATCGCCACAGGCTGAAATAGAATCAATGAGTATGGTGTTGAAAGCCTTAATGGTTGGCTTTACATGCGATTTTAAAATACCATGCAACTGGATGGTTTGGCGGGTGGTGATCTTAATTACTCCGGTTGAATGTTCACCGGCAATGTTATGTAAGCCTATGTATTGCTCAGCGGTCACAAAGCCACCAGGCAGCCGCAAACGCAGCATATAAGAATACAGCCATTCCAGCTTTTTGGCACTGCGCTCTTCGCGGCGGTCACGATCATCCTGCTGATACATGCCATGGAACTTAACCAACGCTGTGTCATCTTCACGGATCGCGCCGGTTATTTCATCGCGCAGGCTTTCTTTTAATGTACCGCGCAAGCCATCGCTGGCCATTTTTATTTTTTCGGTGGAAGACAGATTCTTATTATCGTTTGTACTCATCGTTAAATGCTGTTTCAGGTTTCAAATAAAATTCATCCGCTTCATTCTAATACACATCTTTCAGGAAACGCCCTTCTTCTTTCAATTGGTTCAAATACTCCACCGCCTGGGCGCCTGATTTACTTCCAAATCTTTCAATGATCTGCAAAATGGTATATTCTACATCAACACTCATAGGTTCTTTTGCTCCACAGATATATACATACGCACCATTTTGTAACCACTCATAGAAGGCTTTACTGTTCTCCAGCATTTTGTGCTGCACATATATTTTAGAAGCCTGATCTCTTGAAAAGGCTACGTTTACTTGAGTAAGAACGCCTGTCTGGATCCAGTTCTGTATTTCTGTCTGGTATAAGAAATCAGACGTGAAATGCTGATCGCCAAAGAAGAGCCAGTTGCGTCCGGTAGCGCCAGCGGCATCCCGCTCAGCTATGAATGACCTGAACGGTGCAATACCGGTTCCGGGCCCAATCATAATAACATCTTTATCGGGCGCCGGCAACCTGAACTGGTTGTTTTTGTGTACATAAAATTCCAGTGCGCCATCAACCGGCAATTCTGCCAGGAAATTAGAGCACAGGCCATGTTTTACTTCGCCATTCATTTTAAAATTATCGCGGGCTACGGTTACATGTACTTCACCGCTATGCGCCTGGGGCGAAGAAGAAATTGAATACAACCGGGGTGTGATCGGTTCCAGAATACTTATCACTTCTTCAAACTGGGATGCATTATTGACCGGGTATATTTTCAAGAGATCGAGCAGACTGATCTTTGTTTCAGGGATGTCCTGTTTAACAATGGCCGCGTACTGCTTTACCACACGTTCCGGTAAATAAGCGATGTTCAGTTTCTTTTTCAACAGTTCTATAACCGTGTGCGATTCATTGCGGAAAGACACTGTTTTTTTTGCGTCTATACCTGTCAATGCAATGATCGAATCTACAATAGCAGGCGCATTCTCCGGAACGATCCCGATTGAATCACCAGGTTGATATTCCAGTTCTTCCGCTACTATTTCAATATGATGTGTTTGCTTATTAGAATCTCTGTCGTTCAGATTAATATTGGTAATGATGTTACCGGTATATGTTTTTTTACCGGTTGGCTTTTTAGCCACTACTACAGCTCCTACCGATGCACTGCCATTGCTGCTGGTGGTTGAGGTAAGGGAATGTAATACCTGGGAGAACCATCCTTCTGCATCGCCCTGGTAATCGGTATCGCATTTTGTTAACGACACCACCCGTTGTCCGCCCAGTTTTTGCAACTGCTGATCTACATCTTCGCCCGCTTTGCAAAACAAGGGGTACGAAGTATCTCCCAATGCCAGTACGCCGTATTTCAATTGATTCAACTTAAAACCATTCTGATGAATATGGTCGTAAAATTTCTTTGCGGTAGCAGGTGGTTCGCCTTCGCCCTGTGTACTGATGATGGTAAAGAAATATTCTTCCTTCGACAGATCGTTCAGCCTGTATTGATCAAGGCTTACCACTTTGGCATTGATGCCACTCTTCTTTGCTTTTGTAGCCAGGTCGGTTGCCAGTTTTTTTGAGTTACCGGATTCAGTGCCATAAGCAATGGTAATTTTAGATACGGTTGGTTTATCGGCAACAGGTGCTGCAACCGGCGCTGATGCAGTTGCAGGTGTTGTTGACGCCAATGCTGGTTGTTCATGGCAATTCATTAATACACCAGCCAGGAATCCATTGATCCAAACCAGTTCTTCTTTGGTAGAAGACCTTACTAAATCCTGTAACAATTTCAATTTATGCTCTGCTAACATGTTTATTTACTTTTTCCGCATTTTCAGAATCGGATGTTGTTGTAATCAGTTTTGCCAGTGGTTTAAAATAATGATCGGCGCTGTTGCTGTTTTCAATCCATTTGAATTGTTCATGCAAAGCCACCACTTTACCTATGATCACCAGCGAAGGGGAAACAAATGTTTTTCCCCGCAACTGTTCATCATATTTATATAAATTGGTAACATGTACGTTTTGCAAGGGCGTGGTAGCCTGTTCAATAACCGCCAGCAACTTATCGTCGCTAATATCAAACTTCACCAGGTTGTCCACTACATGATCCAGGGTTTCTGATGACATATAAAACACCAGGGTATCATTTGTTTGCGCCAGTTCTTTCCAGTAGGAGTCAGTAACTACATCCAACTTATAACTGGTTAAAAAACGAACGGCAGTCGTATATCCTCTTGCCGTTAACGGAATACCTGCATAAGCAGCCGCACCGAGTGCTGCTGTTACGCCGGGTACAATTTCGTAGGGTATATTATGTTGTACCAGGGTTTGCAATTCATCGAGTATGTTCGAGAACATAGAGGCATCGCCCCCTTTTAACCGAACCACCAGCTTACCCTGCAACGCATAGTGCACCATCAGTTCATTAATGGTATACTGCGGTGTTGATGAACCGCGGCTGCATTGCTTTCCTACATAAACAATCTCAGCCTTGCTGTTCACATATTGCTGCAATATCACTTCGCTCACCAGGCGATCGGCCAACACCACGTCGGCCTGTTGCAGGTAGCGCATTGTTTTTACCGTTACCAGTTCCGGATCACCGGGACCGGCAGCAGCCAATATTACTTTACCATATGTTGGGTTCACCTGCATGTACCTGTTTACTATTTATACAAACCTTCTATTGATAAATACCGCTCACCGGTATCATAATTAAATGTCAGCACGCGAGCGCCTTTAGGGATCTCAGCCAGCTTTTTTGCTACTGCTGCCAGTGCCGCACCTGTTGAAATGCCAGCCAGTATGCCTTCTTCTTTCGCCAGCCGTTGGGCATAGCTGAATGATTCTTCCTTACTTACCAGTATAGTGCCGTCTAACAATTTTGTATTCAGGATAGATGGAATGAAACCCGCACCCAGGCCCTGCAAAGGATGTGGGCCAGGAGCGCCACCGCTGATCACAGCTGATAATTCAGGCTCTACTGCAAATACTTTCAGGTTAGGGAATTTTTCTTTCAGCACTTCTGCAACACCTGTTATATGTCCACCGGTTCCAACACCTGTAATCAGGTAGTCGATTCCATCAGGGAAGCTTTCCAGAATTTCTTTGGCGGTTGTTTCACGATGTACTTTTACATTCGCTGCGTTATCGAACTGTTGCGGCATCCAGGAATTGGGTGTTTGTGCAACCAGCTCTTTCGCCTTTTCAATAGCGCCCTTCATCCCTTTTTCACGTGGCGTTAATTCAAATGAAGCGCCGTATAATTCCATTAATTGTCTTCTTTCCACGCTCATTGATTCGGGCATTACCAGAATCAATTTGTATCCTTTTACCGCAGCTACCATGGCCAAACCAATACCGGTGTTGCCTGAAGTAGGTTCAATGATCACACTCTCTTTATTCAGAATACCTTTTTTCTCTGCATCTTCGATCATGGATAAAGCGATCCGGTCTTTAATACTATTGCCCGGGTTGTTACGCTCCAGTTTTATCCATACATCCTGGCCTTCGCCAAACAGCCTGTTTATTTTCACATGCGGCGTTTGACCAATCGTTTCTAAAATAGTAGCAGCTCTCATTCGCTGGTTGTTTTGGTTATCAGCTGCATTTTTTGTTATGCTCTGTGTTTGTTCTGTGATCATTGTAATTAGTTTTTTATATGACAAAGTTTAATGGCTCTGGAAATGGATTCTTGTCCCGCACCTTTACTTCACTTTTATGATACACTACCGAGAAGGAAGGCACGCCGTATGTAAGCCAAACATTTCCGCCGATAATACTATCCTTTCCTATCACCGTTGAGCCGCCCAGAATAGTGGCCCCGGAATAAATGGTTACATTGTCTTCAATGGTCGGGTGTCGTTTTACGACATTATCTTTCGATACGTTTAAAGCGCCTAATGTTACGCCCTGGTATATTTTTACGTTGTTGCCAATTTCAGTAGTCTCCCCGATCACTATGCCAGTACCATGATCGATGCAGAACGCTTCGCCGATACGGGCGCCGGGATGTATATCAACGCCGGTTTTGCTATGCGCATATTCTGTGAACAATCTTGGCAGAATCTCCACGCCCTGCTCCCATAACTGGTGCGATAAGCGGTACACTGCCGTTGCATAAAACCCCGGATAAGCCACCAACACTTCTTCTACTGAACGCGCTGCAGGATCAAATTGCAACAAGGCCTCGGCGTCTTTGATCAATTTTGCATACAATGCAGGAATAGCTTCGAAGAATGTTTCCGTAATGTGCACAGCCTTTTCTTCCTTATGCACTACATCATATACCAGGCTCGAAAACTGGCTCTTCAGTAAATTGAGCTCTTTCTCCAGGTCGCCTTCCTGCTGATGCTTTTGATTTGGTAAGAACAAAAAGTTAAACACCCGATCAATGAACTGCTCTGCCAATTCCTTATCAGGAAATGTTCTATCCACCTTTTTATGCTGTGCAAATAAATGCTGTATAAATTCCTTCGTGCTCATAATGTTCAATATTCAAAGTTCAGGAAGCTAATGACCGCTCATCTATTGAATCATACAGGCGCCTACCGTTACATGGCTCGTTTCATCGATCAGGATCGCACCACCGTTTTCACGCAATTCTTTGTAGGAATCGTATGGAACAGGTGAGGCTGTTTTTATTTTTACTTTTATGATATCATTCAATGAAGCTGATGTAGCATCCATCTTCTGCAGCGTATTTACATCCAGCTTGTATTCGATTTCTTTTATTACGCTTCTTACAACCCGGCTGTTGATCTGCAACAAATACTTACTGCCGGCTTGCAGGGGTTTATTATCCATCCAGCATAACACCACATCCAGTTCCTGTGTTAATTTGGGCTGGTTGTCGCTTTTTACGATGATGTCGCCGCGACTGATATCGATATCATCTTCCAGGTGCAGGATGGCGCTTTGCGGGGCAAATACTTCATCTACTTCCTGTCCGTTGTGTTCTATCGTTTGTATTTTACTGGTATTCCCTGAAGGAAGTACCGTTATGGAATCGCCTTTACGATAAATACCGGTAATTACTTTTCCTGCATAGCCGCGATAATCGTGCAGATCGTCTGTTTGCGGACGAATAACATATTGCACGGGGAATCGTGGATCGGTGAGGTTAATATCTTTTTGAATTTCCACTTCTTCGAGGAAGCTTAGTAAGGAAGGGCCTTCGTACCAGCTCAGTCTGGCTGATTTATCAACGATATTATCGCCAAACACAGCACTGATAGGAACATACACTACATCTTTCAGGCCCAATGATTTTGCCACTTCAGCAAAATCAATCACAATGTTATTGTACACATCCTGCGAGTAGTCGACCAGGTCCATTTTGTTAATGGCCACCACCACGTGCGGAATGTTTAATAGAGAAGCTATGATAGAATGCCGGCGGGTTTGTTCAACTACGCCGTTACGGGCGTCCACTAAAATAATGGCCAGGTCAGCTGTAGAAGCACCGGTTACCATGTTGCGGGTGTATTGAATATGACCGGGCGCGTCGGCGATAATAAATTTACGTTTGGGGGTAGAAAAATATTTATACGCCACATCGATCGTAATACCCTGTTCCCGCTCTGCACGCAATCCGTCAGTCAGCAAGGCCAGATCTATTTCTCCCAGATCCTTATTCTTACTTTGCTTTTCAATAGCAGCCAGCTGGTCGATCATTATACTTTTGCTGTCGAATAATAAACGGCCAATCAAGGTACTCTTGCCATCATCAACACTGCCTGCTGTTATAAATCGTAACAAATCCATTGTAGAAATTTTGAGATTTTGAGATTTCGTTATTTGGGGATTTAAATCACAAAATCCCCAAATCTCTAAATCAGAAATATTAAAAATAGCCGTTCTTCTTCCTGTCTTCCATCGCTGCTTCCGACACTTTATCATCGATACGGGTTTCGCCGCGTTCGCTGGTTTTGGTAGCAACGATCTCTTTTATAATATCATCGATATTATTAGCATGTGATTCTACTGCCGCGGTACAGGTCATATCACCTACCGTACGATAGCGCACATTCTTTCTCAGCACGGTATCAGTTGCATCGAGTTTTATAAAATCACTTACAGCTACCAGTTGTCCTTCATGATCGATCACATCGCGTTCATGTGTAAAATAGATGGAAGGAAGTTCGATCTTTTCACGGCGGATATAATTCCATACATCCAGCTCAGTCCAGTTACTGATAGGGAATACGCGTACATTTTCTCCTTTGCTAATTCTGCCGTTGTACGTATTCCACAGTTCCGGGCGTTGCAGTTTGGGATCCCACTGTCCAAACTCATCGCGTACAGAAAATATGCGTTCTTTGGCTCTTGCTTTTTCTTCATCGCGGCGTGCGCCGCCAATGCAGGCGTCGAACTTAAACTCCTCAATGGTATCCAGCAAAGTATATGTTTGTAAAGCATTGCGGCTTGCGAACTTTCCTTTGGGTTCTGTAAGGTGTTTTGCTTTAATAGTATCTTCTACGTTACGCACTATTAATTTTTCGCCAATGGTTTTGGCCAGTTCATCACGGTATTTCAATGCCTCGGGGAAATTATGTCCTGTATCGATGTGCACCAACGGGAAGGGGAATTTACCGGGGCGAAATGCTTTTAATGCCAGTTGCACCAGGGTAATGGAGTCTTTACCACCTGAAAATAATAAAGCCGGTCTTTCAAACTGCCCAGCCACCTCACGGAAGATATGAATTGCTTCCGATTCCAAATGATCCAGATAATCTAACCTGTACTTACTCATATTTCTGTTTTCAGAATTCAGTTAATAATTATTTATGAATATGCAGACCACATTCTTTTTTTGCTGCATCTTCCCACCACCAGCGGCCGGCTCTGAAATCTTCACCGGGCCGTATTGCACGCGTACAGGGAGCGCAACCTATGCTCACAAAACCCCTGTCGTGCAGCGGATTGTAGGGCACATTGTTGGTATCTATATATTTTTTTACCTGTTCGGTGTTCCAGTTCAGGATGGGATTGTATTTAATGATCTGGTTGGTTTCATCCCATTCAATCACACTGAGGTCTTTACGATCGGGTGAATGTTCGGCCCGTAAACCGGTGATCCAGACTGCATTTCCAGCCAATGCTCTTTTCAGCGGCTCTACTTTGCGAATGAAGCAGCATTGTTTACGGTTTTCAACCGATTCATAAAATGCATTTGGGCCTTTATCGGTAACAAACTCTTCCAGCAAACGGTAATCGGGATAATAAGCGGTTATATTGGCATGGTACTTTTCGTTGGTATTGCTCCAAACCGAATACGTTTCTGCAAATAACCGCCCGGTATCTAAAGTAAAAACATTTACAGGCAGTTGATTGCTCAAAATTTCATGGGCAATTACCTGATCTTCATAACTAAAGCTGGTAGAAAATGTAACCTGGCCGGGAAACTGCCCGGTAAGCAGTTTGATAAATTCATGAATATTTAGTCTATCTGATTGGTGGGTTAAATCTGACAAGTATGACTGTAGTGTTGAGCTCATATACGTTTATCATTCATTTCATTCATTCATTAATCTGGAACCTGGAAAGCGAGTGCGACGGACAAGCGAGTACTTATTGCGTATTACAGCAACAACAATATTTGTTGCAACAGGAGATGTACATTATTCGTATAGTGGAGGAACGAAACATAATAAGTCTACTCAATTTGTAGATCAAAGATATAGCAGAAAGATGGATATCGGAAATTTTTTCTACCAAACGAGTGGACTAAGCCGGCATTTAACAAAATCATCTACAAACAATTGTTTGTTTTTTTATTTAAAACGCTATCAACCAATCTTTGTTTTTAATTGTTGATCTCGCAATTATTATTCATGCTAAATAAAACTAATGACTGTTCGGTCAACCATTGCACCCTACCCGGTATCAAAATCGCCTGGCGGCCAGGTCCCGCATACTTCAGCCATTTTTACATACGACTACCTGTTAGGCCGTTTAAACAGCAAAAAGGGCTATTTATGCCAGACTGACTGCCTGGGTAGCCCCCCTAAAAACCCTGTTTATGAAGATATTAGGCCAAATTGACTGTTTTTTTATGTAGCACGGTATTTGGTTTCTCACAAAAACTTAAATTGCCAACTCAAATAATAGAAAAGTACTATGAATCTTGGAAAAGAATTTGAAAAATACGCGGTACACCACAGAGGTATTTCAAGCAATACCCTGCACAGTTACCAAACGCACCAGGTTACGAACCTCACTCCCAATATTATTGAAGAACGTCCCATGAATATTGCTGTCATGGACGTTTACAGCCGACTGATGATGGACCGCATTATCTTTATGGGCTACCCCATTAATGACGAAGTGGCAAACATCGTAACCGCTCAGTTATTGTTCCTGGAAAGCACCGATCGCACACGCGACATCCAGATGTACATCAACTCGCCTGGTGGCAGTGTATACTCTGGCTTGGGCATGTACGATACGATGCAATACATAACCCCTGATGTATCTACCATTTGCATTGGTATGGCTGCTTCTATGGCTGCCGTATTGCTGTGCGCCGGTACAAAAGGAAAACGCACTGCCTTAAGGCACGCCCGGGTAATGATGCACCAGCCCAGCGGCGCCATAGGGGGTCAGGCCAGCGATATCGAGATCACTGTAGCCGAGATCAAAAAATTGAAAAAGAACCTGTACGATGTTATTTCATCACATACCGGAAAAACAGGTAAACAGGTTGAAAAAGATTGCGACCGCGATTACTGGTTAACTTCTGAAGAAGCCAAGGAATATGGTCTTGTTGATGAAGTGTTACTGATCAATCCTCGCAAAGAGAAGAAAGATTAACCGGGCTGATCCTTCGGCGCTTCGACTATCCGCCAAATGCGGACACGTGCTCAGGGTCGCTCAGGATCTTTGAACAACTAATTATATCGAACTACAAATAAATTTATCATGCATAGATATTCTAAACATTTATTTCAGCCATTTCGCATGGATGATGAAGAAGAACCAAAAGAAAACGGAAAAGAAGAAAAACAGGATTTTGGCGTATTAGCCAAGAAAATGGAAAAATTCTTTTTTGAAAAAAGAGCCGTGTACCTGTGGGGTGTCGTTGAAGATAAATCAGCAAAAGATATTGTAACCCGCCTGTTATTGTTAGATGCTGACAAGCCTGGCGAAGAGATCAAATTCTTTATCAACAGCCCCGGCGGTGTGGTTACCAGCGGTATGGTTATTTATGATACCATGAGAATGATAAAAAGCCCGGTTAGCACCATCTGTATGGGACTGGCGGCATCCATGGGTTCTATCCTGTTAAGCGCCGGCGCTAAAGGAAAACGTCTCATTTACCCGCATGGCGAAGTAATGATCCACCAACCCAGTTTGGGCGGTTATATGCAGGGGGTAAGTGCCGATCTTGAAATTCAGGCAAAACAGACGAAAAAGACCAAGGAAATGGGCGCCCGCATACTCGCTGAAAACTGTGGAAAGAAATTTGAACAGATCATGAAAGATTTTGATCGCGACTACTGGCTCGATGCTAAAGAATCTATAGAATATGGCATTGTAGATCAGCTAGTTGAAAAGTTATAGTACATATATACCTGTAAAAGTCCCAAATTCCATATACTAATTTTCTTCAAAAGGAGTTTGGGATTTTTTATTGGGATTTGGACTTGCATTTAGATACCTTTGTAAGCGATTTTATACACAACATGGCTAAAACAACATTACACTGTTCTTTTTGCGGACGCAGCCGCGATGAAGTAAAGATCCTTATTGCCGGGCAGGAAGGACACATTTGTGAGAATTGCGTTGAGCATGCACGCGAGATCATTGAGCAGGAACTGATGATCCGTCATGAAAGCACCCCGCCATCTACTTCCTTCAAACTGAACGTTAAAAAGCCAGTTGAAGTAAAACGTTTCCTTGATGAATATGTGATTGGTCAGGATGATG
Source organism: uncultured Niastella sp. (assembly GCA_966212235.1). Taxonomy (GTDB): domain Bacteria; phylum Bacteroidota; class Bacteroidia; order Chitinophagales; family Chitinophagaceae; genus Niastella. Next base: position 105,356 of record CBIHPP010000025.1, on the reverse strand, counting down.
CTAAAAAAGTATTAGCAGTTGCTGTTTATAATCACTATAAACGCCTGCAGCAAAAACCTGCCGACAACGAGGTTGATATTGAAAAAAGTAATATTGTAATGGTGGGAGAAACGGGTACGGGTAAAACCCTCCTGGCTAAAACCATTGCGAAGTTATTGAATGTACCATTCGCCATTGTTGACGCCACCGTATTTACCGAAGCCGGTTATGTTGGCGAAGATGTGGAAAGTATATTGACCCGCTTGTTACAGGTATGCAATTATGACGTAGCCGCTGCCGAAAGAGGCATCGTTTATATAGATGAAATTGATAAAATTGCCCGCAAAGGCGATAACCCTTCCATCACCCGCGATGTAAGCGGTGAAGGCGTTCAACAGGGATTATTGAAATTACTGGAAGGTACCGATGTACTGGTACCCCCACAGGGCGGCCGCAAGCACCCTGAGCAAAAGCTGATCAAGATCAACACCCAAAATATCCTTTTCATTTGCGGTGGCGCTTTTGATGGCATTGACAGAGTAATTGCCCGCCGGGTAAATACCAATTCCATTGGTTTTAATGTAAATAAAGAACTGCAGGAGCAAATGAAAAAGAACCTGCTTCAATATATTAATGCCACTGATCTGAAATCGTTTGGTTTAATTCCTGAGTTGCTGGGCCGTTTACCGGTAGTTACTCACCTGAATCCGCTCGATAAACCTACCCTTCGTTCTATTCTAACGGAACCTAAAAATGCGCTGATCAAACAATACCGCAGATTGTTTGAACTGGAAGGTATTCAACTGACCATGGACGATGATGTGTTGAATTTTATGGTTGATAAGGCACTTGAATACAAACTGGGCGCCCGCGGCTTACGCAGCATTTGCGAAAGCATCTTAACCGACGCCATGTTTGAATTACCTTCTTCAAAGCAAACCGTTTTCCATTTGAACCTGGAATATGCGCAGAAGAACTTCGACAAGAGCAAAATGAGTTTACTGAAAGTAGCGTAAGACGCGGAACGCAAAAACGCTTAACGCAGAACGCTTCAATACAATTACAAAAGTTACTTTAAATACAAAAAACGTCAGTTACCACACTGGCGTTTTTTATTTATCATTAAATTACCTTCTCAAAATATTTGTATGGAAGAATTAATTAAGAAGTTAATGGCAGAAGGATTAACAGAGCAACAGGCTTATAAAGCAGTTGAGATCATCAAGAATTTTGCAAAAGATAAATTTCCCATCTTCGGCGGCGCTATTGACAAATTGTTTGATAAATACGGGCCGAAAGATGACGATGATGATATGATGCCGTAATTCGTTTATTCATCAGGCAATCCACATACATAAACTGTTGCTGCTGTCCCTGAATGTATTTTAATATAATCAAGGATTGCAGCAATTTCATCATCAGATAGATTGGAAAATGACGTCATAGTCACGTTGTCATATTTCTTTACCAGGTCCTTAAAATAGGGATTTCCCGTTTTCAATACTGCCTGGCTATTCCGGATCCAGGCATACAAAAGCTTTTTATCTTTTATTCTATCTTCCACTCCTGCGAGCGCCGGACCAGTAAGGTCTTTGATAATAGAGTGGCAGGAAGCGCAATTATCCTGAAACAGCATTTTCCCGTCACCTTTTGCACTGCCAATCTCACTTTTTGGGGAATCAGTTGTCGCTACAATTACGGCATCCTTTTCTTCATGTGTAGGTAAAGAAAATAAAAACCGGGAAAACATACAGGCTCCTATAAACAGTATCGTTAGCAAGAAGCCCTCCAATACATAATTGACTTCTTTATTCATACTATAAATTTACTACAGGAAGCGGATGATGCATAAACTTTAATCATTCCTGTTTTTCGTACTATTTAAGAGCTTGCTAATAAATCAAAAAGGCTCCGCAATTAAGCAGAGCCTTCTGTCATGACAAGCAACCTTGAGCAGTATTCATCAATTAAGCCCGTAACACCTCCCTGGCGATCACTATCTTTTGAATTTCAGATGTGCCTTCGCCAATGGTGCATAATTTACTATCGCGATAATATTTTTCAACGGGGAAGTCCTTCGTATAGCCATAGCCGCCAAATATCTGTACGGCATCGGTAGCTACTTTTACAGCTACCTCGCTGGCATAATATTTTGCCATGGCCGATTCCTTGCTCACAACTTCACCGCGCATTTTCAAATCACAGGCCTGAAGGGTCAGTAATTCGGCAGCGGCAATTTCAGTCGCCATATCGGCCAGTTTAAACGAAATACCCTGGAAACTCGCAATGGCCTGATCGAACTGGTGACGTTCTTTTGCGTACTGCATAGCAGCTTCATAAGCGCCTTTGGCAATGCCCAACGACAAAGCGGCAATAGAAATGCGGCCACCGTCCAACACTTTCAATGACTGTTTGAATCCATCACCAAAATTACCCAGGCGATTGGTATCGGGTATACGGCAATTATCAAAGATCATTTCCGTTGTTTCACTGGCCCGCATGCCCAACTTATTCTCTTTTTTACCGGCCTTAAAACCGGGTGTGGTGCGTTCTACCACAAAAGCGGTTGCATTATTTTTTGCCCGGGGCTCACCCGTACGCGCAATTACAACAGCCACATCGGCACTTTTGCCATGAGTGATCCAGCATTTGGTGCCGTTTAAGACCCAGTGATCCCCATCCTTTACAGCCGTTGTTTTCATATTGGCAGCATCGCTACCGGTATTCGGTTCTGTTAATCCCCACGCGCCCAGCCACTCTGCGGTGGCCAGCTTGGGCAGGTATTTCTTCTTTTGCTCTTCATTGGCAAAATTCAAAATATGCCCTGTGCACAACGAATTGTGCGCAGCCAGGCTTAAACCGATAGAACCGCATACTTTGGCAACTTCCTGTATAATGGCTACATATTCATAATAAGATAGCCCGGCGCCTCCATATATTTCCGGCACCAGCACGCCCATTAAACCCAATTTTCCCATTTCTTTAAATAACTCCACGGGAAAATGCTGGGATTCGTCCCACTCCATTACGAAAGGTTTAATGTGTTGCTGGGCAAAATCCCGGGTCGATTGTGCAACCTGATCGGTAAGCTCTGACGTTTGAAAATTCATACTTAAAATTACCTGAATTAACTGGCAAGAATCATTAAAGGCAGATGCAATATAGGCAGATTTTTTTAAGACTAACAAATGTTAGTACTCTTTTTAAAAAACTTTAGCACTGCATGGCTACGGTGCTGCGGTTTGGCATTGAGGATGTCAATAGAGTCGCTTCATTCCACCGTCACATAAGCCGCCATTTTTTGATACAATTCCGGTGTTATCAGCACTATTTGTTGCAAGTCTTCCGGGGAATGAAAAGCGCCGTGCTGTTGCCGGTACTGCACAATGGCATTGGCAACGTTCCACCGGATGTAGGGATGCTGTTTTAACCTGTTTATATCCGCGGTATTAATATTGATTTTTTGTAAGGCTGGCGGTTCACATTGCAAGCGCGGTTTTATTAATTGAAAAGTAGAATCGGGCAGGCCGAAAGTCTCCCCTACCTGCTGCACCGAATAAAATCCTCCCAGCTTATCCCGGAAATTGACGATCCGGTTAGCCAGCTTGCTGCCAATGCCGGGCAGGGATATAAATGCCAACGTATCGGCCTGGTTAATATCGATGAGGGGTGGTGGCGTTTTTACATATTTCACCGGCGCTTTCCCTTTATTATTAAACATCGTTGATGTTGCCGGAGCTGTTATTCTTACATAGGGTATTAACCGGTCAACGTCTGTTTTTTTCAACCCATATATCTTTTGCAGATCGCCGGCCTTTCTGAATTGTCCGCCTTTGGCTACATAATTTCGTATGGTGCGGGCGGTTCTACTACTTACACCCAGCTTTCGCCAGCCTGCTGAGTCCAGTGTATTGGGATCAAATGGAAAAGGGTCAATAGACTGCCGGTCATTGACCGGTTCATCATAGATCTTCTTATAGGCAGATCGATTTTTGCCGTATGCTACATGGCTGGCTGAATCTGTATTTACCTGTTTGCGATGGGCACTTTGCAAACTGATGGCTGTTGCCATTACTTCATCATTCAAGGGAGTTGTTTCAAAAAAGCGGGGAACAAAAATGCAGATTCCAATCAGTGTAATAAGCACATAAATGCCTGTGCGTTCTTTCTTTGTGAAAGAGAAATAATCTTTCCAGTTGTATTCCATAAACAAAACATTGAGCGGTGTCAACTTTCGATTTCGGACTACTACTAATTATTTGCCTTTCAGTAAGTGGTTATTTGAAATTTTCTACACCTTTCTGACCATGTTGAAAAAAAACACTTACTTTTTTATGTACAAATATAATCATTTGATTCAATATGCGTTACACATATAGCCTTACCTGTACCCCTTAAACAATAACCCATATGAAGATCCAACAGCTGCAGTATTTAGATAAGGCATGGAAAATTTACATGCATCCAGAAGGCTTTGACCGAATGAAATGCCAGCTGGTACTGGTTTTTGGCGAATCATCGCTTATAACCGATACCTCCGTTTTTAATTATCTCGAAAGAAGCTACCCCGAAGCGCACATTATTTTATCATCTACCTCCGGAGAAATTATTCATACCGATGTTTTCGACAATAGTGTAGTAGTTACAGCTATCGAATTTGACAATACCTATGTTCGCTGCGTTGAAACCAATATTAACAGGCACAAAAACAGTTATGATGCCGGGCATTACCTGATGCAGCAATTGCAGCAAAGCGATCTGAGTGCTGCCTTTATCATTTCAGACGGCACTTTTATTAACGGAAGCGAACTGGTATCCGGTTTTAATAAAACGAATACTAAAAGCGTTCCGGTTACGGGTGGTTTGGCAGGTGACGGTTCACGTTTTATAAAAACTTTTGTTGGACTAAACCAATTGCCTGCAGAAGGGATCATAGTAGCTATTGGCTTTTATGGCCAGCAGTTACAGGTAGGCCATGGGTCTTTTGGTGGTTGGGATGAGTTTGGTCCGGTGCGAACGATCACCCGTTCTGATAAAAATATTTTGTATGATATAGATGGTAAGAACGCCTTTGATCTTTACCAGGATTACCTGGGACCTTATAAAGATGGTTTACCGGGCTCTACCATGCTTTTTCCTTTATCGGTTAAAGAACCTGGTGCTGATAAAGCGGTGGTGCGAACCATATTGAGCTTAAATGAGCAGGAACGATATATGGTATTCGCCGGAAATATGCCTGCCGGTAGCCACATACGTTTGATGAAGGCCAGTTTTAATAAACTGATCGATGGATCTTCCCGGGCTGCCCGGCATACGCTGGTCACCAAACCCGACCTGGCCATACTGATCAGTTGTATCGGCCGCAAAATGATCCTGCGCGACAGAACAGAAGAAGAAGTACATGCTGTAAATGAAATTTTTGGTACGGCAACCTGTACCACAGGTTTTTATTCGTATGGAGAAATATCTCCTTTTAATGCCGGCAGTCAAAGCGAACTGCATAATCAAACCATGACCATTACCACATTTACAGAATTTTAAGCCCAGCGCCCTTATGCAGTACCATAAACTATTGGAGAAGCAAATTGAAAAAGTATTATTGAGCCAGCACAAATACGACCCGGTCATCCAGGAGTTTTTAAAACTGGTTGATCAGTCATATAAGAATTATGAAAGCGATCAACAACTTACCGAACATGCTTTTTTGGTAAGCGAAAAAGAATACCAGGACATCTTGCACACTCAACAGATACAAAACAATATTTACAGCCAGTCGGTAAAACAATTAAAAGATGCCATCGTTGCGCATGATCCGCAGGCGGTGGCCATTATTGAAAAAGAAGATAATGTACTGATCAATATTATTGCCTACCTCGAAAAACAAATTCAAAAAAGAAAAGAAACGGAAGCAGAACTCATAAGGGCGAAAGAACAGGCCGAAGATGGCGCCCGTGCAAAAAGCGATTTTCTGTCAGTGATGAGCCATGAAATTCGTACACCGTTAAATGCGATCATAGGCATTGCCCATTTGCTATCGCAGGATCAACTATTGCCCAACCAGCTGGAGAATCTGAAGGTATTGAACATTTCCGCCGAAAATTTGCTTCGCCTGATCAACGACATCCTTGATTTTGGTAAAATAGAAGAAGGGAAAATTGTACTGGCTGAAAAAAATATCTGCCTGCAGCAACTGATTGAACACATAAAAACAGCGCATCAGATACGGGCAGCGGAAAGAGGTAATACTTTCAATTTGGTCATTGACAATGCCCTGCCACCATATGTTTTAGGCGATGAAGTAAGGCTTGGACAAATATTACATAATCTTATTTCCAACGCCGTAAAATTTACCCGCAACGGTGTTATTACACTACAGGTATCATTACAAAAAATGCAGGATGAAGCAGTAACCGTTTCCTTTTCGGTAACTGATACCGGAGTTGGTATTGAAAAAGAAAAGCAGGTGTTGATATTTGACCGGTTCACGCAGGCCAGTGTTGATATTGCCCGGGAATTTGGCGGATCGGGACTTGGACTGGCCATCGTAAAACGATTGGCGGCATTGCATAACAGTGACATATACTTGAACAGTGAACCCGGACGCGGCGCCACGTTCTTTTTTACCATAACCTTTAAAAAAGGAAAGCCGGAAATACTACAGCAACAATCTATAGCCGGCAAGAATGATCTGTCGGGCATAAAAGTGTTGCTGGTAGAAGATGTTGAATTCAACATCATGGTTGCTAAAAAAATGATCACCAACTGGAACGGGGTTGTTGACGTGGCAGAAAATGGTGCAATAGCCCTTCATAAGATCAGGCAATCAGATTATGATATTGTGTTAATGGACCTGCAGATGCCGGTTATGGATGGTTATAATGCCACGCAACATATCAGGGATTTTAATGACGTCATCCCTATCATTGCGTTAACGGCTTCCGCCTCGCCCGATATATTAAAAAGAACGCGGGATTTTGGTATGACAGATTATCTGGCGAAGCCTTTTAAACCGGGTGAGTTATATGAGATGATCTATAAATACAGCCACCGGCAAGCGTGAGACGTGAGACGTGAAACGGCAAAATTCGATACCTCGACTTCGCTCGGTCTCTTTGAGTGCCCCTTCGATCCTTCCACTACGCTCAGGATCTCATTAAACTTTTATTACCAATCCATCATACGCCAGGTTCACACCCTTCGGTAATTCGGCATCCACATCGGCATGGCGGCCCAACTGATGGCTGATATGCGTAAAATAACATTGAGGTACCTTCAACGCTTTGGCCAACTCAACGCTTTCACCCAGGGAATAATGCGAGATGTGTTTTTCTTTACGCAATGCATTCAACACAAGTACGTCACTCCCCTTTATCTTCTCCAATTCACTTTCTTCTATACGGTTCGCATCGGTTATATAAGTGAACCGGCCAAAACGAAATCCAAGCACAGGCATTTTTAAATGCCACACCAAAATAGGCGTTACGGGAATATCACCGGCCATAAATGGCTCCAGTGCAATTGTATTCAACTGTATATCGGGAACACCGGGGTATTTGAATTCATTGAAGGCGTAAGGAAATTCGCGGATGATGGCTTCCTGCGTTACGTCGCTTGCATAAACGTTCATGGGTTGCTGCGAAAAGAAGTTAAAAGCCCGTACATCGTCCAGCCCGGCCACATGGTCCTTATGAGAATGGGTAAAAATAATGGCTTCCAGGTGCTTCACACGAGCCCGCAGCATCTGGTAACGAAAATCGGGACCTGAGTCTACTACCAACGTTGTGTTTGCCGATTGCACCATTATGCTGGAGCGAAGCCTGTTGTCTTTTTTATCGGGTGATGTGCACACGGGACATTCGCAGGCGATCATAGGTACGCCGGCACTGGTACCGGTTCCCAAAAAAGTAATGGTTAATGAAGGATAGCTCACGTGGTAAAAATACGGAAGAAGAACGAAGTAGGAATTAGGAAGTAAAAAACGAGAGACTCGAGGTATGAAATAGGGCGGTAAAAAATTGATTCTCTTCTTACATCTTACCTCCACTTATCAACCCTGTCAACTTGTTAACTTTTCAACCTATTTCTGGCCTTCTTCTCTCTCCTCCTGCACCAGGGCATGTCTTTCCAGCACGTCGTTATACGTTTTGCGTACTTCGGGTGAAAAGTCATCCGGATTGACGTTTAATTGTGGAATGAGGTCAATAAGGGTGCTAATGCGGCCCTCGAGTACAAGGAATTTATTTAATACGACTACTTTCTTTTGTTCTAAAATGCAATATCCGCTTTGAAAATTACCCCGTTCGTAGCGTAGCACATATTCCGCCTCATCGAGAACCGCTTCAATCTTGTCTAATGTTGCCTGCGTAAATTTCATAGTCTGGATGTAATGACTTTAAATGTTAGGCAAAGTTAATATTCACAATTTTAGTGCTGGAAATAGATAAACTCAACTTTTCCACACAAAACCACGCAAAACGTTGAGAATTACCGTTTCGCGGCCAAAAAAGCGTTAAAACGGCATTTTTTGGTGTTTAATGCTTTCGTTTTATCAAATTTTCCAGTCACCCGCCGCCCGCCAGTCCTGAGCCTGCCTGCCGGCAGGCAGGCCAATGGAACTATTTATTCGTCATTTTTATGATCGGAACTATCATCTCTTCCAAACTAACGCCGCCATGCTGAAAAGTGTTGCGATAATAATTCACATAATAATTGTAATTATTGGGGTAACACAGGTAACTATCTTCCTTGGCAAAAATGTACGATGAATTTACTGTGGGAACCGGCAATCCGGCTTCTTTAGGGTCGCGAAAAGCCAGTACTTCTTTAGGTTCATAATTCAGGTTACGACCATGTTTGTACCGCAGGTTGGTAGTCGTTTGTTTGTCACCAATTACTTTGATCGGTGTTTTTACCCGTACCGTACCATGATCGGTAGCCAGAATGAGATTAAACTTTTTATCAGCAATTTTCTTAAGCGCCTGGTGCAAAGGTGAATGCTCAAACCAGCTTTTGGTTACACTGCGATAGCTGGTTTCATCACCGGCCAGTTCCTTCAGTACTTCCATTTCGGTACGTGCATGGCTGAGCATATCAACAAAGTTGTAAACAATAACATTCAGGTCGTTCCCCATCAGGTTATGAATGTTATTCACCAGGTCCTGCCCCGCCTGGTTGTTTAATATTTTTGTATAAGAGGATTTGATATCCTCACGACGCTGCCGTTTTAAAAAAGACCGGAAAAATTCTTCTTCATGTAAATTTTTTCCACCTTCTTCATCATCATTTTTCCATTGCTGTGGATAATGTTTTTCAATTTCAATAGGCAGCAGTCCGCTGAAAATGGCATTCCGTGCGTATTGCGTGGCAGTAGGCAGAATACTATAAAAGCTGTCTTCTTCCAGTATGCGAAAACTTTCTGCAAAGATCGGTTGAATGGCCCTCCATTGATCGAACCGAAGGTTATCTATCAAAACAAAGAAGGTGGGTATTCCTTTTTCAACATGCGGCAGCACTTTAAATTTTAGCAGGTTATGCGACATCACGGGACCCTCATCACTTTTTGGATTCACCCATTTCGCATAATTTTTTGAAACGAATTTAAAGAACTCGGTATTTGCTTCGCTCTTTTGCGCCTGAAATACTTCCTGCATTTCAGGACTGTCGCTTTTATCCATTTCCAGCTCCCAATACACCAGTTTTTTATAAATATCCATCCACTCATTGTAATCGGGGTTGCTGTTCAGCGCCATAAACAAATTACGGAACTGTTGCTGGTAAGCAGTTGTGGTATATTCTGCTACCAGCCGCTTATTGTCAATGATCTTTTTGAGGCTTAACAATACCTGGTTGGGGTTCACCGGTTTTATGAGGTAATCGGTTATCTGGCTGCCAATGGCATCATCCATCAGGTTTTCAGTCTCGTTTTTGGTGATCATTACCACTGGTATCTGCGAATTGACCTCTTTTATCTTGGAGAGTGTTTCCAGGCCGGTAATACCAGGCATGGTTTCATCCAGCAACACCACATCGAGCTGATTTTCCCTTACAAAATCAATAGCATCAAATCCATTGGTCAATGCGGTAACCTCGTATCCCTTATTTTGCAGAAAAAGAATTTGTGATTGCAAGCTTTCGATTTCATCGTCGACCCAGAGTATTTTTCCTAATGGCATGTATAGTTTTTTATAAGTTAAATTCCGTTTAATGTTTTTGAATATGCCCGACCATCTTTGCGAAGCTTCGGCGAAGCAAAGCCCGAATGACCCGGTCGAACAGGTTTGATGGTTGTGCTTTCAGGCACAAACTATTCAAATTTAATTTATCCCATCAGGCTTTGTACTTTTGCCAGCTGCTTTTGGCAGCAATTTTAACAAAATAGCAGGCAGCGAATGACAAACCGCATAAGAAAGATCATTAATGACCCCGTATACGGTTTTATTACCATCGATGACCCACTTGTTTTTCAGGTGATCGCGCATCCCTGGTACCAGCGTTTGCGACGCATTCATCAGATGGCATTTGCACACCTGGTTTATCCGGGTGCAGTGCATACCCGCCTGCATCATTCACTGGGCGCCTATCATTTAATGTGCAATGCGTTAACCGAACTGAAAAATAAAGGAGTGGATATTACTCCTGAAGAGGAAACAGCCGCAAAAATTGCTATTCTTTTACACGATATAGGTCACGGGCCATTTTCCCATGCCCTTGAAAATGTACTGATCAATAATACGCATCATGAAACGATCAGTATTTTGATAATGCGTGTACTAAATGAACAAATGAAGGGTCAATTGCACAAAGCCATTGACATTTTTACCAATAATTATACCAAGCCCTTTTTATACCAGCTTATCAGCGGCCAGCTCGATGTGGATCGCATGGATTATTTAACGCGCGACAGCTTTTTTACCGGTGTTTCGGAAGGCGTTATCGGGTACGATCGCATATTAAAAATGCTTGCAGTGAAAGATGGCGAATTGATGGTTGAAGAAAAAGGCATTTACAGCATTGAAAAGTTCCTTGTGTCCCGGCGGCTCATGTATTGGCAGGTTTACCTGCATAAAACCGTATTGGGTGCCGAAAAAACAATCGTAAAGATCATACAGCGGGCAAAAGAGCTGATTCAACAAGGGCAGGAAGTGCAGGCTGCATCTGTTACCTTTGACTTTTTTCTAAAGAGCACTACCAGTACCGCATTCATTGAACAGAACCTTCCTACATTTTGCCTGCTCGATGATTACGATGTACTGGCATCCATTAAAAACTGGATATTTCACCCCGATACGGTATTGAGCACTTTATGCCGTTGTTTGGTTGAACGCCGTTTATTAAAAGTTAAATTACAGGCTGAGCCGTTTGATCAGGACTGGATTATAACACAACGGAATAACATTTGCCACCATTTGAAAATAAAAGATGCTGATTGCGACTATTTTATTTTTAAGGGGGAAATAGAAAACACCACATACGACCCCAGTGAAGAACGTATTAATATTTTATTTAAGAATGGAACGGTCACTGATATATCAAAAGTTGATAATGCATTGATCCATCAGGCATTAGCAAGCCCTGTGAAAAAATATTACATTTGTTATTACAATTGTTAAACAGTTATAGAGATCGGAATGTTAACCCGTTTATCATAGCGTCTAAAACACATTATATTTTTTTCAATATAGTGTAGCTTTGACAAGTTTTACTATTTTGATTTACATAACAGATTTGACATATTTGACTTACTTGACCTAACGACTTATCTATGCAATTTACCGCAGCTCAAATAGCAATGATCATTAATGGCAAAGTGGAAGGTAACCCTGAAACTTTGGTGCAATCTTTTGGAAAAATAGAAGAAGCCCAGGCCGGTCAGCTGTCTTTTCTGGCCAATCCCAAATACGAAGAATACCTGTACCGTACAAAAGCGTCCCTGGTTATTATCAATGCATCGCAGGAGTTGAAAGAACCCGTGAGCGCTACCCTTATCAGGGTACCTGATGCCTACTCAGCTTTCGCAACATTGCTTGCAAAATACCAGGAAATGGCTACCCAAAAATTAACGGGTATTCAGGAACCTTCTTATATCAGCAAATCGGCCACATATGGCCAACAGGTTTATATCGGTGCATTTTCTTACCTCGGTGAAAATGTTGTACTGGGGAACAATGTGAAGATCTTCCCGAATGTATTCCTGGGTGATAATGTAAAGATCAACGACAATACCATTGAACATCCAGGCGTAAAAATATACCACGACTGTGTTATTGGCAAAAACGTAACCATTCATGCCGGTACAGTTGTAGGCAGTGATGGATTTGGTTTTGCGCCGCAGGCAGATGGCAGCTTTAAAAAAGTGCCACAAATTGGTAATGTGGTAGTGGAAGATTTTGTAGAGATCGGTGCTAATGCCACCATCGACCGTGCCACCATCGGTTCTACGCTTATTAAATCAGGCGCCAAACTCGATAACCTGATACAGGTAGCCCATAATGTAGAGGTAGGTAATAATACCGTTATCGCAGCCCAGGCCGGCGTAAGCGGCAGCACCAAAATTGGCAACAATGTAATGATCGGCGGGCAGGCGGGTATCGTGGGTCATATACAAATTGCCGATGGCAGTAAGATCAATGCGCAAAGCGGCGTGAGCAAATCAATAAAAACACCGAACGCCGCCGTAACCGGTAGTCCGGCTTTTGAATACACCAGTGCATTGCGCAGCCAGGCGGTTAGCCGTAAATTGCCCGAGCTGGAAAAGAGGATAAAAGAGTTGGAAAGTTTAGTGAAACAATTGCTTACCGAAAAGGTTTCCGGTTTATAATTCGCATTTTTCGGAACAACATAATGTAAAAAATGGGTTGATGGCTTTACAGCCGCCAACCCATTTTCGTTTGATTAAACAAGTAGGTCATCTTCAATGCCTTTTCGTCTTAAATGAATCCCTATCTTTGCGCATTCTTTATAAAAAACAGGAATGAATAATAACTTTAATCCCGATAAACAACATACCCTGCAATCGGCTGTAAGTATATCCGGTACCGGTTTACACACAGGCATAAATGTGGATATGACCCTGAAACCAGCCCATCCCGGCTTCGGCTTTCAGTTTCAACGCATTGATCTGCCCGGACAACCGGTCATCAAGGCTGATTGCGACCTGGTTACCGATACTTCCCGGGGCACAACCCTGCAGGAAGGTGATACCAAAGTATGTACGGTAGAACACATTCTGGCGGCGCTTGTTGGGATGGGAGTTGATAATTGCCTGATAGAGCTGAATGGGCCTGAAATTCCCATCGCTGATGGTAGTTCAATGCCTTTTGTGGAGATCATTGAGGAAGCCGGTGTGCTGGAGCAGGATGCTGCCAAAGCCTGGTACAGTATTGATACCAATATTACACATTACGATGAACAGAAAAGGGTTGAAATGACAGCCCTTCCCGCTACAGATTATAAGGTTACCACCCTCATTGATTTTAATAGTCCGGTTTTGGGCACCCAGCATGCGGGTTTAAAAACCCTGCGTGATTTTAAGGAAGAAATTGCCCCTTGCCGTACTTTTTGCTTTTTGCACGAACTGGAAATGTTGATCGAACATAACCTTATTAAAGGTGGCGACATCAACAACGCCATTGTGATCGTTGACAAAGCCGTAACCCAGGAGGAAATGAACCGGCTGGCCAAATTTTTTGGCCGCAAGAACATTGAAGTAAAGAATGAAGGGTACCTCAACAACCTGGAACTACGCTTTCCGAATGAGCCGGCCCGTCATAAAACACTGGATGTGGTAGGCGACCTGGCATTGATCGGTTACCCCATAAAGGCCCATATTATAGCCAACCGGCCTGGTCATAGCACCAACGTTGATTTTGCCCGCAAAATCAAGCAATACATTAAAAAGAATAAGCATGTAAAGGATGTTCCGGTGTATGACCCAACCTTGCCATCGGTATTCACGATGCAGCAGATTGAAAAAACACTGCCGCACCGGTATCCGTTCCTGTTGGTTGATAAGATCATCGAACTGACTGATAAACATATCGTTGGCATTAAAAATGTAACCTATAACGAACCATTCTTTACAGGTCATTTTCCCGGTAATCCCGTAATGCCCGGCGTATTGCAGGTAGAGGCGCTGGCCCAAACCGGCGGTATCCTTTGTATTAATTCGCTGCCGCCCGGAGAGTATGATACGTACTTTTTGAAGATCGATAATTGTAAATTCAAGCAAAAAGTGGTGCCCGGAGATACTATGATCCTTAAAATGGAGTTAATCTCCCCGATACGGCGTGGTATTTGCGAAATGCGGGGAACGGTATATGTTGGCAACAAAATTGCCACCGAAGCCGACCTTATGGCGCAAGTAATAAAAAGATAAGTAATTGGTTATTACACCCGAAAAGGGAAATGAGCAATAAAATTTATACGGCCGTGGGGGTTTATTGAACGAGTTTTGTCTATTTTAGCAGATTAATTAACATCAAACGTCAATCCATCCATAAACACAGTTTAGGTGAAAATCACCAGCCAAGCCCCACAGGGGATGGGATGTCTGTAACACCTATGAATGAATATCCTGGTACAACCCTTAAGAATGTTAATAAAATGATTCATCCGCATACATATATTCACCCCAACGCCAAGCTAGCCACCAATGTGAAAGTTGATCCTTTTACGGTGATTCATCAAAACGTGGAAATTGGCGAAGGAACCTGGATCGGAAGCAATGTGACCATCATGGAAGGCGCCCGGATCGGCAAAAATTGCCGCATTTTCCCGGGAGCTGTGATTTCGGCTATTCCGCAGGACCTGAAATTTGAAGGAGAAGACACTATAATAGAAATAGGTGATAATACCACGATACGTGAGTTTGTTACCATTCACCGGGGCACTAAAGACCGGTGGAAAACCCAGATCGGCAAAAATTGCATGATCATGGCTTACAGCCACGTTGCCCACGATTGTATGATCGGTAACAACGTAATTCTCAGCAACAATTCGCAGGTAGCTGGTCACGTTATGCTGGGCGATTGGGTTATTCTGGGTGGTATGTGCGCCGTACACCAGTTTGTAAAGGTGGGGCAACATGCCTTTATTAGTGGCGGATCACTGGTAGGTAAAGATATTCCTCCATATATTAAAGCCGGACGCCAGCCTTTGAGCTATGCCGGTGTAAATTCAGTTGGTTTAAAAAGACGTGGCTTCACCGTTGATAAGATCAACCAGATCCTTGATATTTATCGCATTATTTATAACAAGGGTTTGAATACCAGCCAGGCGCTTGAACAACTGGAAGAAGAGTTCTCCGCTACCGACGAACGCGATGAAATTGTAACCTTTATTCGCGAAAGTGGACGCGGTATCATTAAACGCTATTCAAAAAATAGTGTGGATGAAGATATCGCTGATTAACGCAGGTAAACGTTTTAACCGCGACTGGATCTTTCGAAACATTCACCAGGAATTTATTTCAGGCACAGCCTATGCTATTACCGGTCCCAACGGGTCGGGTAAATCTACTTTGCTGCAAGCGATCGGCGGCGCCATGATGATGAGTGAAGGAAACGTGAAGTACGAGATCGGTGCAGCAAGGCGGGATGAAATGGTCCCGGCTGAGCACGGGATGAAACGGCAACCGGAAACCGGCGATCAAATAAAGGAAGTAGATGTTGACAAGGCATTTCGATACATTTCTATTGCAGCACCTTATCTTGAGCTGATAGAAGAAATGAGCCTCCTGGAATTTCTGCAATTCCACATGCAGTTCAAGCCTTTTCTGCCAGCTACAGGCATATCAGGCATCATAGAGGCTATTGGTTTGAAACCTGCAGCCAACAAACAGATCCGGTTCTACTCAAGCGGTATGAAACAACGGGTAAAACTGGCCCAGGCCATATTCAGTGATGTTCCCTGCGTATTACTCGATGAACCCTGCACCAATCTCGATGCGGCCGGTATTGAATTATATCACCAACTAATACGCGATTACTGTAATAACCGCCTGGTGATCGTAAGTTCAAATGATGAACAGGAGTATTCGTTCTGTAAGGAGAAGATCAGTATCACCGATTACAAAAAGTAAGTTGGAAGTAGAAGGCACAAGGAAAAAGCCACAAGGTACAAGACCGGCAAGATGAGAGTTTTGGCCCTTGAGCCTTTACTTTTTCTGCGTATACACATGATTGCCTATTCCAAAATGCGCTTTGTCTTTAGGGTAGAAGTAGAATGCCCGGCGCATGGTAGTGCCGTTATTAAACCGTAGCTCAATGGAGTATCCGTTCAAAGCATAAGCGCCTGCTTCATCCTTTTTAGAATAAGCCGAAGTAGCAATACCATAATCGGTATAATTATTAGTACCTACCGACACGCCGGTTAAAGCAAACCGGCCTAACGTATTAAATAAAATATTTTTGGAAGAAACCGTCATCACATTACCTCCCATGGCGGAATTGCCTGCTCCTGCAATATTGGTAAAGGCGCCTTCCATCTTTTCATTTCCTGCTGCGGGCCGGGCCCAGAACCAGTTTTTCTCCCATCTTTCCGACTTATTTCTGCCGGGCCAGTTAACAGTGATAGCACCGCCGTTTATTTTCCAGGTCCCCCATTTTTTGGGTTCTCTTTGTTTTGAAAGCGCAACATCAAATTCATAGGGACTGGCAACCGGGTTGCTGTACAAACTGCCATCATTCAGTAAAAGATAAGGCGTATACTCACTGTTAACGGCGCCACCTGCCCCATAACTATATTCCAGATTTATTACTATACCTTTTATTTCGGTGGCCTTTAATCCTTTCCCCGCACTGATTACATTATCGAAACTTACGGTAGCATTGCGGGGAGCTGGCACCTTTTCAATTACGGTGGGCGGAACGACCGGCACGGGCGTATTGTTTTTTGCTAATTCAAGCATACCGGTTGTCTCAAAAGCACCTTCCTGTTTTGCGAGTTTACCAAAATGCATGGCAGCCGATTTCATGCAACTGGTGTAGTAGGTAATATCGGGTGAGCTAAACAGTTTCGCCATCCTGAACTGCTGGTTGCTGGTACGGTAGGCCATATAAGCCACATACCATATTTTGCCGGCTTTATCGGTGATTTTTCCTGAAAAAGAAGAAAGCGTGCTGTAACTGATATTCTTTTTGTCTTTGCTTTTTGCCATCGAAAACCCCGAAACCCGCATATTCTTATCAATAGAACCGGTAAACCACTCATCAAAACTCTTTCCTTCAGATCTTTCGAGCGGCATTACCTCATATGAAAACTCTTTGCTATCATCACTGAATACAGCGGTGGGTTTAAAAAGAAAGCGCCCTTTATTTTCTTCCATCCTCCAGCCCAACATAGGCTGAACGGGGGTTTGAGCAAATATGGTGGGAATACCCAAACCCATGAACAGGCAGATAACCAGGAGCGTACTTTTCATAGACGGCTATTTACAGGGCAATGTTCAATTTTGGGGCCACAGAAAAGAAAGCCGGTTGTTCCAGCCTAAAATTTTGTCACATGTTTAAAACTTTTCCGTAAAAAAGTTTTAAACATGTGTATATCCCTGTAAATAATCGTGGTAATGGCGCCGGCCATTGTTCAATCAGTTCTGTAAAACGCCTGCGTTTACAGGAAAGAACGGTTAATTGCCGGCAGTGGCGTCAGCTGATTGTTTAGGCACGTAAACGGAATTGCCTATGCCAAAATGGGTTTTACCCGGCAGGTAAAAGTAGAAGATGCGGCGAATAACGGTTCCGTTATTAAAATGCAGCTCCATAGAGTAATCATTGAGGGTATACGTACCGGCTTCATTTCTTTTGGCAAATTCTGAAGCAGGCACGGTTGCATTGCCGTTACCGTATGGCGAAACCGATAATGTAAACTGACCAGAGTTGTTGAATGAAATATATTTAGAGCCCGCTGCTTTTTCGACATTTGTCAGGGCCTCATTTTCGGAACCATTTACCGTTATGAACGATCCTTCCAGCTTCTCTTCTTTCTGAGACGGGGTTGCCCAGAACCAGTTTTTAAACCATTTTTCCGATTCGTTGCGGGCTGTCCAATCAACCATAAAAGAGTTGTTCTTCAACTTCCAGGTACCCCATCTTGTAGGTTCTTTTTGCTTTGACTGGGCAACATCCAAACTATAAGGACTTAAAACCGGTTCACTATATATACTGCCATCATTCAAAACGAGATATGGCTTATAAACCCGTACCATTTTGCCATCAGCGGTGGTATTATACTCAAGGTGAATTAAAATACCATTAATTTCCTGTGATCTCAATCCCTTTTCAGGAACAATTTCACTGTGGGTATTATTTGTCTTGGATTCCTGTTTTGCATGCGTAGGCGTTGGTTTAGACAGCTTGCCGGCAGCGGCTGCAGATGCATCCATTTTAGCGAGTTGGCCAAAATGGTCGGCTACAGGACGCATATACGTTGCATAATATTTCACATCGGGTGAACTCATTACGCGGGCCATGCGGTTTTCGCTGCCCCCTGCCTGGTACCCAACATAGGTTACATACCAGGGTTTGCCTTTTTTATCTGTTAGCTCAGTAGAAAAAGAGAAAATAGTTTGATTGGTAGTAATGCTCTTTTTAGCGGCTGCTGGCAATGTAAACCCTGATTGCTGTATATCTTTATCGATGGCGCTGTTAAACCAATCTTCTACAGATTGTCCTTCACTTTTTACAACAGCCATTATTTCATATACAAATTCTTTGGTTTCACCGGTTGTTTTACCGGGTTTAAAGATATAGTTGCCGCTCTTCTCATCCATGTCCCAGCCCGATAAGGGCGGAACGGTGCCTTGGGCAAAAGAGGTCATTTCACTAATCAAGATGCAGAGTACTATTAACAAATAGGGCCTTGTCTTCATAACAGGTATTTGAATCCAATTAGCAACTTTTGGGCCATAGAAAACGTGAAAAACGTCGCTTTATTACGAAAATCTACGTTTTCTTTACTAATAAAAAGGCCGGCAATTGTTAATTGGGGAATGCACAAAAGTAATCGGAAACTTGTGAAAGTCAAATCTCGGGCGCATTATTAATTGAAATTATTAATATTTAATGCGCCTAACATTAAAGTTATTGCAGCTATTAATCGTATAAATGACAGTTTTATTGCTGAACGGTAATGAATAATATTTTTTTCATTACATGCAACCCTTTCTAACGTTGGCTTGCAATCAATAAGTTAAGATCGGTATATTTTAAATCGAAGCGTTGGCTTAAGTGAAAATTAGTGAGTGCTCCTTTGAAAAGATAGATCCCGCTACGCAGGTGTACTTTATGCCATACGAGGTTTTCAAAACCGCCTTCCTCACCTGCTTCCAGCAATAAAGGCATCAATACGTTACTGATAGCCTGGGAAGCGGTGCGTGCAAATCCCGATGGGATGTTGGGTACACAATAGTGTATCACACCGTACTTCATAAATATCGGTTGTTCGTGACTGGTGATCTCTGAAGTTTCAAAACAACCACCGCGGTCAATACTAACATCAATGATCACACTTCCGGGCCGCATATTACTTATCATTTCTTCAGTAACCACTACCGGCGTGCGGCCGCTCTGCGAGCCCAGGGCGCCTACTGCCACTTCACATGTCTTCAATTGTTTAGCCAGAATGCGGGGTTCCATGACGGAGGTCCACATACGCTGGCCGATATTATTTTGTAACCGTTTAAGGCGGTACACGCTATTGTCAAATACTTTTACGGAAGCGCCCAGTGCCAGCGCAGCTCGGGCTGCAAACTCACCCACAATACCGGCGCCCAGAATAATTACTTTAGTAGGTGGAATGCCCGATATACCGCCCAGCAATACCCCCTTCCCATGATTGGCCGAACCAAGGTACTGTGCCGCAATAAGCATGACAGCACTTCCGGCAATTTCGCTCATGCTGCGTACAATGGGTAAACTGTCGCTATCGTCTTTGAGGTTTTCGAAAGAAATGGCTGTAATGCGTTTTTCCATCATCTTCTGCAGAAACTCCGCCTTCATGGCCGATAAATGGATGGGCGAAATGATCACCTGGTTTAGCTGAAGGTGAGGCATATCCTCTTCTACCACCGGGGCGCTTTTTACCAGTATCGGCGCTTTATATACAGCCGCTTTATCATATACTATTTTGGCACCGGCCTCGCTGTAATCGCGATCGCGAAAATGAGCAGCCTCCCCGGCATTGTGCTCAATAACGACATTATGCCCGTTACTGACCAATACCCCCACCGCTTCGGGAGTCAGTGATATACGGTTTTCCTGGAACGCAGTTTCCTTGGGAATACCAATATGCAATTCCGCCCCTTTGGGTTTTATATCCAGAGTTTCCTGAAGTGTTTCGTAACTAAAAGAAGTGCTGATAATCGGCTTTTGCTGGGACATGTAGCAGTAAATGATTTTACCCCCATTATCGGGGCCACAAGTTACAAAATTTAAGCTATTGCAGTGAAAGTCAATTATACAAAACCTTTCAGGCGCTTATTTTTGCCAATTTTGCCCCTAAATGCTGACCCGTTGGCCAGGAATGTATCAAATAAAAAAATTATAAAATTAATATATTTCGGGTGTCCTTATCTACCACCTGGATCTCCACTCTTGCAGCATCCTCCGGCAAAATCGCTTCTGCACGGCCGGGCCACTCTACCAGGCATAAATCGCCCGAATACAGGCAATCTTCCACGCCAGCGCGTACCGCTTCCTCTTCATCTTTCAACCGGTACAGGTCTATATGAAAGATCTTCCCGCCCGGGCATGTATATTCATTAATTATGGAAAAAGTAGGGCTACCCACCGTACTTGTTACCCCTTTTTCATCACACAATGCATGAATAAAGGTAGTTTTGCCGGCGCCCATGGGGCCATAAAAGGCAATGACCTTACGCCCATCAACAAGTTCCCAAAAACGGTGTGCCGTTTGCCTGATATTATCTATTGTACATTGCAATTGCATAAAAGTGCAAAGATAATATCATAGGCCGGAAAGACAGATTTAAGTTAAAATTGCAACCCCGTGGCCATATTATTGCTTTTATGCCGGGAACATATACCCATAGAGCGGTAAATTTGTAAACATACATAACCCCATGGATGAACATGAAAAAAGTGAATTGGAAAGTAGATGGCATGACCTGCTCAAATTGTGCATTGACCGTTCAGCAATACCTCACGAAGGAAGGAATGAACGATGTGAAGGTAAACCTGATGGGGGGTGAAGTAAGCTTTGACATCGATGGTAAAAACGAACAACAGATCATAAAAGGCATTGAATCGCTGGGTTATACTGTTGAAAGTGAAGAAGCCCAGGCTCCCAAACGCGGCAAAAAGATATTTGCTAACCATAAACAACGCTTCTTATTCTGCCTGGTATTTACCATACCACTGATGCTTCACATGTTCGACAAATGGGTTCATATTCACTGGCTGATGAACCCATGGGTGCAGCTGGGACTTTGTTTACCCGTTTACGTGGTGGGCATGGACTTTTTCGGTAGAAGCGCTATCAAAAGCATTCGTAACCGCATGCCAAATATGAATGTGCTTGTAGCCATTGGGGCCACAGCCGCATTTGTATATAGCTTAACAGGCGCCCTGCTGAACATGGGTGCCGGGTATCTTTTTTTTGAAACCACCGCCTCTATCATTACCCTGGTATTTCTGGGGAACTTTCTGGAAGATGCGTCCATACAATCAACTCAGCGGGCATTGAACACTCTGGCCAAATCACAAAAGGTGATGGCCAATATGATCGCCTTTGATGAACATCACCAGGAAATAATTTTTCCGATAGAAAATATACAACTGCGCAGCGGCGACCTTATACTTATAAAAAGTGGGGAACAGGTACCGGCCGATTGCAAAATATTATCGGGCGATGCCACCGTAAACGAGTCTATTATCACCGGCGAAAGCCTGCCTATTACTAAAAAAGGGAAAGACAAGCTGATCGGGGGCAGTCTTATTATTGATGGTATAATTAAAGCCCAGGTTACTACCGAAGCCAAAGATTCCGTTTTATCAAATATCATTAACCTGGTAAAACAGGCGCAAAGCGAGAAACCCCCGGTACAACAACTGGCCGATAAAATCAGCGCGATATTCGTTCCCGTGGTGCTGGGCATTGCCGTGGTTGCCTTTGTGGTAAATTACCTGGTATTGCACGACTTTACCATTTCGCTCATGCGTAGCATAGCCATTCTGGTGATTGCCTGCCCCTGCGCTATGGGCCTTGCAACACCAGCAGCCATTGCAGTAGGATTAGGAAGGGCAGCTAAAAACGGCGTGCTGTTCCGCAATGCCAAAAGCCTTGAATTATTCCGGACCATTAAACAGGTGGTGTTTGATAAAACAGGCACCCTGACAACCGGCCGGTTTGAACTGGCCGACTTCGAGGTCACCACAGATAATATCTCTGCCGATGAATTCAAGCAGATCGCCTTTTCGCTGGAGAAATATTCGAACCATCCTATTGCCCAGTGCATAACAGCCAGCTGGAAACGAAAAGATGCGATCCGTTGGGCTAAGATAGAAGAGAAAAAAGGGACCGGTATGCTGGCATCCACTGCAACAGGCGACCGCTATGTAGCGGGTTCGTTTGAAACAGCCATGGGATTAACTACCGAAGATTCGCATAATGTTTATATTCTTAAGAACGGTGTGTTATTGGGTTGGATAGATGTGAAAGATGAAGTTCGTCCCGAAGCCATTTCCATTGTTCAGTATCTTCGTCACAGAAATATTCGCACCATTTTATTAAGTGGCGATCGCCTGAACAAATGCCAGCAACTGGCCAACCTGCTGGGCATCGATGAAGTGATTGCAGAAAAAAAGCCCGAAGAAAAACTGGCTGTTATTGAAGATCTAACCCTTCAGGGCCCTACCGCTATGGTTGGCGATGGCATCAATGATGCGCCGGCCCTGGCAAAAGCGACCATTGGTATTTCATTAAGCGAAGCATCACATATTGCGGTGCAAACAGCCGATGTAGTACTGATGAACAGCGGCATTAAAAATTTACCCCTTGCATTGGGGTTGGGCCGCCATACTTTTATCACTATCAAACAAAATCTTTTCTGGGCATTTTTTTACAATATCATTGCTATTCCTGTAGCCGCATTTGGATTACTCACCCCCACCTTTGGTGCGTTGGTGATGGGATTAAGCGATGTAGTGCTGGCTGTGAATTCGGTGCGGCTTTTTGTTAAGAAAGTAGCGTAAACAGCAAACACTTGAGCATTCATTCCATATTAAAACAATATTGGGGATATGCCTCCTTCCGGCCTTTGCAGGAGGAAATTGTTACCGCCGTATTGGCCGGAAAAGATACACTTGCGCTAATGCCTACAGGCGGCGGCAAATCAATTTGCTTCCAGGTACCGGCCATGGCACAGGAAGGTTTATGTTTGGTGATCAGTCCATTGATCGCATTGATGAAGGACCAGGTTGATAACCTGCGCAAAAAAAGCATAACCGCCTTTGCCATTTATTCGGGCATGACCCGTAATGAAGTCATTAATATCTTTAAATTAGCCACCAGCAGTAATTGTAAATTTTTATACGTTTCGCCGGAGCGGCTTGAAACCAAATTATTCCGGGAATACCTGCCTGGTCTTGATATCAATCTTATTGCAGTAGACGAAGCGCACTGTATATCCCAGTGGGGATACGATTTCAGACCGCCTTACTTACGCATCGCGGCCTTACGCGAAGAACTACCCGGCATTCCCATATTGGCGCTTACCGCTTCAGCCACCCCGGCGGTACAAAAAGACATTTGTGAAAAACTGCAATTTAAAAACCATGCAGTATTCAGTCAGTCGTTTGAACGGCCTAACTTATCGTACAGTGTGTTTACCGTTGATTCAAAGATCAATAAGATCAAAGAGATATTGCAGAAAGTAAAAGGCAGCAGTATCGTTTATTGTAAAAGCCGCAAACGCACCAGAGAGATCAGCGATCTGCTGAACATGCATGGCATTACAGCAGATTTCTACCATGCCGGGCTTCAACAGGAAGCTCGCACCAGCAAACAAGCCGCCTGGATCAATAATTCCATTCGCACCATAGTTTGCACCAACGCCTTTGGTATGGGCATCGACAAGCCCGATGTGCGGGTAGTGGTTCATGCCGACGTACCCGATTGCCTGGAGAATTATTACCAGGAAGCAGGGCGTGCCGGTCGCGATGAAAAGAAATCTTACGCCGTATTATTATATGACCGCAAAGAGCTGGATGAGCTGCAACAGCTACCCGATATTCGCTTCCCTTCGCTGGATGTTATCAAACAGGTATACGACGCCTTGATGAATTTTCTGCAAATACCTTCCGGTTCAGGAGAAGGCAATTACTATGACTTCGATTTTACCGACTTTATAAAGAAATTTCAACTGGATGTTCATCAGGCCATTTATTCAATAAAAGCATTGGAGCAGTCAGGCTGGCTATCGTATAACGAACAGATCTTTTTACCCGCCCGTATACAGTTTGTAACCGGCAAACAGTGGTTATACCAATTTGAAAACGATCATCCGCAACTGGAACCATTAATTAAAACATTGCTACGCACCTACGAAGGCATTTTTGATATGCCGGTAAATGTGCATGAAAAAAGCATTGCTTATTTGCTGCACAAAGAAGAAACAGCCGTGATGCATGAGCTGAAAATACTGGATGGCAATGCCATTATAGAATACATTCCCCGTAAGGACAGTCCGCAGTTATACCTTATGTTGAATAGGGTGAGAGCGGCTACCCTGCGGTTTGATATGACCGGTTATGAAAAAAGAAAGCAACAGTTCATTGAACGGATCAGGGTGATGATGGAATATATTCAAACCAGCAAACAATGCCGCAGCCAGTATATTGCTAGCTACTTTGGCGATCAAAATACAAGAACATGTGGCATTTGCGACAATTGCCTGCAACAAAAAAACCATGGCCTTTCCACCACTGAGTTTGAAAATATTTCCCAATCTATCTTTACAATAATTCATCAACAGCCGGTGCAAAGCGAAGGACTGCTGCAACAACTGCCCGCCATTAAAAAAGAAAAGCTGTGGAAAGTGCTTGACTTCTTACAAACCGAAAACAAGCTTTATATAGATAAAGAAGGCTTTGTAAAGCCGTCTTTATAATATAAAAGGCCCGGTTTCTTTTACAAAACCGGACCTGTATAAATCGAATTGCTTTTATTATTACTTCTTCGACGGCATGGCTCCTACCTGCCCCATCATGGTATTGGGCGATTGTACATTGTGGTGTTCAGTAATTTGCCCGGCATCGTTTAATCTGAATATATCCACATCCTTCATTTTATACGATTTGTTGGTTGCCTTCATACCCATAAAATCGTTCTTAAAGGTGCCCGACCATTCACCCCATACCATTACCCAGTCGCCATCGGCCACATATTTCAGGTCATTGCCTTTGTTATCAGGGAAAGCATTCACATACCCTTTCAACATATTCATGATACTATCCTTTCCTTTCAGCGGCGGCATACTGCCATCACCATAATCAACAGCATCCGTGGCAACATCTTTAAATGCCTCATCTACATTTTTTGACATCATAGCATCCATACTGGCCATGACTACTTTTTTATTGCGCTCCGTTTTACTTTCAGCACTTTCAGCGTTTGTGGAATCAGACATTTTGGTATCTGTTCCTTCCGCCTTGTTGGTACTGGTTTCACAGGCAGTTAATAAGGCTGTTGCAACAGCCAGCAATACAATCGTTTTCTTCATACTTGTTATTTTAGGTTAAAAAAATACTACGCCCGGGTATACGCCATGGTGAATGGTTGGGAACAACTAAAAAAACAAACAATAGAAGATAGGGTTTGATTGCTACTGATCAGGCTTATTAGAACCAGCTACTTGATTTTTTGCGGGAAGAACTTTTTCCGCCCAGCCCCAATGCACCCAGCAAACTGCGGGTGATAACGTTGGCAGCTGTACGGCCTATTTGTTTGGTAACAGAACTTTCTAGTACTTTTTCGAGGGTTGATTTTTCTTCTTTCTTTGATGCCCTGGAAGGCTTTTCTTCTTCCTTTTGTTGCTCGGTCCTTTGGGCGGCTTCTTCCAGTTTTGCCGTTAATATTTCGCAGGCGCTTTCTCTATCTTCAACATCGGCATATTTTTTCAACAGCTTTGACTGATTAACAAGGTTATCTATTTCAGGATCGGTTAAAACATCCATGCGCGACCGGGGCGGTACGAGCATCGTATGCACTAATGGCGTGGGAATACCTTTTTCATTCAGAGCTGTAACCAATGCTTCGCCAATACCTAACTGAGTAAGCAGGTCATCTATTTTATAAAATTCGGTCTCCGGATAGTTTTCTGCGGCCTGTTTAATGGTCTTTCTATCCGCAGCGGTGAAAGCACGCAACGCATGCTGCACTTTCAAACCCAGCTGACTTAATATAGCAGCGGGAATATCCTGCGGGTTCTGCGTACAAAAGAAAAT
This sequence comes from uncultured Niastella sp., assembly GCA_966212235.1. GTDB lineage: Bacteria > Bacteroidota > Bacteroidia > Chitinophagales > Chitinophagaceae > Niastella. The sequence goes on along the minus strand of CBIHPP010000025.1, from coordinate 78,918 downwards.
ACCTACTCCTTTTGACCGGATGAGTTTTATGACCGTTTCAATTTGTTGTAACAAGGCATCGGTCGCCTCCTGAAATACCAGGTGTGCCTCATCAATAAACAGTACCAGTTTGGGTTTATCAATATCGCCGGCTTCCGGTAAGGTAGCATACAGTTCGGCCAGCATTTGCAGCATAAACGTGGAGAACAGTTTGGGCCGGTTTTGCATGTCAGTTACCCGCAGCACGCTTATCATTCCACGGCCATCATCGGCAATGCGCATAAGGTCGTCGATCTCGAAAGAAGGCTCGCCAAAAAATACATCGGCGCCCTGCTGTTGTAATTCTATTACCTTACGCAAAATGGTACCGGTGCTGGAAGTAGCAATTTTTCCATATGCCTGTTCAATTTCCTTCTTGCCCTCATTGCTTATAAACTGTATAACCTTTATAAAATCTTTCAGATCGAGCAACGGCATTTTATTATCGTCGCAATATTTAAAGATCAGGGATACGATCCCTTCCTGCGTATTGTTAAGGTCAAGGATCTTTGATAAAAGAATTGGTCCGAACTCACTTACGGTAGCACGCAGGCGTACCCCTTTTTCGTTGCTTAAGGTCATGAGCTCAACCGGGAAACCGGCGGGCTTATAGTCTCCGCCTATTTTGGCAAGTCGTTCTTTGATGTTATTATTCTCAGTACCAGCTGCGCCAATACCACTTAGATCGCCTTTAATATCCATGAGCAATACAGGTACGCTGGCGTCGCTCAATGCTTCTGATATCAGTTGCAGGGTTTTGGTTTTACCTGTTCCGGTAGCGCCAGCAATTAACCCGTGCCGGTTCATCGTTTTTAATGGAATGTATGCATCTGTTCCTGTAAGCACTTCACCATTCAATACAGCCGTACCTATGCGAAAAGATTCTCCTTTAAAAGTATAGTTCTCCTTTACCAGTTGTACAAATGCATCTTTATTACGCATATCTGAATTTTGTGGCAGAAAGATACAGGTTTACCCGGAATCAGCAAGCCAGGAACGACAACAGATTATAATTTTTATAGAAGTAAAAAGACCTGGATATATCCATCTTAATAAGCTGATAACAAACACCTTAACAGCTCCTACATAATTCATTTGAGTGGCGTTTCCATTATCAAATTATCACATTATCATATTAGCTAATTAGCCTTAGATCTCTTCTTCCCGTTCCAGCATTAAAATAGCGCTTTGCGGAACGATATAGTACTTATCATTTTCATACAATACTTCGGTAGCGCCGCTTAGCAGGAAGATAGCCAGGTCGCCTTCCTTCGTCTGTAATGGCACATATTTGACCTGCTCATCACTGTTTTTCCAGGATTCTTCTTCTACCGGGAGAGGGATAGCATAACCAGGACCTGCTTTAATAACATAACCCTGCTGAACTTTTTCACGTTCCTGTACCCCGGGCGGCAGGAATAACCCGGTTTCTGTACGTTCATTTGGTTTAGCGGGGCGAATCAATACCCTGTCACCAATCACAATAAGCTTTTTGAATTTGTTATCAGTTGTCAAACGCATAAGACCATTATTAAAGCGTAAAATTAACCAATTAACTGTTCATACTTATAATTTGCCATTTAACCGGTAAACAGGTATTATTAACAAAAAATTACGCGGCTATTGCCGGTTTTGGTAAATGATTTAACTTTATTTACACTATCGAACTAAATCTACATCACAATGGAAGGAAAGAAACCTAAAATTTTATTATGCGAGGACGACACGAACCTTGGAATGGTGTTGAAGAATTATCTGGAATTGAATGATTTTGATGTGACGCTGGAACGTGACGGTCGCCTTGGCCTTGCCGCATTTCAACGCGAAAGATTTGATCTGTGCTTACTTGATATAATGATGCCTCATATGGACGGATTCACGCTGGCGGAAGAGATCCGTGATGTGGATCCTGATATTCCATTATTCTTCCTGAGCGCCAAAACCATGAAGGAAGATATTATTCAGGGGTATAAGCTCGGCGCCGACGATTACATTACCAAGCCATTCGACAGCGAGGTATTGTTATTGAAAATTAAAGCCATTCTGAAAAGGAATGAAGAAGTGAATAAAGAACAGGAGAATAAAGAATACGACCTGAGCGGATATCACTTCAATCCCAAATTACGCGAACTGAGCCATGGTGGTAAAACACAAACATTATCGCCTAAGGAAAACGAGTTGTTGAAAATGCTGTGCGAGCATATGAACGACCTGTTACCGCGTGAACAGGCCCTTAAAAAGATATGGGGTAGCGATACGTATTTCAATGGCCGCAGTATGGATGTGTATATTGCCAAATTGCGCAAATACCTGAAAGATGATGACACCATTGAGATCGTGAACATTCACGGTAATGGCTTCCGGTTGGTTGCTCCTGTGGCGTAAGCCAGCACCTTCGCCCCTAAAGGGGAGTTATAAAATACTAAACGCTGAGTAGTTAGATCATTCAACTCTAATTACTCAGCGTTTTCTTTATTGCGATTGCTAATTGGCTATTGGGAAAGAAGTATTTCTTTTGGCTTTCGGCCTTTCACTTTTTTTGGATTGGGCTTTCGCCTTGCAGCGGCGATTCACGTTTCACGTTTCACGCCTCCTATTCAAACAGTAAACCCGCTCCGCCGCTGCCGGGTGCTACTCTTCCTAAATGAGCATATGCCTTATGGGTTGCTTCGCGACCGCGGGGGGTGCGTTTAAGAAATCCTTCCTGAATTAAGAACGGCTCATACACTTCTTCCAGCGTACCGGTTTCCTCCCCTACTGCGGTAGCAATGGTTGTAATGCCTACCGGACCACCTTTGAATTTATCAATGATGGTCAGCAGAATACGGTTATCCATTTCATCAAGCCCGTGTTCGTCTACCTTCAACGCTTTCAAACCATGTTGCGTTATGCCGAGATCAATGACGCCGTTACCCAGCACCTGCGCAAAATCGCGCATCCGGCGCAAAAGGGCATTGGCAATACGAGGCGTGCCGCGGCTGCGCCGGGCAATTTCACTGGCCGCATCAGAAGTAATTTTTGTGCCCAAAATGCCGGCGGAACGCTGAATGATCTTTTGTAATGTTTCAGCAGTATAGTATTGCAGGCGCTCTTTAATAGCAAAGCGCGATAACAAAGGGGCCGTTAACAAACCGCTGCGGGTGGTGGCGCCTACTAAAGTAAAGGGGTTAAGCGTCAGTTGTATACTTCGCGCGTTGGGACCGCTGTCGATCATAATATCGATGCGGTAATCTTCCATAGCCGCATACAGGTATTCTTCCACCACCGTGCTCAGCCGGTGAATTTCGTCTATAAACAATACGTCGTTTGGTTCCAGGTTGGTGAGCAAACCGGCCAGGTCACCGGGTTTTTCAATTACCGGACCGCTCGTTTCCTTGATTTTAACGCCCAGTTCATTGGCCACAATGCGGCTCAGCGTGGTTTTACCCAAACCGGGCGGGCCATGGAACAGAACATGGTCCAGGGCTTCCCCACGCATTTTAGCGGCTTTGATAAAAACTATGAGGTTCTCAATGATCTGTGCCTGCCCCGAAAAATCATTTATTTCCCGGGGACGGATATTATTTTCAAACTCTTTATCCGCCGCACTCAGCGTTTCTTTGTCGTTATTTAAATTGGGATTGGCCATTTGTTTACACGTCTTTGTAAAACTACACAAATGTAAGTGAGTAAATCCATGAATTTATGGGGAGCTCGCTTTATACATATCACCCTGGGATTATAAAAATTCACTACCTTACTTGAACACTACCCCAATATCCATCTGGTAAATAAAATAAAAATTTGCAGATGAAACGTCCATGCCCAAATTTTCATTATTACAATGAAAATTTGGGCATGGTAAGTTCCATTTGGCTAAAGACAATAATAACTTTCAAATGAAAATATGCATCATTGGCTCCGGCGCAGTTGGCCAAAAACTGGGTACGGCTTTTTTAGCCGAAGGGCATGAAGTCATGTTGGGCACCCGCAATCCTGGCAAAGAAGAAGTAAAAAAATGGAAGAAAGAAAACACCAAAGGGCAATGCGGTACTTTTGGCGTAACCGCACAATTTGGCGACATCCTGGTACTGGCGGTAGCGGGGTCGGTAGCTGAATCGGCCATCAAACTGGCAGGCACCTCGCACTTTAACAATAAGATCCTGATAGATGCTACCAACCCTATTGGAACTACCCCACCGCAAGATGGTGTACTCTCTTTTTTTACCACGCTGAATGAATCGTTGATGGAGCGGTTACAACAACAAATTCCCCAGGCCAAAATGGTAAAAGCTTTTAATAGCGTGGGCAATATACAGATGTATAAGCCAACCGTAAAAGGCGGACCGCCGACCATGTTCATCTGCGGTAACGACGACAAGGCCAAAAAGACAGTGACGGAAATATTAACCAGCTTTGGCTGGGAAACGGCAGATATGGGTAAAGCCACTGCCGCCCGGGCCATTGAGCCCTTGTGCATTTTATGGTGTATTCCAGGCTTTTTACATAATGAATGGACGCATGCGTTCAAGCTTTTAAAAGTGTAAGGTAAAAGGTTATAACTTTATACTATGAATTTCGAAGTCTTTCAGCAAAGTCTGACAACCAATACACCTCCTGCCGACAGCAACGTATACCTTCAATCGCTATGGCACGATGCCAAAGGTGACTGGGACCAGGCGCACACCCTGATACAGGATGTACCAGATAAATCTGCTGCCTGGATCCATGCTTATCTGCACCGCCGCGAAGGTGATGTATGGAATGCCAATTACTGGTATACCAAAGCCGATAAACGTATGCCCGGTTATTCCCTGGAACAGGAATGGGAAGAGATTGTGAAAGCTATGTTGTAAGCACTTTACTCTTCTACCCGTTCAATTTTACAGATGTAGCAACAGGCTTGTGCATTCCGGGCGTGGAGATAAGCCACTTCAGGCCGTTGAATAAATATGCGTTCAATTAGTTCATCAACATCATCGTCACCCACTAACTGGGTAAAGATCATCAATTGATCTTCACTATACCCAATAAGCGATAATGGAAAGCTCTTTTTATTGGCTTTTATCTCGGGTGGAAAACGATAGACATCTGTATATGCTGACACCTCTTCTTTATTTATAAAAACCGGTCCGGGCTGATTAAAAGCATTGTCCAAAGCAAAGGGGCTATGGCTGATCAAAAGCCGTTTATCTATACCTTTTTTAAACGGTTTTAACGAAACCCTGCATGGTCCTAAACCTGTTGCTACCTGCTCTATAACCGTGTGACCAAATTCATCTTTACCGGTTGAGCGAATGTGTGCTGCATATTCTTTTGATAACGGAACAATTTTAAACTTTTTCATGGTTGTACTATTGAACCACAAAATTGCAACGATCGAAAAAGGATATCAACCCGTTTATTGCTCAAAAAAAAAAGAGGATTGGCGTATTAGCCGGTATATCGGTTTGCGAATCCTGAATAAGGAATTATATATACCGGTTCAATTGCAAAATAAGATCGGGGTCAGGGCAATTGGCGAGGTATTTTTCTCTTTCGGAATATTTGCATACACCGGGATAATCTCCTTCTTTTAACTGCATATCAAAGATGATCTGACAATGAAGATGTGGCGGCCAGTGACCGTTTTCATGCAGTTCACCAAAATGACCAATCGTTTGGCCAATGGAAACATACTGGCCCGCAGCAAGAGAGGTTATGTCGCGCAAACTTAAATGTCCATATAAAGTATAAAAGGGTACACCATCCAGCTGATGCAGCAACACTAACGTAGCACCGTAATCGCCATATTGATCGTTGAATGCAAAACTGTGGATCATGCCGCCCATGAACGCGTACACGGGTGTACCGGCAGGCCCCCAGATATCAATACCTAAATGCAGGCGACGAGGTTCTTCACTTGATGTTTTTCCATCAAATACCTGGCTTATACTATAGATGGTCCTGTGCTCGGCATAACCACCTATCCCATACCGGGAGTTGGTTGCCTGTAGTTTTTGCTGAATGTACTGACTAAAAACATGCTCATCAGCAAGAATAGCGGGTGTCAGTTCCTTATTTTGTTGCGTGAAATCAAGCGGCAGTAACCGATCTGTCGCCCGGTTAAAATCCACTACACGGTGAAATGTAAACTGATACTTGCGGATGATATTTTCGAATGAAATTTGTTGCAACAACTGAATGAATTATAATATGCTAATAATCAGGCTCCTGTCAAATCATTTTTTTTATCAGGCATCGCCTTCTTGCAATATACAATCATCTCCCTAATAATCAATCAGTAGTAACCGAAGTGGTTGTTGCAACTTCTAATTTGAGTGTGCTACTTTTCAACAAAAGATCGTTTTTACCCTTTGGCACAACAACAAATTATAAAATGGCATAATTTCTGACTATCTACCTATAACTAAACTGAAGGGTATGGATACGTGGATGATTATATTTTACATGATACTGGCCGCAACGATTGTGTCATATGCCATTCTGATGAATTATAAAAAAGATCGGAATGAGTTTATGGAAACAGGAGATCAGGATGATTCGAAAAAGAATAATTGATCTTTTATTCCTGCATATTGTTTACAATTTCCGGTTCCTCCGGCAATAGTTCGCTGTAATTGACCTCAATATTATTGAGCAATTTCTCTTCCAGCCAATTCGCCATGGTATCAAAATAAAGGACTACATGCTCCCGCACGTTTCTCTTGAGCCATCTAAAGCCGCCGGGTAACCGGTTTAGCACTTCTCTATCTTCGAGGTATTCAATGTTGTGTATATCTGTAGGGGTTAGCCCCAGTTGTTGCAACTTTTTTAATAACAAATTAATGGGAGCATCGGTAACCGGACAGGTTTCCTGTGCCAGCTCTGTCCACTCGCCGGTACCGGTATGAGCATACGTAATAATCTCTTCTTTTGATAATTGGGTGGTAACCTGTAATAAATGTCCGCAATTACAGGCGCCATGATGTCCCCAGGCATAATAATTGCCATTTACCAGGCCGGCGGCCGCTTTACGCAGGCCCTCTATCAACGCTATAGTTGGATGTGCCATATTGCTAATTTCCTAATTAAAACAGAAAAGGGAAAAGATTAGTTTACATGCGGACCGGGAATTCCACCGCTGGCCAAAACAATTCAGGATCAGGGTTTAAACCTGGAATTCCTGTAGAATCGTTAAATGAAAATCCAGGCAAAATATTACCCTGTATAGGGCGTTGTAACAATAACCAGCAAAAATCAATCGCCTTGAAAACATGTATCGCACTGCTTTTTGGCCTCATGCTTTGTAGTTTTCTTCATAACCCTACACAAGCTCAAACTATTACAGGCGCCTGGAAAGGCAAGATCGGTTCGGCCCATACCGAATTGAAACTCATTAAAAAAGGTGATAGTCTCCTGGGTACATCGTATTACTACACGTCACGCAGCAATTACATCCGGTATGCGGTGAAAGGATATTTTGATCCCAACAATAACAGCGTGGTGTGGTGGGATGATGCCATGCTGGAAGACCGGCTGTCGGGTAAAGCGTTTGGTGGTGATAAAGAAGCGCTGCTATCGGTGGCTGATTTCAATTGCCCCGGTGAAGGGACCATGATGCTGGATGGAGAAAGCACCGAACGCGATAATAAAGACAAACCCAAAGGCACGGTAGCACTTCAAAAAATAACATCCGCCGGTTTTCATGACGAATGGGATTTTGTAATAGAAAACTATATATACGGCGCTAATGATCCGGAGATCATTGATAGTATTGCCCGTTTACATTTGGTGGCTAATGAGTATCCTGAAGAAAAGGAAAGTTCGCTGGAAAGCACCAGCATTAAACCTGTTCAAAAAAATAACGCATCCATTGCTGTTACAGCACCGCCAATTACAGAAAAGAAAAAGCCGGCGCCCGCTGCCTCTACCACTGCCAATCAAAAGTATACCAACCGCGATAAAAAACTGGTTACGGTTATTCCTATTACCGGCGATAGTATTCAATTGCGTTTTTATGATAATGCGGTGGTCGATGGTGATTCTATTGCAGTATTCCTGAACGGCAAAATGGTGTTTGAGCATGTTCGGTTAAACAATAAACCTTATTCGCTCAGCTTATCAGTGAACGATTTGCCTGAAGACAATGAAATGGTGATGGTAGCTGAAAACCTCGGTACCATTCCGCCGAACACTTCATTAATGGTTGCTATTGTTGACGGCAAACGTTTTGAGGCGCGTTTGGAAAGTACGGAAAACAGCAGTGCGTTGATCAGGTTTATTAAACAGAAGAAAAAAACAAACCGATAGCTATGCAGATTCAAGCAAAAGAACTGAAGTAGGAAATATGAAGTAAGAGGTAAGAAAAGAAAAACGGCAATCAGCCCCCGCGGGACCGTTTGCCGTTTCACGTTTCACGTTTCACGAATTTACACTACCACATTCACCATCTTCCCCTTCACGTAAATAATCTTTTTATGAGGCTTGCCTTCCATCCATTTTTGAATAACCTCATTGCTTAGTACCATCCTTTCTACATCGTCCTGCGGCAAATCCAATGATATCTCTATAGTTGTACGCAGCTTGCCATTCACTGAAATGGGATATTCCTTGCTGCTTTCAACCAGGTAACCCGCATTTAATTTAGGAAAGGCAGCATCCAGTATACAGGTGGTATTGCCCAGCAAATGCCATAACTCTTCACTGATATGCGGCGCATACGGCACAAGCAATATCAATAACGGTTCAAGAATTTCTCTTTTATGACATTTCAAATCGATCAGATCATTTACGCAAACCATAAAGGCGCTCACACCGGTATTGAAAGAGAATCGTTCGGTATCTTCTTCTATCTTCTTAATGGTCTTATGCAATACTTTTAATTCAGCAGGCGTAGCCTTTTCTTCTTTCCACACTTTTCCTTTCGTATCCTCATAAAACAACCGCCACAACTTTTTCAAAAAGCGATGCACCCCTTCAATGCCTTTTGTTTCCCAGGGCTTGCTTTGCTCAACGGGTCCCAGGAACATTTCATACATGCGGAAAGTGTCGGCGCCGTATTTATTCACCACATCATCGGGGTTTACGGTGTTATACAGGCGCTTGCTCATTTTCTCTACTTCTGTACCGCATATGTATTTACCATCTTCCAGGATGAACTCTGCCGTTTCATATTCAGTTCGCCAATTCTTAAACTCCGAAACATTCAGTTCTACCCCGTCTACTATATTTACATCCACATGTATGGCATCAGTAGAATATTGATCTTTTAAACCGAACGATACAAATTTGTTGGCGCCATGAATACGATACACAAAACGGCTGCTGCCCTGTATCATACCCTGGTTCACCAGCTTTTTATAGGGCTCATCATGACCAATATAACCTAAGTCGAACAAGGCTTTGGTCCACATACGGCTGTACAACAAATGGCCCACCGCATGTTCGGTACCACCAATATATAAATCAACCTGGCCCCAGTAATCACTGGCTTTACGGCTGCAGAAATCAGTTGCATTATTCGGGTCCATATACCGTAAGAAATACCAGCTGCTGCCGGCGTATCCGGGCATGGTATTCGTTTCCAGGTCGCGGGTTGTCCACTCAGCGATATTGGCTAATGGCCCCTCACCTTCCGGACCGGGTTTATAACTGTCTACGTGAGGCAATTCCAATGGCAATTCGCTTTCCGATAACGGGTATGCTATGCCATTCTTCCATTTAACGGGGAACGGCTCGCCCCAATAGCGTTGCCGGCTGAAGGCCGCATCGCGCATTTTAAAATTCACCTTGCGCACGCCAATGCCCATTTCTTCAATCTTCCTGATCACCACTTCCATGGCATTGCGCATGACCATGCCATTTAAGAAATCGGAATTTTCCAGTTTGGCATCTTTGGTGGAGTTGGCCTCATTTCCGTCGTAATGACTGCCAATAATATTGGTAATAGGAATATTAAAATGTTGCGCAAACTTATGATCGCGTTCATCACCACAGGGAACGGCCATGATGGCGCCGGTTCCATAACCAGCCAGTACATATTCACTGATCCACACCGGAATTTCACGTCCGTCAAATGGGTTCAATGCATAGGCGCCTGTAAATACACCACTGATCTTTTTCTCGGCCATGCGCTCACGCTCGCTGCGGCTTTTTACATATGTTATATAGTCCTCCACCGCCTGTTTATGGTCAGGCGTTGTGATGGATTCTATCAGGTCATGCTCCGGCGCTATCACCATAAAATCAACACCAAAGATGGTGTCGGGACGGGTGGTATACACCGTAAGCTGCGAGTCGTTCAAATTCTTCAGTTTGAAACTGATCTCTGCTCCATAACTTTTACCAATCCAGTTGGTTTGCATTTCCTTCATCGAATCGCTGAATTCAATGCGATCCAGGCCTTCCAGTAAACGGTCGGCATATTCGGTAATGCGCAGATACCACTGCCGCAATTTTTTCTTTACAACCGGATGACCGCCTCTTTCGCTTACGCCGTTGATCACTTCATCATTGGCCAATACGGTTCCCAAGGCCTCGCACCAGTTCACTTCGCCATAACCGCAATAGGCCAGGCGGTATTCCATTAAAATATCCTGCTGTTCCTTTTCGGTGAAAGCAGCCCATTCAGCGGCAGTAAAAACCCGCTTCCCGGTTTTAGCGATCTGGTATTTATCGTGCGGAATTTCAAAGCCGGCATTTCCGCCCTGTTCAAAACTCTTTACCAGGTTGGTGATGTGATCTGCCTTTTTTTCCTTGCGGTTATACCAGCCGTTGAACAATTGCAGAAATATCCATTGTGTCCATTTATAATATGACGGATCGCTGGTCCGGATCTCCCGGTCCCAGTCGAAACAAAAACCGATATTATCGAGCTGACGGCGAAAAGTATTTATGTTCTGGTCGGTACTTACCGCCGGATGTACACCATGATCGATGGCGTATTGTTCAGCCGGCAGTCCAAACGCATCGTACCCCATGGGGTGCAGGACGTTAAACCCTTTCAAGCGTTTAAAACGGCTGTATATATCACTGGCAATATAACCCAGCGGATGACCAACATGTAATCCGGCCCCGCTTGGGTAGGGGAACATATCCAGTACATAAAATTTAGGTTTCGGGGAATCATTGCTCACTTTATAGGCGCCTGATGCCTTCCACTGTGCCTGCCATTTTTTTTCAATATCCCTGAAGTTGTATTCCATATCTTGGTTCTTGGTTCTTTTAGTTTTAGTTCTTTAGTTTTCCTGGTTATTTAGTTCGTTAGTTATTGGGTTGCCGGCTATTTTTTAAACTTATCTACTGTTTTCAGCCTTTCTCCCTGACAATCAAACGTTGAGGAAACGTTAAAAAGTCATTCACCATTGAAATTTTTATACCATTTCATGCGTTTAGAAGGATGTCAAAAATACGGATAATAACCGTTTTACCGGGATAAAACCGTTATTTTTGCCGCTCTTTTGAGGCATTATCATCCCTTCAAAAACTAATAATACATGGCGCAATTCGGAAAAGCATCGGCCAAGCGTTCCAAACCATCTTACTTTATGGCCATCCTGGGGGTTACCATAGTACTCTTTTTTGTAGGCGTTTTCGGGTGGCTGTTATTAAATGCCAGCCGTTATACCGAAGAACTTAAAGAAGACATCAAGCTGCAGGTTTACCTGCGTAGAAGTGCTACCCAGGCAGATGTGGATTCTCTGATGCAATACATTAAATCGCGTCCTTATACCAAAACCGTTGAATACATAGATAAAGAAACCGCCAAAAAGCAATGGATGGAAAAAGAAGCCGATTTCCAGGAACTGCTGGATGAAAATCCGCTTCCCGCTTCCATTGACTTTAACCTGAAGAACATGTACGTGCAGAAGGATACCATTGCGGCCATAAAAGCCGACCTGGAAACGCGGCAACTGGTGATAGAAAGTGTGAAGTATCCTGCCTTTGTGGTGGAAAAAATGGGATCGTCGGTACGGGCCGGACTGATTGTGTTCGCCTCCCTGGCAGCCCTGTTCTGTATCTTAAGCATTATACTTATAGATAATACCATTCGCCTGGCCATGTACAGCAACCGGTTCCTGATAAAGACCATGCAAATGGTGGGCGCTACCCGGGGATTCATTGCCCGTCCTTTAAATATGCGTGCCGTGTTGAATGGCCTCATTGCAGCCCTGGTTGCAATTGGTCTTATTTACGGACTGATGATGTTATCGGAATATTTTCTGCCTTACCTGGGCGACCTGCGTGATAACAGCAAAGTTGCCATCCTGTTTGGCTTCCTGATCTTACTGGGTATTAGCATTACGCTGTTCAGTACCTATCGCAGCGTGGTAAAATACCTGAAAATGAAACTCGACGAACTCTATTAATCCCAATCCCATTATTCGTTATTCAAAATTCTTTAGATTACCTATATTGCGCATCTAATTTTTGGCCCAATGAAGGAATTAAAAAAACAAACCGCAGCACCTGCCAACAGCCTGTTTACCAAGGATAATTACATCTGGATGATCGCAGGCATTATTCTGGTAGGCCTCGGCATTATTTTAATGTCGGGTGGAAAAAGCGACGATCCCAACGTTTTCACGAAAAATGAAGTATACAGCTTTCGTCGTATTACCATTGCTCCTATCCTGATCTTACTGGGACTGGGCATTGAAGTATATGCCATCTTTAAGAAGCCGAAAGCCAGTTGATACATTCAAATATTTACATGTTAATAAGTTAAAACGATCACCTTATTAAGAGCGATACCTGGTCAGTGTCGCTTCTTTATTTTATACACCCATTGTTTAACTTGTTACCTTTTCAACCATATCAACTCGTTAACTGATCAACCTATCAACGAATGAGCACTCTCCACGCCATTATCATTGCTATTATAGAAGGGCTTACTGAATTCTTACCCATTTCTTCAACCGGGCATATGGCTATTGCCGCAGATATCTTGGGCATCCAGGACGATCCCAAAACCGAAGATTTTGTCAAACTGTTTGAGGTCGTTATCCAATTTGGTGCAATCTTATCTGTAGTGGTATTGTACTGGCGCAAATTTTTTGATTTTAAAAAGATCTCGTTCTATATAAAGCTCATCATAGCCATTATACCCGCCTTGTTTTTTGGCGCACTGTTTAAAAAACATATTGACGCCATGCTTGGCAGGACAGAGATCATTGCGCTTATTATGTTACTGGGTGGTATCGTGCTGTTGTTTGTTGACAAATGGTTTCAAAAACCGGCTATCGATAAAGAAGAGGAAATCACCAATAAAAAGGCGTTCATTATAGGCGTGTACCAGGTGCTGTCAATTATTTTTCCGGGTTTAAGCAGAAGTGCAGCAACCATTATCGGCGGTATGCAACAAACATTAACCAGAAGGTTAGCAGCTGAATTCTCCTTCTTTCTGGCAGTGCCTACTATGCTGGCGGCAACGGTAAAGAGCCTGTACGACATGTATAAAGAAAAACCCGAAGTGCTCAATACCGATAACTTAAGTACTTTACTGTTGGGTTGCGCCATCGCATTCATTGTTGCTTTGCTGGCCATCCGGTTCTTCGTTAGTTTTTTGCAGAAATATGGTTTTCGTTTATTTGGCTGGTATCGTATTATTGTAGGTATTGCCTTGTTGATCTTATTTTATACCGGTGTAATAGGCAGGTAATACAGGGTACCGGTTGCTGATTGTCTATTGCATATCCCCTAACTAACTCAAAGCTTTCGTTATGCAGATAGCTTCCCGTAAAGTCATTAACTCCTGGTGTTTGTACGATTGGGCCAATTCGGCATACAACCTGGTTATTACTTCTACGATATTTCCGGCTTACTATGAGGCCATTACCAAAAACAGGATGCCGGATAATGAAGTTGAATTCCTGGGCCGAAAGTTTGTGAACACCGCTTTATACAATTATGCCCTGGGCGCCGCTTTTATTGTGGTGGCCTTTATTTCTCCCATACTTACATCCATTGCCGATTACCGCGGTAACAAGCGGAACTTCATGCGCTTTTTTTGTACGATGGGCGCCATCTTCTGTTCCCTCCTATACTTTTTTGCACCCACGCCCCTGCCTGGCGATAAAACGCAACTCTCTTCAACGAGTTTGAATATCGGTATCATTTGCATGGTATTATCCTGCATTGGATTTTGGGCCAGCCTGGTGTTTTATAATTCTTTCCTGCCCGACCTGGTGCCGCATAGCCTGCGCGACCGCATCAGTGCACGCGGTTATACCTGGGGATATATTGGCAGCGTTATATTACAGATACTATGCTTTATAGTCGTGTTCTTGCCAGAGTCATTTGGCTTTAACACGCCCTATGAAAGAAATTTTATGCCTGCCCGGGTATCGTTTGTACTGGTAGGCTTGTGGTGGTTTGGCTTTGCACAAATTCCTCTCCGGCACCTGCCCATCAGCACGGTTAAAGAACGACATGAACGTAAGAACGTATTCAGCAATGGCTTTCTGGAACTGAAAAAAGTATGGAGCCAGCTGAAACACATGCCGGTAATGAAGTTGTTCCTGTTCTCTTTCTTCTGGTACAGCGCCGGTATACAAACTGTTTTCCTGGCTGCCACGCAATTTGGCGCTAAAGAATTGCACCTGCCCACCGATAAACTTATTATCACCATTATGATCATTCAACTGGTGGCTATTCCAGGGGCTATCCTGATATCACGGGCATCTGAACGATTTGGAAATATTCAAACCCTGATGGTTTGTGTAATTGTGTGGATAGGCGCCTGTATTGCTGCTTACTTTACGTATACAGATATTCAATTTTATATTCTCGGCGCTATTGTGGGACTGGTGATGGGCGGCATTCAATCGCTGAGCCGGTCTACTTATTCTAACCTCATGCCCGACACAAAAGATACAGCCTCCTTCTTTAGCTTTTATGATGTTACCGAAAAAATAGCCCTCGTAATGGGAATGTTTACATTTGCCTATATTGAAGAACGAACGATCAAGTATGGCGGTATGCGTAACTCTGTGCTGGCGCTGATGGTATTTTTTATGCTTGGTTTCGTATGGCTTTTATTCACTTTACAAAAAGCTAAACGCTTAGCGCAGAAGGCTTAACACAGAAAGCAAAAAAGCGGAACGCAAATTGTATTCAATTGTAACAAAAAAAAATCATGCAATTATTTTCAATCAATACAGGATACTTTAGACTGGATGGTGGCGCTATGTTTGGTGTAGTACCCAAATCGATCTGGAATAAACTGAACCCTGCCGATGAAAACAACCTGTGCAACTGGGCTATGCGCAGTATGCTGATACAGGAAGAAAACCGGCTTATCTTAATTGATAACGGTATGGGTGATAAACAAGATGAAAAATTTATGCGCCACTATTATTTGAATGGCGATGATACCTTAAATAAGTCACTGGCAAAATATGGCTTTACTGCCGACGATATCACGGATGTATTTCTTACCCACCTGCATTTTGATCATTGCGGCGGTAGTATCGTTCGTTCAGGCGACAAATTAATTCCGGCTTTTAAAAATGCTACCTATTGGAGCAACTTACGGCATTGGGAAGCCGCAACGAAACCTAACGACCGCGAAAAAGCGTCTTTCCTGGCAGAAAATATTTTACCCATCCAGGAAAGCGGGCAATTAAAATTTGTAGAACCTACCGATGGTATTGACTTCTCTGACACGGTGAAAGTTCGGTTCGCTTATGGCCATACAGAAGCCATGATGTTACCGCAGATCAGCTATAAAGGTCATACCGTTGTATACGCGGCCGATCTGTTACCGGCAGTTGCTCACCTACCCATTCCTTATGTAATGGCCTACGATATGTTCCCCCTCACTACGCTACTGGAAAAAAAGCAATTTCTTACGGAAGCAGCAGCAAACAACTACATTTTATTTTTTGAACATGATCCGGTAAACGAATGTTGCTCATTGCAACAAACCGATAGAGGCATACGCCATAAAGAAGTGTTTAAACTTTCTGAATTGTAATAAATACTGTTTTCGTTCTGTTTCAAACCTGAAGTTCATAACGGTGTTCTCCTTTCTTTGCTCGCTGAAGCCCTGGTAAAACGGCGCTCCTTAACACATTAGCCTGAACAAAAGGGCAACTTCGTGTATAGATGCCTTCCCTTATAGCCTTTTATTTTTTTACACATACATTGATTATCAACACGTAAAATAATCAACTATCCATGTAGGTTGGCGTTATTACGCATAACCATATACATTGAAGTTGTGACATTTACTGGCTTTTCGCTTTTGTCGTTTTAGACGTTTTTGCCGTTTTACTATTACCAGTGATCATTGGGCACACACGGATTAAAATATTATAAAATATGTATTCATTGATTAAATTTAATATTTGTTATTTTCGGCATGCGTTTCGTAATTAGCTCAAAAAGCAATTTTCTGATCATTTGAAAAAACGGAGTTAGCAATTCACAAAATGGCCATTTTCTAAAAATCGATCTGCCGAATCTGCCACGCCTGATATTTTGAGATGATTTCAACCGCAACAAGCCAAAAACGGACATTCAATATTTTTCACGCTGAGTGCATTTTAAAAAATGCAGGTAATTGATTGTGATTGGCCTGATCAACGAGGTAATAGATGGCGTGAGCAGAGCAAGACAAATGGCGTTTTTTAAATTTCCGGGGTACTACAATTTATGGAGATGTGTAATCTTTGCCTTCTACCCGATTCCCATTTTTGAGGGTCTGCGCAATGCTTTAATCAAATTGCGGATAGGAAAACGCCTGGCGCAGGACTATAAATACAGCTTCAGGACGAAGCAAGTGATGTTGGAAATCAATTATTATATATTGAAAATAAGCAGGTTATGATCGCAAACCAGCTTTGTGTAACTAATGATAAACGCCCGGCTTACAGGCTAATCAATGAAGTGAGCGGGTACCGCAAATTACGATAGCTGATCATATCGATCTTCACGCTGCCAACTGAAATGGGGCTTTCAATACGGAGGGGGATATGGTTCTTGTCATCGCTAACCCAAACGGTCATTTTTTCACCGCCTTCAAAAATCGTCCCTTTAATAAGAAGTGGTTTAAATTTTATAGCCCTGAACTTGCCATACTTGGTTTTGATGGTTTCTTTACCCAGGTAACGGAGGTACATTTGATAAACTTCGTTATCGAGGAACATAGAAAATTCGATCTTATCGCCAACCTTATGCTTATTGAAATCAATATTACGTGAGTAATAAACAGCACTTAATACATCCTGTACACATTCGGGTACTTTATAAACACCCTGGTTGGTTATGGCTGAATTGGTGGTTTTATTGAATGTTACATTCTCATATTTTTTATAACCGCCCTCATATACATTCCGAATAAACCGCAATGGTTGCAAGGTGGCCGTATCTATAAAAGTTTCGTACTTATCCCGAACCTTGAAAAAATTGTCGTAAAAGCTATACGTTTTACCATCTCCTGTAATATGATACACCGGTTTACCAGCCACCTTTTCAAGTGTAGTGGTAAAGTTGGCTTCCCCGGCTCCGAAATACGCGCCTACTACTGTATAAAATACCTTTAAGGTGATCATTTCCCCAGTTGAAAAGGCCGAATTACGTAATTCGCAAAAGCCGTCCCCGGCTCTCAGCGGAAAACTAATGACAATAAGCAAGAGGAGTACGAGTGGTCGGTTTACTTTCATCGTAACGCTATTCAATTAATCCATTTAATAAGGTTGACGTCCGGGCAGGCGTATTATTTTCTATTCTTAAATACTTTAATGCCTAAAATTAACAAACTCCCAATTAAAGCTGGTATTACCAGGTTTATAACCCATATGATCAGGGAGGTTGCCAGGATACCGGTAATATTTCTATCAAAAAGTTGTACCACTTCAATGCCGACTTTCCAGCGCACGCCTAATTCGGTGATCACAGCAATCGTTGGTACTATAGATAAAACCAGGAAAATAACACTTACAGAGCCCGCAACCTGTGCAGCAGTTATATGCACATCAAACACATCGAATAGCAGGTAATATTGTCCTATAAAAACGCTGTATCTCAGTACAGATAAAGACAAGATCCGAAATAAGATGGTTGCGTTAAGACTATCCAAAACTCTGATATAAGCAACAGGTTTTTGCAATCGCGGGAACTTTTCAATCCATCTTACCAGGCCTGCTAAACGAAAATAAAATAATGTTAAAATTACAGCAACGACTACAGTAAAATATAACAACACCTTCATCCAGAACCCTGCAAACGTATGAAGCAATTCTGTATTCCCATAGGCCTGTAAATATAAAATTCCGCCAATTCCTGCCCACCAGGTAACCAGTAACTGGCCCATACTGCATACAATAGTAAGTGAAATTGCTTTTATTCGTTTGCCTTCATCAAGATATAATATTCGTCCCATGTACTCCCCTATGCGATTGGGGGTAAAAAATGCCAGTGTTGTTCCCGTAAAAACTGCTTTAACCGATTGTATAAACGACAATGGCTGTACCCGCCTGATCACGAGTTGCCATTTACGCGATTCCAGCCCCCAGTTGGCAAACATAAGCACCATGGTAAGCACCAACTTCCAGGCTTCAGCGCCTGTCATGGCCCGCCAGGCATGTTGCAGGGATACCTGCCAGTTGTTCTGACGCAATAATTGCCGGTAAATAGACCAGGCCAGCAGGCAAAACACCACCGGTCCAATCACATAGTTGAGAAGAATTTTGATATTTTTGTTCAACGTCACCAAAATAAGTTCACAAAGTAATCCAATCCCAACGCTCATTGCAAACACATTCAAAAATAATTCTTGGTATTGATCCCGGCACGCTGGTTATGGGATATAGCATTATCGTTGTATCCTCGCAAAAAATACAGCTGATTGAAATGAGTGTGCTGAAGCTGAATGCCCGTAAAGACAATTATGAACGGCTGCAGCTCATTCATCAAAAGGTTTGCGAGCTCATCAAAACGCATAAGCCTTCCACCTTTGCCATTGAAGCGCCCTTTTTTGGCAAGAACGTACAAAGTATGCTTAAACTGGGACGCGCCCAGGGCGTAGCCATTGCCGCTGCCATAAGCGCCGGACTGGAAGTATCAGAATATTCACCCAAAAAAATAAAGCAATCCATCACCGGCAATGGTAATGCGGGAAAAGAGCAGGTATGGCAAATGCTGCAACGTATTTTATCAATTCAGAAGTATACTGACATAAAATACCTGGATGCTTCAGATGCACTGGCCGTAGCTGTATGTCATCATTTTCAGGACAACGCCCTGCTTAAAACTGCCGGTAAAAAATTAAAAGGCTGGGAAGATTTTATCTCTAAAAATCCTGACAGGATACAGGCGAAATAGACCCTCTTACAAATTGGCCAATAATTTGTCCTGTGCAGCTTTCAACTGTTCAGGGGTGAGCTTTAATTTTCCCCGGGTAAAGTTCAAATCATTTATGCCATTAATGGGCACCAGGTGCAAATGGGCATGCGGTACTTCCAACCCCACTACAGCTAACCCGCACCGGTTACAGGGAAAGGTTTTTTCAATGGCTTTGGCGATGGGTTTGGCAAACAACAGCATGCGGCCCAGGTAATCGTCAGGTACATCAAAAAATTTATCTATCTCAATTTTAGGCACAACCAATACATGACCTTCTACCAAAGGGAAAATATCAAGAAATGCGAAAAAACGTCTGTCTTCTGCAATCTTATAGGCCGGTATGTCACCGGCAATGATCTTTGAAAAAATAGTCATGCGCCCGGTAATTTTTATTTAATATGAATGCTTTGCAACAAAATATGAGCTGTGGCACACAAAGCTACTTGTTAAATTATAATCCAGCCTTACAGGAAATTGCAACGAAATATTCGGGAATCGGGAGAATACCTATCGGTTGTTAAGATGAGATATCTTCAATTTTAAACTTGAGCAATCCGGCAGGAACCTGAACTTCTGCCACGTCGCCAACTACTTTGCCAAGCAAGCCCTGGCCAATGGGGGATGATGCTGAAATTTTGCCCTGTTTCAGATCGGCTTCCTTTTCAGAAACAATTGTATAGGTAATTCTTTTCTTGTTGACAAGATTGAGAATAGTCACTTTGGTAAGAAGAGATACCTTGCTGGTATCAACATTTTCGGTATCAAGTAACCGAACACTGGCAATATCGCTTTCCAGTTTTTTTATTTTTGCTTCCAGTATACCCTGGGATTCTTTGGCAGCATCGTACTCGGCATTTTCTTTTAAATCGCCTTTTTCACGCGCTTCAGCAATAGCCCTGGCAGCAGCCGGCCGATCAACTGTACGCATACGCAACAACTCCTCTTTCA
Organism: uncultured Niastella sp.; assembly: GCA_966212235.1. Lineage (GTDB taxonomy): Bacteria > Bacteroidota > Bacteroidia > Chitinophagales > Chitinophagaceae > Niastella. Next base: position 58,644 of record CBIHPP010000025.1, on the reverse strand, counting down.
TTTGCTCGAGTGTCTCTTTTGTAATATATAAAACACTAGTCATAATAACCTCCTTATTTTAAACCAGATAATTGGTACACTACTATAAATAGAAAAAAAGAACAACGCCTCAGGGCTGAAGCGTTGCACTACTGTATAAAACAAAAATAAAGTTTTTTTCAGAATGTTTAAATTCCCTGGATCGATTTTTTAACAGGAAATTCAATAAAAGGCAATATAACAACAAGGTTTAAAGGCATTATGAATGGCCGTTTAGCTTTTTAGCCGGTCCTACGGACCTCCTTTTAAACCAGTTTCAGGCTGCAAAACCGGCAACCATTATCTGTGATCTACCGATTCCCGCGTCTGGCAATCTTAAAACTTTACCTTATCCCAGCCAGCCCATGGTTTTAAACATGATCACCCTATGGCCCTTCATTTTTGTCTCCCCCTTATAATCCCAGCTTTTCCATCACTACACTGGCCATTTTATAAAAAGCTTCATGACTATACCCCGCTGTATGTGGGGTAATCAACACATTAGGCTGATGCAATAACCAGTCCAACTCCTTTTTCTCTGCTTCAGAATAAGTTTCCAGTTTTTCATTTTCAAGCACATCCAGTCCCGCCCCGGCAATTTTGCCGTTTTGCAAGGCTCTGATAATAGCCCCGGTATCCTGCACCTTTCCGCGCGATGTATTCAAAAAAAATGGCTTGCGTTCAAGCGCATTAAAAAAATCGTCATTTGCGTAGTGGAAAGTTTCCTCCGTCAACGGCAGGTGCATGCTAATCACATCCGCATAACGTGTAATCTGCTCCCGGTTGGCTACCCGTATATAGTCTTTGGCAAAATCAAACTTATACTTATCACAACCCAGTACCGTTACATCGAATGGGGACAATAACCTGGCAAATGCGCTACCGGTATTACCATATCCTATAATCCCGACTGTTTTACCGGTAAGCTCAATGCCGCGGTTGGCATCGCGGATCCATTTTCCTTCCCTGATCTCCTGCATGCTGCTGCTCATCCTGTTCATCAGGTTCAGTAATAAACCCAGGGCATGTTCTGCCACTGCATTTCGGTTGCCTTCCGGACTACTCACACATTGTATTCCCTTGCTTTCTGCATAGGCAATATCAATCAGTTCCATACCACTGCCCAGGCGGGCTATCCATTTTAATTGTTTTGCCTGGTCGAGCATAGGCTTATCGATCTTAATACGTGTAGTTACTACTAATCCCTCTGCCTCATGAATGGTTTCCAACAGATCTTCATAGGTAATAGCAGGAACATGTTGTACGGTAAATCCTTTTTTCTGTAATTGCTCTATAAGCCAGGTATGTACTTTGGCCGTTATAATAACTTTCTTCATCGTCTTGTTTGTTCGGTGTGCCAGAGAGATCATCCGCAATAAACGGATGGTTCACCCTGGTATCAACTCATGGTAAAAGTAAGCCGCGCAAAATCGTTCACCGTTAATTGTTCGGCTCTTTTGTCAAATATGGGATCTTTTAATGCTTCGGCAGTATATAAACTTTTAACGGCATTGCGTAATGTTTTACGTCGCTGGTTAAAAGCTGTTTTCACTAACACAAAAAATGACCGTTCACTCTTCATCTCCGGCACCGTTTGTTTGGGTGTTAACCTGATCACGGCACTCTTTACCTTAGGGGGTGGATTAAATGCACTTTCCTGCACCTCAAACAAATACTCAACTTCATAAAATGCCTGCACCAGTACACTCAATATACCATACACTTTATTGCCTTCGTGTGCAACCACCCGTTGCGCCACTTCTTTCTGGAACATACCAATAACAGTTTCCACACTGCTTTTCCATTCCAGGGCTTTGAATAATATCTGGGAAGAAATATTGTAAGGAAAATTGCCGATGAGTGTGAAGGGCTCACTAAAAGGCTGTTCACTGGTTAAGAAATCCTCGTGAATGATCTTTGATTGTAAAGCCGGATATTGTTGCAGTAACCAGTTTACTTTTTCTTCATCCAGTTCTACGCATTTAAAGTCAATACCAGGCAGGTTTAGCAAATATTTGGTCAAAGCGCCACCTCCGGGCCCAACTTCCAGCAGCCGTTGAAAAGGATGCTGCTGCAGCGCCTCTACTATTTTATGACAAACAGTTTCATCTATCAGAAAATGCTGTCCCAGCGATTTTTTTAGTGTATACACAGCACAAAAATACAAAGAAGTTGACAAGTTAACAGTTTGATATGCTGAAGAAGTGACAATACATAGAATATATTGTTATTGTCCATTATCAGTTACCCATTGTTGCATCTTTTAAGGGATGGGAAAAATAAATAAGAGGTAGGGTTTTATCATTCAGGAATGAAAGTAAACCGTACCTCTTATGATCCGCATGAAACTTTAACCTTAGTCAACCTATAATGGTAACCATCCTTTTCTGTTATGTGTAGGCCTTGGCTTTTGCAATTGCTGTGCATGCAGTATCAGATTTTCCATATGCCATGCATATGCATGCTGATCTGTAGCCATTGTATTATTAAGCGTCAGGGCCATTCCTACTACTTTTGGGGTCTGCTTGTTTACGGCTTTCGCCTCCTCCATCTCATTCAGCGAGTTAATAATATCCTCAGCCAGTTTATTTGAAGAAATGACGCCATCGGCCATTTTGTTAGAAGTAATAATATCGTTAGCGAGCTTATCAGTTGTTGCAACGCCATCAGTTATGCTGTTGGTTTTTACAGGTTCTTTGTCAATAGACTGATTTGAATATTGTCCCTGGTATTTTATATAACCGGGCGTAGGCAGCGGGGTGCTTTGTGCATGTGTGGGATCATAGCATAACACTATGATTAACACAGCCAATAGGGTGTTTTTCATAAATACGGATTCTTGGAACCTATAAACGTTTCATTTCAAAATTTATTGGTAGTTCTATGCTAAAATAAACACTTATCGTTAGCTGCAACTTCCGGTCTCACGGCTGCAGACCGGAAGTGATTGACAAGGCTACCATTATTGCAATTATTCATTATTTAACCAAAATCATTCTATCAACATACATATCCTTACCCGAAAGCACCTTAACAGTATAAATGCCTTTTGCCCAACCTTGAAAATCAGTCAGGGTTATAGTAGCGTCGCCCTTCTTAACCCGGCTGTTCATTGTTTTTACCAACTGTCCGGTAACCGTGTAAATAAAAACATCAACATCCCTGTCGTCATTTGAACGAATGTTGATCTGTAAATGGTCCCGCACCGGGTTCGGTTGAAGCGATATATCATACTCACTGCTCGCAGTTAATTCTACCCGTACAACTTTTGTATATTGTACTGCGCCATTACGAGCCGATATTTTTATACGATAATATACATACGAACTTCGCAGTCCATGTACATTATCGATGGTTTGATAAGATGCAAAACGTGCCAGAGATTGACTGTTAACTGTATCTACAAGTGTAAAATGTGCGCCATCCGTACTTCTTTCAATGGTGAAAAATTGTATGTCCTGGTTCTGGGAAACAGACCAGTTTAAATTAACCCAATTGCTTTTAAGCGTTCCTTTTAAATTCACTTCATTATTTGTCAGTACTACGCAACCGGGGTCGTGTGTTATTACGATCGTATCTGTGGCAAATGCCGGACAACCATTATCAAGTGACTGTGAAACGACATAGGTTCCCGCCTGATCGGCCGTAATAGACGTTCCCAAATTGGCGCCTACAATGTGCCCGTCGGTTGTGGTCCAGGTATAGGTAGATGTTGCATGTGGATTGGTAACCTCTAACTGGCTGATGCCTGTTGCCCCGCAAAAAACCGGAATATCCGCAGCTGCCAATGCCCGGGGTGGCAGGAACAGATCGAAAGGCCCGATAAAGTCTTTCAATTCTGCATTGAATGAAGTAGAAGAACGCGTTTTGATCAATACCTTGCTAAATGGAATTCCACAAGTGGTAACACCCATCAGCGTTTGCGGGTTAAGCCCCAATACGGTCATGTTTACCCCAAACTCCATAAATTGGTTTGCCTGAAAATTAGTAACAACCGCATTATTGGCCCGTACCAGTTTAAAAGGCCCGGCCCAGGTAACAAGACTATTTGTTGTGCCAAAATAAAAAGGATCGCCTGTTTTTGGTAGTATGCCGGCGTAACCATATTGTGAGCCGCCATTATCCCCTTCAAAATCGCCCGTCCAATTAAATGCAGCCGGCGTTACAGCCATTGAGGCTTCATCAATCCAGATACGCGCTTCAATAGAAGTTAATGTAGAGCTGCCATAATCAGCCGAAAAGATAATATCACCCACCTGCGTTACATTGCCCGCTCCATCAAATTTCCAGGAGGTATGACCCGCATCTGGTCCATAACCTGTAAATGAACGGGTGCTGCGCGTATAAAAGATATCGGTCTGGTATAATTCAAAATCAAAATACCGGTTACCGTTGGTAGATTCCAACGCCAATCCGCCAAACATCCAAAGGGTATCTGCAATGGTTAACGTAGGGCCTTCCCTTCTAACATGTATATAGGCATCGAGAATGTCATTTTTATTCGGGACAGATTGGTAATCGGGACAGGACCAGTCTGCCGGACTCATCCCGTTCTTATTGCTGCCCGATGCAAAACAGGTAGTATCAACATCGTGATAATCACGTACGAAAACAGCATCGACCATTGTTTTTGTACCATCCATTTGGGTATATGCCGGATATCGCATTTTGCGATAGAAAGGAGTAGTAAGTCCGATACCGGCGGCATATTTCGCCACGATATTTGCCGCACCCGTGGTATCTATAACAAATACACTACTGCTGCTGGAACCGTTCTGGTAAAACCAGTCATCGTTATCAACCGCAGTATACAAGGCATTATTGAACCAGTTGTTTTGCACATCGGCATCCACACCAAATTTTCCCTTGACAATGGGTGAGGTGATCTGCGCATGTATCCAGGTAGTACTGGTTAACAAGAGCAGGAAAGGAAGGCTTTCACTGATACGGATTTTCATACAATTAAATTTTATCGCTTCGCAATTTCACAACCGGCTTTACCGGTTTCATAGGTTATTCTTTTCGAATCATATCAAATGTATAAAACATTATATTACAGTCAAATAGAATATATATTAAATGATATATCTTACTAATTGTTTTCCCACATATTATAAGAGTTATTGCTTATAAAACCCTTGAAATGTAGGTGCGTACCAAAGTCCCGAAGAAGGGTTGGCCCTTCCAGATGTGCTGTTTGAACCCATTTTTTTGCCGGCCCCGATGTGTCGCCGGAAGGTTGAAACCTCAGGCTTTTAACTTGCGGCTTAATCATCACTCCTTGAACATTATATCGTAAATTAGCCGCTTCAATAGTAAACTCACAATGAACGTACAACAACAAAAACCTATAATAGGCATCTCGATCGGCGATTTGAACGGTATTGGTGCAGAACTTATCATAAAAACACTCAACGATCACCGCTTGCTCGAACTTTGCACCCCGGTTATTTTCGCCTCTAATAAAGTGATCAATTTCTACCGCAAATCAGTACCAGACATAAACTTTGCCTATCAGAGCATCAAGGAACTGAACCGCGTTAATTTCAAACAGATCAATATTTTTAATTGCTGGGAAGAAGAAGTAGGCATTACGCCCGGACAGTTATCCGATGTGGGTGGCCGATATGCTATCAAATCTTTAACGGTAGCAGTACAGGCCCTGAAAGAAAATAAAATCAATGGATTGGTGACTGCGCCTATTCATAAAAAAAATACACATAGCAACGAATTCAATTATACCGGCCATACGCCGTACCTGAAACACATTTTTGGTGTGCAGGATGTTGCCATGCTTATGGTGGCAGGTTCATTCAGGGTTGGTTTGCTAAGCGAACATGTCCCTTTAAGTGAAGCGGCCAAATACATTACCCGCGAAAACATTCTGTCAAAATTGAACATCATTAATAATTCGCTCATAAAAGATTTTGGTATCGATAAACCTAAAATAGCTGTACTGGGCCTGAACCCCCATGCAGGCGACGAGGGTTTGATTGGCCGGGAAGAAGAAGAAATTATTAAACCAGCTATTAAAGACGCCCGTCATTCCATGCTGGCGATGGGTCCTTACAGCGCCGATGGATTTTTTGCCCGCAGGCATTATGAGAAATTCGATGCTGTGCTGGCTATGTATCATGACCAGGGTTTGATACCTTTTAAATCACTGGCTATCGGTGAAGGCGTGAACTATACGGCCGGGTTACCTGCTGTACGTACATCGCCCGATCATGGTACCGCCTTTGATATTGCCGGTAAGAACAAAGCCGATAATGCTTCTTTCTTAACCGCTATATACGAATGTATCGATATCATTAACCGCCGCAGCGGTTACATAGAAAGTCATCGCAATCCGGTGAAGAAAGTTACACCGGCTATTCTCGCCAATGTAGAGGATGAAAAGATTGAGGAAGACAACACCAACGAATAAATAACAGCAACGTATAAAAAATAAAAATCCCAGCAGCTCGGCTGGGATTTTTTATTTAGATAGGACAAGTAGGCTAAGGTTTAAGCAATGAGTTTGCCGGTCAAAGCAACGAGCTCATGACATAAGCTAAGGTTTAAGAAATAAGATGCCAGTCATTGCAACTACTTCATGCGGAATGATAAGCTAAGGTTTATGAAAAAGTTTACACAGCAGAGCAACTGCTTTACGCGAATAACATAAGCTAAGGTTTATAAACGAGTTTATATAGCAGAGCAACTATTACATGGCCATTACAGGCATCGCCCACTTGATGCAGGGCTAATTTTAGGAAAAGCTTTAGTTTGAATTATCTGAACGCAACCTGATTGCTGTTGTCCTTAACAACCAACTGGCTTGTATTTCCCATAACAACAACACAGGTTCTTAGTGAATAAAAATAACAGGCAGGTAGTGTGAATAATTGCAGGAATAAAGACATGTTTTCAGTTTTCAGGTGTACTTTTTATCAATTCAAGTGCGCATTAATAACGCATGTGTAGAATATATTATTTCACTTAAATATTAATAAAGAATAGTACTTACCAATTAACTGACTGATAATCATCAAAATGACACTTATTAACAGAAAACTATTTGACATTGATCAATAATCCGTTAAACAATCGGCGTTGCAGAAGGACATCGATCTTTATTTAAAGATGTCATTGGCAATTCCTTTGTTGATAACATAACTGGTGTAGGAAATTGAAATTTTACCCTTCTGGCTACCGGTTGCGGTATTGGTTTTTGGTGGTTGCTCTCCGGCATCATAGTCAAAAGCAAGGCCTTTGGGTAATTTATAATCTTTGGTAGCAAATAAAAAAGTGATGGTATCGGGGAGTCCGCGGCCGATAAACTTACCATATTGCATTTCCATTTCGTAAGTCCCGTTTTCACGGGTGGTGATGATGGCTTTTTTCACCAGCGCATCTTTTTCATCAATATACAGCGTTGAAACCACTACATCGCTTTTTTCATCGAGGGGCAATAGTTTAACAATGGTAACAGGCGCGCCGTTGAAAGTGCTTTTTCCAGCCGGCACGGCGGTATAATTATTTCCTTCAAATAAAGCAGCCAGGTTAATATTTCCGCCTCCTTTGGGCACTATAGAAATACCGTCCTGTTTTTTGATCTTGAATTTATCGGGCTTCTTATAATATATAGTCACCTTCGACTCGGGTACTTTCATGAACGAAACATCGGTTTTCATTACGCCTTCAGCCTGGTAGTCATTTACAAGCGCCAGTTTTTCCTTTACCTTCTTTATCAACTCATTGGCATCCTGGGCCCGGCTTACAAAACCGGGTAATAAGAGCAGTATTACCCAACAGGTGAAAACAGATATTTTCATACCCATATTATTCATATTACAAAGGTAGCACACCGCTATCTGCCAGCGACATATTTAACGAAGCCTTACAGAAAGTTACCCGTTCACAGCAGGCTTTAGCAATACCTGCCCCCTCCTCCTTCCTTTTTAAAATGCTCCCGCCTCAACCCGAAATACCCTTATATTTTTTGCCGTGATCTACCGGCGTGGCAGCAGCGCTTAATGCAGTTCCGGTAAATAAGGACGCCCCCTACAAAACAAACAATAAACAACCCCATAGTGGTTTAGGGTTACATGATCATTGTACGACTTATAAGAAGGTATGTAAGAAATCAAATAAGGCAGAATTCATATATGGCCTGCTATATTGTTTTGCAGAAACGGGGAAATTTATGAGCCTCATTTTTCATGATAGCTATGAGTTGGCCTGTTTGCAACCAAACCCATTTTATTTACGTCATTCAACGGAAGTTTGCGGAAATGGCCTGCGTGCAAACGTTTGCTAAAACTAATCCGGGTTCAGGGCGCTATGTAATGTTTTAATTTCTTAATTTCCACTTCCTTCACCAAAAGAACAGCCTTGTGAAATCAGTACTTTTCGTAATTTCTTTTTTATTTGGTATTACTTGTACCCAAGCTCAAACTAATAATCCAACCGCATTTGTACCCTACGATCAAAACATACCTGGCAGCAGTGTATCGTTTAATATGGTGCCCATACAAGCCGGCCAATTTTTGATGGGCAGTCCGGCTACAGAAGCAGGCCGCAAGCCAACGGAAGGACCGGCCAAAAAAATACGGCTCGATGCATTCTGGATGGGTGCTAAAGAAGTTACCTATGATGAATTCTTATTGTTCTTTAATGATGAGAATACACCGCGTGATTCAGAATTGGATGCCGTTACGCGCCCTACGCCACAATATATTGACCTGAGCTGGGGCATGGGCAAACAAGGTGGTTTTCCGGTTAACAGCATGTCGCAATATACGGCGATGATGTATTGTCGCTGGTTATATAAGAAGACCGGTATTTTTTACAGGCTGCCTACTGAAGCCGAATGGGAGTATGCATGCAGAGCAGGCAGCACCAGCGCATACTATTTTGGGGATGATGCAAAACAGTTGAAAGATTATGCCTGGTTTGCAGACAACAGCAATAAAAAATACCAGAAAACAGGGCAGAAAAAGCCCAATGCATGGGGTTTGTATGATATGCTTGGGAATGTAAGTGAATGGACGGTGGATCAGTTCAGGGAAGATTATTTTACAACGATCGGTGATACGGCATTCAACCCCACCATTGCGCCTACAGTTACCTACCCCCGAGCAGTTCGGGGTGGTGGTTATTCAGACAAACCAGATGCTCTGCGTTGCGCTAACCGGCAGGCATCAGACGCAACATGGAACAAACGCGATCCCCAAATGCCTAAAAGCAAATGGTGGTTAACCGATGCCATGGCTGTTGGCTTCCGGATCGTTCGGCCGGTGCAGGCGCCTGCTGCTGAAGAAGCAGAAGCCTTTTATAAAAAATATTGCCACGAGTAATGCCTGTGCATTACCGGGGGATACAGATATAGGATTCCTGATTTCGTTATACAAAAACTGATGCAAATGAGCACTGAAAAAGCTAACAACCTTGCCGCTTCGCGCCGCCGCTTCGTAAAACAAAGTACCTGGCTGGCCGGAGGATTACTTGCCGCTCCATTGATCTCAAAAGCCAATTATTTTTCTGGTGCCGACGATACTATAAAAGTAGCGCTGATCGGTTGCGGAGGCCGGGGAACCGGTGCCGCCATGCAGGCTTTATTGAGCAAACAAAACGTTAAGCTCGTTGCTATGGCCGACGCTTTTCGCGATAATTTAGACCGGAGCCACAAACGATTAACAACCCCGGCCAAAGACGGCCCCAATGTTTTAGATAAGATCGATGTTCCTGAAGAAAGAAAGTTTTCGGGCTTTGATGCTTATCAAAAAGCCATCCCCCTGGCAGATGTGGTGATCCTGGCAACGCCACCCGGTTTCCGTCCCATACATTTTGAAGAGGCCATCAAGCAAGGCAAACATGTATTCATGGAAAAGCCGGTAGCCACCGACCCCGCGGGTATAAAGCGGGTACTGGATGCAGCTGAAATTGCCAAACAAAAGAAATTAAATGTGGTGGTTGGCTTACAGCGCCACTACCAGAATTCATACCGTGAGTTATTCAAGCGAAAGAAACTCATCGGCGATATAACATCGGCACAAGCCTGGTGGAATAATGATGGCGTATGGGTACGCAAACGCCAGTACGGACAAACCGAAATGGAATACCAGATGCGTAATTGGTACTACTTCGTATGGTTATGCGGCGATCACATTTGCGAACAGCATATTCACAACATCGATGTCGTCAACTGGTTCAAAGAAGGCTATCCGGTTAAAGCCCAGGGTATGGGTGGCCGGCAGGTACGCAAAGGAAAAGATCATGGCGAAATATTTGATCACCATTATGTGGAGTATACGTATGCCGATGGTTCTATTCTGAATAGCCAGTGCCGCCATATACCTGGCACCATGAGCAAAGTTGATGAACTGCTGATCGGCACAAAAGGTATCATTCAATGTGGCGATGCCAACATCATTGGACCTAAGGGTAAAGTATTATATCAGTTTGATAAACAAACCGAGAATAATCCCTACCAAACCGAACACGATGAATTGTTTACGGCTATTGCCAAAGGTGAATACAAATTTGCCGATGCGGAAATGGGCGCCCATAGCACCATGTCATCCATTCTTGGCCGTATGGCTACGTACACCGGTCAGGTGGTGGAATGGGATAAAGCATTGAATTCCGGTTTAGACCTGCAGCCAAAAGCATACGATTTTAACGCCCCTCCGCCCATATTACCCAATGATGAAGGGTATTACCCGGTATCTATACCAGGCGTAACAAAGTATGGGTTTTAAATAAGGGAAAAAGACAGTCAGGCCCGGAAGAAGTTCGTTACAACCGAAACCTTCTTCCGGGCTTTTTTTATCCCCTGCTCCCGGTAAATCCTTTGAAAATTTTACTTATCTTACCCACACTGGCAGCCGGCTTCGCTGTCAAAGGCTCCGTTTAGTAGCAAAACAGATTCCCAGGTTAAAGCATAGCAACAGGTTCAACCAATCAAGAAGGCAAACAAGAAGAATGTGATATCACATTTTCATATTTGCCATGATATCAGCACATATACCGGTTAATAAAATAAGATATTTATAATGAAGGGGTTTTCGCTTTTCAAGTGGTTTAGAAATGTGTCTATTGCCAAAAAGTTATATTTCACGGTAGGCATTATGGCTACCCTGATAGCTATTGAATTAGGGGCGCTGATATTCTCTATAAATACACTTTCGTCTGTACGGGCTTATGTAAGCGGTGAAGGCCTTTGGTCAAAAGCACAAAAAGATGCTATGTATCATTTGTTGAGGTATAGCCGCAGTTACGATGAAGTTGATTATCAGAAATTCAAAGAGTTCATGAAAGTGCCCGGCGGAGATCATAAGACCCTGGTTGAACTGGCCAAAAAAAAACCGGATATGAATATTGCCCGGCAGGGTTTTATTGAAGGCCGAAACCATAAAGATGATGTAGATGGCATGATCAACCTGTTTACCCGGTTTAATTCCATTTCATACATTAATAAAGCCATCACGATATGGGGCCAAGCCGACCCACTGGTAGCAAAGTTCATTCCCATTGGCGAACAATTGCATAAAGAGATCAACTCCTTACATCCTTCGCCTGAAAAGATCAATGAGATCGTTCTGGCGATAGACCCGCTTAATGCCGAGCTTACCAAACTGGAAGATGATTTTTCGTATACCCTGGGTGAAGGATCGCGCTGGCTCGAGAATCTGGTGTTGAAATTATTGTTTGCTATATCTCTTTCCGTTGAAGTAACCGGATTAACCCTGGCGATTATAGTGAGCCGCAACATCCAAAAAGGATTGAACGAAATCCTTCAATCAGCCAAAGCAGTTGCCAAAAATGATTTCAGCCGCAAGGCAAAGGCATTTTCAAAAGATGAGATCGGTATACTGGCCAACAACTTTAACACCATGGCCGACGAACTGGCACGCAGTATTCGTGATATTGAACAGGCGCAACAAAAATTCAAAGGCTTGCTTGAATCAGCTCCTGATGCCATTGTGATCGTTGGCGTAAATGGAATTATTCAACTTGTCAACAATCAATGTGAAAATATATTCGGTTACCATAAAAATGAATTGATAGGTTGTAATGTAGATCTACTGTTACCTGAACGATTCCGCATCATTCACCCCGGTAACGGGGGTAACGGGGAAAACCGGAAACTATTTTTTGATTACCCGGGCGTTCGCTCCACAGACGTAGGTCTTGAATTATTGGGCCGGCACAAGAATGGACAGGAGTTTCCGGTAGAAATAAGTTTAAGTCCGCTGGAGACGGAAGAAGGCCTGCTGGTCACGGCCGCCATCAGGGATATTTCAGAGAAAAAGCGGCTGGAGAAAGAAATCAGGGAAGCCAATATTACCCTGGAAAAAAAAGTGCAACAACGTACTGCCGAGCTGGAAAGCAAGAACAAAGAACTGGAACAATTTGCCTATGTGGCCTCACACGACCTGCAGGAACCCCTGCGCACTACTTCCAGTTTTGTTGAACTGCTTCGCAAACAATACCAGGGCAAACTGGATTACAATGCCGACAGGTACATTGAATATGTGATACAGGCTTCAGAGCGAATGAAAACCCTGATCAAAGACCTGCTCGATTACTCGCGTATTGGCCGTGAGAAGAAGTTTGAACCGGTAGATTGTAATGTGGCTTTCGGGGAAGTAATGGCCGATCTCGCTAAAGTGATCAAGGAAAACAAAGCCGAGATCACAGCCGGCAGCCTGCCGGTAGTAAACGCTTTTCCTACAGAATTAAAACTATTGTTCCAGAACCTGATCAGCAACTCCATTAAATTTCAAAAACCAGGCATAGCACCGCATATTGAAATTTCTACCATAAGAGAAAACGGTCACTGGCATTTTCAATTTCACGATAACGGTATTGGGATTGAAAAACAATACCAGCAACGCATATTCATCATCTTTCAACGACTGCACAACCGGTCGGTGTATGAAGGTTCAGGCATTGGCCTGGCGCATTGCAAAAAAATAGTTGAACTACATGGCGGCACCATATGGGTAGAATCGGAATCAGGCAAAGGCAGCACATTCCATTTTACCATTGCCGACAATGGTTGAAATGCTGCACCCTATGACAACACATCTTTCTTTTTGAATATCACTACGGCTGCAGTTACAAACAAAATAATATGAAGTACCAATATGCAAGCCGAACGTAGTATACCCGGCAGGTTTTGAATACTGCCCGGTACGGCACTATTGCCCGTTGTTGCCTGAATATCAAAAAAGCCCTTCCAACCCAGCATATGCGAAGTAAACAAATACGGCTTCATAGATAAAAACAAAGGCAGGTCCATAGTAGTGAGAATGGTGCAAACAATGACTATGCTCATGGAGGCCACAATGGGGCCAATGGAATTTTCTGCAAACAGGGAAAGGAAGAACGACAAGGCAGCCACGGTTATCATGGCAATGGCAGCAAATCCAAAAGCGGCCAGGTAACGCCAGAACACATCCCCCTGTGGAATTTGAACGATCACCTGACTTTGAAATACCATCAGATCACCGGAGCCAAATACCACCAGCGAAATGAACAACGACAGGATGGCCATCCATATGAGCAACAACAACGTATAAATGGAAGCGGCCAGGAACTTACTCACCAGCAAGGTTGAACGACTGATGGGTTTGCTGATCAGTAAACGCAAGGTACCCATATTGGCTTCCCCTGCAATCATATCGCCGCCAACCAATGCAATCAGCAATGGCACATGTATCAGCAGGGTTTGTAGTATAAAATAGCAAACAAAATAGCCATTCAGAATTTTACCTTCTACATTAAACCGTTCTATGCTTTGCAACAGAAAACCAATATAGGTTTTGCCATCGAGGAATAAGGCCAGTTGTATTAATATAACGATAGCGGCAATGGCAATAAAAGCGATATAAGTACGGGGCCGCTTGAATATTTTGAACAGCTCAATTTGTAAAAGTGTCCACATGCCGGTTTTCGGTTGTTAATGACAGAAAATAAGATTCCAGTGAATTCTGCGGTTGCAGCGCCATAATATGGGCGCCAGCATTTACCAGGTCGGCAGTTAATTCAGGCACTTGCGGTTTATTCATTTGCAAAAGAATAATATTATTATGCCGCTCCTTCACGCTGCTGCTCCATTTACTGCTTTGCAACCAGGTCATTACCTCTTGCGGATTGGTTACTTCAACATGCACCATGGTACGCGCAGGATCAACCAATTCAGCAACAGTTCCTTCCATTATTTTCTTGCCCTTATCAATGATGAGCATGCGGTTGGCTATCAATTCAATTTCATGCAACAGGTGCGATGACACCACAATGGTTTTACCCTGGTGCCGGCTCAGGTGTAAAATAAGGTTACGAATATCGGCTATACCCTGGGGATCTAATCCGTTGGTCGGTTCATCCAGAATGATCAGCTGTGGATCGTGTATCAGGGCAATGGCTATTCCTAAACGCTGTTTCATTCCCTGCGAAAATGTACGCACTTTGCTGTGCGCCCGTTCGGTAAGCCCTACCTGTTCCAACTGGTCCATTAACTTTTTTTCCCTGACCGAAACGCCGCTCATTTTGGCAAACAGGGAAAGATTTTCGTAAGCAGTAAGGTATTTATACAGATCGGGCTTTTCAATAACGGCCCCTATTTGCTGTAACACGGCTTTGCGATGGGAATATAAATTTTTACCAAACAGCTCAATGGTTCCCGATGTTGGTTCAACAAGGGTAAGCAACATGCGGATGGTCGTAGATTTACCAGCCCCGTTCTGTCCCAGGAAACCATAAATATCTCCTGTGTTTACAGTAAATGAAATATCATTCACTGCTTTCACCTCCCGGTATTGTTTACTTAAATTATTAACCTTTATGATAGCAGACATACGTATTATAAAATGTACAAATTACAACCGGAAAAGTTTCGGGACTGAAAAATATACTTCCCGGCAGCTATTATTATGACCGATTTAACCAAAATATATTTTTATGGTTGTCCACTTGCAAAAGACAAATCCGTTAGTTACATTTGTAAGGTTCCTCTACATCCTCTGATAATTCCGTAGCCCGCAGGATACCATTTTTCTTCCTGCAAAAAATTCCAAAAACCTACATAAGCCGCTGACTATTCGAAAGATAGCAGACTCAGATAAAAAAAGTCACCGGTTTAATTTACTTCCAGGAACTGTTTTTATAGTATAAATACTTCCAATACCTACGCAATCTCCATAATTCGTAATACCCTCCCCGTGATCGTTTGTATCCTTTAAAAAATGCATTTGCCTTTGAATGTCCATGGTGGATCATTTCTCCCATCACCGGAGCATTTATTTATTTAACGCTGAAACTTTCAACAATGAAGCGCATTTTTTGCTTACTGATTGTAACCGGCCTTATGGTTACCGGAACTGAGGCCCAGGTTACTGAAAACTTCAACCCAAGAAATGGTGTTGCTCTCACGCAACTTAAAGGATACTTACAAAATCATTGCTGGGCATTACCCGATTTGGATGTCACACGTTCTAACGACGAGAGCGATGGATGGCTCGTTCCTGCTGGCGTGGTAACGGCCACTCAACGTACCGGCATTTATACCCCGGTGCTGGATGTAGCCGAACAAATCAATATTTCCTTTAACTGGCAGTTCAACCAGGCTTTTGAAAAAGGAACCCGCCGGTGGGTAAAAGTATACTTAACGGACCCCAACAACATAATTGTTACCCAGCTGGATAGTTTTGAATGTCCGTCTATTGCAGCCCAGACATATTATAATTACAACAAGACTTTTCTCCGTGTACAACCGGGCATATATAAAGTGTACCTGAACTACCAGGGAACAGGTGGTAATGCACGCATTGCCATTGATCAACTGATTGTTTCAGCGACCTTGCATTATACGGAAGGTTGCAATACCTCGCCGATAGCAGAAAATGATAATATCATTGGACTGCCCAATCACACGGCCACCGGCCAGGTAACGGCAAACGACCGGGATGAAGACAAGGACCGTTTTAATGCCTACCTGATCAATAATTCTCCGGATGGTAAAGTAGTATTACACGGCGATGGCAGCTTTACTTTTACTCCCAATCCTGATTTCTCTGGCCATTCTACCACTTTTACTTATAAAGTATGCGACAATGGTTATGGCCGTTTATGTTCACAGGATGCTGTGGTTAAATTGAGCTTTCCGGAAGAGTCGGTAGGTTTGAACGAATTAGCCGGGCTTTATAACGATGGCGGACAGGTTGAATTAAAATGGGCAACCGGCTTTGAATTCAACAGCAACCGTTTCGAAATAGAAAGAAGCCTCGATGGCCGCAAATGGCTTACAGCCGGTACGGTAAAAGCACAGGGTACTTCCACAACAAAAAAAGTATACTCATTCTATGATGAGGTTGGTCGTAATAAAGCGCTGAAAAAAGATCTCTACTATCGCCTGAAGCAAGTAGATAATGAAGGGAAAACAGCCCTGAGCAGGTTGTTGGTAGTGCGCGTTTATAATACGCCAGGGGTAAAAATGATGAGCGTTACGCCCAATCCGGCTAAAAAAGATATTTCGGTAACCACCCAGCTCAATGAAAGCAGTTATGTTGCCATGAAAATATTAAATGCCAGTGGCGCCATTGTGATGAATAAAACATCAAAAGCCGATGCAGGGGCCAGTAATTTTATAATGGAAGGAAGCAGCCATCTGCTACCTGGCGCTTATACGCTTGATGTTACAGTAAACAGTAAAGAGCGAATGATGGTAAAATTGATTAAAGAATAAATACGTTATAATTATAATAACCCCCTCCTTTACCAAAGGCGGGGGTTATTTATTTACCCCAAGGTATGATTGCAGGTCTTTTACATACTGCTCAAATGCAGCCACACCGACAGGTGTTATCTTACAAATTGTTTGCGGGTAATTATCTTTAAATTGTTTTACCACTTCAATATAACCTGCTTCTTTTAACTTATTTATCTGCACGCTCAAATTGCCGGCTGTCGCATTCGTTTTTTCTCGAATAAAAGTAAACTCCGACTCCTTCACACTAATGAGAAGTGAAACTACTGCTAATCGTAGCTGGGAATGTAATATTGGATCCAGATCTTTAAACTCCATTGCAAGCGCTTTCAACCTTATTTAAGATACCTTTTACATTATATAACCAGTAAAGCGGTTAACTGTTTGACTGTTTAAATTTCAGGCGCAACAGATAACCGGGTATGATCCAGGCTATGATCATTGCCGCCGAAACCAGTAATAAATGATATTCCACAGGAATAACAGTACATAACACTGATAACAGCCAGCAGCCAATGCCGCCCACACCAATGGTTTAAACCGGAGAATGATACCGGACAAAAAAGTCGGCATGCCATATAAAACCAAAAACAACGGATCGATCATTTTATAATATTCCCTACCCTGAATAGCCCCGATAAGTACGGCAGACAGGAACATAATGATCACAAATGTTAACCATACATATTTAACAATATCATCTGTATACGTTCGCACCACTTGTTTACGCTGCTTTCTACGCATAAAGAATATCTGGTAAATCACAGCAGCCCAGGTAACCGTCCAAACCAGGTAATGTTTTTCGTAGTGAATACGTAACAAAATAAATTCTGCCACACTGCATAGCAATACCACCCATCCCCATAACAAATACAAAAAACCGTCTTCATTAAAACGGTTTTTTGCCCGGTTGATCATGGATTCAATAAGCGCTAAGCTTTCGGTGTGTGAAAAAGAGGTGTCTTTCTCCATATAACGTGGCACTTTATTAATAGGTCATCCGTCAAAAATAGTAACTGCCCCATTGAGGCATAAAATAGAATTTGTCCACGCAGATATTTGTAACCAATGCGTGGACAAATCAAATTTATTTGCACCCGGCCAGCACTTTCTCCACTTGCGATTTACCCCAATTGGGCGAAATGCTGGAAGCAGGCTTGAAAGCCTCATATTTTTTTATTGCTTCCTCGAGCACTGGTTTGGCGGTATTGCAACCACCACCGAATTGTTCCGGCGTATTGCGCAAATTCTGCCCCTGCCAATAATAAGGTCTGGGGTTTGTTGGGTCCTGCTTTTTTGCATTATCCAGTTCCTGTTGAATAACCGCGCCATATTGTTGCCAGCGTTGCTGTGGATTTACCATCATGCGCAAGGTTGCGATCATCGCCTTCATAGTGCTGATCTCGGAATTATTGGGTTGCATGCCATCGGCTTTGGTCAATAACTGTTCTGCTTTTCCGGCATATGCATCGTTATTGCTTATATCGTTCTTTATAAAAGCATATAACACCTGGCTCAATGAGGCATAATAATAAGGTAGCCATTGTGTTTTTTCAGCATCACCTATGCGTTCAAAAGCAGCTGAAACAGACAGCATATCGTCGGCTGTTTTAGCTGAATCCCACAAAGCGATGTTTGTAGTCATTGCTTTTGTGAACTTCTCGCTTTGTGCCACCCCCTGTGTTACTACAGCAAGCGAAAGGAGTGCAAAGAACATTTTCTTCATGTTAATTGATTTTTTATTTTTATATGGTATTTGTCATTTGTGATTTATTATAAATTGCCATTGATCACATCATCACTCCTGTCAACGCCAAAGCTCAGGAAACAACCCAGGAAGAAAAACCGCCGGGCAGTAGGCAACACAGGATCTTTCCGCAACCCATTGTATGAATAGTTATAGCCAAATACCTGGTCGTTACCCAATACGTTGTTTATTGAAAATACCCACACAACAAATTTCTTTGCTTTCGGATTTCCAATGGTAGGCAGATAATTAACGCTAAAGCTCAGACTGTTATACTCAATGGTCTTTCCCTGGTCGCTGATTTGAAATTTACCGGCACTATTGTTATACCTGATATTGTAATAGGGTCGGCCGGTGGCAAACGTATACGAGCCGTTGAACTGGGTTTTTATCTTTGTAACAAATTTTTTAACTACCAGGCTGGCCGTATGGGTTGCAGCAAAATTAGGTTGAATGGCATACGGGTAATTCAGGTAATCTCTTTTGGTATCGAGGTAGGAATAGGAGATCCAGTAATCGACATTCTTTAAGGTTTTGCGATCGCGCCAGAACAGTTCAATGCCTTTGGCATCACCAAAACCGGCATTGCCTATACTGTCAATAACGCCGTTGTTATTGTTACCGTAGGTTTTCACCAGGTGCTCATATTTTTTATAAAACCCTTCAATGCGCAATGTGTAATCCTTGCTCACCTTCTGGTAATTGGCAATATAATGGGTGGCTTTTGTATACAACAGGTCGTTATAAGCATACCCGCGCATGTAATAATCCTTTTCAGGCTTCTGATAAAAGATCCCATATGCCAGGGAAGCCTGTGCTTTATTACCCACTTTATAAGCCAGTGAAATACGGGGAACCATATTCGTTTTTTCCAGCAATGAACTATGCTCAAACCGGCCTCCTACTTTGGCAGCCAGGTCGTTTGTGATATACACATCGGCTTCTGCAAAAGCCGCCTTAAAATGATCATCTGCCTTTACAATGGCATCGGAAGTATAAGCATTTGTAAAGTTATTTTTATCAGTAAAGTACATGTACTCACCACCAAACCTAATGGCGCTTAGCCCATACAAGCGCCTTTCGAACACTGTTTTTATAGTGGCCAGCCCGCCGTTGGTTTTAACCTGAAAACTTTTTGTATTGTAAGGCTCAACGTTCAGCACAACAGGTATGTTTGATTGATCCTGCAATTCGTTATTGATCTTATCGGTATTGGTGCTGTAGGAAGCTCCCATATACAAATGCCATTTTTTGCCAAGCTTTTCTTTCCACGATAAATTACCGTATACATTAAAATTGGTAAGGTTAAAAGCATTTTTCAAACCTGTTGAATCAATATCAGGTCTGCGTAAACCCAACTGGTTAAAATTGAAATAACCATAGAATTTCAACATACCGGTTTTAGAGGTTTTGACGCGGAAATTGGCCTCGCCATTGTGGAACTCGGGTATTTTGAAATTATCGGGCCGTTGACTAACGACGGCAAAGTATGCAGCCAGGTTTGTATAGCTGTAATTGACGCCCCAACTGGCATTTTTTTTCTTTGATAATTTCTGAAAACCGGCATTCAACCCCACAGTAGAAACTCCAACACTGGCCGAAGATTGATCGGGCAGGTCAACCGATTCAAGTATAAGGGCCGAAGAAAGGGCCTGGCCGTATAAAGCAGAATAGCCACCGGCACTAAAAACCGTTCCTTTAAAAATAAATGGAGAAAAGCGGCCGCGTTGTGCGATATCGGGTACACTGCTGAAAAAGAAGTTGTTCACCAGCGTACCGTCAATAAATACTTTTGTTTCCGATGCCGTTCCCCCGCGAACAAATAACCCTTCACTCTCCCCTACCTGCTGCGCGCCCGGTAGTGTTTTAATAGCACTTGTTATGTCGGCATTGGCGCTGGCAGTGGTAACAATATCAATGGGGTTTAAAACTGTAGTACGTTTTGTATCGCTGGCTTCAAACGTACCGGCTGTTATGGTCACTGCCGTTAATTCATTGGGCTCCTGTTTCAATACTACATCAATATGCATGGGGCCCCCGGAAACGGTTATTTTCAGCTCCTGCAGTTTATAACCAATGGAGGTAGCCAATAATGTTTGTTCGCCTTTTTCAGTTGTTTTAAAGTGATAGGCGCCCAGGGAATCTGAGGTAGCCCCATCGTAGGTGTCTTTTAAAGTAATACTGGCTCCCTGAATGGGGCGACCTTTACCATCTTTCACCTTCCCTGAAACCACAGTTTGTGCTGAACTTGCAAAAAAGGATAAGAGTAAAATAAGCAGCGGCAAAAGGGGAATCATTGTAAATAATTTATACCCAAACGTAAACCAGTTTATTTTATAAACCAAATTAATCTCATAAATTATCCACATTTGTCCAAACCAGGGAATGCACGCTTGCCAAAACTCATTTAATTGATTGTTAACACATTAAGGTTCATTTTAAATAAAGGTTAATTATACACCATTTGTTTTCAATTGATTTTGATCATATTTCATCATGTAAATATTCTTAATGTTATACCCCTAAATCGGGTACATATTTACCTGTAAAATATCCGTGTGGCTTTTGCGTTGTACAACTGGCGAAAAATAGGTAACTCGCCCTTAAATGTTAATATCCGTATTGTAAACTATGAAAAGGAACGAAACTCCTTTAAACGTATCCATTTTTTTGGATGCACTTTGCAGCCCTATTATCCTACAAGGTAATTACGTCCTGCTTGCACAATCACACCCATGGTTGCGGAAAAGCGTTTCCGGCAACACCAAACCCCTAACACTGTTTAATCATTTCATTCCTGCTCTTCAAAGTTTACCCGGATATTATAACATGATTGAAAAATTCGTGACGCAAGGTATTCGTGTTCATTTAAAACCATTGAATAAAAAATACAATAACATTCATACTGATAATAGAACAACAGATAATAATAAAAACTACAGATAAATTTTAAAACTATGGCCGATGCAAAAAAAAGAGTAAATCAATCGTAAGCATAAATACAATCCGTTTATAAGGTTATAATTAATGAAGCAGCGCGAGACCTGTTTCCTAATTATGATGTAATTAATTTGAAAACTTTCATGTGTAAATCCGGAACCTATGAACTTTAAATTCTACCCTTTGAGAGCCCTGCTCTTATCCTTATTGCTTTTTGGCTTTAAGGCAGGCACGCAGGCACAAGCAGTATTAGATTTCGTTAAAACTGTTGAAAACATCACGAATGGCGGTGATGGTACTACAGCAACCCAGGGTGAAGTATTACAGTATACGATCACCATCACCAATTTGACAACGCAAAACTTTATCGCATCCAGGCTATACGATAACGTACCGGCGGGTGTGTTGTATGTAGCGGGTTCAACCACCCTGAATGGCGCAGCTGTTGCCGACAACGCTGGAAAAATGCCCTATTCAGCCAGTGGCGCATATGTTAGATCGCCCACCTATGGTTCAGGCATTCTGGCTCCCAATGCAACCGCTACAGTTATCTTCAGGGTGCAGGTAACAGCCAATGGAGGCAGCATTTTCAATAATGCAACCATCGATGCCACCCAAAACAGCGTAGCCACCATTCAGGCTACCAACACGGTATATACAAACGTTATCGAAGATATCGGTTGTAATATTATTTATCAGACTACCCCGCGTTTTGCAGATAATTCGGGTAGCTCAAACGAACAAGAATGGAGTTTTTTACGTACAGTAGATAATACCACAGGTGCTGGCGGTCCCCTATTGTTTAGCGGTATAGATGGTACACCCGGGCGGAATACAGAAGCACTTCCCAAAGTCGGCGCAAAAGCTAACATTAGCAGTCAATTATTAGATCACTGTGCTGCCATAGCGTATGACAGAGGCCGGCAAAGGATCTATTTTGTTAATAACGTGGTGGGCTCAGATCTCTGCTATCTTGATTTGAGCGTTAGTCCTGTAGTAGCCAGAAGATATACCGGTACCAAACTGGACCTGAACAATGGTGACAACAATTACAGAATCAACCGTATGGGGATGGGCTCCGATGGCTTCGGTTATGGACTGGCTTCAAATGGTAGGGATTTCGTGAAGTTTACCTTCAATGCCACCACCGATGCTCCAATAATTACGCATATGGGCGCGTTGATCAATTCTTCAAACAATGGAAGCAGCAGGAACGTGCTCAATGAAAGCGGGGGTGACCTTTTTGCGGATGGTTCAGGAAAATTATACCTGATCACGAACGCCAGTCACATGTATAAGATCAATCCGGCAACCAGGGTAGCTACCTACATGGGTAGCATAAACTTTGGCGGTACCTCTCAGTCGTTAGCGATCGATGCTCAGGGAAAAGTGTATATCGGCGGTGCTTACCGGGATGTTTTCAGTCTTGACCTGCAAACAATGAATACTACGCAACTCAACGCCACTCAAACCAACGTATATCATAGCGGTGATTTTACCACTTGCGGTTTCCCGGTGCTGGCCAGTTCTATCATAGCTGATAAAACATATCACGAAATAAATAACAGCCCTACGATCAATGGCGGCGATACCATTGAATATGTTATTACAGTAACCAATATTGGTAACATTAATGCGGCCGGTGTATATATGTACGATTATATTCCACCATCTACTACCTACATAGCCGGTACTACCTATTTAAATAATATACCCGTAGCGGATGTAGGCGGAGTAATGCCTTATGCGGTTTCCGGTGGCAGACTGGTAAATACACTCGGTCAGGATCCGGGTATTGTACTCCCAACCGCGGCGAGCGCAGCAGTAGTAAGATTCCGGGTAAAAACAGAACCTAACAAACAGGTTTGTAACCAGTCGCGGATTACCCTGCTCGATGCCGATGGTAACGTCATGTTTGTAAACTCAAGTGACCCTACAAACGTTGGACAAACACCTACCTGCTTCTATTCAGATGGTGTTCTGCCTTTAACCAACCTGAAATTTAAAGGCAGCCTCGTTGATGATAAATCTGTTTTATCATGGACCATGAACGGCGATGAAAGCATTTCTGATTACGAAATAGAATACTCGGAAAATGGAACTTCTTTTAGTACAGCTGGTAAAGTAGTCAGCAAGGGTAATACCCTGGCAGCTAATAGTTACCAGTTTACCGACGTTGAGCATGCTTTTTCTTCAAAGCGCTTTTACCGCTTAAAGGTTATTCAAAAAAGCGGAAGCTATACCTATTCAGGTGTTATCATGCTTGACCTGAAAGACCTGGACATCCAGGCTGTACCAAATCCTTTTGATAAAACCATAAACGTTCAGGTACGGTTAAAAACTGCTGAAAACGTTCGTATCCGGTTAGTTGATTTAACAGGAAGAGAAGTTTATACGTCAACCGAACAATTAGGTATCGGTGGCCATTCAATTCTCATCCGCATACCAACTGCTCTTCCTAAAGGCATGTATGTGCTGGAAGTAAAAACCGATACAGAGCAGCTCTTCCAGAAGAAACTATTGAAAAATTAAGACATAGGTCCGGAAGGTAGAATAATATAAAAGTCCGAAAGCGGCTTTCCTTATGGGAAGCTTCTTTCGGACTTCTTCTTTCCGGGGCTTTGTATATCTATCCGCTCCTTTTATTTCACTTTTATAAATCGCTGCATAGCTGTTTCCATACCGTTCGAAACTTTCACCATATACATGCCGGTGGTAAGCGTACTTACGTTTATTGTTTCTGTTTGGCCCGGCCTGGCATTTGTTATCTGCATCACGCTTTGTCCGTTTGCGTTCATAACCTGTATATTCACCGCCTTGTCCTGCCAGGTGTTTGACAAGGTTATGCGGATGTCGCTTATAACCGGATTGGGATAAACAGTGATACTTCCGGCTGCATTATCTTCGGCGACACGAATGATGCGTACGGGCGACTGTTTATACTTGCCATCCAGGTCAACGATCCTGAGCCGGTAATAAACAAGGCCGGAAGAAATATTCCTCAGCTCGTCCTTAAAGTTGTACTCTTTGCGAATATCGCTATTGCCATCCGTGAATAAAATCCCGGCGTCTGTAAAGTCACTTCCATTCACGCTCTTTTGAATAACAAAGTGGCTCACATCCGTTTCTATATCGGTGCTCCAGTTCAGGATTACCTGGTTACTGGTTTTCTTTGCCGTAAAAGAACTTAATACTACAGGCAATGAACTATTAACAGGCGCCTGATAGGCAAAAGATTTAAACCAGAACGAATACATGCGTTCTGTATCAATATCATCATCGCTGCTGTGCCCGCCGGTGCGTACTTTGATCTTACTTTTGTTTGTGTATTTAGCGGTTGTCATTACCCTGGTAGCGCTGGTATCAATCTTATTATACTCAGTATGAGGCCCTGAGAATTTCTTTCCGTTAACAGTCAATATGTTTAAAATATTTTCCAGAAGGTCAAGTACCTGTAACGATGTTTGTCGCTCTGTTGTATAAGAATTCAGGTTATACAGAGATACCCATTCATTCACATCATTATCATCACCATCAATATCAATGGCGGTAAGGTCCATATTATCAATAGACACTGGAGCATTGGTGATGGTAGAAACAAAAGAGATCTCGAATTCCATCCACCAGTCGCGTTCACTGCTCTTTGCATTCTTTTTCTGATAAGATACCTGAGGCTGAAAGGCTTTGTCCCAGCCGGTGTTTTCCAAATCGATGGCCGATAATTTAACGTTTGAAGAAGAGCGGGCGTTGATCTTTATAAAACCATCTACGTTGCTGGTAACGCCAGGAAACTTGTATACAGCGCCGTCCTGGCCTTCTGTGCCTGACACCAATGTTGCATTGTTAAAAGACAGGCCTTGCGCCTGAATGAAAGCTGGCGCAGATAGCAGGATGGCTACCATTGTACTGCACAGCAAAAAAGATTTCTTTTTGAGATTAGGGTAAAGCTTACTCATCTGATAAATTTTTAATTGTTTCAGTTGGACGTGCACTTTCGCAGCACGCGATAGAACCATATGCGACAGGCAGCAGCAACCAACACAAAGGGATGCTGCGATGTCGATTAAACCACATATCAGGTAAACAGTGCAGTAAACAGGCTAATTCTGCTGTGTTAATAAATCCATTAACAGGCAGCATGCATTGATATCGGGGTAAATAAAGGAAATGGAATTTCAGGGATTCACCAACAGTGGGTTAAATAATGCAGAGGAAATTCATTTTTGAAAAGAACCGTCCCGTAGAAACGGGACGGTGTTGTTGATCGTACCCTTTAAAATAAACTCTTTATGTAGTATGCCAGGAGCAGAACCCTTATATATATCCTTGCTATTATTTGCTATTCGTGCCTTTGCTTTTGGTTCTGGTTCTTGCTATCTGGCTCTTGTAATTTGTTATTTGTCTTTTGCTATTTGGCAATTGCCTTTGGTACTTGATTTTTAAAAAAACCATCCCGTGGAAACGGGACGGTGTTGTTGATCGTACCCTTTAAAATAAACTCTTTATTGAAACTGCATTGGCCTATGCCAAAGCAGCAATATGCTGTTTGTAAAAATTATATCTATTTAAAAAAACTGGTGGTTAAACAGCGCCTGTCACAGCGGCTTCAGATGATTGAATTTCGGTTGGGGTATTCTGATAGGACCTGATTGCTTTTTAATATTTGTTCTTTGTGATTTTAAAAAGAACCATCCCGTAGAAACGGGACGGTGTTGTTGATCGTACCCTTTAAAATAAACTCTTTAATCTTTTTCGGCTATAATACGCATGTTCCACTCCACTCACTCAATTTTCCATCCGGGTACTTTTATACATACATATCACCTATTACACTAATTCATTATAATTCGTTGCATCACCACTACTCTATTCTTTCCACACCTTGCTACTTAGCTTCCTGTAAATCTGTGCTTCGATATCGAATTGATTTACAAGTGTTTTTAATATTCGCCGCTTTATACAACCACACCTACCGGTATTGTAATATGTAACCGGTTTGTTGAATGGTTGGGTATTTTACTTATGTTAGAATAATACAGATCAGTATTCAGATGGCCGTTACAGGCTGTTATTGCGACCCTTAATGGTACCGGTGTTTGAGAAGTTGTACCGGAATAAGCAGATAATGAAAACAAATAAGCAGACGTGGTAAGGACCAGCGCAACAATCAGGTGATTGTTAACTGAATTAACGCCAATATATATATGTTTCAAAAGGTACATACTCGTACAGATACGTTTTTAAGGGACCGGAATAAAGTAATCCACAGGAGAATTGGGAAAAATTAATCAGTAGTTTTCATGGAACATTGGGGAAAATAAAACAGAATCGGAAGATACAGGTACGGTTCTGACAGGAGATTGGGTGAGATTTTGACCAGCCTATCTGATCGGTTCACAAATATCTAAACTGGATCTTGATTATGCAATAGTAATATTACTTTTTTGCTTTTTTTTTTACGCTCGTGGAAATTCTAAACGGGAAGCGGCAAACTGACCATTGTTAAGGTCTTCACTTTACTTTTATGTACACTTTATGTCCACCCATCACTTCCATCCCCTAACTCCCCACATTCCGAATTCTACGTTATGTGTTCAGCGTTAGGCATAAAACAAATAAATAAAAAAGCCACCCCGTGGTAAGCGGGATGACCTTATATCGTATAACAATATATGTTATGCCTTGTATTGCGGTATTAATGTATTGGCCAGATTAACCATTTTCTTAATACCATCCTCTGGTAAGTTTCCTTTCTTGAATTCAGCCAGTACATCACCCAGTTTGGTTTCCATTTCCATGTTGAAATGTTCTTCAAACTCTTTCATTCTTCTTACCGGTACTTCACGCAACAAACCTTGCGTACCCAGGTAAATGATCGCAACCTGCTTTTCAACCGGGAAAGGACTGTATTGCGCCTGTTTCAGGATCTCCACGTTACGGGCGCCTTTATCCAACACCAGTTTGGTAGAGGCATCCAGGTCGCCACCGAATTTAGAGAAGGCTTCCATTTCGCGGTACAGGGCCTGGTCGAGTTTCAGGGTACCAGCCACTTTTTTCATTGATTTGATCTGTGCATTACCACCCACACGGCTTACGGAGATACCTACGTTAATAGCCGGACGGATACCTGCGTTGAACAGGTTTGATTCCAGGAATATCTGACCATCGGTAATGGAGATCACGTTGGTAGGGATGTATGCAGATACGTCACCGGCCTGTGTTTCGATGATCGGTAAGGCAGTGAGCGAACCACCTCCTTTTACCAGGTGTTTTATAGAATCGGGCAAATCGTTCATGTTCTTTGCCACGCTATCATCGCTGATCACTTTTGCAGCACGCTCTAACAAACGGCTGTGCAAATAGAATACGTCACCAGGATATGCTTCACGGCCAGGAGGACGACGCAGCAACAGGGAAACTTCACGGTAAGCTACGGCCTGTTTTGAAAGATCATCATAAATGATCAGTGCAGGACGCCCGGTATCGCGGAAAAACTCCCCGATGGCAGCACCAGCAAATGGCGCATAGAACTGTAACGGAGCAGGATCAGATGCTGATGCAGCTACGATGGTAGTATATGCCATAGCGCCATTCTCTTCCAGGATCTTCATCACACCGGCAATGGTAGATGCCTTTTGACCAATGGCAACATATATACAAAACACCGGTTTGCCGGCCTGGTAAAATTCTTTCTGATTGATGATGGTATCTACCGCAATGGCAGTTTTACCGGTTTGACGGTCGCCGATGATCAGCTCACGTTGTCCGCGGCCGATGGGGATCATAGCGTCAATCGCCTTCAAACCTGTTTGCAACGGCTCTTTTACCGGTTCACGGAAAATTACCCCGGGCGCTTTACGCTCCAGTGGCATTTCATATTTTTCTCCGGCCAAAGGACCTTTACCGTCAATGGGTTCACCCAATGTATTTACCACGCGGCCCAGCATACCTTCGCCTACGTTAATAGACGCGATCTTACCGGTGCGGCGTACTTTAGCGCCTTCTTTAATATTACCGCTTTCTCCCATCAATACCACACCCACGTTATCTTCTTCCAGGTTCAGGGCAATTGCACGTACTCCATTCTCAAACTCAACCAGTTCACCGGAACGTACATTATTCAAACCGTATACGCGGGCAATACCATCACCCACTTGTAATACAGTACCTACTTCCTCCAGGTCGGCAGCTGCGTTAAAGTTGCTCAATTGCTGACGCAATATCGCAGATATCTCATCGGGTTTAATCTCTACCATATATAACCTTTTATAGTTTTGTGTGTGTGTGTTAAAAAACGAGTTGAACTATCTTATTTTATAAATAAAGTCATTATTCAGGAACTGCGTTTTGATCTTGTTCAGATCGTACAATATACTGGCATCAACCAGTTGATCGCCTACTTCCAGCACAAATCCGCCAATGATCTCTTCATCAACCGCCACTTGCAGGTCGATATTACCCATGCTCGTTTGATTTTGTATCTGGTTGATGATCTGTTGCTGAACCTCTTCAGTAACAGGAATCGCCGTAGTAAGCTTAATGGTATGAATTCCTTTCTGATGTTTATACTGATCGATAAATGCAGTACTGATCTCAGGAAGGAACGATTCACGGCCCTTGGTGATCATTAAGCGGTTAAAGGAATCAGTCAATTCACTTATTTTACCTTTGGTTACCGCCAGCACAATCGCCACTTTTTTATCGGCCTTTACAACCGGGCTGCGTATCAACGCTAAAAAATCGCGACTTTCTTTGCAAAGTGCCTGCAAATACAGCATATCCTTATATACTGTTTCAACCTGGTTTGTTTCATTCGCCAGATCAATCAAACTTTTTGCATAACGCGCCGCTAAACGTGGATTGGGCATAAATCTTAATGTGATAATTTGATAATGTGATAATTTGCTAATGACCCTATTAGCTAATTAAGTTTCACTTCTTCCGCCAGTTGCTTGATGTATTTTTCCTGTTGCGATTTATCGTTCAATTCGCGACGCAACACTTTCTCCGCTACTTCAATGACAAGCATCCCAACCTGATTTTTAACATCAGTGAGGGCGGCCATTTTTTGTTGTTGAATAGCTGAGTTGGCATCGGCAAAGATCTTACCGGCTTCCACTTTAGCCTGCTCTTTAGCTTCGGCAATGATCTTGTCTTTTGTATCACGTGCTTCTTTCAGCAATTGTGCTCTTTCTTCACGGGCTTTGGCCAGCAACGCTTCGTTTTCACTTTTCAGCTGGGCCATTTCAGCTTTTACCCTTTCAGCAGTTGCCAGTGAATCGGCAATACCGGTTTCACGCTCTTTAAGCGATTTCAAAATAGGCTTCCAGGCAAATTTTCCCAGTATGATCAAAAGGATCAAAAATGCGATAAAGTTCCACACAAGTAGGCCTAAATCCGGGGTAAGTAATTCCATTTTAAATTAATATTTATGGTGTGTTTTGCTTTTTTAGAGAAAAATACTGCATTCGCCGCCCTTTGCATTGAATGCAGTACTGTTTTTACGTGCGAACCGACTATTTGAACACAGCCAGCAAACCAGCAACGGCAGCCAGCAGGGCAACACCTTCTACAAGGGCTGCAGCCAGGATCATGGTAGCACGAATGTCGTTAGTAGCTTCTGGTTGACGGGCAATTGATTCAACTGCACCTTTACCGATTTGACCAATACCGATACCGGCACCAATCGCAGCAAGGCTAGCGCCAATTGCACCATAACCAGGTTGAACTTCCAACAGAATAGTCATCAAATTCATGATACTTGTTTTATAATTAAAAAAGACTTTATTTAAATTACTACAGGGTCTTCATGTCCTGGAACATCATGATGATCGTGACCACCTTCAAACGCCTGGCCGATAAATACCGCTGTTAAATTGGCGAAAATGTACGCCTGTAAAAAGGCAACCAGAATTTCAATAACATATATAAACACAGCCAGCAGAATAAAGAATGGAGAAGTACCCCATCCCAGCGCTGTGTTCATGGCGCCAAATATAAAGATCAAACAAATGAATGCCAGTATAATTACGTGACCTGAGATCATGTTGGCAAAAAGACGAATGATCAGGGCGAAGGGCTTGGTGAAAATGCCCATTATTTCAACTGGTATCAGAATGGGTTTTACACCCATGGGAACCGGTGGGTTAAAAATATGACCCCAGAAATGTTTGTTGGTGCTGAACAGGATCACCACAAAAGAGATCAAACCCAACACAGCGGTAAATGCGATATTACCGGTTACGTTCGCGGTCCCTGGTATCAGGCCAATCAGGTTATTAATAAGAATAAAGAAGAAAACGGTCAGCAGCAGGCCCATATACTTGCCATAGCTATGGCCCAGGTTGGCTTTACCTACATCATCCCGTACAAAGGTGATAATGGGCTCAATCGCATTTTGAAAACCGGAAGGAGCGCTTGTAAGGCCTATACCTTTTTTATATTTTTTGGCCAGGCTGGTCATCAACCATATCAGTAATACAACCGATATAAGCATTTGCGTGGCATTGCGCGTTAAGGAAAAGTCAAACAGTTTGCCTTCAAGAACAGGCATCCCGTTTTCGTCAGCAACATAGATCTTGTCGTTCTTGTAAAGTGGCTTTCCTTTTTCATCCTTTTCTTCTGCCAGTGCCGGATGCTCCTTCATAAACTCTTCAGTGATCCACACATATCCTTCATGGGCTTCTTTGCCATGATGAAAGGCAGATGACATAAACGCAGTAAAGCCTTTCTCCGGAGAATATAAAATCACCGGTAAAGGAATAGAAACCGGGTGATGACCAACAGTTACGAAATGGTATTCATGACCATCAGAAACGTGTTCAATGATGAGTTTGGCCGGGTTAATTTTTTCCTCTTTGGGCTCTCCGCCATCTTCGGCTTTTACCAGGAAAGGAACAATCAATAAACTCAGGCTGAAAACCGCTACCAATAAGGATTTGACGCTTCTGACCAGCATACCTGTTTTTAAATTTTGCGCAAAGATAAGCAGGGGAAGGTCAAAAACGAGCGGATAATCAAAGTAATTTATTCAACACCTGCCTGATGCTGCCTGTGTTTGATGTATTTAGATTCATCACAAACTCTTTATCTCCGAAAACATCATATTAACAATTTACACATATATCAAATCGGTCCTTTTAAACACAAAAAACCGGCGCAATATCCGCTTTTCACCCCCCTTCTGAATAATAACTCCTTATAGGCTCAGTAGGGGTGAGGTAATGGATTAGTTCAAATCAAACTCATTTTAATCTTTTACATAATGCAGTACAAATGCAGGTCAAACCCTTATTTTGCCTGGGCTTGGTGTGCGTTTGGTCTGTGTTTTGTGTGCGTTTGATCTGGGTTTTAATAAAGAGAATTAGGAACAAATCCACTCCCAAACCTGAAAGTTCTGGGATAACAATGATACCTCACCTATTATATGAATTATAATCACATATGACGGGGTGGAAAAAGCAACCAAAGCAATGAATTCTGAAAAAACCACCTTTTTTTAGCTTAATGTCAGGCTGGAATGTGTTTTTCGAACTGCATCTGGTGCAACTTGTAGTAAAAGCCCTGGTGGGCTATGAGTTCGTCGTGAGTGCCCATTTCTTTTATTTCGCCCTTATCCAGCACGATGATCTTGCTGGCTTTTCGAATGGTCGACAGCCGGTGGGCAATAACAATGGAAGTGCGGCCGGCTATTAATTTATCAATGGCTTTTTGTATCAGCAGCTCACTTTCGGTATCTACCGAAGAAGTGGCTTCGTCTAATATGAGTATAGAAGGATTGTATAACAAGGCTCTTATGAAAGATAATAACTGGCGCTGCCCAAGCGACAGGCTGCCGCCCCTTTCCATTACATTATAATCATAATTACCCGGCAATTGCATGATGAAGTCATGCATATCGATCATTTTAGCAGCTTCAACAACCTGCTCCCTCGAAATAGCAGGATTACGCAGCGTGATGTTATCCAGCACCGATCCTGAGAACAGGAATACATCCTGTAATACCACCCCGATATTTTTACGCAAGGCATCCAGCTTGTACTCTTCTATTTTTACATCATCTATTTTAATGGCGCCATGTTGTATGTGATACATCCGGTTCATGAGGCTGATGATAGATGTTTTACCGCTACCGGTATGCCCTACAATGGCTACGGTATCGCCTGGTTTCACCTCAAATGAAATATCCTTCAGCACATAACGGTCGTCAACATAGGCAAAAGATACCTTGTCAAAAGTAATTTTGCCTTTTACCATGTCCGGGGCAAAGCTGCCTTCGGTTTTAATTACATCTTCATTATCCAGCACCTTAAACACCCGCTCGCTGGCCACCATACCCATCTGCAGCACATTGAACTTATCGGCAATAACCCGCAACGGCCTGAACAGTAAGTTCAGGCACAGGAAAAAGGAGAACATTTTTCCAATTAAAAGACGTCCTTCTTCTTCATTGACCTTATAAATATCCAGGGCATGGGTAGCTGCCCACCATACCATCATACCGGTACCCACCGCCAGTACAATTTCTACCACCGGAAAAAATACCGAATAGGCAAAAATGGCGTTGATGTTGGCATTGCGATGCTCTTTATTAATGGTTTTAAACTTGTTGAACTCTTTATTTTCTGCTGCAAATGCCTGCACTATAGACATACCGGTAATATGTTCCTGCACAAACGCATTGAGATGCGCGACGGCGTTACGTACCCTGATGAACGACTTGTTTACGCTTTCTTTAAAGAACCAGGTAGCTACAAGTAGTATGGGGAATGAGGCCAGACTGATCAACGTAAGTCGCCAGTCGACCCAAAACATAAAGCCCAGTACCGCAATGATCGATAACAGATCGGCAATAATGGGAATTAATCCATCTGAAAAAATATCGTTGATAGCTTCAATGTCGTTGATGGTGCGGGTAGTTAAGGTACCAATGGGTGTGGTATCAAATTGCGAGAGGTTTAATCCCAGTATTTTCCGGTATACGTTTACCCGAAGATCTTTCACCACTGTTTGACCCAGCCAGGATGTTAGATAAGAGAAATAAAATCGAAAGGCGGTTTCCAGTAATAACAATCCGATTTGAAAGACTGTGACCCAGATGATCACTTCTTCCATTTTCATTTTTACAGCCTTACTGCCGGCAACACCCTGATGAACGTAATCGTTGATAGTGATCTGGATAAGCCAGGGCCGTATGGGAGAAACAATAGCCAGCAGGATAGCCATTACAACCGAAAGAATGAATTTCGTTTTATAGGGCTTTGCATACTGAAATACCCGCTTCAGTAAACTCAGATCAAATATTATCTTCCCCGTACTTTTTCCTGCCATATCGAGTTTGCAAAGATAAGCATTGTAAGTTTATGGTTTGCTGTTTGGGGTTTGTGGTTATCATTAAATACAGGCGGTCTGAAAGAGATTTAACAGGTTGTTAATGCGCCAGCAACCACAAACTATAAACCATAAACAACAAACATGTTTACTCGCCCATCGCCTTGCGGTATGCTTTAATAAAAATAGCGCCGAGGTTTTTGTATGGAGGAATATAATCGTCGAATTTTTCTTTGGCGTCGCCGGTAGCAAACTTCTTCGTTTTGAGCTCACGCCACATACTTATCCAATCGATATTCTTACCTGCCAGCAGCCGGTCGTTGATGGCTTGCAAAATAGGTTCATTCACTGTTTTGGTTCCTACCTGTTTCGAGGAAATGATATGTGCATCGGGGCAGGCCGTTAATACTTCGTTGAGGTTGTTATATCCGCCGCAGGAACCCAGCACTACAATGCGGCCGCTTAGCGGCAGTTTACGCAACGTTGTTGCCAGGTGATAACTATGCCCACGATGTATTACTATCGAAGGTGTTAAATTACGTTCGTGCAGGTATTCAATCAGTTTATCCTGTGCTTTATCATCCGGGTCATTTTCACCATATAAAGGCTTGTTGGCGAAAATCAAAACAGGTTTGCCTTTGGTAGAAGTTATGCTCACCCACTCTGCCCTTCTTTCATCGATACGCCATCCCGCCCGGCCACGGAACATAGCCATAAAATTAATGTATGAATTTTGACCATCCTTATCTTCATCCCCATAAAAAAACACCTGTTGAATAACGCGACCGCTGTCATCTGTTAAATTGCTATAGTCTCTTCCATATATGGAAGGGATACCCAATAAAGTAGACAGGTCAACTTTTTTAGTCGTATCGGCCGATTCAAACAGAATGCGCAACAGGTTGTAAATAACCACACCCCGTTTATTATTGTCCTGCACATTCTTTGTATAACTAACATTCACTTCGTTTAGTATAAATGAGGCCAGTTCCTTGTTCTTATCCATGATGCTGCTGTACGAATCGGCCACGTCAACCGCATCTTCGAGATCATTGGTTTTACGGGGTTTCTCCAAACCTATTACAAACGCTTTCATCATGGTTTCAGCATTCTGCTTATCCATTCTGCCCAGGAAATCGTTCAACTCATTATAACCCGCGGCCATTTTGATAAACTTTCTGAAGTAGTCGCCATTCACGCTCATGATCAAACTATCGCCGCGTGGATTTGCCATCCGTTGCCATATGCGGGGATACACCCCACTCACATAACTGGATGTATAAATTTCATCTTCACCCAAAACCGCCAGGTAATATAATTCCTGTGAGGTTAAGCCATCGAGGCGGCGAAAACGAATGGCAGGATTTGGTACATTATGCAATGCATTTATCTCCCTGATAAAAAATTCCCTTGCCTTACGCTTCATCATTTCATTCAATGCCTGCATCTGGTTCGCCGTATCATTATAAGGGGGTAGCTGGCGTTGTACATATTCGATCCTGGTTTTAACCATCAATCGAAAATAATTCAGGTCATTATCTTTCACACTGTCAATAGCCTGCAGGGTGATCTTACCACGCATGAGATTATCGAGAAAAGGAAAATACAACTGCCCGCTTTTACTGGTGGCAATACGGGCCACCAACTGTACCACAGAATCGCTGTGATGGCGGATGCGATCGCCCAATGCATTATTGGCCTGGGCATAATCGTATACTTTTCCTATATCTATTCTTATTGCTTCTTTTATTAAGCTATCTGCAAAATATGTATTGGGATTTCTGGCCAGTTCAGGCATGATCTGATCGGGATGCATGGTCAGGTATTTGCGCATCAGCATAGTGCGAGCGCTTGCCAGGCCCGGGTTATCTTCTGAATACTTGAGACAATCCATTAATATTTTCCCAACACCATAATCATTCGCATCTATAACAGGCGCAACACTTTTGTGCTGTTTATCGAGCACCATACACTGATTGAATGCTTTAATAAGGGCTGGCGCCAGCGAGGCGGGGTAATCCCTGCGGTTGAGGTTGGCTAAATAACCCTGTAACAGGAAGTCTACACTCCGCAGGTATTTGATCTTTCCCTGGGCGCTAAGCGTAGAATCCATCTCTATCTGGGTTTGCAGCTCATCGACCCCACGGATCAGGGCATCCATTACATGCAAACTGATAGTAGTATCGGCAGATACCCTGCCCTGATTGTTTATTTGAATAGCTTTTTTTTGCTGCTTATCGATATTGCCATGCCATAATTCCCGATCCCTGGCTACTTTCATCGTATAAGAAGTTTGCGCCAGATTCGATTGCCAAATCAGTGAACAGATCACAATAAAAAGTATATATATCCTCATATGCTGCACATCTGTATGGAGTAGAGCAAAAATATGACCAAAGGGTTGTATGGGGATGTTTGATTTTCAACCTGCAAACGACCGGGACCTATATACGACAATTTGTCCTTTTACCGGGGTTATGTGAAAAACCGATCAATCATCTTCCTTTTAACCGTTCCTTGCTGGCCCAATCAGCACTTTACCATATTAAAAAAACAGTGATTTCAGGCGAAAGGTAATAAAAGATAGCCAAAAAGTCGGAGGTTGGCAGTTGGTGGTTCAAAGGTAGAAATGGGGATAGAATTCCCTAAAGCCGGCATTCTGCAGAGTCTACGGA
This sequence comes from uncultured Niastella sp., assembly GCA_966212235.1. Classification (GTDB taxonomy): domain Bacteria; phylum Bacteroidota; class Bacteroidia; order Chitinophagales; family Chitinophagaceae; genus Niastella. The sequence goes on along the minus strand of CBIHPP010000025.1, from coordinate 22,178 downwards.
ACCACAGGTAGCTGAGGATTGGGTCGTGTTAATGGGACTCTGTGGTTAAAAACACCCCGGTATCCAGGGAGGAGCTCACTATGGATAAATGGATTTGGGCCAGCCTGCCCCCTCGCCTTGATTATACCATTAGGCTGGCCTGCCCAATTCCGTATTCCCAATTCCCTGGCGCCCCGTTCCACCTCAGAACCATAATCCTTACCCTGTCAATCCGTTGCATGGCAGGAACTCCCAACCTCTAACTGCCTGTACCTCGCTACCTTGTTTCCCCTTGCCGCCTCCTTACCTGGCTGCCTCGTTGCCTTTTTTGACTAACTTCATATATTAAGAAATTGTGAACTCATTATTATCATTTACAGGGTAGCCCCATTTAAAGTAGGTTTGCCAAAATTTAAACTTTGATGAATGTTAAAGGCAAGATCCTGATTGCAGACGACGAGCCTGATATAGTGGAAATTATCCGGTACAATCTTACTAAAGAGGGATACGAGATAGTAACAGCTAATAATGGGGATGATGCCATTCAAAAAGCTAAATTAAGTCAGCCCGACCTGATCATCCTCGACATTATGATGCCCCGAAAAAACGGGGTTGAAGTCTGCGAAATATTACGTGCCCAACCGGCCTTTAAAGACACTGTTATCGTCTTCTTAACTGCACTTAGCGACGAAAGCTCACACATTAAAGGGCTTGAAACCGGCGCCGATGACTATATCAGTAAACCCGTTAGTCCCAAAATACTAACAAGCCGCATCCATGCCATTTTTCGCCGCATCAATAAAGAGCCGGAAGAAAAAGTAATAAAAATTGACAACCTGGAAATTGACCCTGTTAAGTTTGAAGCAAAGGTTGACAGCAAAGCGGTGGTATTAGCAAAAAAAGAATTTGAACTACTATACTTACTGGCATCCAAGCCGGGCCGGGTTTTTCTGCGTAATGAAATTCTGAACCAGATCTGGGGCAATGATGTAATTGTAGGTGACAGAACCATTGACGTTCATATTCGAAAAATTCGTCAAAAACTGGGCATCGATTGTATCACTACAGTTAAAGGAGTTGGATACAAATTCACCATGTAATGAGGTGATAATTAACTAATTTGCTAATTTCATTGTATCAGGGCTTTCCATTAGCATGTTAGCTAACCCGCCTGCCGGCAGGCAGGTTAGCAAATTATCACATTGTGTATTTATGCCTTCAGCCAAAAATCTTTCACCGCGACAGTTAGCCGCTTTTACAGCAGGAATATTATCTGTTCCTATTGCCATTGGCATTCATATTCTTACCGATAACTGGCAAATAGGTCTGGGTTCCCTGGTGGTCATTTTTGCCGGAGGATATTGGTTGATCCTGGTTACCATGGAAAGGTTTATCTATCGAAAGATCAAACTCATTTATAAGCTCATTTATCAAACCAAGGCCACTAAAAAAGAAGAGATGTATTTCAAATACATTCTTCCCCAAAAAAGTATCGACGAAGTACGGGCCGATGTAGAAGAATGGGGCGAACGCCACATACGTGAAATCGAACTGTTACGGCAAAACGAAGCATACCGGAAAGAGTTTCTGCAAAACCTTGCTCATGAATTCAAAACACCCATTTTTGCTATTCAGGGTTATGTTGATACTTTGCTGGACGGCGCCATGGAAGATGAAGCTATTTCCAAAAGATTTTTGGAGAATACAGCTAAAAATGTAGACCGCCTGGTAAACCTGATGAATGACCTGGATGAAATTTCAAAACTCGAACGAGGCGAACAATTACTGGCCAAACAAAACTTTGTTATCCAGGACCTCATTCGCGAAATATATGATTCGCTGTCGATAAAAATCCAGGGAAAGAATATTCGTACTACAATTAAAAAAGGATGCGAAGCACCCATCACCGTTTTTGCCGATAAAGAAAAAATAAAACAGGTTTTGATCAACCTGGTTGAAAACGCTACCAAATACGGTAAACAGAATGGTATCATTGTAGCCAGCATTTATCATACCGACGATCAACATGTACTGGTTGAGATCAGTGACGATGGTATTGGTATTGAAGAAGAACACCTGCCCCGCATTTTTGAACGCTTCTACCGCACCGACACTGCCCGCAGCCGTGATAAAGGCGGCACCGGTTTGGGCCTCGCCATTTGCAAGCATATTATTGAAGCGCACGGACAAAGTATTCATGTACGCAGCACCCCCGATGTGGGCACTACCATTGGCTTTACCGTGGAAGCGAAGCGGGACTAAAGCACAATGTGATAATTCGATAATGTGATAATGAATACAGAATACCACCGTTGATGCCTTTATCAACTTGTCAACCTATTAACCTGTCAATTACCAACTTTTCCCGCTATCCCTACATAGAACCATTTAATCGTGGTGAATACCGATCGCGTAATATGTACTTCAACCGTCCATGACCGTTTCTTGCAGGCAATTCCAAACACTATGAAAATGTTGAGCCGGACGGTTTTAGTACCCCTGCTATTATTAGCTACCTGTTTTTGTGAAGCCCAATGCGTTAACCAACTAAACACGTTTTCCTATGACACTACAGTAAACGACCTGGGCAATTCCCTCTATACTTTTACGTTTCCTCAATTTAATCCTGCAATGGGAACATTAATCGATGTTAAGATCGATACCAAAGTTACCCTCATATACAATTTCAAGTTAGAGAACGGGGAACTAAATCCTGTGACTAACTACCGGGTAAAAGTATTCCGGGATGATGAAATCAGCAGCACAGCCCTGCTATCGCCCTTAACCAATTCGTACCAGAAGTTATATGGGATTTACTCCCTGGCCGGTTCTGATGGCATTCCCAATTCTGGCGCTGATTACACCCAACAGGGACCATTATATGTCATGAACCAGAAAGCTATAAATTATACGCTTTCTAATACAGCCGATTTCTTTGGCTCAGGCGCGGTTATGTTCGATTATATAACATCAACGTATTCTGCCGCCCAGGGTAGTATCAATAATAACCTCGATGGCTCGGCGCAGGATGCCGTGAATTTCAAGATCACGTATACCTATTGTCCTCAAATTGTACTGGCAGCCGATATCAGTTCATTTAATGCCAACAAAATAAATGACGCTACCGTTGATATTAAATGGATTACTCAAAATGAAAAAACAAATCGCAATTATGAAATACAAAAAAGTACTGATGGGAAATCTTTTGGAAGTATTGCTCAGTTTGCTGCAACGGCCAATTCCACGCAAACCGGTTCCTATCGTTATTCGTACGCGGTGCAACCGGCCGATAACAACAAAACCATTCTATTCAGAATTAAACAAATAGAACCCGATGGTTCTGTAAAATATTCGGTTGTTGATGCAGTGCGATCGATCACTAAAACGAATGGACAACCTGCTATATACCCTAATCCGGCCAAAGGTGCGGCCAACCTTATATTCAATAACACACAACGAAGCAACTGGGAAGTGAGTGTGTACACCATAAGCGGAATGATGCTGCGGCGTTATGATTTTAATAACGCCCTCACCGGAAAAATCAATACCGGCAATGACCTTGAAAAAGGAGTTTATATGTTGAGATTGGTTAACAAAACCACGCAGGAGAAATTTGTTCAGCGGTTTATTATTCAGTAAGAATATCAAATGTAGCATAACGAATGTTGAAGTATGTTTCTTTAGGAGATACTTCAACATTTATTGTTCTGTATACTTCCGGTTAAAATATATCAGAGAGAAAACAGTCGTCAACACCCCTATACCCGAAAAGATCACTACACTGGTTGGGTAAAACTGTGTCCAGGTTAATTGTAAACCAACAATTTCCTTTGTTAGCATAACCAGCATACTGCCGAGGTAACCCCAGGCATCGGCTATATAGATCAAAAAACCTACGTTGCCGGTTATTTTGAAAGCCGCGATCAGCCTTTCAAAATAAATACAATTGAAAGGAATATAGCCCATATACAATCCAAGGCTGGCGAGCTGCATCCATAAAACACCCGGTATAGAACCGGCTAAAAATAGCGCGGAGGAAATACCGGCTATTAAAAACCCCGCCACGATCACCCAATGGATCAGCCGAAAAGCCCTGATATTTTTTCTGATAACAACCAGCAAACTCATTACCACCAGAATAATCACCGAAGTAATGGTTTCGGTTTTAGTAAAAATGGCAGGCTTTTGACCATACCCCAGCTCATTCCACATATTCGCCATAAAGTTGTCGCGCACATCGCGCATAATGGTCAGGAACAGGTAAGTGATCACAACCGCAACAACACCGCCGCCATACAAACGTAAAAAGCGTTGACGGTCTTCCCGGGTCATGGGCAGGCGGATATTTCTCTCTTTAATATCCTCCGCATCAGGTGGAGGTACTCTTTCTAACAGGTACATAAAAATAACCAGCGGCAAGGCAAACACCAGTCCGGTTGCAAAGCCCAGCCATTGTTCCGCTACCAGCCAGCTATCACGCAACCAAACGGCTATCGACCGGCTGAAACCACCTGCAAACACAAAGCTTACCGCCATAGCAGCCCCAATAAAATCCGTTGCCCGCCGGCCTTCTGCATAACTGAAAATAATACCCCACATAAAGCCAAGCATAAAGCCATTGCCAAACAGCCACAACATTCCCCAGGGAGCGGGCGTCACGGCAAAAAGCAGCAGGAACAGCCAGGCAGCGCCAATCAGCAGGACACTTGTTTTCCAACGGCCCAACCTTTTTAATTCCGAAATAAACCGGATGCCATAAAATTTGCTGGCCATATAACCCAGTCCCTGGCTAATGATCAACAGCGTTTGATATTTTATTCCCCAAAATACCAGCCCTTCAAAAGTGGCTACAGTAAAGGCTTTGCGATAGGCAAAAATGCAGGCATATGTAAAAAAGGCCACAGCTGCAGTATATAAAGCTACGATCAACTGTCTTGTAGAAAACGCAGCTACAGCGGGAATTTGTGTTGACAAACAGATGCAGTTTATATTGAGATAATGCTGTGTGAAAAACGAATCTCTCGTAAAATAAGCAATTACCGCCAATGTAAGCCCGGGTTGCAGGAATGTGCAGGGACAAAAAAAGGGCGAAACTTAAAAAAGCTCCGCCGGTCAACATTAAGAAACTGCTACGATTGTTATTTATGTATAACACACAGCAATAAAACGGATACTAAGGTACACTGCCCATATTACCGTATTCTTACGTACGTGTGAACAAATGATTACGTCTAGGCTTAACCGGGCCGTCGTGCTTCAACCGTTAGATAACAATTCGTTCACACAATCCTAACAGGGGCTTAATAGTGCTGTAACAATGCGGTCACATATATGTATGAATTTTGATAAACCCAAATCAATGGAAAAACGAGACGTAGACGTGGTTGTAATATCTGATGTACATCTTGGTACATACGGATGCCGTGCTAAGGAGCTGGTTGCATACCTCAAAAGTATCACGCCTAATATCCTTATCCTGAACGGAGACATCATTGATGGGTGGCAATTCTCAAAACGCTATTTTCCCGCCTCCCATATGGCTGTTATAAAAGAAGTGTTGAACCTGATCACGAAAGGGACCCGCGTCTTTTATATCACAGGAAATCATGATGAGCTGCTTCGCCGTTACAGCGATTTTCAGCTCAGCCATCTTACCCTGACTGATAAGCTGGTCCTCGAGATTGATAATAAAATGACCTGGATCTTTCATGGCGATGTATTTGACAATACAACCCGGGGCGGCGCTAAAGTGCTCGCGAAGCTTGGCAGCAGCGGTTATGGCGCCCTGATTTTATTTAACAGGTTCGTAAACTTTATTTTAAAAGCCTTTGGCCGCGAAAAGTTATCTATTTCAAAGAGTGTAATGGCAGGGGTAAACAAAATGGCCAGGATAGATGCCTTTGAACAGATAGCAGCTGAGCTGGCCATTGAAAAAAAATATGACTATGTGATCTGCGGTCATATTCATCAGCCACAAAAAAGAGTGATCGAGAACGAAAAAGGAAAAGTAACTTATTTGAATTCCGGCGACTGGGTGGAACATTTAACAGCCCTGGAATACCGCCAGAATGAATGGAACATCTTCGAATACAATGAAAAAGATTTCCCGCAAACGGCCATCGATACCCCGGCCAAAGTGAATGTGCTAACAGACGAGATCAGTTTTTATATTAATTCATTAGCAATTTAATGTCCTGAGCGACATTGAAGGATAAAAATATTATGAAGATATTTTACGCAATACAGGCTACCGGAAATGGACACATCAGTCGCGCCATGGAACTGTTACCCTACTTACAGAAATTTGGTACGGTTGACATTTTTTTAAGCGGCGCCAACAGCACCCTGCCGCTGAATGCGCCCATAAAATACCGCAGCAAAGGATTGAGTCTATTCTATACCTGCGAGGGCAGTCTTGACTACTGGAAGATCGTTCGTAACATTACACCGTTCAGGGTAATGAAAGAAGTGCGTGACCTGCCCGTTGAGAATTACGACCTGGTCATTAATGATTTTGAATGTATTACCTCGTTAGCCTGCGCGCGCAAAAAAGTACCTTCGGTAAATTTCGGTCACCAGGCCAGCTTTTTATCCAGCAAAACTCCACGCCCCGAAAAACCCAGTAAAGCGGGAGAATGGATCCTGCAGAATTATGCAAAAGCCACCAATTATATTGGCCTGCATTTCGAAAACTATGATGACTTTATTTTTTCACCGGTCATTAAAGAAGAAATAACACAGGCTGAACCAACCAATAAGGGCCATATTACCGTTTACCTTCCTTCGTATTGTGATAAGCAGTTAATTCAATTACTGCAGCCTTTCAAAGACCACCAGTTCGAAGTATTCTCACGCCAAGCCATAAAGCCTTACACCATCGATCATTTGAACTTTCGCCCGGTTGATTCAAAAGATTTCAACCGCAGTTTGATCAGCTGTCATGGCATTGTATGCGGCGCAGGTTTCGAAACACCTGCAGAAGCCCTGTACCTGAAGAAAAAAATGATTGCCATTCCCATTCAGGGCCAATATGAGCAACAATGTAATGCCGCCGCCCTTAAGAAAATAGGCGTAACCACCCTCGATAAGCTGGATGATGATTTTACCGATACGTTTAATAATTGGGTAAGTGATCCGAACACGCCCACTGTTCAATACCGGTATTCCACAGAAGCCATTATCAATATCCTCATGTATCGTTGTACCGATCTTAAATCCCCATTGGATATACCCTACCCCGACCTTATTTTCAATTAAGATAAATTCGTTCTTCCGTTTTCCAGGTGTGCCACGGCTTATAACAAGCGTGGCACTTTTTTGCGTTATATCCTATAAAAAAAAGAGCCGTCACGATAGAAATCGAACGGCGTCAGTCACATGAGAGAAATAAACTCTCACTTTATAGAGAATCTTAATAGTATTTTATAATTTATAGCTAAGCAGGATTAAGGAAATTGCCTACAGCGGGGATAAGGTTGATAAAGATACTTCCGCAATTGTAAAGATTCATAATTATTTATAAAATTTTACCTTTTTCTTATAATTATCCAAAAAATACCTACTTGCGTTTAAATTTATCTAGATTTAACCGTAAAATATTCATAAAAATCAATTCACTAATTTTATAAGGTACGTCTTCTGCCATGGAAGTCGCCCCGGCTGAACCGGGACGACTTAATAACAGCATCTGTTAAATGACATGAACGGTATCGATAAATGGAATCACTGCAAGGTACCTGCGTACTATTAGCTGGTTGTTACAGCATTGTTAGGAATTTGTGACTTGGCGATTTATCAGAAATCCAGCAATAATTAATATTACCTTATTGTTAATTTTCGTACATTAAAGGTAGAAACTCAGGCGTGAAGAGTTATGCTGCCATATTATTTTTTCTAGCATCCTTCGCTTTCCGGCCAAATGATACGTTGGCCAACACCATTCAATTTGATTTTTGCGGAGAACAGATCACATTTGATTTTGACAGAACCCTTGTACCCGATAAACCCGTTCTTTCAAACGAATCATCTATCAGTGCTTTCTACCAAAGCCTTAACCACAAGGATTATGACCCGATCATAAAAGCCCTGCTTGCGTATAAAGAAAAATTCAAACCCGATGACTGGCTGTATTACCAGCTTATCAGGAAAGCAGCGCAACAGATAAGTCCAAAAACAGAAGACTACCACCGGTATACATTGTATAAATGGTATTTTTTAACCAGGTCGGGTTATGATGCCATTCTGACCACATCGGGCGATTACATCCTGTTCTATATTCATTGTGAAGAGAATACTTATAATATCCCCAACCGGAGGGAAAATGACAAACAATATGTCTGCCTGAATTACCACGATTATGGTAATAATATCGACTTTAAAAAAAATAAATTCACTGTAGTGAATCTTGCTGTTCCCGAAGCCCGCACTCCTTTTTCTTATAAGATCACGCACCTGCCCGAGTTCAGGGCAACTGATTATAAGGAGAAGAACCTGTCATTTAGTTACAATGAAAATGAATACCATTATAAAGTAAAGTTGAATTCGCAAATACAAACGCTTTTTATCAATTACCCGGTGGTTGATTATGCGTTGTACCTCAATATTCCGCTTAGCCACGAAACGTACTATTCACTGATCCCGTTATTAAAGAAAAGTGTAAAGGGATTGAGTGTTAAAAGCGGTGTAGATTACCTGATGCGGTTTACGCGGTATGCATTTTTGTTTGAACCCGACACCAAAGCATTTGGAGGAGAAAAACGCCTGTCGCCCGAGCAAACCCTGTTGTATGATCAAAGCGATTGCGAAGACCGGGTTGCCTTATTTTATTGCCTGGTAAAAGAGATCTATAATTTGCCGATGATCGTACTATCGTATCCGAAACATGTGACCATAGCGGTTCAATTCAATAAGCCCGTAGGCAAGCCTATTATATACAATGGCAACAAATATTCTATCTGTGAACCAACCCCGCAAAAAGAGGACCTGATGCTGGGACAAATACTTCCTGAGTTAAAGAAGGCGCCGTATGAGGTAGCGTACGTTTATACGCCGCAGAAATAATTAACGCATCATTTTTTCTTTTCAGTTGTCAGCAACTCGCCACTATCACTATATTTCTCTGTAGAAGTAAGAAAACCGTCTTTATCATAATTATTCCAGCTTCCGGTAAACAGCCCGCTATTATAATTTCCCTCTTTTTGAATTCTTCCATTTTCATAATAATATTTTGCCAACCCGCTGATCTGTCCATTGCTATCAAGAGACAACTTTGATTTCATTTGTCCATTCGTGTAATATTCACTGAACGAAACCCTTTTTTTATCTTTCATGACAACTATCTGGGTGATATTGCCATTACTATCAAGCATCACCTGGGTAAGGGTACCTGCTTTTTTGTTTACATTGTATTCAGCGTTATAGAATTCTGTACCGCCATACTTTTTTGAAAAGGTTGTATCACTGACTTTATGCAAAGAATCCAGCCATTCCTTTCCGGGTGCTATATACATCTCAATAGCAGATCTTTTGGCATCCTGGCACGAATACATAACTGAAAGAATCAGCCCAATAAGAACCAGATGATTGATTTTCGCTTTCATAATAATCTTGTGATTGCAAATTAAGATAAAAAAGCATCCGCCAGTTGGCGGATGCTTTTTACTAAGTATCGCAAATTATATAGTCAAATTCTTAGAACTTGGTCCAACCTTTCCACCAGGTATCGCCTGAGCCTACGGCACCGCGATAAGTAACCTGTGTAAAACCGGCCAGCTTAGCATGTGTAAATGTAGCGCCGCTTAATGCTGGCGAACCTGTTTGGGGCGTATAATCAGGATTACCGGTATGATTGAAAGGATCAGTCAATTTAACCTCAGAGCAATTGGTTAAAATTGAATTTCCATTTGCAGCTGCATTAAACCAGGTGGCCACATCGAAGCCTGTAGCTGGGCTGCCTACAGTATACTTAAGGGGAGTAGCGCAACCAGCAATGATCAAATTCTGAACAACCAGGGAATTATCAGGAGTTATATTCAAATCAGTAGCACGGCCAGTGCCAGCATCGATCAATAATCCTGTAGGCCAACCCATCATTAAAGAGTTGAATATAGAGATTGATGAGTTACGACGGATCTGTGCCCCGTTTCTGTATAATGAATTACCAACATTGCTAAGAGCAGCACGGGGTCCTATCAAGGTTACGTTGCTATATACAGCACTTGTTTGAGGTAACGGTTTTGTTAACCCTGTAGGTGTAGTAACAGCGCTTCCACTGGCATCATTATCACTTTCCCAGCCATTTGAACCGGAAACGTCGGCCACACTGCTGTCGCGCTGGCAAATAACAAACTGTACTTTACCACTATAACCATTGTCAGTATCCAGGTCATCATCCAAACCTTTGTAGGCAATGATATGCGTAAGTGCAACAGTACCGCCAAAGCACTCAAAAGAATCATCATTGGCAAAAGATACTTCTACATAATCAATGGTAGTACCAGTGCCAAGGGCATACAGTCCTAATCCGTTTAATTCTTTATCAGGTAAAAAGGCGTAGCCTCCATATTCAATACGAACATATTTTAAAGAACCGCTGTTGTCAGCATCATCTGTACCACCAAATAAACCATTTCCATTACCATCGTTTATACCACCTTCAGCTTCTCCTAATCCATAAGTACCGTTATAGCTGGCATTGGTTCTGGCACGCCCTAATATTACAACACCGGCCCAATCACCACGTTGTGGATTTGCCTGGTCAGAAGTGAATACAATTGGTTTATCAGCACTACCATTTGCTATGATCTTACAACCGCGAGTTATGATCAATGCGCCACGTGTATTTTTTTCTCCCTGGATCTTTGTACCTGGTTCAATGGTAAGTGTAGCTCCATCTGTTACATAAACCAGACCGCGAAGTGTATAGGTATTTGAAGCCTTCAGGGTTCTATCAGAGGAAATTTTTCCTGATAGAATGGTGCTTTCATCTGTATTGCCTCCGTTGTTGTTGGAATCCCCGTCAACCTCAATTTTTCTACATCCGAAGTTAAACAGCAGAAGCCCCCCCAAAACAATCAAAGAAATTGCCTTTTTCATATTTTTTAAATAATTGATAGTGAGTTCGAATTTTATTAGTTGTGTTTAGAAGTTATATCCAAAAGTCAGGCTGAATGTTGTTCCATAGATCCTTTGAATAGCCAAAGCATCTTTTGATTTACTGTATTTACCATTGTCGTCCAGATCATGATAAAATCTTGCCTTGGTATTAAAAATATCGCTGACATTCAACTTCAACTCTCCATCGCCCTTAATAATCTTTTTAGCTATTTGGAAATCAAGCAAAGGCCGGGGCGCTTCCCAAATGGCAGGTGTTTGGTCGTTACCAACATAAGCAATACGGCGGCCGATCTGGTTAAAAAGTAAGGTGGAGTTTATACCATACTTCTCCAGGTCGTACTGTAATGAAGCATTGATAATGTAGGGGCTTTGGCCCTGCATCGGTCTGTCGAGCGATTTAGCGCTAAATTCAACCCGGTTGTAGATATACGATAAATTAGTTGTGAAGGTGAAATTTTTAAGCATGCTGGCAAAGTCAAGCTTTTTCCGCATTTCAAATTCTACACCATAACCTGATGCCTTTTCTGCATTCTGATAATTGAAGGTATTACTAGAACCGGCACCACTCTGGTTAAAATACAATTCAATGGGTTGGTCAAAGTACTTATAAAACATACCTAACGTAAGCAATTCACCAGCCCTGGGATAAATTTCATATCTGAGGTCAGCATTGGTAACTTTTGTTCTTTGCAAGTTAGCAGATCCAAGTATAGTTGCACCCAATTCAAAATCATAGAATGCAAAGTTTGATAATTCGCGAAACTCAGGACGGATCACGGTTTGTGAACCTGATAACCTGATATTGGTTGTTGGTGATAATTTATATGTTATGTTCAACGCAGGCAGATAATCCCTTACTTCCGTATGAATATGGCGATTATCGCTTTGCTTTACGCTACCGATCAATTGATCAAAATTCTCAACACGCAAGCCCCAAACCACTCTCAGGTCTTTCGTAAAAGAGTTATCGAATTGGATATATCCGGCATTTAAAATGCTGTTTGCCATGTAGCGATACTGATTTCCGGCAAATTCATCCAGGCTCAGTTTGCCTGAAGTAAAATTCTCTGAAGCAAACAATTGCTCTTCGGGTAAAGTCTTGATGTTGTTATCATACAACTTCACAAAGAATGGACGTGCGTCATATAACCGGTCTTTAACCTGGAAGAAATAACCACCTTTTACAGTTTGTTTGTTACCAAACAGTTCAAAGGTTTTGGTTAAATCGCCTCCGGCTGTATAGATGTAATCAGACAGATTGGAATAAAAAATGCTTCCGGCTTTTTGTGATTGACCTTGTGAAATTCGGGCCTCATACAACCCGGTAGCATCATTCAACAAATAATCTGAGCGGCGTTGCGCTGGTATATACTGATCAAGAATGTTGAAGCTTCCATACCAATTGAATTTAAGGCCCAATGCCGGCATGTTATGCTCACCCAGGATTTGCGTATTGTAAAATATAGTTGACCGCATGGCCAGCTCTTTTGCCTTGATGCTGTCATTCACCGTCAAATACTCATAACCATTACGAATGGATGTATAATTGCTGGAATTCACATTGAATAAGTTTTTAACACTTATCTTATGGTTGTTATTCAGCATGATCGAGAAATTAGCCATGGCGCCCAGCAATACTTCTTCTGCGTATTTATCGGTCGTAAATTCAAAGTCGGGAGATGCCTGTGTATTATTGATGCTGAAGAACGAATTTTTAAACTTACTGCGCTTTAAACTTCTATTATATGTTACAGCCAGGGTTCCACCTGCTTTTTTACCAAAGAGGTTTCCGGTAAGTCCACCACTGGCCTGAAAAGAAGCGTTCGGTTGAAAACCAGTTTTATTCACAGCCCAGTTGTTGGGAAACCGGGAAGCCAGTTGATTCTTCTCACTTTCTGATTGAGACGCAAAATTTGATTTGGTAGGGAAATTATCGGGTAAGGCCCGAGTTTTATTGTCAAAACCCAGCCAATCGAGATTGCTGCCTTTATATTTATAAAAGTCGTTACCAATAACATTAGTGTTAGCACCGGTACCTACCTGAATATTAAAAAAGTTCTGGGCAGGGATCTCTTTGGTATTTACCTGTACCAAACCACCGGCCCACTCACCGGGGTATTCAGGAACAAATGCCTTATTAATAATTATATTGTCTATTACAGAAGCAGGGAAAATGTCAAAAGAGAATGTTTTACGATCAGGCTCGGTGCTACTTAATAATATACCGTTCAACATAGCCTGGTTATAACGATCGCTCAAACCACGAACAACCAGGTATTTTCCTTCCTGAACACTGGTACCAGGTACCCGTTTCAATACTTCACCGGTATTCTTATCCGGAGACCGGCGGATAGATTCGGCCGATATTACCGCAGCTACTGTATTTGTATTCTTTTGAAACTGAATCAACGAAACTGTTGATTCTTTGCGGGCAGAAGAACGATTAGCTGTAACAGTTACGGTGCTTAGATTTTTACCGGTTGCTGTCAATGAAACATTCAGATCAGTCACCTGTCCGGCAGTTACTTCAACCTCATCAATCGTTTTTTCTCCATATCCTACGGCAGAAAATGTTAACTCGTATTTTTTTCCTATAGTAAGTGTTAAGGTAAAACGGCCTTCCACATCGGTACTGGTACCGCCCTGGGCACCAACAATCTTTACAGTTACACCAGCAAGCGGTTCATTCTTTTCATTAAGAATTTTACCAGTAATTTTTCCGGTTTGGGCAGTTGTACACAAAGCAGTTAGTAAACAAGCAATAAGAAGAACATAAATTTTGCTCACAAATTGTCTTTTTATTTGTGGCAAAAGTATCTGTAGGGTGTTACTGCTATGTTACCCCTATGTTAAGGAATTATTAACTGACCGGCATCAAGAGCGCCCTAAGCATGGCAATGTTACCGGAATATTAACTGAATGTTACGGGAATGTTACCTAAATATTAAACCATTGAAAATCAGAAGCTGTAAGGAAATTTGGCACAGTTATGACTAAACGATATAATGCAGGTGTTGATTATCAACATTTAAAACCTAAACTGCAGCCTCGCAGTAAACACATTATCCCTTAAATCGCTGGTATAACCAGCCAGTGAAGTATTTTCATTTTTAATGAAGTCGTACCACAACATCAACCGCACATTCTCATTGATTATATGATTATATCCTACGCTTACCGTAGTATATTTAATATTAGTAGCATTTATATTATTTCCGGCATTGCCTATCTCCTCCCCTTTTACTTCGGTATTCGGATCGTACCAATCGTATTTAATCCCCACCTGGTTATGGTCGTTTACAATATTTTGCAACAGGTAAATAAAAGCGCCATCAAACCGGCGAACGTAATAAGGTTCCAGTAATAAGGCTACAGGGGTTTCGGAAGTTCCGGCCGATGCAGTTTGCTTACCCCGCCAGTATTCAGCCCGCAACAAGGTAGCTCCCTTCTTGTGCTTCCATTTTAATTGCACATCGGCCCCATAATACTTTCGCGGGGCCTTACGGCCAATGTTATCATCCATCGAATCCACTATAAACATTTTGCCATTGGCCTCATGCGCTATTTCGTAGGTATACTTTGTATTTTGAAAAAGGCCGCCATTGAAATATGAAAGGCCTCCTGAGATGATAAACTTTTTAGAAAGCGGGTAAGGTTTCCAGGAAGCACGGGTAATGAAATCTTTATACGAATCATATTCTGCTGTGGCAGTCAAACCCTGTCCATTGAAAAAACCGGCATCTACTTTCAGGTAACGTAAAGGATGATCGCTGCGACGTGGTTCAAAAGAAACCATAGCGCCCAGATCACGTTCGTTTCTCATAAATATTTGCGACATCCGGCCCCGCTCAGGTGTTTCGCGATCGGCAGAGCTCATATTCACCTCGTACCCAAACGGCCGGGCAAACATACCCATGGTAAATTGAAATACCTGCCATTTATTTTCAAATATCCGTCCCCAGAAATCACGAATAACAACACCACGTTCTGTGCCATCGAACTGGAAAACAAAATACAGGGAGATCTGTTCTTGCGGATTCATGCGAGCATAGTCAAGCCTAAACCGACCCCGCCTGAGCATAAAGCGGTTATTTACATGGGGAGCAAAATCGCCGCCGTTCCAGCTGCGGGCGCCTTTTTCCTGCGCTACCTGAAACTGAGGCTGAAGATAGCCGGTAAAATATATACGGTCGAACTTCTTATATATTTGTAAAATACCCTTGCCAACACTTGTGGTGGTATCTATCATATCAGTCAGGAACTGGGCTTCCAGCGAATGAGTACAACTCAGCAAAACCAGAATAACAACGACTTTACGGAAAACAGAAAACAATAATCGTACAGAAGGCATTGCAGCAGTATTTTTTGGGGCCCAATATTAAGCAATTATTACCTCAATGTTACCCGAAGGTTAATTGGTTAACCGCGGCAAAGGAAAGCCTGCTTCATAATATACCGTCAGCCGGCTTTTACAGGGACCCTGATGCCAGGCTGGAACAATATTTTATTAAGAAATTAAGGATATGGAGTCGAACAAACCCTTTTTCTGGCTTCGGGTTGATGCCAGGACTTTCATTTTAAATTGAAAATCAATTAGTTAATACAGCAGAATGGGACCCAAACTGGTATATTATCTTTGTGTTAAGTAATCATTACCAGTCAACCCTTTTTTTTATCCTATGCTATTAGTTCTATTTTTGCGACAAATTTTTGGCAATGGGATTAAACTCTATAATGAAGATTTTTATGCCGAAGGATAGGATTTTCTATTCCTTGTTTGAGCAGGTTGCTCAAACGGTGGCTAAAATGGGTAAAGTGATGAAGGAAGTGGTTACAGAACCCGACTTCGACAAAAGGGCCGCTTTAATTTCTCAAATCGAAGACCTTGAACACGTTAATGACGATTTCACGCATAAAATTTTTACCGAACTCGGCAGAAATTTCATTACCCCCTTCGACCGGGAAGATATTCACTACCTGGCCAGCGCGCTGGATGATATTTGCGATTATATTTTCGCTTCCGCTAAAAAAATAAATTTCTACAAAGTAAATCCCAACGATCAGGGCATTCAGAAAATGGCCGACCTGATTGAACAGGCTACCGAGCAAGTAAAAAATGCCGTATTGCAATTGCGCGACATGCGCGATATGCGCCAGATCACCGATGCCCTCGTTAAAGTGAACAGCATTGAAAACCAGGCCGACGATATTTTTGATTTGAGTATCGACCGCTTGTTCGAAACAGAACCTGATGCCAAAGAAGTGATCAAGAAACGGGAAATTTACCAGGTAATGGAAATTGTAACCGATAAATGTGAAGATGCCGGTAATGTAATTGAATCCATTATTATTAAATACGCGTAACAGACAGGAACGTTCTACTACCTAACCGCTCCCCGCAATGCTTACATTATTAGTTATTATCATCATACTCGGACTGACTTTCGATTTGATCAATGGCTTTCACGACGCTGCTAACTCCATAGCCACGGTTGTTTCCACCAAAGTATTAACGCCCTTTCAGGCGGTTGTATGGGCAGCTTTGTTCAACTTTATAGCTTACTGGATCTTCGATTTGAAAGTGGCCAACACTGTAGCTAAATCAGTACACAGCGATTCCATTAACTTATATGTCATTCTGGCCGGCCTGGTAGCCGCAATTTTTTGGAACCTGCTTACCTGGTGGTTTGGTATTCCTTCCAGCTCAAGCCATACGCTTATTGGCGGATTTGCCGGGGCAGCCGTGGCCCACGCCGGCAGCTTTGACGTTATTAACCAGGGTACCATTTTTAATATCATGATATTCATTGTACTGGCCCCCTTCATTGGTATGCTGGTGGCTTTTATAATAACGGTCATTATTGTCAACCTCTGTCGAAAGGCCAATCCCTACCAGGCAGATAAATGGTTCCGCCGTTTACAGTTGTTATCCTCTGCTGCCTTCAGTTTAGGCCACGGTGGTAGCGATAGCCAAAAGGTTATTGGTATCATCACTGCCTCTATGGTGGTATTTGGCGCCTGGATGACAAAACATGGCATGCCTGTTCCCCATTGGGCGCACATACAGGAAATAGTGGATGCCAAGGGCCATAGCACCTATGGCCATGTACCCGAATGGATACCCATTACCTGTTACCTGTGTATTGGTTTAGGTACAATGATGGGTGGCTGGCGCATTATTAAAACCATGGGAACCAAAATCACCAAGGTTACCCCACTCGAAGGAGTAGCTGCCGAAACAGCCGGCGCTATTACTCTTTATGGTATTTCGCAGGGACTGGGTGTACCAGTGAGCACTACACATACCATTGTAGGTTCTATTATGGGTGTAGGCATGACCAAACGTTTATCAGCCGTACGCTGGGGCGTTTCGATCAACCTGCTGTGGGCATGGATACTTACCATACCGGTAAGTGGCCTGCTCGCTGCTCTTGTTTATTTTATTTTAAAGCTCATCAATCCTCTTGCTTAGCATACCGAGGTAGGAAGTAAGAAGTCGGAAGTAAGAAGAACCCGATATTCGTACCTCCTACCTCTTAACTCTTACTTCTGATCTTTTTTTCATCTTCTTCCTTCTTATTTCATATCTCCGACATCTTATTTTCGACCTCAGATTTCCTACTTCCTTTTTGAATTACAACCGTTTCTTATTACTTTGGCATAATTTATACGCACCCTTGCGATTTTGTAATTAAATGTTGACATGAAAGGAATCATTTTAGCCGGCGGCTCAGGCACTCGATTGCACCCAATAACTTATGCTATCAGTAAACAGATTATGCCCATTTACGACAAGCCGATGATCTATTATCCGTTGTCTACCTTAATGCTGGCAGGAATCCGTGATATTTTGATCATTTCCACCCCGCACGATCTACCCCAATTTAAAAGGTTGCTGAACGACGGCTCACAGCTGGGCTTACGATTTACCTATGCCGAACAGGCTGTCCCCAACGGACTGGCCCAGGCATTTGTTATAGGCGCAGATTTTATTGGTAATGACAATGTAGCCCTTGTTTTGGGCGATAATATTTTCTACGGCACAGGACTTGGTGAACAGCTTGAAAAAAACAATACACCCGATGGCGGTATTGTTTATGCTTATCATGTCAGCGATCCCGAAAGATATGGCGTGGTTGAATTTGATAAATCGAATAAGGTTATTTCTATAGAAGAAAAACCCGATCAGCCTAAAAGCAGCTATGCAGTTCCCGGGTTATATTTTTATGATAATGAAGTTGTAACAATAGCCCGTGAACTTAAACCGAGCCCCCGGGGCGAATATGAAATTACAGACGTAAATAAAGAATATCTTCGCAGGGGGAAATTGAAGGTTTCCATTCTCGATAGAGGAACCGCCTGGTTAGATACCGGTACATTTGATTCTTTGATGCAAGCTTCCCAGTTTGTGCAGGTTATTGAACAACGGCAAGGCATAAAAATCGCTTGTATTGAAGAAATTGCCTACCGGAAAGGTTTTATTTCCAAAGAACAATTAACCACCGTAGCACAACCCCTGCTGAAAAGCGGATACGGACAATATCTTATGAATGTGTTGAAAGAAAACCAATAAGCAACAGGCAAATCGCCAATTGACTTTTCACATTCACGATCTAAAATAAATAAGATACAATGAGCAAAATTTTGGTTACAGGCGGATGTGGTTATATAGGATCTCACACCATAGTAGACCTGATAGAAAACGGCTTTGAAGTAATTTCTGTCGATAATAACTCCCGGTCAACTCCCCGCATTTTAGAAGGCATTGAAAAAATTTCCGGCAAAAAAGTAAAGAATTACAAAGTAGACCTTTGCAATTTCGATGATACTTTCGCCATCTTTCAGGAAAATACCGATATAGCTGGCATTATTCATTTCGCCGCTTATAAAGCAGTGGGCGAATCGGTAGAACAGCCATTAATGTATTTCGAAAACAATATGGTTTCGCTCATTAACCTGTTAAAATGCGTAGCGGAATTCAATATACCCCATTTTGTTTTTTCATCGTCCTGCACTGTATACGGTAATCCCGATAAAATTCCTGTAACAGAGGCTACACCGCCCAAACCCGCTGAATCGCCATATGGATATACCAAACAAATGGGCGAACAGATCATTAATGAATTTTCAAAAGCCAACCCGGCCCAGTGCATCCTGTTGCGTTATTTTAACCCGGTAGGTGCGCATCCTTCCATTATGATTGGGGAACTGCCCATCGGAAAACCGGCTAACCTGGTGCCTGTTATCACTCAAACGGCTATTGGCAAAATACCTTTGATGCAGGTACATGGCGACGATTACCCAACCCGCGATGGCAGTTGTTTGCGCGATTATATTCACGTATGCGATATTGCCCATGCCCATACGCTTTCTATCAAATATTTGCAGGAAGGCAAAAGCACCCAGCGTTGTGAAGTATTTAACCTGGGTTCGGGTAATGGGGTAACCGTACTGGAAGCCATTACAGCCTTCGAAAAAATAAGCAGTGTAAAGCTCAATTATGTGATCGGGCCACGCCGCGCCGGTGACGTAATCGCTATTTACGCCAATAACGACCATGCCCGTACAACCCTGGGCTGGGAAACAAAATATACGCTAGAAGATATGATGACCACTGCCTGGAAATGGGAACAACGGCTGAAAGTCGATGCCTCCTTCTACCAAAGCAAACCGGCAGATTTAAATTAAGAACATATAACTATAAGACCGAAAGTCTGAAAGAAAGCCAGAATATGGCAAAAATCTTTCAGACTTTCGGTCTTTTCTGACTTTCCGACTTTTCAGACTTATGATTTTCGCGTTACTTTGCACCACCAAATTTTAAACATGCTGAAAGAAATACAGGTAACCGGACAAAAAGATACCCGCAGTGGTTTTGGCGATGGTATTGTGGAAGCAGCCCGTAAAAATTCGAATGTAGTAGCTTTAACAGCCGATCTGGCTGGTTCTATGAAACTGAACCAGTTCATGAAAGAGTTTCCCGAGCGCTATGTTCAATGCGGTATTGCCGAAGCCAATATGATGGGTATTGCAGCCGGCCTAACGATTGGAGGAAAAATTCCTTACACTACCACTTTTGCCAATTTCTCTACTGGTCGCGTATACGACCAGATCCGTCAGTCAATTGCCTACTCTGGTAAAAATGTAAAGATCTGCGCTTCGCACGCCGGTTTAACCCTGGGCGAAGACGGTGCTACTCACCAGATACTTGAAGATATTGGTTTAATGAAAATGCTGCCTGGTATGACGGTGATCGTGCCTTGCGATTACAACCAAACCAAAGCAGCTACTATTGCTGTGGCTGAATATGTTGGCCCAGTATACCTGCGTTTTGGCCGCCCATCCTGGCCCATTTTTACAGCCGCCGATCAAAAATTTGAGATCGGTAAAGCCCAGTTCTTCAGCGAAGGAAAGGACGTTTCCATTTTTGCCTGTGGCCACATGGTATGGAAAGCCATTGAAGCCGGTCGCATCCTGGAAGATAAAGGCATCAGTGTTGAAGTGGTGAATATTCATACCATTAAACCGCTCGATACCGAAGCCATCATAAAATCTATTCGTAAAACCCGTTGCGCGGTTACGGTAGAAGAACACAATGTTATTGGCGGATTAGGCGATGCCGTTGCACAAACAGCAGCCAAAAATTTCCCCATTCCCATTGAGTACATTGGTACCAATGATACATTTGGTGAAAGCGGCCAACCTATGCAATTGCTTAAAAAATACGGTTTAGATACACAGAATATCGTAGAATCGGTACATAAAGTAATTCAAAGAAAAGGATAGATAATACAATAATTGCTTATAGCTTAACGCCTAACGCTTAATGCAGTGCTGCATTCGGTGTTAGGCGTTCTGCATTTGGCATTGCGCAACTACCTGTTAAATATCAATTCCAAAAGACTGATTTGCATCTTATCATAATATATTTGTTCAGGCGTTTAAACTAAACCAAATTGGCAGGTTCCAATATTTTATCACCAGAAAACAAGCTAACCTATGTCGGTGACCATGCAAGACAGCGAATTGCTCATGCAATTTCGTGATCCGGCCACTAAAGAAAGGGCCTATACGGCTTTGATCAAAAAATACCAGGAAAGGCTATACTGGCATATTCGCCGTATGGTAATTGAGCACGAGGACGCAAATGACGTATTGCAAAATGTTTTTATAAGGGTGTGGAACGGACTGGAAAATTTCAGGGAGGATTCACAGCTTTATACCTGGCTTTACCGCATTGCCACTAACGAGTGCCTTACTTACCTGGAGCAACAGAAAAAGAGGAGCTCGGTTTCGCTAAGCGATGTGGAAAGCGGACTGGAAAACAAGATTAAAGCCGATAAGCATTTCGACCCTAATAAACTGGAATGGAAGCTGCAACTAGCCATTCAGCAATTGCCTGAAAAACAGCGTGTTGTGTTTTCATTACGGTACTATGACGAAATGCCTTACGAGGAAATGAGCCATGTGCTGGAGACGTCTGAAGGAGCCCTGAAAGCTTCTTACCACCATGCGGTCAAAAAAATTGAAGATTACATCCTGAATCGTTAAACTTTAATTAACAAATTAAGTCCTAGTAGGTGCAATGGAAAACAGGAACAACATATTGAATGAATTGAGGGAAATCAGCCCGGTTGTAGCTGATATCGGCCACCAGGTTCCTTATACAGTGCCCGCCGGGTACTTTGAAGGGCTCGCTGACCGGTTGTTGCTATTGGTTAAAGCCAACCAGGCCAATACCCCTGTTTTGCCAAAAGCTGATCATCCTTACCAGGTTCCGCAGGGATACTTTGAAGGATTGGCCGATAACATTTTGCAGCGGGTGAAAGCTGATGAAGCCAATACGCCTGTTCTACCAAAAGCAATTAATCCTTACCAGGTTCCGCAGGGATACTTTGAAGGACTAGCCGATAACATTTTGCAACGGGTGAAAGCCGATGAAGCCAATACGCCTGTTCTACCAAAAGCAATTAACCCTTACCAGGTTCCGCAGGGATACTTTGAAGGACTAGCTGATAACATTTTGCAGCGGGTGAAAGCCGATGAAGCCAATACGCCTGTTCTACCAAAAGCAATTAACCCTT
>CBIHPP010000024.1:0-137237 GCA_966212235.1 uncultured Niastella sp. | reverse complement strand
CCTGATTATTACCAGCTTTTACTTCCAACACATAGATACCCTTGCTTAAACCCGAAGGGACGTTCAGGTTTAGCGAATTAATACCTGCTCCTAATTTTTGGAATGTTGTAAAGACGGTTCTGCCATACAGATCAAACAGTCTTACCTGTACGGTTTCTTCTGTGTTTAACTGTACCTGCAGGTTCAGGTTAGTAACGAACGGATTTGGACGAACCTGTACCGATTCGATGGCTTGCTGCCCGTTTACAGGTGTAATGTTCACGGCTATACGGCCTCCACCAAGTATCCCGTCTGAATAAAAGCACGTTGCATCCTGGAGACCGGCTTGTGCAGGATCCTCGGTAATAACAAACATGGTGCTGCCATTTCCATCAGGGAAGGAAACGGTGGCTTGATTGCAGATATATTTTAGCGGATCTGTTGTAATCCTGAATTTTATCACCACTTTATTGTCATCGCCTGGTTTAATAATGCCGGGGGATGCTCCTGTTGAATTAATAAACTGACCGCCGGTTACTGCAAAGGGCATTACACTGCCGATGTCTGCTACAGCTACACCATTTACTGTTGTAGAATTAGCGGTATAATGGCTGTAAGCGGGAATAGCATCGTATAATTTTACACCGCCCGCATTAATATTTCCTGTGTTGGTTACTTCAATAGTATACTCAATGGGATCTCCTGCCATTACGAAGCCGCCATTAAGATCGGTAAACGCTTTAGTGGCTTTTATTGCCGACTCATATATCGGGAGCGCGCAACTGGTGTAGTCGCCAGTTTTAAAAACATTGGTGGTGCTGCCGCTTGTAATAGATGTAGCGGTCATCGTAGAAAGATCAACCTGATATACGTTCTGGTAAGCGCCGCCTATATATACATAACTATCTTTTACAGCTACTGCATTGGTGCCGGTTGTGGGTAAGCCGCTTATGGTGCCCAGGTATACAGCTACCCGTGTAGCAGGATCTATTCTGTACAGCTTACCTGAATTAGGGATCAGGTACAATTTGCCGGAGGCATCGCTGAAAATATCTCCCCCGATTTCGGCAAGTACATCATTGGCGCCATTATTGGCGTCATTAACAAGTGCCCCTAACGGGACGATTAGAGGAAGACTGGTGGCAGGATCGATTGAAAAACGTATAAGATCCAGTGCGTTTGCTGTTAAAGCATAGCCGTATCCATCAGCAGCAAAAGTCATCCGGTTAATGTTGTAACCGGCGCCCGTATTTGTTTCCAGTACGCGACCAACGAATTTGTAAGCGACAACTGGTGTGTTATAAGGATAGGAGGTATAACAAAGCTCCTGTGCCGGGTTATTGGTTGTTTTGTTAATGAAATATAACCGTTCACTGGTTCGGTCAAAAGCTATAGCTTCAGCGTCGGTTAATATACTGCCTGCCGGTAATGTCGCACCGGTAACGGCATTACGACAAGGCCCCGAGGAGCCTGTGTAAAGGATATTACCGCCAGTACCACTTGATGTATTCAAATCTTTAAGATAATTGTAAGAATAAGTAGGGGGTGCACCCGACGCAATAGAGGCGGTAGACTGAAAAATAAGATTACACTTAGAGTCAATTGTCACATTGGTAATTAAGGTCTCGGTATTTAACAAAAAAGCGCCTGTGCTGGCAGTTCCCTGGAATGTGCCATAGTTGCTAAAACTGCCCATGTTGGCGTTTACCTGTACCTGGTATTCTACTGTTGCCGTGGTATTAGGGGCCAGAATGCCCGGGCCAGCCGACGGTGAATTAATTAAGCCGCCACCCGCACCGGCAAATGGCATTTTACCATTTACATCCGACACCAAAACGCCATTTACCATGGTTGACCCCGCTATATAGGATGTGCCTGCCGGAATACGGCCGTAAATGATGGAACCGGTAATGTTTGAAGATGTGTTATTGGTGGCAGTAATTCTATATAACATCCACTGACCAATTTTAGCTATGGATCCACTTAAACCATCCGTCAGGTTTTCACGCCATAGCTCAACCGTTTGTCCGTTTACAGCATGTCCAATGCCGATTGATAACAGTAAAGAAATAAAGAAAAATCTAAGGGAATAAAATTTCTGGTACATAAAAAAGGGATTATGGTTAATGAAAAGGTTTTAAAAAGGTATTCACTGGTTCTAAAATAACAGGAATCGCTACCTGACTGGCAGGGAAATACTAATTTAAAAGAATTAAAAATTTTACAGGATTAATTCGATAACCGTGTTGTTTTGGGTAATAGGTGTGTCGTTTAAGGCAATAAGTGTGTAGCCAAACACGCCCTTCAGTTATCCATAACTGTAGAAATATTTTTAATGTTGATAAGCGGCTATAAAAAAATATCATGGTCAATTGAAATGCTGGTATTCATTTCAATTGACCATGATATAATTATTAATTAACAGTCAGGGTATTCCTTCCTGTTTTATAATAAACTATTTCTTATTGCTTCAATAATTTTTTCTGCAACACCTGATTATTACCAGCTTTTACTTCCAACACATAGATACCCTTGCTTAAACCCGACGGAACCTTCAGGTTTAGCGAATTAACGCCTGCTCCTAATTTTTGGAATGTTGTAAAGACAGTTCTACCATACAAGTCAAACAGTCTTACCTGTACCGTTTCTTCCGTGTTTAACTGTACCTGCAGGTTCAGGTTAGTAACGAACGGATTAGGACGTACCTGTACAGATTCAATGATAGCAGCCTGTTCGTTAGGTGTACCATTAACAGCTAAACGGCCTCCAAGTGGTGGCGGACCTGATTCGAAGCAGGTTGCATCCTGGGTGCCTGATTTTGTTGGATCATCAGAAATAACATGTACGTTATTTATGATAACGGTCGCCTGATTACATACAGTGGTACGTGGAGCTGTTTGTACCCAGAATGTTACCGTTACTTTATTAGCAGTACCAGGTGTAATTACCCCTGCCGATGCTCCCACAGAATTAATCAACTGACCGCCACTTACCGCAAAAGGCATTCCACCGCCGATGTCTGATACAGCAACTCCATTCATCTTTGTGGTGCCAGGCATGTAAGTGCTGTTTGCAGGAATAGCATCGTATAACGATACCCCGGTTGCATCACTGCTTCCTGTGTTGGTTACTTCAATAACATACTCAACCGGATCGCCTGCCTGTACGAATGTTGCATGCGTTAAAGGACAATTCCATGTTTTAGTAGCTTGCAGGGCCGACTTATCGGAATAAAAGCAGGTAGGCCGGCCGCTATTCTGTGAAGATTTATCAGAAACAATACTTATGGTATTATCATTTGCATCAGTAAAAGTGAGGGTAGCCTGATTACAAATATTTGTATTCTCATCTGTAGTTACCCGGAATTTTATCACCACTTTATTTATGTCTTCTGGCTTAACAATACCCAAAGCTGTTTCCAGCCGTGTACTAATAAATCCGCCACCGCTTACAGAAAATGGCATTGCTCCGCCGATATCTGGTACGGGCACACCATCCGATGTTGTGGAATTGGGAATATAATGGCATCCTGGCGGAATGGCATCGTATAATTTTACAGCGGTTGCAGTCGTGTTTCCCGGATTTGTTACTTCAATAGTGAACTCAATAGGATCGCCTGCTCTTACGGTGGCAGCACCGGTCGTATTCGTATATGTTTTAATGGCTTTTAAATCCGGCACGAATATCGGGAAACCGCAACTGGCATAGTCGCCGGTCTTATAAACATTGGCGGTGCTGCCAATAATAGAGGTACCACCGGTGGCAGCTAAGTCAAGTTTATATACATTTTGAAAAGCACCTCCTATATATATGTTCCCGGCTCCGTCGGTTGCTAATGCTGTTACACCGGTAGTAGCAGCGCCTCTTATTATACCCAGGGCGGTAGCTACACGTGTAGAAGGATTAATTCTGTAAAACATACGGTTCGTATTCACAGCCAGATACAATTTACCTGAACCATCGGCAATCATATCTCCACCGGCTGCAGCCAATACATTATTGGTGCCGTTATTGGGGTCATTAACAAGCGGTCCTAATGGTTGAATTACCGGAAGGTTGGTGGAGGGATCAATTGAAAAACGTATCAGATCCTGGCCGTTTGCTGTTAAAGCATATCCGTAACCGTCGGATCCCCAGGTCATCCTGTCTATATTATATCCGGTACCCGTATTCGTTTCAAGCGGATAGCCAACATATTTGTAGGCAGCTACGGGATTGGCGTTAAGGTCAATATAACAAAGCTCCTGTGCCGGGTTATTGGTCGTTCTGTTAATGAAATAAAGACGGTTTGCATTCGGGTCTAATGCCATGGCCTGTGCATCTGTTAATACAGTACCAGCCGTTGTTGATACCGGCACACCGTTTACTATATTAAAACTGGGTCCGGAAGGAGTGAAGGTGGTTGCGACTGCTGTTCCGTTTGTAGCACTCACCGTTTTGATATAGTTGTAAGTTGTGCCGATGGGGGTACTGGCAGTAGATTGATAAATAACATTACATGAACCGGGGTCCAGGAAGCTATAAAAGTTGTTGGACTTTACAACAATGTTTCCAGAGCTGGTGTTACCCTGAAGTGTCATATAGCTGATGATTGTGCCCGCATTGGCAGTTATTTTTACTGCATATTCCATTTCAGGAGCAGCAACATTATAATCGTAAGGTATAACACCCGCCGCAAACCCCGGCGAATTAAATAATCCGCCAGAAGCAAAGGGCATTTTGCCATTAATATCAGACACCGCAGCTCCGTTTACTATCGTTGATCCCGGCACATAGGTTGTGCCTGCCGGAATTGGGGCGTACAAGGTGGAATTGGTAATATCTGATTCGCCATTGGCGATTTGAACTTTTAATACTATCACATCACCATAGTGGTTTCCATCTCCAACTTTCAACGGAGACCAGGTCTCCTCCAGGTACATGCTTATATTTTGCCCCTGTGCAGTAATTCCAATGCCAATGGATAATAATAAAGAAATAAAGAAAAATTTAATAGCGTAGAATTGTTGGTACATAAAAAGTGATTAGGGTTAAGAATACTGTATTTGAAAATTATGGTTTGCAAGCCATATTTATTTTGCTGAATGTGTTTTTAAAAACAAGCATTTGGGATGTTGCTAAATTATAAGAATAAATAATAATATCGAATAATTTCAATAGGCGTGTTGTTTTAGTCGATAAGTGTGTTGTTTTGCGCAAAAAGCGTGCAGTCAAAACCGTTTTAATAAATAACATGGCCAATTGAAAGTGATATGTACCTTCCCATTGGCCGTGTTAAAATTGCTCAATTACCGGCTATCTATAATGAATAATCGTTATGTTTTATTGCTTCAATAATTTTTTCTGCAATACCTGGTTAGTACCAGCCTTCACTTCCAATACATAGATGCCCTTACTTAAACCTGACGGAACATTCAGGTGTAGCGAATGAACGCCTGCTCCTGATTTTTGGAACGTTGTAAATACAGTTCTTCCATGCAGATCAAACAGTTTTATCTGTACTGTTTCTGCAGTGTTTAACTGTATCTGCAGGTTCAGGTTATTAACGAACGGATTCGGACTTACCTGTACTGATTCTATCATCTGCTGCCCGTTACCGTTCACGGCTATACGGCCTCCACCAAGAATCCCGTCTGAATAAAAGCACGTTGCATCCTGAAGACCGGCTTGTGCAGGGTCCTCAGTAATAACAAACATAGTGCTGCCATTTCCATCAGGGAAGGAAACGGTGGCCTGATTGCAGATATATTTTAGCGGATCTGTTGTTATTTTAAATTTGATCACCACTTTATTGGCATCGCCTGGTTTAATAATGCCGGCCGATGCTGCTGATGAATTAATAAACTGGCCGCCGGTTACTGCAAAGGGCATTGATCCGCCGATGTCTGCTACGGCTACACCATTTACCGTTGTAGAATTGGCAATATAATGGCTGTACGCCGGCATGGCATCGTATAATTTTACCCCGCCCGCATTGATGTTTCCCGTGTTGCTTACTTCAATAGTATACTCGATGGGATCACCTGCCATTACGAAGCCACCGTTAAGATCCGTATACGCTTTAGAGGCTTTTATTTCCGATTCATATATCGGGAGCGAACAGCTGGTGTAGTCGCCTGTTTTATAAACATTGCTGGTGCTGCTTGCAACAGAGGTCGCGCTCATGGTAGAAAGATCAACTTTGTATACGTTCGTATAAGCGCCTCCTATATATACATAAGGTACGTACTGGCCAATGCCTCCTACATTTACATAATTGCTGTATACAGCCACTGCATTGGCGCCGCCTGCAGGCATGCCGCTTATGGTGCCCAGGTATACAGCTACCCGGGTAGCTGGATCTATTCTGTACAGTTTACCTGAATTAGGGATCAGGTATAATTTGCCTGCAGCATCGCCAAACAGATCTCCCCCGGCTTCGGTAAGCACATCATTGGCGCCATTATTGGCGTCATTAATAAGTGCACCTAACGGACTGATTACAGGAAGGCTGGTGGCAGGGTTAATTGAAAAACGTATAAGGTCCTGTGCGTTTGCAGTCAGGGCATAGCCGTATCCGTCAGCAGCAAAAGTCATCCGGTTAATGTTGTAACCGGCACCTGTATTAGTTTCCAGCGGGTAACCAACGAATTTGTATGCAGCTGCGGTGCCACTACCAAAGGGGTTGTAAATATAACAAAGTTCCTGTGCCGGATTATTGGTTGTGTTGTTAATGAAATATAACCGGAAACTGGTTCGGTCTAAAGCCATAGCTTCAACGTCGGTTGATACACTGCCTGCCGGTAAAACTGCACCGGAAACGGCATTATAACAAGGCCCGGAAGCGCCTGTAAAAGAGGTTGAACCGGCAGTGCCGTTTGTTGTAGTCAACTTTTTAATATCCTTATAAGGATAAGTAGGCGGTGCACCCACCGGAGTAATGGCGGTAGACTGAAAAATAGTATTACACACATGGTCAAGTGTTACTTCGGTAACGCCGATCTCGGAATTTAAAAGAAAAGCGCCTGAGCTGGCAGTTCCCTGCAGTGTGGCATAGTTGGATAAACGGCCCACGTTGGTGTTTACCTGCGCCCAATATTCTACTGTTACCGTAGTATTGGAGGCCAATACGCCCGGGCCACTCGATGGCGAATTAATTAAACCACCACCCGAACCTGCAAATGGCATTTTACCATTTACATCCGACACTGCAACGCCATCTATTTTGGTTGATCCGGCTACATAAGATGTACCTGCCGGAATATGGCCGTAAACGGTGGAACCGGTAATGTTTGAAGCGGTGGTGTTAGTTGTAATTATTCTATATAACATTACATCTCCCTTATCAGCCGTGGAGCCATCACTGGCAGCCGTCATGTTTTCATCATATAGCTCAACCGTTTGCCCGTTTACGGCATTTCCAATGCCGATCGATAACAGTAAAGAAAGAAAGAAAAATCTTAGAGCGTAAAATTTCTGGTACATAAAAAGGTTTTTTTAAAATAAAAAAGGGTTGGAAAAATTATACACTGGTTTTAAAAAGCCAGGAATTGTTTTGCTGTGGGTAATAGACATGTAATGATATATGAAGGGTGAGCCACACGGTGTAAAGAATGGCTCACCCTGTAAGTCTTATTGCTTCAGTAATTTTTTCTGCAATACCTGGTTAGTACCAGCCTTCACTTCCAAAACGTAGATACCCTTGCTTAAACCTGATGGAATATTCAGGTGTAGCGATTGAACGCCTGCTCCTGATTTTTGGAACGTTGTAAACACAGTTCTTCCATGCAAATCAAACAGTCTTACCTGTACAGTTTCTGCAGTGTTTAACTGTATCTGCAAGTCCAGGTTCGTTACGAATGGATTAGGACGTACCTGTATAGATTCGATGGCTTGCTGTGCGTTTACAGGTGTACTATTTACGGCTAAACGATCGCCACCAAGTGCTCCATCTGAATAAAAGCACGTTGCATCCTGAAGACCGGCTTGTGCAGGATCTTCAGTAATAACAAACATGGTGCTGCCATTTCCATCAGGGAAGGAAACGGTGGCCTGATTGCAGATATATATTCGCGGATCTGTTGTTATCATGAATTTTATCACCACTTTATTGGCATCGCCTGGTTTAATAATACCGGCCGATGCTCCAGATGAATAAATAAACTGGCCGCCGCTTGCTGCAAAGGGCATTGATCCGCCGATGTCTGCTACGGCTACACCATTTACCGTTGTAGAATTGGCAGTATAATGACTGCCCGCGGGGATAGCATCGAATAATTTTACACCACCCGCATTGATGTTGCCCGTATTGGTCACTTCAATAGTATACTCGATCGGATCTCCTGAAAGTACAAAGCCGCCATTGAGATCCGTATATTTTTTAGTGGCTTTTACTACCGACTCATATATCGGGAGCGCACAGCTGGTGTAATCGCCTGTTTTATAAACATTGCTGGCGCTGCTTGCAATAGCGGTCGCAATCATGGTAGAAAGATCAACTTTATATACGTTCTGGTATGCGCCTCCTATATATACATAAGGTACTTCCTGGGGAATACCTCCTACATACTCATAATTAGTAATTACAGCTACTGCATTGGCGCCGCCTGTAGGCATGCCGCTTATGGTGCCCAGGTATACAGCTACCCGGGTAGCAGGATCTATTCTGTACAGTTTACCCAAATTTGGGATCAGGTACAATTTACCTGAAGCATCGCCAAACATATCTCCGCCGGCTTCGGTAAGTACATCATTGGCGCCATTATTAGCGTCATTAATAAGTGCTCCTAACCGACTGATGACAGGAAGGCCGGTGGAAGGATCGATTGAAAAACGTATAAGGTCCTGTGCGTTTGCAGTCAGGGCATAGCCGTATCCGTCAGCAGCAAAGGTCATCCTGTTAATATTATAGCCGGTACCCGTATTTGTTTCCAGCGGGTAGCCAACGAATTTGTATGCAGCAATCGGACTGGCGGCAAGATTCAAATAACAAAGTTCCTGTGCCGGATTATTGGTTGTGTTGTTAATGAAAAATATCCGGTGATTCATTCGGTCATAAGCCATAGCTTCAGCGTCGGTTAACACAGAACCTGGTGTTGCTGATACCGGTGTCCCGTTGACGATATTATAACAAGGCCCGGAAGCGCCTGTAAAAGTAGTTGTACCGGCAGTGCCGTTTGATGTATTCAACCGTTGAATGTTCTTGTAAGGATAATTAGTCGGTGCACCCGACGGAATAGTGGCGGTAGACTGAAAGATTTCATTACAGGCGATGTCCGTTATCACATTGGTACTCAACGTCTCGGTATTTAAAAGAAAGGCGCCTGCGCTGGTAGTTCCCTGCAATGTGGCGTAGTTGTTAAAACTGCCCATGTTGGCCATTAACGTTACCTTGTATTCTATAATAGCAGCCGTATTGGGAGAAACAATACCTGGGCCTGCAGATGGCGAATTAATTAAGCCACCACCCGAACCGGCAAATGGCATTTTCCCATTCACATCCGACACTGGAACGTCATTTACCCTGGTTGATCCCTCTACATAGGATGTGCCTGCGGGAATATGGCCGTAAATGATAGAACTGGTAATGTTTGAAGAGATCGTGTTGGTAGCAGTTATTCTATATATCATTATTTCCCCTGAAGTGATCGTGGTGCCATCTCCACCATTCGTCCAGTTTTCACGGACCAATTCAACCGTTTGCGCGTTTACTGCATTTCCAATGCCGATTGATAGTAATAAAGAAATAAAGAAAACGCTAAGGGAGTAAAATTTCCGGTACATAAAGAAAGGGGTTATGATTTAAAAAATGTATTTAAAATCTCAATTGGGTCGATGATATAATAATTGAATGAACAGGCAGGAGCTTCCTGCCTGTTTTATCTTAAACTGTTTCTTATTGCTTTAATAATTTTTTCTGCAATACCTGGTTCGTACCAGCCTTCACTTCCAAAACATAAATACCCTTGCTTAAACCTGAAGGAATATTCAGGTGTAGGGAATTGACGCCTGCTCCTAATTTTTGGAATGTTGTAAAAACAGTTCTTCCATACAGGTCAAACAGTTTTACCTGTACAGTTTCTGCAGTGTTTAATTGTACCTGCAGGTTCAGGTTAGCAACGAACGGATTAGGACGTGCCTCTACAGATTTGATGACCTGCTGCTCATTTACAGGTGTACTGTTTACGGCTAATCGATCGCCACCAAGTGCTCCGTCTGAATAAAAGCACGTTGCATCCTGAAGACCGGCTTGTGTAGTGTCGTCAGTAATAACAAACATGGTACTGCCATTTGCATCGGGGAAGGAAACGGTGGCCTGATTGCAGATATATTTTAGCGGATCTGTTGTTATCCTGAATTTTATCACCACTTTATTGGCATCGCCTGGCTTAATAATACCGGCCGATGCTGCTGATGAATTAATAAACTGGCCGCCGCTTACTGCAAAGGGCATTGACCCGCCGATGTCTGCCACGGCTACACCATTCACTGTTGTGGAATTGGCGGTATAATGGCTGTACGCGGGCATGGCATCGAACAATTTTACTCCACCCGCATTGATGTTTCCCGTGTTGGTCACTTCAATAGTATACTCAATCGGATCTCCTGCCGTTATATAGCCACCATTCAGGTCCGTATACGCTTTAGAGGCTTTTATTGCCGACTCATATATCGGGAGCGTACAGCTGGCGTAATCCCCTGTTTTCCAAACATTGCTGGTGCTGCTTGTAATAGAGGTTGCGATCATGGTAGAAAGATCAACCTGATATACGTTCGTGTAGGCGCCTCCTATAAGTACATATGGTGCGTACTGGTAATCACCTCCTCCTAAATCTTCATACCTGCTGCTTACAGCCACTGCATTGGCGCCGCCTGCAGGCATTCCGCTTATGGTGCCCAGGTATACAGCTACCCGGGTAGCAGGATCTATTCTGTACAGTTTACCCAAATTTGGGATCAGGTACAATTTACCTGAAGCATCGCCAAACATATCTCCGCCGGCTTCGGTAAGTACATCATTGGCGCCATTATTAGCGTCATTAATAAGTGCTCCTAACCGACTGATGACAGGAAGGCCGGTGGAAGGATCGATTGAAAAACGTATAAGGTCCTGTGCGTTTGCAGTCAGGGCATAACCGTATCCGTCGGCACCAAAGGTCATCCGGTTAATGTTATAACCGGCACCTGTATTTGTTTCCAGGGGGTGACCAACGAACCTGTATGCAGCTGGTGAGCTCCAGGGATAGGTAATATAACAAAGCTCCTGTGTCGGATTATTGGTTGTGTTGTTAATGAAATACAGGCGGTAGCTGTTTCGGTCAAAGCCCATTGCTTCACCGTCGGTTAATATACTGCCTGTGGGTAAAGCAGCACCGGTAACGGCATTAAAACAAGGCCCGGAAGCACCTGTAAAAAAATTTGTACCGGCAGTTCCGTCTAATGTATTCAACTCTTTAATATTCTTGTAGGGATAAGTAGGAGGTACACCCGATGGAATAATGGGGTTAGACTGAAAAATATAATTACAATACCAGTCAGCTTGCACCCTGGTGTTTACAGTGTTGGAATTTAAAAGAAAAGCGCCTGTGCTGGCAGTCCCCATCAGTGTGGCATAGTTGCTAAGAGAGCCTAAGTTGGAGTTTACCGTGGTCTTGTATTCTACTGTTACCGTGCTATTAGGGGTCACTACACCCGGGCCATCCGATTGCGAATTAATTAAGCCGCCACCCGAACCGGCAAATGGCATTTTGCCATTCACGTCCGACACGGCAACGCCATTTACTTTGGTTGTTCCCGGTAAATAGGTTGTGCCTGCCGGAATACGGCCGTAAATGGTAGAACCAGTAATGTTTGATGAGGTGGTGTTGGTAGTAATTATTGTATATAACATTATGTCCTCCCTGGAAGCTGTGGTGCCATCTCCACCATTCGTCCAGTTTTCACGGACCAATTCAACCGTTTGCGCGTTTGCAACATTTCCGATGCCGATTGATAACAATAAAGAAATAAAGAAGAATCTAAGAGAATAAAATTTCCGATACATAAATAAAGGGATTTTTTTAAGAAAAATGTATTTGAGATCTGTTGTACGCAAAACAATATAATTTGGGTGATTATGCATATCGGAGTTAGTCACAACAGACGCGCTTGAAGGACTTTCAATGTAAAGTAATTTCGGTTGAACATACATACAGTTCTAAAAGACAGGATCACTACTAACGATCAGGTAGGTGCTAAATTAGATGAATCAATTAAATGATTAAATTATTTCAATAAGTGTGTCGTTTTAGGCAATAGACGTGTCGTTTCAGGCAATAGACGTGTATCGATCTGGGTGAGCCATATGCTGCTAAGAAATTTTTCACCCTGTAAGTCTTATAGATTAATTAATTTTTTCTGCGGTAAGCCGCTCGTTCGTTTAGATCAACACATTAGGTTATTGATTAATGAGTTCAGTTTGAAGTGTGAAGAAATGAATAAAACCAGGTATGTAAATTTGGAATGATATTAGCTGAGGGGTAGGTGCGAACCATCCACCATACCCGTTGAATATGACTATGCCAAAGCTAAAAGGCCTGATCCTGGTAATTGCGCTGCTTTTCGTTCTACCTTTTATTTCCCATGCCCAGGAAGGTATGGCGGTAGCTGTACGTCCCTGTGGTACAGACAGACTACTGGCACAACTTAGAAAAGATCCCGGTTTCGTACAAAGAGAGAAGGCTATTAACCAGGCGCTTGCGAAAAAACATTATTTGAGGGTTTCCGCCGCTCCGCCCGCCGTTGTTACCCTGCCGGTGGTGGTACATATTATCAATGAAGATCCCAACGCTTATACAGATGCAGCCGTTGCGCAGGCGATACAGGCACTCAACGAGGCTTACAGCGCTTCTGGCGCTTTTGCCGGTGGCCGCACGGATACAAGGATCCAGTTCTGCCTGGCCAAAACAGCTCCTGATGGCGGCCGCACTACGGGTATTGTACGAACACACTCTTATCTTTCTGATTTCGATTATGATATGGAAGGTGATGACCTCACCGCTTTAGGCGCGTGGGACCGGAGCCGTTACATCAACATCTGGGTGGTGTCTGCTATCAGGTCTGAATATATGCAGTCGTTTGAATGCGGTGCCTGGACCCGTCTTACCATGGGCGGCTATGCCAGTGCCGGCGGGGATATTGTAGTAGCCGGCCTGGGTGTAAACCTGGTCGCCCATGAAATGGGCCATTATCTCAGCCTTGCGCATACGTTTGCCGCCAGGGATTGCAGAAACGATGATTGTCTCACCGATGGCGATATGGTCTGTGACACACCTCCGGAGCGCACTATTGCCGGCGGCGGATGTACCACACCACAAAACTCATGCAGCTCTGATACCCTTTCCGGATTTACCACAGATGTGAATGACCTGCCGGATAATTTCATGGATTATGGTTCCGGCGCAGGCTGTATCATGGGCTTTACACTAGGACAGGCAGAACGAATGCAAAACTTTATTGCAACTGCATTACCCCTGATGGTGAACAGCACGGTTTGCACGGATCCCTGTGGCGCTGCTGTTACGGCTGCTTTTACCCGTAATATAGAATATCCTGTAGTGGGCGATGTTGTAACATTTACCGCTACTGCAAGCGCCGGACAAACCTTTCAATGGCTGGTAGATGGTACGCCGGCTGGCGCCGGGCCAACACTTGCATTAACTGTAACGCAAAAGAAAACCTATAGATTGGAATTACGGGTAACCGATAACGCGAGCGGTTGTCATGCAACTACTACCGACGCATTGCAGGTAAGCTGCGGCGTGGTAGCGAGATTCTATCCCGACAAGCGAAAGATCGCTTCCAAAGATGGCATTCAGACCGACCACGTTGTTTTTACCAATCGTTCCCGCAACGCTACTTCCTGGAAATGGCTCTTTAGCAACAATGGCATGGCAGAACAGGTGGTGAGCACAGACGAACAACTGGATTACCTGTTTAAAACGCCCGGCACTTATAAAGTGCGCCTGTATGCAACCAATGGCAGTTGTCAGGATACTTCGAACCCGGTTACTATTGTGGTGGACGATCCAACTGCCGACGGCGTGCTTCATGTAGAACGTGTATCGTGTTATCAGCAGGATAAAGTAAGGGTGGAGCTTTGGTTTGAGAACAGGGGATACGTGACCATTCCTAAAAATACCCCTGTATCTTTTTATGATGATGATCCACGCACGGGCAGAGGAAACCGGTTGGGAAATCCCTTCCTGTTACCCAACGATCTTCCCGGTAAATGCGCCACCTATTTATATACGGCTATTGTAGACGTTGGTCGCGCAGGTTTGGATACGCTGGTGACGGTAATGAACGATAACGGCAGTACCCTGCCGCTGGCCTTGCCCAATACAGGGCTGCAGGAAGTAACTTTTAATAATAATATAAATATCAAAAGGGGAATTGGTTTCCGTGCTGCACTTAATCCAAATGAATATACGTTGATGCCCCAGGACCAGGTAACGCTGGAACCCGTTGTTGTAAGTGGTGGCGCCATTACCAATGCTACCTGGGACGTTTCTCCTTATCTCAATTGTACAAATTGTACCAGTACCACGTTCACGGCTTTGTACCGCCAGGATACCGTTACTACGGTGAAAGTGCGCGCCTACACGCAATACGCCTGTTACAGTGATGCAACGGCAAAGGTCCATATCCCGGTCGTTGACGATTACACGGTAAAGCTCAACAGCGTGGAATGTTCGGGGACAGACGGCCTGCATGTGGATATTACCCTGTGCAATGAATATACAGGGGGAAATATACCTGCTTCCCTGCAAGTTGATTTTTATGACCGGTTACCAGGTGACCCGGCAGCGGTGAAACTGGGTAACTCCTTTTTGACACCAGCTGCTTCTACCGGCGCCTGCAATAATTATGAGCACAATATTGGAGGCACCACAACAGGTAACGTGTTTGCGGTAGTGAACAAAGACCGCAAGGTATATCCGGTGGCAAGCGGTTTAAACGAATCTGTTTATACCAATAATACGATCAGCCTGGGTTATACGCCGCCGGTATTAACGGTTTTACCAAACGATACCACCGTGTTCCGGAAAGACCCGTTCAATCTCTCTTATAATGTAACCGGTTTTACGCCAACGGCTGTGTTGTGGGAAAACAGTAGCGCATATACACTCAGTTGTAACACCTGTGCCAGTCCGGTTGCTACCATGCTCGACAGCAGCATGGTGGGGCTGCAACTCACCAATCAGTACTGTTGCGTAATAAAGGCTAAGGAGTATGTTCACATTTTTCCGCCCGACATGACCATGGAATTGTTATCGGCCGATTGTTACGACAATTCGCATATCCTGGTGAAATTCAAGGTGTGTATGGGAAATGGTTATGATACGGTTTACCGGCAAATACCCGTTTCATTTTACAATGGCTCACCGGATGATGCACAGTCTGTATTATTAACGCCCGGGTTTTATACACCAGCTTCCGTCGTGGGCGCCTGCAGTGAATTTACACATGTAGTAACGGCGCCCGGCACCAACCAACTGGTCGCTGTGGTGAATGACCAAAAGACATCGGCGTATAAGGAAACAAATTATGCCAATAACCGGAGCAACCTGAAATATGACCCCTTTACCATAGATGCCACGCCGGAACTCATTGAGCTGGCAAGGCCGGGTAATGTAACATTGCATACAACCGTTGGTGGCGGTACCGCTACTGCGTATGTATGGGAGCCATCGTTGGGGCTTTCCTGCAATAACTGCGGGGAACCGGTAGCTACAGCAGCATCTTCCATGAAGTACCAGGTAACAGCAACCAACAATTATTATTGCAAGGATACGGCTACTGTACAAATAAAGACCTTTGTGAAAACGGGTATCGCCATGCCCAATGCCTTTTCGCCCAATGGAGACGGAAAGAATGATTATTTATACGTGATAGGGGGGCTGGATATAATGAAGGTTAAAAACCTGTCGGTATTTAACCGGTATGGACAGCGGCTGTTTCAGTCGGTCAATTCACCGGCCAACGACCGCAAATTTGGCTGGGATGGCACCGTGAACGGGAAACGGGTTGATTTTGGCACGTATGTTTACTTTGCTGCGGTCGAATACCTGGACGGTTCCGTACAAACCATTAAAGGGACTGTAATAGTGACGCCGTAGAAGACTATAGTATCAAAAGAAAAAATCCGGAATTTCTTCCGGATTTTTTTTATAAAAGCCCTTATCTTTTAAGTTATGGCTTCACTTTTATAGTTCTCTGTTCTTCTTTTTGATTAACATTTCTGATCACAACTTCAACTCTTCTATTGCACTGCCTGCCTTCTTCTGTCTTATTATCGCAGATCGGGTTGTCCTTACCAAAGCCCCGGACCACAATGCGTGATTTGTCAATTCCATTTGCGATCAACATATTTGCCACAGCCTGTGCTCTGGCTTTTGACAGTTTTTTGTTAAAGGCCACGCTTCCTTTACTATCAGTATATCCATCGATGTAAAAATTCGAATTACCGATCTGGTCAATCATAACCCTGGCTGATCTTGAAAGAATGGAATCTGATTCATGCCTGATCGTTGCTTTACCGTAATCGAACAGGATGTTTTTAAAATCAGCTGTTATTTGAAGGACTACTTTTTGAACCGGGCATCCTTTTGAAGATGCAGGTCCAGGATCGTTGGGGCAAAGATCTTCGTCATCATTGATGCCATCCTTGTCTGTGTCAGGTGCGGGGCAACCATTGTATTTTGCAGTACCGGCAACAGTAGGACATTTATCTTCCTTGTCCATGATGTTATCACCATCCGTATCAGGACATCCATTGAATTTTTTAAGGCCGGCAACATCTTTACAGGAATCTTCTTCATCATTAACACCGTCGCCATCTGTATCGGGAACAGGACAACCATTGTAACGTTGCACACCAGCGACCATTCTGCATGAATCCGCTTCATCGTTAATGCCATCGCCATCCGTATCGGGGATAGGGCAACCTTCGTAGCGCGCGAAACCTGAAACGGTTGGGCACTTATCTACGTCGTCATAAACACCATCCTTATCACCATCAGGTTTGATCTTCTTCTTGTGCTGCATGCCAAAATGGAATCCAACATGCAGATCGGCTTGTTTGGAATCATGTACCAGGGCAGAAAGTACACTTCCGGAACCAATAAAGAAAGGCCCTGCTCTGAAAGCCAGGCCGGCATTGAATTGCGTTAATTCATTATAACTCATGGGAAGCTCAACGCTGAATAGCTTGTTTTCCCATCGTGGGGTTAAACTATATGCGTTATAATAATACAGGGAAAGTGTATTCTTTTGATTGGTCATAAACTGACCTGCGGCATTCAAGGCAAAACCTTTCCCTATCATGTAATCTATTTCCGCATGTATGGTGGTCGGAAGCGTTACTCTATATGAATTACTGGCAGACGTGCCGGTGAAATAAGGACTTGCATCCAGAATGCTTTTGTAATCCTTTATCGACTTATCTTCAAACTTGTTCAGTGCAAAGGTTTCACCGGTTGGTATATTAACCGCATAATTTGCTGCCTGGTTATTGCTCCGGTTGAATTTTATTCTTCCAACATCCAGCAGGGAAGCGGCTATTTTTAATTTATACTTATTATCAAAACGGTCTGATTCATACATGGAATAGTCGGCAGCGGGGCGCCATTCATACACGAATCCGATATCTCCGCCAAATCCATGCCCATTGAATTTGAAGAAGTCTTTAAATTTATAATCATTAAAATTAGCATCCGTGGTGTTTAATGAGAGTGATCCGGATGTTGCCGTTAAATACGTGTTTCCGGTTCCATTGACAGTTCCGGAAAGGCCGTTGGTTGATAAATAGGAATCCGCTGTTCCGCCAATGTATTTCAGCGTAATACCGGCTTTAAAAAAATTCTGGCTTCCTTTATTGGTTAAAACCTGACCTACAGATCCGCCAATCTCCGTCCAACCTGTTGTATGCACCAGCATATTGTTATCAAAAGTAAAGGGAATTCCTGTTGTGGTTTTTCCACCGTCCAATATAGTGCTTGCCAAATTGCCGTTTATGTCGCTTCCGTTGGCAAACACCCGTGAACGTGTTGTGAAAGCAAGGGATGTTTTAGGGCTGAGGCTGAACATGACAGAGGGCCCTAATACATCAACATAAGATAGGCTATTGAGGTGGTCATTACCACGTAATAATTTTGATTTTAATGAATCGGCATTGAAAGAACGGGTGACATCTTTAAAACGAAGGCCCGATTGGTTTGTACCCACAAAGCCATTGATGGCAAAAACATTCACATCCCACAAAAAACGATTATCCGCAATATTTGCAGGATTAAAAACAACTCCATTGACACCCGTATAGTTACCGGTACGATAACCAGGGAATGTCTGGGACATACCTAGACTAACGGTGGCCAATAAGTAAAAAAGGGTCAAGTAACATTTTTTCATAAACATAATTTAGTATAGTCTTTCAATAACCATACCCTCTAACTTTAAGGCTCAATTGAATATGTCTTTTCATAATGGGGTTAACATGCCTCATAAGTAATGTGCATGTGATCGTTGATTCCCAAAAAATAAAGGTTACTATTGATCTGAAATGTGTGAATTATATAACATTATAACTCCGCATCTGCCAGATGACTTTCATGAAGGAGCACTTGTAACAGGTTGTCAATTCGAATGGAGTTTCGCATAATGACATCCAGGTACATTTTCAGGTCATTGTCGGTTATGATAGATTCGAGCATTTCAACCGATAGGTTGATATTGCCCAATGGCTTCCGGATCTCCTGCGCGTAGGCAACCAGGCCGGGATGATCTTTGAGTATTACAGCTATCCGGGGCGAATAGTTATTATTATCTGGGGTCGTATTTATAAATGAATGGAATTTAATAGGGAACTGAAACTCACGCATTGCTTTATCCTTGAAGGGAAATATAGGCAGTTTCATTTTATGAGGTTTTAATCAGGTATTAATCATTGGCAGCAAAGGTCCATATATTAACCAGGAGGTTTATTATATGATTCAATGAATTAGTTATACTATTCACACATTGCTATTATATGGCATTTGTCCATACCCGCTTTTAAGGGTAGTCAAAAAAGGGCCGGGATAGAAATCCAGCCCCGATTTAATCCAATATCCTATGAAAAACCAGAACAAAGATAAGGGCCTGATTTCTCATGAATGTTATATGGTTTTTAAAATATGTTATATAATTCACACATTTACCTGATTCCATTAATAACCTTTTAGCAGACTTAAACATTGCCTGAACTTGTCTATTGCTAAAGGGCTTTTTCCCTGATGCCTGCGAATGTGTGAATGACATAACTTATTTATCAAATTATGTAACAATTATTAGGGCTAATAGATTCAGTTTTGCATCATGTTGTAATGCGCAATAGCAATAGTCAAATTAATTTATATATAAGAAGCAAATTCATAGCAGGAACTGAGTTTATGTATTTTAAATCCGTTTTAGTATTACTCCACTTTTAGCCTTGAACCGATAATACACATTATGGATAATTGTTTTCCCTTAAGCACAGGGAATTATTATAATAAACAATCATGACTAGATCTAAGGGGAGGATACTTTCAGCCAACTTGTTTCCGGTTGTGGGCATCGGTGCTTCGGCAGGTGGGTTAGATGCATTCAAAAGATTATTAAAGGCTATCCCGGAAGCTTCAGGTATGGCATATATCCTGGTACAACATTTAGACCCGGCCCATGAAAGTATTTTAACTGAACTGTTGCAAAAAGTTACTAAAATACCCGTGCTGGAAATAACAGACAATGTACATGTTGAGCCCGATCATATCTATATCATACCCTCCAATAAATTATTGACGGCCACCGATGGCATTCTTCAATTAAGTGCGCGCCTTCCAAAAGGTCAAAGAAACCTGCCGATAGATCTGTTCTTTACTTCATTGGCAGAAGTGCACCAAAGTCACGCCATTGGCGTTGTTTTATCCGGAACGGCAACAGACGGTACCCTTGGACTTAAAGCTATTAAGGACCAGGGAGGCATTACCTTCGCGCAGGAGCAGAGATCCGCGGCTTACGATGGAATGCCGCAAAGTGCTATTGACGCAGGGGTCGTAGATTTCATATTGTCACCTGAAATGATCCCTCGGCAGTTATTACTATTAAATGATGCATTCAAGGCCAACCCAATAAATGATGAAGGAAATGCTGAACAAGCGCAGGAAAATGGGTTTAAGCAAATTCTTTCCATGCTCCGCATAAGAAGAGGCGTAGATTTTACATACTATAAGCAAACTACCATTCGCAGGCGAATAAACCGGCGAATCGCTTTGTGTATGAAAGGGAGTATAACCGAATACCTGGCTTTTTTGGAAGAAAATAAAGAGGAACAGGATATTTTATATCAGGATCTGCTTATTCCTGTTACAGCGTTTTTCCGTGATCCTGCCATTTTCGATAAACTAAGCGAAACGGTATTTCCCGGGCTTTTAAAAGACCGGAATGGCGATGAACTGATACGCATTTGGGTGGCGGGTTGTTCCACTGGCGAAGAGGCCTATTCCATGGCCATGTGCTTCCAGGAGTACATGGTGGGTAAATCAGCTAACGTGAAGATGCAGGTATTTGCAACAGATATTTCCGAAATAGCTATTACAAAGGCCAGGAGTGGAATTTATACGAACAGTGAGATGAATGGCCTTTCTGCCGGGCGTTTGCAACAATTCTTTACAAAAACAGATGGTAAGTTCCGGATTAATAAAGCCATCAGGGATGCCTGTGTATTTGCCCATCATAATTATCTAAAAGATCCGCCTTTTGCAAAAATAGACCTCATCAGTTGCCGGAATTCCTTGATCTACCTGGAACCTTTTTTGCAAAAAAAAGCGTTGACAACATTCCATTACGCCCTTAAAGAGAAGGGGTTTTTGGTTCTCGGCAAATCTGAAACGGCCGGGCAGGCAACGGAACTGTATATTACTTTTGATAAGACGAGTAAATTTTATACAAGGAAGGCGGTAAAAGGGAATTTTTTACATGTGCTGGCCGATAGAAATGATGGAATAAAAAAAGACGTTAACAATAAAACAGTTGGGAGCGAGAGTAAGAAAGACGATTTTCAGAAAAGCGGGGATGAGGTATTATTGTCAAAATACGTACCAGCCGGCGTAATTGTAAATGAAGAAATGGATATCGTTCAATTTCGTGGAGCAACAGGCATGTGGTTGGAATCCTCCCCGGGTAAGCCAACTTCGAGCCTGTTGAAAATGGCGCGTGAAGGCCTGGCTTTTGAATTGCGTAACGCCTTGCATAAAGTTAAAAAAAGTAAAAAAACACTGGTAAAGGATAATATCCCTTTACAGTATGCAGGCAAAGCGCACCTGGTGACCATTGAAGTGATCCCTTTGCCTGATACGCAGGAACCTTACTTCTTAGTGCTTTTCAGAGCTACCTCCTTACCTGGTGAAATGGCTGAGGAACAAAAGACAGAAAATAATAAGCGCAGTAAATCGGATGTAAAGCTTGGTAAAGAATTGATCCGAAATAAACAATTGCAAATGGAATTGGCGCAAATGCGGGAGGATATGCGAAGTGTAACCGAGGAACAGGAAGCCGCCAATGAAGAATTACAAAGCGCTAACGAAGAACTTCTTTCCGGAAGTGAAGAAATGCAAAGTGTGAATGAAGAATTGGAAACCTCCAAGGAGGAAGTTCAAACCAGTAATGAAGAATTGATTGTTGTTAATCAGGAATTGTTTGACCGCAATGAGCAATTAAACCTGTCGCGCCTGTACGCAGAATCCATCGTGACCACTATCCGGGAGCCGTTGATAATTCTTAACAGGGAATTGAAAGTAAAGAGTGCCAATAGAGCGTTTTACGAAAAGTTTCAGGTTGCAGCAGATGAAACCGAAGGAAAACGCCTGTTTGAATTAGGGAATAAACAATGGAATATACCGGTTCTACAAGAAAAGCTGGAA
This sequence comes from uncultured Niastella sp., assembly GCA_966212235.1. Classification (GTDB taxonomy): domain Bacteria; phylum Bacteroidota; class Bacteroidia; order Chitinophagales; family Chitinophagaceae; genus Niastella. The sequence continues at coordinate 115,299 of CBIHPP010000024.1, read as the reverse complement.
AAACTGCTTCCCCAAAAGAGCAATATTGTTGATTTTGAAGTGGCGACCAATTTCCCGGTGCTTGGCGACCGTGTTATGCTGTTGAATGCAATTCAGATCATCAGGGACCATAGTGAGCAACAATCTATTTTGATAGCTATTGAGGATGTTACCGAAAAATGGAAGAAAAAGAAAGAAGAAAAGGAACTGGCGGAAGAACTGGAAAAAATGGTCTTTGAAAGAACATTTTCTCTGCACGAAGCGAATACTCAACTTCAGCTTTCAAATGAGAATCTGGCTCAATTTGCATACATTGCTTCGCACGATCTGCACGAGCCGCTCAGAAAGATCAGAACATTTTCATCGATCCTTCAGGATAAATATTTCAACGATTTACCGGACCCGGTTAAAGGATTGGTGGAAAAAATTAATGTATCTTCTAAACGGATGTCTACCCTGATTAAAGAGTTACTTAATTTTTCAAAGGTGTTGCATACCGAGGACAATTTTAAACAAACGGATCTTAATAATGTTTTAGACGATGTGTTATCCGATTTTGATTTGCTCATCATTGAAAAGAGCGTTGTTATTAACCGGGAACCTTTGCCTGTGATCGACGCAATTCCCATACAAATGAATCAGTTATTTTATAATTTGATCAGTAACGCCATTAAATTTTCAAAAGACGGAATTGCTCCGGTTATTACGATCACTTCGAAAATGCTCACGGTAGAAGAGATGGCAAAACATGCAAATATAAACCCGAAATATGCTTATTTCGAAATAGGAGTTAAAGACAATGGGATAGGGTTTGACCAACGGTTGGAAAAGCAGCTATATTTAGCTTTCCAACGATTGCACAGCCAGGAAAAATATGAAGGAACGGGTATTGGCCTGGCATTGTGTAAAAATATTGTAAGCAATCATCATGGCGAAATATCAGCTACCTCAAAGGAGGATGAAGGTTCGCTATTCACGGTTATATTGCCTTTGAAGAGGTAGCCATTGAAAACTACAGTTCAATGATCACCTTCATTGCATTTTTGCTCAGTAAATATTATTATTATAATCACTGTTAAGCTGAAGAATATCCGGCTCTTTTACATACGTGTTATTGTACCTGAAACGCAGGTTGGTATTAATGGTAAGCTTGAAGTTATTGTGCTGCAGTGATTCCCGGGGAAAATACATGAACCGTAATTCTATCGTTCCAAACAATATGTTCTCGTTGCGTGTTCGTACACCCCCGCCTAAACCAACATAAAAGCCTGAATTTTCAACATTTGTATGTTCAGGGGTAAAGAATGCAATATCGGCAGATGCAAACGTTGCAAACTTAAAACCCAACGCCTTATATTTTGGAAAAAAGATTGTTTCTGCATGAATACTCGAACGCTGATGTCCGCTTGCCGAATCAGAAGAAATATATTGAAGTCCGAATACATTATTAATCCCCAGCGGTTCAAGACCAAGGCGGTTAAATTGTTTTGTATAACTGAATCTCAGGTATTGCCGTATTTTCAGGTTTCTGTAGCTAAAAATACGGCTGAAGATACTGGCGCCCAGTAAAACGGCTGCATCCTGAAATTTGCCTTTGTTTAAAAACGTTTCTGTTCGTAAAAAGTACTGCCTTACATATCCTCTGTCTGTTACAACATACCAATTGGCATCAACTCCGGTATAGAGCCTTTTCATATGTAACTGTTTGTACCAGCCTGTAGTTAATGCAATATTATACCCATAGGGAACGTCTTCTGTGATGCCAAAACCAAAAATGTAATTGGTTTTATAAAAGTTCTGCCTGAAAAAAGTGAATTGAGCCAGTATGGCTTCCCGGTTGTTGAACCTGAAATTGAATTCATCGTTTAACTGGTAGGGAACCCGGTTAAACCTGTTTCTAAAATAACGAAGGCTGATGAATTGCCTGTTCAGTACATTTTTAAGGAACAGGAATTTATGTACGCCCAGGTTATACCCGATCCATGCATCATACGTGTCGGAATGATAATAATAGAACAGGCTATCGGGCTTTACGTAATTATTATATGTTTGGCTATGCGCCAACTTTATAGCACCTGCAACATGCAGGTATTGTGATATCAACGGTCTTTCGATGGCCACCTGCCAGGTATGTTCATCTGAGGTACCATCGTACAGATCGGATTTGATGGTGGAATAGCCAATGGTTGCATTCATGAACGTGCTGCCTATGCTATTCTTTTTGTATAGTATTTCATAACCAAAATGTGGATCGCGATTTTTTTCGAGCAATGTTGTAAATTGAACTTTTTGTGCCGTTCCCATTATATTGGCGTCTCCTATTCTTGCTTTAAACCGGTCTTTGGTAGCACGACTGAGTTGAAAGGTAAGACTAAGGAAGTCTTTGGTAACAACTACCAGATCGATGGAATCGGGTTCATTCGCAATGGTATCTACGAATATGCGTGCATCATGTATGTAATCCAGTGAACGAAGATATCGTTCATTATCTGCCACTACATTCGCATTGAGTGCAGTCTTTTCCTTAATAAAAAGATTATTGCGTACTACCTCTTCTCTGGTGAGCCTGTGCAGGTGTTTTACAAGGTCTTTACCGAAATAACTGATTTCTTTTGCCGTATCTGTAAGGGTTTTATCAAACCCGAATTCTTTGATCAGTATATGCCTGATGACCTTTCCCTGATGAGGCAGAAATGGCCATTCATTTTTACTGATGAGCACACCCCGATGCACAGAGGTGTCCGCACTTCGTCGGGTTAATATATTAAGGAGAAATCGCGAAAAGGTTTTATTCTTTTTGGGCAAACCATGCCCGGTGGAGTCGCTTATTTGAGCATACACACAACAATAAGGAAGCAATGCAAAACAGCATGCCATGCAAATGCGAGCCATATTTTTCGACGTAAACATAATCGTGGAGTTTCCCATAGGTTGCTAAACTCCGTCTGGGTATGGCGGCAAGCCTTATTAAATGTACGTATATATTCCCTTATTGATTTTTTTGGATGGGAAGCGATTGGTTTAATTTCAGCTCATCTATATCCATATCCCTTTCTACCTGCTTTATGGCTATATCGCTGAACTGGCCGTCTTTGTGAAGCTTCAGTAACAGTTCCCGTTGAAACCGGCCGATCTCGATCTGTGCTTTTTGCATATCAGTAAGCGTTCTTACAGGTAATTGTTCTTCCTGTTTTTCATTTCGTGTATGGGTATTGATCTCTTTGACTAATTTTCCGGCTAACTGCTCGTATTTCTTTTTTAACTCCAGCCTCACGCGTTCTTCCGGTTGTGGGTCAAGGTCATAATCAATAAAATGCAGCGTACTGTTCACTACATACAATTGAAGTTCTTTTTCTTCTTTATCCTCGTTGTTCGAAGGCTTTACGCCAAGGATCCTGATCAGCAAAGGAAGGGAGAAGCCCTGTACCACCAGCGTTACAAAGATCACTACAAAGCAAACAAATATGATCAGGTGTCTTTGCGGAAAAGCTTTTCCGTTATAGAGCGTAAGCGGCAGGGCGAGTGCCGAAGCCATAGAGATCACGCCTCTTGTCCCCGTCCAGGCAACTATTAAAACATTTTTCCAGTCGTCATGCCGGTCTTTATCCGGCAATGCGTCGTTGTGCTTCTTACCCCGTTTAAAGAATTTGAATGAATAAGCACCTGCAAAAACCCATATCATGCGTATCAAAATAGTGACCACGCTAATGATCAATCCGTAACCTATAATAGTCGATAATTTGTAATGAGTCAATTGCTTTAAAATGCCAGGCAATTGCAGGCCAATGAGAATAAATATAAATCCGTTCAATAAAAAAAGTAAGTTGTCCCAAACCACTCTTGTGCGCATTCTTGTTTGGTAAGAAAATATTTCCTGTGAACGCCACGACAGCAGAAGGCCGGTGCTTACTACTGCCAGTATGCCCGAAGTATGTACCTGTTCCGCGGCTATATAAGATAAAAAAGGCGTTAACAGGGTGAGGCTGGTTTCAACGATGGGGTAGTTGTTTATTTTTTTATGTATGACTATTAACACATAACCCACCAGCAAGCCAATACCTATTCCACCGCCGGTCACTAATAAAAACTGCCAACCGGCTTGCCAGAACAGGAAACTCCCTGTAAGAGTTGCCGCCAGCGCAAACCGGTATGCAATTAAGGCAGAGGCATCATTAACAAGGCTTTCGCCTTCCAGGATACTGATAACATGTTTATTCAATCCAAGTCCTTTGATAATGCCGGTGGCAGCCGCTGCATCAGGCGGGGAAATGATGGCTCCCAGCAGAAAAGCCAGCGGCCAGCTAAACATCGGGATAAAATAATGGGCTGTAACCGCAACAGCGATCGTAGTAAAAAAAACAAGGCTGATGCCCAATGCCGATATGGGTCTTATATTGGTTTTAAAATCATGCCACGAGGTGCGGAAAGCTGCATCATACAGCAAGGGCGGTAAAAAAACAAGGAAAACAACTTCCGGATCCATGACCAGATCAGGTAATACAGGTATAAATCCAATGATGAGCCCCACCAGTACCAGAAATACAGGATTAGGAAGTTTTAGTTTATCAATAACAGCCGATAAACTGATCAAAACTGCCAAGATAAAAATAATGATCTTAAAATTTTCCATGCCCCATTGACTCCTGTTTTATAGTTCTTATTTTTTATCGTCGCCGGATCGTCGGGAAATGCATAGGACTTTTAGCGGGTCTTTCATCTCCCAATAGCACGCCCCATTGTTTAAACCCCTCAGAACGGTCGAATATAATTTTTAGAATTGCCATAAGCGGTAAGGCAAGGAACATACCGGCGATGCCCGTCATGGCCCCGGCGATGAAAATGCCGATGATGGAAATAAGCGGATTAAGCTTCACCTGCGAACCCACAATACGCGGCATTAATATATTATTATCGAGAAATTGTACCGCAGCTATAGCACCCAGCACAAACAGGATGTCAGTGATACTTTCTGAGGAGGCCAATGTGATCAGTATGCCTAAAACGTTTCCTACCAATGCACCGAGGTAGGGGATGAGATTTAAGAAAGCGAAGATAATTCCTATCAACAATGCGTGTTTAATACCGAAAATACCCAGTATTGCCCATAACAGGATCGTAATATAGCAGAGTTGGATCAGCAAGCCTAACAGGTATCTTTTACCCATCTTTTCAATTTGTCCGGTAATGTCTACTATATTCCTATGTTCTTTGGGTTCAAAACACATTAAAACGAATTTCATGAAAATGTGTCTGTACAATATTAACAGGAAGGTGTAAATGGGCAATAACCCAAAGAATATCAATATTCCTGTTGCCGAACCGGCTGCGCCGCTGAAAATATTGGCTGAGTAGCTAAGCAATTTGTTGCTTTGTTGATTGATAAACGCTACTTGTTCTTTGGGCGAGAAGTTGAACACCTTGCTTATCCATAAACTCAATGAATTAAGATGGGTGGTTAAATTTTGTTCTATTTTATGATAATCAGCCAGGAGAAAACGCATCTGGCTGTAGAATAACCATATAATTAGACCGGCAACAACGAGTACCAATAATATAGGTAAAAGGATGGCTATCGTTTCAGGGAATTTCCGTTTTCTGAAGAAGCGGAATAACGGGAGCAGCATGATACTCATGAAAAAAGCCATCAACAGGGGCATTAAGATATTGTTTCCAATTACAATGATAACCCCGATCAGAACAAGCCCGAGGAGTTCAAGTGAACGTTTTACGGTGACAGGGATCTCTTTCATACTATTCATTTGGATATACTAATGCAATTTGAATTCCAGGGAGCGATTGAAGTTGGAACACATGGGCGTATCGTATCGCTGCAGATGTAAGTATTGAAACTGAGCAAAGAGTTGGAATGATTACAAGATGCTCTTTTATCGATATGCCTGAAGGTACGCCTAATAAAGCAGTATTAAAAATATATTAATAATGTCAATCATTCAGTATTAGTTACTTCAAACTTTCCGGTAAATGGTTCGTTTCATGCCGGATTTCATTTCGCTATCGCCTTTTGGTTGACCTGTTAGGCAGCGTTATAATACTAACAGTTGTATGCCGGTAACCCGTACACTCCATGTGATTGGGCATTTTTGACACAGCTATTGAACAAATCAGAAATTGTTATTACTTTGTCGCGTAAACGATCATTAAATTTATATCCCTATGAACCAGTTTTACCCCAATTTGTCGAAAATTCCTTCCTCTTTATTTCCTCACCGGAAAATACATATTAGCCTAATTCGCATTTAGTCAGCACGTTAGCCTTTTGCACTTTTCATTAACCCATCAACGTACCCTAAACCTTGTCGAATGTTTTTGCATAAACTGCGCTGGCTGTTTACATTATTGTATGCACTGGCAGGCCTTATGACCTTATCCTGCAAACGGGAACAGGTAATTCCTGCACATGCCGATTTCAGTTATGAAATTGCAAACAGTAATTTTACGGTCCCGGTAAAGATCAGGCTGACCAATATCTCATCCGGCGCAAATCAATACAAATGGACATTTGAGGGCGGCACCCCTGCCACCTCAGATAAACGTGACCCCGGAGAGGTGGTTTTTAATGAGGCCGGTTCCTACAATATAAAACTGGAATCGTGGAATGCCGACAGCCGTGATGAAAAATCGGTTGTTGTAGCACTGGACAGTTCGGTCATGGTCGATTTCATACCGGAGATCCTCATTAACGATTATGCCCCTGTGCAGGTAAAGATGCATAATAAGACAGTAGGAGCATCCAGTTGGCGCTGGACTTTCAATGGTGGTTCACCAGCTACTTCCTCAGCGCAGGATCCCGGGATCATTTCTTTTACCGCGCCGGGTGAGCACGTAATCACGCTCACCGTGAACAATGGCAGAAAAGACTTTACGCTTTCAAAAAAGATAACCGTTCAACAGGCGCTGGCGCCTGCTTTCTCCATAGATCCCTCTTTTGATGATGAAGATTACCAGGCACCGCTGACCGCAACCCTCACCAATACGTCCATCGGTGGCATCACCTGGAAGTGGACAACAACGGGCGGAAATATCAGTGACGATACGGCCCATTCTCCGCAGATCCATTTTACATCACCTGGAACATACACTGTAACGTTGACCGCGGATAATAAAAAAGGAACAAAAGGGATCTCCCATATTATTACCGTATTGCCCAATACCAACCTGCGTACTTTTTCCGGGGTGAAGCTCGGGATCAATAGCGCACATGGCAGTATCGGCAGTTTTTTCTCTACCAGTCTGAGAAAGAAATTCAACGCAGGGGATAATTTGTCAAACGCCGGAAAGGAAATCGATATCGTTTTTTACGGCATGAACAAAAACTTTGTTTACAACCGGTTTGCAAGTCCGGATTCTGCCAGCCAGTATGCATTCGATCCCATTCCGGGTGCAAGGCCTGTGACCATCGTCAATTCAATAGAGAACTCTCCCTATGCATCCCAGATGACTTCCGCCATTTTTGATGGAATGACAACCGATGCGGCATTACAATCTATTCCTATAGACTACAGTGATGCAGCGTGGACGCAGTTTGATAATGGGGTAGTGCCAAGGATCGTGCTGTTCAAAAAGAGTAATGGCATTAAAGGCGTGATCAGGATCACACAATATGTTCAGGCCGAAAGTGAGTCATATGTGATCGTGGATATAAAAGTTCAGAAAGAACCTTAACTCCCCCTTATGAAAAGATATTCGCTGATAACCTTTTTGCTGTTGGTATGTACCATGGTACATGCACAACAGGTAGATATACAGGGCTTGAAGGATGTATTTAAAGCGAAGCCCGTAAAGTTCAACGGAGGTATTTCTGCCGGCAGCATGTTCTTCAATGGAACTGGTAATACAGGCCGTCAGCCATTTACCTGGTATTTGCAGGGCAATGCGAATGCAAATATCCTGGGCAAGGTGAATTTGCCTTTCAGCTTCAACTTCACCAATGCAGGTAAAGGGTTTTCCTATCCCGTAATGCCTAACCGCCTAAGTCTGCACCCGACCTATAAATGGATCACCGGGCACATCGGTGATGTGAGCATGAGTTTTTCTCCCTACACATTAAATGGTCATCAGTTCAGAGGGGCAGGTGTGGACCTTTCATTCAATGGCCCGCTGAAGGTAAGCGCCATGGCGGGCAGATTGCAAAGAGCCGTAGAATACGATAGCACAAATAAAAATGCATTGCCGGCTTACCGGCGTATGGGATATGGTGTTAAAACAGTGTATGAAGAGAAATGGTTTAAAGCAGGTATCAATGCTTTTTATGCAAAGGATGATATCAACAGCCTTTCCTACCAACCCGATAGTTTCCAGATCTATCCACAGGAGAACCTGGCGATTGCCTGGGAACTTGGCCTGAAGCCGTTCAAGGGCATGGATATCAGTGCTGAATTGGCCAACTCCGCGCTTACCAGGGATACAAGAACAAACAATCTTAAAGAGCAGCCGGCCGGCTCCAATAACGTGATGCATAAACTGATCAATGGTAATTCATCAACATCCGTTTACCAGGCATTCAAAGGCCAGCTGAATTACACGTTCTTCAAAAGTACCATAGGCGTGGGGTATGAACGGGTGAATCCCGGCTATACAACACTGGGCGCTTATTATTTCAACAGCGACCTGGAAAATATAACCATCAATCTTGCGCAAAGCCTGCTGAAAGACAAGGCAAATATTGCCGTTAATATCGGCACCCAGCACGATAATCTCGATGGTGAGAAAGAAAGCACAACCCGGAGATGGGTAGGCTCCGTGAACGTGAACTATACACCCATTGAAAGATTACAGACCAGCGCCGGTTATTCCAGTTTTCAAACTTACATGAATATCAGGCCGCAGTTTGACTATATCAATAACGTTTCGCCCATTGAGAATTTCGATACGCTCAACTTTGCGCAGCTTTCACAAAATGCGAATTTGACGGTCAACTACATTACCAGGAAGGATGAGGTACAGAATCAATACATCAATGTAAATGCCACCTTCCAGGATGCATCCGATGAGCAGGGAGGAGTGGTAACGAAGGGCAACAGCTCGCAGTTTTACAATCTGGCAACCGCCTATGGCTTCCTCTTCCTGAAGAAAGGCATGAATGTGATGCTGGCCTACAATATTAGTTACAACACAATTGCCAGGAACGATTTCATTACACAGGGGCCAACCATTTCGGCCAATGCGAAATTGTTTAAAAAGAAACTGACTACAGGATTTTCTTCCTCTTACAATACCAGTGCATCACAGGGCAACAGGCAAAACAGTGTCCTCAGCATCAGGTTCAATGCAGCCTACACCTTGCTGAAGAAACACCATATCAATGCCAGCCTCATCAACCAGTACCGCACGGTAGTGAACAGGGAGAATACAAAAGATATTACCGGCACGCTGGGTTACAGCTTTGCTTTTTAAAACATTTAACGAAGCACACATGAATCACAGGATCATATATCTCATACTCTTGCTGCTTACCGGATCATCGCTGCTGGCTAATGACAGCCTGCAGGTGAGGGTGCCGAACCGGAACATCTTCCCGGACAGTGCAGTGGGAAACCTCTATCAATATACGATAGCAGATTCTGTAAAGGTAAAAGAAGTGGCCAACGCGGCCGTGTCGAAATGCGACGAAATGAATAAGTGGCTGGAATCTTTACAACCAGATGATTTGAATGAGCTGCCCGTTGGTTTGAAGAAGACCCTCAGCAATGTAACTTATAAACTGGCTATCAGCAGCGCCGTCTTTCATGAGACGTTTGCAGAGCTGACCGTTTTTGCAAAAGTGGAGATACCGCAAAATCCGGGACAACTGTTCTTCGGCATCAGCGGCCTGAAACTATCATACAAAGGAGGTATCATCGGCGATGCAAAGCTCGTGTTGCTGGGCGATGTGCCCATCAATATCAATGGCGGCAATAGCCAGGTGATCCTGAAGGGCGGTTTTAACCTGAACAATGGGCAGGCGGCAGATGACCTCACTTTTCTGAGCATGGACTGTAAAGGGTTCAAGGAGCTGGGTCTTGCGGCTGAATTGATATTTCCCCGGTCACTGCTGATACCATGTGATAAAAACGGTGATCAGCTACCTGGTGTCAATGACAAAGTAAAAGGCAGCTTTAAAACAATTGTGAACGACTGGAACAATATGCTGGTGAACATCAGTTTGCCACGTTTCCAGATAAGCGGTCTCGATGGATTTGTATTTACAGTAACCAATGCCGTCTTCGATTTCAGTGATACCCGCAATAGCTCTACCATCATTTTTCCCCAGGGCTATGAATTCAGGCATATGAACTATCCAAACCCAAATATGTGGCGCGGTGTTTATGTGCAAACGGTGGACGTGATGCTGCCAAAGACCTTTCAACGAAAGAATTCGAGCGACAGGATCTCGTTTGGCGCACATGACCTGATCGTTGATAATAACGGGGTCAGCGGACTTTTCTATGGAAAGAATATTTTACCATACGGCAGCGGTTCCGCATCGGGCTGGAAGTTCTCGGTAGATGAATTCAATATTGGCATTGAAGCCAACAGGCTGGTAGCAGCCGGGTTCAAAGGAAATATCGGCTTGCCCGTTGCCGATAAAGACTCCCTGACCTATGAGGCGGTCATTACACAGGATAATAAATACTGGTTGATCGTTAGCCCAAAAGGGCAGTTGGATTTCAAATTGTGGCAGGCCACGTGTACGCTCGATTCCAATTCATATGTAAAGTTACTGGTGGAAGACGGCAAATTCATGCCGGAAGCAAACCTGTATGGACGTCTTACCATTGAACCATCAACGAATCCAGATGGTTCAAAGAGTATTGCCAAATTCAAAGGCGTTACTTTCAGGGGCTTGCGATTGCGTACACGAAGCCCTTACTTCTCGGTTGATTATTTCGGCTATGAAGGCGAAGTGAAAGTGGGCAATTTCCCTGTATCTATTGATAAGATAGCACTAACTGTTAACGATACCCACGCAGATCTCGCATTCGGTTTGAAGCTTACGTTGCAGGATGGGGCTTTTAAAGCCACTACCAGACTGAGTATAGGATGCGATTTTGAAAACAGCAATGGGTCACATAGATGGAAAATTGATAAGGTAAGGCTGGAAAGCATTAAGATTGAAAATGCAAAACTCGGTGGACTTATACTGAATGGGGAAGCGCGTTTCATGCAGGACGATCCCATCTATGGCGATGGTTTTGCCGGCGGCATCAATGCGCAATTCACTTCACTCAGCATAGAAGTACAGGTACGGGCGATATTTGGTAATACCAAAGGTGACACCGCTTTCCGCTACTGGTTTGTGGATGGCATGGTGCGCTGGTCGCCCGGTACGCCCATCGTAGGACCGATCATGTTGAATGGTTTTGCCGGCGGCGCTTACTATCACATGAGCAAAATGAATCCTTTTGCCGGTATCAGTAAGAGTTTGATACCGGAATATAAACCGGATAATGCATTGGGGCTGGGCATTAAAGCCGGTGTGTTATTCTGCGTTACCAGTCCGGAAGTAGTGAATGCCCGGGCGGAATTTGAAGTGGCATTCAACAACGGTGGCGGTATACGCTATATCGGCTTTTTCGGTAATGCCGATATCATGAAGGCGGTTACAGATAAAGTAGGTGATGAGTTGGAGGATGCCAAAAAGATCTTTGCCAATGGCAGCGCCAAGGAAGCTGAAGCAACGGAAGGCATGAGTGATGAACAGAAAAAAGCCGCCATTGCAGCGGAACAGGAGAAAAGAGCGAATGATCCGCAATCGGCGGCAGCTGAAATACCCTGTTCAATAGGCGGTCCCAATTTCAAAGGACTGTCTGCATTCCTCGGCATGTCCTATGATTTTCAGAACAAGATCTTCCAGTCGAATTTTGAAATATACCTGAACATTGCCAATGTATTGACCGGTGTGGGACAGAACTATTGCGCCGGATGGTCGGAAATGTATTTCTCTCCGAATGAATGGCATGTTTATATGGGAACGCCAAACAACCCGGTAGGCATCAAATTCGGGCTGGGCGGTTTCAGTCTGGAAACCACTTCCTATTTTATGCTGGGAACCAAAATTCCCGGTTCGCCACCGCCGCCCGATGAAGTGGCAGAAATTCTCGGCGTCGACAAACAGCAGCTGAACTATATGCGCGATCTCAATGCCCTGGGTGAGGGAAGAGGTTTTGCTACCGGCGCCAGATTGAAAGTGCAAACAGGCGATCTCAACTTCCTTATACTATATGCAAACTTTAAAGCGGGGCTTGGCTTCGACCTGATGCTCAAACAATACAAAGATGCCCATTGCGAAGGAAGCAGTGAGCCTATCGGTATCAACGGCTGGTATGGCAATGCCCAGGCCTATGTATTTCTGCAGGGAGAACTGGGTGTAAAAGTGAATCTTAAATTCCTGAAGTTCCGCTTCCCCATCATTCAGGGTGCAGCAGCAACGCTGTTACAGGCCAAGCTACCGAACCCGGCCTGGTTTGCAGGTTACCTGGGCGTGAAATTCAATATTCTCGGTGGCATGATAAAAGGCAATATGCGCTTCAAATTACAGGTAGGTAGCGAGTGTAAAATTGTAAGTGGCGACGGCAAGGAGGCCGTGGTGGGAATGGCCGTCATCTCCGATGTAACGCCCAAGGATACTGTCAATGCCGATGTATTCACTGCGCCACAGGTGGCATTCAACTTTGCCATGGATAAAGACATCCCGATACAGGATGCAGAAGGAAACAAAACCTTTCGCGTTCAACTCGATCAGTTTGACCTGGTGAGCAATGGTAAAACCATTCCGGGCTCCATAAAATGGAATACCAATAAAGATGTGGCTACTTTCTATTCAACAGAGATACTGCCCGCTAATGCTACCGTAAAAGCAACTGTAAGGGTAAGCTTCAGGGAATTGAAGAACGGAAGCTGGCAAACGGTTTATCAGGATGGACAAAAAGCGGAAGAAAGCAAGATGCTCACCTTTACCACGGGTACCGCGCCTGAAGCCATTCCTTTAAGCAATATTGACTACGCATGGCCGGTAGTGGACCAGCGGAATTTTTACCGCGAGGAAACGCCGATCGGGTATGTGCAGTTGAAACGCGGACAAACCTATTTGTTCAGGGTGCCCGGTTACAGGCAGGAGTTGTCGTTTGTTACGGGGGAGGGCGGAACTGCTATCACCGTACCATTTCAGTACGATTCTGTTAATCGCAAGTTGAGCTTCAATGTAAATAAACTCAAGGGAAATGTACAATACAAATTGCTGGTGAGCAGCAGCCCGGTCGGATCGAAGACCACCACCAGCGCACCTGCTCAAACTGCAGCAAGCGATGATAACGGATTGGAGCTGACCAATAAAAATGCCGAAGATGTGGCGCGTACAGATATTTCAAAAGTAATCCTGGACTATACGTTCTTCAGCAGCCGTTTTGAGAAATTCTCAACAAGGATCAGCAGCTATAACCTAACGGCCACCAGAACCAGAAGACTTAGCTCAGACCTGATCAACTTTACACAAGGTGTGAGCGATGGCGAAGCATTCGATCTACCCGAGTTGAGCGGTACGGAATATACGGCCGGTATGCCGCTGGTGCAGCCATATGCCGTTGTGAACGACCCTTATTTCACGAATGATATTAATCCATTACTATACGCAGGCCTTCCATACGAGGATATCACCATTGTAGAGCGGGATACCACCGAGTTTGGCTTTGTGCCGTTAAGGGCGCTGCCCATATCACTGGGGTACCTGTCGCTGGTAGAGAACGGCAATCTCACCGATCAGCAGGTTACCCAATGGCTGCCTTTCATCTACGATCTGCCTTCCATTTATAAAGCAGACTTCCAGGATGTACAGAACCAGCTGGTGAACAGGTACCTGGGAACACCCAGGCAAAAAGATTTTGAAAAGATCATAAACGGCTATTATCCATTCATCAGGGAAGGTTCTTATGAAGTGAACTACCAGTTCGTATTGCCCGGAGGTACGAAGGGAAGCGCCTCTGTAATCCGCTACCGAAATGACATCAAGTAATGGTAATCCTATGAAAAGCGAAATGATAAAAATGAAGACGCTATATACATTAATGGGGATGTTACTGATGCCGCTGCTTCTGTTGGCACAGCCTGCCAAAAAGAAAGCGCAGCCCGGGCTTCGCATGATCGGCAGGGCAGACAGTAACAGGAATGCCATCTACTTAAGATGGGCATCTGGTACCCCCCAGGCATGGAAGCTCAATAACACGCACGGTTTCATCCTGGAGCGATACACCGTCATCCGTAACAAACAAATGTTACCCATTCCGGAAAAACTGGTATTGAGTCCATCGCCATTGAAGCCCCGTGCACTCGATGATTGGGAAACACTGGCCAAAAAAGATCAGAATGCAGCCGTTATAGCACAGGCGCTTTATGGATCAGATTTCGATGTGAGCATCAATGAAAAAGGCGCAGCAAAGATCATGGCGCAGTCGCAGGAGCTGGAGCAACGCTTCTCTTTCTCCATGTATGCAGCAGACAATTGTTTTGAAGGAGCGTTAATGGCGGGTTGGGGTTTTGTAGACAAGAATGTAAAACCAGATGAAAAATATCTGTACCGGCTTAAAACAGCGGCCCCTTCAAAAGGATCAGTCCCCGATTCCATCAGCGTTTTCATCAGTCCATCAGAATACGAGCCATTACCTGCCGTGCAGGAAGTGATTGCGCGGTTCGGCAACAAAGGTGTTATGTTGAGCTGGGATATGCAAATGTTGTCGCAATACTTCGGTTCATACTATGTAGAAAAATCGGAGGACGGCGGTGCCAGTTTCAAAAAAGTGAACGGACTGCCTGTCAGCAATTTTAATGATGCTACCGGAAAACAAACCCGGATGTATTTCATGGATTCCCTGCAGGAAAATGGAAAAGAATACCAGTACAGGGTCGCCGGCATTAATCCGTTCGGACAATCTGGTCCGCCTTCTTCCGTCATAAAAGGAAAGGGAAAAGAAATGCTGATGACCGTACCGAATATACGCACGGCTTATGTAGACAAAAAAGGCTTGTTGCAGGTGAACTGGGTATTTGATGAAAAAGCGAACAATGCCATCCGCGGCTTCCAGTTAACACGGGCCGACAATATTAAAGGGCCTTATGAAAATTTTGGTGATACCCTGTCGGCATTACGCAGAACGGCAACTATGAAAGAAGCATTGGGCGCTTCCAACTATTTTATACTCACTGCGCTGGCGAAAGAGGGTGAAAGCAGTACTTCCTTTCCCGTATTGGTGCAACCCGAAGATTCGATCCCGCCGGCCATTCCATCCGGACTGAAAGCCGTGATCGATACCAACGGGGTTGTAACGCTTACCTGGAACGGTAACACAGAAAAAGACCTGATGGGATATAAAGTTTATAGGGCACAAAAAATAGGAGAGGAGCCGGTTCCCCTGGTGGACTCTATCTGGTACGGTACCAAATTCAGGGATACACTCAGTCTGAAAATGCTGAATAAAAGATCATGGTACGCAGTAACAGCGCTGGACACCCGCTTCAATCAATCCAGGCAATCTGTACTGGTAGAAGTGAGGAAACCGGAAGTGATACCACCTTCACCTGCCGTGATCTCAAAATTCAACGTGGAAGGGAATAGCATCACCATCTATTGGAAATCCAGTTCAGATTCCGATGTGGTCTCGCACACCCTGTACAGGAAGACCCCGGGCGATACCGCCAATGCCGTTGGGGTGAGAACATTCCAGGGACGGGATACCACCAGTTACAGGGATAAAGAGCTGGCCAGCGGTAAAACATATATCTATTACGTAGTGGCTAAAAGCGAAGGCGGGTTAACAACTGCATCAGAAGAGTTAATGATCTCCACGGCTCAAAATGGCAATACAGCCGATGCGCAGATCGCTAAAATATATGCCTTCCCGCAACCGGAGAAAAGACGCATTGAAATCACCTGGGACCACAAAATGCAGAATGTGGCCGAACACCAGGTGTACAGGGCAGAGGGTGGCAAGCAACTGGTGTTATGGAAAGTGTTACCTGCAGATCAGAAAGGTTTATACGACACGAACGTGCAACCGAATACGGCATACCAGTATGGTGTGATGGCCGTGTTCAAAACAGGCGCTTTCAGTAGCATGAAAACCGTATCGGCAACATATTAAAGGTTGGCTAATTCATTTAATCAAGACCACCGTCATGAGAAAGTATTTATTCATATTGTTTTTACTGACAGCGGCTTTTTCAACAAAGGCGCAAACGTATAAAGTTGATCTCTATGATCTGACCTTCAAGGTAAAGGAAGGTGTAAAAAATAATACAACTTCCCACCTTCGAATTGAACTTGTTTATGCGGATGGTACCCGTCGTCAGCTCTATTTCAGGGACCTGGGGGAAGAGGGGGATCAGGAGAATGACTGGTATTTAAACCCGGCCATCATAGTAAGCAAGTTGCCCGTACAGGTGCATGCAGAAGGTTTCGTGAATTTCAGATCAGGTACTGATGCCTGGTATGATGAATACATTGATCTCTCTCTTTGTGATGTCAACGATTTGTATGTAGATGATCACTCGCCCAGGATGGATGGCATCTACTTCAAGGTGAAAGTAACACCCCAGCTATCTATATTAAGCTCTTCTGTCACTATGCTGCCCGATAACGATAAGGTCACGCTGAGGGCTACGTCCGGTTTTCCGGCCAGCGTATACAACTGGTATTATTCTTTGGATGGCAGCAACTGGGACCCTTTTCCGGCCGCTTTAAACAGCGCAGGAAAGTCTACCGTAAATATTTCCCTGAAAGATTTTATAGTTGGAAGTCCGCTCAGCATCATCAATGTTAACAGCTTTTTCCAGGTAAGGACCTGTTCCGACTTCTATTCAAATATCAGAACGCTGAACAACAGGCTTTCTTCACCAAAGATCACCGGGCTCGATGTGCATCCCAACAAATGCTTCGGTGAATCCAATGGACATGTAAAGATCCAATTCGACCGGGCCATGATCCCCAACGAACTATTGAACATCTTTTTGGAAGACACGACCGATCCCACAGGATATAATAATTCCATCATCAACCTGACGGCGCTCGACACAGATAATTCCTATACCTGGCCTTCCGAGTTGCCGCCTGGCGGTTATAAGATCACGTTGCTGGGAAAATATCCCAACGGCAGCGTGTCTACTTATACAGATGGATTAGGTCATGTGGGCCGTTTCGGTTTCACTGGCCCGGATGCCCTGACTTTTTCAACCACTAAAAGAGATGTGTATTGTAACGGCGGATCAGATGCAACCATTACGGTCAATGCATCAGGCGGGGTAGGGAGTTATGAAGTAGGATACCGGAAAATTCATGAAAGCAACGATACCTGGATATCTTTCTCAGCTGCCAATACGCATACCCTGTCAGGCCTGGATACCGGTTCTTACTACATCAGGGTGCGGGATGGCAATGACTGTATGATGAAAGATGCGAGTGGGAAAGAGGTGGTCGACACCGTAACCATCAACCAGCCTACGGAAGCGCTTCATATAGACAATGCGCAGCCCATTAACCCGCTGGCGTACGGTTATACCGATGGAAGCGTCAGGGTCATACTCACCGGCGGAACCGCGGTTGGTGGCGACAGCTACAATCTGCAATGGACAAGGCCTGATAGTACGGTGCTTACACCGGAGCCGGCGACCACCAATCCATTCGTGACGTTACTTCAGCACATCGGCAATGGCAAATACATCCTGTTTGCTACAGATGCGAATTATACATTGACAACCGGTACAAACGTTGAAGGTTGTATGACCAGGGATACATTTACCCTGGTAGAACCGCCACCACTGGTAGTAACAGTTCAACAACATCGGTACGTTTCCTGTAAAAATGCATTAGACGGAAAGCTGTATGCTAAAGCCGGCGGAGGTATCGAAATTCCCATATTCCGGTACCAGTACCAGTGGTTCAGGAACGACAATGGCGTATGGACCGATATTCAACAATCAGACAGTATTGCCGTAAACCTAAAAGCCGGTGATTACAAGATCATCATTACAGACAGGAACAATATCACCAAAGAATCAGCGCCGTTCACGCTTGTTGAGCCGAACCTGTTGACATTGGCATTAAGCAGCACACCGCTGTTTTGTAATGGAAGCAACAATGGAACGGCCAGCGCGGTGATCAATGGCGGCACCTTGCCTTATCACCTGGAATGGACCACCGGCGATACCACCAACTTTATTTCAAAACTGGCCCAGGGGAATTATAAAGCTTTTGTAAGAGATGCACGAGGTTGCCAGGTAGAACAACAGGTAAAAGTATCTTCGCCTAATCCTGTTACCATCAACAACCTGGTGGTAAAAGCGCCAACCTGTTACAAAGGCGTTGATGGCGCCATCAGCTATACCGCTAAAGGAGGCACGCTGCCATACACCTACAACTGGAGCAATGGCGCCTCCACTGCCACGCTGACCAATTTGCCAGCTGGTACTTATAAGGTTACCATTACCGATAGTAATAATTGCCCGCTGCAACAGACCTTCACGGTGAATGATCCTCCACAGATCGTTATTGGTCTGCAGAAAACAATCACATTATGTGTGGGGCAGGCATATGAAGCAGATGCCACCATTCCGAAAGGGTTTACTTACCAATGGAGCGGCCCCGGCGGTTATACCGCCGTTGACCCGAAAGTGAAACTGACGAATGACGGAACATATCATGTGATCGCCACCAATACAGATGGATGTATAGGGAAAGACACCGTTAGCATTACGCGGAGCAATACCGTTGTGGCCGCGGAAATGCTGGCTTCCACCCAGGCCTTTACCAACGACATTGTAACGCTTGTGAACATCAGCAAGCCGGCTCCGGAAAAAGTAGAATGGTTATTACCAGCCAGCAACGTAACCGTAGTAAGCAGGAACGACCAGGAAGCCCAGGTGAAGTTCACCGAAACCGGCCTGTACATAATTGGCATGAAGACCATGGTGGGCGCCTGTGAAAAAACAGTGACGCAACCGATCACCATTGTACAGGCGCAGCAATTTGATCAACCGGGTGCAACCGGTTCACCATTCATCAGGGAATTTACAGTAGCGCCCAATCCATCAAACGGACAGTTCACTGTGAAGATCAGCCTGGAGGAAGCAGCCAGCATCAAGCTCAGATTGATTGAGCTGAATACAGGCAGTGTGGTACACCAGCAACAACAAAACGGCAGCAAACAGTACCTGTTAAATTATAACGTTCGTTTAACCGCGGGTGTTTATTCACTCGTACTGGAAACAGCAAAAGAATACCGGATCATTAAAGTAATGATCCTATAAGATTTTAAACAATCATAAAAATCCAAGAAAAATGAAGAAAACGCTTTTCAGCCTGGCAGCATTAATGACATTGACTGTTGCAGGATGTTCAAAAGATGACGATAATGGATCGCAGGAAAAAATGCTCCTTGGCAAATGGACGCCGGAGTCAACAAAGTTAAAGGTTACCGACAAAGTGAATGGCGGGTCTACAACAACCGATCGGACAGTTTATCTGAACAACTACATTGATTTTCGGAGCGATGGTAAAGTGTATATTTTATTAAGTGATCCTTCCGAAGGCCCTGGTTACGACCCGCACGATACCCTGCCTTACCGGTTGGCTCAAAACTATTTGATCGTCGATGGCGATTCAATGGCGATAAACACGCTGAACAACAACAGCCTGGTGTTTACCCAATCTGAATCGGACCAGTACGAGCTTTGGGAAACAACCTTTTCTTTTAAAAAGTAAAGATTCATAGGGAGGAACAATTCCTCTGCTGAACAATTTTTATATAAGAAGCACTCCAAATCTTTTCTGTGAAAACAAGACCCATGATCCGCGCCCTTCGCATAGTACAACTGACTATTTTGCTGTTGCTGATGCAGTTGCCGCTGCATGCGCAGGTATATCCTGTGCAGGTGGTATCGCAATTGCTGCCGCCCTATACACTGAATGTTAGTGATTACTACCAGGGCACACAGGAAAAGCTGGTAGTGCTTCTTACCAATACCGACCTTACCAAGCCCGTGTTACAGGTGAGGCTGAAAATGAGCATACAGGGGCAAAATGCAAAACTCAAAAGCCGGGACGGCGTATATTACCCACCCATTACACTGGATGGAGGCGCGCCACAGCGTATAACCCTGGCCGATCTGGCGCCTTATTTCAGCATCGATAACCTGGAGTTGGAAGGTATTACCCGCAGCCAGTTCCAGCAAAGCCAGAAATTGCCGGAAGGATTTTATCAGTTCTGCTTCGAAGCTTATGAGTACAATACCAACAGGCTGGTTGGCCGCAGTCATTGCACCATGGCATGGATCTCCCTGCTGGACCCGCCATTGTTGAACCTTCCCAGGAAGACTGAAAGTATAGCCTATAAGGATCCAACAAATATTATTTTTCAGTGGACGCCGCGGAACATGGGCAGTCCAACCGCTGCGTTCAATACCGAATATGAATTTACGTTAGTGGAATTATGGGATAATGGAATAGCGCCCGAAGCAGGCTTCGGCACCATGCAGCCATTGTACCGCACCACCACACAGGCCACTACATTATTATATGGACCTGCCGAGCCACTGCTAATGCCGGGCAAACGGTATGGGTGGCGCATCAGGGCCCAGGCTTCCGATGGCAGCCAGAATACAGATGCTTACCGTAATAATGGTTACAGCGAAATATTCTGGTTTACGTACCAGCGGGATTGCCCAATGCCTTTTAATGTACAAAGCGAAGTAAGCGGCGGCAGAGCTACCATAACCTGGAATGCCGCTTTACAGCAAACACGCTTTAGTGTAGACTACCGCGAAAAAGGACAAACCGCCAGTCAATGGTATACCGTAAACAGCAGTACCAACCGGGTAATGCTATACGATCTTAAAAAAGACAAACAATATGAATACCGCGTAGGCGCTTACTGCGATGGCAGTAATGATGTCGCATTTCCTGCCAATGGCGCGGTATACAGCGATATAAAGAACTTTTCCATAGACGGCAGCAGCGCAGACGCAGCAGATGGAGGTTGTAACATACTGCAGCCGGAACTTAAGATTGCCAATCGCAATCCAATACAAAGCCTCATGAGCGGTGATGTGATCATGGCGGGTGATTTCCCTGTAAAGCTCATCACCGTAGAGGGACAGGGCAACTTTACCGGCACCGGCTATATTACCATACCATTCATCGGCAAATTAGCCGTTAAAGTGCGTTTCAGCAACATCGCCGTTAATACCGACAAACAGTTGATCGGTGGCGTTATTGAAACAACGTATGATAAAGACGCGAAACAACTGGTAGACCTTGACAAAGCAATAGATGGCGGAGATGGTGTAGGTATTGTGGTTAGGGGAGTAGATACCGCCGGCTATTATGTAGATATGGTGATCCCCGATGCCAAAAACATTGACGTAGACCTGACTACCAAAGTGGATAGTGCAGGAAATATTGAGCCTACGGGTGGCGCTACTTTAAAAGTTACCGGCAATGATGGAGCCGTGAAAGAAGTGGAAGTGGAAAAACTACCCGCTACCATTAAGGATAAGAACGGTACTATTTACAGTATTGATAAAGATGGCCATGTTGCCAAACTCGCTTCAAGCGAGGCGATGAATATGACTTCGTCGGAATTGAATAAGCTGCAAACCGATAAGGCCGTTGTTAAGTTTATACCGCATGAAAAGCAGCAATACGCATTTGATGAATACCAAACTGTATACAGCCGCAGTAACCTGTTCAAAGCAGAATACGAAAAACTCAATGATAATTATTTTGTAAGCAGTAAAGCGATTGTTGAAGCGAAGAGCGATGTAATAAAAGCGGTGGTTGAGATAAAGGATAACAGCATTATTGCAGATAGCATCCGCTTTATAACGGGTAAAGGAACGAGATACGAAAGCTCCCTCATTGGTGATAAAACTTTTGAAATAAAGATCGTGGGTGGACCTGCTGCCGATGCGCAGGAATTATACGCACTGTATCCGAAGGGCGGCGGAAAATACCTGTCACTCGGTAAGCTGCTTATAGCTTCCTATCCCGAGAGAACATGTAAGCTGGTGCTTGTTCCTGTAAACGGGGCTTCGGTTAATAAAGATGCCATCAGTCAGCAATTGGATGCAATCTATAAGCCTGTAGGTATTTCCTTCCAGGTTACGCAGGAGGAATCATTCAACGACAAGAGTTGGGATTTGAATCACGATGATAAACTCGCCGTATCGGGAAGTGGATGGTTGTCGACCCTGACCGATGAAATGAAAGCATTGAACAATGCGTATACAGGTGCACGTACCGTTCAGCAGGATGCGGTTTACCTGTTTGTGCTGAACAGCAGCGACAGTACCCTGGCCGGTGATATGCCAAGAGGTAAACAATTCGGTTACCTGTTTACCGGCGCCGATGGGAAAACGGCTGCCCATGAAATTGGTCATGGATTGTTCAAGCTGAAACACGCGTTCGATAATGAGTATGGTTTCAAACAGGGCGATCTGCCATCGAACGTAATGGATTACCCCGCCGGTGACCGTTTTGCCAAATACCAGTGGAACCAGTTGTATAAACCCGGTATGGTGATCGGGTTGTTTGAGAGTGATGGCGATGGACAGAGTCTTGGAGAACCGTATTTAAAATGCATCAATGACGAAAAGACCGCCGCGGGATTAGGGAAACTGTTCTATGATCCTATTGGCCAGGTAGTAGAGCTGGACAATGATATGACGCCGTACGCTTTCTTTGGAAGCAAGGAAGGAGTAAATTATGGCAACCTCGCTGCATTTAAAAAGAACGGCAAAATATACATATACTTATTGTATGCCTCCGGTGCAAACTCCGGAGATTACGGAGGTGTTTACGGCGCCATTGATGGAAGCGGCAAAATCGAAACTTTAAAAATAGCACATGCCATTGCCAAACAGGTAAAAATTACCAACGACAATAAGCTCGATGGAAATAAGCTCGCTAATTGTTCCTGCAATAGCTTAACAAAGATCATAGAGCCAGGTAACGAAGTAACAATAGAAGACAAGAAAACAGGCAAAGTCAACAAAAAAGGTACAGCTACTGAAAAAGAAGAAATTAAAATATGTACCAGTGATCCATTTAACCTGGAACATCAATTTTTGGTACAAGGGGCAGATGGCACTTCAACCTGGGGCGAAAAAGTTGTAAAGAGTCTGAACTATCTGGTTGAAGCAAACAAAAAGAATAAATTTGGCGACGACCTTTTAAAAGCCAAACTGGATGGCGTTTCTTATATCTCAGCAGGCAGTGATTATAGAGGGAATGATGTGTTCCAGGGTGGCTTTACCCTGGAAGAATTGAACAGGAAGATGGCCTACCTGGAAATCAGCAAAGGCTATCAGTTCTATACAAGATTTATTGAAACCAGCTGTACGTTCCCGCAACAGGTTGCTGACAAATTCGCTCAGGATATTCTCGACAATTCAACAGTAAGTAAGGAGAAGGGCATCATCTGCCTGGTGCTGTACAACAACAGGGCGCCACAGAACGATCCTCAGCAATATACCATTGGTCTTGCTTTCGGCAATCAGGTATCGGAAGGCACAGGCATCAGAACGATCTTGAATGCTACCGCCGGTAATATTCGAAAAAATATAGTTGGCAAATTAATTGAAGCTTATAGGTCTATTCCTAAAAAGCGTAAAGTATACAGCTATTTTATTTCCAAAGTTACGGAGCAGCAAATTTCAGCCCGTACTGCTTTAATGGTTGCAGACAAACCTTATGGTGAATTACGTGGAGTTTTAAAAAAGCAGGTTGATGATGTAGAAAACGAACCAGGAAATGTTTTGGAGGCGCAATATTTTATTACAGAGGCATCTACAAATAAAGTTGAAAATGAAATTGTTGATGTTGAAAAGGCTATAAAAGAAGAATACGTTATTGAAGAGTCTTCTAAAATGGCCCTTACATACGCTGTTAAATTTGCCGGCTGGAAATTGAGTTCCTGGGATGGAGCCAAAGCAAGGGGAGATAATATCATTCATAATTCAGAACCGACAGTAACAGCCTGTCATTTTACCCTGGGTAAACCCTGCGCGCAGGTGTTGATTGATAATTTATTTTTTGCAGCCACGCTCATTACTCCACAGCGTTATATGTTCATACCGGTTACGGCTGCCGTAATGTACTATGGAGCTACGGACCAGTGGGATGAAGCGGCTATGTACCTGGTTTCTTACGGACTGGCTGAAATAGCCGGACCAGCAATTCAATATGCAGCTTCCAAATCATATACCCTTATTAAGTTAGGGACCAAACAGTTAAAAGATCTGCGCATAGCCCTTGAATTTAAGCTGATGGTCGATAAAGGGTTGTCGGAAGATGCAATAAAACTCCTGTACAATAAACAGGTGAGCTCCTATTGTGCAGAATATTTAATACCTTTCGAGCGGACAAAGAATCTTTGGATAAAAACAGAAAGTGCTGCCAATGGGCAAATCACTAAAATACTTGTAGGTTCTGTTGAAGGAGAGGTACTGGTAGTAAGGGGTTATAAGGAAGGCTCTAATTATATTATAGAGTCTATAGATGAAGTTAAGTTGAAGCAGATTGCGGAGGACGCGATGAAGGCTGACGCGGTTGCTGCAGGAGGTAAAATCAGCAATCTTGGAAATTTTGTAGAAAAGATTGGTGATTATGAAGTTTATGAAGGAGGTGAAGTTTTTTACCGGGCTATAAGTAAAGAGCATTACGATGAATTATTAAAGAGTAAAAAATTATTAGGAACAGGAGAGTGTACTACATCCCCCAACCAGGTTTTTTCTGAAGACTATAGAGGTTACCTGGTCAAGTTTAAAGTTAAGCAGGGCACAGTTGGTGAGCTTAGAGCTATTGGTGTAACAGATGGTAGCAAGCTGGTGAAAAAACAATTTGGAGAAATGCCTACAAGTCCTCCTGACGGTAGTAAATGGAATCAATCAAGTGCGAGATTTAAACAGGAGGGGACCCAGGTAAACATAGCATTAGGACAAGGAAAGGCCCTGGAAGTGTTCAATAAAAATTTATTAGAGTTCGAACTTATAAAAGTAAATCCATGAGTACTATGATCATTAATGAAATGATGGATTTGTTTTGGAATGACAAAATTTCAAAAGAAAATATGCTTTCCAGTTACCGCGATAGGGTAACGAATGCTGATTTAAAAACAAGTTTAGAAATAGCCGGCAAAACCAAAGATGAGGACTTGTTAGACAACTCTTTTTTTGTAGGTTTTTTATTTGATCTTTTTGATGTAGAGACTGGATATATTTTATTAGATCTAATATTGGGAAATTGGCATAGAAAGCATGAAGATATAGCCGGAATTTTTCAGAATAATTTGAATACGGACAAAGCAAATATTCCTGTTTTATGGGAGGCAATAAATACAATACCAGCGTATTTGCAAGAAGAAGATTTTAAATATCCCTACCTCCGTAAACTCATTTATGCAATAGGGGCGCAGCCTGAACCTGATAATATGGAGGCATTAAAAAAACTTACTCAATCAGGCGACGAGAAGATAAAAGAATTGGCATTACATCAGATTGAAAAAAGAGAACGACTCGGCAGATGGGAAGCTAAAAAGCGTGAATAAATATTGGTTAAAGATCAAATTAGGAAATAGCATCTGTCGGTATAAAAAGGACTTCAATTTCCTGTCCGGTATACTTTATCAGTTTATTGGCTACTTCTTCTACAATCTGCCTGGCTTTTTCAAATGTGATTTCGGCATTAAAAGTCATTTGTATTCCAGGCATTTCCCGGGAATAGGAAAATTCATCTACGCCAACCTGGTAACACGTCCGTTCATTTTTTAAAACTTTTGTCCATGGCATGGAATCGGGCGTCATCAGGTCGTCAAAATCCTCAGATTTTATTTCTATATCACCAGGTGTAATTAAGAATTCAAAATCTTTTCCAGTTTGAAATGTTGGGCTCATTAGTTTATGTTAGCTTTTCTTTAGAAATGAAGGATAAAAGTATGTTTATTTTGGCTGTCAGGAAAGTTATATGCCAGTGCCGTTTTTTTTGTCTTTCCAATTCCACCATTTGAAGGGATTATGATGATAGTTTGAACTTAACGGGTATAATCTCCTTTACACGCACTACCTTGCCGTTCTGTTTACCGGGTTTCCATTTGCCGGCTTCACGGATAAGCCGCTGGGCTTCCTTACACATATCATCACTGGGTGATTTAAGACATTCCAATGAAGTTATACTACCATCTTTTTCAACTAAGAATTGTACAAATACGGTTCCCTCAATGGCCCATTTTTTATCTTTTGCAGGATACTGCAGATTGTCTTTTATATAGTCCAATAACTTAGCCATACCTCCGGGATATTCGGGCATTTGTTCAACTATATTGAATACCTTGTTTTCATCCTGGGGTTCTTTATCCTCTATTTCAATTTCTTCAATTACAACACGCGTATCCATCATTTTATCTTCATTTAGCGGGACCGTTCCAATAACAGGGGCACTGTTTCCATGTTTAAAGAATGGCTCCCGGGCCTTCTTAAAGTAAAAAGTATAATTACCCACCACCTCAATGCTATCCTGCAATTTTTTTGTTGTATTATTAATAACCATGGCCCGGTTGGCAAACAGCAACGAACTACCCAACCTTTCCTCTATTAACATAGCTATCTGCTTTTTATCGGCGCTGGCTTTGGCATCATTAGCAAGCACCAGGTAAGGGCCTTTCAATTGGTACAATTTGTCTATAGCCTTTTCCAGTTCCTTCTTTTCCTGCGAACTTTTACCACGGTACCAATTTGAATTCTCTTCCAATGCGAACCCACCTGTAATTTCATCTTTATTAAAATATATAGTGGCGGAGGTTGTTGTGTAAACCACTACATCCTTGTCGTGTGATTTTCTTAATGGCATGGTTTGCCTGTTTTGCGCTATAGCTGAAATGCCGATTATTAAAACGAAGCCTGCTGCAAGAATAAATTTCATAGTAAGGGGTATAAATTAATAGTTAAGCCTTGCAATATAATTGGGCCGTCGGTAACGGCCAAAATAAGCAGCTTTATGTAATTGGGCAGTCAGTAACTGCCCAATTATTCAGCATGGGACTCGAAATATTGTAAAAATGAATGATTACCAAATTCTTATTTAATTTATGACCTAATTTTTATAATTAGAAACGCTACTGGATTATATATTTTTACTCCATTATTATATAAAAACCATACTGAATTATATAATTTGACCTCATTTTTATATAATTATCATGCTCAATTATATAATTTACCCCCCTTTTTATATAATTATCCTACTGAATTATATAATTTGACCCTCTTTTTATATAATTATCATACTGAATAATATATTTTCATACCCTTTTTATATAAAAACCCTACTCAATTATATATTTCTCCCCGTTTGCATTACAAATACACCCCAAAAATTAGGGGTCATCCCGCAGCTGCATTTTTATCGGATTCCAATAACCAGTCTCGTTGTAGTTGATGATTTGTATCTTCCTTCCTTAATCTAAAAATGAAAGCCCTGAAACATTTATTTTATTGGATAACATCCTTTGTCGCATTGAGCGCCGCAGCCAAACCTGAGTTGCCCCTGGTCTTTGGCGATCATATGGTCCTGCAACGCAATAAGCTGGTACCAGTGTGGGGTAAGGCCGAGGCAGGCGCTCCGGTGAAATTGATTTTTGGTGAACAGGTGAAAGAAGGGGTAGCCGGTGCAGATGGCACCTTCCGGCTCTGGCTCGATGCCATGTCTGCTAACAACCATGGGCAATCACTTTTTGTGATCAGCGGAGATACCGTTACATACAAAGATGTACTGGTAGGAGAGGTGTGGCTTTGTTCCGGACAAAGCAATATGGAATATACCATCAACAAAAGCGTTCATTATTATAAGGCTAAACGATCACAGGGGTTGGATTCTGTGCAGGTGAACCAGGAAAATAATCCGGAAATACGGCTTTTTTTGGTGAATCGCGATCTTACCAAATTGTCTGATCGAAATAAAGGATGGCAAAAAGCTGAATACCCGTGGGTAGGTCAATTTTCTGCAGCCGGATATTATTATGCCCGGGAATTGCAATCGCGCTTGCATGTGCCCGTAGGCATGATAGCAGCTTCCGTTTCCGGCTCGGCTATTGAGCCCTGGTTGCCGGCACGGTCGGTTTCCAAAAGCGGGGACTCCTTGACGGAAGAAGCGGCTGGTAAATTTTTCACCGGGCTTATTCAGCCCCTGGCGCCATACGCGTTAAACGGCTTTCTCTGGTACCAGGGCGAAACCAATTGCATGTTGGATCAGCGCTCAGTATACACCCAAAATTTGAAATTGCTCATTATGAGCTGGAGAGGGCTTTGGAAAAATGATAGCCTTCCTTTTTATTATGTGCAGATTGCGCCACACTATTACAGTCATTCCAAAGCTAAAGATAAGGTGCAACTGAATGACCGCAGCCTGGCTTTCTTCCGTGCGGCGCAGGATAACGTGCTGGCTACTACGCAGAACACCGCCCGCATCATTACCACAGATCTTGTAGACAATCTCGAAGATATTCATCCAACCTACAAATGGGAAATTGGAAAACGATTGGCCTGGGTAGCCCTTGACCGCACCTATCATGTAAAGCAAGTTTCAGAAGGTCCGCGAATTGATGCGGTGAGCTTCAAAAACCATCAGGCCCTTGTAAATTTTGTGCATCCCGAATTAGGACTTATCGTGCATGATGACAGTAAGATCACAGGCTTTGAACTGGCGGGTGTGGATGGCAGGTTTTATCCGGCCACAGGAATGGTTAAGAAGAAAAAATATGTGGTGGTAAGTTCACCAGCGGTTCATGATCCAGTGGCGCTACGATTTGCCTGGAAGGAAGATGCACAACCGAATCTTTTCAATAAGGTTGGCTTACCCGCGGAGCCTTACAGAACAGATAGTGCTCCGGAGGCAGTTGGCAAATCCGATTCGAGCGGGCAGGTACAATAAATGGCAGCGTTTTATTTGAATTATTTTAAAGCATTGAAGAAATTATGCTCCAGGCGAATAAAGAAACCTTTCGGTGCAGTTCGTAACAAAGTGCTGCTTAACTCATTTCGATAGCCAATATCCACCCGGGTTTGACTATTAAATATCATTTGTACAGATGGCGCTATATCTATATAGTATTTCCCGGAACCTGTATTAACCTGCGTTAAAAACTCAACCATCAGGTTCAAATTTGTTTGTCTGTAATCTTTATACTCTTTCGGTAGCATCAATTTGCCAATTGAAAAAGTATAATTAACAGCATTACTGTTCCTGTTGGCATAGGGGAATTTATTGTTCCTGCCGTTATCTGAAGCGTTTAAAACGGAGAAGGATGATGATAATGCAACCTTCCGCAACAACTGGGTGGCAACCACGCCTGCCTCAAATCCACTATTATGGCCGTTCATATTTATTTCCTCCTGATGAATATCGCTGTTATTTCGGCTTATTCTTCCGAAAGCAGCCATGCGGAAATGCTTTTGTATGGCATCATTACTCAAAAAACGATATTTTGCATAAACACTGCCACCCTCATATTCAAGTTGCCCTTTATTCCGGTTGCTGAGAAAAACATTTCCCTGTAACATGAGTTTCTTTGACACACCCACCATTATTGTTGGAATAAGATGATAATTGGTTTTTTTTGAGTTGATCTCATCCATTATCAAATTGTCGAATCTGAAACCAATACTTCCTGCAGCGATATTACTGGCCGGTTCAGTGGCTGAGTATAATTCCTGTCCTTTACCTGACAATGAAAGAAAAATCGCGACGATAATCAATTGATGTTTCATTTTCTGCAAATATTTTATGATGCCCGCTAATTATATAGTCGCATAATAGATACGTGGTGAAAGGGTAGGAAAAGCATTCTTTTTGAATTCCTTCGCAGAAACAAATCCCTTATCCAATACTTTAACTTTCTTAACACCATTCAAAGACTGGCCATTCATGTTTACAAAAAGAAACGATTTATCTCCAATTGTCACAGGCTGATCTTTAATTACCTGAACATTATTGAAAAGTATAGTGGCGACAAAACTCGTAACTGTAAAACCAGCATTTTCAACCTTTTTCTTTATCATATCAAAATCAACCTGGGCGTTTGGTTTAAACAGTATTTCAAAAGTATATGTCTTGATATCGGCATTCACTGCCTGAACAAAATCAAGTGTTTTTAATGCTTTGTTTATAGAGTTGCTACACATGCTGCAGGTTAAACCACTTGCCTGTAAGAAAACATTGGAAACCTGTGCATTTGTTGCGAGTGAAAAGGCAATAGCAATCAATAAGAAAATCTTTTTCATTTAATTTTGTTTAGTGTTGATGTAAAATTATAAGCCACCCTGAAGCCGGGTGGCTTATTGAGTGAATGCGATAAGGGCATGCTATTTCTTACAATTTTTGCATGTGCAATTGTTGCCACAGTTACAATTTTCGCAAGTACAAGCCGCGTTATCACATTTTTGGTTGCCTGTCGGGTTTGTTTGATTCAATGTTGATTCTGATTTCATAAATTTTGTTTTAATTGTTTGATAGAACAAAAGTAGTATGAGACCAGGCAATCATTGTTACATCCTCTTGGGAACCGCTTACATAATTTTGGGTTATATCTGATCAAGCATTTTGCGCTTTGCTGAGCCTATTTGTTTAAAATGAGTGGGAGTTAGGCCGGTCGTTTTTTTGAACTGATTGGAAAGGTGGGCAACACTACTGTATTCCAGCTCAAAAGATATTTCTGACAAGGTCATTTCATTATAAACGAGCAGTTCTTTAACTTTTTCAATTCTCTGTTCGATAAAATAGTTTTCTATTGTGCGCCCTTCTACGGAAGAAAAGAAACTACTGAGGTAGGTATATTCATGATGAAGCTTCTGTGAGAGATATACGGAAAGATTTGTTTTATTTTCTTTTGCCTCTACTTCATTCCGGGCCTTCTTAATGACCAGTTGCTTTATTTTCTCGATCATTCCACTCATCCTGTTATCAATTAGTTCAAGCCCAATTGAGGCGAGACGGGTGCTTAATAGGTCAATTTGTTCCTGTGCTATTTTTCCAGACAAATGGATTTCACCTGTGGTTACTTTAACAAAGGGAATAGCTGCTTTCGTCAAAACATCTTCAACAGCCAGGAGGCAGCGATGGCAGACCATATTTTTTACAAGCAGTACTTCTGGCATATTATAGAAATTATAGGGTATGTTCTGATAAATAAATTTTGAGACATTTGGGAGAACAAAAATAGTGATCCTCTTTATTTGGATGCTGGATTGCATTTTTAGGGTCCAGTATCAGCATCCGGCAAATGGGGTCAATATAAAATGTCCTTTTATCTTCAATGCATAATTCAAATACTTCCTTTTCTTTACTGACATTTTTAAAAAGGTGATTTCCTTTTGAGGTCAACGTAAACACAGATTTGTCTGATAGTGCATTCACAAACTCTTCAGAACACCAAAATGTTCCAGCCTTTGCTTTAGCAGCGATCCTGGACGTTAAATTAATGGCAGATCCAAAATAGCTGTTGGCTCTCTTTAAAACGTTCCCATAGTGGAGTCCTCCATGCACCTGAAGAAAATTCTCTTCATTTGACGTATTCTTCCCGATCATAATTGCAGTTGCCAATAGAAAATCCGGGGAAGTAGATATCATCATAATTTCATCACCGGTACGTTCATGAAGCTCGCTATCTCCAACGAGGCAATTTTCTACAATTCCAATGTACTTGTCAATTAAATCTGCCGCCGCGAAAGAACCATGCGTTTCTGTAAGTGCAGTGTATCCTGATAAATCAGCCATTAGAATCGCTAAATTCTTTTCCATAATGGAATTTGTTTGCGTTGAAACAAAGTTACGATTATGCAAAATTCTACAATTCCTGGTATAGTGATGATGAACTCTTTTTAATTATTTCAATAACTTGTATGGTAAGTGGTTGATTATAAAGATACTGCGAGTTAGAAAAGAAGTCATGGAGGCAGATGAAAGGGTTACCTTTACAACATGAATAATCCCCTTATTGACGTCTTACAAACCAAACGCCCGATTGTCAAACAGGACCAGCACCTGATCCTGTCATGGTTTACAGAACGTACAGTAAAGGCCGGTGAGGCACTGTTTTACGGCGGACAGATTTGCCGAGAGCTCTTCTTCATATGCAAAGGCGTACTGCGCCTGGGTACCACTGATGATAATGGACAGGATGTTACCTACTTCTTTCTAAAAGAAAACCAGTTTGCTACCATCCTGAAAAGCTTTAACGAGGGACTGATTGCCCGTGAAAGCATCAGCGCAGCCTGTGATGCAGTGATTCTGTCTATCACCAAAGCCTCCCTGTTGGAATTGTATAAATCACTGCCCTGGTTGAAAACTGTCATCGAAGACATCCAGCATAAACAATTGATGGAAAAGATCAGCCTTAAGAACAGTTTCCAGGGCCGCGATGCACTCACCAATTACAATGCCTTCATTCAACAGTTCCCCGATATAGCTCTGCGCGTGCCCTTAAAAGACGTGGCTTCCTTCCTGGGTATTACACCACAATCGTTAAGCCGGTTGAGAAAAAATCATCCCTGATTATTTTTTACCAAATGGTAAGTATATGCTCCGGTAGCAGGCGGAATTTTGTGTTAACAAAATTTAGAGCATATGAACCAATCAATTGACCGATCATCAACACTGTCAGGAAAAAGCGTATTGATCCTGGGTGGTAGTTCAGGCATTGGCCTGGCCACTGCCAAAGCCGCTGCCGCCGAAGGGGCGACTGTTTTCATTGTATCTGGAAATCCACAACGATTGAAGGAAGCGCTGGGCCAATTGCCTTCTTCAGCCAAAGGGCATGTAGTGGACTTACGCAAAGAAGCAAACATTCAACAGTTTTTTGCAGCAGCCGGACAATTCGATCACCTGGTATATTCAGCCGGCGAGAACATTCAACTGTATGCCATTAGCGAAACAGATATAGAACAGGGCCGCCAGTTTTTCAATGTGCGATTCTGGGGCGCCTTTGCCACTGTGAAATATGGCGCGACACATATCAATGAAGGTGGTTCTATTCACCTTACCAGCGGCATTGCAAGTATAAGGCCGGGCAGTGGCTGGAGCATTGCCAGCAGTATTTGTGGCGCCATGGAAGCATTAACCAGGGCCCTGGCTGTTGAGCTGGCTCCCATACGCGTGAACAGTGTAATGCCGGGCGTTATCAAAACCAATCTGTGGAATAGCATGAGCACCGAGGCCAGAGAAGGTCTGTACAAACAGGTGCAGGATTCGTACCTGGTAAAACGTGCGGGAGAAGCAGAAGATGTAGCGCTGGCGCATATCTATCTCATGAAACAACGGTTCGTTACGGGACAAAATTTGATACTTGACGGAGGTGCTGTTTTAATATAATCAATCTTTATTTCTCATCATCGATTGATTTAATTATGAATTTTGCCAACGCTAATTTTATACTATTTCGATAAACAGGCATTTGGCCAGTCGCTGACTGTCCAATTATACCTCCTTGCTTATCAGTCATTTGTAATTGGACCGTCAGCAACGGTCCAATTACAATCAGTGTTTGACTGTAGAAGCATGCAATGTGTAGCCCATAGCGAGCTGGTTAAATGAATCTTCGTAATTGATCGCTGTCAGGCAACACCTGTTGAATTTCTGCTGGTGGTTCGCATGAGTTCATAAATGTGGCGACACCCATTGGGGTATTCATGTTTCTGATGGAGTATTGCACAATTCCATCCAGCTTTTCCTTACAAAGAATGATGCCAATACTGGGAAGTTCATCTGGAAGTTTGATCTTGTCATCCAGCACATTCAGGTAAAAATGTAATTGACCGGTATATTCCGGCTTGAAATGATCTTTTTTGATTTCAAAAGCCACCAGGCGTCGCAGGATACGATTAAAAAAAAGTAAATCAATTGAAAATTCATGACCTTCCACTTGCAGGCGAAACTGATTGCCGATAAAAGCAAATCCTTTTCCCATCTTCAAAATGAATTCGGTAATATTGGAAACAATGCTGCTTTCTATTTCATTTTCGTTGTCATCGTCCTTTAACTGTAGATAATCAAGCAGATATTTATCTTTAAAAAGTTCCGCAGCCGCATTACTGTTTATGGTTTCAATTGTTGTATCAAAATTGTGGTGCAGCTTTCCTATGTGCAGGAATAAGTTCTCCTTTATATGATGTTCTAGCACAGAAACCGACCAATACTCTTCAGTTGCCCTTTGCATATAAAACATTCGTTCTTCAAAGGCTTTGCATTTATTTAGCAGAATTATGTGATGGGTGAATGAAACCGAGAAAAAATTGGACAGAAAGGAATTGTCGATTTGCGTCGTTGTCGATGACCAATCTTGCGCTGCTTGGGTACCTTGCAATTGGGCAGTCAGCAACTGCCCAATTGTATCTCCTTGTTTATCAAATATTTGTAATTGGACCGTCAGTAACGGTCCAATTGGATTTTGCTCATATGCCATGTAAAACTGTCGCATTTTTTTGAGACTACTGGCGGAAAAACCCCGTAAGTCGGGCATCTGATCTTTTAAGTCACTTGCTATTTGTGATAGCACTTTATCACCCCAATTTTGCTCCGTTATTTTGTCACTAAGTAATTTGCCGATATAATAATATAACAGCAACTGCTCCCGGTTAACAAGCCGAGCTGCGATGTATCGGCTTTGCGAAATGCGAAATTTGAGATCTTGTAATAATTGAGTATAATGTTGATTTGTTTCCATGTTAAAATTTTTTAAGCATCATGAAGCGATTTGTAAGGGACAACCAATGCTTCTATATCACCACTTCAAGCTGCATCGTTATTGATTAATGGTTATGTCTTTAATAAAAACAATATTTCAGGCGTTTTGTACTAAACACATTCTATCCTTTTTTTATATACAACTCTTTTATTTTATTAACCGCCTCTACTGGTCTGCGTGGCAATTAACCTACTGCCACTTGGTGGTAATTGCTGTTTGACTAAATCGTGTTAACTTCAGCGTTAACAAAACTTATGTTATGAAACCCAACGTTATCACCAACCGCAGGGGATTTATTAAAACTGCTGCAACCATTACGACCGGTTTAACTGCTTTTCCAACGCTGTTGATGGCCGCTGATAGTATTGTTGAGGAAGGTATCCATATTATTGGGCCCAAAGAAGGTTTCTCTCCACAGGTCGGTACCCTGGTATCGATGATGAACTGGATGCGCGATACTGTATTGCGTTCGGTGAAAGGAATGAAACAGGAAGAACTGGACTATCTGCACGATCCTAAATCTAACACCATTGGAGCTATGTTATTACACCTGGCTGCTACCGAAACTTTTTACCAGGGTAACACCTTTGAAGGATTGCAGGATTTTAAAGACAAAGCTACCTGGTC
Source organism: uncultured Niastella sp. (assembly GCA_966212235.1). Lineage (GTDB taxonomy): Bacteria > Bacteroidota > Bacteroidia > Chitinophagales > Chitinophagaceae > Niastella. The sequence continues at coordinate 79,924 of CBIHPP010000024.1, read as the reverse complement.
AATCCCCATGAGCCTGGGCGATGAGGGCCGTAAAAACATAAAAGGTCATGACCTGACATATTATGTTAACATACTCACCGAAATCCGTGAGAAGACCTTAACCGAACTGCGCAAGCGGGATGATAAATGGCTGATGACCGTAGACCCGAAATTTTTTGGCGGCCAGCCCACCAATAATTACTGTAAATGGTTTCATGTGGTGGAGCATGAATCGAATCACAATGGACAGATCAAGTGGATCAAGGGCCGGTTACCAGGGGCAACAAAGGGAGGGGATTAGGATTTCATGATTTTGCTTGAAACAGGATGTTGATGTTTATGGAATACTCTTAATTGCGCATCTATCTGTACAGTTCATAGTTTGCACCGACGGTACAGTTTGTAATATAGAAGCTATTAGTGGTCCCAATGAACTAAAAGAAAGTGCTGTTAAGGTTTTTAAGAAGTCTCCGAATTGGATTCCAACCCATATTAATGGTCGCAACCTTAAAGATTATAGAAGACAGCCCATTGTATTCCGACTGGAGGACGAATGACCCAGTTGCGTCAAAATAACTGGCAGGCAGCATGTGTTACGCTTCTTCCCATAATGGTATAATAACCCAGGTATCCGATTTCTCCAGCTTCAGGTTATGAAAGTTTAAAGTGTTTTTTTATATTGTCAGCATATTTTTACTATAAACATGATTAATCGCTTTTTAATAGTTCTGCTACTGGTAAGTTTTATTGCAGGCTGTAAGTCAGGTAAAAAAGAGACTTCCAAATTGAATATAGTTCTTTTCGGCTACGATTCAATCGCTTGCTATTATGGTAATAGTGCTGTGATGACTGATTTACGGTACGGTAAGTTAACCGATTCATTATTCATGGATACGGTTTTAACGGATGCAAGAGACCGAAAGCCCGGCTTAATAGTGTTAAAGCCAGGAGGCGGTGCTGCCGTTTTGGGAAATTGGGAACATGTAGATGCTCTGTTTAAAACAAATAATTTTAATAATAGATCGATCGACACGCTTGATAAAAAAGAGCAGGAATTCTTTAAGACGACCTCAATAATACCCTTTCTAAAGAAATTACACGAAGAACCCTTGAAGCTTTTTCTGCCTAAAGAGGAGAGTGAGCCGGTTCATGATCCAACAGGTAAGGAGCTTGTAGTTTTGATCCTTGATGAAAACGAAGTGTACGTGTATAATGGCACTCAGGTAGAGAATGGAAGAAGATATACTTATAAAGAACTGGGATTATACCTGGCAACAAAAAAAGCAGATCATAATTTATTTGTTCTAATAAAACCTGGCGAGAAATGTACTTACAAGTGCACTGTGGATATGCTTGATCTGATGACTGAAGAAAAGGTTAAGAACTATAAGATGGTAGATGCTACAAAAGAGGAGGAGGCGTTTATAAATAAAATATTAAGCAAAAAGGGTGGATAAGCTGGCTTTGATATGACGGGTTTAAAATGACTGGTGCTGTGGACCAGGGCAGGAGATTAGAATTCCCCACAAAATAACGGGTAAAAAAATCTACGTATCAACATTCTACCCAGGCGTTTATATGATAAATGTGTATTAAACATGGGTAAAGTACGGCGCCCGGCTTGTATCATGCATTATGTGATATGGTATCTAAATTGTAGGTTTTAGGAAAACCTTCACGAAACGGTGCCACGCCAATGAACAAGCAAATTCCGGTATGTGTACATGCAACCTTATGGACAATTATGATCTGTTGTTTACTGGTTGCCTGTAATAAAGATGCCCTCAATGAATATAGCGGTAGCTATAAACCTAAGGAAGAGAGTCCGACCGGCAACGTCTCCGATATTATTTACATTCAAACCGATAACGATCAAAAAGGGCAGAACGCCATCATTGCCTATCGTGTTTACGAAGATGGTCAACCGGTTCTTATGAAAGAAGGACCATTCTATACCGGTGGAACGGGATTGCCCACCAGCCCGAATGCGGGTTCCTTTAATTCGGACCAGGAAGTGCGATTGACGAACGATAAGCGGTTTCTGTTGACCGTTAACTCTGGCGATAATACGATCTCAGTATTTGCCGTACAATCTGACGGTACTTTAAAACTGGCGCCTGGCGCGCCGTTTCCATCTGGTGGTGAAACGCCGGTAAGCATCGACATGTGGCAGCAATATGTAATAGTGCTGAATAAAAGCAATCACCCCGCACAACCTTCTTCGTCAGCACCGAATTATGCTGTCTTTACTTTAGCAGGCGATGGATCGTTGACGCCAGTGAGTAAATTTGAATTGCGTGAAGGTATATCGCCCGGACAGGTATTTGTTTCTCGCACCGGCGCCTTTGTTTACGGTTCCAATACCTGGGGGTTTAACTATACGCCACCGTCAATCCGGTTGAATCTTTTTTCCATTGGGAGTAATGGGGTGTTAAAGGCTGGTGAGGATGCGCCGTCCTTCGATTCCAATTTGCCCGGGGCGTTGGGCTTGTGCCAGAACTGGCGGCAAAATGTATTGTACGTTGCCTTTCCGTTCTCGGCCCAATTCAATTTCTATGACATGAATACGACCACGGGTGCATTAACATATGCAGGTAACGCATTTGCCCGGCCCGGCTGCAGTCGCTTTTGTTCAAACAATATGAACAACAAATTATTCACTGCAAATACCATCGACAATTCGGTGAGCATGTTCGATATTACCAATGCCCGGGCACCAGGTAAATTAGGTGAACTATCGCTTAAGGAAACCGGACCCGTGTACAATGGATATTTCGGCAGCTACACCAGCAGTCAATGCGTTTCACTGGCTACCAGTAGCAACGACCAGTTATTGTATGTGGTTTCTCAACACGCCAATCCCGACCTGGGTATTGGCAATTATAATTATTTACATGTCTTGCATATTGTTGAGGGTGTTGGTTTGCAGGAACAGTCTGAAGCCTATCAATTGCCCGTGCCTAATAATTTCCGGCCACGCGGGCTGGCCGTGTTGAAAGTGAATTAGATGTAAACAAGACCATTCTTCCAGTCGACTGATATTCAAAAAAATAATATTCAATATTTTTTCTCCTGCCATGGGGTAATTTCCCCGGCTTCCTCCTCTTAACTAAAACCGCGCGGTGGTTTTGAAGCGAGCAGCCCTGCCTACCGGCAGGCAGGTTGCATTTCATTGTAAACCATCATTAATTATCAGTCACATGAGAAAATTAATATATGCCATGCCCGTGGTGGCTATGCTACTGCTATTGAACGTAACAGCTACCGCGCAGGGAATACTAAAAGGCACGATAAAATCTGAAAGCGGTGAACCGCTGTCCAATGCATCTATTATTGTCGCCGGCAACAAAGGCGGTACTTCTACGGATACAACGGGAAGTTACCGCCTTTCTTTACCTCCGGGTACCTACAAGGTTTATTTTACCAGCGTGGGTTTCAATCCTTATTCCATTACGGTTAAGATCGACAATGGGGACGTTACCAAAGACATCAGCCTGAAATTTGCCGTGGCCGATCTGAGCGAAGTCATAGTCTCCGTGGGTAGCCGCGCCTCCCAGCGTACATTCACGACTACGCCATTGCCTGTAGATAACATCAATGCCGCCGAATTGCAAAGCACCGGCCAATTGTCATTTGATAAAGCCCTGCAATTACGTGTGCCTTCTTTCAATACCGTAAATACGCCAGTGAATGACGCCACTTCTTTAATGGACCCTTATGAGATCAGGAACATGGGGCCCAGCCGTACACTGATCCTTGTCAATGGTAAACGTAAGAACCCGAGTGCGCTGGTGTATATTCAAACGTCGCCGGGCCGTGGTGAAACGGGCGCCGACCTCGCCGCCATTCCTGTAGATGCCATCAAACGGGTAGAGATCCTGCGCGACGGCGCTTCTGCCCAATACGGTTCCGACGCTATTGCCGGTGTAATGAATATCATCCTGAAAGATCGTTTCGATTATACCAATTTTAAAATAGCCAGCGGTGTTACCCATAAGGGCGATGGATTTTCTATTCTCACCAGCCTGAACGGCGGCGCCAATTTCGGTAGCAAGGGTTTTATTAATTATACCATCAATTTTCAGCGGGAGAACAAAACCAATCGTTCGGGTGATGTAGATGCTGAAGGCGACAATAACGACCTGAGCGACGGTACCAGCTCCAGTTTGCAGGACGTGAAAGCATTCCTGGCCCGTTTTCCGGATGCGAAGAATATCAGCGGTACACCCACCAGCACGGCTACCAAATTCCTGGTGAATACGGGTATCCCTGTTAGTGAAAACACCGATTTTTATGCCAACGCGGCTTACATATATAAAAAAGTGCAAAGCTTTGCCAACTACCGCACCCCTTACTGGAAACAGGATTATGGCTTGTTACATGCTGCGGGTACTGAATACCTGGGTTATGGTCCTACATTCGAAGGCGACTTAAACGACTATAACGCTACTGTAGGTTTCAAAACGCTTAAGAACGGTTGGATGCATGATATCAGCTTTACCACCGGGGGTAACAAACAATTGTATACGGTAGAGAACACAGTGAACCATTCGCTGGGTTCAAAAAGCCCTATCCGGTTTAAACCCGGCGGCTATGCCTTTAATCATGTGGTAGGTAATATTGATATAACTAAAGAAGTTACGGATAAGCTGAACGTCGGATTCGGCAGTGAGTTCCGCAGTGAGAACTACCAGATCTTTGCGGGCGATACGGCCTCTTATTCCGGTGAAGGCGCCAACTCTTTCCCTGGAGTGAACGAAGTGAATGCCATCAAGGTCAATCGCTTTAATATTGGCGGTTATTTCGATTTGAGCTACGATATCTCTAAAGCGTTATTGGTAAATGGTACCGTGCGTCAGGAATATTACAGCGATTTCGGTAGCGCCTTTGTATGGAAGATCAGTGGCCGGGCAAAACTGGCCGACGATAAACTCACCATTCGCTCGTCGATCTCAACCGGTTTCAGAGCGCCCAGCTTACACCAGATCAATTTGCAGATCGCGCAACAAAGTTTTGTACCTGGTCAGGGTATTCAAACAAAAGGTATAGTAAGTAATAAAAGCCCGCAGGCGCACCTGCTTGGCGTGCCCGCATTAAAGCCTGAAAAATCAGTCAACTTTACTGCTGGTTTTGGCTTGAACCCCATAAAGAATTTTAGTGTAACGGTAGATTATTATAATATTGATATTAAAGATCGCATCATCCTAAGTTCTAATATCACCAATACAGCGGCCGGTAATACCGAGCTGGATGATGTGTTAAGGAACAACGGTATTGTAGGCGTGAGCTTCTTTACCAATGGTATCAGGACCAGAACGGAAGGGATTGATGTAGTGGCTAGCTATAGGAACATTGCAATAAGTACAACCGCAAAGCTTGCGATCAACCTGGCTGGTAATTATACCTTATCGAATAAACTGGATGGCGGTATCAATAACCCGAAATTGATCGGTGATGCAGGTCAATCAACTTTTGATTATATTCAGGAAGCGTTGTTGTTGACCAGCCGGCCAAAATACAAAGCGGTGCTGGGCGGCGACATTACTTTAAATAAATGGAATTTCAACCTGAACAATACATTGTTCGGACCAACAAAATTCCGTAATGATGGGTTGGATAAAAACCTGGAACTGGAATTTAAAACCAAAGCGCTTACTGATCTGAATATCGGGTATCAGTTCAGCAGCCGGATAAATGCATCAATAGCAATTAATAACATATTCAATATAGAACCTGAGTGGAAGTTAAAGTCATTGAACAGCAATGGCGATGCCGTATTGAGTGATGCAGCCCTGGTGAAAAAGAACGTAAATGCCATTACCTTTAATGGCAGGTACAGCATGGTAACTTATGACGGTTCGCATTTCAGTCAACTTGGAACAACGTTTTTGGCAACGCTTAACTTTAAGTTGTAGCTTGCCCGACCGATAGATATGATCACGTATACAACATCACAGACGGCTGACGAATTAGAGCAGATCCTGGAACTGCAAAAGCAAAACCTGGCAATCGGGTTGACGGCAGAACAGATCGCCTCACAGGGATTTGTAACCGTATCGCACAGCTTTCAGGATCTGCTTACTATGAATGCCATTGAAGAACATGTGATTGCCAAAGACAACGAGCGGGTGATTGCTTATTTACTGGCCATGACGGTCCGTTCGCGTTTCGATATTCCTATACTGCTTCCCATGTTCGAGATGTTTGAGCAGATTGAATATCAAAACAAAAAAGTGGCCGACTGGCGGTATATTGTTGTTGGCCAGGTATGTGTTGCCGAAGGTTACCGGGGAAAGGGCGTACTCGATGCCTGTTATGCTGCCTATAGAAATAACTTTAAAGACCGGTACGACTTTGCCATTACAGAGATCAACAACAGGAATCAGCGTTCTATCAATGCGCATAAACGCATTGGGTTTGAAACGATACATGAATACCATGCACCGGATGGGGAAGAGTGGAGTATTGTGTTGTGGAAGTGGTAACCGGAACTGTAAACTGTAAACTGTGAACTATGAACTGTAAACTATGAACTGTAAACTGATAACTGAAATATAGAATCAAGAATTAAGCATTGAAAATGGATAAGTACGCACAATATCAAACCGAAGATTTTCTTCGGGATGAATCGTTTATCAATTGGGTATTGGATCCGGAAGGCGCAAACAACCAGGCGTGGACGAAATGGATGAATGACAATCCGGGAAATAAGGAATCAGCACAAAAAGCCATCGGAGTGATCCGTTCTTTTGATTTTAAAAAGGAACCGGTAGCCGATGCATTTTACGATAGCCTGAAACAGCGGATCGATCACACGATTGCCAATGGAAAGGTGGTGCCCATGAGGTCCAGACCGGTTACCCGCGTTTGGATGAAAGCCGCGGCCGTAGTGGCCGGGTTACTGATTGGGGCGCTGGTGCTGTATTATTTCAGAAAGCCGTCTTATGCATATATTTCTACACCATATGCAGCTATTAAAACGGTCTGGTTGCCTGATAGTTCTGAGGTAGTGCTAAATGCCAATTCATCCATCCGGTTCAACAAGAACCCCACACGCAACGAGCGGGAAGTATGGATAACAGGGGAAGCCTTTTTCAAAGTACGCCATATTGATAACGGCGGAAAAGCACAGCCATTTGCCGTATACGCCGGCGATGCCGTGATAGAAGTACTGGGTACGGAGTTCAATGTGAAGAGCGTCAACAAAACAACCGGGGTCCTGTTGCGGCAGGGGAAAGTCCGGTTCAGCATTCCGGCCAGCCATTCAGCTACCATCATGCAGCCTAACGATTATTGCCTGTACAACGCATCGCAGGGAAAAATAACTACCCGTGTTGCCAACCCGGTTTTATTTACCTCGTGGATGGAGCATAAATACCGGTTTGAAAAAACGCCGGTGCGGGAGATCTGCGAAACACTGAAAGAATATTTTGGATACGATTTTATGATACGTAAACCTGAACTGGCCACGATGGCTGTTTCGGGTACGCTGGAATTACAGAACGAGCAGACGATGCTTCGCATCCTGAGCGAATTGCTCAATGCAAAGGTTACAAAGCAGGGGAGTCAGGTCACTATAGAATAGCTGGAAATTACATGCGATTATGAGTAAAAGCCTGTTTAAGTATTGGCTTATTGTACTGGGTATATCCCTGTGCATGGTAAATACCGTGCAGGGGCAGCGAATTGTCCGGAATGAAAAAAACGACAAAACCACACCTCTTAAAATTCCAACTGTAAACAGTCTCCCGCTAAAAGAAGCGATCGAAGCACTCGAAAAAAAATTCCGTGTCAGCATCCTGTACCGCGAACAACTGGTACAAAACAAGAACGCCGTGCCGGACACCATCTCCGGTAACAATCCCGATAACGCATTACGATCATTGCTTACGCCATTCGGTCTCACCTTTAAAAAAGTATCACCCACACAGATCATTATCTCCGAGGCGCCGGGTCGGTATGCTGCTACTGCAGATAAGAATGAAGACGGATCCACCACACCACATAGCCTGTTACAAGGTACCGTGCGCAATGAAAAGAACGAACCGGTACAGGGTGTTTCTATTATCGTGATCGGATTGCCTAAAGGAACGGTAACCGATGCCAATGGTAATTACCGCCTGCCGTTGCAGGATGGTACCCATAAGATCTATTTCAGCAGCGTTGGGTATAGCAGTTATGTGACCACGATAAAAATGCAGCGGGCCGATGCGGTAAAGAACGTGACGCTGAACAATGCGGCCACTGATTTGAGCGGGGTAGTAGTGGCGGTAGGTAGCCGGGCCGCGCAACGTACGTTCACCAATACATCGCTGCCTGTTGATAATATAAACGGCGCCGATCTGATGACGACGGGTCAACTGTCGCTCGACAAAGCATTACAATTCCGTGCCCCTTCTTTTAATACGGTGAACATGCCTGTGCATGATGCCACTTCTTTATCGGACCCGTACGAGATCAGGAACATGGGACCAAGCCGTACGCTGATCTTAATAAACGGGAAAAGAAAAAATCCGGGTTCACTGGTGTATATCCAGACTTCTCCCGGACGGGGCGAGACGGAGACCGATCTTTCTGCCATTCCATTGGAGGCCATCAAACGCATTGAGATCTTGCGGGATGGTGCTTCGGCTCAATATGGATCGGATGCTATTGCCGGCGTTATGAACATAATTTTAAAGGACCGGTTTGAATATACCAGTTACAAAGCCGGCACCGGTATCACTGGTAAAGGCGATGGATTTTCCGTGATGACCAGTATCAACAGTGGTGTAAATATCGGCGACAAAGGATATGCAAACTATACTATCAATTTTCAAAAAGAGAACCGCACCAACAGGCCGGGGAAAGTAGATGCTGAACAGGACAACCTCGACCTGGGCGATGGTACAGCAACCGGTTTGGAAAAAGTAAAAAATTACCTGGAACAATTTCCTGATGCCCGCAACGTAAATGGTACGCCGGCTATTACTGCCGCCAGGTTTATGGTGAATGCCGGCATCCCGGTCAATGATAACGGGTCCTTTTATGCGAATGCGGCGTATGTATACAAGAATATTCAAAGCTACGCCAACTACCGAACTTCCTATTGGAAACAGGACCCATACAATTTACTGCATGATACCGCTTCTGCCTACCTCGGTTACGGGCCCACCTTTGCCGGTGATCTGAACGATTATAATGCCACCCTGGGGTTTAAACAGGAGAAGGGACTTTGGACAACCGATGCAAGCGCAACAGTAGGGGGTAACCGGCAATTGTATTCGGTAGATAACACCTGGAATCCGGCGTTGGGCGCACAAAGTCCCACCACCTTCCGGCCCGGTGGTTATGCTTTTCACCATGTGGTAGGGAACGTTGATATCTCGCATACCGTTAATGAAAAATTGTCGATCGCATTGGGTACCGAGTTCAGGAACGAGACATTCAGCATCATTGCCGGTGACAGGGCATCTTATGCGGGTATGGGCCCGGTTTCATTTTCTGGAATATCTAACATAAACGCCAACACGTCGAACCGGTTTAATATAGGCGGTTACTTCGATATCAGTTATGACCTGTCGAAAACCCTATTGCTCAACGCGACTGCGCGGCAGGAGTATTACAATGATTTCGGCGGTGCCTTTGTATGGAAGGTCAGTGGCAGAAAAAAACTGCTCAATGATATGCTCACGTTGCGCTCATCGGTATCAACCGGTTTCCGGGCGCCCGGGTTGCACCAGGTAAATCTGCAGATCGTTCAACAGATCTTTTCACCGGGCATGGGCGTACAAACAAAAGGGGTGGTCAGCAACAATAGTATGCAGGCCCAGGTATTGGGTGTGCCCGCTTTGAAGCCCGAACGATCCGTGAACTTTACCGGCGGCTTCGGTTTGCAGCCCGACCGTCATTTCAGCCTTACCCTCGATTATTATAATATTACTATTAAGGATCGAATTATTCTCAGCTCTGATATTGCACATACCATCGATAGAAATACACAGCTCGATGAAGTACTTAGCGCCAATGGGATCATTGGCGTTAGTTTTTTTACCAATGGCATCAGCACCAATACGCAGGGGCTCGACCTGGTGGCTGCCCTGAAAAATATCCGCGTATGGAGTACCGGCCGCTTAGCCGTTAACCTGGCCGGCAATTATACCATTACCAATAAAGTGCTGGGTGTGGTAGCCAATCCAAAATTGATCAATGATGCAGGCCAGGCCATTTTCGATTACATGCAGGAAGCCTTGTTGTTAAGCAGTAGGCCAAGGTTCAAAGGCATCCTGGGTTGCGACCTCGCCATTAATAAATTTATTGTCAATGTAAATAATACGTTGTTCGGTCCGGCCACTTTCCGCAGCGAAGGGTTAGACCGGAATATAAAGATGGTATTCCAAACCAAGCTCGTGACAGATGCCTATCTCGGCTACCAGTTCACACCCTGGTTGGGTACTTCCTTCACGGTAAATAATGTGTTCAATATTTTGCCTAAGTATGTGTTAAAAGCATTGAACAGCGAAGGCAAAGCCGTATTGAATGATCCCGAGGCCTATAAAAAGAATATTAATGCGGTTACCTTTAACGGCCGCTACGGCATTGCCACCTACGATGGATCGCACTTCAGTCAGTCGGGCACTACTTTTCTGCTGACGCTTAATTGTAAGTTGTAATGAGTGTATCCTTATCAACCTGTTAACTTATTAACTTTTCAACTTTCCTTCTGTACATTTGTTTTAAGGAAACAAACGAATGAACGCAGAACAACAACGACTACAACAACCCGACTGGAAAAGATGGGGCTCATATGTTTCAGACAGGCAATGGGGAACCGTGCGGGAAGACTATAGCGCCAATGGCGACGCCTGGAATTTTACCACACACGATATGGCACGCAGCAAAGCCTGGCGCTGGGGCGAAGAAGGCATTGCCGGCATCAGCGACGATAAACAACAGTTGTGTTTTGCCCTGGCATTATGGAATAAAAGAGATCCTATTGTAAAAGAACGCCTGTTTGGTTTGAATAACCAGCAGGGTAATCATGGTGAAGATGTAAAAGAGATCTATTATTACCTCGATGCAACGCCCACCCATTCATACATGAAAATGCTGTACAAATATCCGCAGCAGGAATTTCCATACGAATGGCTGATACAGGAGAATGCCCGCCGCAGCCGGCTGCAACCGGAATTTGAACTCATGGATACCGGTATCTTTAATGAAGATAAATACTTCGATGTATTTACAGAGTACGCCAAAACCGGTACAGATGATATCCTCATCAAAATAACCATACATAACCGCGGCAATGAAGCTGCCAGTCTGCATGTATTGCCAACGGTCTGGTTTCGCAATACCTGGGTCTGGGGCCGGCACGAGTATAAACCTTCATTACATAAAAGCGGAGATCATGCCATTGCGATCGCGCATGAAAAATTAGCGGTATCGAACCTGTATTATGAAGGGGAGGGCCAGTTGTTATTCTGCGAGAACGAAACCAATACCCGCCGTTTATATAAATTCGATGATAAACAGGCGTATCCGAAAGACGGCATCGTTGATCATTTGATCCATGGTAAAAAGTCGGTGAACCCGGCTATGATGGGTACTAAAGCGGCCATCAATTATGAACTGGTGATTCCGGCCGGCGCTTCGCATACCATTCGATTGCGGTTATGCGATCAGGAAACGCAACAGGCGTTTGAAAATTTCGATGCACTCTTTGCGCAACGGGTTACTGAAGCGGATGCATTTTATGCCGACCTGCAAAAAGACATCACCAATGAAGATGAACAACGAATACACCGCCAGGCAATAGCCGGCATGTTGTGGAATAAACAATTCTATTCGTATAAGGTACAGCAATGGCTCGATGGCGATCCTGCTTCGCCAGCGCCGCCAGGCAGTCGTTGGCAGGGGCGAAATAACGATTGGAAGCAGCTCAACAATGAACACATTATGTCGGTACCCGATAAATGGGAGTTTCCCTGGTATGCCGCCTGGGACCTGGGATTTCATTGTGTTACGATCGGCCTGGTTGATCCGGATTTTGCCAAGCAGCAATTGCAGTTGCTCACGGAAGAATGGTTTATGCACCCATCAGGCATGTTGCCGGCTTATGAATGGGCGCTGGGGGATGCCAATCCCCCTATACATGCCGGCGCCGTATTCCGCATATTCCGTCTCGATGCAAAAGCAAAAGGGGTGAAGGATTTTGTTTTCCTGGAATCGATCTTTCATAAACTGCTCATCAACTTCACCTGGTGGGTAAACCGCAAAGACGAAGAAGATAATAATATTTTTGAAGGCGGCTTCCTGGGACTTGATAATATCGCGGTGTTTGACCGGAGTTGTACTTTACCCGAAGGCGTTATCGCCGAGCAGGCGGATGGCACCAGCTGGATGGCTATGTATGCGCTGAACATGCTGCACATTTCGCTGGAGCTGGCTACGCACAATAAGGCATATACGGGAATGGCTACTAAATTCTTTGAACACTTCCTCTATATCGCCGGCGCTATGGCCAGCATGGGAAAAAACAATACCGGTTTGTGGGATGAAGAAGATGAATTTTTTTATGATCAGGTGAAGGTGAAAGATAAACCGATCATAAAGCTGAAGGTGAAAAGCATGGTGGGGTTGATCCCCTTGTTTGCCGTAGAAGTGATCACCAAAGAAACGCTTGACAATAACCCGGTTTTTGCCGAACGCATGAACTGGTTCCTGCGCCATCGGCCCGACCTGGCTATGCTGGTATCGCGCTGGTTTGAAGAAGGCAAACAGGATACGCACCTGTTGGGATTGTTGGGCGGCCATCGCGTAAAAAAGTTGTTGGGCCATATGCTCGATGAAACGCAGTTCTTAAGCGATTATGGCGTACGGTCTTTATCCCGGCAATATGCCGAACATCCGTATAGTGTCAGGATCATCAACGGCACCGAGATGAGCGTGTCCTATGTGCCCGGCGATAGCGATAGTGATATGTATGGTGGTAATTCAAACTGGCGCGGACCGATATGGATGCCCATGAACTTCCTGATCATTGAGAGTTTGCGTAAATATCATTTTTATTACAGCGATGAATTTAAAGTAGAATATCCCACGGCCTCTGGAAGTTTTTTGACATTGAAACAGGTGGGCAATGAACTCGCAGGTCGTTTGGTGAATATCTTTAAGCGTAATGAACAGGGCAAACGGCCCGTGTTTGGCGCGCAGGAAAAACTGCAGAACGATCCACACTTCAGGGATTATATTTTATTCCACGAATTTTTTCATGGCGATAATGGAATGGGCCTCGGCGCCTCGCACCAAACCGGCTGGACGGGTTTGATCGCGAATATGATTGTTATGAAGAACAGCGGGGCGTGAGTTACCGCGCTACCGGTCCATCACTCACTTTAACGCCGTTGCGCCATACGGCACTGATGGTCCTTGTATTGATAATATCGGCGGCCGGGTTTTTATCGAGCATAATAAAATCGGCTTTCCTGCCCGGTGCAAGGGTGCCGGTTTCCGCGTTTATACGCAACAGTCTGGCTCCATTCTGGGTGGCGATCGTTATTACTTCCAGCGGCGTGAGCCCTGCTTTTACCATCAACTCCATTTCCATATGTTCCGAAAAACCCTGTACGCGAACCGGGTTGGCGCCTGAGTCGGTCCCCAGCGCAATCAATATGCCCGCTTTATATAATTTATACAGGTTTTGTAAAGCAGTTTGCAAAGCTGCCACTTCCTGTTGGGCGACCGGGTTTTTGCTGAGTTTTTCTTTATAGGCTGGGTTGGTAATCATATTCAATACACCTGGTTCCAATGCATTCTGAAAAAACGGATCGTTTATCCAGGGCGCATCCTGCTGGTAAATGAATGCAAATTCATCGAGCGAAAGTGTAGGTATATAAATGATGCGCTTTTTTTTGATGGTGGCTATCAGCGCATCATCCAGCACCGAGTCGCGAATGCTGTGTGCGAAAATGTCAACCCCGGCAGCTATCAGCTTTCGGGCATCGGCCATATGATACACATGCGATGCCACGCGAATGCCATTTTTATGTGCTTCACGAATGATCGCTGTGTATACTTCTTCTTTCATGGTAGGGAACTGCCCCCAGAAATCATCTACCCACATTTTGATAACGTCTGGTTTCAGGGGCGCCAGTTCACGAACAAAATTCACGGCTTCTTCGGGTGTTTCCGGTCTGTAAATTTTGGGCAAACCGGGTGGTAGTCCGTTTTTTACACCAAATCCATAGAGGGCGGAATACATAGTAGCGCCGGGTAGCTGTCCCTGACGCGATGAATCACGCAGTGCAACCCCAATGGGTTGTTCAGTACCCATGGATAAGATGGCCGCCACGCCATATTGCTCATAGCGCAGCAACTGGTTACGTACATTGGCCGCTGTATAATTACTGGCTGCAGAAATAGTGTCTTTCAGATTGCCCAGATGCCCGTGGGTGTTGATAATGGTGGGCATGATATATTTTCCCGTCATGTCGATCCGGATAGCATTCGCGGAAGAGACATTGTTGAGCTGGTTACCAATGGCCGTTATTTTATCGCCTGTGATTGTTACAAACTGATTGACTTTTACCGGGTGCCCCGTGCCATCAATAACGTTTACATGCTGCAGAATGGTCATTTGCGATACACCGCTTTGTGCAACAATGGCAAACAGCAGGGAAATATAAAAGTATTTCACATGGATGGTTTTATACCTTAAAGATAGGATAGCGAATTAAATTTTGGTGACAAATAACCCTTAGGGGTTGTGTTATGCGTCTTTATATACAAAAGGATCAAATGATGAAAAAAGGACTGGTTACCATATTGTCAATAGCCTTGTTTTATGGGGGATTACAAGCCCAAACGCTGTCGGCAGTAGATACTTCCGGTAATTACTATTATAAGTTAGCCATCTCCAAAGATCCGGCCGACAAGGCGCTGGTTACCGGTAAAATGTACGACCTGTTAAAAAGCAGCAAGGAAGATGACTGGATGATGGCGCAGCAGGTGTTCAATGTGCTGAAAAAGAAAGCCACCAGTGATTCTATACAAGGGGTTATCAAAACACGCTTCCCTGGCGGTCAGCTCTGGCGGAGTGAAGACCTACAAGCTATCTACGATGCAAGTGGCGCTGCAAACAAGGAAGCGCTCTATAAAAAATGGATTAAGAAATACCCTGTTAAAAAATTTGCAGGCAGAAGGATCATGTATGACTATGCTGCCAATAACGTAGCACGGGCCTATGCCACCGAAAAGAATGTAAAAAAAGCCATGTACTATGCTGATAAAGGCGAAACACCCGCCTGGAATGGAGAGGCCTGGGCCGGTATAGCCATGGACCTGGAAAAGGGTGGCTATGTTGAACAGGCTGCCATATTATATAAAAAGGCGCTGGAGAATTCAATGGCTTTCAGAACGACCCGTACCGGTGAAGAAGGAGCGAAATTTGCAGCAGCAGGCTACAGAAGTTATTGTAACTCCTATGCGCGTTGTTTATTGCTGCAAAAAAAGACCGATAGTGCGCTGGTGTATGTACAAAATGCTTACGCAGAAGGCAAACCAACGGGCTACATCATTCAAAATTATGTAGATATATTGAGGGCGTTGGGCCGGGATTCAGCAGCCTATGAAAAAGCAGATGAAATGGTACAGACCGGGTTAGCCGATAAGAAGTTAAAAGATATTCATAAGGAGCTATATGAAAAACTGAACCCGGGTGGTAAGCCGTATGCGGCGTTCATGAAAGAAGTGGAAATAGAGATCAATAAAAAGATCATTGCCAATCTTAAGAACACCATCATCAACCAGGCATCTCCGGCATGGGTATTAAAAGATGTTGATGGCAATACCGTTAGTTCAGAAAGTTTGAAAGGTAAAACGGTGGTGCTTGATTTCTGGGCTACCTGGTGCGGTCCCTGCAAACGGTCATTTCCCGCTATGCAAATGGCTGTGAATAAATTCAAAGATAATCCCGATGTACAATTCCTGTTCATTCATACCTGGGAGAAAGGGGAGGCGGATGCAACCGCTGCTGCTAAAAAATATATTGACGATAATAAATATTCTTTCCGCGTGTTGATGGACCTGAAAGATGCAGAAAGCGGTTCCAACAAAGTAGTGGAAGGTTTTGCCATCCAGGGCATCCCTACCAAATTCATTATTGATAAGAACGGCAACATTCGTTTTCGTGTAACCGGTTTTTCCGGAACGGATGAGTCGGCGGTAGAAGAGATCAGTGCCATGATCGATATGGTGAAATAATTAAATAATTAGGTAATGGAAGACAGTTGCAGATTTAGACCTGCAACTGTCTTCTGTATTTTAATTATCAAATTATCCTATTGAGTCAATGTAATTTTAAGCACCTGTCCGCCGCCTATGGCTGGTGGACCGAAGCCCCAGTTGGAAACATAGAGATTGCCATCTGGTCCCATCGTGATGCCTGTAGGAAGCGAAAGGCCCGATGCGATAACAGTGGTTTTACCGGCCGGATCAATTTGAATGACTCTTCCCATGCCGGGTGTAGGGAAGTCGGCGCCCACCGTCATTTCCAGTACATACATCCTGTTACGATCATCAAATACCAATCCAAGCACCGTATTCAATCCTTCCGCTACTACTTTGATCTCGCCCGATGGCGTGATCTTATAAATTTTTGATACATCTGGTGCAATAGGAAAAACATCGAGATTGCCCATATAGAAATTGCCTTTATAAGCGAGTGCTGTAGGAACAATATGTCCCTGGCTGGCTGAGATGTCGATAACCCGGCTAACGTCTCCACCGGTGGTTACTTTAACCAGTTCGCCATGATTGGGTTCCAGGGCATACAGGTCGCCGCGAACACTGACCATACTATACCAGGTTCCATCGGGTTCATAATCTCCTGGTTCAGGTTGCGCCACTGGATGCGTTAAAGACCAGTCGCTGAGATTGGCTACCCACGTCCAGCTGCCATTAGCATTCACTTTTACAATACCATTGGGTACAGATGGAACGCCGTGCGAGCAACCGCCACCGGCGAGTAATGCATATAGTGAGTTTCCGATAAAGGCAACGTCGGCCACACCGGAGATAAAGCCGCCTATAAGCGCACTGGCTGTGCTCGATGGAAGATTATCGGTTATAGTGGTACGTACGCCTGCCGCATTGACCATCGAGATCCGTCCGCCCACAGCGCTTCCGGTATAGGGACCTACTGCAGGAATTACCTGGGTACACTGGCCAGCTGTTGAATTGGTTCCGCCAACGCCTCCTTCTGCTACATAGAGATTTCCGTCTGGCCCGAATTTCAATCCGCGCGGATTATTAAAGCCCGTTGCAAACACAGACACCGTGCCCTGTATGGCATGGTTCGATTTTGCATGGAGCATGTTCACCCGTTCGCTTACATCGGTTTGTTCGGTTGATCTCATTCCTTTCTGACAGGAATGCAAAACGAGTAAGGCTGGAATGCCAATAGCGATCAGCCTTATAGAACTTTTCATAACATACCTCCTGTTTTATTGGTGAATAAAAACACACTACAAACCCTGCGTGATTACAAAAAGGTTAAGGATGTAAGACTATTGGAGTAAGGAGAAGGTGCGTAAGCGGGAAGCGGTATTAAAAACGTAGTTGTATTGTGGTTTAAAAGGAGACAACCAAGCTACTTAATTTTATGGGGATTGCCAAAGATCTCCCCCGGAACAAACTTTGCATATACTTTCATACAAACCAAGCCAAACACGCCAAACCTTCCCAAAAAATAACTCTCCTGTATTTAGTCCGGGCAATCCATTGCCCCGGGTAGCGCTTTCCTGTAACTATTTAACCATTTAAATTAGTTTATTATGAGAGTCAACCTTTCTAGCAATGCCTGCCGGCGCAACTGGTCACTGGGCATATGTACTTCTATTGTATTTGTTGTATTGGTTTTGGGGGGATGTAAAAAAAATGATCATGTACCAAAGGAAAAAGAAGTTGATATTCAATTGATCACGGATAACCTGGTGTCTCCCATCGGATTGGTAGCGTGCCCCGATAACAGCAAACGGCTTTTTGTCATCGATCAAATTGGAAAAGTATGGGTCATTGATAAGAACGGTAATAAACTGGCTACACCATTTATTGATGTAAGCAGCAAACTCATCACTTTGTCAGCTGCTTATGATGAAAGAGGATTATTAGGCCTTGCATTTCATCCAGAATTTGAAAACAACGGCCTGTTTTATATCTATTATCAATTGCCGCCCCGGGCCGGTGGTCCGGCAACCGGTATTTTATGGAATAACCTGAGTCGTATTTCAGAATTTAAGGTATCAGGTGATAAGAACATCGCCAATATGAGTTCAGAAAGGATCCTGCTGGAATGGGATGATCCACAATCGAATCACAATGGGGGTACGCTCGCATTTGGGCCTGATAAATACCTGTACATTTCCCTGGGCGATGGCGGCGGAGCCAACGATGTGGCGCCAGGACATGTAGAAGACTGGTATGCTGACAATGCAGGCGGCAATGCGCAAAATGTGGAAGCCAATTTGTTTGGCAAGATCCTGCGGATCAATGTAAATGGAAGTCCATATTCCATTCCGGCTGATAATCCCTTTGTAGGGAAACCCGGTAAAGATGAAATATACGCCTATGGTTTTCGTAATCCCTTCCGCTTTTCCTTCGATATGGGCGGTTCGCACCAGTTGATTGCGGGCGATGCCGGTCAGGTATTGTGGGAAGAAGTTAGTGTGGTGAAGAAAGGCGGTAATTACGGCTGGAATGTAAAAGAAGGCACGCATTGCTTCAATGCCGCCAATAACGACACTGTATTTGCTTCCTGCCCTTCAAAAGATAACCTGGGTAATCCATTGATCGATCCGGTGATAGAATTGAACAACTGGTCGAATCCTGCGGGTGGTATAGCCACTACGGTCATCGGCGGCAATGTATACCGGGGAAATGACCTCAAAGGCTGGGATGGCAAATATATCTTCGGCACTTTTTCGCAAACTCCCACCACGGCCAATGGCGAATTGTTTATGGCTACTATGGGCGGTGGCATGTGGTCATATGATGAAGTAGAACTTAAAAGCCACCCCGATGATGTTGGCTATTACCTGCGCGGGTTCGGACAGGATAATGAGGGGGAAGTATATCTGACTGTTTCTTCCCTGTTAGGTCCCACCGGAAATACAGGAAAAATATACAAACTGGTAGCGGTAAAGAATAAGAACGATTGATTGTTGTTGTTTGTAGAAGTATATACCCAATTAATTAGCTAATGTGATAATTAGCTAATGTGCGAATGAAAGACAGATGCAGCTCACGGATGACGCCTGCATCTGTCTTTTGTATTTTCAATAACACCTGATTAACATCATATAATAACCAAATAACCATGATAGACATGCAATTATAATTTATGCCAATAGGGTTGAATAAACCGCATATTATTCCTGTATAACAGGTTCAGGTCATAAGTAATTTGGCTTTTAATTAAACTCAACCAAATAATACATTATGACAATGAAAAAATTACTTATTGTCCTGGTCGTATTATTCTCTTTCACTTTTGTTAACGCGCAAACAAGAACAATTACAGGTAAGGTATCGTCGGCAGTAAACCCCAAACTGGAGGGGGCTACGGTACAGGTAAAAGGAACTTCTCTGTCAACGACAACCGATGGAGAAGGGAAGTTTTCGATTGCTGTGCCTTCCGGTGTAACAACCCTTGTTTTTTCGTACGTTGGCTATCAGCCGGTGGAAGTGGATATTACACGAATCACAACGATTGACATTGTTTTGAAAGAAAAAGTGAATGACCTGAACGACGTTATTGTCGTAGGTTATGGAACGGCCCGCAAAAGGGACGTTACCGGATCTGTTGCCTCCATCAATACAAAGGACCTGGAAAAAACACCGGTCATCAGGGCCGATCAAATGCTGCAGGGGCGTGTCAGCGGTCTGCAGTTTACCCAAACAGACGGTCAGCCGGGAAGCGCCACCTCCATCCGCATCCGGGGTACCAATTCCATTAACTCGGGCAATGAACCATTATATGTGATCGATGGATTCGCCGGCGTTGGCGACCTGTCGTCCATCAACCCGGGCGATATACAATCAATAGAAGTATTGAAGGATGCATCAGCCACTGCTATTTATGGAAGCCGCGGCGCCAATGGCGTTATCCTCATCACCACAAAAAAAGGCACTGCCGGTCAGCATACCATTACGTTCGATGCCTACTACGGTATTCAGAAAATGTCGAAAAAGCTGAAGATGATGAATGCTACGCAGTTTGCCACCTATCTCGACACACTGCAGCAATTAAACAACCTGCAGAACCCGGCCACGGCACTTAAGTTGCCATACACCCAGGCGCAGATAGATGCACTGGGCGCAGGCACCGACTGGCAGGATGCCTTATACCGGGCCGCTCCCATGCAAAGCTACCAGTTGGGCTTTAATGGCGGAAATACCGATACCCGCTATTACCTCAGCCTGAATTATACGGCCCAGGATGGCATCATGCGCAATACGGGCTTCAGGCGCGGCACCATCCGGTTTAACCTCGATCATAAGGTTAGTCAAAAAATAAAGACCGGGTTTACCTCCCAGCTCGGTTATAGTTCACAGCGGGTAGACGCCACCAAGACCGGGGTAGGATATGGGGCGGCCGGCAGCGCGCTGGTGATGAACCCCGCACTTCCGCTCTACGATAGCACAGGCGCCTATAGTTACCAGAACCAGCCCCTGCCTTATGTATCCGGTGCGGGCAATGCAGTGGCCGGCATTGTTATGTCTAATGACCGCATTGCCACTTTCAGGGGACTGGTGAATATGTACGGTGAATATGAAATTATCAAAGACCTGAAATTAAAGGTGAGTGTAGGGGCCGATATCAGCAGCAGCACGGAGAAACGCTATATACCTTCCACTACTTTCCTGGGCGCTACAACGGTAGGCTCAGGCTATGAAGGTACCAGCAACCGCTATAGCTGGCTGAATGAAAATACATTGACCTATAGCAGGACCATCAATCACAAACATGCGATAGAAATTGTAGGTGGATTTTCGATACAGCGATTCGATACAAGCGGTTACTCTACGGCCAGCAATAATTATTTTACCAATTCGCTGGGCGCGAATAACCTCGGTATAGGGAGTTCGCCGCTAACGCCTACCTCTACCGGTACCCTCAATACGCTGGCTTCTTATTTTGGCCGGGCAAATTACCGGTTGAAAGACAAATACCTGTTCACCTTAACGATGCGGGCCGATGGATCGTCCCGGTTTGGAACAGCGCATAAATGGGGTTATTTCCCATCCGGCGCCTTTGCCTGGCGCATGTCGGATGAAAACTTTATAAAAGATATCGCCGCGATCAGCGATCTTAAATTCCGGGCCAGTTATGGTATAACCGGTAACCAGGAGATAGGTTCCTATCAATCGCTGTCGCAGTACACCAGCAACGGTTATGCATTGGGCACAAACCCCAGCAGGGTAGTAGGCGCTACGCCCAATAATATTGCCAATCCCAATTTAACGTGGGAAAGTACCGCGTCGGCCGATGTCGGTTTTGACGTGGCCCTATTGAATAACCGCATTACGATGACGGCGGATTATTATCACAAAACCACGAGTAACCTGTTGTTTTACGTTTCTGTTCCTACCTCTTCGGGCTATAGTAGTATTATGCTCAATGCAGGGAAAGTGCGCAACCAGGGATTTGAGGTGTCCGTTTCTTCCAAAAACATCGATGGCGAGCGGTTCAAATGGTCGAGCACCGTCAACTATTCAACCAACCGGAACAAAATATTGGACCTGAATGGTACCAATGACATCCTGGTAGGACAAACAGGACCCTATATTCTCACCAATGGATTGGCACCTTCTATCCTGCGGGTAGGACAGCCGATCGGATCTTTTTACGGCTATATCTTTAACGGCATCTGGCAGAACAAGGACCAGATCACCAAGAGCGGTACCAAAATGAAGGTAACGCCCGGCGATCCCATTTTCGCAGACCTCGATAACGATAGTTCTATCACGGGTACCGACCGCACGATCATCGGTCATGCCATGCCGAAATTCATCTTTGGTATTACCAACGACTTTACGATGGGCCGGTTCAACCTGTCTGTCTTTCTGCAAGGCGTATACGGCAACGATATACTCAATGTGACCAAGTATTCACATGTAGGCGGAACCAATAACCAGTTTGATTACACAGCCAATGCCTGGCATGGCGAAGGAACCAGCAATACCATCCCGCGTATAAACAGCAACCTCGAGAAGGGGACCGGTGTCATCAGTGATTACCTGGAAAAGGGCAGCTACCTGCGTATACAAACGGTAACCCTTTCGTATAATGCGCCGCTGCCAAAATATACCAAAGTGTTCAAGAGCTCATTGATCTACTTCACGGTGCAGAACCTGTACACCTTCACCAATTATTCCGGCTACAATCCGGAAGTGAGTTCTTTCGGGTTGGATAACCTGAGCATGGGTATCGATCTCAATCCATATCCTCCGGCCAGAACATTTATTGCCGGCATAAAAATGACATTCTAAAATTGTTTGCAGATGAAAAAGAAAATCATATTCATTATAAGTGGTTGTTTCCTGTTATTGAATGCGGGATGCAAGAAATTTCTGACGGAAAAGCCACAAAGTTTTCTGACCCCCGACAATTTTTACAAGTCGGCGGCAGATGCAACCGCAGCGCTGAATGGCGTATTCAGCGGCATGCAGGCGCAAGCCTATTATGGAAGAACGGTCTGGATCATTTCGGAGAATTCGGCAGACCTGTTATACACCGCTCCCGGAAATACCGACCGCATGTCATTGTACCTGAACAATTATACAGCTACCAATGGGGAGATCAGCAACTGGTGGATCAACAGTTATAAAATGATCAAGGCGGCCAACGACGTAATTGCGCACGTGCCCGCGATCAATATGGATGTAACTGCCCGGAATAATATTGTAGGCAATGCCTGTTTCCTGCGGGGCCTGGCTTATTTCGACCTGACGAGAAGCTTCGGCAATATACCATTGATCGTTGCGCCGATCGTGGGCAGTACCGACACCACTTTATATCCGAATCGCTCGTCTGCTGCCGATATATACAGGCAAATCATCAGCGATCTGCAATATGCGGAGGCTAATTGCCTGCCGGAGAACAAAATACCATCATCCAGTAAGGGCATGGTGTCATCCGGCTCCGCATCAGCGATGCTGGCCAGGGTGTACCTAACCCGCGCCAATACCCCCTTTGCCGATGCGGCAGATAACCAGAATGCCCTGGCAGCCTGTAACAAAGTGATCAATTCGAAAGTGTATTCGCTGTTGCCCAATTATGCCGATATATTTGACGTGAGTAAGAAATATGGTGCAGAACATATTTGGTGTGTACGGTTTGCTTTGCCGCCTGCCACGGGGAATATTACATTAAGAATGTTTACCCCGAACATCATCAACGGCTCCGCTTCTTTTTTCTGCCAGAATAATTTCTTTACCAGCGGGTACAGTGCGGCCGATTCCATTAGGAAGAATTATAACCTGGCCAATAAAGCGGTGAGTGTAACGAATGGTACTACGCAATCGGTAACGCCGTTCTTTTATAAGTACCGCGATCCCTATTGGCTGGCCAATGGCGGCGGGAATAATTCGCAGGTAGACTGGATCGTGATTCGATATGCAGATGTATTAATGATGCAATCGGAGGCGATGAATAATATAGACCCGGCGAATGCGGCAAAATTCGACGGGGTAAATGCCGTAAGAAAAAGGGCCGGACTCACAGATCCTACACAACTGTTGAATTTGACAAACACACCTACTTCCAGTGCATTTGTCGACAGTCTGGTGAAAGACAGGGCGAGGGAATTGTGCGTGGAAGGGGAGCGCCGGTGGGACCTGATACGGTTGGGCCGGTTCAAGCAGGCGATGAGTACGCTGGGGATCACCATCGATGATAACCACCTGCTTTTTCCGATCCCGCAATCAGAGATCCAGGTCAATAAGAATTTGTTACCGCAGAATCCGGGGTTTTAGGATCATTGCTGACCAGGTCTGAAAATGTCATTAAACAACAAAACCCGCTGTCATAGCGGGTTTTGTTTTGGTACCTACCTGGAACCCGAAAATTATTTAACTGGTTGGTGATTGGCTAACAATTTTTTCCTTGAAACAAATAATTGCGCCCAGGCATCAAAAAATTTATCCTGCTTAAGCAGCACATAATCTTTATCCAGCATTTTTAAACGTTCTTCTTTAATGGGTTGCTCATTGTGTGCGCCTACGATCCAAAACCCATTTACTGCCCACTGAGGTGTGGCCCCTGCTACAATAGAATCCACCAGTGCCTCTTTATCACGTGCCATCAATGTGGCCTGTGATCCCAACTTTTTTAAATAGTATTGCTGGTGCCAGGATGTTACCTGGTTAACAATAGGATAATTGCCCTTGTTTTCACGCACCACGAAGGTTGTCATTTCTCTGAATTGGGTTTTATGAACATCCCCATAGTATTTTTTGGCAACAACAATATCAATAAACGATAGTACGACAATCAGGGTTGTAATGCTGTATATTACAATCGATGTTTTAAAACTCTCTATGCCAAAGGCCAATGCCAGCAGTATGGCAGGCAATACCACAATGGTATAACGATTGTATAACATAGGCACAACAAGCATTGATCTCAGGTATGGAATAAGATAAGTAATAAAGATCCATCCCAGCATAACGATGAAACTAAAATGCAAAGGATTATTTTTAATGTTGCGGGATGTGCCTACCTCCCGGCTGCTCAAATAAACATGAACTATATAAACGATCAATAGCACCGTAAGGATAGGTATCAATGTTGTAGTATCACCGAAATAGTTCTTAAAAAAGGTAAGTATGAAATCAGGCGATACGGGGCCAATCCAGAAAGATCTGATTTTGGACACTTCCAACAGAACGGGTAACCAGGGGGCATACCCAACCAATATGATAATGCCACTGAATAAAAAGGCTTTAAAAAGCCTGGTCTTTTCTGTTCTCTTTTCTTCCAGGAAAATGAAAAGCAACGCCAGCAGTCCTTGTGCGGCTACAACAAATAAACTATAGTAGTGACTATAAAGCAGCAACAAGGTAAATACAGCATATAAAATAACATTCTTTCTTACAGGAGATTTGATTAATTTAATAAAATACAGGAAAGATAATGTTGCAAACAGGAACGCAAATATGTAACTTCTTGCTTCCTGAGCGTAATAGATGTTATAATAGTTTACACAGGTTAGTATGGCCGCTATATAGCCCAGCCGCTTATTATAAACTTCCCTTCCCAATAACCACATACACCATACGCTTATTGTACCTGCAATGACAGATATTGACCTGGCTACACCTTCTGTATGTCCAAAAAAGGTAAAAGCTAAACGCTCAATAATAAAATATAATGGGGGAGTCTGATCACAACATTTTAAATAAGAAAATAGCTGGCCCCAGGAAATAGCCGGGTCAGCTTCGATCATATTGTGCAGTTCATCGAGCCATAAACTTTGACCGGTCAATCTCCAGGCCCTCAGGATGAAAGCAAATAAAACAATAACATAAATTGGCCAGTTGCTACGAATTGCCTGTAAAGTTTTGGTCATAATTTACGCGTTTGCTCTTATACGCGTGTTAAAGCAAAAGCGTTGCCATTAACAGGTAATAAAAAGCGATCAAACCCTTACGAATAGCTCTATGCGGGGATTATTTCGGCGGATGGTTGCTGCTAAACGAATCACGGAACATTTTCCAGCCGGTTTTGGTCTTCTTCCAAAGAACTAAAAATTTGCCATCGTCAAACAATTCCCCTTTTGCATTAAATGATTGCCATAAGCCTTCTTCCGTTACATATTCTTTTCCATCCCCATATATCGCTGTGGTTATGAATTTGCCATTTCTCAAACCATAGTCCTGGTAAGCCGATCGGAAGAATTGGGCAAAAGCTTCACGGCCACACATGGCCGGTGCATTTGGTGCCAGGATGCAGGCATCTTCTGCGTAGCTATTGATAAAAATGGACGAGTCGTTTTTGACAAAAGACTTAAAATAGTTGGCGTTGCTTTCCGCGATGGCTTTTTTGGCTTCATCCAATTGAGCGCTGGCAATAAAATGCAGGCCGATCAAAAATACAGTGAGCAAAGGCGCCATTTTTTTGCAGTTTCTCATATTTATATATTTTAGTAAAGGTAAAAGCAGCCTGGAACTGTAAATTGTATAAATGCGAACAAGTGCCGACGAATTTGATAATGTTGTATAAATGATATAAATTTTACTTGCAATATGAGAGATAAGGCCTTTTAGCCATTATGTAAAAATAAAAACTTAAAGCAATCATATGAGAAATGTGATCTTCGCAATCAACCTCTCCCTGGACGGCTGCTGCGACCATACCAAATTAGACGGTGATGAAGAAGTACATGAATATTTTACAAACCTCATGCGAGATGTTGACCTGCTCGTATATGGGCGTAAAACCTATCACTTGATGGTTCCTTTTTGGCCCGATATGGCAAAAAATCAGTCTGGACAGACAAAAGCAATGAACGAATTTGCACAAACATTTGACTCCATCAAAAAAGTTGTTTTCTCCCAATCATTAGACAGCGTTGAAGATAAAAACACGAGAATTGTTCGTACGGATCTTCAGGACGAAATACTTGCATTGAAACAAGAGCAAGGCAAAAATATTTTAACCGGTGGAGTAATGCTTCCTACACAACTTATAGAACTTGGTCTGGTTGATGAATATCGTTTTGTCGTTCAGCCAGTAATTGCAGGAGAGGGGAGACGGTTGTTGGATAGTACCAGCCTGCAGGAGAAGTTACAATTAAAATTGGTTGAGTCAAAGATCTTCAAATCAGGATGTATCGCGCTTCGTTATTTGAAACAGTGACAGGGAAATTGGCGACAGGTGCGATTTTCATATCAAAATATTTTTTTACAAATATTGTTTCCTACTAGAAAGTGGCGTATAATAGCGGGAATATAATGTTGGTTTCAATTTTAGGGCATTGTTCAATTAATTAAGCATATGGCTGAGACGATTCTTTTACTAATACTAAGTGCCTCATTAATTTTCTTTTTGTTATACATTTCCATCAAAGGAACCAGGCTTTCAAAAAAGACAATATTTTTATCAACTACAATTTGCTTTATTTCAATACTGCTTCTTTTTATTTATACAGGACCTGGCAAAATAAAATCTGACATTGTTAGAGTAATACGTAATTCAAGTCCAAAAGACGCAAATGAAGTTTATACCGTGCTATTTAAAAAACCAATAGATAAATGTGTAACAGTAGTCAACTTCAAAGACCAGGTAATTCCGAAAATTGATTGCTGCATATGGATGGAACTAAAAATTTGCCCGACAGAATTGAATAGAATTATAGCTACGAAAAAGTATGAAAAATACAGATTGCCGAAGTCTGATTCAATGAACTTTATTAATTCTTTTAACGATAAACCCATTTGGTGGACTCCCCAAACACTTGGTGACAGTCTAACAAAATACAATTTCAAATTTAATCGGGGCAACGAACAAACTATAATTGTTGGTGATGACAGCTCTCACGTATATGTATGTGATCAGGCTTTTTAAGAAAACTGCAACCGACAGTTAATTGCCGCAAGTGGTCTGCAAATGACAAAAAACATTATTAAATACGACTTCAAGGCAGGACTTCCGCAAGAGTTTGAAATTGTGGACTTAGCTGAACTGTACGCAACATTTAAAGACACTTTAACCACCCCACACAGGACAGGGTTTTATCATATTATTTGGTTTCAACAAGGCAGCCCGACACATTTGGTTGACTTCGACCCAATAAAAATTAAACCCAACACTTTATTGTTTCTAAACAAGGACACCGTTCAGCGTTTTGACAACAAAACTAAATTTGGAGGGAAAGCTATTTTATTTACCGACAGCTTTTTTTGCAAAACAGAAACCGATACCAGGTTTTTACGAAACAGTATTTTGTTCAACGACTTGTTTTCAGTTTCGCAAATTCAGGTAAACAAGCAGTTTAAATTATTTGCTGACTTATTGCAACAAATGACGGACGAATTGCAAAATATTAAAGATAATTCCCAGGGCGACATATTGCAAAATCTGCTGCATAATTTTATGCTACATGCAGAACGTGAAAGACGAAAACAAAACTTTACTGAAATTAAAAAAGGTGCAGACCTTGATTATGTAATGCTGTTTAAAGACCTTTTGGAAACAGGCTATAAAAGACAGAAGCAGGTAAATAATTATGCCAAACAACTTCTCATTACTGAGAAACGCTTAAACCAGGCCACAACAAAGGTTTTAGGCAAATCCCCAAAAGAAATAATTGACGACAGAATAATGTTAGAAGCAAAAAGAACTTTAGCCCATACAACAGAAAGCATTAAAGAAATCGGCTATAATTTAGGCTTTGAAGAGCCAACTAATTTTATCAAATATTTTAAGAAACATTCAAAGGTTACGCCTACTGAATTCAGAGAAAAAAACGCCTTGGCGTAAAAGTATCATTTAAAGGCACATTCCTACCTTTTCCATTTTTGCAGTTCGTTGCACTTTTGCATTGTAATAGAAACAAAGCAAAATGAACAAAACAACCTTAAGTGCAGCTATAATTTTAGGAGTTGGGTTATCTTCTTGTCATACCAGTCATAACTCTATTTCAACAACAAATTTATCAAAAATGGAAAACAAACAAAAAGTAGTAAGCCTGCTAAAAGCAATCGAAACAGGAGCAACGGAGCCTGTTGGGTACATCAATCCAAACAAATACATTCAGCACAATTTAGGTGTAGCAGACGGGCTCGCAGGTTTTGGAGCTTTGTTACAAGCATTACCGCCAAACGCTGCAAAAGTGAACACTGTTCGCTCTTTTCAAGACGGTGATTTTGTTTTCACACATACAGATTACAATTTCTTCGGACCAAAAATTGGCTTTGATATCTTCCGTTTTGAAAGTGGTAAAATTGTGGAGCATTGGGACAATTTGCAAGAAACAGCAAAACCAAATCCAGGCGGACACACAATGGTTGACGGTGCAACTGAGATCAAAGATCTTGACAAAACAGAAGCCAACAAGACATTGGTGAGAAATTTTGTGGATGACATTTTGGTAAACGGCAAGATGGATAAACTTACAGGCTATTTTGACGGTGACAACTACATTCAACACAATCCAAATATTCCAGACCAACTTTCAGGGTTAGGAAAAGCATTGGGGGAATGGGCAAAGCAAGGCATCACGATGAAATATGACGCCATCCATAAAGTATTGGGCGAAGGCAATTTTGTTTTGGTTGTTAGCGAAGGATATCTTGCAGGCAAACACACTTCATTTTACGACTTGTTCAGAGTGGAGGGCGGAAAAATTGCCGAGCATTGGGATGTAATTGAACCAATAGCAGCAAAAGAAAGTTGGAAAAACAATAATGGAAAATTTTAACATACTTCATACATAAGCAGGCAAAGCCATTCTCATTTTTGGGGAATGGCTTTTGATTTTTATTTTCTCCCTTGGGTGCGGTATGGTTATTGGATCAATAGGAGTACATTAAAATAAAATCATGAACAATCAAAAACAATTTGGCGTTTGGATGGATAACCACAATGCAGCAGTAGTAGGCAGTGAAAGCACAGAAGGTCCATTAACTGTACTTGCGCACATAAAAGGGGAAGTAATTTCCCCAAATTCCAATGAAAAGAATTCCAACAATCAGCAGAAAACCATACAAGCAAAGTTTTTTAAAGAAATAGCTTCACATATGGTAAATGCTACTTATGTACATGTTACGGGCACGGGCCAGGCGCAAGAACAGTTTATTCACTATTTGGCGGCTACGCCACAATTTAAAAATAGTAAAACAGCAGAATCTACTTCTAATAAAATGAGCGACGAAAAACTCATTGAGTACATTGCCGATAAACTTTAATGAATATATTAAGTAACAGGACCGTCTTATTAAGGATTCTGTTACTTAATTTATTGTATGTAGCCCCGCGTCAGGTTACTATTCATTACCCCTCCCTTTTTTCGCTCCTACATTACCATTTTGTTACTTTCACTACCACCGGTAATAACCGCGTTTTTTTGGCTAAACAGGTCGAAAATAATTATTTTGTAAATATTGTTTCCCGTTAAAAACTGGCGTATAATAGCGGAATATAATATAAGCAGCAACTAAATGACCGACCAAACTCACAATTGCAGACACGATGACCCAACTGAAAGTAATATTGAAATATATGGCTTGACAGTTATAATTCTTGAAGCGACAGATTATTTGCCAGCTTTTGCATATTCAATTGGACTTTGGGAAAAATTTAAACATCCTGAAATTATTTGTTTTGGGCTCACCACAAAAACCTTGCATGCGCTTATTAATGATGTTGCTGAACTTGTAAAGCAGGGACAAATGATAACCACCAATAAAAATTATCCCGACTTTTTCAATAACTCTGACACACAGTTTGTAAATGTTGATCCAGATTATTTGAGCAATTATTTTGAAACTGCAATCAACTACTACAGCTCTGACGAATTTCCGGCATTGCAGTTTGTTTGGACGGACAGAAACAACAATTTTCCTTGGGACAAAGACTATGAAGAAGAATTTAAATATCGGCAACCATTGCTTGACAGAAATGTAGATTTTAAATTTAGAGAAGCGAGAAATTTATGCATATTCACGACAAGGCAATGGTTAGCGTTTGACAAACCGATTCTTCGTGTCGTTCATGACAAAGACGGAGATTGGCAATTTTTGACAGGCGACCAAATGCCTGACGACATTAAACTTGTTGCATTAGAACAAATGACTTTAAAGGACAGAACTTTAAATGAAATATTTGACCTTGACTATGGTGAAACGGCAGAACGGGAATTTGTCGGTGCAGAATGGATAAGAACAGTAACCCAAGACGATGGCGAGTAACGACTGCTGCTTATAGATTTGGCACAAATTGTCATTACAAAGGGTTGCTCGGGGTTGTTCCGATTTATCGGGACGGTCCCGTTTTTTACTTTACCATTTCAGAAATATTGACAAACAGATGATTATCAATATTATAAACACCCTGTTATAGTTTTTCAGGCTGTTCCCGGGCATACCCGAATGCTGAAATTTCATAAAACGTTCAAAAAAAGAGAAAACACCTTCGGTTCTTCATCAAATTTTAGTAATCTCGGCGCCGGGAGATCGTTAGGTTAACATCAACCACTCTTGTAGTATTCCACCCGTTTTGATTTGTTGCCATGCTGTGATTGATGTGGCGAAGCTGTGGATACAATTGATTTAAAACGGATTTTTCACTGAGGGTAAGGAATGTGTTGGTTTATAGGAACTGATGTAATGATGATACAAAAAATTGCTTTTAGCGGAAATATAACGTTGGTGGAATTTTAAAGACCTTAATTCCTAAATCTATGAAGGTTGCAGCTTTTATTCTTTTTATGACATTATCTGGACAACTACTAAGTCAAAAAGTTGTGCTTTATGAACCAAAAACATCGGCAAAGTGGCCGATAAGGGACAACAGTTACAGCTTCTTTATACCCAATACTTCATGCGATTCCATTATCTTCAAATGTGATAATGGAGAAATAGTTCAAAATAAGTGCAGGATATACTATACTCCAGACTCACCAGTCAATACAATTTTCAAAGTATACAGAAAAGAAAAAGGGAAACTCATCTTAGTCGATACTATACCTATTAATGTTTATGAAACCAGGGAAACGCACGCTCGACTTGGAAATCATACAGAAGGGACAATCTCAAAAGACGAGATAATAATTATCGGCGGTATAATAGCGCTTACATACATTTCAGAAGGACATGCGGAAGGCTCCAGAATTATGAGCTATAGAATAATAACAATACGGGGAGACACAATTGAAACTGCTGTTAATGACGGCAATCGTTACAATGACAAATCTATTATCCTGCTTAACAAATTAAAACCGGCAGACAAATTATTAATTACAGAAATAACAGTTAGAGATTTTCGGAATAGAGTTTACCAAGTAAAACCAATAGAATTAATTGTCAAATAATTTCTCTTTATTAAATCTGCTACCAATATTAAGAATAAACAATACACAATATGCGGTTTGCTGCTGTTATATTAGTTTTTGCTGTTCTTGTTGGATTGTTTGCTTGCAAAGGAAAACAGGATAAACTCTCGTCGGCATCGATCAGTGAAGTCGTAAGAGACATTGCAAAGACCAATGTTTTGATGGGTGGTGCGGTTGGCATCGCTGCTGAACGTCCCAGGCAGTGGGACAGGTATGAGGTATTACGTTCAAAGGGAACAGACAAAGAGCTGTTAACCTTAACTAATAACACAAATGCAGTGGTTCGCTGTTATGCTTTTCAGGCCCTGGCTGCAAGAAGCACAACTGATCTGTTTTCGATTGTTGTACAACACCTTTCTGACACAGCTACTGTATATACCTTGTATGGCTGTTTAGGCGGTTCGCAAAAAGCAGGTGACTTTTTCCTTGAAATAATTACAGAGATAAGAGGTAATGGTAAGTTCCACCAATTGAACGAGGCGCAAAAAGCGACAATCGACAGTTTGTTACTTTTTGATAGCGATAACAAGCTGGATGCAAGAGACAAGATGCTCTCCGAAATCGAGCCTATCGAAAAGTATTATACACGGATTAGGCAAATAGCGACTGAGGAAAATAATAAAGTGGCTGTAGTAGCCTTATCAAAATATAGAAAACAGCAAGACAAACCTTTGATTGAACAATTACTTAAAGACCCAAACAGCCAGAGGTATGGTTTTGCTGCAGTTCGGAACTTTCCTGACGCTTCCTTTTTTCCTGTTTTACAACAGGCACTTAGACACGACGTGACAAAGGATAACGGTGGCAATGATGAACGATTGCAGTTGCTTTACCAGGCTATTGTTCAATACAAAGACCAGCCTTCCAGACAACTGTTGAAATTTGTTTTGAACGAAGCAAAAGGCATGCAATCAATTTACCATTCGGACTATCTGCAACAGGCACTTAAACTGTATCCCGCGACTATTTACGACGGATTACTAAAACCTGTTTTTTCAAGCACTCCGACAGAGAAAAGCGGTACATAACAGCAGTTTTCTGCTTCGCATTGAGTACGATTGGAAAATTGGAAACAACCAAAAAAACGTTGTGCGTAAACTTATATCAGTGAAATCACTTCTTTTCTTGCTAGTTATAGTATTTACTTCGTGTGCTTACAAACATAATGACGAAGATTCAGTCTCTAAAAGAAAGAATATTCCGAGCGATGCATTTTTTGTAAAAGGTAACATTGGTGGCTATTGGTGTCAAGCTAAAGTATACGATCACAAAAACAATGCGTTCCTCAATGTGTACGATGGCCTTACGGGAAAACTTCTTAAAGCTGAGCGATTTTCTGTCATTTGTATCGTTCATGGGAATCCCTTGTGGATTGACGACTTGAAAAATCAAATTGATTATTTTGACGGAGAAAAATTTCATCTCAAAAGATTGCCAGGACAGGATTCATGCTGGCTTCAAGCGCTTCAATAACATGAGCTGAGCACGTTGCGCGCGGGGCAATAATAAAATCTTTTCATATGGGGCTATTCAATTTATTCAAGAAAAAAGATAACAGGCAAGGCCAAATTCAACAAGACTTGCTTAAACTTCAAGGGCCGAAGTACTTACGAAAACATTTAACACATCTGTCTGTAGACATCGTTGGTAAATTCAAAATCAAACAACCAAATATTCAATGGATCGGACAGCTAATCTCAACAACACAAAACCGACATTTCGAAGTTAAGTATTACGGCGATTTAATGAACGATAAAACGATTATAGCCGCTGATAAAGGTGTGCAAAAGCTAATCGCTATCGATCCAGATAGTAAGGAAGAGATCCTGCTGTTTGATAAAATGCTTCATGGATGGGACGGTCTTATTAGCAACACCTACCAGGATCAAAAAAATGTCGATAGAAATCCGAACAAGCTATATAGATCAAAAAACAAAGCAGACAAATTTAAAATAGTATTTCTTGCGTTCTACAATGAAGGAACAAAACAAGAATTGCTGGAATCAGCAACTCCTAATGGACAAATACAACTAGAGACTGGATTGGCATTAAACTTACAAGATGCATTTGACGATGCTTTTGACTCAGTGATTATTTACGCTATCGATGACGATGGAAATGAATTTGAATTAATCAACGAAGAATTAGCATAACAAGTTAAATGCGCCTAATAAGCGATTTGGCTATATGACATACTTCAATTAGACAAATATGGAAACAAAAGACATTGGATTCTGGAACTACATTTTGTAGATAGAAAGAATAAAGCTGGTGCTTTCTTTGAGCAATTACTGACAGCAGAATAAAACAGCCATTTGTACCTTTATTTTATGGACAATACCCAAAGATTCGGTAACAGGGTAGAGGATTATGTAAAATACCGCCCGCATTACCCTGCCGCTATGGTGACTTATTTGCAGGAACGGTTTGATTTTACATCAGGCACCATTGCGGATGTGGGCGCCGGCACTGGTATATTGACAAAGCTGTTCCTGAATGCCGGGTACGCGGTGTATGCCGTGGAACCCAACGAGCCCATGCTGGCGAAAGCAACAACATTGTTGAATGATTATCCCAGTTTTACGGCTGTTCCTGGTACTGCTGAAAATACAACACTTCCCGATAATAGGGTAGATGCGATCATGGCAGGACAGGCTTTTCATTGGTTCAATGCTGAAAAAAGCAAGACGGAATTTACCCGGATACTGAAAACGCATGGACTTGTGGCGCTGGTATGGAACGAGCGGAGAATAGACGCTGCATTTGAGCAGGAGTACGAAGTATTGATCAACAGGTACGGTAAAGATTATGTACAGGTAAAGCACCGTAATATCGAAGCAGATGACATTGCTGCATTTTTTGCTCCGGCACCCATGGAATTGAAAGTATTTAATAACCAGCAGGTGTTTGATTTTGAGGGTTTGAAGGGAAGATTATTATCTTCCTCGTATATACCTCTGCAGGGCGAGCCGGGGTATGAGGTTATGATAGCTGATCTCAAAGAGCTTTTTGATAAATACCAACAGGCAGGGATCATCACCATTACCTACGATACAAGGTTATATGCCGGCAGATGGTATGTTTAGCACAGGGGAACGAAATAACGTTTATAGCAGGTTGTGTGGTTAAGATAAATATTATATATTGTCTACAGAATTTGATTACAAAATTTCCACTTGCTACTTTATATGTTCAGCTTTTTTAATAAGATAAAATGATACGACTAACAGCTATATTGACTATGGGATTCCTGGCGACACTTTTGGGTTGTGGACCAAATAATGCTAACAACACGACTTCCGACAATTCAACAAGCGAACCAATGACAATACCTGTTGAGAATATTACAGCAACAAAGGATCAACTTGAAAGACGGACGAAATCGGAGGAATTTTGTAAATCAAAGAACATTCCTGTTTATAAAAACCCGACCGCTCTGTTTGTTGATCCGGAGGAAAAAATAACAATTAGGACAAAGGACGAAATTATTGACAGGGCCATTGCACTTTGTTATTTAGAACTTAAAAGTGAAAAAGCAGACAAGAAAATATTAGCAGGGTTTGACAAAAAATATAATGTCATGCCAAAACTTACCGCTGCAGAAAAAGAATTTGCATTGGCCGACAACCCAACCGAACAACAAATGACTGACGCAAATTGGAGAGCTGAAAGTTACCATGTAATGCTTTGGGCATTGGGTTACATTGATATTTTAAAATATCCTAATGAAGTTTGTAATGTTGGAGACGACGTAAAACATCTGTTCTCTAGAACAGAAAAAGAATTTAGAGATAATGCAAAACTGAGAAGCAAAGCCGAAATGCTTGATCAGGCAGACCTGATTTTGCGTCTTGATTGGGCCTGTGTAAATGCAAGAGTCAAAAACGAACCAGCACCCAGCGGACTTGACAAAAGTGTTGTTTACGAAAGACATTATTCTTTAAACTGGCTTATAAAATTCAGGAGCCAGGAGTGGGACAAAGTAACAACGGACACATAATACCCCGACACGCCAGCAGGTAACGACCAACAGCGGGCCTGACAATATGGTGGCTGGACGGAAGTAGATTTCACACGTTAGAGGCAGACTTAAATAACTGACAGTGCACCTATCAAAAGAAATACAAAAAAAGTTGGACAGCCTAAACTCTACCGTTCAGTTGGCTGTGACCATTGACGGGACATTACCCGACCGATATTCTTTTTACAGTAAACCAGGCAAAAGTTTCAGGGCAGAATTTGGTGCGACAGAAGCAAGTTTTTCCATTGTGTTATTTGAAAAGACAGACAAACTAAATTATGAGACCTGTTTTGCAAGAGGTTTATTCACAGACCTGGACAGATTGGCAACCGCAATAGACCTTTGGGTAGACAAGTTAATAGACATTACCATTATAAAAAAAGAGTTTGATGAACTTGAATTGTATTCAGACTTTCAATTCAGAAGTCCCAATAGTGACATTGACAATGCCTGGACAAAAGTGAAGAATATGTTTTTCAATGACAACGGTTTTTGGAAATATACTGAATGGAAGGAGAGATATTTCGAGTTATTGAACGAAGCCAAAAGCCACAAAGCTTTTGCAAATTATTTTCCCTTTACAAGTCATTATTGGTTAAGGTTCAGCGTTGATAAAGACATTAAGGAAACCTGGACACTTGACACTTACATCGTGCCGACAATGTATAGCGATGAAATTCCACATACACTTGGTAAGTTTTATGTGTCATACAATGACAAACCAATGGGCGGACATTTTTTTGAGACTGCGAAAGAAGGACTTGACTTTTATGCTGAAAAATTAAAAGAAGTTAAACCAATAAAGTGGGTTCATTAACTAAAAATGCACAACAAGCCAGCTACGGACCTTACCCTCATTCCCCAAGCCCAACCTGCCTGAACGTCTTTATTACTTTTTTCGCAATGATCTCATTTCCCTTATCTGATGGATGCAATCCATCGTAAGTAATATTTGCTGCAGTGGGAGGATATGGATACTCGTCCTTTTGGGGATCAAATGGTATTTGGGTGAACCTGGGGTATTGATAATTTACATATTTACCTGTGCGGGGATCTTTTAAACGCTTGAAGTTAACCAGGTTCTTCAGATCAAGCAGCGGATCGTGGTAAAGATCGATAACGGGTATATTTTCAATTTTTCCAATAGCGATCACTGCGTTGGCAAATGCTTCCAGTGATTGCCCGTTTTTAGTTTTGTATGAACCGTACGCGTTATTTGTGGCATTCAACAAATACACAAAATCATTACGCTGCATAGGAGTTATGAGCACTATTTTCGCCTCCTGGTTTAACTTCCGTATCTTATCGACGATGATCCTGAATGAGCCGAATACAGAATTAGTGCCTGTATTATTTTTATAATCATCGATGCTCCCTACAGGTCGGCCTCCCCACCAGTCGTTTGTGCCTAAGAACACGGTATACACATCTGCTTTCACCAGGCCCAAATCATCGATCTTGCTGGCTATGTCGCTCGACTTCCAGCCGTTATGCCCCTGATTAATATAATGTATGTTGGGCAATTCAGCCACTACGCGACTTAAATACCCTTTAGAAACACGATTTCCGGTTTCATCTGCGTGATCGTTCAGGTAAGTGATGGAGTCACCAATGGCTACCCAAACTATTTTCTTTTCAGTAAAGGAAGAAAACAACCATATTCCAATTAGAAATAAAAGAGTAACACGGTGTATGGTCATGAATGTTTTTATAAGCATAAGGTCGCTAATATAAAAAAGAAAAGCCGCAGGTTTATTTATCTAAATATAAACTTAATATGCCTTATTCCGGATGATTTTTAATTAGTATTTTCCCTGTATATTCACTTTTATTAATTTCAAATAAATTATGCGTATCTATATTGCTGAAAGAATATTATTCTTAAAGAATACGGATGAAGAGGTCAAAAAAGTGAATTTATGCATTGGGCAACCTTATCAAAAAGGAGATGGTTCCTGGGCATGCCCCATTCAATTAAAAGGTTTGTTCGACAATTTATCAGATGTCAGCGGGGAAGATTCTTTTCAGGCTTTAATGCTGGCTCAAAATTTAGCCAGAACACTCTTAAAT
Organism: uncultured Niastella sp.; assembly: GCA_966212235.1. Classification (GTDB taxonomy): domain Bacteria; phylum Bacteroidota; class Bacteroidia; order Chitinophagales; family Chitinophagaceae; genus Niastella. The sequence goes on along the minus strand of CBIHPP010000024.1, from coordinate 41,761 downwards.
GCATTAGCTGAAAAAGGCTGGAATATTTATAGTCATGGAGATAAGGAAGTAGATGTTGATACGCTTTTTCAGGTAGGTGTATAGATCAGGGCGCAAAAACAAAAGGGTGCAACCTTTGAGTTACACCCTCGTGAATATCTCCTTTTTACGAAAAGCTACTATGGTGTAGCAGCCGTAGTATTTTTATTCACAATTGGCCATACACCAGGGCTAGGTACGCTCACACCCTTGGTATTGCCTCTTTGTTGTTTGTCGTTGCCGAAGTAGTAAAGCGGCCATCCTTTATAGGCCAATTGTACTTTTCCAAATACATGGAGCGTATCAAAATCCGTTTTCGCCAGGATAGATGCGATGCTCTTAATATCGATTACCTCATATATCGGCCAGGTCGCATTGTTAGAAAAATCAGGCTTTGTATACGTGTTCTTTTTAAACTTATCCGGTTTAAAGGCGTAGAGGGTTTTTCCCAAAGCATCGGTCATATATTGTGTTACCTCTTTACCAGGTGCGTACTGGCTGGTATACTCCACGCCATCATTACCTATTAACTGTGTATTTGCCAGCATAATGGTATAGTCGGTTTTTGCCACATACCATACATTACCAACTGCTTCACCTTTTACGTCGCCTGCGGCCACATCTGGCGTGTAGTAATACAGCGGCCACCCTTTATAGGTAGTTTGCTTGGTACCATCAGCGCGGGTGATCACACCAAAATCGGCGGCATGTAAACTGGTATCTCCCAGTGTCATATTGGCTGTATAGAAAACGGGCCATGCCGCAAGACAACCGCCCGTGCAAACAGAGCCCCCGTTTGCATCATTTGAGAAGTAGTAAAGGGTTTTACCCACGCTATCGGTCAGGTATTTCCCCAATGTGGAATTGCTGGAGAGCTGGATGTTAGCCTTTGTGGTATTATCATTATCATCACTTTTACTACAAGCTACGATAATGACCATGGCGGTTGCCACTGAAAGAAATGATTTAATTACTTTAAGTCTCATTGTGCTTTGTTGGTTGTTAAAACGAATTAAATTGATAAGGTTGTGCACACCTTGCTTCTATAACGGAGATCATTCTGTCAGGGTTGCCTGCTGCCAAAAAATATATCTTTCCCGAAAAGGAGAAAAAGCTACTATGAACCGCACACTCTTTTTTACTTCGACCTATTTTCTATTATATGGAGCAAACTAAATAGTTCCGTTTTGCTCCTCGAAACAAATTTGATTACATTTGAAATAAGGCTTCGCAATTGTGATTTTACGTAAAAACCTGCACGAGCGCCAGGCCGAATAACGTTAATATCTTTTTTTTTTGAACAAATTCCGACTAATGGAAATAGTTGACGAGAAGACGAAGAAAAAAATACTTGACAAAGTCGCGAGGCATCTGAACATTATACACTATTACGACATTCACGAATTGTCAAGTGAAGAGTTTTCGGACAAGTATGGATATTGGGGCATCTCCCAGGAGAATTTTTTTGAAATTAGATTCTATCCGGAAACAAATGTCCTGGACCAATTAAAGAAATTACTATCCCGGGAAGACGAATACTTCTTACTACCGATTGAGAGCAGCAGAAAAATTTATAAGAACAAGATTGACATCATTGACCAATTATTTAATGACCACGCAAAGGCTCACGTTATAGTGGTTGACCCCAGGTTTAACTGGATTTTGATAAAGAACGAGTTTAATAAACTCATTGGCATGGGCGACCAGATCAAAAAGAAAATTGAAAAGAAGATCCATATGGCTTTTGACAACGAGAGAATAATGTATTCGGTAACAGATTCAAAACAAGAAGAACAACACAAGGAATAAAGTACGGACAATTGGCTGGCACGGGCAGCCTGCCGGAGAGCACATATATGAGTTTGATCAAGGACCTGACTGAGCGTGTTCGCGGTGCGAACCGCCATGCACGAACCGCCCTGGTGGCCGAATGCGGGGTGCGTACCGTTCCCATCTACGAGCAATGCTGGATCGGCACCCACTACGAATCGGTGGGCCGGTCCGTCGAGATCGGATGGGCGTTTGCGACCGGCGCGCTTGTGGATCCAGGCGAGGTGCAGGCTTGCCTTGCAGAGGTGCAGGACATCGTGGCGTTGTACCACGAGGAGGGGAACGCAGTCCTGGCCAATGCGGTGACGGTTAGCCTTCGCATCCTTCAATCACTGTCGATGAACGACGAAGAATCACTGCTGGCAGTGGCCAGGGGGCTAACGACCACGGCCGATGTTGCCCAGGCCGCCGAGACCATGGCCAACCGGGGCCACTCTTCCGCCAGGAAGCAGGGCATTGCCATCGCTGAAGAACAGGCCTGGCGAGAGCAGGCCATTGCCGTGGCTGTGGGATGGCAAGGCGTTGCCGACCGGTCCATGTTCGATGCAATCGCGGCAAAACCGCCCCTGTGGTTCACGGATTGGTTGAAACGCATGCACCGGGTCCCGCTGAACAGCCTGGATTACCACGACAACGACAGGTGCTACTACCTGGACGACAAGCTTTTCACCGGCGTGGCCTTCACGCTGAACAAGGAAGGCAAGCTGAAGTCCGAGGTCACCTACCGGGACGGGCTACCCTGGGGGCCGACGAAGGAGTGGTACCGGAGCGGGCAGCCCATGGTGGATTCCACCCTGGTGATGGGCCGGTTGCATGGGCGAGCCCGTGAGTGGCATGCCAACGGTCAACTCGCAGAGGACGGCGAGTACGAATATGGCATCACGCTGTGGGAGAAGAAGTGGGATGAGAACGGCCGCATCGTCGATGACTACCAGATGAAGGAGTCTGACCCGGACTACCAGACGCTACAGCACTACCGTGCGCTCTACGCCAGCACTGGGAGAGGATCTTTCGAGACCGGGGACGGTTATGACCGATGAGGTCTTTGCGGCCATAGCGAGTGAGCCCGAATGGGTGCAACCTTGATTCAAAAGAAATAACGGGCGGAAGGGTAGGCACCATCACCTACGACACCCGGTTATATGCCGGTAGATGGTAGCATATTCGAATCGTTAGCAACAACTTTTAAAAAAAACGCATTAAAATGGCATTCTTGGTTTTAGCTTTCCCAATAATAAGTGAGGATGACTTTAACTGGATCCAATCCTACAGGAAAGCGAATGATAAATTATTTTATGATGTTGTTAATCCGCATTTTACAATTGTTTTTCCAACGACAGATTTAACTGAAACAATCTTTGTCGATGAAATTTATCTACAAGCAAAAGGATTGGAAACAATAGAGTTTGAAATAAATAAAGCGATTTTAAATAAGGATGCCTTTAGTGATTATTACCATGAATTTCTTGTCCCACAAAAAGGGTTTGATGATATTGTGAAATTTCACGATAAACTCTATTCGGGAAAGTTGCTTCCAAATTTGCGGAATGATATTGAGTACATTCCCCATATTGGAATTGGAAAATCTAAAGATATGAATATATCCAAGAGAAGATTAGACGATCTAAATATTCCAACCATACGTGGACAAATCAATGAATTAATTATCGCCAATTATGAAAATAACATTGTTTCAGAGATCACGAGTATAAAGCTTTTGTGACAAATACCGCTGGAGAGATGCTATACCCTCCCAAGACCAATTAACGGCATATATTTAAGTGTTGGCTACAATTTTAAACTAACTGCAATAAATTCGAGAATGGATAAGTATTTGGAAAATAGACAGACGAAATAGCAAGCAAATTAAGGTACTTTTGACAGCTACCCACTACCAAATATGAACACCACAAATATTAAAAAATACGATACGGCAAAACGGCTGAAAGCGATCTTTATAGGCTCCATTGGTAACCTGGTTGAATGGTATGACTGGTACGCTTATGCTGCCTTTGCTTTATACTTTGCGCCCGTATTCTTTCCCAAAAGTAACCCCACCGCTCAATTGCTGGATACAGCAGCCATCTTTGCGGTAGGCTTTTTGATGCGCCCCATCGGCGGATGGTTATTTGGCAGTATTGCAGACCGGGCTGGACGTAAAACTTCTATGACGCTGTCTGTTCTGCTAATGTCAGCAGGTAGTCTTATGATCGCGCTGGCTCCTTCCTTTGCTTCTGCAGGTATCCTTTCTCCCATTATGCTGCTTACGGCCCGGTTGATTCAGGGGCTTAGCGTGGGTGGAGAATATGGTACTTCCGCGACTTACCTAAGCGAAATCTCTACGCCGGGAAAACGTGGTTTCTATTCCAGCTTTCAATATGTTACCCTTATAGGGGGCCAGCTAATTGCGCTGGGTGTACAAATGTTGCTGCAAAAGGTATTCCTGACTTCTGAACAGTTACACGATTGGGGCTGGCGAATCCCGTTTGTAATTGGTGCGGTACTTTCGTTATTTGCGCTTATCATTCGTCAGCATATGCAGGAGACAATTGTGGTGGAGAAAAAGGATGCAAAACGTGGATCTGTTACCACATTATTAAAGGAACATCCGCGTGCGGTGCTGACTGTGGTTGGTCTCACTATGGGTGGAACATTGGCTTTTTATACCTATACTACCTACATGCAGAAATTCCTGGTAAATACGGTACATCTCAGCAAGGAGCGTTCTACACAACTAACTTTCTGGCTGATGCTGATCTACGCGTGTATACAACCGTTGTTCGGAAGGCTGAGTGATAAGATAGGTCGTAAACCTCTTCTGCTGGGCTTTGGTATCCTGGGCACTTTATTCACAGTGCCTATTCTTACGGCGATCAGTCACACGACCACTGAGTGGGGTGCGTTTTTTCTGATATTAGCCGCGCTGATCATCATCAGCGGATATACTTCTATCAATGCCGTTGTTAAGGCAGAACTGTTCCCTGCAGAAGTAAGGGCGCTGGGGGTAGGATTGCCTTACGCGCTTACCGTTGCGATCTTTGGGGGTACGGCTGAATATATTGCGTTATACTTCAAGAAGATCGGCCATGAGTCACTGTTTTACTGGTATGTTACGGTATGTATCCTTATCTCCCTCACAGTATATGCAGTTGTCAGAGATACAAAATACACCTCTTATATTGATAAAGAAATACGCTGATGTTACCTAAAACCTACATTCTAATGAAACCATGCTTACTGTCTTTTCTGTTTCTTATCATCAGTTTAGTAAGCATAGGGCAAGATCGATCGGAACCCAAAGTATATACACCTAAAGAGCTAAAGGAAGATTTTCTTATATTACGAAAAACGCTGGAAACTACTTATCCAAGTCTTTATAGGTTCACCGATAGCGTTGTCATAAGTAAGTACTTAAACGATCAGTTTAAGCTCCTGGAACAGCCGATGACGGAGATTCAATTTTACAAAGTAATAACTTTAGCCTGTGCAAAGGTCAACGACGAACACCTTATTCCAACACCATCCAAAGACTATTACCAGCAATTGCAAAGATCAAAGCATTATATTCCCTTCTCACTAAAACTACTTGACAGAAGATTATATGTTTTAAAAAATGTGGATGTCGCGAGTATTCTTCCAACAGGATCTGAAATACTTTCGATCAATGGACATTCGACGGAAGATATATTAAATGCATTGCTGCCAACCATTCCATCCGACGGATATATACAGACCTTTAATACCAGGCATCTTGAGGATTATAGCATGACCCAGAATGAAAATCTATTTGATCTAAACTACCCCATCTTCATCGAAGACACGATTTCTTTTACAATAGAATTCATTCATCCGGATGTAAAAATGGAAAAGAGGATTGCAACAATAGCTGCTATTGATCATGAATCCTATAAGAAATTTTATCAACAACGAATAGGATACAAGGCACCCCTGGAGTTCAAATACCTAAAGCCGGATGTAGCCTACTTACGTATATCCTCTTTTTTAAAGTGGCATAGAAACGACTTTAAACAAGACTTCTACCGCTTGTATGATAGCATTTTTCAACAGTTGAATAAAAGCGGAACCCAAAAACTGATCCTGGATCTAAGAAATAATGAAGGTGGCGATGGCACCGGAGAGAAGTTGATAACCTATCTTTTGACAAAACCATATAAGCATTATGACTATACCGAGGAAAAATTTGTAGGTTATCCTCCTGTTGTTGATTATTTGGAGAACGGAAAAGACCTGTTTTTTATTGATTCACTTGTTTACCAAACCGGTCCTGGCATTTATAGACTTAAAAAGGAGCATTACAATCAGTTGTATAAAGTGCAGCAACCCGATAAAAACCATTATAAGGGAAAGGTCTATGTTTTAACAAATGGGGCATCTGGCTCCATGGCATCAGTGGTGGCCACTTTTTTAAAGGCGCACAAAAGAGCCGTATTCATTGGCGAAGAAACAGGAGGAACAATGGAAGGAAACACATCGGATGCGTATGCAAGGCTACAATTGCCCAATACTAAAATAAGAGTAGAGGTCCCTTTGACGAAAAAAGTTAATAATGTAGATTTTATCAAAGGAAGAGGTGTTTTCCCCGACTTCTACATCCAACCAGCAATGGAAGACCTAATAAGAGGTGTAGATACGGAATTGAATTTCGTACTTAAATTGACAGATCCTCAGAAACAATAAATGCCAGCAGCTAACATCAGCTTCATCTCTCTTATAATCTAAGCATGGACCAGTAATGTAAATCGATTTTAAACAGCATTTACATTGTTTTTACAACTTTTTTTACACTCTTTCAGGCTACACTGACAGAATAACGGATAGGTTTGTCAGCTATGAAAAAAATTAGTTTAGCAGTCCTTTTGTGCCATTGGCTTACAGTCGTCACTGCCCAGCAGCATTATTCTAAAGCCGTAAACGAACAGATCACCCGGGTGGAGACCAACCTATCGGGCGGCCTTGTCATCGACGGTAAACTATACAGCCTTTCTGAAAGAATGAAACATTACAATGTGGCGGGATTAAGTGTCGCTGTTATCGACAATTACCAGATTGTATGGGCCAAAGGGTATGGTTATGCTGACAAAAAAGAAGGCAGGAAAGTAACTACCAATACTATGTTTGAACCCGGATCGATCAGTAAGTCACTAAACGCCGTAGGTATCTTACACCTGGCGCAGCAGGGAAAACTGGATCTTTACCAGGACATCAACCAGTACCTGGGCAACTGGAAATTCCCTTATGACACCGTGTCCCATGGCAAGAAAATTACAACCGCCCAGTTGCTCAGCCACACCGCAGGCCTGGGGGTTCATGGTTTCCCCGGTTACCACCGCGATAGTGCAATTGCATCGGTCACCGATATTTTAAATGGCCGGCCTCCTTCCAACACGGAAGCTGTACGATCGCTGGCAGAACCGGGGACGGGGCCCCACTATTCCGGCGGAGGCACCCTTATCACACAACAAATGCTTACCGATCTTACAAAACAACCATATGAGCAATACATGTATGAGCAGGTGTTTCGGCCACTGGCAATGACCAACAGTTCTTTCAATCAGCCCCCTGCAGCCAGCCAAAGGAAAAATCTGGCAACAGGATATAAAACCAATGGCAATGAAGTCCCGGGCAAGTATTTTGTATTCCCGGAAAAATCAGCAGCCGGATTATGGACTACACCCACAGATATATGCAAATACATTGTTGAAATGCAGCAGGCTTACCAGGGAAAATCATCAAAGCTGTTGAATCAGGAAATGGTAAAATTGCATGTAACGCCCTATATATATGATGTGGCCTTGGGCACGTTCGTATGGAACTGGAATGGCGAGAAATACTTCAATCATACTGCCAGTAACGAGGGATTCACAGGTTTATTCGTTGGCGGATTAACAAATGGAAAGGGCACTGCCATATTTGTAAATTCGGATGACCTTTCCATTGCATTCGAACTGCTCAACAGCATAGCATTGGCATACAATTGGGAAGGTTTTGAAAAACCCGAAAAAATAACCACCGTGCCGGTCAACGACACCTTCACCTCGAAATACATCGGCGACTACATAACAAATGGACGTTTTTCAGAAGTGACAAAAGAAAAAGACGGGCTTTATTGCTGGATGGAGGGTCGCAGCATCAAAATGCATTTTACATCATCAACCAATTTTCGCCACTTCGAATGGCCTGGCCACCGTAGCTTTATTTTCGATAGCGCTGGAATAGTAACCAGTATTTCGAGAACCTTTAATGGCCAGCCGCGTCCATCTGCACAAAGAATTACAACTTTAGATACGTTGAAACCGCAACCAGGACAATGGGTAGTTTTCGGTCGTCATTTGCTGGAGACAAAAAATTACGACAAAGCGATTGGCTTTTTATCGAAGGGTTTGGCCATCGAACCTTCAGACTCGTTGCTGGTAAAAAACCTGGCTCACTCGTTTCTCTTTAAAGGTGATTTCACCAAAGCGATTGAGTTATATAAACAATATTTAAAGTCAGGGCACACTGTGAGTGGGTTAAGTAAAAGTTTGAAAGATGATTTTGAATATTTCAGGAATGCGGGGTTTGACCCTTCAGCCATCAAAAAGGCAAGCGATATACTTTCACTATAGGATCAATAAAAAAATTATGAAATACGCACACGTATATACTTTGTTCCTGGTGTTTATTTTTCACACCTCCTGTGGACAAAACCAAACAAACGTACCACAAGATAACAGAAGAGTAGGATACTCCGAGTCTCAGCTTAAAGAGGCGGACACCACCAAAGTGCCTATGGGTATGGTTCGGAATGTAAAGCAAGCAAGGAACGGAGACATTTTGATTGCTTCTTACTTAGGTGTGTTTCGATACAATGGAACATCTTTTACCAATCTAACCAATAAAATAATTTCGCCCCGCTTTGCCAGCTTCTGGGATGTTTTGGAAGATCGAAAAGGAAATTTTTGGTTCGCTTCCAAAGATTCGGGTGTTTATTATTACAATGGGAAATCCCTGCCTACCGGACAGGCAGGCTTTCAACATTTTACAACCAGGGAGGGGCTTGCCAATAATAGGGTTGCAAAAATTTATGAAGATAAAGCCGGTAATATTTGGTTTGCGACTGGAGGTGGAGCAAGCCGTTATGATGGGAAATCTTTTCGAAATTTTACAACTAAAGAAGGACTTTCCAATAATGATCTTACTACTATCATGGAAGACAAAACCGGGAAATTATGGTTTGGCACAAGGGGTGAGCCCTGTTTTTATGATGGAAAAACATTTACCGTTTTAAAAAACACAGACGGCAAGGCGTTTAAAAACGTTTGGTCAATAATCGAAGATAAAAAAGGAAGCATTTGGTTCGGTGACGTTAATGGTCTTTGGCGCTATGACGGCAGAACCTTTACTAAGGTATCGCAGAGGGGGGCTTATGCTATAATCGAAGATAAAAAAGGAAACATCTGGACTACTGGTGAAGTAAATCCGGACGTCTGGGCACTATCACGTTATGATGCAAAGTCCTTGTACAATAAAATGCCCAGTGTAACAGAAATTAAGTCAGGAGGAAGAATGGCTTTTTTGGGGATATTGGAAGCTAACGATGCAAGTATTTGGTTTGGATCTGGAGGTGGGGTGCATCGTTATGATGGAAAGACCTTTACAGACTTTAAAAGTAAAGAGGGTCATTAAATAGTTAAATTATGAAATACACACCCCGTTACTTTTCCCAGGAGATTTCTTCTAACAAGCATAATGTCAAGATATTATTTACAAATTTTACACTTTTATTTACAATCCAGGCTCCTCCGTCTGAAAATTATCAAAGTACTTTTGTTGCACCAACTGTAAAAGGATACGAAAAATAAAAGAAATGCCTTAAACGGATCTGATTTATTAGGAGATAGATCTATGTTAATTTAACCTACAAAAAATATGAAAAAAGTTATTTATGCGCTGATCTTACCGCTGGTTGTGGTAAGCGGACTAGTATTTGCTAATAGCGAAATCAAAAATGAAACTTCTAAAAAATCAGCCCCAAAGCCACTCTCTGCTGCTGAAATGAAAGCCGAAAGGAAAAAATGGTATATGGAAGCTGTTGTAACCTCTCTTCGGCCAGGCTCACGATCAGGTTTCGGAGTGATGGTCAGGATTAATGGTTACGATTATATTCTTAGTTTTGGGCGGGAAAACTCTAATGAATTTCAGCAATTGCATAGCCTGAAAGTTAACGACAAAATAATGATAAGAAGCCAGAGTGTAATTGGTGTATCGTACGCGCCCAAGAATTCATATCCAATAATATGGGGCGACTATGTAGAACGAGATGGTAAAATAATTTATATACGCGCCCCTCGCAAAGGCGGCTGCTGAGTAAAGTTATGATGGAAAGACCTTTACGGCAGGGACAGCGGCGTACAACATGGGGTTCTGCTTTGCTGGCTGACGAGTATAAATACCAGCACAGCAGCAAGCCCTGTACGTTGCCAGTGACTTAAAGCCTTTCTTTTTTTGTGCCCCACTTAAGAATTATTGAATCAGGAGGTGAAGGATTTGATGATAATTTTCAGGCTAAAACCATTGATACGCTGAACGGAATGAATGTAATAATTTCTGATACAAACTGATAAATAACTTCGACTTTCCCGGTACAAACAGGCATTGTCCGTTTGTTCGTTTTTGTTTACCTTGGCATATAACCCATCACCATATGCACGGATCGTTTTGGTAAATAATAATAATTTGCAAAAATGATACCTACAAAAAAGTGGCGTATGCAACACCAGTACTTTGCACAAATGAAATCTGAAAAGTTACTTCTTAAACAAATTCCAACGCTCATTGTACTAGCAATACTAACTATCAATTCTGTTGCGCAAAACAGTTCTTTATCATTAACAAAAAAACAGGCACTTGAAGACCTGCATTGGTTAAGGTTCTCGTTAGAATACGTACATCCAAGACTTTACAAGTATGACGAAAAGAAAGCTGTTGATGCCAGGTTTGATAGTTTGGCAATGTCAATGGGGAATAAAATATCAGGATTAGATTTTCTTGCATTAATAACAAAAGCTAACGCTAAAGTTCATTGCGGGCATCTATATACAATTCCGCAAGGTGGACTAGGAAAAGAAGTATTGGAAAAAAAAGTAATGCCGTTTTACATAAAAGTTATAGATGAGAAGATTTACCTTTTTAATAATTGCAGTGATGTGTTAATACCAAATGGCTCTCGAATTTTATCTATTAATGGAAATACTGATGCATATATATTGAACAATACGTGGCAGGGGATACCCGCAGATGGTTATATTCAAACAAGAAAAAGGAAGTTACTTGAAAGATATTTCAATTATGCTTTCCAGGGTTTTGATTTGTACTACTATCTTTTTGCAGACAGAAGTACAAATTTTAAAATTGATTTTTTGACCTATGGCACCAATATCAAAAAAACTGTAACAGTAAAAGGTATATCAGTTGAAGAAAGACAAAAAATTCTTTTGGCAAGACATAACATTGAGGAAACAAGTTGGTTTAAAACACCATCGCCGCATTTTGAAATCAACAGTGAAAATAATTATGCAATATTAACAGTTTCCCGTTCTTTTTATAATAAAGATATTGACCTGCCTTTTGATTCGTTGCTATCATCTGTATTCAAAACTATTAAAGAAAGAAAAATAAAAAACCTGATTCTTGATCTGAGAAATAACGAGGGCGGTGATGAAAGTCAGCAAATGGAGTTGATGTCTTATTTATATGATAAGCCCTTTAAACTGTATCAAAATATATATTTAAGTCATCTGGATTTTAGATCCTTAAAACCTGTTATTATGGAAAGAGATTCGTCTGCTCTTTTGTTTAATAATGATGATGAGTATATGAGAAAAATTAGTGACAATTTATGGATTAATAATTATGAGTACGCCGATAATCTTCGACTAAAAGAGCCAAAGTCAGATGTTTTTAAAGGCAATTTATATGTGCTGATGAATGGAACCTGCTTTTCAAGTGCGGCAGACCTGATTTCAGATTTAAAGAAAGCAACAAATGCGATTTTTATTGGTGAAGAAAGCGGAGGCACACTTGAAGGACCAACAGGTGGCGATAACATCGTTATACAATTGCCCAATAGCAAAATCATGATTAGAATTTCTCCGAACATACAAATAGGATATATGTATCAAAAACATCCAATTGGACGAGGTGTGCTACCAACTTACGCAATAAATTACACAGTAGAAGACCTGGTACAACATGAAGATTTAGAAATGCAATTTGCGAAAAGGCTAATTCAAAACGCACAAACTAATTAGGGCAGCCGCACCCTGGAATCGAACCACACAAAATATTCCTTTATAACGACTTGAATATTTAGTCCTCCCAAAAGCGCAATTAGTGTAAACTAAAAATGCTTCAAGTCCAATGACTTAAAGCATTTTCTTTTTTGTGCCCGGGATTGGAGAGTCGAACCAGCAGATAGAAGATTTAAGCCTGATATACAGCCTTAAGCATATTGTTGTCATTGATAATAAGATTTATGGGAATGATTTCTGGCGTAGCGGAAAGGTTGAGTGGTAATAATATTTATTTTGTATTTGCGTTGTAACAAAATTTTAATCCTGATACATTACTTAAGGATGAATTTGTGAGGGTTACGCAGCTATACTCTCAACTTTTGTTCGCAAAAAAACTTTAGTTTCGACAGACGAATAACGGCGTGCAACAGAATAAATAATGAGCTTAGGTATCTTTAATCAGCAGCGGCATCGGGCAGGGGGATCACAGAATATTTCCACATCGCCAATGCTTTAACGTTAGCACCAATGTTAGACAAAACTAAACTATTCATATTGACAACGACAGTTTTCGTTGCGTCCTGTGGTTCTCTTCTTGACATTTCAGGTAGAGGTGCTAAAACAAACTGCCTTACATTATCTACTGACAAGTTGAGTATCGACTGCAATTGTGTAGACAAACAAATAAAGTCAATAACAATTTATCGTAACAAAAGTTCAAAAGAAAATTTCGGCACTAAGACTCATGATATTTTAATTGAGCCGACAGGTAATAGCTTCCCCTTGCCAATAAATAAAGACTCCGCAGACTTGTGCTTTTTACAAATTGAAATACACTTGACGAATTCACATCACAGAGAAGCATATTATATTGTCACTAAACCTGGTGATTTTTCAAAAGCAAAAAAGGTTTATGCTCGGTATTTTAGTCATTAGGATATATGTATAAAGACCGAAACACTGGTGCAACAATTGTTTACTGTTATGCTAGCTGACGAAAAGAAGCAGCAGTGTAACAAAAAAAAACTTGGAGGGGGCGACCTTCAAGTTATAAAAGCCATTTAACCTTCTCAAATAAGGCAGGCTATTGCCAAATCCTGAGAACTAGGTTCAGCTTTTTAGACACAAATATTGATTGAGTTAGGAACGTTACTGACTGATAAAAGCCGGGTTGATGTATACCAATTAAGAAGAGAGCCACAAAGTTGGAAATGGCATTCTGTTGAGGAAAGTAATTTTGATTATATCGTCTCACGGCCGGATAATTTAACAAAGAAAAATGTTGCACTCACGCTGTCATTAAGTGGCACTATTCCCCAAAACGATGCGTTGGATGTCATAGGTGAAGATACTGCGATTGGGAATTTCACCATACCAAATGTGGGAAAAGACTTTATGAAGTCGAAAGATCAGCTCTCTCAATTTAGGCGGCCTTTCCGAAAATTGTTGGATGATATAAAGCTTACACATGGCAGAGGTGCTGTTATAAATCTATTTCCAGCTATTCCTGTTTCTGTTGCTATCGAAATTGGTAGAATATTGATGCCCAAAGCAGGTTTGTCGATCATGATTTACGATAGAAACCGAACCGGCTTAAATTTTCCAAAAGCTTTTCAAATTGGCTAATTAGTGACTTAAGGCTCTTACTGTGCCCAGGATTGGAGAATTATCGAACCAAGAGAGAGAGAAGATTTGAATTTAATTTATAGGCTAAAACCATCAATCCAATTTCTTCAAAGCCTCACAATCTGGGCAAAGTAACGGGGATGCGTCAAATAGAGTTATCGGTTTAGGCCAACAGGCTAAACATATTTGTCGATGGCAATTAGGACATTCGTTAAAATATGCAGTCTGTATAAGATCTAATTCTGAAGGTTTGGATTCGCCGCACTTATCACATTTACGCACTGCATTCAATAAATTCCAAAATGTTCCGTGATGGGGCTTATAAAAAGAAGGTGTGCTACCTGATTTTGTTTGTCCCAAATATAATGTACTGCCAGATTGAAAAATGAAATCAGGATTATAGGATACTTTCTTATAATTTTCGATTTCACGCGTTAACTTCTCAACCCGTTCTTCATTTTGTTTAATATCTTGGGCTTGGGCAGCTTTCGCTTTTTCAAGTTCTGTTTTTGCATCTTCCAACTCTTTGACCTTCAATTCAAATTTTTCTGCGGCCTCAATCACTTCTTTCGTAGCATCCATCTTTTTTAAGACACTTATCCTTTCATCTGGCTGCAAAGTAGCCAATAACTTGTTAAAGGAATCAATCATCACCTCAAGGTTTCGCTCTTTTATTAGAAATATTTCCGCAAGCTCATTAAGCATTTTTTTTTGCACCTGTTCTTTTACTTCTGTTATATCATTAAATTCGTTAATCCAGGGGATTGGAGTAGTTGTTTTAACCTCATGGACAAATTTGAGAGTTTCATAATCAATATAATCAGGCAATATTTTATCTAAAATCTTTTTTATTTCTGACTCATCGACACCTTTTAATTCCTTACATAATTTTCTGTATGATTGGTAAAACGTAACTACTTCCTTCCTAATAAAGACAAGCATTCTTTTGTGTTGATTATGCGCAAAAAGATATTCTCCGTGAGTTGGAGATACTTTCCTGTCACCAAAAATATTTTTTAGATTTGGCCACTCTAAGGCAGTACTGTATCTACCATCAATAACAAGAATCATTACAAAGCTCTTATCTAAAACCGGAATACAGGATTCCCATGGCTGTAGTTTGGGAGAGTTATCAGGAAAGCCATCTGCTGAACTTAAAATTGGTTTATATCCAAGATCTTTTAGAAAACGAGAAAGTTCTGCCCTAAAGTCTTTTAAATTATAATCTGTCGAACTTATAAAAATAGGGAAAGGATATTCACTAGAAGGAAGCATAGCAATCGGTTTAGGCCTAAATTAGAACTGAATTAATAGCGGTGCAAAGTTGCCGGAAAATCCATTTATTTAAAATTTTAATTTAGACTATGTCAATTAGATTACAAAAACAAAAAAGGACATAATCTTTTAAGTTACATCCTTTTAATCTCGTGCCCAGAACAGGAATTCTTAAGTTCTGGGAATCAATTATTTAAAGCCTGGTGTGTCAAAGGTGTGTCACAAAAAATTAAAGGGCCTATTTACGTGCCCGTTAGTGTGCCTGTTTCGCACACTTTTTAACAGTTTCTGCCTGTCTTTACAAATATATAAGATAATTGGTGTGACTT
Source organism: uncultured Niastella sp. (assembly GCA_966212235.1). Classification (GTDB taxonomy): domain Bacteria; phylum Bacteroidota; class Bacteroidia; order Chitinophagales; family Chitinophagaceae; genus Niastella. The sequence continues at coordinate 26,391 of CBIHPP010000024.1, read as the reverse complement.
AAAATTTTAATTCAATATTGCAAATTACCCATAAAGTTTTCTTCCTTAAATTGCTATTGATACTTATTAATGTGAAGCAACTATTTCTAAAATCATTAATTGATAGTAATACAGAAGTACTCAAATACTATTCAAAAATAATTGCTATAGGTGTAAGAAACGAAATTGAGCAATGTTATGTGGATTATTTGAGGCCTTATATAAATGGGAAAAAGGGGCCACAGCCTAGTGATTTGAATGACTACTTCAGATTGAAAGCCGTCGGCCGAATGCTTACTGGTGTTGCCATAATTTACGCTTAACATTGTTTTCTGTAATAATATTAGGGGGCGAATGTGGTAACAACCTTAGTTACCCGATACAAATGTCTAACTGGCTTATTAATAATTTCTGTGAGATTCGGAACCTTAGACATATTATTGCTCTTACATGATTCACTTGAATTAGGCCAATGGAAATTCCATAAGCTAACAGTAGTGGACATTATACAATTGATAAAAAATGGTAGATCCTTGATTGCTTTCTACAAACTACGTCCCTATAAATCCCGACACCAAGCTCTATGCTTAAAAATTTAGAAAATATCGATTCTACAAGCATTTTTTTTAAATACTTTTCAAAGAAAGCAGGCAACTCGTCAACCAACATTAATAATCAGCCGCTGGCATTAATTATGCCTCAAAAATAGCCATTCCCTTTACACTGTGCTGACTTGGTAAATCCCTGGAAATTATGCTATTTACAAACTTAGTTATGAATTAACTTCCGATTCTCCGCACCTCGCGGACCGTGAGTACAGGAGATTCCCGCCATTGAACCATTAAGACATCGAAGGAGAGTAAAACTTATCGATAAACTTTAGTAGTGAAAGCGACCAGTATGTGGCGGTCGCTGCCCCTACCTATAATTAAACTAGCATGGCAAATAACCGGCATTTATTTCTAATTAACCCTTGGAAGGATAATCCAAACTTTAAACGACAACGTGGTCGAAAAACAGAACAAGAGGAAAACGAGCCACAAGAGCAAGCGCCTGCATCGTTTATCGCAGCCTTCCAGAAACAGCGACTACGTGAATTATCTGCTGCATTATTTCAGCTACAACGCGCTCGGCAGCGTGAAAAAGAAGAACAATTCCGCGTCCTGGGTACGATCGATCTGGTAAGGATTCACTTTTATGCTAGGTTAAGCGACTCATTGGCCGCTCAATTTCTGGTACGATATGGCTTGAGCCCGGTCGAATACTTACATTTCAACAAAACCGTACTATTTGAGGTGGTTGACCAGGTGCGGTTCAGGCAATTTTTCGAGCATATCAGTATGATCGTTCAAAGCCCGGAGGGCACAACCTATACTAACCAACCGTATAATCTCATTGCCCTCATATATGGCTTTGAGTTCATCGGCTCTCGCCGCCGCCAGCTCACCGGGGAAACGTCAGGTATTGTATTGACCCTTGCAGCCTCGGCTAACCAGGAGATTTTCCAGCGCCAACTGGCGGCACTTCGCGAATTTCTCTTGTCCAATAGCGAAGGGGTAAGTTATAATGAAGCAGTACCGGATATTATTCAGGTATCGGCCATCAGCCGGCAAAGACTGTCGATGATTGCCAACAATTTTGACATTGTTAAGGCCATTACAAGCTCCAGGGGGATTCGGACAAGGCCCGGCACCTTCGGTGAAACCAGGCGCGACCATGGATTCACGGTCACTACAAGCGAGGCCCTTCCTATCGTTGGTATTATCGATACTGGCATATCGCCCAATACACCATTTCAAAGCAGTGTTCTTTCGCAGCACTATGACCACAGCGGCGTAGGCGCATTTTGGGATGAGGCAGGGCATGGCACGGCAGTGGCGGGATTGGTAGTCCTGGGCGAAGCATACGCTCAAGCCGAGGCGGAGCAATATACAGCCAAGGCCAGGGTTATGGCCATCAAAGCCTTGCATGACCCTAACGGCGCGATCGATATCCTCCGCATTGTGCAGGATATCAAGAATGCCCATACAACTCACGGAGTGCGCTTGTTCAATATGTCGCTCAATATCCCCGGCGCCAAATCGTATAACAGTAGTTACAGCACTTTCGCGTATGAACTGGACAAATTGGCCTACCAATATGATTTACTAATCTTTCTTTCCGTCGGCAACATTGACTCAGAACATATAGAAAGTTGCCTGAATGCAGACTATCACCAAGAACATGACTATCCAATTTTTTTTTATAACCCGGATAACGCTACCAGCCCCGTCCATCGCTGTTTTACCACCAATATCTGCGAACCGTCAGAGTCACTGAACAACCTTTCAGTCGGTGCACTGGCTGGCAATTTTAGTACAGGCATTCATGCCGGGTTATCGCCGGACGGTATCTATCCGGCTTATTACACCCGCAAATTCCATATTGATTACCGCCAGCCAGTCAATACAACTACTTTGGGTGCCAATCAACGCAACAGATACTTGAACAAACCAGATTTGGTGTTCGAAGGTGGTGATTTGCTGGAGCAAGATGCTGGCTTGCAAGTGTTGCAGGCCCCTACCCACCAGCCTGCCTTCTTTAAAATGTCTTGCGGCACCAGCTTTTCAACGCCCTTGACAACTTCATATGCCGCCGAATTAACAGCCCTATATCCCAAGTTAAAAATGCAAAGTATCAAGGCACTGCTGATCAATGTGTGCAGCTATTTCAAAAGGGCCGCCCTTCCTGAATTTAACAACAGCAGCGATGCGTTGCTAAAAAGCATGGTGGGTTTTGGCAGACCGAAGAAAGCGCAGCTTCTTGCCACTAATGACGATTCCATCGTTTTTGTGATAGAAGATAACATTAAAGCTGGCGAGATTTTGGCGATGCCCATTACTTTACCGGAATATCTCCTTGAAACTAACACTAAACTAAAGTTTGAAATTACCCTTTGCTATTCTTTTCTGCCAGTAAAAGACAACCATCTCAACTACCTGCCCTTGCATATGTCCTTTAATTTGATCAGCAACTGCAATGCAAAAACGCTGGGCGAAGATCAAGGCAGTTATGGAATCAAAAGTAGCTTTTCATGGAGCGAAGATCACTATGGGATAGAGAACCGAATTTTCTCCAACGCCCAGTCACATAGTTACAACCTCCAATCCGACGACATAAAAGATCACGAAGATGGTGTAGCTATTGCAGTTAGGTGCTTAATGAAAAAAGAGGTGCCGGAAAGCTATAGCATGGACATGAATGGCGTGGAGCATCCTTTCTCTTTGGTGATCCGGGTGACGGAATTACCGACTACAAAAGCCAACGGAAGACTTTACAAAGAAATGGTTGCCGTAAATGAGGTGCAAAACATTGCAGATGCGACCGGTGAACAAGAATTGGAACAGGAGGTTTAGAGAACACCCAAAGATTTTTTCTCTGCTTCGATCATCTTTTTCCAGATTGCTACATCTACTTCCAGCTTGGTACTCTTGCCAGTTGCCAGGTGCGCAAAAAGACTCCTTTTAATTGCCGTTATGAGCGTTTTTTGTACACTATAATAACTTAAACCCAAGGCAAACTTAGCCATAGGCGTCAATGATTTTTGGGGCAGCGTCACCAAGTCGTGCTTGAGAGTCAAGGTAATCAAGTTCTGTATTTGAGACTGGTTGGGCAGATCGAATTTAACATTGACATCGAACCTACGCATCAGGGCTTCATCAAGCATATTCACCTGATTGGTGGCGGCGATGACAATGGCAGATTGAGGGAGGTAATCGAATAATTGGAGGATGGTGTTAACCACCCTTTTCATTTCGCCGTGATCCTGATCGTAGTCCCGCACTTTACCCAGTGAATCAAATTCATCGAGCAGGATGGCGCAGTTCTCCGAAGCGGCGCGGTGGAATACCTTCGCCAGGTTCTTACTTGTCTCTCCCAATTTGGAGGAAACGATGGCGCCCAAATTAACGACGATGAGCATTTTATTCAGCTCGCCAGCCAATACATAAGAAGCCAATGTCTTGCCACAACCGGAGGGCCCATGAAACAAAATCTTATTGGAAATCGGCAACCCGTAGGTGCGCAGCATTTCGGCCGACTTATGTTCATTGACAAACATGCGCAGTTCTTCTGTAACCTGGCTATCGGCGATCAGATGTTCAAAGGAATAATCGGATGTAATCTTATCTAAAATTAGGTCGCCGGTTTCCCGGTCTTCTACCCGTTGTTGCCAGGCATCTGATCCCACCTTTGTCAAAGTACTGGTCTTGGATTGGCGCAGCGAATCCCGGATTATGGATTGCAACTGGAGCGCGAAATTGAACTTATTGGTTTTTCTGGAGTGCTCCACCAATTGATTTAAAGCATGCAACAACTGCTCCCGGTCGTTTTCCAGGCTGTACTTTGCAAGATTTTTTATTAAATCAAATTGACTCATGGAGTATCATTATGAATGGAATATACGCAAAATTACACTCTTTTTTACGGTAAACATACCAGTTGTTGCCATATAAATTCTTCATCATACACATCTGCCTTACCCTGGATAATCAGTTATTGAAAGAGATATTCACAAAAAGTTGGACACAGTCACCCCAACAGCAGTTAGCGGAAGAACTTTCTATGCCGACCTGGTTGCTAAGTTACAGGCGCACAATTCCTTGCTACATTTCAACCAATGCCCGTATAAATATGACGTATTACATAAGAAAGAGAACGAGGAATATCCACAAAAGCTGTTCATGAAGCAAAACCAACACGGAGTAGAGTATACTTGGCATGCAGTCTCCAAAAAGAATAAGGCCACCAACAAGACTGTACCGTACTATTATTATAAATGCCGGACGTGGCTGCAACTGCAATAAAAGCACCGGGTTGGTTAAGTTGGACTTTTTCAATTAACTATCCCCTTTCACGATCAAATCGCATTTAGTTGTTCCTGTCCTGTACCACATGAACCATGCCCTTGGCCCGATCGTTAGCGTTTGCCAATGCGGCGGGCCTGATCGGATTACCACATCGTATTGATCTGTGCTACAGAAACTGAGCCGATGATCGGCAAGTAAACATTTCTTTCTACTGTCCCATCCTGAGTGAGCGACCGTTCCAACATTTCGACAATCCGCTTTAGGTAATTTCCTTTATTTTTTTGACATGGTATAGTTATTTTGATACGTGTTAATCTACAATAATTGGTCAAAGTCGCTTAGAATCGAACAAAATCGCATAAAGTTGGGCAGACTGGCTAAATGTCAAACTATTGGATTGAAGATTTGCCACTCTTAATTTCTCCCACCATTTCTAATATAAAAGAAATTAACTAATTTACTAACAATCGTTAGCCGTAAACAAAAACTAATTATGCTTCGTATTTTTCTTATTGCTTGTATATAACTATGTGTCGAATTTACATTAGCATTCAACAAAAGTCATTATCACGATACCAGTTTCGTAAAAACATTTCCTTATGAGGAGAGCTTGCTATCAAGGGAAAAATCGCTAGCTAGTTTTCTAAAAAAATTCAATTTAATTTCTGGTAATTTTCTAAAGACTATTTATGATTCCTCGGGTAAAATTGAATTTAGCAATTGTCTTGCTGAAAAAGAAATTAACTTTTATGGCCCAAGGGATAGTTCATTCTCACTTTTCATTTCTAAAAAATCAGTCTTTAAATCAGATATTACTCTTGGCGAAAATACGGTTGAGGCACAATATACCAAGCCAACGACATTATTCTTCAATTCTTATAATAATAATTTCTGTAAAAAAACTCTTGTTTTTTAACGTCGCATTGTCTGTTAATTCTCATGCTACTAAATATACAGATGTTGAATATTCCGGCTGTGATATAAATAATTTAAGCCATGACGAAGATGAATATTCCTCAATTTATTATTTAGGCTGTTACTTTAACCTAACTCGTTATCAAGTTCCTGGTTCAATTTCTAAAGGAATAGATTTCGAACTATGCAGTTTACCTGACACTATTGATTTTCTTCCTTACAATAGGATCAAAGGAGAGATTTTTATTGACCCCTCAAATGATGGCAAAATCGTGAAACTATTAATTGGAAAGTATTTTCCTATTCAAAATTTGAAAGTGAAATTCTCTTCATTCGAACTAATATTTGATGTTCGATTAGACGCCGCTGAGATAGAATCCATTTACAGAAAATTAATTGAAAAACAAAAAGAGCTAGGCAGCCAGAAAGATATTGAAAGTGCGGAAATAGCGTTGAAAGATTATCTAGCTAAGCAAGGAGATGTTTTCTTGGTATTTCAAAAATTTCTATGGAATTATGGTTACGACAAAACATTACTTTTAAAAAGGCTTCTTTTTTTTTATATACTTTTTTATTTCATGAATTTATCCCTAATTAGTAAGCTAATCCATGAGGTGTATCCAATAAACAATTTAATGTTAGAATATGATAGCTTAAGCCATTACAGAAATAGAAAGATCAAATATCTGAGATTTCCATTTGTTGTATTTTTATATAGCTCCATTATTTTTTTTGGTTGGAAAATGGACTTCGATAAATTTAAGTTTAAGCATTTACTTTTGTCACTTTATGTAATTGCATTTTATTTAATTGGTCTAGGCTTACTATTCTATGCAATTGGTCTATTGCTAAATAAAGGGTAAGATAGAAAGTATATTACAACAAATATCTCCTTCTCAGTTTACTAACTCTATATTTTTTTACAGCATCGTATATTCCCTTGGGAGTAAATTCTATTTCTTTTGTAAATAGAAAAACAACTCCTATTGAAATTAAAAAGTACAATATTGGCAAGGCAACAGAAATGTAGATAAAAGTTACCGGCTCAATTTCATTCCATTTGTCTTTAATTATATTTTGATATCTGAGAACGATAAAAAACAGTACGCTAATTAGGGTAAATAATGCCAATAAAATTCCTTTTGAATATCTATCTGCGCTAAAATTTATAATTTCTAATGCTTTATTAGTAATACTTGACAACTCATTAACTTTTGATTGAGATATTTTTTTTAATGAGTCGGTTACATATTCAGTCGAGAATAAATTCCGAAATTTATATTCGTTACCTCCAAGGCTATGTATTAAATTTCTTTCTTTTAGTTTAAAATCAGGCTCTCTTAATATATCGAATACAAATAGGTCTTTACAATTATTGGCCAAAGAGATAAACAAAATATCAACTAATAAATATTTTCTTTCGCCAGATAAGTCGAATATAAATTTGTCATTTTGGTTGTTTATTATCTGTAACATCTCTCTTTCTAACTCTGAATATAAAATAGAGCGAGGGGATATCCGTCCATCTATTTTGTATTTAGACCGTTCATAAAATTTCCTATCGTCTTCTTCCAGGATCACAGTTCTCTTATTAAGGTTGCCGTCAGTTGTATGATATTCTCCTTTCCCCAAATTCTCTAATACTGTTTCTATTTTTTCAATAGTGTTTCTGTACTTATTTTCTTGTTTATTCTTTTCGACTGCGTCTTCAAAAACAGTAATAACCTCGACATTTACTCTTTCTGTCGAACCGATATTTAAATAATGTACTATTGCGTTAATGTACACATCAGGATTAAAAGATGTTGAAAATATATATAAAGTGTTCAATGTTTCACTCGTTTATTTTTGGTAGAAAATTTGGTTTTTGCCAAAAAGCTTTGCTTTATGTAAAGCGATGATAGCCATTTCAATGTTAGTGCCGACTCCACAACTTATAGTTGATTTTTGGGAGTTAGTAAGGAATTTATCAATAACAATGCTGATAATTTTCTTTATTTCGCTTTCATAATCAGTTACTTTTATTAATATATCATCTCCTCCTAGAATTATAATTTCAAGGTTTGACTTCCCTGATAAGTATGAAGATAAATCTGAAATAACTTGGTTTAATGAGTTCGAGTAGATTCGAGCTTCCTCAATTTTTTCTGATAAAAGTAAAGCTTCAATGGTTGAACCAATATTATCACCATCAAAAAAGATATATGATATTAATTTTTCCATTTTTTTTCTTCTTTCATTTATGTTTATGATAAATGGGATTTTTGAATATCATGTTCCCCATTCAACGAGCTGATTTAAACACGGTAACGGCACGATAGCCATTACTATTTTCTTTTTGCCAGATATGCTAAGAAATTATCATTGGCATCAAATGGCATAATTTCATTTTTCAGAACTCCGTATATTTTATAGAACTTTTCAAGGCTTTTCAGGTGCAAATTTATAGCCATTCTGATAAGCCGTGTTCTTGGGGCCGTCGAACCTGTTATATATAATACAGCATCTTCTTCTTTTGCAAAAAAATCTGCCGCAGAATGGAATATGAATACAAGGACTTCTTTCCAGTCTCCTTGATTGAGTATGATAGTATCATCTATCTCCCCGTTTTTCTGACGAACGCCCATGCCCAATGAGTATAGCTTCATATCTGCATGTTCAATGGGTGCAAATGTTACAATCCTGTTCAGTATCTTATGTCTATATGTAAAGGTTCTTAGCTCACGCCCATTTCTAAAAATAGAAGTGACTTCCTGAAATACATTAACCTGAATACTCCCATTTTCAGTAAAATATTCTTCTTCCTGAATCAGTTTCTCTAAATCAGGAATTCTTTTCTGAAGTTCATCCTGTGTAAATGTGTAAATGGCGACGATTTGTTTATGGATCCTTTTTGCTGCATCGTCCGTCAAGAGGTTTCTAAGCGGTATATGAATATTAACATTTTCCTGTTGTTTCCAGCTATCACCATATGTATTATCCAGCTGTTTAAGAATGTTTATGAGAAACTCAAAGTAGCAGGTTTGAGAATTTACATCATAGATAATAAATAGCCCCTGTACTGGAAATCCCTGTTTGAGGTAGTTTAGATTATAAACTTTTGCCTTATAAGATATGACGGGTGAATTAACTAAAATATCTCCTTTGACCGAAGCTCTGCTTTTAACCTGAACTTGAAACCTTCTATTCCATGCCTGCTTCCCATCGAGCAACAACTCAACGTTAAGATCACTGCCATAATCAGCAAGCTCTTCCCGACACTTAAATCCATTTTTAGGAGAAAATATACTTCTTACCGCTATAATAGATTCTTCACTATTGCCGGCAGATTCATCAAATTGGGGTAATCGTTCAGGCATTAAGATCCATGTCTTATTATTAATAAATATACCTATTTATCGCTTTGTCGCTAAACTTTTTATTTTGCCTTCCCTTGCGATGAATTATTCCCGACTGGTAGTACCGCTGTTCTCGACAATTGTCGTTGAAAACAAACGATAATGGTAAACTCAAAGACTATAGGCTTGAAGCCCATAAGTTATTTGTTTGGCTAAAGCCATTGGATAGAGGGCAATAAGCCCATTGAAAAAATTAAGCTAAAGCTCATTAAAACTATTCCAGAATGAAATTCTGGTCGCTGTTGGGGCCATCACGATAAGGTTCCAGATTCTCCTGAATCATTTCATCTGTTATGTTGCCTTGGTCCGCATTCGGTCAGTTTTAGGCATAAAAACAAGGCTTTGCTTATAGAGCCTTATTCGTAGGATAGCTGGACAAGTGTCAAACAGGTATTTAGAGGATTTAATTGAAATTAATAAACTTAGATATTATAAATAAATCTCACAAACCCCACCATATATAAAAAGGGTGAAAAAACGGTACCGCCCTTTGCTTGAAATCTAATATCTTAACTTAAAAATTATGGCTAAAACAAACGATGGTTTAATCAATCCCAAAAATCCAAAAAAGAATGACGGCCTGATTAGTCCTAATAAAGCAAAGACAGATAGAGATATCATTTCTCCTGGGAAAAAGAAGAATGATGACAAATCAATTCAACCCAAAAAGAAAAAAAATTAGCAACGATAATAACCGCCTTAAAGTATAAGGATGTGTGCAAATTACAACCTGATGAGTTAAATTTTTATGATTTAAGCTGGCTACCTAACCAAATGAGGAAATCCAAAAATCATGTTTACTCGAAATTTACATCATAGGGCAGCTCGCCGGTGAATTTAGGTATGTACTTTAAAAGTGCAATAACCTGTATGCACAAACTTATCAGCTTAAGGGGTATACCATTCTGTTAGTTAAACGAATTCATACAACTATAAGTAAGTCTACTATCACAAACGCGTCTTCAAAACGCGTCACCTCGATAAAACTACATTTTATATTATCAAGATACTACAATTCGAAAAGGCTGTTGAAAATCCGACAAGGAACTTTATGCTTTTCAATACGGATTAAAAATTACTCAGACGGTTACACGACAGAAAAGCAACTGCCTTAATTTCGTAATATATAAGTATATCTCGGTAATTTCAGTTTGATCTACAATAGCTAATTTTAACCCAAACCGATGAAACATAATCCACGCTATATATTAAGGCATTTATCTGTTCGTGTGCCCTGGCACGATAACGCCTGGAATGGTAGTATCTGCAACAACCCAAAAGCCAATGGAGCGTGCTTAGTTCTAAGGAATTGTGCCTTAAACCGCAATGATGAACATGAACAGGAACTGGCGGGACAATCACTCAGTGAATTGGAAGAATCTCAATTCCCCGTTTGTGTGGGTGAACGAGCCACCTTTATGGCATCTTTTCCTTTTTACAAAACCCTCGAGCACCCTTATGCCGAAAGTTCTCCTAATAGCCATGGACATTTAAAACCCACCAAAGTGCAGTTCCTGGCTTATTCTGCAGCAGCCGTACCCTATCACTGGATGCTGAAAGAAAATGCCAAAGAGAAAACAGCTTTATACGATCTGAACTTTGATGACACCCGTGAACCCCAATTGGATTGGGCTCAAAACGGTGGCGATAACTGGGTGCAGGAAATAGGGAACCAAAAAGCCTTGCTCAACTGCTTTTTTGAACACCTCCAGGAAGATACTTCCCTGGTGTTTTTCTATGCCAAGCAGGTACCTTTTGTTGAAGAATCAGGGAGAGTTATTGCTGGAGTGGGCAAGATCAAGGAAATTATTTCATCAGAGGCTTACGAAGGCAGCAATAACCGATTTGGCGCGGCCTACTGGGAACATATGATACGGCATTCTATTCGTAAGGATGGGAAGAACGGCTTTCTGCTGCCCTATCACGAGGCCATGACATATCAGGAAAAACATTCCGAATTTGATATAGAAGAAATAGTAGTGATTGTTCCGAACGACAAACGCTTCGAATTTTCTTATGCAGCCGAGCACGTTAGTAATGATAGTGCCATTCGCGTATTACTGGAGTGCATCAAATCGCTGGAAAAAGCCGAATCACTGGGTATTGGCGAAAACCATCAAGCCAGCATTCAGTGGATTCACAACGAAATAGCCCAATTGGAAAAACTGCGTGGGGTATATCCGGGAATGGGTTCAGCTCTGTGTGCCTTTGGCATAGAGAAAGGCCATTTTGTAGCAGCAGAAATCATCAATCAGTTGAAAGATGACAATGAAAATCCGTGGTTGCAGTTTGAAAGGGCATTAGATGACCCTAAAGGCATTTTATCGGATGCAGTAGCAACATTAATTCCCTTCAATTCTAAAAAACTCTATCAACGGTTAAAGGAAAAAGCTACTCCCACCCGTATCAGCTTCTTGCACTTACTCAGCCGGTTTGATTTAAGTATTGAACAAGCTAAGTTCCTTTTTATAGAAGAGGAGCGCCAGGAGTTAGGTATCAACCGAAACGATGAAGCATATCTGGAGAATCCTTATCTGATTTATGAAGACCTGCGTCACACACTGACACCTGTAGCGCTAAACACTATTGACCTGGGAATGTATCTGAAAAATGCACCGGATACCTTGTTACCTGACCAGTTGCTACTGGATGACCCATTCGAAAATCATCGTATACGGGCACTGACCATTGAGCAATTGGAATTTGCAGCCTTACTGGGGCATACACTTTTGCCTAGAAAAGAATTGATAAAGAAAATCAGAGCCCTTTCTTTATCCCCCCTTTGTGCCATCAACAGTGATTATTTTGAACTGGCAGAGGAGTGCTTTACGAACAGCATAGTGTTGGAAGAAATGAAAGATGGGGAAAGAGCTTATCAATTGCAGCGTTTTACAGAAACCCGAAGTATCATTAGTCAAAAAATAAAGGAACGAGTAAACGCTAAACGTTTGGAATTGCAGGCCGATTGGGCGCAACTTCTCAATAGAGCCTTAGCCACATTCACAGAAGGTGAGCCTGAAAATCAGGAGAAAAAAGCAAGACAGGAAAAAGCCGCCGCATTGAAGGAAATTGCGGAAAATCGCTTTTCCGTATTAATTGGTCCGGCAGGAACAGGAAAAACGACATTGCTCACGATTTTGGCAAATCAGAAAGAAGTGGGAAAAAATGGTGTATTGTTACTTGCGCCCACAGGTAAAGCCCGCGTGCGGATGGAAGAAGTGGCTAAAAACATTCAAGTTACCGCTAAAACTATAGCGCAATTCCTTTCCACTTATGAACGATATAACGGAGAAATTCAACAATATGTGTTCTCCAACAGATACTGCGAAGGGCAATACGAAACTGTGATTTTGGATGAAGCTTCCATGCTCACCGAAGAAATGCTGGCTACCACACTCGACTGTTTAAAAGGTGTAAAGCGGTTTATTTTGGTAGGCGACCATCGCCAACTACCTCCCATAGGCGCAGGTCGCCCGTTTTTAGACATTATCCATTACCTGAAACCAGAAGGAATAGAAACAGCGTTTCCACGAGTTGGTAAAGGTTATGCCGAGCTGACTATCAAACGTAGACAAGGTGGTTCTAAACGTGAAGATTTACAGCTGGCCGAATGGTTTAGCGGAGAAAGTTTGGAACCGGGTGCTGATAGCATCATTAATCACATCATAAACATTCCTAATTCACAATACTTGAGAATCGAACATTGGGAGAATGAAATGGATTTTGAAAATCAATTCGAAAAGGTATTGGTAGATGAATTAGAAATGAATTCGCTGGAAGATGTGGCTACTTTCAACAAGTCATTAGGTTCGAATGATGGACGCTATTTTAATTTCAAAGAAGCGGCAGTAAAAGCAGAATCCTGGCAGATATTATCACCTGTTCGGGAAAAAGTTTTTGGTGTAAGAGCAATTAACCGAAAGATACATAAGCTGTTTCGAAAGGAAAAGGTAGAATATGCTAGAAATAAATATGGTAAAATTCCTGCGCCGATTGGATTAGAGGAGATTGTTTATGGAGACAAAGTGATTAACCTGATGAATTCTAGAAGAAAAGAAGTATGGCCTACAAATGATTCCATGAACTACATTGCCAATGGAGAGATTGGGATGGTCATAGGCCAGTTTAAAACATCCAAAATGACCTTTAAGGGGCGTCCAAAAAACACCGAAATTGAGTTCACTTCTCAGCAGGGCTACAAATACACCTTTAAATCATGGGAATTTTCCGAAGATGGAAACACTCCACTGGAGCTGGCTTACGCACTTACCGTTCACAAAGCTCAGGGTAGTGAATTTGGTAAGGTCTTCATAGTAATTCCGAATCCTTGTTTTCTGTTGTCTAGAGAAATGCTTTACACGGCTCTGACACGGCAGAAGGACAAAGTTATTATGTTGATTCAAGGCAATGTATTTGATATAAAAGGCTTGGGTTCACCCCTTAAATCAGACGCTCTCAAAAGAATTACCAATCTTTTTGAAAAGCCTGACCTAATTGAAGTAGAAGGAGAATATCTGGAGAAAAATCTGATTCATCAGGCAAGTGATGGCAAAATGCTGCGGTCAAAAAGCGAACTGTTGATTTATCAGCGATTAATTGACAAGAACCTTGCACCATTATACGAGAAAAAGCTGGTGCTGAAAGAAGTAGAGAAATTACCAGATTTTACTATCGAAAATGACGATACAGGGGAGGTGTATTACTGGGAGCACTGTGGGATGTTGTTTGATGAAGAATACAAACAGCGCTGGGAAGAAAAATATCAGTGGTATCGTGCGAATGATATTCTTCCACTTGATGAAGGTGGCGGAAAGAACGGAACGCTGATCATCACAGAAGACAAGCCCCATCAAATTGAAGATGGAAGTATCAGGGGTGCGATATCTGTAATAGAGATTGACAGAATTATTAAAAACGTATTTGATAGATAATAACTTAAATCATCAGAAAAGTAAGAAGAACGCTTTCAATAGTAGGTTGAACTTTGATAGAGAGCTTAAATGCCTCTTGCTTGATAAATGAGAAGGATAGTGCCTTTTAAAGATGTATCTAAACATCCTTAAAAATATCCGTTTTTTTTATCTCTATAGCCCTTTATATTCCAACGGACAAACATGTGCACATCTGCTGCACCCGGATTTCCTTTTGCCGTAAATACATGTCTGATAATTAGTTCTGTGATTAACTATTTCCCGATCTTCTACATAATCTTCCATTTTATTCATATCGATTACATGGGCTGCTATTTTAGAGGCTTTGATTGCTTCAATTGATGATTCTATTGTTGGTATTTTCCCTGTATGCTCTTCTCTTGTAACTGCGGTTATAATATCTACACAGTTAAGCATTCCGAGAATTGTAGCTCCAATTGCAGAAGATATATGATCCTGACCTATTGCAATGTCTGTGGGGATAGGTCCTAAAGGCATTATCGGATATCCCATTGCATCATAATGTTTGGCTATATGCTTTAGCTGTTTAGGACTGCTGTGTCCAGGCCCTTCAATAATAACATCTACTCCTCTCTCGTGTATATAATCAGCAATTTCTTTTTGTAGTTTAAACTCTTCCAACTGACAATCATCAAGGCTGTCAAAAATATTAGCGGCCATTAGGATAGCGTGAAATATATTATTAACACCTCAGTGATCGGTTCTCGATTAGGTTACGCAATTCTCACTATTTTAAGAAATTGAATATTTGCAATAAAATCACTATCTTATTGACTGAATGGGCAATAGCTTTACTGTTTGTGTTATTTTAAAGTTCCCGTAGCTATGAGCAAAAATACACGAAGACCTTTCTTTAATGATTCAATTGAAAAACTTGAGACTTACTTTGAGGACCGGTTAAAAGATATAGAGTTTTTGCAGTTACTTAATTCTGAGCTGGGATATCGTTCCACACAACGTGCTAAAAAACTTCGTGATCGTGTTGAAAACGCCCTAAGGTTACCTAAAGAAATTATTACAGACGCCCCCTTACCTGCAATAATCACTTCTCCAATTGAATCGAATGCCGGAACAATTGCTACAACCCCCACATCAAACTCTGCTAATAGTATCCTTGCAGCGTGGACGGCTCTCGAAGTTTTATCTCCTCAAACCTTTCGTCAACCGAAAGACCTGGCATCCAACGGGGACGCTCGTCTAATTGTATCATTTGACAAAGGGAGGTTACCATGGGAAGGAGGGGTAGAAAAGAGCCGACAAAATTATCGTTTATATTATCAGATTGTTATCGGTACAGTTAATTTTCAGAAAGCAATATCATCACTTCTTGAAATATATGCCGACAATCGGGTAGAGAGGCCTGTTGCGCAAGGAGAAGCAATTCTTGCTACGGCGGTTGTAGATCGGAATGGCTGTCTTGTTGAAGCGCCTGCTGTTGCAATTTCAAGCTTTGGCTGGGGAGTACCTAAAGCATTGAAGGGTGATTTAAATATTCTTAAGGAATGGCCGAAACATGAAAAAGCTTTAACCGAAACTCTGGAAAAAAAACTCCGACGGACAAATGAGGAAGGCGAAATTCTGCCATTAGATTTATTAACTATCACTGATGCCTACAATCACCTTGCCGACACACTCGGTATACCTTTAAATATAAGATCAAAAACGTGTTTCGCAGTTAAAACCTATGAGTATTATAGAAACACTGAGGCTCCTGAACCATTATTGCTTAATAGTTTTTTTCTGGGAGATCTTCAAAATGCCAAAGTGCTATTTGAAAATGGCCAAGCTACCGGAAACTTAAAACGCTACCTAGGATTTGAAATACCTGTAAAGCGGTATGATCTTGTTAATGATTCAAATGTTTTGGAAGGAGCCATTTCTCCAGGCTTGATACCTGCTGCCAGATGGCCGGGTAGCGGTAGGCATCCATTAGTTTTGTTACAGCAATGCGCGGTAAATCTTGCTTTAAATAAGCTAAAAGCGGGTGGGATTTTTGCTGTTAACGGCCCTCCAGGAACAGGCAAGACAACTTTATTGAGGGATATTGTTGCCGCTTTAGTAATGCAACGTGCAGAAGCAATGTGTAATTTTGATAACCCCGTTAATGCTTTCACCCATTCCGGTGAAAAACTAAAAGCAGGCCAAGCCTGGCTACATCTTTACGAGGTTGATAAAAGTCTTAAGGGGTTTGAGATGGTAATTGCATCGTCTAATAACAAAGCAGTTGAAAATGTAAGTGCAGAGCTTCCGGGAATTAAAGCAATTGCTGAAGACGCTCATGATCTTCGCTATTTCAAAGTTTTGTCTGACACACTTCTTAATCGTGAAACCTGGGGGCTTATTGCAGCGGTTCTGGGCAACGTCAGTAATCGAAGTCGCTTTCGTCAAACGTTTTGGTGGGACAGTGACGCCGGGCTTTCAACATACCTTGCTGAAGCATCAGGTACACCTCAATTAATTGAAGTTAAAGATGAAGAAGGTAAGCTTATTGAAACAAAACGCCCTCGTATTGTAGTTGACTCAGATGCGCCAGCCAATCCTCTAGAAGCACTTCAAAGATGGCAAGTAGCAAGGGAAAAATATAAACAATCATCAGAAAAAAGCTGTGTTGGCCTTGCCGCATTAGAACAAATTAGACAAACTGTATTGAACTTATCACAATATACAGAAGACGAAGCAAGGTCAAAAGCATCACTTGCAGAAGCTAAACAGGAAGAGGCAAGAGCTAAGTCTGAATTTGGCGCTGCCAATACTGCTTTAAGTGAGGCGAGAGCTATTCTAACAACTTTTCAGGATAATTTAGTTCAGCATTTAAGGTCGAGACCTGGTTTTTGGGCACGCCTCTTTAGAACAGCAACATTCCAGTTGTGGCGTAAAGACCATTATGACATCACCGAAATGGTTAAAAAAGCTAATAAAGAACATGAAGCCAAAGAGCGAATTTTATTGGATTGTGATAAAAAATGGAAAACCTGGCAATCAACTCTTCAAGCATGTGAAGGGCGCTATTTAATAGCAAATAATACATTAATGTCAGCGAGGCAAAAAATTAGCGATGCACGTAATCGTTTAGGACCTTACTTAATTGATAGTGAGTTTTTCGCATTATCTCATAATGAAAAGCATCAGATTGCACCCTGGTGCGATTTACAAATGCAAAGGCTACGTGATGAACTGTTTATTGCCGCAATTAAGTTACACAAAGCTTTTATTGATGCATCGGCACGCCCGCTACGGCACAATTTGGGAAGTTTAATGATGGTCTTTTCCGGAAAATCTATGCCCGATGAAGAGAAAACAAAGCTATTGCCCGATTTATGGTCTTCTCTTTTTCTTGTAGTGCCTGCTGTATCTACAACATTTGCTTCTGTTGAACGAATGTTTAAAGGGTTACCCCCTGAAACATTTGGCTGGCTTCTTATTGATGAGGCGGGGCAGGCGTTGCCACAAGCATCTATTGGCGCCATCATGCGGGCAAAGCGAGCTATCGTTGTTGGTGATCCTATGCAAATTGAACCAGTAGTTACGTTGCCCGATACTTTGACACAAAATATTTGCAAAAGATTTGGGATTGACCCAAATCTCTATAATGCGCCGGAAGCCTCAACGCAAACTCTTGCAGATATTGCAACATCTTATTATGCTGAATTTCATACAAAACTTGGAAGTCGGTTTGTAGGCGCACCGTTACTTGTTCATCGCCGTTGTGCAGAACCGATGTTTTCGATTTCTAATGTAATTGCTTATGAACATTTAATGGTGCAAGCGAAACAATCTGGCACGTCACCCATAAGAGATTGCCTTGGCTCTTCGCGGTGGATTGATATACAAGGCGAGGCAGATGAAAAGTGGTGCCCGCAGGAAGGGTATATTGTTCTTGATTTGCTACGTCGTTTACAAATGACTTCTATTAATCCCAATCTTTACATAGTTACTCCTTTTGTTATAGTAGCTGAAAATCTACGTAAAATGGTCAGAGAAAGTGGGATACTTAAATCCTGGACAGATAATGAGTATCAATGGTGTACTGAACGTATCGGTACAGTACACACAGTTCAAGGTCGGGAGGCCGAAGCAGTAATATTTGTACTTGGGGCGCAAGATCCTGGCCAAGCGAAAGCTAGAGGATGGGCAGGAGGTAAACCCAATCTTCTTAACGTTGCGGTGACACGAGCAAAAGAAGTGCTGTATGTTGTGGGTAATAAACAATTATGGCGTGAAGCTGGCTTGTTTAGAGAGTTGGTGGACAGGATTTAAATTTATGGATAATAACTCATCTGATTATGAATAGACTTGAAATATTAAAATTTATAGCCGATAACCAAAATGAAAAACTGCTTGATTATTATGACAAGTGCTATGAGAAACTAAAAGACCTAAACCAACGTATAGATAAGCTAACTTTATACCTTATTGTAATCACTTTTCTCTATTTCATTGCATCAAGCACTAGAATTTCGTCACTTCAGCTTGGCCCTGCAAATATTTCGGATATTTCACTTCTCCTTACAGTAATCCCTGTTTTATTTGGATTTTTACTATTGCAAATCGTTATCATATCATCTCATAAAGCGGAACTATTCACGACTGTCAAGTTGATTTTTCTTTCAAATTACAAGCAAGATGTAAATTTTAAAGAATTAGATAATGACCGCAACAACCTTTTCACCAGAATATTATTGCCGTTTTCGTATTCGACTGAAATGCTAAAATTTAATACAGAGAAGCCAAGTTTGTTAAGCAGTTGCCTTGGTGTAATATTAATAGCACCTTTATTGTCGTTGATATTTCTTCCTTTTTATTTTGAGTATTACATGTTAAAAATAGTCTGGAAAAATTATTACACAGGAGTTTTGGGTATAGCTGCTTTTTGGCTTTCAATTTGGATTAATACATACGTTATCTATTACTTTATTCACAACGCCATAAAGAGCTATCAAGGAACAAAAAAAGAGCTTTCGTGAAAGATAATTAGTTAGCGCTGTGTTATGCGGCAGGTTAACGTAGGGCTAGGTGTAGCCTGGATTATTTTGACATCGCTTTAGGTAGAAGGAAAGGCGCTCTGACATTAAATAAAATATAACTGAACAAGCCTAACTAGTTAGATTTGGCTAAAAGAAAGACTTGAAGTTACTTGTCTTCTTTATGGTGGCTTTTTTTCAAAAAATAACTGATGTACTCAATGAATCGAATATACCATATATGCTTTAGGGCAGCGTGGCAATGAGTATATACATTGTTCCAAGAGCAACGCGGGATTTTGATTTTGTTATTCACCCTGAACCTAAAAATATTGACCGCTTTATTCAGCATCCTGCATTAATACACAAAACACCAAAGAACAATGGTTACATTTTCCACTTTGATAGCGGACGAGATTGTTGGCTTTTTCCAATCCTGCGAGGTGACCCAGTTGTTTCTTTTCGACAAAGCCACCAAACAACCGCATAATTTTTTTATTCTCGCAAGTCTTGAAGAAAAACCTTTTGCAGGGAGAAACTGTTCCTACCTCACCCGGCATCCGGTAGATAATAACCTGACTTTATGTATACAGCGATATCATTTAAGTATTGAAGAGACAATACGGGTAAACGGCGAACTTGAAGCTTCCAATCTGTGGAATTTTGATGGCAGGACAGATTTAAAATTAGGAAAACTGAAGCTTTTATCCGGCCAGTTTATCCCATCTACAGAAGGCAACCGACTGAACAAGGTGCTTAAAAACAATTTTTTTGCAGGTTCCTATATCGTCGAATACTTTGACGAAAAAAAGGGGGATTTGAGACTTTTCCAGGGAATGTCCTCGAAAAAATTTCGAGTGATCCAGGAGCATATATCAAAGGTTGTTCCCCTGGATTTTTCTGTAGTACCTGACCGGTTGGGAAATATTATTTTCCAGTTTCCTATTAATATACTGGAATCAGAAAGCCAGAGTTTAAAGTCGGACGATGGCGCGGAGCTTTACTTTAAATGGCACCCGCGGGTTACAAAAATCCCCGATTGTGAAATACAAATACAGAATGTTTTGGATAAGAATTTTCTATCGGCGCGGCTGGAGCCGTATGATAAGTCCTCAAAACAGATTATAAAATCAGGTAATGTCGACTCAATTACCAACATCCTTGTATGGCGTAAAACACCCAGTTTGTTGCTTTTCCAATCTTCAGGAACCTATATTAAAGGCTTCAACTTTGGCTCTCACATTGGAGGTGGACAGCCCAGAATATTTCAGTTAGGCAAAAAGTTAGTTGAAGTACTGCTCCGGTCACAAGAAAATTCAATGACGAAACCCAATCTGTCTTATGTCACACATATACGCCTACAGGTAAATAACGGCGAAAAAAAGAGGCTATCAGAACAATTATCTTTCAAACAGTACAATAGAATCGATCATGAACTTGCTATCCAGGACCTAATAAAGTTGATAAACCGAGACGGATCTCACGGGGCATATCTTTGGGACCCATTCCTGACATCGGAGGACATAATAAAAACTTTGTATTACAGCGTAATCATGGGGGTGGAACTTAAGGCCATTGGTTCACTCAATAAGCGGACGAGGACTATACAGAAAATTAAATCTGAATCGCCATCGGAGACAATCAGAAAACTGCGAAAAAAGCTGGAAAACCCCAAAAACAACAACGCTGGTCTAAACCTGGAATTTCGGATACAGTATGGTAATTACGGCTGGGCATTCCATGACCGTTTTTTAATTTTTCCCGGCGGGATTGCACAGGCACCAAAGGTTTTTAGTCTTGGGACTTCGGTAAATTCATTTGGGAAAAGCCATCATATTTTACAGGAAGTTTCATATGCCCAGCCAGTCATAGACGCATTCAATGAACTGTGGGACCAATTAAATAAACCTCAATGTATCGTATGGAAATACCCGAAACCATAATTAACAAAGCCTGGATAGCAAAAAAAACTACTCCGGCAGACACAGGGCTCATAAAGATCCTGAACAAACTTGCGACTCTTACCGTCAAAAAGTTTATCGACACGAAAAGTAAGACTCCTCAAGACGGTGATATGAAAATTCGTGTATTGTATTCTGGCTGGATGAGCAAGCCTGAATCCGAAAAAATTAAAAAGCTGCAGGGTTATTCTTCGGCAATGCAAAACTGTTTGGACGCTGCCTTTCAAGATACCAGTCTAACCAGTCTACTTTCTTTTCTTATGGCTCAAACTTATTTTTCAGTTCCATTCCCGAAATTTCTGGACGACGGAAATTATTCTAAAGATCGAAAGGACGCACTTGGGAAACAGCTCGAAGTTTTACTTCAAAGTCTTAAATTAGATTTCAACGTTTTGAAAAATACATCCTATTACGAGCAAAGCATGTTGAATACTGCCATAAAAGCTGAAGCTGAAGGTGATATTCTTGATTTTTATAGATTAATTAATTCCATTGAGCGTAGCACAGGTCTTCTATTTAACCCGTTGGTATCAAAACTTTCGCTATTCTACTGGTATCTAAATGCGCCTGGATTTGCAAGTTTTATAACCACGATAAAAAAACCATTGAACGTAATTTTTTATCTGCATGAATTTTCAAAAGAAGAGTTGGTAAGTCTTTCCCCCAATACAAATTATGCCTACTGGCTTAACTTCGAAATTGCCAGAAGGATTAACTTCTTTTGTCAAAGCAAATATTCAACTATTGAACAGGAAGCAATAAAATATCAGTTATTGAACATTTACAACAACGAAAAAGAATTATTTAAAAAGGCGATCCGGTACTTTTCAGGAAGTGAGCTTGCCATGTGTGCTTTTGGGAATGTAACTCAAAATTTACCTGATTCATTCATCATATCTGTTTTTAAAGATTGTTTCACCTTGAATGAGTATACAAACCGCATCATCATTCATGAAAAATTTCTTGGAGAATTAATAAAATCGTTGGCGTTAACAGACTTAAAAAAAGTCCTGGAAGCTATATATAATACCTGGAATGACTTTACTACTAAACTACTTCTCAAGGAGGATTTTTATCAATCTTCTCCGCTTCTAACCGATTTTGCTCCTTACGTTTCAGCTCATTATCAGTACAATATTTCAGACCAGGAAATAACGAACCGGATCAATGAAAAGATTGATGCTATTACCAATCTTGAATCGGAATGGTTTATTTCTAAATCAAAAGCTATAACGAAATATAGCTGGCTTGGATCACAGCTTTTTATTTATGCAGTAGCTTTTATAAACAAGGGGCTTGCAGATTCAAATATTAAAAGTGGAGTTGAACGCCTGATTAAAAATGATCTTCAGGTTCCCCGGTATAGGACATCCAATGAACTGGCACTAGAATACGCCTGGAAAATTATTAAAGATAATACATGAAAAAACCGAAATTCCCGAACAGCAACGCAAACGAAAATGAAAATATATTCGCTCAATTAACTTACAAGAAAAACCTATGACTAATGATCCATTAGGGGTTAAACCTTTTGGTGAGGCAACGAAAATAGATGGCGCACAATAAAAACGCCAGTAAATCAATTTGATTTTACAGGCGTAATACAAAATGATGATCTTTCGTCGGGCAGACTGAATTCGAACCAACAAGCACCTACTTTCCGAACTTTATCTGAGAATGATCAAAGCATCTTCCCATAATATTCCGGCTTAACATCATTTTGTTCATCCACCCAATCCGGCAACAAATAATAATACCCTCTTACCCCTTTCATTTTTTGTTGTATAACCCGGCCGTATTTCACGGCATTACTCAAAAAAGCAGAAAAGTACTGCACCTTATTATAGTGTTCCGCCAGAGCCGGTTCCCGTTTTTCAAGCAGGGTTATTAATTCGGGAGAGCGTAATGGCCGGTTTTCCTGTTGCAAGGTGAAAACAATCTTACTGATCCAACTGGAAGTGCTGCCATATCCATCGCTGTTTCGCTTATCGTTTAATTGTTCTTCTAATTGCCGCACCTTGTGCTGAAGCAATTCATTCTCCGTAAGCGTTTTTTTCAATAAGTCGTATTGCATGGCAACCGTTTTTTGCAGCTCGTCAATAGCTTGCTGCATTTTTTCGGGTGCATCGGACTTTATTTTTGCAGCTTCACGAGATTTCAGGGGCGTATGACTATTCATTTGTAATAATATTAATGGTGGATAATAGCTGTTTTTGATCGTACTCTTGGCCTACTCTAATTGTTGTCTGATCGGCATCTAACACAACTCTGGTAAATTCTAATTGGCATCTAATTGTATTATGATCAAATTGATTTTTTGTACAAGCGTGAAAAGCATAAAGGCCAACTGGTAAAAGCTGGCCTTATGCAAGGTGTTGTTATTGGAATCAATTTCATCTACCTGCCGCTTTCTGTAAATGACTATTTTAAAAAGAAGGGCATTTCTTTTGGTGTTGGTAATTTGTTTATGGCTTCCGTTTGATCTTTTGGCCGGTGACGTTTATAGGTTCTTTCTACCTGCTTTGTGGTGGCATGTCCCAGGAGATAGGCAACTGACGCGGAATCAACATTTGTATCCTGAAGCAGTATAGAATAACTTAATCTGGCGCATGACCAGGTGATATCCTTTTCAATACCAGCGCGTTTTATCCATTCTCCTAAAACTTTATTAGCGCCGTTTGCCGTTGGTAGATCAAACACCAATTTTTTGCCATTAAAATCCACAGGTAATTGAGCTTGTCTTTTTCCTAATATACTTTTTGCAATGGGATGAAGGGTTAATGTAACCGGTCTGCCGGTTTTCTTTTGAATAATACGTGTTACCAATGTATTTCCTTTAATATCATTCCAGTTAAGCAATTTAACATCCACCCATCGCAACCCGGTATAACAGCTAAAAATAAAGGCCTGTGCTACTTCTTCATTTGTCCAGGGCGTATTTAATAATGCCAGATATTCATCCACTTCAAGATGTTCTTTCAGGGCTATACTTGGATTAGATACTGCCGGAATGTTTGCAGTAGGATTTTTTACAAAATATCCATCTGAAGTAGCCGCATCAATAACCCATTTAAACCTGGCAAAATAATTCGCAGGCGTTTCGCCTGTTAGCTTATCCAATAAATATCGCCTGAATCGCTTGCAAAAGTTTTCAGTAATCTCGATAGGCGCAATGAATGATTTTTCAACGAACTCTTCGAACTTGGAAAAACAACAGGTGAGATGCCGGTTACCCTCGCGCTTATTAAGTTTAATGTATTCTTCAAAATAATCTAAAAAGTTCTCCTTGAACTTATGCGATGGAATATAGGCTGAGCCTATTGCCTGTTGCTCAATAATAACCTGGCTTTTTTTAGTTTCCAGTAACTTCAGCGCTTCTTTGTTATGGTTCTTTTGGATTTGATTGTTGGGTTTGGCATAAATAAAAATACCAGTTGATGGTCGCTGACCTGGGGCGCGACCGTAATCATAATAAAAGGTAATCTTATCTCCATTTTTGTTGGGGCGTTGAATGAAATTCATAAGAAAGGGGTTTAATTAGTAGAAGAATAAAGGCTCAAGGAGTGTGCCATGCCAATTAGCTCTGCCATCTTATAAGCAGTCATTTGCCCGGCTTTTATCATACTGGGAGAAAGCGGCAAAAAGCGGGTAGAATAATTTTTGTTAAATAGACCCAACATGTTTGCCATTACTGCCATTTTGACTAACACGCTGAAGGAGGAGAAGTTATGTCCTAAATGGTGTGTCAAACCGTGTGTCATTTCGTGTGTCAAATGAAGGAAATGGGGCCTTTTTTGGCGGTTTTTTGATACCCGACAGTGTTGGTTTTGTGCCGGGAAAGGAACATTTTTTCGGTGTGTCATGAGATGTGTCAATTTTATGTCAATTAAAGCGGCAGAAAGGGGTAAAAAGCGTGGAAAAATGACACACCTAAAAAGAAAAAACCCTGTAAATCAATGACTTACAGGGTTTAAAAGTGCCCCACTTTGGAGAATTATCGAACCAGGAAAAAGAGGAATTAAGTCTTATTTTTAAACTTAAACTGTTGATATTCAAAGCAGAATCAGTTTATTGATTTCAGTTTACTGTCTAATAACTATGAAAAAGGGTGAAAACACCTTCTGATATTTCCTCAACTTTTAGTAATCTCGATAGTAGTGAATTGACAGTTCTTTTGTTAATTTATTGTGTAGTGGAACGAATGGCTTGTAATACGATTTGTTTGTATTTGCGCAGTGACAATTTAAAAGGCGACTACTACTTTGATTATCAATACTGAATTTTTAGGCCAAAGCCGGTTAACGGCATATATTTTAGGTGTTATATGCAATTGCCATTTCCATGATGAAACTAAAAAATTACACACTTTTTTCACCTATTGATAACAATCTATATGGCAAAGAAAATATGGTATAGCACCCCTTTAAAGTTTGTTTGGGAAAATCTTTATGGAGTGCAAAAAAAACTCACACCAGAAATTCCTGATGAACATATTTTTACCATACTCAGACGCAACCTGATAAATGTAATACGAGCAGATCGTGAAAACTCAGAGTCTAATCAACTCATGTTATCTGGATTAGAATTATGGAAGGAGGATTTAAGAGGAAAATTTTTGCATATTTTTTTCTTAGAAAAGCAGTTGCAAGATTTTCTCGAAAATACATCGCTATCAGACCTTGATGGGATTAGAAAGTATTTGTACGAAAATGGAGAAGACACGGATGTTGTTTATATCAAAACATCAGGCAAAACCAAATGTGTTAAGTATACATTTGGCTTGCATATCCCTCATGAAACTAACGGCTATGCTTTCTCTCTTAGCCTCTATGATAATAATACAATAGAACTTTTTTTCTCTCACAACGAACTTATTAATGGCCTTACGTCGGACAAATTCTATATAGATCAGAATAGAAAGCAGGATGAAAAATCTCTGACTAGTTCTAAAATGTTTAGGCTTGCCATCAACACAATAGCATACATGAAATGCTTTCCAGAATGTGTGGCCGAAGGAGTTCCCAAAATCACACTCGAGAAAAATGAAAAGAGATCTGAGCGAAATGTCATTTTTAGCGTTTCCGAAAAGATCACCGATTCTGAACGTACACAAGTATCGAAAATACCTCATTTTAGGAAAGGATATTTCAGGTTGCTTCAATCAGATTACTATACCCATAAGCAAGGTCAGTTAATTTATGTTACAGAAACAATGGTAAAAGGAAAGGCTAAGACGATTTCCACTTCAGAAAGAATCGAAAAATTTGGCAGAAATATTGAAAATTGATTTCAATTATAGGTGTCATCCACGGCAACTGCATATAACAACTAAGCTTCGTCGGGTGCGAAGCGCCAACGATGAAGCTTAATGTTGCACG